>NZ_CP113526.1:0-4463 GCF_045277145.1 Agarivorans sp. JK6 | reverse complement strand
TATGTTATGTTCTGAGGGGAGTGAAAATTCCCCTAATTCGATGAAGATTCTTGCTCAATTGTTATCAGCTATGCGCCGACCAGAACACCTTGCCGATCAGCCAAACGTCTCTTCAGGCCACTGACTAGCGATAACTTTCCCCACAACGGAACAACTCTCATTGCATGGGATCATTGGGTACTGTGGGTTTAGTGGTTGTAAAAACACCTGACCGCTATCCCTGATCAGTTTCTTGAAGGTAAACTCATCACCCCCAAGTCTGGCTATGCAGAAATCACCTGGCTCAACAGCCTGCTCAGGGTCAACGAGAATTAACATTCCGTCAGGAAAGCTTGGCTTGGAGCCTGTTGGTGCGGTCATGGAATTACCTTCAACCTCAAGCCAGAATGCAGAATCACTGGCTTTTTTGGTTGTGCTTACCCATCTCTCCGCATCACCTTTGGTAAAGGTTCTAAGCTTAGGTGAGAACATCCCTGCCTGAACATGAGAAAAAACAGGGTACTCATACTCACTTCTAAGTGACGGCTGCATACTAACCGCTTCATACATCTCGTAGATTTCTCTGGCGATTGAAGGGCTAAATTCTTCAACGCTAACTTTGAGAATTTTTGTAAGCAATGCGGCGTTATAAGCATTTAATGCATTGATGCCATTAAATAAAGCACCAACGCCTGACTGCCCCATCCCCATCTTGTCTGCGACAGATTCCTGGGATAAGCCAAGTTCATTTTTCTTTTTTTCATAAATTGCTTTAAGGCGACGTGCGTCCTCAAGCTGCTCTTGTGTTAATGGTTTCTTTTTTGTGCTCATACGTTAAATCTATCACCGCAAGGGATAAATATCTAACACCGTGCGTGTTGACTATTTTACCTCTGGCGGTGATAATGGTTGCATGTACTAAGGAGGCTGTATGGAACAACGCATAACCCTGAAAGATTATGCAATGCGCTTTGGGCAAACCAAGACAGCTAAAGATCTCTCACCTACCAAACAATGCCCCCCTGCAAAAAATAAATTCATATAAAAAACATACAGATAACCATCTGCGGTGATAAATTATCTCTGGCGGTGTTGACATAAATACCACTGGCGGTGATACTGAGCACATCAGCAGGACGCACTGACCACCATGAAGGTGACGCTCTTAAAAATTAAGCCCTGAAGAAGGGCAGCATTCAAAGCAGAAGGCTTTGGGGTGTGTGATACGAAACGAAGCATTGGTTAAAAATTAAGGAGGAATTCATGTGTGACCTGCCGCAGACCCACTCTCTGGGTTCTCGTCGTACCCTGATGCTGCTGGCTCAGATGCGTAAAATCTCTCTGTTCTCTTGCCTGAAAGACCGTCACGACTTCGGTTTCCCGCAGGAAGAGTTCGGTAACCAGTTCCAGAAAGCTGAAACCATCCCGGTTCTGCACGAAATGATCCAGCAGATCTTCAACCTGTTCTCTACCAAAGACTCTTCTGCTGCTTGGGACGAAACCCTGCTGGACAAATTCTACACCGAACTGTACCAGCAGCTGAACGACCTGGAAGCTTGCGTTATCCAGGGTGTTGGTGTTACCGAAACCCCGCTGATGAAAGAAGACTCTATCCTGGCTGTTCGTAAATACTTCCAGCGTATCACCCTGTACCTGAAAGAAAAGAAATACTCTCCGTGCGCTTGGGAAGTTGTTCGTGCTGAAATCATGCGTTCTTTCTCTCTGTCTACCAACCTGCAGGAATCTCTGCGTTCTAAAGAATAAGGATCCGTCGACCTGCAGCCAAGCTTGGCTGTTTTGGCGGATGAGAGAAGATTTTCAGCCTGATACAGATTAAATCAGAACGCAGAAGCGGTCTGATAAAACAGAATTTGCCTGGCGGCAGTAGCGCGGTGGTCCCACCTGACCCCATGCCGAACTCAGAAGTGAAACGCCGTAGCGCCGATGGTAGTGTGGGGTCTCCCCATGCGAGAGTAGGGAACTGCCAGGCATCAAATAAAACGAAAGGCTCAGTCGAAAGACTGGGCCTTTCGTTTTATCTGTTGTTTGTCGGTGAACGCTCTCCTGAGTAGGACAAATCCGCCGGGAGCGGATTTGAACGTTGCGAAGCAACGGCCCGGAGGGTGGCGGGCAGGACGCCCGCCATAAACTGCCAGGCATCAAATTAAGCAGAAGGCCATCCTGACGGATGGCCTTTTTGCGTTTCTACAAACTCTTTTGTTTATTTTTCTAAATACATTCAAATATGTATCCGCTCATGAGACAATAACCCTGATAAATGCTTCAATAATATTGAAAAAGGAAGAGTATGAGTATTCAACATTTCCGTGTCGCCCTTATTCCCTTTTTTGCGGCATTTTGCCTTCCTGTTTTTGCTCACCCAGAAACGCTGGTGAAAGTAAAAGATGCTGAAGATCAGTTGGGTGCACGAGTGGGTTACATCGAACTGGATCTCAACAGCGGTAAGATCCTTGAGAGTTTTCGCCCCGAAGAACGTTTTCCAATGATGAGCACTTTTAAAGTTCTGCTATGTGGCGCGGTATTATCCCGTGTTGACGCCGGGCAAGAGCAACTCGGTCGCCGCATACACTATTCTCAGAATGACTTGGTTGAGTACTCACCAGTCACAGAAAAGCATCTTACGGATGGCATGACAGTAAGAGAATTATGCAGTGCTGCCATAACCATGAGTGATAACACTGCGGCCAACTTACTTCTGACAACGATCGGAGGACCGAAGGAGCTAACCGCTTTTTTGCACAACATGGGGGATCATGTAACTCGCCTTGATCGTTGGGAACCGGAGCTGAATGAAGCCATACCAAACGACGAGCGTGACACCACGATGCCTGTAGCAATGGCAACAACGTTGCGCAAACTATTAACTGGCGAACTACTTACTCTAGCTTCCCGGCAACAATTAATAGACTGGATGGAGGCGGATAAAGTTGCAGGACCACTTCTGCGCTCGGCCCTTCCGGCTGGCTGGTTTATTGCTGATAAATCTGGAGCCGGTGAGCGTGGGTCTCGCGGTATCATTGCAGCACTGGGGCCAGATGGTAAGCCCTCCCGTATCGTAGTTATCTACACGACGGGGAGTCAGGCAACTATGGATGAACGAAATAGACAGATCGCTGAGATAGGTGCCTCACTGATTAAGCATTGGTAACTGTCAGACCAAGTTTACTCATATATACTTTAGATTGATTTAAAACTTCATTTTTAATTTAAAAGGATCTAGGTGAAGATCCTTTTTGATAATCTCATGACCAAAATCCCTTAACGTGAGTTTTCGTTCCACTGAGCGTCAGACCCCGTAGAAAAGATCAAAGGATCTTCTTGAGATCCTTTTTTTCTGCGCGTAATCTGCTGCTTGCAAACAAAAAAACCACCGCTACCAGCGGTGGTTTGTTTGCCGGATCAAGAGCTACCAACTCTTTTTCCGAAGGTAACTGGCTTCAGCAGAGCGCAGATACCAAATACTGTTCTTCTAGTGTAGCCGTAGTTAGGCCACCACTTCAAGAACTCTGTAGCACCGCCTACATACCTCGCTCTGCTAATCCTGTTACCAGTGGCTGCTGCCAGTGGCGATAAGTCGTGTCTTACCGGGTTGGACTCAAGACGATAGTTACCGGATAAGGCGCAGCGGTCGGGCTGAACGGGGGGTTCGTGCACACAGCCCAGCTTGGAGCGAACGACCTACACCGAACTGAGATACCTACAGCGTGAGCTATGAGAAAGCGCCACGCTTCCCGAAGGGAGAAAGGCGGACAGGTATCCGGTAAGCGGCAGGGTCGGAACAGGAGAGCGCACGAGGGAGCTTCCAGGGGGAAACGCCTGGTATCTTTATAGTCCTGTCGGGTTTCGCCACCTCTGACTTGAGCGTCGATTTTTGTGATGCTCGTCAGGGGGGCGGAGCCTATGGAAAAACGCCAGCAACGCGGCCTTTTTACGGTTCCTGGCCTTTTGCTGGCCTTTTGCTCACATGTTCTTTCCTGCGTTATCCCCTGATTCTGTGGATAACCGTATTACCGCCTTTGAGTGAGCTGATACCGCTCGCCGCAGCCGAACGACCGAGCGCAGCGAGTCAGTGAGCGAGGAAGCGGAAGAGCGCCCAATACGCAAACCGCCTCTCCCCGCGCGTTGGCCGATTCATTAATGCAGCTGGCACGACAGGTTTCCCGACTGGAAAGCGGGCAGTGAGCGCAACGCAATTAATGTGAGTTAGCTCACTCATTAGGCACCCCAGGCTTTACACTTTATGCTTCCGGCTCGTATGTTGTGTGGAATTGTGAGCGGATAACAATTTCACACAGGAAACAGCTATGACCATGATTACGCCAAGCTTGCATGCCTGCAGGTGATGATTATCAGCCAGCAGAGAATTAAGGAAAACAGACAGGTTTATTGAGCGCTTATCTTTCCCTTTATTTTTGCTGCGGTAAGTCGCATAAAAACCATTCTTCATAATTCAATCCATTTAC
>NZ_CP113525.1:2942500-4709688 GCF_045277145.1 Agarivorans sp. JK6 | reverse complement strand
TCGCGACTCCGCGTTATCACCAAAAAGACCGTCTATTTTATAACGGAAGCCGCTTAAACTCTAGATTTCTTATGAATTATTCACAAGCAGATAACAAATATGTGAATAAAATTCGCCGAGCCAGATAACAGCTTAGTTATTTGATATAACTACAGCGTATTTGTGTATTTACCGAGGCTGAACTAGAATTTTTACCCATACACAACTACAGATACAGAAGAATAGAAATGAAACTACTAAATAAATCACGATTGCTACTTGGTTTACTGCTAGTTAGCCTAAGTCCTTGGTCAGCATTTGCACAAGATACCGTTAAAGTAGGTATGTCTGGTCGTTATTTTCCTTTCACTTTTGTAAAACAAGATCAGCTACAAGGCTTTGAAGTTGATGTTTGGAATGAACTGGCCAAACGTAATGATTGGAAAGTTGAATTTGTAACCGCGAACTTCTCTGGCCTATTTGGCATGTTAGAGACAGGTCGTGTAGATACAATTTCTAACCAAATAACTATTACCGATGAACGTAAAGCTAAATACCTATTCTCTCACCCCTATGTGGTGGATGGCGCGCAAATTGTTGTACGTAAAGGCAATAGCGAGATTACTAGCATTGACGACTTAAAAGGCAAAAAGGTTGCGGTAAACCTAGGTTCTAACTTTGAGCAGTTATTACGCAAACACGACACCGATAATCAAATTAACATAGCGACTTACGATACAGGCATCGAGCAAGATGTTGCATTGGGTCGTTCAGATGCATTTGTTATGGACCGTGTATCTTCGTTAGCACTTATCAAGAAATCTGGTCTACCCTTAGCGCTAGCGGGTCAGCCTTTCGAAACCATCGAGAATGCGATGCCATTCAAAAACAACGAAGCAGGCCAAGCATTACAAGCTAAAGTTAACGCTAGCTTAGAAGCTATGCAGCAAGATGGCAGCCTAAGCGCAATTTCTCAAAAATGGTTTGACGGAGACATCACCAAATAATGTCTACATTTGACTTCGGTTACATGTTAGAGCTGTTCCCAATACTGTTTAAGTATTTGGGAACCACCATGGAAATGGCTGCAGTTGCAGCCGTTTTTGCATTAGTGCTTGCACTAATATTGGCTCTATTTCGTGTATTTAAGTTGCCGCTGCTTAATCAATTTGCAGTGGTATTTATCTCATTCTTCCGCGGTACGCCGTTACTGGTACAACTGTTTATCTTGTATTACGGCTTACCTCAGGTATTCCCAATTCTGATTGGCTTAGATGCATTTAGCGCATCGGTTATCGGTTTGAGTTTGCACTTTTCTGCCTATAAAGCAGAAAGCATTAGAGCAGCTATTAACTCTATTGATAAAAGCCAGTGGGACGCTTGTTACGCCTTTGGTATGACTCGACTGCAAGCTTTACGCAGGGTAGTGCTACCACAAGCACTGCGCACCGCCCTGCCTTCTTTAATGAACTATCTTATCGATATGATTAAAAGCACTTCTTTGGCCTTTACCTTAGGTGTGGCAGAAATAATGGCTAAAGCGCAAATGGAAGCATCTAGTAGCTTTAAGTTCTTTGAAGCATTTTTAGCAGTAGCACTTATCTATTGGGCAGTTGTTGCAGTATTTACTCAGCTACAAAACCTTGCTGAACAGCGACTATCGAAGGCTTATTAACGATGATAAAAATCTCCAATTTAAGCAAGTCCTTCGATGGGCAAAATGTGCTTAACGGTATCGATTTAGAAGTGAAAGAGGGCGAAGTTGTAGCGATCATCGGCCCATCAGGAACAGGGAAATCTACTTTTCTACGTTGTATTAATTACTTAGAACAACCCGATACCGGCCTTATTAGCGTAGATGGTTTAACAGTAGATGCACAAAACCATCAACAAAAAGACGTGCTCGCGCTGCGTCGTAAACTATCTTTTGTTTTTCAAAATTACTCGCTATTTGCCAACTTAAACGCAGAGCAAAACATAGCTGAAGCGTTGATAACTGTTTGGAAGCAACCCAAAGATAAAGCCTTAGCCGAGGCAAGAAAGATACTTAAAGATATTGGCTTAGCAGATAAAACCAAGCACTACCCTAGCCAATTGTCGGGTGGCCAACAGCAACGTATTGGTATAGGCCGTGCCATGGCTACTCACAGCCAAGCAATATTGTTTGATGAACCTACATCAGCCTTAGATCCAGAATGGGTTGGCGAAGTGCTTGAACTCATCAAAAAACTGGCGGAACGCAAACAAACATTAGTTATTGTTACTCATGAAATGGCCTTCGCCCGCGAAGTTGCCGACCGAGTGGTATTTATGAGCGATGGAACCATTGTTGAACAAGGTAGCTCAGAAGAACTGTTTAATCAGCCGAAAGATCCACGAACTCAACAGTTTATATCGCGTATCGTTAAGCGTAATCACGGCTAATTACATTGTTTAGTTGCACCTATATATAGGAGCACTATAATGCCGCCAAAGATCCAAAGGATCTTTTCCACAACAGTATTTAAGATTAAGCGATTTTTCGTTTGACTTAGAAGAGGTGAATGATTAGAATTTCGCCTCTTTTTTACCCGGTGCGCCTACCATTTTGGTTAATTGCACCGACTGTACAGTAAAAAACTAGCTAGCAAGAGTAATAAATATGAAACGTACTTTTCAACCAAGCGTACTAAAGCGCAAGCGTAGCCACGGTTTCCGCGCTCGCATGGCAACAAAAAACGGCCGCCAAGTTTTGGCACGTCGTCGCGCTAAAGGTCGCGCAAGTCTGTCTGCATAATTAAGTGCAAAGACATTCTTTTAGCAGGGAGTTACGTTTGTTAACTCCCATGCATTTCAAACATGTATTCTCCAACCCCGTTCGTGTGGGTACCCCCCAACTCACTATCCTTGCCAAAACCAATACTCTAGAACACCCTCGTCTAGGTTTAGCTGTTTCTAAAAAAAGCGTTAAACTAGCGGTAGGTCGTAATCGAATTAAACGTTTGGTAAGAGAAAGCTTTCGTCTACATCAGCACAAGTTGCCCGCAGTAGATATAGTGGTTATTTCCAAGAACGGTATTTCAGACTTAGATAATAAAGACCTGACCAAGCTTCTGGAGAAATCATGGCGAAGACTAACGCGCCGTTGCGAATAATCGCAATTATGCCAATCAAGGCTTATCAATACGTGATAAGTCCTTTGCTTGGTCCGCGCTGCCGGTTTACGCCAACATGTTCAGATTACGCGATTGAAGCAATTAATTTGCATGGTGTGTTAAAAGGTAGTTGGTTAGCAAGCCAACGTCTATTAAAATGCCATCCTCTACATCCTGGCGGACATGATCCGGTTCCAGGTTCCAAAAAAACCAATAGTGATTAACTAAAATTATGGAATCTCAACGCAATTTACTGATAATTGGGTTGCTGTTTGTAAGTTTTCTTATATATCAGCAATGGCAAAAAGACTACGGCCCACAGCCTGTAGTAACTACTGCTACCAATACTGTTACCGCAACTGGTACTACTGCAAATGGTGATGTGCCAGCCAGTGCTTCATCTCACGACGATTCAGACTTAACGCAAGCTACCGCTGCAGGTCAGTTAATCACGGTTACTACCGACGTTCTTAAGCTTAAAATTAGCGCTCAAGGCGGTGATGTAGTGAGTGCAGAACTATTGGCCTACCCAATAGAAGAAGACTCAACAGAACCATTTGTACTTCTAGAAGAAAATCCTAACTTTACCTATGTAGCCCAAAGCGGCTTAATTGGTCGTGATGGCCCAGATGCCAGCGCCAACGGCCGCCCAGTTTACCAAGTAACTAGCAACAGCTTTGAACTTGCTGATGGTAGCGATGAACTGGTTGTAGCACTTAACTACCAAGACCAAAACGGTAACGTATTTACTAAAAACTTTACCCTTACTCGTGGTAGCTACGACGTAAACGTAGACTTTCAAGTAAGCAACAAAAGTGACTCCGACTTAAGCTTGCAACTATACAGCCAGCTTAAGCAAACCGATAAAGAGCATAGCTCTAGCATGGTAATGCCGGTTTATCGTGGTGGTGCTTATTCTAGCGAATCAACTCGTTACTCAAAGTACAGCGTTAAAGACATCAAAAAATCTAACCTAAATGAAACCACTACTGGTGGTTGGGTTGCGATGATGCAGCACTACTTTGTAACCGCTTGGTTGCCAAACGAAGGCGATACCAACCAGCTATATTCAAACAGCGGTAACGGTTTTGTATTCATGGGTTACAAAGCGCCTTTACAAACCATTGCGCCTAACGATACAGCTACCCTAACTAGCTCGTTATGGGTTGGCCCTAAACTGCAAAAGCAAATGGCTGAATCAGCAAAACACCTAGACCTAACCGTAGACTACGGCTGGTTATGGTTTATTGCCCAACCATTGTACAAACTACTAACCTTCTTCCACAGCATTGTAGGTAACTGGGGTGTAGCAATTATTCTTATCACCTTCACCGTAAAAGGTTTGTTGTACCCGCTAACTAAAGCGCAATACACCTCTATGGCGAAGATGCGTTTACTGCAACCTAAAATGGCTGCACTTCGTGAGAAGTACGGTGACGACCGTCAGAAAATGTCGCAAGGCATGATGGAGCTGTACAAGAAAGAGAAAGTTAACCCCTTAGGTGGTTGTTTCCCTATCTTGCTACAAATGCCTATCTTTATTGCGTTGTACTGGTCGTTAATGGAAAGCGTAGAGTTACGTCATGCACCGTTCTTTGGTTGGATTACCGACCTATCGGTACAAGACCCATTCTACATTCTGCCTATTTTGATGGGTGTGAGTATGTTCTTCATTCAGAAGATGTCTCCAACCACTGTAGCCGACCCAATGCAGGCTAAAATTATGCAGTTTATGCCGGTTATCTTTACCGTATTCTTCTTATGGTTCCCAGCAGGTCTAGTACTTTACTGGTTGATGAGTAACGTGGTAACGCTAATTCAGCAAACCATCATCTACCGTAACCTTGAGAAAAAAGGATTACATAAACGCTAAGCACAAAGTTTAGCAACAATGCTAAAATGCCATTCAGTGAAGGCTGAATGGCATTTTTATTTTCAGCAGAAATGAGCAAAGAGAGTGAGCATGAATTCAACTGATACTATTGTGGCGCAAGCTACCGCCCCAGGTCGTGGTGGTGTAGGCATAATTAGAGTATCTGGCCCTTTAGCCCAGCAAGTAGCCGAAACGCTATTAGGCAAGTGCCCTGCTCCTCGTTATGCCGATTACTTACCGTTTAAAAGCCTTAGCGGAGACACGCTTGACCAAGGTATTGCACTGTACTTTAAAGGGCCAAATTCCTTTACCGGTGAAGATGTACTAGAACTACAAGGTCACGGCGGACCGGTAGTAATAGACATGCTAATTCGTGAAATTTGCCAAATAGATGGTTTACGCATGGCTCGCCCAGGTGAGTTTAGTGAACGCGCATTTCTAAACGACAAGCTCGATTTAGCCCAAGCAGAGGCCATTGCCGACCTTATTGAAGCCACCAGTGAACAAGCAGCCAAAAGTGCCTTACATTCGCTGCAGGGTGAGTTTTCAAACAAGATCCATAGTTTAGTTGAAAGTGTTACTCGCCTGCGTATTTACGTTGAAGCCGCAATTGATTTTCCCGAAGAAGAAATCGACTTTTTAAGCGACGGAAAAGTACAAGCCGATTTATACGCCATTATCGAAGAATTAGGCTTAGTACAAAGCCAAGCTCGTCAAGGTTCATTACTACGAGAAGGCATGCGAGTAGTGATAGCTGGCCGCCCTAACGCCGGTAAATCAAGCCTACTTAACGCTCTAGCAGGTAAACAAGCCGCCATTGTTACCGACATAGCCGGAACCACTCGTGACGTATTACGCGAGCATATTCATATTGACGGTATGCCACTACACATCATCGATACAGCTGGTTTACGTGATGACGCAGACGTTGTAGAGCAAATAGGTATAGAGCGCGCCTGGGAAGAAATCAATAATGCTGATCGGGTATTGTTTATGGTGGATGGCACCACCACCGAGGAGCTCGACCCACAAAAAATTTGGCCTGAATTTGTGGCAAAACTACCCACCAATATGGGCATGACAGTAGTACGCAACAAAGCCGATGTTACCGGCGAAAGCTTAGACGTAGTGATGGATCACGGACACCCTGTTTATAAGATTTCGGCTAAAACCGAGCTAGGCTTAGCAGAGCTAAAAGACCACCTAAAACAATGCATGGGTTTTCAAGGCAATATGGAAGGTGGCTTTATGGCGCGTCGCCGCCACCTTAACGCCATAGAACTTGCCGCAGAACACTTAGACAATGGCAAAACTCAACTAGAAGTTTATCAAGCTGGTGAACTATTAGCCGAAGAACTGCGCTTGGTACAACAACACTTAAGCGAAATTACCGGTGAGTTCAGCTCCGACGATTTACTCAGCCGCATTTTCACTAGTTTCTGTATCGGAAAATAAAGTGAGCAAACAACAATTAACTTGCTGAAATTATTAAAAGTAAGAGACTAGTTGAATGGCAATCTCAGAAGTATGGTTTTAAAGATAGTACAAAGCGCTCCGCCAGTTTTGTTAACTACTTTCAACAGCAACTTGATATCAAAGATCAAACCACCTCAAGACCCAATCATTCAATCTGCATGTAGGCGAGAGCCTGATGACGCTAAGGTTATGCTTGCCTCAGCCAAAACGAGCTGATATTTAGAGGCTGAGCATGTGTTCGCAATAAAAAATACGCGGCTAAGCCAGTTAGCCACGTATTGTCAAACTAAGGTGTATTATTTTGTAGTGAAGCTTAATAGCTCTTAACCTGCTCAATTAACCACGCGATGTCGTTAGCTGCAATCTCAAAGTCTTGACCTATTTTGTAGGTGGAAAACTTAGCAATTGCCACGTTTGTTGATTTATTAAAGGCGATGAATTGACCAAAAGAGCCCATGCCAATAGCAATGTCTTCATCAACGACATACCACTGGTTGCTATAGAACTTAAGCATTGGCAGTGCTGCGCCATAAGCACTGTTCTTAAATGCAGCTGTTTTTTCTGGATTAGAGGTAAATACGTCGTCAATATATGTTTGAGAGATGGCTTCTTTACCGTTAACAATACCGTCAGCAGCCATAGCATGAGGCAACTTTACAAAGTCTCTTAAAGTGTAAGATTGACCACCGTCAGCTGAAACTTGTCCATGTAAGTTGGCAACAGTATTAGATATATACTCAAAGCCCAGTTTGTCATAGAAGGCCTTCATGCCTTCATAAGCATGTTTACCACTAAGTTCTGAGCCCATATTATCGAGCAACAGTGTGTTAGGGCTAACGTAATACCAATCGCCATCAGCTAATTCAGGATTACGAGTTAATGAATTTAAAAAGCTAATTTGTTCATACTGGGCATCTTTAAAATCCCAGCCTGTCGCAGAACCAGAGAGCACTACAGGGCTGTTTGGATCGCCAAAATCTTCCGCCCAATAAGTTGGAGTGCGCATATCAGAAACATCTCGAACCGTAATGTCTTTATAAATAGAGTCTGCAAGTTCAGGAATGATTTGACTGACTGTTTTGTCCATTACAGGCAACAATTGATTGTGCCAGGTTGCAGAAGTATATGATTTACCTACAGAGTACACTGCGTGCTTGGTGGTTTTATACATGCCTTGGGCATAATACTCTTTAACAATGGTGCCGTCTTTCACAACAATGTAACCGTCAGTATTGGTACCTTCTAAGTGCAAGACTTCGTCATTATTGAGTGGCGTAATGCTCTCATTAAAAATTAACGGAGTTGGCGAAGGTGCGAAGTTCCACGATACAACAGAAAACTCAGAGAAGTTACGATTAGCATAAACCGCTCCGCCTTCTGCATTTGGCGTAGCATCAGTAAGATCTGTTTTGTGTGGAGCTTCTGCTCCCATTTGGTCAGCATATTGCTGTTGATAAGGCAATTCGGCTGCTTGTACAGAAAGGCCTAAAGTAGACATAAGGATTAATGTAGTAGGTAGTTTTTTCATGGTGATTCTCCAACGGGTCGTATTTTTGTTCAAAGGATTAATTCGTTGGGTCTAAGATAAACCTAAATTTATTTACCTCGTAGTTCGAATCATCCCAGTTTTGGGACATTTAAGGAGGAAGAGTATTTTAGAGTGAATTAACGATTTATGTATATTGGTCGTTTTTTGATCTGACAGATGATTCAAATGACTACGTCTCGTTAAGTGAGAGAGCGGGCTGAATAAGACCTATATAAGCAACGAACATATTGCGCAATCAGCAAATTTATACTGATAGCTTTAGGCGGAAAGCTTATAGATTTTTCTAGATAGAGATTTATGAAAAAGGCACTCGTAATGAGTGCCTTTGTTTTCGGGATTAGGACGAAATCGGTTAATACTAATTGTCGAAACAAACCTCTGTGAAACCAGTTAGGTCTGGGCGATACGGTGCAACATACTGACAACCTGCGTTAATATCTGACACGTTCGACATAGAAGAAATGAAGTAGTTATCAGCAGTAGGTGCTAACAAAATAGGGCGCTGTGTTAGCAGGTCTTTAATTGAACCAGCGCTGCGTTCTAGATCGTATTTAGCATAGGCTGACGCAACTTCATACCGAGAGACCGTCTCTTTCATCGCTTTGTTGAATTCATAAAGATCCCCATCGTAAAGCACATCGGTTAATTCTTGTTCACGGTCACGAGGGTGATTGGTGTGAACAATGTAACCATCTTCTTGATCGAAGGTCTTGAAACCATTAGCGTGCCATTCGAAGGTTTTAAGTCCGCCTTTTTTATCTGCTAAGGTGGTAGATGCCGCACCAGCTATTTGGTATTTGGACATCATCACTTCAGCTTCATCAACGCTCACATTGTGAGTGATGGCGGTGATGTACATTAAACCGATTGATATACCGTTTTCTAAAGCAACCGTTGAGAATGCGTCAATGGTATTGGTGTTAGATGCCATGTTGCGAGACATGCTCATAACCGGATGAAACGGAGACGGACCACTTGCAATCAACTCATCACTTTTCCAGGTTGCAGACTCACCAGACATATTAAGGGGTAAATCCATGTTTTGACCCAATATGCCGTTAGTAAAACCAACAGCAGTACAGCCTTTTATTTTGTCGTCTTCACCATGACGAGTGAAATCTTTACCATCAAACAGTTGATCACCGAAGCTTAGCATCGATTTAGAAAACAAAGCATCTTCAGCCCAGAACGCAAGCAGGATGTGTTCTACTGATGCGCCTGATGCGTCAGCAATACCTTCAATGAAAGCTTTCATGCGTGGAAAGTCTTCAATAAAGGCATTATTAACAGCTACTGCCTTTTTAATTTCTTCCGCGGTGAACTCTTCTTTAATTTCATCGTTATAACGTTTGGCGAAATCCTGATAGTAAGTGGCACTGAATGCGTCATTGTAACCCGCAACGATTTGTTGACCGCCTTTAAAGGTTAATCCATCAAACTCAATGACTGGTAATTCAGCTTGCACAATAACGTTGTTTGGTTCTGCTTGCGTACCTTGCAATACAACTTCGACACCATTTAGGCTTGTCACGGTGTTTACATCTGATGTTGCGAAGCTGGGAAGAGCGATTACAGCTGTTAGAGCTGCGGCTAAAAATGAAGTTTTCATGGTTTTTTCTCTATATCGTTATCTTTAACCAACACTTACCTGAGAGGAATCTAGCCATCCCAAAAAGTGTTTCTAGTATTCTGGTTATGCTTACCCCGATAACAGGTGTGCAAATATCGGGGCTTTTTAAGCGCTAATAATGTTTGGATTAAAAGTAGTAGTTAGCTTGAAGCATAAACTTAGTATCTTCTTTAACTCGGTCTGTGCCTTCGTTATGGTCGATACGGAAACCAACAGAGAATTGGTCATTGATCATGTAACCACCGCCAATTTCAGCAGAAGCAACCCAATCATTATGACGAGCGTTGTACTGAACACGAGGGTTAGCAGATAACCAGTGGCCATCGTCGAATGCGTACAGTAAGAACACACCAGGTTGGACGATAGTAGACTCTTCACGGGTCTTAGCGCCATTATCACTGGTGGAATAACTGAACTGTCGACCAACATCTAGCATCGGGAAAATCATTACGTTGTCAGATACCTCGTAACGATAAAGAGCACCAACAAGAGCAGTATCGCTACCAGATTTGTCTGCATTGTGTGACCCCAAAAGAGTCGCTGATACACCAAAACCCTCATCAGTTACATGAAACATACGAGCTCGGTAGTTCTGGTTGCCTTCGCGGCCTTTGTCATCACCTAGCGCTTTATCATTAAAGCCGTAATCAACTTGGTAGATATTGTTACCTTTGTTGACTTGTAGGTTTAACATCATAGAGTCAGCAGCGCGTGAAACTCCAACGGTAGAATATGCTGCTGTTGGGTCACCATAGTTAATGTCGTGTTCTTGTCTTTGCTCCTGTTCAGCTGCAAGTAACGAAGTGCTTAACAGGCTTGTTGCTAGTGTTGCGATGATGATTGAGTTTTTCATGATGCTTCCTCCAACTGGACGTATTTTTGTTTAAAGAACTTATTCAGTGAGGCCAAGATAAACTCAAATTTGTCTAACTCGTAGTTCGAATCATCCCATAATTGGGATAATAAAAGAGAAATGTTTAGTGTAGATAGAAATGATAAATGAGATTTTTATTAAGGTTGGAGCTGTAAATAGTGTAAGAGTGGCAGCAACAAAACTGACAAGTAGCTAACTTGAATTTAGTGATTGTACTAAAAAAGTAGGGCTTTACAGCAGTACGAAACCTTTCAGTTACGAATGGCGAAAGAGCTAAAAAATAAGCTATTTGGTATAACCGAACCAACTCTTTAGTGTGCTAATAACTTGTTCGGTCACTTCAGGGTGTGGGTAATCCATCCGATAGTACAACATCATAGGGAACGAAGGGATAATCTCTCGTTGGTTATAGCTAAGTGCTACCACTTCACCTGACTTACTCGCGGAATGCGTTATGTACTCAGGAAGTAATGCAACCCCTAAGTTCTTTTTTACTAATGACACTACTGTGCTCGCTTCACCGCATTCTATTGTATCTAAACTATTGAAAAGTGCTCTCTCATCTTGCAGAGCTTTTTCATAAGGGGAAGACCATATAGCCGTTTGAGACATTAGCATGTCTAGTTGCACTTCAGGTTCTTGGCATAATGGATTATCGGGGTGGGCAATTAAACTGATATTTTCCTCGCCTACAACAACCCCGCCTATATTAGGATAAAAAGAGTCGGCAGCTGCGCCTAACGCAAAATCGACATCGTTACTGTCAATAGCCAACTGAACATGAACCATGTCAATATTTTTAAGCGCAATTTGGAGGGTTGGCCAGGTAGCTTTAAGATCTTGAATAACTTCAGCAATGCCTTCACCGTCAATCAGCTCACTAAAACTAATCGTTAATTCAAGTGGAGAGCCGTCTCCGTGCATTGAATAGGCAAGGTCTTCTAATTTTCGCATGTAATCAATTGCAATTTTAGCCTTAGGTAACAGTGCCTCACCTTTTGGGCTTAATACTACGACAAGTCCGTTACTTTTCCTTTCGAACAATAAGTAGCCAAGATCATCTTCTAATTCGCATATCCAGCGACTGACAGAGGATGACGATTTTCCTATTTTTCGGGCAGCTTTACTAAATGCGCCGGTCTCTGCCGCAGCGATAAAGCACTCTAGAGTTTGAATCGATAACGATAACAATACTTGAACCTCATGTATGCGGCGCTGTTTGTTTAAGTATTTGCAGCCGATTTAAGAATAATATACGCAATAGTATGGGGAGAAAAAACTGGTAGTCAAACAGCATTATGGCTAAGTGTAGAGTTCATACTGAATGCATACAGGGTTAAACAGTTAGTCATTTTAACGGTAAGAATTGAAAGACATATAGCGAACAAATAACTATATTCTATTAGGAAAGTACACTTGGGTTGAGAGCACATTTATCAATTTGGTCCCCAATCGGTCCCCCAAGTATGCAACCACACCACTGTTTATGGGCGTCTTCACTTTCTGTATCGGAAAGTAGCTTAATAAGTAAGTGTTCACTATTACCAAGCTACCCTTAAAATATAGATAAACACCAACAAAACCTGATAAACAGCAAGTAAAAATAAAGCAATTATCAGGTTTTCGATTAACAGATAAACCCACTCTCAAACTAAGCTAAATCTGCCTCACAGTTTCATCACTCTCCATCAATTATCGCTAAAAATATTGACTTAAATCAATTTTCAATTAAAGTTTCACTGTTTTCTGAAAGTTCAATAAAAGGATTTAGCGCGTGCAATTATCAGAGAAGAGCCAAGCTTTTGTTCTTCATTTTGGCGAAATGGGCAGCCGTTGGGGTTTTAACCGAACAGTTGGCCAAATATTGGCTTTGTTAGTAATTAATAAAGAGCCTTTGCACGCCGAGCAGATTATGCAACAGCTGGGCATTAGCCGCGGCAACGTCAGCATGGGTTTAAAAGAATTACAGTCTTGGCGCTTAGTAAAGCTAAGCCATCAAGCAGGTCAACGCCGAGAATTTTTTACTGCCGCCGGGTCCATTTGGGATATGGCGAGAACTGTATTTGAAGAACGCAGTAAGCGCGAAGTTGACCCAACCCTCTCTTTACTACGTTCTAATTTATTGGAAGAACCAGAAAACGAAGCCGACCAGTTTACTCAGCAAAAAATGGAAGAGATCCACGATCTCTTAGAGTTAATCACTCAATGGTCATACGCACTTAATACGATGAATCCAGACAAACTGCAGAGTTTAATGAAGATGGGCTCAGGTATTAGCAGAATTTTAGAGTTAAAAGACAAAATCGTTGGTAACAAGGGATCTGCCGCCAGCTAATGAGATTATCAACCTTAACGAGGCTTAACCATGCTTGATGCCCTAATGCTCTCAAGGATACAGTTTGCTGCCAATATCAGCTTTCACATCCTGTTTCCCACCATCACCATTGCGATGTGTTGGTTCCTAGTATTTTTTAAAGTTCGCCATGATATGACCGGTAACCCGGTATGGATGCGCGCCTATCGCTTTTGGGTAAAGGTATTTGCGCTTTCCTTTGCGATTGGTGTTGTAAGCGGCATTACCATGTCATTCCAGTTTGGTACTAACTGGCCAGGCTTTATGGAAACTGTGGGTAATATTGCTGGCCCTCTGCTCGGTTACGAGGTGCTTACTGCCTTTTTCTTAGAAGCCACCTTCTTGGGCATTATGTTGTTTGGCATTAAACGTGTTCCAAACAAAGTACATACCCTAGCAACCATATTGGTAGCGATTGGTACCAGTTTGTCGGCATTTTGGATTCTAGCGCTAGACTCATGGATGCAAACCCCAACGGGTTTTGAAATGCGTGATGGTGTTGCTTATCCAACCGATTGGTTTGCAATTGTATTTAACCCATCATTTCCTTATCGCTTAACTCATATGTTGTTAGCATCAGGCCTAACTGCATCATTTTTTATCGCCGGTATTTCAGCCTATCGAATTTTAAAAGGCGACGTTAAAAAAGCTCCGCGCCTTACCTTAAAAGTAAGCCTAATAGTGGCGGCGATACTTGCCCCTACTCAGGCTTTAGTGGGTGATTTTCATGGCTTAAATACTCTTGAACATCAACCTGCAAAAATTGCTGCAATTGAAGGTATATGGGAAACCGAGAAAGGCGCTCCATTACTGTTATTTGCATTGCCAGATGAAGAAACTAAAACCAACAAATTTGCCATTGGTATTCCAAAGTTAGCGAGCTTAATTTTAACTCACGAGCTAGATGGTGAGCTTAAAGGCTTAAACGAATTTGAAAACGAGCACCCGCCAGTAGCACCTGTTTTTTGGAGTTTTCGAGTAATGGTGGGCTTGGGTCTACTTATGTTAGCCCTAAGTTGGTTTGGGTCTTACCACATGGTGCGTAAAGGCAAAATGCCAAATTGGATGCTAAAAGTATTGGTAGGTACAACCTTCTCGGGTTGGGTAGCCACCCTTGCCGGCTGGTATGTAACCGAAATAGGCCGCCAACCCTGGTTAGTAACCGGAGTGCTAAGAACCGAAGATGCTGTAACCAGCCTACCCGCTTCAAACGTGGCATTTTCGTTAGCGCTGTATCTAATCGTTTATGGCTTCTTGTTAGTTGCCTACATTCACACGGTTTTCTTAATGGCACGTAAAGCGGTTAAAGAAGAAGAGTTTGAAACCAACGAACCCAAACCCGACGGCAACTTAACCAATGTTAATCAGCCACAAGACAACGTTGAAGGGAGTTCTAAAGCATGATGGACGCCTACTGGTTACCGGTTATTTTTATCGGCTTAATGGGACTTTCGGTTCTTGTTTACGCAATCTTAGATGGCTACGACTTAGGTGTGGGTATTTTGCTGCCAATGGGCGAAGCCGACGAAGCGCAGCGCGATACTATGATTGCTTCTATTGGTCCGTTTTGGGATGCCAACGAAACTTGGTTAGTACTGGCAGTTGGCATCATGCTCATTGCCTTTCCAGCAGCGCATAGCATTGTGCTCTACCACTTGTATATTCCAGTCGCAATTATGCTGATCGGACTTATTATGCGTGGCGTAGCTTTTGACTTTAGAGCTAAAGCAGCAGTGGACCATAAGTTAGCTTGGGACAGAACCTTTAAAGCAGGCTCTATACTCACTACCTTAGCTCAAGGCTACATGTTAGGTTTGTATGTAATGGGTTTTGAGGGTGGCATAAGCACCCATTTATTTGGTTTGCTCAGTGGCTTGGGTGTAACAGCAGCTTATAGCTATATTGGCGCAGCTTGGTTAGTAATGAAAACCGAAAACAGCTTACAGCAACGTGCTGTTGCTTGGACCAAGACCACTGGCCGTTTTTGTTTCATGGGGGTGATCGCGGTATCTATCGTTAACCCTTTAGTTAACCCTGGTGTATTTGATCGCTGGTTTGACTTCCCATTGGTCATGTTTGTATTGCTGATCCCAGCTTTGTGTTTTGCAGCATTTTTGTTTAACGACTTTTTGCTAGGGCGTTTACCTAAAGAAAACGATCGCCACTGCTGGGTACCATTTAGCTTAGTTATGCTGATATTTTTGCTGTGTTTTAGCGCTTTGGGCTTTAGCTTCTTCCCCGATGTAGTACCTGGACAAATGGATATTTGGGAGGCGGCATCTGCGCCAGAATCACTGATTGTGATTTTAATTGGCGCCCTGATTGTTGTACCGGTGATCCTCATGTACACCGCCTTTTCTTACTGGGTATTTAGAGGTAAAGCGACCTCGCTGAACTACCACTAAACTTCACAGTTAAACCAACTAAAAAGAGCGCCATAGGGCGCTCTTTTTTTTGTTCTCTTAAAACTTCATACTAACGCCAAGTTTAATCTGGCTATCATCTTTAAGCGGGCTGCTGTTGTAGCCACTGCTATCAAAGTTTTTCTGAGTATATTGAACATAAGGCTGGTAGCTTCCTAAATTGGTAAGGAACACCTTAGTTTCAAGTTCATTGATTTTCAGGTTATTGTTTTTGTGCTCTGCATTTGCGTCTTTATGAATGTAGTTAAAAGACACGCCAACAATATCACCGGCCCAACCCGCGGTTAAATCGGTTCGGTTGGTTTTTACATCGCCTAGTTCAGCTTTATTTATGCTGTTGTTATTTTGGGTACCTTCGTAACGGTAACGTGCAGCAACAAAAATACCATTATCAAAGTTATAACCACCTTTAAGAGCAAACTTACCGGTGTTGGCGTCGTTAGCGACATTACGTGTATATTCAACTCTTGGCTGAACATAAGCATTGCCGAACTTATAGGTATAATCTGCAGCAAAGGTAGCTTCGTGCAAACCTGACTCATGCTGATTTTCGCCATAAGGTCGCCCACCCAAACGGCTTTTTGCCTCAACATCAAAGCCAAACTGACCGTAATCAGTATCAAACTCATAACCGCCTTTCAAAATGCCTAGATGCGGGCCAGTGCGGTTACTTTCTGCTGCAACTTCACCACGAATTGCATTAGCCGCTGCAAATTGACTAAACAGCGCAAGCGAAACGGTAGAAGCGACGATAATTTTTTTCATTTTGGAACCTTTCAGTAGATGATTACTAAAACATCCGTGCATCATTGAGTACCAGTTACATACTCGTAAAACAGTCCATCGCCGCTATGATGATGAGATGGCACTGCGCTAACAAATCAGAGTCTGTTAGCTTTTATTAACACAGAGGATCCCAAATGAATCTTCAAGCAATCCAAGCTTTTGTATTAAGTCATCAGTTGGGCAGTATTTCAGCCGCTGCCAAAAAGATGCAGAAAAACCGCGCCCAACTTAGTCAATGGATAAGTAACTTAGAAATAGATTGGAATGTTGAGTTATTTACCCGGAGCGGCCACAAGCCGGTGTTGTCGGAACAAGGCTTAAAAATGCTTCCCTTGTGTGAGCAGTTACTAAGTGCAAAACAGCACCTAAACGAACAGGTAGAGCAAATTGCTAATCTAGACTGTTTAAGGTTAAACCTTGGAGTAAGTGCGTATTTGCAAGATAGTTCTATAGCAAAGGTGCTTAGCCAATTTAACCAAGCCTATCCGCAAGTAGATTTACATATTTACCAACGCCGCGATGAGCAGCTACTCAACTGGCAACAACAACCATCATTAGATTTAGCCGTTTGTTTTTACCGAGATGCTTTTCCTAGCCAATTTACTGTAGAACCTTTGTGTGAAATGCCAGTAGTAGCAGTATGTTCACGAACTCACCAATTAGCGTCTGCAACGTCTACAACTCTTCAACAAGTGCTAAGTCATACCTGGATAACTGTGCTTTCTTCAACCAATACCGAGTTGTGGGATCCCGATACAGTACAAAGACAAATTGCAGTAGAGCATCATTCGCTGGCTATTGAACTTTGTTTACGTGGTGTTGGTGTTTTTGTCGGCCAACAACAGCAGCTAAATCCGTATATTGAAACGGGTGAATTAGTAGTTTTAGCCCATAACGATGCCATTGCCAATGAACAACTTGGCTTGATTTATAGCAAGCAAACAACGATTTCCCCAGCTCAACAGGCGCTAATTAATTTGTGTAAAGCAGAGTTTAGAAACAAACCCCATTAGCCATTTAGGTAATTTGTGCACAACTCTTATTCACACATAACAAATGGGATCATCAGCTTAGATGGCGGGTAAAGTGAATTTTATTGAGGTTTCACGTGAAACTATCAACAACTAGATCACAATAAATTCGCAGCTAGTTAAACCCTATTAGATCACGTTACAATGTAGCCAAGACTCTACATTTAACAGGATCGTAAGTGGATATAGAAATCATTGTGGGATCAACCCTCGGTTCGGCTGAATACGTCGCTGATGAGCTAGAAGCGCTATTAAAAGAACAGCATCAAGTAAAAATTCACTTAGATGCAGAGTTTGAAGAGCTAAATCAGCAAGCTTTTTGGCTTATTTGCAGTTCTACTCATGGCGCAGGAGATGTACCAGACAATCTACAGCCATTTTTCCAACATTTACTCGAAAACCAACCAGATCTTTCTTCTGTTTCTTATAGCGTAGTGGCTATTGGTAGTAGCAGTTACGATACCTTTTGTGGAGCAGGTAAAGATCTCGACCAAACCTTAAGTAATTTGGGTGCCAAAAAGCTAAAAGAACGTTTAGAAATAGATGTGGATCTAGAACCAGTGCCTGAAGAACCAGCAGTTGCATGGTTAGAAAGCTGGAAAAATGAGCTAAATGTGAACTAAATACTGTGGATAACCCTAGGGAATAGCTATTAATTTAACATAGTTATTCCTATGGATAAGCTTATACCCATTTCCACCTGTGGATAAACAGCAAATTAGATCCCAGTTTTTCCCCTGCTTAGATCGCCCTTCATTAACAAGATCTGATCTTAATTAAGTTAATGATCATAAAGCTAAAAAATCACTTATCTACAGATCAGCAAGTTACTAATAGTAGATCTAATAAAAGATCTTTAAAAAAAGATCTTTTATATATTTATAAGAGATCGAGTACAGATCTAATTCTGATCTAAGCATTCCCTTATCGCCACTTAACCAGTAAAATGTCGCACCCTTTTGGGATTAGGCTGGTTCGAGGTAATAACAAATGTTCTATAAACAACAATATGACGTGATAGTGATCGGTGGTGGTCATGCCGGTACTGAAGCAGCAGCTGCAGCTGCACGCATGGGTCAAAATACCTTGTTGCTTACTCATAACATTGAGACTTTAGGTCAAATGTCTTGTAACCCAGCCATTGGTGGTATTGGTAAAGGTCACTTAGTAAAAGAAATTGATGCCTTAGGTGGCCTAATGGCACAGGCTGCCGACCTTTCAGGGATCCAATTTAGAACCCTAAACTCATCCAAAGGCCCAGCAGTTCGTGCAACTCGCGCTCAGGCAGACCGAGTACTTTATCGAGCCGC
Organism: Agarivorans sp. JK6; assembly: GCF_045277145.1. Taxonomy (NCBI): domain Bacteria; kingdom Pseudomonadati; phylum Pseudomonadota; class Gammaproteobacteria; order Alteromonadales; family Alteromonadaceae; genus Agarivorans; species Agarivorans sp. JK6. The sequence goes on along the minus strand of NZ_CP113525.1, from coordinate 4,691,270 downwards.
GATCCGTGAGCGTTTAGAAAACCAAGCCAACCTAACTATCTTTCAACAAGCTTGTGACGACTTGATCGTAGAAAATGATCAAGTGGTAGGGGTGGTTACTCAAATGGGCCTACAGTTACGTGCACGCAGCGTAGTGCTCACTGTGGGAACATTCCTTGGTGGCATGATCCACATAGGTTTAAATAACCATGCTGGTGGCCGAGCTGGTGATCCACCGTCAATTGCTTTAGCTCAACGACTTCGAGAACTACCGCTACGAGTTGATCGCTTAAAAACCGGTACTCCACCTCGCATTGATGCGCGCAGTATCGATTTTAGCCAAATGCAGCCACAGCCTGGTGATACACCTACACCGGTATTTTCGTTTATTGGTAAACAAAGCGATCATCCACAGCAGATCCCTTGTTATATCACTCACACCAACGAGTCTACTCATGACATTATTCGTAATGGTTTAGACAGAAGCCCGATGTTTACCGGTGTGATTGAAGGTATTGGACCGCGATATTGCCCATCTATCGAAGATAAAGTAACTCGCTTCGCCGATAAAAACTCACATCAGATCTTTATTGAGCCTGAAGGCCTAACCACTCACGAAGTGTACCCAAATGGTATTTCTACCAGCTTACCTTTTGATGTTCAGGTTAAGTTAGTTCACTCGATGAAAGGTTTAGAGAATGCCCATATAACCCGTCCGGGTTATGCCATTGAATATGACTTCTTTGATCCTCGTGATTTAAAACAAAGTCTTGAAAACAAATACTTAAAAGGCTTGTTCTTTGCTGGACAAATCAACGGGACTACCGGTTATGAAGAAGCCGGTGCCCAAGGTTTAATTGCTGGCTCTAATGCTGCCCTTTACGCTCAAGGTAAAGATGCATGGGCACCTCGACGCGACCAAGCTTACATGGGCGTGTTGATCGACGACTTAGCCACTTTAGGCACTAAAGAACCTTACCGTATGTTTACTAGCCGTGCCGAATATCGCTTATTGTTACGTGAAGACAACGCCGATATGCGTTTAACTGAGCAAGGTCGTAAGCTTGGTTTAGTAGACGATCATCGTTGGCAGTTGTTTAATCAAAAAGTGGAAGCGGTTGAGTTAGAACGCCAACGCTTAAAAGACACTTGGGTTCATACCAATTCTAAGCAATTGGATCAGCTAAACCCATTGTTGAAAAATCCAATTACTCGCGAGCATTCTTTAGAAGAATTGATCCGCCGACCAGAGCTTAACTACCAACAATTGATGGAAATTGATGGCTTTGGACCTGGATTAGAACTACCAGCCGCCGCTGAGCAAGTTGAAATCCAGATCAAATATGATGGCTATATTAAACGCCAATTAGAAGAAATTAAGAAAACCCAAAAGCATGAAAATACTTTGCTACCTTTAGATTTGGATTACTCTAAAATTAGCGGTCTATCGAATGAGGTAGTTGCAAAACTAACCAATGCCAGACCAGAAACCATAGGTAAAGCAGCACGTATTTCGGGAGTAACTCCAGCTGCGGTATCATTGCTATTGGTATATTTGAAAAAACACGACTTGGCACGCAAGTCAGCTTAGGATGATCGGGTGTTAAAATCTCGCTTACAGGGCTTATTGGCTCAAACGTCTTTGCAGCTTACCGAGCTGCAAATCTCTCAACTGGTTAGTTTGGTTGAGCAGCTCGATAAATGGAATAAAGCTTACAACCTTACCTCGGTAAGAGATCCTATGGAGATGATGGTAAAACACATTCTCGATAGTTTAGTGGTAAGTCCTTACTTACAAGGTGAGCGTTTTATTGATGTTGGTACAGGGCCTGGGCTACCTGGTCTTCCCTTGGCCATTATCAATCCTGATAAACAGTTTGTATTGCTTGATAGTTTGGGGAAACGAATTACTTTTATTCGCCAAGTTTGTCATTTACTCAAACTCGATAATGTTACCGCGGTGCAGAGCCGAGTAGAAAACTACCAACAAAACCTCGATTTTGATGGCGTAATAAGCAGAGCGTTCGCTTCTTTAGAGGATATGCTCAACTGGTGTTCTCACCTACCCGCAAATAATGGTAAATTCTATGCTTTAAAAGGCTTAGTGCCTGAACAAGAGCTAGAAAACCTGCCTGAAGGCTTAAAACTGCACAGTATCGAGAGTTTAACGGTTCCCGAACTTGAAGGTCAGCGACATCTAGTTATTATTGATAAAAATAACCCTTAGGCGAAAATATTGTGGGTAAAGTAATTGCGGTTGCCAACCAGAAAGGTGGCGTAGGAAAAACTACAACCAGCGTAAATTTAGCGGCGTCTATGGCGGCCACTAAACGCAAAGTATTGTTGATTGACCTAGACCCACAAGGTAATGCCACCATGGGCAGTGGTGTTGATAAATACGACGTTCCAAAAACAGCCTATGAGTTACTGATTGATGAAGAACCTATCGATCAAGTAACGGTAAAAGATACCAGCGGATTTTTTGATTTAATTGCAGCTAACTCTGATGTTACCGCTGCCGAAATTAAATTAATGGAATTTTTCGCGCGCGAAGTACGCTTACGTAATGCATTAGCGCCCGTGCGTGACTACTACGATTACATTTTCATAGATTGCCCGCCTTCGCTCAACATGCTTACCGTTAACGCAATGGCTGCTGCCGACAGTGTATTGGTGCCAATGCAGTGTGAATATTACGCCTTAGAAGGCTTAACCGCTTTAGTTGATACCATTAGTAAATTGGCTTCTGTAGTTAATCCTGATCTGCAAGTTGAAGGCATTTTGCGCACCATGTTCGATCCGCGAAATAGATTATCGTCGGATGTAAGTGATCAGCTTAAGCAGCATTTTGGTAAAAAAGTCTACCGAACTGTGATCCCAAGAAATGTGCGTTTAGCCGAAGCCCCTAGCTTTGGTAAACCAGCCATGTATTATGATAAAACGTCAAATGGTTCTAAGGCTTACCTTGCTTTAGCGGGTGAAATTATTCGCCGCCATGAAGAAGAAGCACAAGCGGTGGTCGTAGATTAATGAATACGGATAAAGACATGTCAGCGAGAAAACGTGGATTAGGTAAAGGATTAGATTTATTACTCAGTACCAGTAATAACGCTCGTCAACGTCAAGTTGAAGAGGACACTAAAGCCGATACTAATCAGCAAACCGTTGATGAAAACCGTGGTGAACTGCGTAAGCTACCTATCGAATGGTTACGCCCTGGTAAGTACCAACCTCGTAAAGACATGTCGGCTGAAGCACTTGAGGAACTGGCTCACTCGATAGAAGCACAAGGGGTTATTCAACCCATTGTGGTTCGAGAAGTGGGTGATAATCAATTTGAGATTATTGCCGGTGAGCGCCGTTGGCGCGCCTCGCAACAAATTCATCTGCACGATGTTCCTTGTTTGATTAAAAACGTGAGTGATGAAAACGCGGTTGCTATTGCGCTTATTGAGAATATTCAGCGTGAAGATCTTAATGCAATGGAAGAAGCGGTTGCCCTTGACCGTTTAATGAACGAATTTGAACTTACTCATCAGCAGGTCGCTGAAGCGGTAGGTAAATCTCGTACAACTGTAACCAACCTGCTGCGTTTAAATAGCCTTGATAACGATGTGAAAATCTTATTGGAACATGGCGACATTGAAATGGGTCATGCGCGTGCCTTGTTAGCTTTAAGTGGCGAAACTCAAGCCGAAACTGCACGTAATGTTGCAGCCAAAGGCTTAACTGTGCGTGATACCGAAAAGCTGGTTAAGGCAGTTTTAAACCCAAAAGCCCCTAAACAAGCAGCTAAAATTGATCCAGATATTAACAGATTAGAGCAAAGAATAAGCGAACGCTTAGGTGCTGGTGTGAAAATTCAGCAAAACAAAAAAGGCCAAGGTAAGTTGGTTATAGACTATGCAAACTTGGATGAATTAGATGCTATTTTGGCGCTCTTCATCGATTCCGATGAAACACTTTAGTTTTTATAAACTATTCTTACCTACATTTCTTTGATCTTGATTACCTAACTTTCACCAAAAAATGACCAAAATCGCTGGTTTGTAACATAAAAATTAACAATAACCGCTATTTGTTTATGTAAGCTGTTACAAATTGGTGACTTCCGCTTTGCTTCTGATTGCAAAAGTGCGCGTTCAACGTATAATCATTAGGCTTTTTCGCAAGCCCTTTTTACCTACTTATAGGTAATGGGTTAAATGTAAAAACTAGTAGAGGTCGAGAATGTCTGGGTCTTTAACAACAGAAGTACGCCTTAAGGCGTTATATTTTGTTATCTTTCAGACAGGGTTTGTCGCACTGCTAACACTTAAAAGTGGTTTCTTTTTTGATAAAGAGACTGCCATTTCTGTGTTACTCGGAGGAATAATCTTTTTACTACCAAATGCGTTGTTTACTGCCATGGCATTTATGTTTGTGGGAGCTAGACATCGAAAATACGTAGTATTGAGCTTTTATCTCGGGGAAGTCGTAAAACTTTCTCTAACAGCCATTATGTTCATACTAGCCTTTGCCTTGCTAGATGTAGTGCCTTTAGCACTATTGCTAGGCTTTGTTTTTAGTACTTTGACGCAATGGACTGCCTCTATTTTTCTTAGTAACAAAAATAGGATGATAAATGGCTGCTGAAGGTAACGTTTCAGGCTATATCCAGCACCACCTTACAAACGCTCAAATGTGTATGGCCGATGGCGGTCTGGCATTTAATTACGCTTGTAAGGATGCAGGGTTCTGGACTTGGCACATTGATTCACTCCTGTTTTCAGTTGGCTTGGGCGCTTTGTTCTTATTTCTTTTTTATAAGGCAGGGCAAAAAGCAACAACTGGCGTACCTGGCAAGTTTCAATGTTTTGTTGAAATGATGGTTGAGTTTGTTGATGGAGCCGTTCGTGACGCATTCCATCGCACCGACCGTGTTATTGCGCCAATTGGTCTAACCATCTTCGTGTGGATTTTCCTCATGAACTTGATGGATCTAGTCCCTGTTGACTTTATACCCCACGTCGCCGGACTTATGGGCGCTGAGTACTTTAAAATTGTACCAACTACTGATTTAAACATTACATTGGGCATGTCTATTGCCGTGTTTGGTTTAATCATTTTTTACAGTATTAAAGTAAAAGGACTGAAAGGGTTTACAAAAGAGCTAACGCTTAATCCTTTCAACCATTGGTCAATGATTCCATTCAACTTCTTGTTAGAATCGGTCACCTTATTGGCTAAACCTTTCTCACTCGCTTTGCGTCTGTTCGGTAACCTGTATGCAGGTGAATTGATCTTTATTCTTATTGCCGCACTTGTTCCTTTATGGGCTCAATGGACCTTATCTGTGCCATGGGCAATTTTCCATATTCTGGTCATTGTGCTTCAGGCGTTTATTTTCATGATGCTAACGATAGTTTATCTAGCTTTAGCCCATGAAGATCACTAATTAAGTTTAATAAAAACTGTTTTAACCTAATAAATACTATTTGGAGAAAATCATGGAAACTGTTGTTGGTTTAACTATTATCGCTGTTGCAATCATGCTGAGCATGGCCGCTCTTGGTACTGCTATCGGTTTTGCACTTTTAGGTGGTAAATTGTTAGAAGCATCAGCCCGTCAGCCTGAGCTAGCCCCTGCACTACAAACTAAAATGTTTATTATTGCTGGTCTACTAGATGCGATCTCAATGATTGCCGTGGGTATCGCGTTATTCTTCGTATTCGCTAACCCGTTCGTTGCCTTGTTAGGTTAATCCTTCGATTCCTAACAAATAGGAGGTGTCGTTGTGAATATCAATGCAACCATGTTTGGACAAGCGATATCGTTCGCGATTTTTTGTTGGTTCTGCGTTAAATACGTATGGCCACCATTAATCGATGCGATTGAAGCTCGTCAAAAGAAAATTGCGGATGGTTTAGCTGACGCTGAACGTGCCGGAAAGGATCTTCAATTAGCTCAAGCGAAAGCTTCAGAGCAAATGAAAGACGCCAAGTCCGAAGCTGCTGGTATTATCGAGCAAGCTAACAAGCGCAAAATTCAAATCATCGACGAAGCAAAAGAGCTGGCTAACATTGAGCGAGAAAAAATTCTTGCTCAAGGTAACGCAGAAGTTGAAGCTGAACGTAATCGTGCTCGTGAAGAGTTACGTGCACAAGTAGCTGCTTTAGCCATCGCTGGCGCTGAGAAAATTCTTGAGCGTTCAATCGACAAAGAAGCCAACAAGCAGATTGTTGATAAGCTAGTCGCTGAGCTGAAATAAGGGATAAAAGGTAGAGCTTATGGCTGATTTAACCACCATTGCTCGTCCCTACGCTAAAGCTGCGTTCGATTTTGCTGTTGAGCAAAAAGCCTTAGAACAGTGGACTGAGATGCTAGCATTTGTTGCCGAAGTGGCAGCCAATGAGCACGTTGCAGTTCAACTGAAAAGGGAGTCAGCAAATACTTTGGTTAATTTATTTACCACTGTATGCGCCGAACAGCTTAACGAGCATGGCCTTAACTTAATTAAGTTAATGGCTGAGAACGGACGTTTAAATGCGTTGCCTGCTGTGTTAGCTCTTTTCTTGGAGTATAAGGCCGAATTGGCTAAGGAAATAACCGCTGATGTTGTTTCCGCTACCGAGTTAGATGCCGCGCAGCAAGCGCAAATTAGTGCTTCCTTGGAACAGCGTTTAGCACGCAAAGTGAAGCTTAACTGTAGTGTTGACGCCTCACTAATGGCCGGTGTGATTATTCAAGCCGGTGATTTAGTGATTGATAGCTCTGTTAAAGGGCAATTGGCGAAACTTTCTGAAACACTGCAAGCGTAATTGGGGAATAGAGCATGCAACTGAATTCCACTGAAATAAGCGAACTGATCAAGCAACGTATTGAGCAGTTTGAAGTTGTCAGTGAAGCTCGTAACGAAGGTACTATCGTTTCTGTAAGTGACGGTATTCTTCGCATTAATGGTCTTGCTGATGTAATGCAAGGCGAGATGATTGAGCTTCCTGGTAACCGTTATGCTATCGCATTAAACCTAGAGCGTGATTCTGTAGGTGCGGTAGTAATGGGCCCTTATGCTGACTTAGCAGAGGGTGACAAAGTAAAAAGTTCTGGTCGTATTTTGGAAGTTCCAGTAGGTCGTGGCCTATTAGGACGTGTACTAAATACACTAGGTGAGCCAATTGATGGTAAAGGCGCAGTAGACAACGATGGCTTCTCGCCAATCGAAGTAATTGCACCTGGCGTAATGGAACGTAAATCGGTAGATAAACCTGTTCAAACAGGTATTAAAGCGATTGACTCAATGATTCCAATCGGCCGTGGTCAGCGTGAGTTGATTATTGGTGACCGTCAGATTGGTAAAACAGCCATCGCTGTTGACACCATCATTAACCAAAAAAGCTCTGGCATTAAATGTGTTTACGTAGCGATTGGCCAAAAAGCCTCTACTATCGCTAGCGTAGTACGTAAGCTAGAAGAATACGGCGCAATGGAGTACACCACCATTGTTGCAGCTTCTGCATCAGATTCAGCCGCACTACAATACCTAGCGCCTTACGCGGGTTGTACCATGGGTGAATATTTCCGTGACCGCGGTGAAGATGCACTAATCATCTATGATGATTTGTCTAAGCAAGCCGTAGCTTATCGTCAAATTTCTTTGCTACTACGTCGTCCGCCAGGCCGTGAAGCTTACCCAGGTGACGTATTCTACCTTCACTCTCGTCTACTAGAGCGTGCCTCTCAGGTAAACGAACAGTACGTAGAAGAGTTCACTAAAGGCGAAGTAAAAGGTAAATCAGGTTCATTAACTGCATTGCCTATTATTGAAACCCAAGCCGGTGACGTATCAGCATTCGTACCAACCAACGTAATTTCGATTACCGATGGTCAGATCTTCCTAACAGGCCAGTTGTTTAACTCTGGTACTCGTCCGGCGGTTGACCCAGGTATTTCGGTATCGCGTGTAGGTGGTGCAGCACAAACTAAGATTATTAAGAAACTGTCTGGTGGTATTCGTACTGCATTGGCACAGTTCCGCGAACTAGCTGCATTTGCTCAGTTTGCTTCTGACTTAGATGATGCAACACGTAAGCAGTTAGACCACGGTCAAAAAGTAACCGAGTTAATGAAGCAGAAGCAATTCAGCCCATTATCTGTTGCTGAACAAGCACTAGGTCTATACGCCGCTGAAAAAGGTTACTTAGCTGACGTAGAAATCGATAAGATTGTTGATTTTGAAGCAGCGTTGCTAGCTTACGCTAACAACGAGTACGCCGATCTATTAGCGACTATTAACGAAAAAGGCGATTACAACGACGAGATTGATGCATCGATTAAAGGCTTAATTGAAAGCTTTAAATCTACGCAATCTTGGTAATCAAACCTGACGAATAGGAGCAATAGATATGGCCGGCGCTAAAGAGATTAAAGGTAAGATTGGCAGTGTTAAAAACACCCAAAAGATTACCAAAGCGATGGAGATGGTTGCAGCAAGTAAAATGCGTCGTTCGCAAGACGCAATGGAAAGCAGCCGTCCCTACGCAGTAGCTATGCGCAAAGTAATTGGTCATATCGCGCTAGGTAAGCTCGAGTACAAGCATCCGTATGCTGTAGAACGAGAAGCCAAGCGTGTAGGTTATATCGTGGTATCTACTGACCGTGGTTTGTGTGGCGGCTTAAACATTAACTTGTTTAAGCAAGTTGTCACCGACATGCAGCAGTGGAAAGACAAAGGGGTTGAAACTGACCTTGCCGTTATTGGCGGTAAAGCAACAGCCTTCTTTAATAGCCACGGTGGTAATGTGGTAGCTCAGAACTCTGGCTTGGGTGATCACCCAACCGTTGAAGAGCTTATCGGTACCGTAAAAGTGATGTTAGAAGCCTACGATGAAGGCAAGCTAGATCGCATTTATGTGGTGTACAACAAGTTTGTAAACACCATGGTACAAGAACCAACGATTGACCAATTATTGCCGCTGCCTAAAGCAGATGATCCAGAAATTGCGTCTCGCAGCTGGGATTATTTATACGAGCCAAGTGCTGAAGAAATTCTCGACGGCCTACTAGTTCGTTATATCGAATCTCAAGTGTATCAAGGTGTGGTGGAAAACCTAGCCTGTGAACAAGCTGCACGAATGGTTGCAATGAAAGCGGCAACCGATAACGCGGGTAACCTGATTGATGAGCTTCAGTTGGTATACAACAAAGAGCGTCAAGCAGCGATTACTCAAGAATTGAGCGAAATTTCTGCGGGAGCTGCAGCCGTTTAAGGCAAGGCACTAAGCAATATATTTAGAGGAATCAACATGAGTAACGGTAACATCGTCCAAGTAATTGGCGCTGTTGTGGACGTTGAATTTCCACATGACAGTGTACCTAAGGTATACAATGCTCTAGAAGTTCAAGGCGAAGAGTTAGTTCTTGAAGTTCAACAGCAAATTGGTGGTGGCGTAGTTCGTTGTATCTGTATGGGTGCATCGGAAGGCGTACGTCGCGGCCTAGAAGTGGTTGATACTGGTGACGCGATTAAAGTGCCTGTGGGTGATGCCACCCTAGGTCGCATTATGAACGTACTAGGTCAAACTATTGACCACAAAGGTGAAATTGAAACGGAAGAGCGTTACAAAATTCACCGTTCTGCTCCAACTTATGAAGAGCAGGCTAACTCTAGCGAATTGCTAGAGACTGGCGTAAAAGTTATCGACTTGATTTGTCCATTCGCTAAGGGTGGTAAAATTGGTCTATTCGGTGGTGCCGGTGTAGGTAAAACCGTAAACATGATGGAGTTGATCAACAACATCGCTAAAGCTCACTCAGGTCTATCTGTGTTTGCTGGTGTTGGTGAGCGTACTCGTGAAGGTAATGACTTCTACTACGAGATGGAAGAAGCCGGGGTACTTGATAAAGTAGCCATGGTTTACGGTCAGATGAACGAGCCACCAGGAAACCGTCTACGCGTAGCGTTAACGGGTTTGACTATGGCTGAGAAGTTCCGTGACGAAGGTAAAGACGTATTGTTGTTCATCGACAACATTTACCGTTACACCTTGGCCGGTACCGAAGTATCTGCACTTTTAGGTCGTATGCCATCAGCGGTAGGTTACCAGCCTACATTGGCTGAAGAAATGGGTGTTCTTCAAGAACGTATTACATCTACTAAGACTGGTTCGATTACTTCGATTCAGGCGGTATATGTACCTGCGGATGACTTGACTGACCCATCTCCTGCAACCACTTTCGCGCACTTAGACGCAACCGTTACGCTAAACCGTAGCATTGCAGCAATGGGTTTATACCCAGCGATTGACCCACTGGATTCAAACTCTCGTCAGTTAGATCCTCTTATCGTAGGTCAAGAGCACTATGAAGTTGCTCGCGGTGTGCAAGGCGTATTACAACGCTATAAAGAATTGAAAGATATTATTGCGATTCTAGGTATGGATGAATTGTCTGAAGAAGACAAGCAAACCGTAGCTCGTGCGCGTAAGATCGAGAAATTCTTAACTCAAGATTATCACGTAGCTGAAGTTTTCACTGGTAACCCAGGTAAACTTATCCCACTTAAAGATACTATCCGTAGCTTTAAAGGCCTATTGGCTGGCGATTACGATGATATTCCAGAGCAAGCGTTCTTGTATGCAGGCGATATTGATGACGTGCTTGAGCGCGCCAAAAATATGTAAGCTTCGCCAATTGGCGTAACAGGAGGCTGAAATGGCAGCGATGACAGTTCACTTGGATGTGGTGAGCGCAGAAGAGAAAATTTTCTCTGGCCGCGTTGAGCACTTACGAGTAACCGGTGAAGAGGGTGAGTTAGGAGTATTGCATGGTCATGCTCCACTACTAACCCCAATTAAGCCTGGTATGGTTCGCATGGTTAAACAGCATGGTCACGAAGAGGTGATTTACATCTCGGGTGGTTTCTTGGAAGTACAACCAGGAAACGTAACCGTGTTGGCAGATACCGCGATTCGAGGCAACGAGCTCGATAAAGCCAAGGCCCAACAAGCTAAACAAGCTGCAGAGGAAAGCATTAGCAATCCCAACAGCGATGTGGATTTTGCGAAAGCTCAAGTTGAACTTGCTAAAGCAATGGCTCAACTTCAAGTTATCGAAATCCTCGGAAAAAACGTCCGATAGATTTAGCTTGATAATAAAAAGGCGCTCCCAGAGCGCCTTTTTTGTCTGTGAAAAATGATGCTGACATCAACGAAACCTATTTTTATAGCCGCTACTATAGTTATAAATAGCTTGGCTTCGTGCTAACAACAACTACTTTTAGTGGGTTTGAACTTAGCTTCAAACTAACACTCATCAAGGGATGGATATGGCAACAATTTCGCCATTAAATCAAGCAAGCAAAGCCTTGCTCTCAGAGCGTATTCAAGGCCTTATTAAAGCCTTATCAGCAGGCATCTACGAACGTGAAGAAAGCTTTAAGCTATGTCTTTTGGCTGCCCTAGCAGGCGAAAGTGTATTTTTGCTAGGCCCGCCTGGTATTGCCAAAAGCATGATTGCCAAACGTTTGGTAAAAGCCTTTAAAAGCCAAAGCTTCTTTGATTACCTAATGACTCGCTTCTCTACCCCAGAAGAAGTGTTTGGCCCTTTATCTATTCAAGAGCTTAAAGATAATGGTAAGTACGTTCGTTTAACTGAAGGCTATTTGCCCACAGCGCATATTGTTTTTCTTGATGAGATCTGGAAAGCAGGTCCGGCTATTCTCAATACCCTACTCACGGTAGTGAATGAGCGCACTTTTCGAAATAGCTACGAAAACTTGCCTGTACCGATGCGCTTACTTATTTCTGCTTCAAATGAACTTCCCGAAGAAGATGGTGGCTTAGAAGCACTTTATGACCGTATGTTACTGCGGGTATTTGTAAATAGGATTCAGCAAAAAGACAACTTCAAAGCCCTGCTGCTCGATAATCAAAGCTTGCAAGAGATCCCCGAACACCTTGTGATTAGCGACGAAGAGTATCAAACGTGGCAAGCGCAACTTGGCCAAGTCACCATGAGTGACGAAGTGTTTGAGAAAATGTACCTAATTAAAAACTTGGTTGAGCAAGGTTTGCCTCTGGCCGGTGAAGGCAGCATTGTTGGTGATCTCTATGTGTCGGATCGACGCTGGAAGAAGTCAGTACACCTGTTGCAAACTAGCGCATTTTTTAATGGCCGCTCAGAGATTAACCCGCTCGACTTGCTGCTATTGCAAGACTGCCTCTGGCATAACCTAGAAGATCGCCAGTTTATTCAAACTTGTATTAAAGACTATGCCGTCAATCATGCATTCGATCAGCTTAAGCTAAAAGAGCTTGCCGAAGGGGCCGAGCGTCATTATCAAGCCACCGTGGATGATATTTGCGAGCAGCTTACCCTACAGTTTTCTCATGATTCAGGCTTAAGAAAAGACCAATATAAATACGATTTTAGTAGTGCTAAACGTTACCCCAATAAACATGGTGGCGAGCTATTTAAGCTGGTGGTATTGCAAAGCAATTTGTCGGTGAGTGAAAAAGACAAAGGTGAAACGCGTTGGGTCTATGTGGATGCAAACGAGTTCTCAAAGAAAATAAAAAGCGGTAATTGTGAAATGCTTGGGCGGATTAACGAAGGTTCCGAGTTATGTCAGCTACGCTTTGACATTGATATTAACCACCAGCTAGTGATTAAAGATTTAGCTAATAGGCCTTTATTGCTAGGCATTGCTACACAACAAGGCCTCGATGACGATTTAGTGGCTAGCTGGCAACAGCAAATTGATGCAGTGTTAACTAGTATTAAACAAGCAGAGTATGAGCTAAAACGCAGCCGGGCTCAGTTTCACGGTGCCTTGCCCCACAACTTTATATCTAATCAACTGCCAGAGTCGATAGAGGCAAGCCTAATGGAAGTGGATATGATGGTATCAGGGGTTGCTAGCTTGCTAGATAAACAGGCTTATAGAATGCGCAATATAAACGACTTTTTTAACTAGGTTAAAACATGTTAGATAGCCTGCAATTTGGTGTGATGTTAGCCGAGTCGGGACTGCTTGATGAAGCAGTTCGCGAGGTGATGATGCGTCCGCAACTGATGATGATTGCAGAGTCTAGCCCTGGTATTCAAAGTGCCATGAAAAGCCAAGTTAGCAAATGGAAAAGTCAAATTCGTGCTCAGCTTGGTCAAATCACCATTGAAGAAAAATTTGCCGAAGAAATAGCCTTGTATCAGCGTTCTATTGAATTAGATAGTGCCGCATTCAGCCAACAGTTAGATGACTTATTGATACAGTTAAGCGTTTGTTCTTCCTTTTATGGCAAGGCAAGTGAGTTGGCTGCTCATCCTCACCACCGTTATAGCCCAATGTTTCAAAGCTACTTTTGTAATCAGTGGTTTGAAAACATTGCCAAGGCACTTAATCAAGCTCAGCTAGATGAAATGAAGCAGCATAAGCAAGCCTTGCTGGCCGATCTTTATCAACGGGTTGAAACACTGCAGGCCATGCCTGAAATGACCGAGTCGGGTGACTCAAATAAGCTAGGCCGGTTATGGGATATGGCGGCGGCAAAGCTGCGTAAAAGTGAAGTTAATTTGCTTAAGCAGTTTGCGGTGTTCCTCAAGTCGCAAAAAGGTCTACAAAAAATTGCTGAGCAGTTAGGCAGAATGGCCGACCAAGTGAGTGACCCAAATGCTAGCAATGCACCGGTTGAAGAGCCTCAATTGGTTGAGGAGCAATTAGAGCAAGTTACCGACGATATAGTTGGAGTGCACGAAGGTGATGACTTAGCCAAACTCCTGCCTAATGAAACCATGTTCTTAGCCTACCCAGAGTTAGAGGTTATTTTTTATAAGCACTTAGTTGACCACCAGCTAATGAACTATCAAATGCAGGGCAAGCAGCGCAAGTTACGTAAGGTGAAAACCTACAAAAAAGCAGCTGACGAGACCATGCTGGATAAGGGCCCATTCATTTTAGCCATTGATAGCTCTGGCTCTATGCAAGGTTTCCCTGAGAAGTGTGCTAAAGCCCTAGCTTATGGCTTAATGCAAATAGCCTTAGCTGAGCAGCGTGACTGTTATGTAATTATGTTTTCAACAGAGCTCATCACTTACGAACTCACCAAGAAAGATGGCTTAAGAGAAGTTCTTAACTTTTTGTCTTACAGTTTTCATGGCGGCACCGATATGGCCGCAGCGCTCCAGCAAGCGGTTAAGCAAATGACAGAGGATAAATACCAAAATGCAGATTTAGTGGTATTGTCAGATTTTATTGCCCCTGCTCCACCTAATGATTTGTTAGATACAATCAAGCAGTTAAAAGCGCAAAAAAATCGATTTCATGCGCTTAAATTATCTAGCTACGGAAACCCCGAATTAATGCAGGTGTTTGACCATCTATGGGATTACACTCCTTCACCAATGAAGCGCTTGTTTAAACGATAATTCCAAAGCTGATGCGTTTCGCTTACACTTGTTTAAGTTATCGATAATCATTTTGGTTGATTGGGAAAATCAACCTGTAATAAGGAAACAAAATGAACTTCAGTGTTGTTATTTTGGCTGCCGGTAAAGGAACAAGGATGCGTTCAACTTTGCCGAAGGTACTTCATAAATTAGCGGATAAACCAATGGTGCAGCACGTCATCGATACCGCTAAAACATTAAAGCCAGAAGCTATTCACCTTATTTATGGTCATGGCGGTGAATTGATTAAACAGCAAATTCAAGACCCAAGCCTAAACTGGGTTGAACAAGCTGAGCAACTAGGTACTGGTCATGCTATGCAACAAGCTGCACCGCATTTTGCGCCTAATCAGCCGGTCGTTATGTTATACGGCGATACCCCCTTAATTAGTGAACAAACTATTCAGCGCTTAATTGAAGCTTTGCCAGAAAACGGCATTGGTTTACTCACCGTAGATCAAGAAGACCCAACCGGCTATGGGCGAATTGTGCGTGAAAATGGCAGCGTAGCAGCGATTGTAGAGCACAAAGATGCAACCGCTGAGCAGCTAGCGATTAAAGAAGTGAACACTGGCGTATTAGTGGCAAACAGTAATGACTTTAACCGCTGGTTGGCTAACTTAAGTAACGACAATGCTCAAGGCGAATACTACGTTACCGACATTATTGAAATGGCCACTAAAGAAGGCAACGTGGTCCAAGCGGTTCAACCCGACTCTATTGTTGAAGTGCAAGGGGTTAATGACCGAGTTCAACTAAACGGTTTAGAGCGCGCTTACCAAAAAGCCCAAGCTGAACAGCTATTACGTGATGGCGTAAGTCTAGCCGATGCTAACCGCTTTGATTTACGTGGCGAGTTAAGCATTGGTAGCGACTGTTTCATCGATATCAACGTGATAATTAAGGGCAAAGTTACCATTGGTAACAATGTAACTATTGAAGCTAACGCTATTTTGATTGATTGTGAGATTGGCGATAACGTCACCATTAAAGCTAACAGCATTATTGAACAAGCTAGCTTAGCGGCAGATGCTTCCGCTGGTCCATTTGCTCGCCTTCGCCCTGGAGCCAAGCTGGAGCAAGATGCTCATGTAGGTAACTTTGTAGAAATGAAGAAGTCTACACTAGGTAAAGGCTCTAAAGCTGGTCACCTAACTTATCTAGGTGATACTACGGTAGGTGAAAAAGTGAATATTGGTGCTGGCACTATTACCTGTAATTATGATGGTGTTAATAAATTCCAAACGGTGATTGAAGACGGTGCCTTTATTGGTAGCGATACCCAGTTAGTTGCTCCAGTTACCGTGGGTAAGAATGCAACCGTAGGTGCTGGTTCTACAATTACTAGCGATGTAGAAGCTGAAGTATTGGCAATATCTAGAACCAAGCAGCGTAGTATTAAAGGTTGGCAACGTCCAGTTAAGAAATCTTAATTATCTGAATTGTTTATAAAAAGCGGCCTTTGGTCGCTTTTTTTGTTTTAGCGACTGTTTTCACATAAATCCCTACTTTTATTAGGTATAACTAGAGTTTTGCTTTAGGGACAGACCATGAACAAACAGTTTGAACACCCGCTGCCAAACAGCGAAGGTTATTTTGGCGAATATGGTGGAAGTTTTATTCCGCCAGAGCTTCAAACAGTAATGAATGATATTAATCAGGCTTACTTAGACATTCGCCAAGATCCAGAGTTTGTAAAAGAGCTTACTCGTTTGTATCAAGACTATGTGGGTCGCCCTAGCCCAATTTTCCACGCCGAGCATTTATCGCAAACCTATGGCTGCGACATTTACTTAAAACGTGAAGACCTAAACCATACTGGCGCGCATAAAATTAATCACTGTTTAGGTGAAGTGCTACTGGCTAAAAAAATGGGAAAAACCAAAGTTATTGCCGAAACCGGCGCTGGTCAGCATGGGGTTGCTTTAGCAACTGCTGCTGCCTTGTTAGGGTTAGAGTGTGATATTCACATGGGTGAAGTAGATATTGCTAAAGAGCATCCTAACGTAGTGAGAATGCGTATTTTAGGTGCCAATGTTATCCCCGCTACTCACGGTAGAAAAACTTTAAAAGAAGCTGTAGATAGCGCTTTTCAAGCTTACATGGCAGACCCTCATACCCAGCTTTATGCTATTGGTTCGGTGGTTGGGCCTCACCCCTTCCCGATGATGGTACGAGACTTCCAATCAATTATTGGCATAGAAGCACGTGAGCAGTTCCAAGCAATGACCGGAGCTCTACCAGACAATTTAGTGGCTTGTGTTGGTGGTGGCTCTAACGCTATGGGGTTGTTTAGTGCCTTTTTAGAAGATGAAGCGGTCGCTATGCATGGTTGTGAACCTGCCGGTCGCAGTTTAGAAGAAGTGGGTGAACATGCAGCTACGTTAACCAAGGGTGAACCTGGCACTATGCATGGTTTCCATTCCTACATGCTTAAAGATGAGCAAGGAGAGCCTGAGCAAGTTTATTCAGTAGCTAGTGGCTTAGATTATCCCTCGGTTGGGCCACAGCATGCCTACCTAAAAGACTTAGGCCGAGTTCAATATGGTGTAGTGAGCGACAAAGAAGCCATCGACGCATTTTTTGAGCTCTCGCGTTTAGAAGGCATTATTCCAGCAATCGAATCTGCTCATGCTGTAGCTCACGCTATCAATTTGGCTAAGCAAGGTAGTAAGGGCTCTATTCTGATTAACTTGTCTGGCCGAGGCGATAAAGACATCGACTTTGTGGTAGAAAAGTACGGTAAAGAATACGGAATAGAATCGCTGCTTTAAGTGGTAAAACTTGGTAAACAAAAAAGGCCACAAGTGAACACCTGTGGCCTTTTTTAGTTTGGATAAAGCCAGTTTAGAATTTATAAGCTACGTTGAGCATTGGCCCGCGATAGTTATATTTTAAAGTGGTTTCATTCCATTCCGCTTCAACTAGGTAGTAGTTATAACCTAGCTCAACATCCCAATTTGGGTTGATATGGTAAGAGATAGAGGCGTTTAAATCGGCTAAGTAACCACTAGTATTGTCTATCGAGATATAGAAGAACTGAGTATGTGCACCAATTGTCCAATCTTCCGATAAGTCGTAATCTGCCCATAGCCCTATATCAGGTAATGGAGCAGTGGTTGACTCATCTACTACTTCGCCGTTGGTATTGGCGCTGTCACAAGTAATGGTTCCACTATTATCAACACAACCAGCTATCTCGCCGCTAAAGCCCATCTCAATGAACATAACGTGCAAGCCTAAAGAACCCCCTATTTCAGCACGCTCTGTTTTATAGAAAGAGTAACCATAACCAGCGCGCAAAATGTCAATGTCCATGCGGGTATCAATAGATGCGCCTACCAGGATACCTTTATCAGGATTATTAGGAAGGGTATAACCAAAGGTTGATTTGGTAGTGGCTTGTCGATGTAAGCGACGCCAATCGGCATAGACATAGTGGCGTTCGTTAAACTTATAGCCGGCTTCGAAAAAAGGAAGAAACTGAGATTCTTCAAGGTTGAAGGTGTCTTCAAAATCCAGTTTTAGGTCACTACCATCAAATGCTTTAGTTGATATAGATGAATCGGTTTGCGCCCAAAAGCCACCGGCTTTTATCACCCATTCACCAGCAAAACTGGTAGAGCTAAAGCTTGCTACTAGGGCAGCAAGAGGGAGCCACTGCTTGGTTTTCATATACTATCCTTGTATCGCAGTACTAAAACAGAGCTACAGATGCGCTGTTCTACAATTTATCACTTCATTGTGAGCTATTAGTTAGTATAAGCACTTAAATCTGATAGTAAAATATAAACAAGCCACTATTCTTAAGGGGCGGTTTGATTTATTTTAAACCGTTCAGTTAGTCTGCATGTACAGCTTATTTACTACTTTGTTGGTTGGAGAAAGTGATGTTAAAGGAATTAACGCGTTATTGTGGTGCTCTGGGCTTAGCAGCATTGTTAGTCTGCGCTCCAATAACTTCGGCTATGGCAGTCGATTCTGGGAGTGACCAAGCTACCTTGTTGTTGGATAAATACCAGCGCCAGCAACAGCGAATCGAAAAAATAAAAGCCAATATCGACCAAGTCTCAAGCATTGAGCAGGCGGCTATATCTCACCGTTTGTTAGAACGCCATTTACATGCTTTTGAAACCATCAATCAGTTGTCTCAATATTTAATTGAGCAAAAGGCCTTAGGCTTAGCCGATGAGCAGGTGTTGGCTGAAGTTGAGCAAATTATTGCCCAAAATAACCAAGATTTAGTGAATGGTATCGAAAAGCAGCAGTTTGAGTTTAATAAGGCTTATGCCGAAGAAGAAGCTGATGGCATTAAAGCTTTCCAACTCTATATCGAGCACCTTGCTAGTTCAGACCTTATCTATACTGCCATGGTGCAGCAAATATCTAATCAGCAGGCTTTAGGTTTTAGTGTTGATAGTGAAAAAGAGTATTTGATCGATCGACTATATACCCGCGCCGAGTCTTTCTCTGGCATGGTGGGCTTAGTTGGTAAAAAGCGTGAAGAACTAGGCAAGCTAATTAAAATTACGCCAGACGATCAAAGCCTTAAAGACCAACTAGCGGTTGTTACCGAGCAGCTTGCTGTTGCCGGAGAAAGCTTTAAGTTAACCGTGGATTTGCTTACTCAGTTGGGCTTTAACGCATCTTTCTATCAGCAAACCTTGCTTAAGCTTGGTGGCCAAATTACTACCGATGTTCTGGATGTAAACATTTTAGGTGGCATAGCAAAACGTTGGTTAGAACGTTTATCTGAATACTTTGTAGAACACGGTGGTGAATGGATCTTCAAGCTGTTTTTGCTGGTGGCTATTTACTACATTTTCCGTTCTCTATCGCGTTTGGTGCGTAAACTTATGACTAAGAGTTTGGATTCTTCCAAACTAAATTTGTCGTCATTAATGAAAGACATGGTTATCTCCTCGGTCGCACGGGTGGTCATCATTATAGGAATACTGTTTGCGCTCGCCCAAGTGGGAATTTCGCTGGCACCTATCCTGGCTGGTTTAGGTGTGGCCGGTTTCATTATCGGTTTTGCTTTACAAGATACTCTAGGTAACTTTGCTGCTGGTTTGATGATTCTGATCTATCGTCCTTACGATGTAGGCGATATGGTAGAAGTGGGCGGAGGGGTATTTGGTAAGGTGAAAAGCATGAACCTTGTGTCTACCACTATTCTTACCATCGATAACCAAACATTGGTTATACCCAATAGCAAAATTTGGGGTGACGTTATTAAAAACGTTACTGCACAAAAGCTGCGTCGGGTGGACTTAGTATTTGGTATTGGTTACTCAGACGATATTGAAAAAGCTGAAGCGGTATTAAATGAACTGCTAGAAAAACACCCAATGGTATTGCCAGAACCAGAGCCAACGGTGAAGTTGCATGTACTTAACGAATCTTCAGTTGATTTCATTGTTCGCCCTTGGGTTAAAACCGATGATTATTGGGACGTATATTGGGATATTACCCGCGAAGTGAAAATGCGCTTCGACCGTGACGGTATCTCAATTCCGTTCCCGCAGCGCGATGTGCATTTTTATCCTGCCACTAGCGAAGCAGCGCAAATCGAGAAATAGCTAGGGTCTGTTGATCTTTGCTGATGGTTTTTGCAGCAATTTATTAGCTATTTAGGCAAGGCAGTGAGTGTGCAGTTAAGTGGGCTTAATAATCACTCGCTAACGCTGAATAAATGGCTAATAAATGCTGCCCGAAGGGTTCGGATAAGCGGACTTTACTCTTTGTTAAGCACTTCTTGCTTAGCCGACTAGGCTTCTAAGTGCTCGCCGCGATTAAAGCCCGCTTATCTCAAACAAAATTTCAACACCAAAGATCAACAGAGCCTAAAACATTAACTAAAAATCAAAGGCTTGGTTTTTATTTCCAAGCCTTTGTTGTTTTTGATTCTAGCTACCGCCGCTGAATAACTGGAAAATTCGGCTAAAATAAGTAAAATAGCGCTTCATTTTTGAGCAGAGGTTGTTGCAGTTCGTGAGTCGTCAACGCGCCCTAGAAAAAATAGCCAAGTGTTTAGAGTTGGGTAACTCCTCAAATGTACATGAGGCCGCTCAAGCTATTCGTATGGCTCATCGGCTTATGCTTAAACATGGCCTAGAACAAGCTGATATTGAGCTTATTCAAATGGGTAAAACCTCAACCCAAACCCTGCTACCTGCCAATGTAAGTGAAAATATTTTGCGGATTATCCGCGGCATTAATAGCCGTTTTGGGGTTGAAGCCGTGTTGGTTAATCACAAAGGTTTAAAACGCGCAGAGTTTGTTGGACATGCTGACCGTGCGGTATTTGCGGCTTTTGCTTTTGACATTGTTTATCGCGAAATGAACCAGCAAGTAGGCTCTTTTAGAAATAGCTTTGCCGGCTCGGGCACCGACAATGTAACAGTGGCGCGCCGAGTTACCTCGTTCACCGCTGGTTGGTTAGAAGGAGCGCTAGAAAAACTGCCCGACCTCACCACTAATGGTCGTAATGAACATATGGACGACTACCTTGATGAGATGTTTGAAAAGTTAGACCGCGAAACCTTTAAAGCTAAAATTAAGGCGTCGATGGGGCAACTTACCCCAGACTTTCAAACCGGCATGAAAAAAGGCCGAAAACTGTCAGTTAATCGGCCTGTCGAAGGTGCTAGAGCGGCTTCTCTACTTCGCTAGAATACAAGTACTTAGCTTACCTTTAGGATCTTACTGGTATTGGTATGACCGGTTTGGTCGAATACGTCGCCGTGGGTCAATATAACCAAGTCGCCTTTGCTCAAGTAACCTTGTTCTTTCAGCTGTTCTATCGCAATTTTTGACACTTTAATAATATCTTCGCTGCTTTCATCAAAGTGAATTGGGTATACACCGCGATACAAAGCACAGCGGCTTAAGGTATTGGCATGACGAGACAATGAGAATATTGGCAAGCCACTACTTAAGCGAGACATTAACAGTGGTGTGCTGCCGGACTCGGTTAACGCAATAATAGCCTTCATGCCCTTCATGTGGTTGGCAGCAAACATGGTACTCATGGCTACCGTTTCAGAAATACTCTCAAAGGTATCGTTAATGCGGTATTTAGAAACGTTAATGCTGCGTTGTTTTTCTGCCCCTAAACATACGCTGGCCATAGCTTGTACTGTTTCGATAGGGTATTGGCCTGCGGCGGTTTCGCCAGAAAGCATCACTGCATCGGTACCATCTAGCACGGCGTTGGCTACATCCATAACCTCAGCACGGGTTGGCATTGGTGCGCTAATCATCGATTCCATCATTTGAGTGGCGGTAATTACTGCTCGATTGTATTTTCGAGTGAGGCGAATAAGGGTTTTTTGTACACCCACTAATTCGGCATCGCCAATTTCTACCCCTAAATCACCACGTGCAACCATTACCGCATCAGACGCTTTAATAATATCGATCATCGCTTCTTCGGTTGCTACTGTTTCGGCGCGTTCTACCTTAGCAACCAATTTTGTGGCTAAACCTGCTTGTTGGGTAAGGCGACGAGCATAATGCATGTCTTCGCCACTATTGGGGAATGATACAGCTAGGTAGTCCACTTCAATTTTGGCCGCGGTTAAAATGTCGGCTTTATCTTTATCGGTAAGCGCAGCTGCAGATAAGCCACCGCCGAGTTTGTTTATGCCTTTGTTGTTAGATAAAACGCCGCCAATGGTGACTTCGGTAGTTACTTGGCTGTTTTTTACCGCCGTTACTTTAAGTTGAATACGGCCATCATCGAGCAATAAGATATCACCTGGTTCAACATCTTTAGGTAGGTGTTTGTAATCTAGGCCTACTTGTTTTTCATCGCCTAAACCTTTGTCTAGCTCACTATCTAAAATAAAGCTGTCGCCTACATTTAGGTTTACTTTTCCATCTTTAAAGGTGGAAACACGAATTTTGGGGCCTTGTAAGTCGCCCAGTATCGCAATGTGTAGTTTATGTTTGCTGGCTAATTCTCTCACTTTGGCTGCGCGTGCCAAATGATCTTCTGCGGTTCCATGAGAGAAGTTAAGGCGCACCATATTTGCACCACTCAATATCAGTTGTTCCAGTACATCGTCTCGGTCGGTGGCGGGGCCTAAAGTTGTGACTATTTTAGTACGTCTTAACATGTTGCTAATCCTTAAAAATTGATGAGATGTTTGCTTGAATTCGCTGATGCTGATTTAAGTATATGTAAACCAGCTTGTCCCTTGGTTTTTTTTTGTCTCTCAAGTACATTGCGCATTAGGGATATTATTTGCTGTGGGGTGACAGAATGAAACAGGCAATCTTGGCAGAAATGAAGGTTTTGCCAGAAATTGATCCAGAGTTTGAAGTTAAACGTCGAATCGACTTTATAAAAGCGCGTTTAAAACAAGCTGGTTTAAAAACACTAGTACTTGGTATTAGTGGCGGTGTTGATTCAACAACCACTGGTCGCTTAGCGCAGTTGGCAGTTGAACAGCTTAATAATGAGAGTGATAGTCAAGACTACCGCTTTATTGCCATGCGCTTACCTTTTGGTGAGCAAAAAGATGAAGCCGATGCACAACTAGCCTTAGGGTTTATTAAACCCTCACATATTGTTACCACTAATATCAAAGCAGGTACCGAAGGCTTGCATACTAGTGCTAGTGAAAGTTTGGTGGCTGCTGGTTTAGATTTACCTGCCCAAGCTGCAGTAGATTTTGCCAAAGGCAATGTTAAGGCTCGTATGCGCATGATTGCCCAGTATGAAATAGCTGGCTTAAGTGGTGGCCTGGTTATTGGAACCGATCACTCAGCTGAAAACTTAACGGGTTTTTACACCAAGCATGGTGATGGTGCGTGTGATTTAGTGCCTATCTTTGGTTTAAACAAACGCCAAGTTCGTCAGGTTGCAGACTATTTAGGCGCACCAGAAAAGCTGATTGGTAAAGCGCCAACGGCCGATCTTGAAGAAGACCGTCCGCAATTACCCGATGAAGTGGCATTAGGTGTTACTTACGACCAAATTGATGACTTCTTGGAAGGTAAGAAAGTAGCCGACGAAGTTGAGCAAAAACTTATTGGCATTTACCAACGTACCCAACATAAACGTCAGGCTATTCCTACCATTTACGACTAAGCCTGTAATAGTAACAAATTAAGCCGAAGTGATTAGGCTTCGGCTTTGTTTGATCTGCATCTTGTATTGCTGAGTCTACATGTTGTCTAATTGCAGCCGAATTTTTAGAGGAGCTTGCTTTGGGCAACGCCATCATATTTAGTCTTGATCTATTTGGTACCGCAATATTTGCCATTTCTGGGGTATTGATAGCTAGTCGTCGCCGAATGGATTTGTTTGGTGCCTTGGTGCTTGCCTGTGTTACCGCCATTGGTGGCGGTACTATCCGCGATATGGCTTTAGGTGCTAGCCCAGTATTCTGGGTAGAGAACGGTTTGTATTTATGGGTAATTCTTGGAGCTAGTTTAGGCTCGGTATTATTGCTTAATAACTTTCCTACGCCTCCTCGCTGGTTACTGCCGGTAGCTGATGCTATAGGTATGGCGGTATTTATGGCGATTGGTGCTAACAAAGCCTATCAATATGGGTCGCCAATGATTGTAGCCGTTACCATGGGAGTGATTACCGCCTGTGGTGGAGGCATGATCCGTGATGTATTGGCTAATCAAGTTCCTTTAGTACTGCAACGTGAGGTGTATGCCACTGCTTGTATTGTTGGTGGACTGGTTTGGGTGGCTGCTTTATACCTACAGTTTTCGGATACTATTGCTACAAGTGCTTGTATTTTGACCGCTTTGCTCATTCGTTTAGTGGCCATTCGCTACCATTTATCCCTACCTAAGCTTGCCAAAAATCGTTAGTTAGCGATAAATGCCGATAGATGGTGTGAGATATCTCTTACAAGCTTGTGCGTTAAAAGCAGCTTTGCTTACAGTTGTTAAAAATAAATTTTCTTTTAAATTAATGGTTTAGTGTTTTTGTAAGAATTTGTAAGTAAAAAAATGAAAGTTTTTTGCTTACGCGGCTTTTTCTCAAACTTAGATTCCGTATAGTTGTTTGTGCACGGAGGCACTGACGTTTATCAGGATGAGAAACGTAGCAGGAGCTAAAAAGGAACAGCTACAGGAAGTAGCAAGGGACACCTCCTAGGAAGGAGACGTGCAACTGGTATGGATGACCGGTTATGCCATAGAAGGCTAAAGGACAGCTCAAAGGATTTGAGAAAAGGATAACTACAGGACGTAGTAACACAGTCAAAAAGGATTGCAGGGAGCAACTACCCGTTCACGGATTTGAGCGATATGACTACTAGGGGCGACACGAAAGTGTCGCCCCGACCTTTTTCTAAACCCAGCCAAGCGCTGGGTTTTTTATTGTCTGAACTTTTCCATCGATTTTAGATGAATAGTTAAGATTAAAAGTGTTTTATTAGGTTTTTATTCTTTTAAGGCGTCTTTGTTTAGACTTATTGAGAATTTTAGCGTGCTGAATTTAGATGCTTGTTTGGCGATCGACCAAAGGCCGTGTGAGAGATCGACCATTCAAACAAGCCGATAAGTCTCTTTGTTTATGAGCGTGAAAAATATTTTTTATTTATTATTCAATGGTTTATTGTTTTTTACCTCTTAAGTAATAGTTTTATTTAGATGTTTTTGTTTCTGGCCTACTGGGCTTTAGTTGGGATGAGCGTAAAGTATCAACCATCAGGACGAACCAAGATTCAGGAAGAATTAGGCAGGACGCCGAGGTATTTAGGACGCAGCGCTCAGGATGAGCAGGCTTATCAAGGTAGATGAGTTTGGATGTCAGCATAGGATTGCTAGAAAGCAAAATACCAAATAGCTTCAGGACGAAGTATAGGGATACCTCCAGGACGGAGAGAGCAAGTGTTTAGGATGAACACTTATGCCATAGAAGGCTAAAGGACAGCCCAAAGGAACTGGGAAGAGGAAACGCTAAGGAATAGTGTGAAACAGTCAAAAAGGATTGCAGGGAGCAATTAACGTTCATGGAATAGAGCGATATGACTACTAAGAGGGCGACACGTATGTGTCGCCCTTTTTCTTTGCCTGCTATTTATTGTT
The DNA here is from genome assembly GCF_045277145.1 of Agarivorans sp. JK6. Classification (NCBI taxonomy): domain Bacteria; kingdom Pseudomonadati; phylum Pseudomonadota; class Gammaproteobacteria; order Alteromonadales; family Alteromonadaceae; genus Agarivorans; species Agarivorans sp. JK6. Next base: position 4,665,802 of record NZ_CP113525.1, on the reverse strand, counting down.
AGGGTTTATTACCTATCTGCAGAGCTTTTAATGGATAACCTGTAATTGGTTGGATTTTTATATTGTTAATCTTGATCTGGTAGTTTCTTTATCTGCTATTGCCTGTGTGAGAGATCCGCCCGAGCTGTAGCGGGTAATTTCACTTGTTTAATAAGCCTTAACTAAACTAAGTTTATATATTTCAATGTCTTATGTTTTTTATCATGGTTTTTTGTAGCTAAAACCAAAATTATTTTATCTTGGCTACTGGGATTAAGGGCTCATCGGCGTAAAGTATCAACCATCAGGACGAGCCAAGGCTTAGGAAGAGTCAGGGCAAGATGCCAAGGTATTAGGAAGCATTGCTTAGGAAGAGCAGGTTTATCAAGGTAGATAAACTTTAGGATGTCAGCACAGGAGTGCTAGAAAGCAAAATACCTCAAACTTTCAGGATGAAGTTAAAGGATACCTCCAGGACGGAGAGAGCAAGTGTTTAGGATGAACATTTATGCCATAGAAGGCTAAAGGATAGCTCAAAGGAACTGGGAAGAGGAAACGCTAAGGATTAGTGTGCAACAGTCAAAAAGGATTGCAAGGAGCAATTACTGTTCACGGAAAAGAGCAATATGACTACCTAAAAAGGCGACACATTTGTGTCGCTTTTTTTCATTTTTGCGAAACTAAGATTGCGAATGTTGCCACCAGCTGTTTTTGCTCATCAAGCATATCAATATGATTAAGCTCGCTAAGCCCGCTAAGGTGTGAGCAATAATAATCGCCAAAAATATTACTTTGCTGCTTCCCCACATTGCCCCGATATAAATAGCTGGCAACATAAAACCAAATAACCTAATTAAGTTTATTGCCATTGCTAACAGTGGCTTAGCTAAGGCATTTAAGGTTTGGGCTAGCAATAAAGGGACAGCCATCATGCCGTAGCAAAAAGGTACTAACTGTAAGTAATATTGGCTAAGTTCAGCCACTTCAGCATCGTGATTAAAGCTATAACTCACTAAAGGGGCCAAGGCGTACATTGCGATAGCCAGCAATAGTTGCCAAACCACCGCTAGCCTAATGGCATGATGAACGATTTGCTGGGCGCGTTGTGCTTTGCCCGCTCCTACATTTTGTCCAACTAACATCGGAATCACCGAGTTAATCGCCATCACTCCAATAAATAATAAGGCTTCTACCCGGGTAGCAAAGCCATAGGCTGCTACGGTTGCTGTACCAGCACTGGCTAATATTACCAAAGTAATGGTGGTAGCTATGGGAGTAAGCAGCTGAGAAAACACCGCAGGAATGGCGATGCTAAGCAGCTTTTTCCAAGAGGTGAAAAGCTGTTGAATGGTGCAAACTTCAAAACGTAGTAGTTTTAATTTAAAACTAAGTAAATAAACAGCAACACTAAACGTGAGTGCCCAAGCTACAGCAGTGGCTAAAGCGGCACCTTGCACCCCCATGGCAGGCACAGGCCCCCAGCCAAAAATAAAAATAGGGTCCAATATGCCATTTACGATACCAGCAACCAGCATCACTATACTGGGGGTTTTACTGTCGCCACTCGCTCTTATGGCGCTATTGCCCACCATGGGTATCACTAATAGCGGAACCGAGAGATACCAAATTTGCATATATTGCTCAATATAGGGCATTACTGGTAATTCGGCGCCTAAGTGGCTGAAAAGAGGATAAATGCTGATATAACCCAAGCCGGCAATAGCAACAATTAGCAGTAGGCTAAACAATAAACTATGGCTAGTGAGCTGGGCGGCTTGCTGATGTTGACGAGCCCCCAGTAGCCGTCCTACATGGGACGACAAGCCAATGCCTAAGCCCATAGCAACACTGGTGATGGCAAAGGTAATGGGAAAAGTAAAAGATACGCCAGCCAACGCATCGGTGCCGAGCATGGCAACAAAAAAGGTATCAACAAGGTTAAAAAAGATGATCGCAAAAATGCCAACTAAGGTTGGACTGGCCTTATTGATAATAAGCGGCGTGATGGGGGCATCAAGCAAATACTGGCGTTGTTGTTCCATTAACTTGCAGCTGGGAAATCGAGGCTCCAGTATACGTGGCTCAAAGGCTAAGCGAAAGAATCTGCATTAAGCCTTAAAAACTGCCAATAATTGTTTAAATTTTAATCGTTATTGTTGTTTTTAAGAGCAGAAAACGGTAAATTGCGGCTTCCTTAATAGCGAGAGAAGTTATGTCTCAGTTTGACAGTATTCGCCCTTATCAAGATTCTGAAGTAAAAAGTACACTGCAACGCCTCATTAATGATCCCGAATTTATCACTACTTTAATTAAGTTTCGTTACCCTAAAGCCAGTGGTGCCTTTCTCTCGCTAACGTCTTTTGCCTTGCGCCAAGTGCTTAAATTTAAAGTAAGAAACGTAAAAAGTGTTTACGACTTTCAAATAATGGTAGAGCGCTATATGGCGCACATGATCAAAACTACGACTTCGCAACTAAGCTCTAGTGGATTAGACAGCCTAGATTTATCTAAGCCGCACTTGTTTATCTCAAATCATCGCGATATTGCGCTAGACCCTGCTTTTGTGAACTACTTGCTGCATATAAATGGCCAAGACACGGTACAAATTGCCATTGGTGACAATTTATTGAGTAAGCCTTGGGTGTCTGACTTAATGCGCCTTAACCGCAGTTTTATTGTTAAGCGTTCAGCTACTGCTAAACGTGAAAAGCTGGCTAACTTAAAAGAGTTATCTGCGTATATTCAACATACCCTAGCGAGCACTGGCGACCATATTTGGATTGCTCAGCGTGAGGGGCGCGCCAAAGATGGATTAGATCTGACTAACTCGGCACTTATTTCTATGCTGGCTTTAAACAAACCTAAGCAGCAAGAATTTGCCGATTACATCAAAGAGCTAAATATTGTTCCTGTGTCTATTTCTTATGAATTTGACCCTTGTGATGTGGCTAAAGCTAATGAGTTGGTGTCGCAAAACCAACATGGCGAATACCAAAAAGAAGAGCATGAAGATATTTACAGCATCTCTCGCGGTATTGTTGGCCAAAAAGGTCGAGTGCATGTGCATTTTGCAGAACCACTAGCCGGTGAATATGAAAATGCCAAAGACGTGGCAGAAGCTTTAGATAAAGCGATTATTGGCAATTACCAGCTTATGCCTACCAACTGGATTGCCCTTGGTGATGCCATCCCAGAAGAAATTCCTGCTAACGAATTAGCTGAAGCAAAGCGCTATTTTGAAGCGAAGACTCGCGATATTAGTGCAGAGGTCCGATCTCAGCTGTTCGAAATGTACGCTAACCCTATTCGTGCTAGACAGCAACTGTCTGAATAATAAGGTTAATAAATTGTTCATATAGCTTTGGCACTATAGGTGCATACCCCTAATTAGGTATCAAAATTTAGGGGTATGATATGTTCCGTACAAAAACTAGCCAAACTATTGCCAATGTATTGTCTGACCAAGAAAAATTAGAACAGCTATTGTCGTTGATGTTGCCTGACGAAGTATCTGAGCTTGACCAACTTGGCGCACAGCATTGCCGCAGAAAACGCCAAGCTAGTGGGCGTTCGCACTCAATTTCGGCTAAATTTTAGTCATTATCTGTTAATAAACTTACTGTGTAATAAGCTGTTACTGATAAACTATAGCGAAAGAGCCAACTAATAGGCTTTTCATCTCAGTTAATAGCAAAAATAAGACAGCACAGTATATGGCCACAAAAACTCAAGCGGGTGTTTCATTTCCACTCGGCGCGACTTACCAAGGTAAGGGCGTTAATTTTAGTATTTTCTCTAAAAATGCTACGGGAGTTACCCTTCTATTATTTAAAGAAGTTAACTCTCGTAAGCCTTTTGCCGAGTTCCCTTTAGACCCAAATACCAACAAAACAGACCATTACTGGCATATTTTTGTTGAAGACCTAGAAGTAGGAACGCTCTACGGCTTTCAAGTAGACGGTCCTTGGCAACCAGAGCGCGGTTTGCGCTTTGACTCAAGTAAAGTTCTGCTTGACCCTTACGCCAGAATCACCCATTTCCCAGATAACTATTTACGTCAGGTTGCGTCACGCCATGGTCATGTAAATACTAACCAATGTATTAAAGGTGCAGTGGTAGATTTGCGTGGTTTTGATTGGCAGGGCACGCAGCCAATTAAACGCTCATTGCAAGATACCGTTATTTACGAAATGCATGTAGCGGGCTTTACTAAGCACCCGTCTTCAGGTGTAGCGGAGCATAAACGCGGTACTTACGCTGGCGTTATCGAAAAAATTCCTTATCTAAAAGAGCTGGGCATTACCGCTATTGAATTAATGCCGGTGCAGCAGTTTGACTTACAAGATGCACCGCTGGGTAAGCAGAACTATTGGGGTTATAGCCCAATTAACTTCTTCTCCCCACATACAGCTTACAGCTCCGACAAAAGTGTCTGTGGCGCCTTTAACGAATTTAGAACCATGGTGCGTGAGCTGCATAAAGCCGGCATTGAGGTGATATTGGATGTGGTGTTTAACCACACCGCAGAAGGCGGGCACGACGGTCCAACGCTCAGCATGAAGGGTTTGCAAAACGATACCTACTACATGCTAGAAAACGAAAAGCGTTGGTACAGTAACTACTCGGGTTGTGGTAATACTTGTAATGCTAACCACTCGGTAATGCGCCGTATGATCCGTGATGCACTGCGTTTTTGGGTAAACGAAATGCATGTAGATGGTTTCCGCTTTGATTTAGCCTCGGTACTGGCGCGTGACTCTAAGGGTCATGTAATGAAAGAGCCACCACTGCTATGGTCGATTGATTCAGATCCTTCTTTAGCTGGCACTAAAATCATTGCCGAAGCTTGGGATGCCGCGGGCCTTTACCAAGTAGGCGAATTTGTAGGTGACCGCTGGAACGAATGGAACGGTAAGTTCCGCGATGATGTGCGCTCGTTCTTTAGAGGGGATTCTGGTGTAACGGGTAAGTTTGCTTCACGCTTATTGGGTAGCCCAGACATTTACTACAAAGAAAACCACTCGCCGCAACGCTCGGTTAACTTAGTCACTGCGCATGATGGATTTACCTTAAACGATCTAGTGAGCTACAACGACAAGCACAACCTAGAAAATGGTGAAAACAACCGTGATGGTGATAACCACAACATTAGTTATAACCACGGTGTAGAGGGGCCAACCCTAAACCCAAAAATCAATGATCTGCGTGAACAGCAAATGAAGAACTTCTTTGCTACTTTGTTGCTCTCTTTAGGTACGCCAATGATTACCATGGGCGATGAAGTAAAACGCACTCAAAACGGTAATAACAATGCTTACTGCCAAGATAACGAGTTATCCTGGTTTGACTGGAGCTTAGTGGACAAAAACCAAAACTTGCTGCGCTTTGTTCAAGAGATGATTAAGTTACGTCGTTATGACGATGTGCTTGAAGAGAAGATCCACTTGAGCCTATCGGATGTGATTCATGATGCCAATATTGAATGGCATGGTGTGCATCAAGGTCAGCCCGATTGGTCTGAACATAGTCACTCTATTGCGGTTACTTTGTTAGATCCATACTCAAAAGACCGCTTATACATGGTGTTTAACTCCTACTGGGAAGAGTTAGAGTTTGAAGTACCATGTATTGAAGGACATTGGTTTAAGCTTGTTAATACCGCAGCCAAACCGCCAGAAGATGTTTATGACTTTAAAACAGCGCCTATGTTAGAAACAGGCTCGGTTAAAGTGGCTGCACGTTCGGTAATGGTATTTGTGGCCAACCCACAAATTGAAAAACGTAGCGAGAGAGTTTAACTCGCTGCCTTACTAGTTTGTGCAGGGCAATAAAACTTTGCCCATGAAGAATGGGTAGTGTGTGAATAGCTAAACACGCTACCCAACATTAATACCAATAACAGTACTCTTACACCCATCGAAAAAAACGCCATTGTGTTGCCCTCTTTGCCTCCATCCGTGTGACTTGTTTGCCATTATGATTTGCTAGTTTGAGGCTAGTATCTAACGAAAGTTTCATTATTTTAATAAGTTATGGACTTTTGTTTGATAAAAGTGAGCTAGGTTGGATTTTTATTCTAATGTTACAAAAAATGCTTTGTTCGTGAAAAGTCAATTTAATTTGCCGTTATAGGGATAATACAAGCTCTTAATTCACCCTGTTTCACAAATTTAGAAAGTAACTTTAGGCGCTATATGAACAAGCAATCTGGTTTTACTCTCATCGAATTAGTAATAGTAATTATCATTTTGGGAATACTCTCTGTAGTGGCTGCACCAAAGTTCCTAAATCTTCAAAGCGATGCAAAAAAAGCGACCTTAGAGGGGGCTGCCGCTGCAGTAAAAACCTCTGCTGATTTGGTATTTAACCAAGCAGCTATTGATGGCCTAGAGCAAGAGTCACGTGCAGAGGTAGAAACGAGCTTGGGTATTGTAGAAGTAAAAGATGGTTACCCAGAGGCGCACGGTGAAGACTACCTAGGTATGGAGTCATTGATTGAAACTGACTTAGAAATGCAGTTTGTGGATGGCAGTTCACGCTTGTATATCGGTTATGTCTCTGGCGATAAAGATGTTAATGATAGCGGATGTTTTGTTACTTACACTGAAGCGGGAGGAACCCTTAACCCTAGTGAGTCAAACTACCTGGTTAGTATTGACGACAGCGAGTGTTAAGCGCCGAATGAAGAACATGCATATTGAAAAATTAACAAAAACTATCAAAATGCGAACCATGGTTGTTCGTGCCATGTTTGCTTCTATCAGTTTGTTGTTGCTGGTTTCAGCCTCTTTAGAAGCAAAACCTTTTCTACTGGGTTAACTAGAACAAACCTAATTGCGCAGAGGTTATTTGCTCAAAATCCAAATCAATGAAGGGCAAAATAGCATCGGCAATCGGCTGTAGTTGTTTGTCTAAGTAATGTTGATAGTCGATTTGGCTAACTCGGTTAGTTAGCGGCTCGGGCCCATTTATGGTCATCCAATAGGCAATACTGCCTTTATTTTGATATTGCAGTGGCTTGCCTAGGGCTTGGTTATGTTCGTCGGCGAGCCGCGCTGCCCGCACCTGTGGCGGCACATTCTTCACGTACTCGGCTAACTTGCGGCGTAAACGCTTACGGTAAATAAGTTGCTGGTCGTACTCGCCAGCCATTAGCTTATCCACGGTATCGAGAACAAACTGGCGTGGGTCTTGGTCGGAAAATACTCGCTCGAGCAAACCAGTTTGAAATATCTTCGCCATCTCTGTCCAATCTGAACGTACGGTTTCTAAGCCTTTAATGACTAACTGCTTATCGTTGGTTAAACCTGCATAACGCTTTTTACTGCCGGTTTCAGAGCCGCGAATGGTTGGCATTAAAAAGCGAGAAAAATGAGTCTCAAACTCAATTTCTAGGTGACTATCTAACTGCATTTCTGAGGCTAGCTTGTGCTGCCAATATTGATTTATACCTTGCGCCAGTTGTTGGCCTATTTGTTTGGCTTGCTCTGCGTTCAAATCTTGATTTAGCCACACAAAGGTAGAGTCGGTATCACCATAAATCACTTCATGGCCCTGCTCGCTGATCCACTCTGCTGTTTCTTGCATTAGCTGGTGGCCGCGCATAGTGATTGAGCTGGCTAAGCGGGGATCGTGAAAGCGACAACCAGTAGAGCCTAGCACTCCATAAAAACTATTCATTAAAATTTTGATCGCCTGCGAGCGAGCGCTGTCATGATCGGCCTTGGCTTGATCGCGCTGCAGCCAAAGCTGATTAATGATTTCTGGTAAAAAATGTTTATCGCGGCTAAATACTCCGCCTCTAAAGCCTTCAATGGCATTGTCTGGGCTAGCTAGCCCTTCAATTAAGCCCAGCGGATCAATTTTAAAGGTACGAATGATAGAGGGGTACAGGCTCTTAAAATCGAGTACCAGCACATTGTTATACAAGCCTGGCTTAGAGCTCATCACATAACCGCCGGGACTATCGGCGATAAAGTCTCGGGTAAGATTTGGCGCTACATAGCCAGCTCGGTGCAATTTAGGCAAATACACATTGGTAAAGGCGGCCACCGAACCGCCACTTCTATCCAGCATTAGGCCAGTAAGTTGGCTGCGCAAACATAGGTACTCAAGGATTTGTGTATGCTGGAAGATGTCTAACACCAACTTACAGTCTTCGAGGTTGTAGGCGGCAAGCTGGGGTTTGTTGTGGGCAAAATTATGGTTAATTTCAGCCATACGATCATGCACTTCGTCTACCAACTTGCCGCGCTTAAGTAGTTGCTGGGCAACGTTTTCCAAGCTAAAACTATCGAAGTGATAAGTGGCTGATTTTAGTGCGTCTATGCCGTCCACTACTACGCGCCCAGGAATGCTAACAAAACCTGTTTGCTCGTTATCGCTACGCTCGCGCCAACGCGCCACGCCTTGTTGGCGGCCTAGCGCCAGTTTTATTCCATGCAAAGCGGCGCGTTTAACCAGCAACCTAAAATCAAAATTGATGACATTCCAACCAATTATGATGTCCGGGTCGAGTTTTTCTATTACTAGCTCAAGCTGTTTTAGTAAGGCGTACTCATTGGCCAACCAGGTAATTGGCGTATCAGCGGCTTGTTCACTGCCAATCATAAGCACTTGCTGAAAGTGCTCACCGTATAACCCAATCGAGTAAAGTTGGCCTTTTTCACTGCACTCTATGTCTAGCGATAGCACCGACAGCTTAGGTGTATATTGGGCCGTTTTTATTTTGGCTTGTTGCCAAGCGGGGTAACGTGGATTACTCCCTTGGCTGCCAGCAAAAGCCATGCTGCCATAACAAAAGCGTTCAGTAAGAAAGCGTTCATGTAATTTTATGTCGTGTTCAAAGCAGCTTAATCCGGCTTGCTGTAAGCTTTGTGCGGCGCGGTAATGCGCATCGATACTGGCAAAGTACAAGGCAGTAATAGGCTGATGCTGGAAGGTGTTTAACGCTACGCTTTGGTGCTTAAGCAAGTGCTCGCCAACAATTTCAAGCACGGCATCTAGCTCACTACTTAACACAAAAAATACCGGCTGCTGGTCACTTACCTCTAAACACACCGGGCCTTGGTCACTGGCTAACCAAAGCTGAATATAAGCCCGACCTTGACGATCGTAACTGTTGGCGGTGAGTAAAAAACCTTGTCCTTGCCGCTGCTGGCTTGGCACTGTAAGCCCTCGGTACTGCATTATGCTTGGCAACTTAGCACAAAGCCGAGTGGCATAGCTAATATCCACCAGCATCTTTATTTTGTTTAACTAGGCATTTGTGAATAGTGGTTTCTGCCAAGGTGCTAATAGACAGCGCAGCCATTTAGCTGCACAGTTAAGCTAAAGCCTTTTAGTGAGTGGTAGAATGACAAGTCAATTTGAGCGAATGATGGCGGGTTTAAGTTTTAACCGTTGGGATAAAGACCTAGGCGAGCGTCGTTTAGCTACCCGGCAAATTACTCATAAGTTTAATCAAACTGCACCAGAGCAAAACCAACAGCGCGAAGCGCTAGTGCGTGAGCTGTTTGTTAAGGTGGGTAAAAACATCGAGGTTTGCCCGCCACTCACCGTGGATTATGGCGACACAGTGTTTATCGGCGACGATGTATTTATTAATACCAACTTTACCTTGGTGAATTCGGGAAAAATTACTATTGGTGATCGGGTGATGATTGCACCGAACGTAAGTTTGTTTTCGATTAACCACGCCTTAGATCCTGAGCTACGCAAAACCTACATTAATCAGCAAGGTGAGCGAGAAGTAATTGACTACCCAGCGCCCATCACTATTGGTGACGATGTATGGATCGGTGGTCATGCAGTAGTTCTGGCGGGTGTAACGGTGGGTAATGGCTCGGTTATCGCCGCCGGTGCTGTAGTGACTAAAGATGTGCCAGCAGGCGTATTAGTGGGAGGCAATCCGGCTAAGGTTATTCGCGAGATACAAGCGGGGGAAACGGTGCGCCAAGCAAGAGCTTAATGCTTGCGAGCTTTATTTTGCAGCTTACTGATTTATCTCAGAGATTAAAAAAAGCTGGCCTAGGCCAGCTTTTTACATTTAACGCAAAGATAAGCAGTAAGGCTTAGCTCCAAGCTTTAAAGGTATTAATCAAACCATTGGTTGAGCTGTCGTGGCTGCTTACTTCGCTGCCATCTTTTAGCTCTGGTAAAATTTGGTTAGCTAGCTGCTTACCTAGTTCTACGCCCCATTGGTCGAAGCTGAAGATGTTCCAGATAATGCCTTGTACGAAGATTTTGTGCTCGTACATAGCAACCATGGCACCCAATGAGCTAGGGGTGATTTTCTTAACCAAGATAGAGTTAGTTGGCTTGTTACCTGTGAATACTTTAAATGGCGCTAGTTCTGCTACTTCTTCCGCTGATTTACCAGCTGCTACTAGTTCTGCTTCTACGGTTTCGCGTGACTTACCAAAAGCCAAGGCTTCGGTTTGAGCGAAGAAGTTAGACATTAGCTTAGCGTGGTGATCCGATAATGGATTGTGGCTAGTGGCTGGTGCAATAAAGTCACATGGAATTAGCTTAGTACCTTGGTGAATCAGCTGGTAGAAGGCGTGTTGGCCGTTGGTACCTGGTTCGCCCCAAATAATTGGGCCAGTTTGGTAATCAACAGGGTTGCCATTGCGGTCTACGTTTTTACCGTTAGATTCCATGTCGCCTTGCTGGAAGTAAGCAGCAAAGCGGTGCATGTATTGGTCGTAAGGTAGAATAGATACGCTTTCTGCACCAAAGAAGTTGTTGTACCAAATGCCTAACAAACCAAGAATAACCGGTAGGTTTTGCTCTAGCTCGGCTTCTGCGAAGTGCTTGTCCATAGCGTGTGCGCCATCTAACAACTCAATAAAGTTGTCGTAGCCAACAGTAAGGGCAATCGATAAACCAATCGCTGACCAAGAAGAGTAACGACCGCCTACCCAATCCCAAAACTCAAACATGTTGTCGGTATCAATACCAAACTCGGCAACAGATTTAGCGTTAGTAGACAGTGCAGCAAAGTGCTTAGCTACGTGAGCTTGGTCGCCAGCAGCAGCTAGGAACCAATCGCGCGCGCTGTGGGCGTTAGTCATGGTTTCTTGGGTAGTGAAAGTTTTAGACGCTACTAAGAACAAGGTAGTTTCTGGGTCTACTTGCTTTAGGGTTTCGGCAATATGAGTGCCGTCTACGTTTGATACGAAGTAGGTAGTAATGTTTTCTACTTTGTATGCGCCTAGTGCTTCAGTAATCATTACTGGGCCTAGGTCTGAACCGCCAATACCAATGTTTACAATGCTTTCAATTGCTTTGCCGGTGTAACCTTTCCATTCGCCAGAATGTACTTTTTCACAGAAGCCTTTCATTTTTTCTAGCACAGCGTTTACTGCTGGCATTACGTCTTCGCCGTCTACCATTACTGGGGTATTGCTGCGATTACGTAGCGCGGTATGTAGTACCGAGCGGCCTTCTGTTTGGTTGATTTTCTCACCAGAGAACATGGCTTTAATTGCGCTATCTAGCTTGGTTTCTTTAGCTAGTGCAACTAACTGCTGCATGGTTTCTTCAGTGATTAAGTTTTTAGAGTAATCTAATAAGATTTGCTCGTTAAACTCTACTGAGAAGCGATTGAAACGGTCTGCGTCAGCGGCGAATAGCTCGCTAAGTTTAACCTCTTTTTGTGCTTCAAAATGCGCTTGTAACGCTTTCCAAGCCTGTGTAGTTGTTGGATTGATATTGTCCAGCATTGACCTTGTTCCTTAGATGCTTTACCTAGTTGACCGAGTTGCAAGTTTATTGACCAGTACTTGCGGGTAGCACTTTACCCTTTCTGGGAAAAAGGACGCAAGCAATCAGATCAATATTGTGCAAAAGCTTGCGACCTATTTTAGCTAAGTTTGACCATTTTGTATTAAAACTGCGCGCTGTGTTGGTGTTTATCCATTTTTTATCAAAGGGTTTTTCTGTTCTCGCTATTCAAGTTGTTGCTACAATGCCCACAAATTATTCGCCTCTCACCTGCAAGGGATCTGTTTTTGCGCAATGTGCAGTTACAAGTAAACACCGAAAACGCCCGTTATTTACTTAACAATGGGCGTTTAGTGGCGTTAATGACCGTTGCGTATAGCCTTATTTGGTGGTGTTTGTTTGCGCCTAGCCTTTCTTCAAGCCTGCATTTGCTGTGGCTGTTTTGCATGTTGGCTTTATCGGCCGTGTTTTACTTTTTTGCGCGTATTCAAAGCGAAGTGATTGACGATTTTGTCCCGGCGCCGCAACTAACGCGTTATTTTAGTTTGGCTACCAGTTCTGGGGTGCTTTGGGCGGTAGGTATTCTGCTATTTATGCCGGTGTTACCTGCTTCCGAGCGTTTATTATTGGTGGTGCTGGTGGGCGCGTTGTTGTCGTTGGTGGTGGTGCCAAACTTACTAAGTATTCGCAGCTTTAACGGTTTTAGCATTCCATTGTTATTAGCGCTGTTGGTTTCTATGGTGGGGGCTAGCCGAACCGAGTGGGTGGCTTGTTTGGTATTACTGCTAAGCTGGGGAGTACTAAATATTGTGTTACGCCGCGCCGAAACCTTGGTTAAGGCTAATTTTTCTGAAGGTGCGCTAAATAGGGCCAAAGCTTTAGAGTTGGCCGACAGCCATGCTTTAATGCGCCATCAAAGTGAGCGAGACGCACTCACCGGCCTGTATAACCGGGCTATATTTGAGCAAACACTGGCTTTACATTGGCGTTTAAGCAGCCGGGCAAATACTTCCTTAAGTTTATTGCTGATCGATGTTGATTTCTTCAAGCCTTATAACGATCATTACGGTCATGTTGCAGGCGATCAATGTTTAAGCAAAGTTGCTAATTTGTTTACTCAAGCCTTGCAGCGTGAAGATGACATTGTTGCCCGCTATGGCGGCGAAGAGTTTGTAATGGTATTGCCCAACACCGATACCAAAGGCGCATTGCAAGTTGCTGCAAGAGTTAGAACACTAATGGCCGAGGCTAAATTGCGCCACGAGTATTCGACCGCAGCCAGTTATGTGACCGTGAGCATTGGTATTTCTTGTTTAATTCCAGTGGCTCAGCAAAGCACCAAAGAGATCGTAGATAAAGCCGATAAGGCACTATATAGAGCCAAGCAGTTAGGTAGAAACCAAGCTGTAGTGGCCGCCCGTGGAGAAGTATAATGAGTATGCAGTTGCATCGTATTGAAGAATTAATCGATTTACTCACACCGGTTTGGAAACAACAACCGGAGCTTAACTTAGTAGAAATTATCACTCAAATAGCCGACCAAGCTGGGAACAATAAACCCTTGAGTGAACTGACCGATGACGTGCTTATTTACCAACTTAAAATGCTTACAATTGGTAAAGACGAGATGATTCCTGGCATCGCAAAAGATTGCGAGGATGATTTTAAAACCGCCTTATTAAAAGCACGTGGCGTAAAAGTTTAATTTCTTAAGTGGCAATTGCGTCTGCAATTGCCGTTTTTGCTTAAGCAAAGGCATTAGTCACATCAGTGCCTCCCCTCATAAGGATTGAGTGATGAGTGAACGTATTCCTGTTAAAGACGTCAGCCCCAAACCTCGCGCGGCTAAAAAACGTGCTCCGGTAGATCGTTACAACCCCCAAGAACAAATTTATGTGCGTGAGCAAAAAGGTGTATTTCAACGCTTGCGTAAGTACATGGGCTGGTTTTTTATAGCGGCTTTTGTGATTGTGCCTTTTATTCCTTACGGCGATCGCCAAGCAATTTTGCTAGATATGGGGGCGCGTCAGTATCACTTTTTTAGCTTAACCCTGTGGCCACAAGATTTATTGCTATTGGCTTGGTTCTTCATTATTGCTGCCTTTGCTTTGTTTTTTATTACCACCTTTTTAGGCCGAGTATGGTGTGGTTACTTGTGTCCGCAAACGGTGTGGACCTTTATCTTTATCTGGTTTGAAGAAAAGATTGAAGGCAGCGCCAATAAGCGTAAAAAGCTAGATAAATCGCCCTGGAGCTTTAACAAAATTTGGCGAAAAACAGCCAAACACACTGCATGGATTGCGGTGTCGGTATTTACCGCTTTGTCGTTTGCCGCTTACTTTGTGCCCGTTAAGCAGCTGTGGTGGGACTTTTTCACGCTAAATGCCAGCGGTGCGGTTAACTTTTCGGTGATTTTCTTTACCGTAGCAACTTACGCTAACGCCGGTTGGATGCGCACCATTGTATGTACTCACATGTGCCCCTATGCGCGTTTTCAGTCAGCGATGTTTGATAAAGACACCTTTATTGTGGGTTACGATGTTGAGCGAGGCGAAAGCCGCGGCCCACGTAAGCGCAATGCCGACCACAAAGCTTTGGGTTTGGGCGATTGTGTAGATTGTGATTTGTGTGTGCAGGTATGCCCTGCAGGCATTGATATTCGCGAAGGTTTGCAATACGAATGTATTAACTGTGGTGCTTGTATTGATGCCTGTGACCAAACCATGGAGCGGATGAACTACCCGAAAGGCTTAATTCGCTACACTACCGAGCATAACTTGGCGGGGCAAAAAACCGATGTACTGCGGCCTAAGCTGATCGGTTATGGGGTGGTGTTAAGTGCCATGCTGGTCGCTTTTGTATTCACCTTGCTTAACGTGAAGCCGATGCAGTTAGATGTGTTGCGTGATCGTTCTTCTTTGTACAATGAAACCTCTGAAGGTTTGGTAGAAAATACCTACACCTTAAAGGTGATTAACAAATCCTCTGAAGCACGCGAGTTCCACTTAAGTGTGCGTGGTTTAGAAGAAGTTGAATGGATAGGCCAGCAAATTGTCACAGTAAAAGGTGGCGAAGTGTTTAGTTTGCCTATTTCACTGGCAAGCGACCCTTACTTGTTGTCTCGCTCGATCACCGATATTGAGTTTGTATTAGAAAGTGGCGATGACCAATTTATCCAAGCTAGTCGCTTTATTAGTGGCGGTTAACAGGGTGTTGGAGAATAAAGTTTGAAACTGGTTCTGGCGTGTTTTGCGTTGTTGTTAGTGCTGCCTTATTTGCTGGCAGCACTCGGTTCGGCAGCGCGAAAGCGCCAGTTAGGCACAATAGATAACCAAGATCCCCGCCAACAATCCCAATTGTTAAACAGCCTTGGCCAACGCATCTATGCTTCTCAACAAAATGCTTGGGAAGCCTTAGCTTTGTTTACCGGCAGTTTGCTAATAGCCCATCTTGCAGGGCTTGATTTTAGCCGTATTCAATATGCCGCTGTGTTATTTACTGCTACCCGCTTGTTGCACCCTTGGGTATACGTATTTGGCTTTGCTACCTTGCGTTCGTTGCTAATGCTGGTGGCTTGGTTAAGCTGTATTTATATTGTGGTTCAAGCCTTTTATCAGCTACCTGCTTAGCGCTGGCTAGAGAACTTGTTTTACTGCTAAACTGCGCCGATAACCTCTTGTAAAACTGCCGAGCCATGAGCGCCTTTCTATTTGCCGATTTACACCCCGACACTATTCTTGATGCTATTGAATCTCAAGGTATTTTCCCTAGTAGTGGTTTGTTGGCTTTAAACTCTTACGAGAACCGGGTTTATCAATTTCAAGCCGAAGATGGGCTGCGTTATGTGGTGAAGTTTTATCGGCCAGAGCGTTGGAGCCAAGCCCAGATTCTCGAAGAACATCAATTTAGTTTATCGATGGCAGAAGTAGATGTGCCGATTGTGGCACCGCTAGTGCGAGATGGTCGCAGCTTGTTTGATTATCAAGGTTGGTTGTTTACCATTTTCCCTAGTGTTGGGGGACGCGGCTTTGAGGTAGATAACCTCGACCAAATCGAGCGTGTTGGCCAATACCTAGGGCGCATGCACCAGAAAGTGGGCAGTAAACTGTTTGAGCACCGCTTATCTATTAATACCGAAGAGATGCTCGACCAGCCGTTGGAGTTATTACGTGATTGGCTACCCGAGGGTTTGGCACTGCCATTTTTTACCGTAGCTGAGCAAGTAGCCGAAGCGGCAAAGGCGGCCTATAAACCTAAAACCATTATTCGTTTACATGGTGATTGCCACCCTAGCAACATATTGTGGCGTGATGGTCCGATGCTGGTGGACTTAGATGATGCGCGTAATGGCCCTGCTGTGCAAGATCTATGGATGATGCTGGCTGGAGATGACAATGAGCGCCGCCTGCAATTAGAAGTTCTATTAGAAGGCTATGAGGCCTTTTGTGAATTTGATAGCAGTGAGCTGGCCTTAATTGAGCCGCTGCGCGCTATGCGAATGATTCACTACATGGGCTGGTTAGCACGGCGCTGGCAAGATGCAGCCTTTCAACGCGCCTTTCCTTGGTTTAACTCGCAACGTTATTGGGAAGACCAAATACTCGCGCTTAAAGAACAGCTTTCGGCTCTGCAGCAAGCGCCATTGTCTTTAACTCCCGGTTATTGAGGACTGTTATGAGTGTAGAAATAGAACGCAAGTTTTTGGTTAACAGCGATGCATTTGTTAAGCAAGCGAGTGAGCAAACCCGAATTGTACAGGCTTACTTAAACAGTGATAAACAACGTACTGTACGAGTGCGTGTTCGCGGTGAGCAGGGTTTTCTTACCATTAAAGGTAAAAGTAATCAGTCGGGTTTAAGCCGCTATGAATGGGAGAAAGAAATTCCCCTGAGCGAAGCCGAGCAGCTATTAGCACTGTGTGAGCCTGGCGCCATTGATAAAGTTCGCTACTTAGTGCCTGTTGCACAACATGTATTTGAAGTGGATGTATTTGCTGGAGATAACCTCGGCTTAATTGTTGCCGAAGTAGAGCTGAGCAGCGAGCAAGAAAGCTTTGCAAAGCCCGACTGGCTGGGGCAAGAGGTCACAGGGCAAGCTAAATACTATAACTCTCAACTTAGCTTAAATCCTTTCAAAAACTGGTGATAAACAGAGTGTTTGTTCACATTACTTCGGCTTATTTTCGATTTGTACTGGCATCCTGCGCCTAGCCGTATAGGATTGATATAAAAGGTGAATAACTTGTAACGAGGTTGTGAATGACAAACTTTGTCACCCCCGTTGATGCACTAATGCATTGGCAAAAGCAGGATCCGCAGCGCGTTTACCTACGTCAGCCTATTGATGGCGTATATCATGAGAAAACTTGGGCAGTAGTAGCGCGCGAAGCCGGTCAAATTGCTCAAGGCTTATTGTCTCAAGGCCTAGAGCCCGGCGACAAAGTGGCCATTTTAGCTAAAAATAGTGCCGAGTGGTTTATTGCCGATCTGGCAATCATGATGGCTGGCTGTGTAAGCATTCCTATTTATTCCACCGCTAGTGTGGATACCATCTCTTTTGTACTTCAACACAGCGAAGCTAAGCTGTTGTTTGTGGGTAAGTTAGACGAATGGGGCAAGCAAGCCTCGGCCGTGCCTATCGGCTTAAAAACTGTTGCGATGCCCTATCCCACCATGCCTTGCCACATTCAATGGAGTGATTGGTTGAAGGAAATGCCGGTGATTGAGAAAAATCATCTGTGGGATGCAAAAGACATTATGACGATTATCTATACCTCGGGCAGTACCGGTGACCCTAAAGGCGCCGAGATTAGCTTTGAGGCTTATCGTTATGCCTGTGAACAGCTGATCGATGTGTTGCAAGCTGGCAGTGAAGACCGGGTTATGTCGTACTTACCCTTGGCGCATATTACTGAGCGAGTTTACATTCAAGGCACCAGCATTTTTAGTGGTCAATTTAGTGTGTCGTTTGTTGAATCCTTAGATACTTTCCCTGATAACTTGCGCAGCGTACAGCCTACTTTGTTTATTTCGGTGCCTCGTTTGTGGGCGCGCTTCCAACAAGGTGTATTTGAAAAACTGCCACCGAAAAAACTCAAGTTATTGTTATCTATTCCGCTGGTTTCTAGTTTAATTAAGCTCAAAATTAAAAAGGCTCTGGGTTTAAATAAGGCGCGAATTTTAGGTTGTGGCAGTGCTCCGGTAGCGCCTTCATTATTGCATTGGTATCAAAGCATTGGCTTAAATATCTCTGAAGCCTGGGGCATGACCGAGAACCTAGCCTACGGCACCTTAAATGTACCTTTTCGAAGCGACAAAATTGGCACCATCGGGAAAGCGGGTCCTGGCGTAGAAATAAAAATCTCTGAGCAAGGAGAGATTCTTGCTAAGGGCGAAGGCATGATGCAGGGCTACTACAAACATGCTGATCTCACTGAGGAGTCAATTGTTGATGGCTGGTTGCATACAGGAGATAAGGGTGAAATAGATAATGATGGCTACGTTAAAATTATTGGCCGTTTAAAAGAAAGTTTTAAAACGGCGAAAGGAAAATATGTAGCCCCCGTTCCTATTGAACAGAGCTTGGCTGAAAATTCGATGGTTGAGCAGGTATGTGTGGTGGGAAGCGCCCTCACGCAGCCTTGTGCTTTGGTGGTGTTAGCAGCTGAAATGAAACAGCATTCGCAAGCGCAAATTGAAGCCAGCTTAAATCGCACCCTTAAAAAGGTGAATGAGCAATTAGAAAGTCATGCCAAGTTGTCGCATGTGGTGGTGGTAAATGAGGATTGGAACGTGGATAACGCCCTGCTTACCCCTACTTTAAAAATTAGACGTAACCAAATTGAACAACATTATTCGGTATTAATACATCAAGATGTAGATACTACTGTAATGTTTGAAATGGGATCTTGGTAAACGTAAATTTGTGTCAACAACATAGTCAACGATTGACCGAGCTGGTGCTAATCATTATGCTCGGTTTTTTATAAAGTTCACTGGAAGGAAATACCGAGTGATGAAAAAACTACTGATTGGTTTAATGGCAATGCTTACTTTGCCAATGGCAATAGCGGCTGACTTTAAAGAAGGCACGCATTACGATGTGATTAAGCAAACTGCTACTGCTAAACCAGAAGTTATCGAGTTTTTCTCGTACTACTGCCCGCACTGTTTTAAATTTGAACCAGTAGCAGAGAGTATTAAAAAGTCCCTACCAGAAGGCGTAGCGTTCAAAAAGAACCACGTAAGCTTTATTGGCGGCCAAATGGGTGAAGAAATGGTTCGCGCTTTTGCTGCAGCAGAAATGCTAGAAGTAGAGCCTGCAATTAGCAACGCGATCTTTGATTCTATCCATAACAAACGCCAAAACTTCACTAGCCGTGATGATCTTCGCAGCATCTTTGTTGCCAACGGTGTTGATGGTAAGAAATTTGATAGCGCAGCCAGCAGCTTTGTTGTGAATGGCATGGTTTCGCAAATGGAAAAGAACACCATGAACTATAAGATTCGCGGTGTGCCGGCCTTAGTGGTTAATGGTAAATACCAAGTTAACACGGGCTCAGTAAAATCAATTGAAGAGCTAAATGAGTTAGTTAGTTACTTAGTTAACTTAAAGGGCTAGTCTCTTATATTGATAAAAAAGCAGCCAATTGGCTGCTTTTTTTGTTTTTATAAACCCAAATCTACTTGGTATTGTTGTTCGTAAGACGCCAATATCTTGCTTATTTTTCCGCTTTTTTGTAGTTGATTAAGGCTTGTTTGCAGTTTTTGTAAAGCGCCAGCATCGCTGTTTTTGTTACACGCGATGGCGCGTAGTGAACTGTAAAAATCAAACCCCTGTTTTTGAATCCCTAAAGAATAATGGTAATGCACATAGGCAGAGGACAAGATATCGCTAGCCCAAGCTTGAGTACGTTGGCGTTGTAGTTTTTTGGCGCTGTTAAGGTTGGTTTTAGCCAAATCAACTTCAACCCCTAGGCTTTCTAAATACTCGCCAATCCCACTACCTAAATAGCTACCAATTTTTAGCTGTTGTAGATCTGCAACGCTGCTTAAAGGTGTAATGCTTTGTTGCGGCTGGTAAATCGCATAGCGGCTAATGTACATGGGGCTTATCCAAGTAAATGAGCTCTCTCTTGCTTGGCTACGTTCTATTGCAAAAACGCAGTTATTGGGCGACTCGAGCGCCATCAAATAAGCGCGTTTTAATGGTAGTAAGCGGATACTTATGTCTAATTTGCTGTGTTTTTTTAGCAATTCATAAACTTCTATATTAACCCCTGCTAGCCCTCTTTGATTTTGGATGACATAAGGCGGGTCTAAATAGGTATTAAACACCAGCTCAACGCCTTGTGCTGGCAAGCTTAAAACTAGGCTGGCACTTAAGCAGCTGGCTTTTAAGGTTGCCATTGTTTAATTAACTCTGAGTAGTTTAAGGTTTTACCCGGCGGTTTTTCGTTTTCCAGCTTGGGTTTGGGAGAGCCGGGATGAGCCAGCCATAATGAGGCTTGTTGCGCCGAGATGAGCTTAGGGCTACACGGGCCAGGGTTGTCTTTACCAATTTTAGCTAGTGCTAAATCCATGCTTTGTGCCAATTCTTTCATTATCTGGGGAACGGCTTCTCCATGGTCGCTAGCGCGGCCAATGTATTGCCACCACAGCGACGATAAAGCTGGATAATTGGGCACATTTAGCCCGGTGGGCGTCCATTCGTTACGCGCATTGCTTTGGTAAAATTCTACCAAACCGCCTAGCTCGGCTGAGCGCTCACTAAATGGTTTCGACATCACATCGCTTTGGCGAATAGGGGTTAAACCTACCATGGTTTTACGCAGCGAAACCGTTTTGGCGACATTAAATTGAGCGTATAACCATGCCGCTTGTTGGCGCTTTAAAGGGGTAGATTTTACCAGTGTCCAAGCTCCCACATCTTGGTAGCCTGACTTCATGCCGGGTTGCCAGTAAGCACCACGCGGTGAAGGTGCCACTCTCCATAAAGGTAAGCCATCTTTGTCGGTTACGGCTAAGTCTGGTTGGCTTAAATCTGCAGTAAAGGCGGTATACCAGAAAATTTGTTGCGCTATGTGGCCTTTGGCTATTTCGGCCCCAGCTTGGCTAAAGGTCATCTTTTCTGCTTCTGGAGGGGCATAACGTTTTAACCAATCTACATACTTTTGAATGGCGTAAATGGCAGCGGGAGAGTCGAGAGCGCCGCCACGCCTCATGCTAGCGCCCACAGGGCGACAACCATGGCGACGTATGCCCCATTCATCCACAGGCACGCCGTTGGGTAAACCTACATCACCCATGCCTGCCATAGAAAGCCAAGCATCAGATATTCGCCAGCCCAACGAGGGATCGCGTTTCCCATAATCCATATGGCCATAAACTTTTTGCCCATCTATTTCTTTTACGTGCTCGGTAAAAAATTCGGCGATGTCTTCATAGGCCGACCAGTTCACTGGCACAGCTAAGGGGTAGCCATAAATGGTTTGAAATTGCTGCTGAAGCTCGGAGCGCTTAAACCAGTCTTGGCGATACCAATAAAGGTTGGCGAATTGCTGGTCAGGGAGTTGCAACAAATCGCCGTAAGGACCGGTGGTAAAGGCTAAGCCAATAAAATCATCGATATCTAGGCTGGGTAAGGTGACGTCTTTTCCTTGGTGTTGCATAAACTGGCTTAAGTTAACGATGTTGCGAGAACGAAAGTGACCACCAATTAAATCACTGTCACTGACATAGATATCGTAATAGTTAATGCCCAAGTCCATTTGGCTTTGTAGCTTTTTTACTACGTCGTCTTCACCGCTGATCTCGTGGATAACTTTGATACCCGTGAGTTGGTAAAACAAGGGGGCAATAACGGTGGCTTCGTACCAGTGAGTATTAATGCGCTCTGAAATAGCGCGAATAGTAATGCCTTGATAGGGTTGAGCGGCTTGTTTAAACCAACGTAGCTCTTCGATTTGTTGCTGTTGGCTTAGGCTAGACGGCTGAAATTCTTCTAGCCAAGGGCTAAAATCCTCTGCCCAGCAGCTGCCTACTAGCCAATAAAGCATCCAAAGCGATCGCCGCAACACCTTTCTCCGTTGTTTTTACTCCTATAAAAATAGCAGTAAAATCAGGCTGTCAGGATCTAGCCTTGGATATTGTGAACAGGATTAGTCTTTTAGTACGCTTTGTAGATATTGATCTTTAGTTTGCCAAGTATCATCGAGCCAAAGCTTAAAGTGGCGCTTAAATTGTTTATCTTGCAGGTAGTCGCCGCGTAACTCTTGGTTAATTGCTATGGTATCGATTTTCACCACTACCTTATCGAGCTTACCTGATAATAAGGCCTTAAAAGGCGGAAGTGTTTCGGTGGTGCCTGGATAGGCCAAGGTTACATCAATAATCTGGTCAAATTGTTCGCCCAAAGCCGATAAGGTGTAAGCAATACCCAGCGCTTTTGGTGGCAATAAGTGTTGGTAGTTAGAGTGGGATTTTTGCTGCTTTTGTTGGGTGAAGCGGGTCCCTTCTACAAAGTTAATGACTGTTGTTGGATTGGTTTTAAACTTCTCACAAGAGCGTTTGGTTGATTCTAAATCTTTACCGCGCTTTTCTGGATGTTTGAGCAAGTACTGGCGCGAGTATCTGCGCATAAAGGGCATGTCTAAAGCCCAGCAGGCTAGACCAACAAAAGGCACATACAAGAGCTGTTGTTTGAGAAAAAACTTAGGCATGGGAATACGTGAGCCAAACAACATGCACAGTAATACGATATCGGCCCAGCTTTGATGATTACAAATCATCAAGTACCAACTTTTTTTGCTGAGCTGGCTATTATCTTCGATCACAAATTCGGTGTTGTTTACCAAGCGAAATATGGCGCGATTCATTTCGCTCCAACACCACATTAAAAAGTTAGTTAGTTTACCCACCCAAGGATAAAGCCCTTTAGGTAACAACAGTTTAATGATGCCACAAACAATGATTAAAGAGCCCACCATGGCGGTATTTATAATGGCTAAACTGGCAGAAAGAATCATTAACAAGGATGCTGGGAAAAAACGTAACATAGTGGTCGATATAGCTCTTTAAACAGCCAAGGGCTGGTAGTTATTGAGATTTAAATCAGCTTAAATTATGGTTGGCGCCATTCTAGCACTTTTTTTGATAAGCGAAACGCCGACCACTGTATAGTATCTGTCAGTTGGCTGCAGTTTAAGGCCGCAAGGGAGAATAAAATGAGCGAATTTAAGTTACATCCTCAACTAGAAAAGGATGGCATTTGGCTGGGTGATTTTGAGTTATCGCGGGTTCTGTTGATTAACGACAGCCAATTTCCTTGGTTAGTTCTGGTGCCAATGCAAAATGATATTGGTGATATATATCAATTAGATAGTTGCCAACAAGCGCAGTTTTGGCGAGAATCTAAGCGCTTAAGTGAAGCGGTAATGGCCCTTTATAAAGGTGATAAACTAAACTTGGCGGCCATTGGTAATATGGTTCCGCAGCTGCATGTGCATCATATTGTGCGTTTTCACAACGATGCTTTGTGGCCACAGCCTATATGGGGCAAGCTTCCTGCCAAACCTTATAGTGAGCAACAAAAACAACAACAAATAGCTCAGTTACAACAGGCTTTACAGCCACACTTTCAAGTTGTTGCTGAGTATTAAAACGGTAATTTAGTCGCAAATTTACAGTAGGAAAAACTATGGACGGTTTTTGGAAGTGGTTATTTATCATCGTGATGGTGATGCTAACCGTAAGGTGTGAAACTAACAGCTCACTCTACGAGGCCGAAGAAAACGGTATTCGATTTGAAGCGCCGCGTTTTTTAGTTACGCCAATTATTTGGTTTGATAAGCAGGTGGGCGAGTCGCCTGAATGGGGTTACAACTCTCCGTTTGCCGATGATTACGAGTTTAAGTTTGCTAAAGCCAGAGAAGAAGAGGCTATTCCCGAGGAATAGCCTGCTTAAGCTGGTTCTAGTTGAAGCGGAGGTTTTTGAGGTGAATACTCAAGGCCTCTGCTACGCCAGATAGGTGGCTATGTACTTGTTTACCTTGCTCTGCTGCACCTGCGTTAGCTTCGCTACCATCACGTAGTGTGAGCACATTTTGGTTAATCTCATCACTCGCTAAACGCTGCTGCTCGGTGGCCACTGCGGTTTGTTGATTACGCTGTTCTAAATTGCCCACCATATTTTCAATTTTTTCAATTTGTAGAATATTTTGTTGAGCTTGCTCAGCCTGCTGCGCCAAACCTTCGGTAGTAGTAACAATTTCGGTTTCTACAGTGAGCGATACTTGCTGCAGTTGCGCAATGGTTTGCATGATCTCTTCAGTAGACTGCTGAGTACGTGAAGCTAAGTTACGCACTTCATCTGCGACCACTGCAAACCCTCGGCCTTGCTCACCGGCTCGGGCGGCCTCAATGGCAGCGTTTAAGGCCAATAAGTTGGTCTGTTCAGAAATTGCGTTAATCACATCAATCACCGAGCCAATGTTTTGGCTGCAATCTCGTAGT
The DNA here is from genome assembly GCF_045277145.1 of Agarivorans sp. JK6. Taxonomy (NCBI): domain Bacteria; kingdom Pseudomonadati; phylum Pseudomonadota; class Gammaproteobacteria; order Alteromonadales; family Alteromonadaceae; genus Agarivorans; species Agarivorans sp. JK6. Next base: position 4,641,584 of record NZ_CP113525.1, on the reverse strand, counting down.
TCTGCAACCGCAGGTTTAGCCGAGGCCATTTGCTCCGACAGTGCGCTTAAGCTTTTAACTGTGTTTAACTGTTGCTTTAAGCTCGTACCTGCTAGCTCCAAGGCTTGCTTAGAGGCTTCGGCCGTCTCTGCACTGTTGTTGGCTACTTCTTCTACCGTGCAGTTCATTTCGGTCATCGCGGAGGCTATTTGGTCTATTTCCGAGAACTGTCTTTGGGTATTACTGTGAGTAGTATGGGTGGCCGATGCCAGATCTTTGTTAGCATCTAATAGGCTATCACTTGAGTGTTTTACATCTTGCAGTAAACCTTGTGTTTGCAACCGTAGGCTTTCAAGCTGCTGGCCAATGTTAGAGAATTCATTGCGCCCACTCACCTTAATAGCTTGTTGGTAGTTACCTTTGGCTAGGCCTTTAATGGCACTATCTAACTCTTGCATTTGACCAGCCAAGCTGCGGCTAACTAGCCATGCCACTAAACCAAATAAGCCAAAGGCTAATGCTAAACGCAGCAAGGTGTAGAAATAGATACTGTTAAGCTGGGTGTCTATTTGGTCAATATAAACGCCAGTTCCAATTATCCAATTCCAGCCCTTAACTTGTTTAACGTAAGACAGCTTGGCGTGCATGACTTGGGTTTGCGGGTGTAAAAAGTGGTATTGCACCGCGCCTTCGCCCTGTTGTTTTACTGTATCGCGCATGGCTTGCCAATGGGCTAAGCCTTTAGCATCGCGCACTTGAGTCATGTCTTTACCGATGCTGGTGGGGCGAATTGGGTGCATAAGTAATTTAAGATCTAAATCGTTTACCCAAAAGTACTCGTTACCTTGATAGCGTAGCTCGGCTAAGGCGGCTAAAGCCAGTTGTTGGGCTTGTTCGCGACCAAGGTGTTGCTCTTGTTGTTGGTAGTGATTAACCAAGCTGGTAGCTAGGTCTAAGTTGCTAGCTAATTGGGTTTGGTAACCTTGATACAGCGTTTCTTTAATTTGCTGGGTATTGTTCCATGCTTGGATGGAAACCACTACTAATACCAATAGTGAGCTTAATAAGAAGAGCTGTGGAATTCGGATTTTATTGAACATAGTTTTACTTCTCTAATGGAATAAAACTATGTTCAGTTAATAGTGAGGTTTTGGGTTTAATTAAGATCAATAATCATTCCGGAAAAAACTCAAAATTAAAGCAATTGCTCTAATTTTATCATTTATTCCTGATCTAGCTTGTCCCAGGCTTCTTTGTTCATTTGCATTTTTGCCCACCACTCATCGTCGGCTATGATTTGCCCTTCTTCATCAATGTGGGGAATAGGCAAACCTTTGCGTTTACATGCTTTCGCAAAAATAGGGTGACCGCCTTCAAACATGATGCGATTTTGCTCGGTTTTATCAACCATGCTGGGCGCTTGATACATGCCTGCTATTTCTCGTTGGCGTTGTGCTTCATATAAGATTAATGCGCTAGCCACTGAAACGTTGAGTGATTGCACCATGCCCACCATGGGAATAATAATGTCTTGGTCGGCGAGAGACAGAGCTTTATCTGAAATGCCATACTTCTCTTGCCCCATTAAGATGGCGGTAGGTTTGGTGTAGTCTATTTCACGAAAATCCACCGCGCTATCAGATAAGTTGGTGGCTAGAATTTGCATTCCGCTGGTGCGTAATGCTGCTACTGCATCTTCAATATTTTCGTGATTATGTACTTTTACCCAGTTTTGGCTGCCAGTAGCAGTACCACGACGGATCTCATCTTGATAGTTTTCCCACACTGCATGCACGTGGTCTACACCCACGGCATCGCAGGTACGCACAATGGCCGACAAGTTATGTGGTTTGTGTACGTTTTCCATGCACACGGTGAGGTCGGTTTGGCGAGCATCTAACATTGCACGAATGCGTTGATAGCGTTCTGGAGTCATGGTTTTCTCGTTATTTATTTCTTAATCGAACAACACGTAATACTTCTGGCATTACGCGAATTTTTCGCATGATATCGGCAAGATGAATACGGCTATGGGTGGTTACCAATAAGTCTACGGTGTAAACCCGGCCTTCTTTTTCTTCGGTAACAATATTCACGATGTTAGCGCCAGTTGAGGCAACCACACTGGTTAGGCTAGCAAGTATGCCTTGGTGGTTAACCATATCAATGCGCATTTCGGTTTTGTATTCAGCTTCTTCGGCGGCATCTTTAGACCAATCAACATTAATGTAGCGATCGGGTTCTTTTTGGTAGCCGCTAATGTTTTTACAGGCTTCCATGTGCACCACTAAGCCTTTACCTTGGCTAATGTGGGCAACCACAGGGTCACCTGGTATCGGGCGACAACAGTTAGCGTAAGTAAGTAGCAAGCCTTCGGCGCCTTGAATGGCTATCTTACCTTTGCCTTCTACATTGCTTAGTTCATCGGTATTACCTAATAGGCGGCGTGCCACCACAATGCTCATGGCATTACCTAAGCCAATTTCGGCTAACAAGTCGTTGAGTGACTCGGCTTTTAAGTCTTTAAGAACTTGTTCTAAAGATTCGGGATGAATCTCGTCTAATTTAACGCTGCCCAAAGCATGATTAAGCAAGCGGCGGCCAAGGTTAACGGATTCTTCACGGCGCTGGTTTTTAAGTAGCTGGCGAATCTTTCCGCGTGCTTTACCGGTCACCACAAAGTTTAACCAAGCGGCATTAGGGCGAGCCCCCGGTGCAGTAATAATCTCTACTGTTTTACCATTGCTAAGTGCTTTACTCAGCGGGAAGGGGTGGCGGTTTACGCGCGCGCCTACACACGCATGCCCTACATCGGTATGCACCGCGTAGGCGAAATCAACTGGAGTAGCACCAGCTGGGAGTTCAATGATTTTACCCTCAGGGGTAAACACATAAATTTCGTCGGGGAATAGATCGGTTTTTACGTTTTCGATAAATTCGAAAGAAGAGCCAGCGCTTTGCTGTAGTTCTAACAAACTTTGCATCCAGCGCTGAGCGCGAATTTGCGCGGTGGTGCCTGGGCTTTCGCCAGCTTGTTTGTAAGACCAATGTGCAGCTACACCCTTGTCGGCCATTTGGTCCATATGCTCGGTACGAATTTGTACTTCCACAGGAACGCCATGAGGACCAACTAACGAAGTATGTAAGCTCTGGTATCCATTTGCTTTAGGAATGGCTACATAGTCTTTAAATCTGCCTGGACGAGGCTTGTACAGGCTGTGGCTTAAGCCTAGTACTCGATAACAGGTATCAAGGCTGTCTACGATGATGCGAAAGGCGTAAATATCCATTACTTCATGGAATTGCAGCTCTTTATTCACCATTTTTTTGTAGATGCTATAGAGATTCTTTTCACGACCCGTTACCGAAGCTTGAATGCCCGCTTCTTCTATGCGGCCTTGCAACTCTTGATGAATACCGTTGATTAACTCTTTGCGGTTACCACGGGCATTTTTTACCGACTCTTTAAGTACTCGATAACGCATCGGGTATAGGGCTTCAAAGCCAAGCTCTTCCAATTCGTTTTTAATGCTGTGAATACCCAAGCGGTTGGCAATTGGTGCGTAAATCTCCAAGGTTTCGCGGGCAATGCGGCGGCGCTTATCTGGGCGTAACGAACCTAGCGTGCGCATATTGTGGGTGCGGTCGGCCAGTTTAATAAGGATAACGCGGATGTCTTGCACCATCGCCATCATCATTTTGCGAAAATTTTCTACCTGGGCTTCTTTTTTGTCACGAAACTTAATTTTATCTAGCTTGCTCACGCCTTCAACTAAGTCGGCGATTTCGGTGCCAAACTGTTCTTGAAGTTGTTCGTAAGTAACCGGAGTGTCTTCAATGGTATCGTGTAATACAGCGGCTACTAGAGTTTGATTATCTAGCTTGAGCTCGGCAAGAATGCGAGCAACAGCCAGTGGGTGAGTAATATATGGCTCACCGCTAGAGCGGAATTGTCCTTCATGGGCATCTTTACCCAAAATATAAGCATCACGTAATAGGTTTACGTGTTCTTCACTTAGGTAGCTAGAGGCGACTTCACGCAGGCTTTCGAATAAATACAAACATTACCTCATCAGCGGAGGAGCGCAGAAATAGATATGATTGAATTATGGGAGTTTTACCGTGCAGAGTAAACCCAGCACGGTAATTTTATAGACGGGGACGAGTTAGATGCGCTTATCGGCGATAGCGGCAACGGCTGCCAATTCGGCTGCCTCACGTTCCTGACGTTCTTGACGGTCTTGAGCATCCATTGTTTCAGTGGTGATCAAACCTTCTTCAATTTCACGCAAAGCGATAACGGTTGGTTTATCGTTATCTTCTTCAACTAGAGGGTCTTTGCCTTCTACTGCGATCTGACGCGCGCGACGTGCGGCGATAAGGACAAGATCAAAGCGGTTGCCGACTTGTTCTACTGCATCTTCTACTGTTACTCGTGCCATGCACAGCTCCGTTGACTAAAAATGACGCAAGATCCTAGCCGATCTTATGAAGATTTACTAGGACTTAGCGAGATTATTTCGATAAAAGTTCATCTAACAAGTCGCGATGTTTGGCAGCTTGCTGACGGGTTTGTAATCTTTGCCCAGTAATAATGGCGGTAAGCTCACTTAAGGCTTCGTCGAAATTACTGTTAATGATTAGGTAATCGTACTCATTATAATGAGACATTTCACTTTCTGCTTCGTCCATGCGTTTCTTAATAACGTCGGGGCTATCTTGGCCACGCATGTGCAAACGGTTTTCTAATTCTTCGCGACTTGGCGGCAAAATAAATACCGATACCGCTTCTGGCATCATTTGTTTTACTTGGCGAGCGCCTTGCCAATCAATATCCAAAAATACATCAATGCCTTCGGCAAGGGTTTTTTCGATGGTGTAGCGAGAGGTTCCGTAAAAGTTGCCAAATACTTCGGCGTATTCAAAAAAGGCCTGTTCGCTAATGAGTTTTTTAAAGTCATCATGGCTAACAAAGTGATAGTGGTTACCATCAATTTCACCGGGGCGCGCTGCACGAGTGGTATGAGAAACCGATACTTGAGCTGGATATGCACGATGGCGTGAAAGATACGCATTAATCATGCTTGATTTGCCAGCGCCGCTGGGCGCAGAGACGATGTATAAAGTGCCGGTGATTGCCATGTTGAATTCTAAGCGAATGTATAAAGGCGCCTAAGGTTACCATTTTGTGGCTTTTTTTAAAGAGTCGGCGCTTGGAATTTATCTCTGTAGTTTAGTTAATCTTGTTGTTTTTGCTCAACTTTGCAATTCAAGCCTGCAGTTTCATGGCAACAATCGTTTTTATTGCTACATTTAACTTATTGTATTGATTCATTTTTGTTTTTATTCAATCGGTTGCTTAGTCGTGGTTATCAACATTAAAGGTGAGTTCGTTTATGGCGGGTAAAATTGATAAAAAGACCTATGAAAAACGCTTAGAAGAATTGCAAACAGAGCTGGTTAAACTGCAGCAATGGGTGGTAGCAAAAGGTCTTAAAGTGGTGGTGATATTTGAGGGGCGCGATGCAGCCGGTAAAGGCGGCGTGATTAAACGGATTGCCGAAAAGTTAAATCCTCGGGTTTGCCGCATTGCTGCGCTGCCAGCACCCAATGAGCGAGAAAAAACCCAGTGGTACTTTCAGCGGTATGTGGCGCATTTGCCAGCCGCTGGAGAAATAGTTCTGTTTGACCGCTCTTGGTACAACCGAGCGGGTGTGGAAAAGGTGATGGGCTTTTGCAGTGATGAACAGCATCAGGATTTTTTACGCGCTTGTCCTGAGTTTGAAAAAATGTTGATTCGCTCTGGCACTATTCTGATTAAGTATTGGTTTTCGGTGTCTGACGAAGAACAGGAAAAACGCTTTTTAGAACGCATTAATAACCCTCTCAAGCGCTGGAAGTTTAGCCCAATGGATTTAGAGTCACGCTCACGTTGGGTGGCTTATTCACAAGCCAAAGACGAAATGTTTGCTTACACCGATACCAAGCATTCGCCGTGGTGGGTGGTTAATTCCGACAATAAAAAAGCGGCGCGGCTTAACTGCATTAGCCACTTTTTATCGCAGATCGATTATCAAGATCTTGAGCATGAAAAAATCATTTTGCCGGACATCGATAAGAAAGATTATGTGCGCGTGCCGATTAACGAACAAAGTTTTGTGCCCGAGCAATATTAGCCCCTAGAACTTTATCGCTATAATAGCGGGCTACTAAGTCCGCTATTAGGTTTGATATTGTGACAAATTGGCAAAGTCTGTTTGCTGAGCAACAGCAGCTTGAATATTATCCTCGTTTAATCAACAAGGTGGCTGAGCAACGCGCTGCTAAGGTGATTTACCCACCAGACGCTGAGGTATTTAGCGCCTTCGACAGTTGCCCGATGGATCAGCTTAAAGTGGTGATTCTTGGTCAAGATCCTTACCACGGAGAAGGCCAAGCCCATGGTTTAAGTTTTAGTGTGCCAGAGGGCGTTAAAATTCCACCGTCGCTGCGCAATATCTACAAAGAACTTGCCACCGACATCGACGGCTTTGTGATTCCAGAGCATGGCAATTTAAGTGCCTGGGCCAAGCAAGGTGTGTTGTTACTAAATACGGTGCTTACCGTTGAGCAAGCAAAAGCTCATTCACATGCAAAATATGGCTGGGAAACCTTTACCGAGGCTGTAATTAGTTACATAAGCCAACATTGTGATGGTGTGGTGTTCTTGTTGTGGGGAGCCCATGCGCAAAAGAAAGGCCAAGTGATTGAAGCTAACAAACACCATTTGTTATGTTCGGTACACCCCTCGCCTTTATCTGCCCATCGCGGCTTTTTAGGCTGTCGCCATTTTTCTAAAACTAACCAGCTGCTAGAGCAACAAGGAAAAGCCGCTATTGATTGGCAGCTTTAACTGGCGAGTTGGGTGCGATTGCGGCCTTTATCTTTAGCTAAATAAAGGGCGCTGTCGGCTCGGTTAAAGGCGGCGTTAAAGGCTTCATCTTTGTCGACTAGGGTTAAGCCAATGCTCATGCTCAACTTAATGTGTTGTTGCTTGCCCTCAAACGACAGCAAGAAATCTTGTTGGTGAATCAGTTTGCGCAAGCGCTCGGCAAAGTTATAAGCATCTATTTCATGCTGCTGTTCAGAAAGTAAAACAAACTCTTCACCGCCCCAGCGAGCAAATAAATCTTGGCTTCGAATCACCGAGCTTAATTGGCGAGCAAAAAAGCGCAGCACGGCATCACCGTTGTTGTGGCCATAGCTATCGTTAATATGTTTAAAGTGGTCGATATCAAAAACAAACAAATAGTAGTTATTGTTGTTTATTGGTTTCTCTTCTAGAGCGTCTAATAGACCTCGGCGGTTAAGTACGCCAGTAAGTTGGTCGTTACTGGCGGTGTGTTTGAGTTCGTCTACATCTTGCTCAAGTGTTTGAATAGACTGGGTTAAGTTCTTTTTCTGATGCAGCACATAGCGAATCAACTCGGCAGTAAAATAAACAAGCCACACGGCAATGATAGTGGCATATAAGCTTTCGTTGCTGATCCATTTCCCTTCAGCTTCAACCTTATTCACTGTGATGGTGTATTCGCCATCGGACGAGGTGGAAGGAATATCAAAGGATATTTCTTTAACTTTAGAGAAGTCTAAAGTGAAGTCATCGCGTGATTGGTAATATCGATTTAGCCACCACGCGGGAATAGAGAATTGGTTAAATTGAGCTTTCGCTTCTTGCTCTGCCAGTTCTTGTTTCTCAAAGTAGGTAAACATAAATTTTGCATCAGACAGATCGTGGCCGCTGGTTGCTTCGGTGCTGCGCATAAAGAAGCGTAGTTCGCTAGAAGGACCTTCGAAATCTGCATCCACCACCAATTGTTTATAGTCACTTAAATCTATGCTTTCTAGGGAAGCGTATTTGTCTGAGGTACCCGCGTCAGTTGGCTTGTGGAATTTGATGCTTATACCACAATACTTTGCCGGCAAATGGCTGCTTTCTAGGTTACAGACAAACTTTTGGTTGCTGGTTAGCCAATAAGCACTAGAGTTGCCGCCTTGTCCTTTATCGGAGTACAAATCCACTAGCATGTTTTCACTGGGGTAGATCTGAAGGCGCTTGGCAGGTATCCATTGGGCAGCCACAAGCACTAGCACGGTTAGGGCTAAAAGAAAATTGCGCAGCCAAGTCCAAGAAGATGAATATCGTTCCATTTATACCTGTGAAAGGTGAGTAAATACTTTTGTTTCTTGCTAAAAATATAGCCTGCTTGGAGACAAATAAATGTGAGCTATTTGGGCATCTTTACTTTTGTCTTATGTTTTTTTGCTAATTTTAGGCTCGGGCTTTGGTTGATTTGCTGTTCGGTGTATAACAAGCAAAAATTCAAGAGGTAGCAATGGCAAAAGCACAAGCGCGAGCTCAACACATTACTGTGAGTTCAGAGAAAAAGGCATTAGAAATACTAGAAAAGCTTAATAAAGGCTCTAGCTTTGAGGCGATGGCGTTACGTTTTTCGTCATGTCCTTCCGCTAAGCAAGGTGGCGATTTAGGCGAGTTTGCTAAAGGTGATATGGTGAAAAGCTTTGATAAAGCGGTATTCTCTGGCCCCTTAAACGAAGCAATAGGACCAGTTAAAACACAGTATGGTTTTCACTTAATTAAAGTGAATGAGCGCTGGAGCTAAAACCTTGCAACAGCCCTATCAGCGCTTACTTTATAGTGCCTGAACACTTGAGCTTATTTGCTGGCCAAGATCTTCTAACTTAAATGTGCCCTTCTCGCTAAGGTTTACCACTGGCCACAAGCTTCCTATGTCCAGTTTTACATCTACCTGATAATCTAGCTCAGGGCTTTTTAAGGCGACAAACGAGCTTAATAGGCGGAAGGTAGCAATTAAGTTGGCTTGGGCCGGCAAGGTAAAGTTGGCCTCGCCATAACCGGGCACTTCGGGTAAATCGCTGGTGGCCCCAGTGACTATTTCATGGCCGTTTAGAGACAAGGTATATACCGCCCCAGCTAAGCTGAGCGCTTGTTTATTGGGGTTAACCACCCGTAAATTAATATCGAAGCTCGGTGTCATGCTGTCGCCTGCTGTAGGCACTACCGATACCAAGTTTACTTTAGGTGGGTCGTTAGGAACCATGCTGCTACAGGCGATAAGCCATAAACTGGCAGATAGAATTAAGGTTTTAATAAGTGCTTGGCGCATGATGAGAAACCTAAGAGAAAGAAACTACAGCTAGTTAAGCACAATCTGTTTGGCTTTGCATTGTTATACCAATCGTACCAAGCAACTGCTCATTTTATCTGGTTAAAATGCTCGATAACTGCACTGGGATTTTTGGTTGTAGAATAACTACTTATCGAAAAATTCTGCCTTATTCTCGAGTATTTTTGCTGCGTTATTTCTGAACACTTTCTTAGTGTTATTGGTATTAGAAAAATGAACAAGCCAGCAGAGCGCTGGCTTGTGAAACGAATACTCTAAGTATTGCTTGGTTCTACGGCTTCCACCCAAAAGGTGCCTACTTCGGCGCGAATCACTTCTACTTCGCTACCTGCAGCAATGGTTTGCTCACTTTTTAAGGTCCAGCTAATGCCAGAGTGCTTATAGCTACTTAAACCACGTTTATCGATGTCTTGTTCGCAAAAAAAACGGTGACCATCAAAGTCGCTGCTTACTTGTTTGTTATCAGCAGTATTTTGTAGCTTACGCATCGGCTTCCACAACACGCCGGCCAGTAAGCTGCTCATAACGGCATTGGCTAACAGAATACTATTCCAGGTTTCTGGGAGTACATTTAACCAAACCAATGAGCCAGTAATGACTAAGGACAAGCCAATAAAAAACAAGATGAAGGTGGCAAAACCGATGATCACCACTTCAATGGCAAGCAAGATGATGCCGGAGGCAATCATTAACTGAGGTATGTGGTTAGCAAACAGTTCTGCCATAGGGCTAGCCTCTATTTAGGGTATTTAAAATGGTGGTGGCTTGAGCAACTAAAGAGCCTGCTTCAGTGCTGCTGTCGGGTAACAATACCACACTCGATTCTTTGGCAATGGCGTGTTTAGCTTCAATCGCTTTAGTCGCAAGATCTAGCTGAACCGCTTTTTGGCCTTCTGGTGTAGCGGCTGATTGACCAACCGTAGTTAAGGCTTGAGCTTGCGCATCGGCAACCGCAATAATCGCTTCTGCTTCACCTTCTGCGCTTAGTACTTGCTCACGCTTTTCTGCTTCTGCTTGTAATACACGTGCTTGTTTTTCACCTTCTGCAATGTTGATTGCGGCAGCTTTTTCACCCTCAGACTCTAGGATTTTAGCGCGACGTTCACGTTCGGCGCGCATTTGCGATTCCATCGAATCCATAATTGAAGCCGGCGGTGTAATATCTTTAATTTCATAACGCAGCACTGCAACGCCCCAAGAAGCTGAGGCTTCGTTAATTTGAGTAACAATTTTGGCGTTAAGCGCATCACGCTCTTCGAAGGTTTTATCGAGCTCAATTTTACCAATTTCAGAACGCATAGTGGTTTGCGCTAATTGAGTTACCGCAAATACATAATCTTCTACGCCGTAAGTGGCTTTGTATGGGTCGAGTACTCGAAAGTACAACACGCCATCTACCGACAAAGAAATGTTGTCTTTGGTGATAGCTGCTTGGCTTGGTACGTCAAAGGCTTGTTCTTTTAAAGAGCGGCGCGCCGATACTTGATCAATCATAGGAATTAGGAAATTTAAGCCCGCTTCTTTGGTTGATTGGTATTTACCAAAGCGCTCAATAACCCAAGCCTCATTTTGTGGCACAAACTTGATGGAAGATTTAAGTACAAATAGCGCAAAAATCAACAGCGCAACTTGCACGGTGAGAAGATAATCAAAAATCATAGGCATAATACTTTCCTTACCAGTTAAAAACGAAGTTGTATCGCGAATATACCGTTACGCTGCGAAGCTTATATGTCACCCATATCTATTTGTTGGGGACGTTTTATTTAGCAGCAAGGTAATCATAAAAAGCCTTGAGAATACAGCGCTTTTTGACAGATAAGTGATTACCGTTGGGTCGGCTTACAGAAAACCTTATTAATCTGCTTTAGCCCTATTTAAATGCTGGCTTAAGGCTTGATCCCAATACGGGTTTAAGCCAAAACGTTGGGCTAAAAAATCTATCATTACGCGGCTACGGTGTGGCAAATAGCGGGTATTGGGGTAAACCGCCCAAGCGTGCAAAGCGGGTAATTTATACTCGGGCAGCACTATTTCTAGCTCTCCTTTTGCGATGGCTTGCCAAGCAATAAAACTCGGAGTGTGGGCAATGCCGTGCCCGGCAATGGCTAAGTCTTGTAAAAAATCACCATTGTTGGCGCTAATATGCGGTTGATAAGCCACTTGATGAACTTTCCCCTTATTATCACTTAATTGCCAACTGGCAGCGCTGCGTAAGCTGTAATGCAGCACTTGGTGTTGGCTTAGTTGTTCAGGCTTGGTGGGACGGCCATGTTTGGCAAGGTAGGCCGGAGAGGCCACTAAGGCAAAATTGATAGGGGTGATTTTTTTTGCCTTTAGGCTGGAGTCTTTTAGCTCGGCAATGCGTAGTGCTAAATCGATGCCTTCGGCCACCAAATTATGTTGGCTGTCAGCCAAGCTTACCTTAAGTTTTAGTTGAGGATGCAGCTGCATAAATGCATCAAAAGCGCTGCTTAGGTGAGCCTGACCAAAGGATAAGGGCACTGCAATATGTAAGCTGCCAGTTAAGGTTTGCTCTTGGCAGCTAGCGTCTTGGTTTAGCTGATCAACCTCATCAATAATGCCCAGACTTCGTTGATAAAACTGTTGGCCAGCGTCGCTTAAACTGAGGCGACGCGTGGTGCGCTGCATTAGGCTGCTGCCTAGGCGTTTTTCTAAGGCACTTAAGCGCCGGCTCACCACCGATTTAGCGACTCCTAACTGTTCCGCCGCACGGCTAATGCTGCCTGCCTCGACCACCCGCACAAAAATCTGCATTTCTTCGAGCTGTCCCATTGCCATATTCCATGTTCGCTAGTGATTATTGTTGCCATTATAGGAACAATTATTTGCCAAGCGCACGGTTTATCGTTCTTCATAACAACATTAATCTGTTGTTAAGCAAATGGCCTTGAGCCAAAAAACACATGGAGAACATGACAATGAATTTACTACAACAACTAAGCCAGCCTACAGCACGGGTATTTTTAGCGTTGATTTTTATTCTTTCTGGTTACGGAAAAATTGCAGCTTACGCTGGCACCCAAGGTTATATGGAAGCCATGGGAGTACCGGGTGCATTGTTACCTTTGGTTATTGCCTTAGAGCTGCTAGGGGGCTTGGCAATATTACTAGGCTGGAAAACTCGCCCAGTGGCGTTTTTGCTAGCAGGCTTTAGTTTGCTGTCGGGTTTATTGTTTCACTTTAACCCTGGCGATCAAATGCAAATGATTATGCTGATGAAAAACATTGCCATAGCTGGTGGGTTCTTATTATTGGTTGCCCATGGTGGTGGCGCATATTCACTCGATAAACGCAGCGCATAGGAGCAAACATGACTAGCTTAAAACAGTTACAACAAGTGGTGGCTGGCCAAGCCACCAGCGATGGAGCAGGAGTTAAGCTCACCCGTATGCTGGGCAATAGTCAGTTGCGTCATCTAGACCCATTCTTGATGTTAGATTGCTTTGAGTCAGACAAACCCGACGATTATTTAGCGGGTTTTCCAGAGCATCCACATCGTGGTTTTCAAACGGTTACTTATATTCTTAATGGTCGGATGCGCCATAAAGACAATGCTGGCCACGAAAGCGTAATTGAAGCGGGCGGCGTGCAATGGATGAATGCTGGGCGCGGAGTGATTCACTCAGAAATGCCCGAGCAACAAGATGGCTTACTTAAAGGTTTCCAACTGTGGGTGAACTTAGCCGCAGAGCACAAAATGTCGGCGCCAGATTATCAAGAGCTGAGCGCCGAGCAAATACCATTGAGCCAAGATGAGCAAGGCAACGTAATAAGAGTAGTTGCTGGAGAGCTGCCTAACGGAACCGTTGGCGCGGTGCAAACTAGCCACACCGCAGCTAGCTTTTTAGATATTAGTTTGGTGGCAGGGGCAAAGGTTAATCTAGATTTACCTTCTCATCATCACGGTTTTGTTTACGTGATTGAGGGGGAAGTAACGGTTGCTGACAACCCGCAGGCTATTACTGCTTATCACTTGGGCGTGCTTAGTGAAGGTGAACAACTGTTGCTACAAAGCCAGCATGCTAGCCGCGTGCTAGTTGTAACGGGCGAGCCGCTTAACGAGCCAATAGCTTGGGGTGGCCCCTTTGTTATGAATACTCGAGAGCAAGTATTACAAGCATTTGACGATTTTCAGAATAATAAATTTTAGGAGCGCGACCGTGGGATTATTAGTTGATGGAAAATGGCAAGACAAGTGGTACGACACTAAGCAAAGCAAAGGCCGTTTTGTGCGTAGCGAATCGCAGTTTCGTAATTGGATAACTGCCGACGGTAGCGCCGGACCAAGCGGTAAAGCCGGGTTTAAAGCCGAATCTGGGCGCTATCACCTTTATGTTTCCCATGCTTGCCCTTGGGCCAACCGCACCATGATATTTCGCAAGCTTAAAGGCTTGGAAGAGATGATTGATTACTCGGTGGTGCATTGGTTTATGGGCGAACACGGTTGGACATTCGCGCCTGGCGAAGGTGTGGTTGCCGATCCGATTAACAGCGCCGAGCTGTTACATCAAGTGTATACCGCAGCTGATGCTAACTACTCTGGTCGAGTGACGGTGCCAATTTTATGGGACAAGCAACAGCAGACCATAGTGTCTAACGAGTCTGCCGACATCATCCGTATGTTCAACTCAGCCTTTGATGATCTTGGGGCCAAGCAAGGTGACTACTACCCAGAAGCGCTACGCGAAGAGATTGATGCTCTTAATCAGCGTATTTACGACACCGTTAACAATGGTGTGTATAAAGCGGGTTTTGCAACTAGCCAAGAAGCCTACGAAGAAGCCGTATTCCCCTTGTTTGAGAGCTTAGATTTTTTAGAGCAAACTTTGTCAAACAATCGCTATTTATTGGGCGAACAACTCACCGAGGCAGATTGGCGCTTATTCACCACCTTGATTCGTTTTGATGCGGTGTATGTGGGGCATTTTAAGTGCAACTTAAAGCGAATAGTTGATTACCCAAATATTGATGGCTACATGCGCGAGCTTTATCAAATTGAAGGGGTTGCAGATACCATTCATTTTGACCATATCAAGCGGCACTACTATGAAAGCCACAGTACGATTAACCCCACTGGAGTAGTGCCTGTTGGTCCTATCTTACAATTAGATAAGCCTCATAATCGTGGCTAAGTTGAGCAAGATCTAGTGAATAGTCAGTGCCTTAAAAGGGCATTGACTATACTTAGCCAAAGCGTTTACGAATGAGACAGTTGGTGAGCATTTTAGGTCGATTTTTCTGTGTGTTTTTGTTGCTGCTAGCGCCCGCTGGGGCTCTCGCCAAGCAAAAGATTCTGGTGATAGAAAGTTATCACCAAGAATATGCATGGGATAAAAGTTACATAGAAGGCTTAGAGTCGGTACTTGGCGAACATTATCAACTCACTTATTTTCAAATGGATACTAAGCGGCTTCCGGTTACTCGTCATCGCAGTCGTGGCGAGTTAGCTTGGCAGCGCTACTTAGATGTAAAACCCGATCTAGTTATTTTAGGTGACGATAATGCGCTAAAATACCTCGGTTCGCGGTTTGCCAAAACCTTGGTGCCGGTGGTGTATTTAGGCATTAATAATAATCCTCGCCGTTATCACGTTCATCAGCGGCACAATATTACCGGTGTTTTAGAGCGACCCTTAATCAAGCGCTCAATCTCTAGCATTAAGCCGTTATTTCCGAATGACTTAAATCGCATGCTTATTCTGTTTGATGACGGCACCACCGCTAAAACGGTACTGCAGGAGATGTTTGGCGGCGATACGCAATTGCGAGTGTCTGGAGTTGATGTAGAGTTGCGATTAATTAGCCGTTGGGACACATGGCAGCAAGCGGTTATTACTGCAAAAGATGAAGGCTTTGATGCAATAGCCTTTGGCCTTTATCACACCTTGAGAGACGAGCGAAACAAATATGTAGATGCAAATGAAGTATTGAAGTGGTCGTCGCAGCATACACTGCTGCCTCCTTTCGGCTTTTGGGATTTTGCCGTGGGCAAAGATAAAACCATTGGCGGCTTAGTACTGTTTGGTTACGAGCAAGGACGCATTGCCGGCGAGTTGGCCCATACAATATTAACGACCGATGTAGAGCCACACACCCTTGGGCCTAAAACCGCTGAAAAAGGCCGGTATTTGTTTAGCCGCAGCGAGTTAGAGCGCCATCAAATGACCTTACCGAGAAAAATGGCCAATAAAGCCAACTTTGTTGAATAAGCCCGTTGCTTCACAATTAGTTTAGCTATTGGAATAAAAAATCAGAGATAGTTAACTCTGACCATTTGTTCAGTTTGCGTTAGTTGTTATTTGATATTATGTTTAATTTTTGTGCGTTATGTTAACGAGCGGCTAAGTGGTTAGCTTATCCATTGCTTGTTATGTGGTTTCAGTATTTACAAGCAAGATACTTTATCAATGTGAATACTCTTTACATCCATTGCTCAAATAGTAAAAAAGGAACTTAACTATGAGAAGACTCAGCACATTAGCTGTTTTATGTACTACTAGTTTGCTTTATGCCTGTGGTGGCTCAAGTGATTCTGGTACACCAGATCCTGCTCCTGCGCCCGGTCCAACCACCGCATTTTCTATTAGCGTAGATGCCCCACCCAGTTTAGTGACAGTAAGCACTGGCGGATTTAGTTTATTCTCTAAGGCCTATGCAGACAGTGTTGATAACTTAGAAAAAGACAACTTTGCGGTAGCGATTATTGATGCAGACGGCAATGTGATTGAAACGGTAGAGCTAGCCGATGACCAGTGGTCTAGAGAGCCTGATGGCACTTATGTGATTACTTTACCAGGTGGTGAGCGTTTAGATTGTGTTGTACTGATTGACCTTGATGGAACACCAGCCCTGCAGCTTAATCAGCCACTACCTAGCGATAACTTGTTTGCGCCAACTACTTCAGAGGAATTCCAAGTAGATTTAAGCTCAACAGCCGCCTACCGTGCAGTGGTGGAACAAATTGCCGCTGCCAGTACCTCTGCCTCCGACTGGGGGGAGTTTGCCTCGGCAGTGCCGTCTGGTGATGAGCTGGCCAGCAATGTAGACATTGCCCAACAATTAGTGGCCAGTGTGATTGAGGAAGTACGTGAAGAAATCAATCAAGCAATTATTGATTCTGGCAATGATTTTACGTTAGAAGACATTTTGGAAGACCCGGCGATTCTAGAGCTTGCCGATAATGTTGTTGATCGTATTGAAACCGAAACAGAAGCTGCTGACACCAATGTAGCCGAAGTACTACAACAAGGTGTGTGGTGGGTATATGCCGACAAATATGATGGCGACTTAGAGTTTGAAGCAGGAAAAATGAGCTTTGATGGCGTGACTACTTCTGAGCAAGTTTACTTGTGGGATGTTAGTGGCGGTGAAGCCTTAGATTTAAGCACTCCTGAAGAAAGCTACTCGGGCACTATCGATAACGTAGATACTACTCAATATGATGTTGATCGCTGGATATTGGGGAGTGAAGGCTGGCTAGAAGATTTTGATATGCCCTTATTCCGCAGTGCTACAGAAACTACCGCTGTGCTAACCAATGCTGGTTTGCAATCGGATACTAGCCTTGATCGAGAGGCAAGCTTAAAACAAATTGACTTGGCAGGCAGCTCTGTACGAGCCTTTGCGGCAACCGAAGACGCCAGCGAGCTATTGCTGTTAATTCCAAGCAGTGCGACCTTTAGTGAAGGCGCAACAGCTTACCTTGGTTCTGAGACTCTTGCTGAAGATAGATACCGAATCTTCAATTGGGGTTGTGACGACCAAGAAGGTGAATTTTGTAATCGTATCTATCGCAATATGGGGGGCGGTGCGGAAGAAAGTGCCCCAACAGTTTTGTCGGCACTGTTTTCAGCAGAACCCGCTGAAGCCAATGATTACAGCATGCAAGGTGTTTGGATGACGCCGACGCAGTCGGGTAATACCAGTGTTTTAGCTGAGTTCGTAGAGGATGAAGCTAATACCGTTAACTTCTATAAGATTTTCCATAACGATCAAACTACAGAAAAGCTCGCCTTTAGTACCACTTGGTCTTTGCAAACGGTAAACGGGCAGGAATTAGTCAGAGTAAGCCTACCAATCGCCTTAGTTGCTTATGGTGCTGAGATTGATGATTTAGAGATTTTTTATACAGTAGCCGAGGGCTTGGTTCGTCGAGGCAACGTAGAAAAGGCTGGAATGCCTACCTTCTACTTGTTTAACCAGCAAGCTATTCAAGATATTGGGGCTGCACTTGATCGAGATACCTGTGATGTTGAGGAAATACAAGAAACCTTTACTGAGCAAGAGTTTGTGAACTTCTTTAATGCTTGTAACTATATTTCAGCGCAACAAGCATTTCCTGACTTATACGAAGAGCGCATTGTTCGTGTTAGAGGTAGTGATGGAACCACTCGCGCTTATGAGTTCAATCAAGATGGAAGCGTAAATTTCTACAAAGCCGGTTTGCTAAGTGGCGAGTTGAGCTACAGTCTAACCGACCAAGATTTCATTAAGTTGATGTACAGTGAAAACGACTACGATTTGGTGGTGATTGTAGAAGCCTTTGATGAAGTAGATGAGGTATCGGTAGCAGTATTCTCTAATGAAGCTGATATAGGCACCGAAGCATGGTACTACAAAGGCAAAGTGTTTGAGCGTAACGCAGGTGTGGACTATTGCACTACCGGTGATTCCGATTGGGATGATGAGAACGAAGTGCCGTTTGAAGGCACCGAAAAAGTATTCAGCGACTACGTAGATGCAGTAGCAGAGTGCATTGAAACGATTGGTGGTCGTAGTGCCAAATTTGGTGCTGATTCCTTAATGGGCAATGCGTTAGTTGCTAGCGATGATGACGAAGAGGCTTACTATATCTTCGGCGATACAGAGAGTAGTAATGCCGGTTGGTACAATGGTGAACTTCGCGAACTGGTTGAAGAGTTTAGTGTACCAATGGAATGGCAGGTGAGTGAGGACGGAGAACTAAACTTGCGCCTGAATGCTGAAGCTCTATTTGGCTTAACTGTAGAAGAAACCACTACCATCATTGCCACCGATGGAGTTGAAATGGCGCTTAAGATCTTTGCGCAACAAAGTACTTGGGCAGAAGACTTTCCATACATGAGTGAAGATGAAGGAGAAGTATGGACCGATATACGGACACTTATTAGAGCCAGCGATGTACCTGCTTTACCATAAGGTAGCAGCTTGTTAATACAAAACGGCCATAAAGGCCGTTTTTTATTGGTTTAGAAAAGGCAGCTTCTAGCGGCTTTGACTACGCTCAATAGATAACCTGAGCTCGGGATAACAAGCCGGTTTCTAGCGGCTACTTTTACTTATTTCGGTGTTGAAGCTACTTGCAATAGGCTAGCTATTGGCGCGCGGCTTCGCCTTGAACTAAGCGAAACTATCTCGCCAGAACCATTAAGCTAGATTAAGTACTGGGTTGCGGGGCAATTGCCACTTCCTTATCCCAAGTTCAGGTTAAATAAGCGGCTAGGCGCTATCTACTTGCCGCCGGATAGCGTAGAATCCTGCTGGTTTTTCAGCCTGTTGGCTGTAGGTTTACTTTATTTGGGATCTATCCATGACTAATAACGATATTCTTCGTCGTCTTCGCTACTGTTTTAATTTTAACGATAACAAGATGATTGCCATTTTTGCGCAAGCTGAGTTAACAGTGAGCCGCGCAGAAGTGAGTGATTGGTTGAAAAAAGATGATGACGCCGCTTATCGCAATTTGAATGATAAAACCCTAGCGATTTTTCTTAACGGCTTAATTAACGAAAAACGTGGTAAGCGCGAAGGCCCGCAACCCGAGCCAGAAAAGCGCCTTAATAATAATCTCATTTTGATGAAGCTAAAGATTGCTTTAAACCTTAAAGCAGAAGATATGTTAGAGGTACTTGGGCTAACCGGTTTTCAGCTAAGCAAACATGAATTAAGTGCTTTTTTCCGCAAACCCGATCATAAGCATTACCGCCTGTGTAAAGATCAAATCATGCGTAACTTCTTACACGGTATGCAGCTTAAATACCGCGCTAATCCAGACGAGGCCCCTGATTTTGAGTGGGACGAAGAGTAGTCTGAAGATAAATAAAAAAGCCGAGCTTAGCTCGGCTTTTTTGTGAGTAAATATTGGCTTAGTAGTAAGTATCGCTTTCGCTATGAAACTGCTCATCATCGGGAAATAGGTCGTGGTAGGCGCGGGTATGCAAGTTACCGGTATGTTGGTCGCGAACCAATGCGACATTGTTTCTTTCATCTAAGGTGTCTATTAGGGCTTCACCGTTGTCGTAAATACAACGCATGCCTACTTTGAATATATGCTGGCTCATGGTGCTGACTCCTTGTTCAAAGGTTCAGCTTATAAAACGTTGCCATAAGACGTTTCGATCGACCTATTGGTGATTTTTCCCAATAAAAAGGGCGAGCCATGGCTCACCCTTTTTGGCATAGACAGTTTGTTTATGCGGTTTGTGCTTGATTTAGCTCGGTGTCTTGGTTAGCTAATTGTGGGTCGTCTCGGTCGGTTACGGTTAAGGTAACCAAAGCCGCTACTACCATAGATGCACCACCTAATACCAAGGCCATCATTGAGTCGCCACCAAAGAATTCGCGAGTGAAGTAACCTAAGATACCGGCCGCCAAAATTTGTGGAATAACAATGAAGAAGTTAAATACGCCCATAAAAAAGCCCATTTTTTTGCTAGGTAAAGAACCCGCTAAAATGGCGTAAGGCATACATAAAATACTCGCCCAAGCAAAACCAATACCTACCATGTTAAGCATTAACATTTTTGGATCGTTAATAAAGTACATGCCGGCTAAGCTTACGCCGCCCAAGGTTAAACATAGGGCGTGCACTACTTTGCGGCTGCTGCGTGCAGCTAACCAAGGTAGCGCAAAGGCAGCCAAAGCACTAACACCGTTATACATGGCAAAACATAAACCTACCCAGTCTGCACCTTCGTTATAAAGGGCTGAAGAGGTGTCGGTGGCGCCGTAAACGCTGCTAGTTACCGCCGAGGTGGTGTAGATCCACATGGCAAACAGAGCGAACCATGAGAAGAACTGCACAACGGCTAGTTGGCGCATGGTTGTAGGCATTTTCTTCACATCAGCCCAAACTTCGGCAAAGCCTTCGCGCGTTTCTTGATCTTGTTCTGGCTCTGCGCCTTCAAAGCGCTCCATTTCTTCTGGGCTGTATTCTTTGGTTTTGAGAACGGTCCATAAAACAGCACCAAAAAATACCACGGCACCAGCATAAAATGAGATTTTAACCGATGGCGGAATAACCCCTTCTGGGGCAGTGTTGGCAATGCCGAACCAGTTCGCCAGTACATACGGCATGGCAGAGGCAATTACTGAACCCACACCAATAAAGAAGGTTTGCACCGCAAAGCCTTGAGTGCGCTGTTCTGAAGGAAGGTTATCAGCAACTAAAGCGCGAAACGGTTCCATTGAAACGTTAATCGAGGCATCAAGTATCCACAACATGCCTGCTGCCATCCAAAGATAAGGCGAGTTAGGCATAATGATTAATGCGAGAGAAGACATGATCGCGCCAGCTAAAAAGTAGGGGCGACGACGACCTAAACCATTCCATGTTCTATCACTCATATAACCGATAATCGGTTGAATAAGTAATCCTGTTACTGGCGCAGCTAGCCACAAAATTGGGATTTGATCGATGCTAGCGCCTAGGGTTTCAAAGATTCGACTTACGTTGGCATTTTGTAAACCAAAGCCAAATTGAATACCTAGGAAACCGAAACTCATGTTCCAGATTTGCCAAAAGTGTAATTTTGGTTTGTTTGTATTCATGGACTTACCTAATGGTGAGAAGGGTTTTTATCTGGTCTAACCAGATGGTTCGAAAGTTGCCGAGATTGTGAATACAAAAGGTGATTTAATCCACAAAAATTAAGTGATCTGTGTCACGTTAATGGTTGAAAGTGTTTTCAAAATCACATTTTTAGGTGTTTTTAGCTAATTTTTATTGGCTTTTCGAATCAATATTCTGAGTTTGGGCTTCTGTTTAGAGGCTTATCACGGCATTTGCTCAGCATCCGCAGTTTTCTTGCAAGCTGGCTCACAAAGCAATTACTCCTTTTTAGAATATTTACTCAAACTCTGCTTAGCTAATAAATGTTAATAAAATGTAATCGTTAAAGGTTTGGTAAATGCAAAAGTCCCAACAACTAATCTCAGCTCCTAGCTGCTTAATCGCAGCGAATGGAGAACTTAGCTTTGGTCACTTTAACGGTCCGGTTAGCCAGTTGGGTTTGGCAAATTTTGTATATACCAATGTGATGGACAAACCTGCGTCGCTTTGGGCAAAGCATTTTCATTACAAGCAGTTTCAGTTTGTGAGCATTAATTGCGATGAATACATTTTGGGCTTTGCCTTGGCAGATATTCGCTACCTGGGCAGTGGCTTTTGTTACGTGTTTCATATCCCTAGCAAAACCTTGCAAGAGCACACCTGGCTTAAGCCTTGTGGCATGGGTTACGGCACCCAGCCAAGCCCGGTAAATAGTTTGGCTTATCTAAAAGGCAAACATTCGCTGCAGATTCAGATAGTTGAGGGGCAATGGCACATCCGCGCCAATACACCGTTTTTAGAAGCCGAGTTAACAATAACTCCAGCCAATCAGCAACAATGCATGGCCATGTGCGGCCCTACTGGCTACTCCGGTTGGACTTATACCCAAAAGCAAAATGCTTTGCCGGTGGCTGGCCATTTGTTGGTAAACGGTAAAACACAGAATTTGGCGACAGCCTTAGGCGCTTATGATTTCTCGGCGGGCTATATGCGCCGAGAAACCTCTTGGCGCTGGGCAAGCTTTTCTACTCGTTTAAATCAGACCTGCATTGGCTTAAACCTCGCCGCAGGGGTAAACGAAACCGGTTGTAATGAAAATGCCTTATGGATTGATGGAGAGAAGCACTTACTTGGCCCGGTGCATTTTAGCTTTAAACGCAGCCTCGCAAGTGAAACTAGCAAGTCACATCAGCCGTGGCACATATACTCAGCCGATGGTCGAGTAAATCTTAGGTTTACTCCCTTAAATTGCCGCCAAGAACGTTTAAACCTGTGGTTACTTAAGAGCAACTTTCGGCAATACATGGGGCATTTTAGCGGCACGCTAGTATGCCAACATGGCCAAACACACCAACTACAAGACGTATTAGGCTTAACCGAAGATCACTTTGCTCGTTGGTAGCGATATAAGGAAAGTAAATGGATTTTGCTATGTTAATCGCTCATCCCGAGTACTTGTTAATGGCTTTAGCACCGCTGTTTTTGTTGTGTATGGGGCTAGAGTGGTATTGGGGAAATGTGCGGCAAAAGTTGCCATTGTCGGCTCAGTATCAAACCAAGGAATTGCTCTGCAATTTTGCACTAGCGGGCATGCATCAGCTCAGTGATATTTTAATGGGTTTGCTGGTGAGCCAAATTTACTTAAGCTTGTTTGGCTGGCGGCTGTTCGATATAAATATGACAGCGCTAAGTTTTGTTGGCTTATTTATCGCTCAAGATTTTTGTTATTACTGGTTTCACCGCGCTAGTCATCGAGTACGTTGGATGTGGGCGGCCCATGTGGTTCACCATAGTTCCGAGAATATGAATTTTAGCACCGCCTTTCGCCAAAGCTTAATGTACCCACTAGCGGGAATGTGGCTATTTTGGTTACCGCTGGTAATTATTGGGTTTGCGCCGCATTGGGTCGTGTTTGTTGTGCTGCTTAACTTGGGTTTGCAGTTTTTTGTACATACTCAAGCAGTTAAGAAGTTAGGCCCTTTGGAGTGGATATTTAACACTCCATCTCATCACCGCGTACACCATGGGCGCAACCCGCAATATATTGATAAAAACTATGCGGGGGTACTAATTATCTGGGACAGGCTGTTTGGCAGTTTTGAGCCAGAACTTGAAACCGTTGACTACGGCATTACTCAGCCAGTGAACAGTTTTAACCCCATCGTAGTTACCTTTAGCGAGTGGCGCTGCATGTTTATCCAAGCCAGTGCGCCGGGCTTAAGCATTGCTCAACGCTGGCGTTTATTGTTTGCGCCACCGGCCAAACAAAGCAAAGAGTAATTTTTTAACAACTCGGCTTGATCTTAAGTTTCGCTTAACTATAATAAGTTTCGATTCGAAACTTAGCTAATGGCATTATGATCAAACGAAACACTCAGCAGCGCCGTCGCCTTATCTTAGATCGCCTTGCCGACCTCGGCGAAGTAAAGGTTGATGAACTTGCTCACGCTTTTGAAACCTCAGAAGTTACGATTCGAAAGGATTTAGCTAGTCTAGAAGCTAACGGCTTGTTACTAAGACGTTATGGCGGTGCAGTGCCTATTCCTAAAGAATTGATAAACGAACCGCACGACGAGCAAGTATCCAAGCAAAAACAGGCGATTGCCCAGTCTGCTGCAGGCTTAATTCGTGATCATAATCGGATAATTATCGATAGTGGCAGCACTACCGCTGCGCTACTGCCAGAGCTTTCAGAAAAAGAAGGTTTGGTGGTAATGACGAATTCTTTAAGCATTGCAGGCGCCTTACGAGAATTAGAAAACGAGCCGACACTTTTGATGACCGGTGGCACCTGGGACACTCACTCTGAAGCGTTTCAGGGCCAAGTGGCCGAGCAAGTATTACGTGCTTACGACTTCGACCAATTGTTTATTGGCGCAGATGGCATCGATGTAGCGCGAGGATCGACTACCTTTAATGAATTAGTCGGTTTAAGCCAAGTAATGGCCGAGGTTGCCCGCGAAGTCGTGGTACTGGCCGAGTCCAATAAAATTGGCAGAAAAATTCATAACCTAGAGTTGGCATGGTCGAAGATCTCAACTTTAGTAACAGACAATCAGCTAGAGCCTAGCGTGGCTGAGCAAATACGTGCTCAGGGCGTTAATGTGGTAATAGCCCAATAACTTTATCGACAAGGAAATAACTATGTGTGGAATTGTAGGAGCGGTAGCTCAGCGTGATGTAGCAGATATTTTGGTTGAGGGATTACGCCGCCTAGAATACCGTGGTTACGACTCATCGGGTGTAGCAACCATCACTGCCGATGGCGAATTAAGTCGCGTGCGCCGCTTAGGTAAAGTGCAAGAACTCGCCGATGCCTTAGAAGGCAACCCTGTACTTGGCGGCACCGGTATTGCACATACCCGTTGGGCCACTCACGGTGAGCCTAGTGAGCGTAATGCTCACCCACATGTTTCATGTGAAACCATTGCTGTTGTGCACAATGGCATCATCGAAAATCACGCCGAACTTCGTGAGCAGCTTATTGCCAAAGGCTACACCTTTGCCTCAGATACCGACACCGAAGTTATTGTTCATTTGGTTGAACACAAGATCAAACATCACCAAAGTTTGGTTGAAGCGGTGCAGTCGGCAGTGGCCGAGTTAGAAGGTGCCTACGGTATGGTGATCGCCGATAAACGCGATCCAAGCCGTTTAGTGGTAGCACGCTCTGGCAGCCCACTGGTTATTGGTTACGGTGTCGGTGAAAACTTCATTGCATCTGACCAATTAGCATTACTACCGGTAACTCGCCGTTTTGCCTTCTTAGAAGAAGGTGACGTAGCCGAAGTTACTCGCCAAGGCGTAAGTATTTTTGATGAGAATGGCGAACCGGTAGAGCGCGAAATTAGTGAGTCTACTGCATCACACGATGCCGGTGACAAAGGCCAATATCGCCACTACATGTTAAAAGAAACTTACGAGCAACCAATTGCGATTCAACGTACTTTAGAAGGTCGCTTACAAGCAGGCAAAGTGCTAGACAGTGCTTTTGGTCCTAAAGCCGCTGAGATTCTACCTACCATTGAGCATGTGCAAATTATTGCTTGTGGTACTTCTTACAACTCAGGCATGGTAGCGCGCTACTGGTTTGAAGAATTGGCCGGTATTCCATGTAACGTAGAGATTGCCTCAGAGTTTCGTTACCGCAGGTCATTTACGCCTAAAAATAGCTTACTGGTTACCCTTTCGCAAAGTGGTGAAACGGCCGATACGCTGGCAGCATTGCGCTTAGCTAAAGAACAAGGCTACACCTCAAGCTTAACCATTTGTAATGTTGATGGTTCATCTTTAGTGCGTGAATCAGACATGGCTTACTTGATGAAAGCCGGCACCGAAATTGGCGTTGCTTCAACCAAAGCCTTCACGGTTCAGCTTGCTGGTTTATTAATGCTGGTTGCGGCGATTGGTCGTAATAAAGATGTATCTGCAGATTTGGAAGCGCGCATTGTGGGCGCACTACAATCGCTACCTGCCAAAATAGAACAAGCCTTAACACTAGACGGTGCCATCGAAGAACTAGCCGAAGATTTTGCCGACAAGCACCACAGCTTATTCCTTGGTCGCGGTACCCAATACCCAATTGCTATGGAAGGTGCACTTAAACTAAAAGAGATTTCCTACATTCACGCCGAAGCTTACGCCGCGGGTGAGTTGAAGCATGGTCCACTCGCGCTAATTGATGCAGAAATGCCAATTATTGTGGTAGCGCCTAACAACGAACTGTTAGAAAAGCTTAAATCAAACGTAGAAGAAGTACGTGCTCGTGGCGGTATCTTGTATGTATTTGCTGATAAAGACGCGAAGTTTGAAAGCGACGAAACCATGCGCGTGATTAATGTTCCACATGTTGATGAGCTAATTGCGCCTATTGTGTACACCTTGCCAATGCAGCTGTTGTCTTACCACGTAGCCCTGATTAAAGGCACCGACGTAGACCAACCAAGAAACTTAGCTAAATCGGTAACGGTTGAATAAAGCTACTTAAACCGAGCTTAAAAAAGCCCCGCTATGTTTATGCTAGCAGGGCTTTTTTGTATGAGGTGAACAACAAAGTTTGAGCGTTTCGAGCGAGTTAGCGTGGTTGTCAATAACGTGAGTAGTGGTTGAAGCGTAATAAGGAATTTATGCCAAAAGTAACATTGAAAGGCTTCATCATCGTTTCTGAATCGGAGCTTGAAATCGTTAAAAGTGAGTTGGTAAATCACAAGCGCCTTAGCCTGGAAGAGCCTGGTTGTATTAGGTTTGATGTAACTGAAAGCTTGGAAAACCCACTTCGCTTTGATGTTTACGAAGAGTTTCGAGATATGTCTGCATTTGAGTACCATCAAGCCAGAGTGAAAGCATCTCACTGGGGTAAGGTGACAGTAAATGTTGAGCGGCATTATCAGGTGTTAGAGTAAACACATAACCAAGCATTTAGGAGCGACTCTGCAACACGGGCCGGTTTCGCTTCGCCCAAAGTTTGAATAAAAGAGGTTAGAGTTATTATAAATAGCGCAAGCTGCTCTGGCTTATGAACCGCTCCTTTTCCAATACCCATTCGTGCCTAAGGTCGGTAACTGGCCACGAAACTGTCGTTTTTTTTCAATCTTAACTCTGCCGTAATGACTAATATTTGTGGCATCCGAAAGCGAGACATTTCTTAGGAAATGGATTACGGCTTTTATGTATATCAGCAGATGTTAGGCAAAAACGATGTTAAAAATTAAACCAGTTGAAAACCAACAACAACTTAGCAAACTAAAGCAAGACTATTTTGCTCAATCAACGGCTCCGCTCGATGGTATGTGGCACTTTGGCTTTGCGCCTATGGCTGCTCATTTTGGGTTTTATGAGCATGAGGCATTAGTAGGCTACTGTTGCATTAATGGTGAAGGTTATATGTTGCAGTTCTATTTAGCGCCAAACGCTAACAGCGATGCTAAAGAGTTATTTACCTTAATTGCGGAGCAAAATAGTGCAGTTATTGGTGAAGTAAAAGGCGCATTTGTGAGTACTGCAGAGCCTAAATACTTGTCGCTTTGCTTTGACAACTCGTCGGCATTTACCGTGAATGCGCTGATGTATCAGCAAGTACAGCGAGGCTCCAGGAGTAATCAGAGCGCGCTTAAGCTCACATTGGCGCAGCCAGAGCAACTTGATGAATTTGTTGAATTTGCAGCAAGCAATATAGGTGCACCAGAACAGTGGTTGAGCGGATACTTTGGCAACTTAATCAAGCGTAATGAGCTGTTTGGTTACTGGCTTGAAGGTGAGTTACTAGCAACGGGTGAGTGTCGTTTGTTTGATGAATACCAAACTGATTATGCTGACCTAGGTATGATTGTTGCTCAATCTCAGCGCGGAAAAGGTATTGCGACCCAAGTACTTAGCAGCTTGGTTACGCTTGCTAATGAGCGCGGTTTAAGCCCTATGTGCTCCACCGAACGTGGTAATATTGGGGCACAAAAAGCAATCAAACGGGCAGGCTTAACTCCGCTAAACCGTATTATTCAAATTGAGTTTGACCAACAGTAAACCAACAAACCCTTGCAGGTAGTTAGTAAGGGTATTTGTGATATGTGGCTACCAAGCTTATATTGTTGTGAGCCCTTTAAAATAGGCAGAGAGCGGCATGATTCATTGGTTACAGTCACCACAGTCGTTAATTGTTGCTAAATATGTTGAATGCTATTGGTTAATCGAAAAAACGCCAGACTCTACTGCTTACCAGTATCCTAAACTGAATCCAGATCCTTCGGCGCATTTAATCATTTCCCCGCCGAGCCAAACGTATCATTACGATCTAAACCCAGGTATCGCTGTGGGTGAAGGCAGTCATTGCTTGTATCCACACCAACAAACCTTGGCGTTAGATCACTCAAAACCCTTTGTTCACCTTGGAGTAAAGTTTCATGTTGGTGCGCTATATAGTGCGCCTCATTTCACTGCTCATCCGCAGATACTTGATAAGGTGGAGCCTGTTAAAGACTCAAGGTTGTTCAAACAGCTAGGTATAGATGAGAACGCATTGATTGAATTGGCGCGAGATAATGCAGAACGATGCGGTAAACACTTAGATTCTCTGCTTGAGTCATGGCTAGCTGGAAGCAATGAGGATCAGCACAGTAAAATTACCCGTAAAGCCCTGCAATATCTGGATAAAAGCGCAATATCAGATCTAGGTGAGCAGCTTTACTGCTCGCAGCGAACCTTGGAGAGAAGTTTTCAGCGGGTAACAGGGTTAACGCTTAAACAATGCCAATCGATGAATCGCTTAGAGGCGATGTTGGAGTATGTGTACCAACGTGAATCAGCAGAGCTAGATTGGGTAGACATCGCGTTTAGGTTTGGCTTTAGCGACCAACCTCATTTGATTCGACATCTCAAAAAGCAGTTAGGCTTTACGCCAAAAAACTATGAAAAAGAGCGTGGCTTAACCATTGATGTTTATGGTGGGGTGAGTTCCGCTGCTAGTTCTGAACAAAAGAAATAAATAATAAGGAGCTGAGTTACTTTACATCGCTTGGTGAGGGAGCCAATTTTGTTGTATCTCAAGCTGCGTTTCCTTAGCCAAGTTTAATGGCTTGCAACACCTGCTTTATTAACCCCCAGGCTTTACCTAAACTCAATCTAACAGTTGTTCTCAATATGACGCTCTCGGCCCTTTCTAAATATATATAATACAATTTAAGTCTTTGTTTTATAATAAATTGATCGCTTGTCTTATTTAGTATAGAGTTCCGCTCACTAATATTAAAAGTAATAATAATGAGAGCGCGTAGTGCAAAGGAACTTATTAAAAACAGGGATGTTAGTGGCGTTAATAGCTGTGTGTTTCCCACTTAGTGCAGCTAATTATTATGTTGCTACTAACGGCAACGACGCTAACGCGGGTACCTTGGCCAGCCCTTTTTTAACGCTTGCTAAAGCCGCTGAGCTGGCGCAAGCCGGTGACGTGGTAAACATTAGAGCAGGTAGTTACCACGAAGTATTACGCCCTAGCCATTCTGGCACTGCTGATCAGCCGATTGTATTTCAGCCTTATCAAGATGAGAAAGTGATTATTACCGCCATGGAAGCGGTGAATGGTTGGTCACTAGACGCTGAAAATATTTACGTTGCCGACGTTGGCTGGGATTTAGGCCAGTCCAATTTTGTTATGCAAGGCAACACTGCAATGGATTTGGCGCGTTGGCCAAATAATATTGATGGTGACCCTTTTACCCAAAACTCTTTAAGAAATACCGGTGGTAGCGGCAGCGATGTTGCCAATAACGCCTATCTAGATTACGCACCGGGCATCCCCGATGCGGATTGGTCGAAAGGCGGTTCGCTGTATTTTTACGGAGATAAGCCGGGCTCTGGTTGGACAACGTGGCGCGCATTTATTACCAGTAGCACTCCTACCCAAGTGAGTTTTGAACTGGATAAAAACCCTACTTGGATCCGCACTTTTCATGCCCCTGCCGACGGTGGCGACTTTTTTCTGCAGGGGATTAAACAAGCCTTAGATTACCAAAACGAATGGTACTTTGATGCTGACACTAAAAAGCTATATGTGCAGCTACCCAATGGCGTAATGCCTAGCGATAACCAAGTACAGATGCGCAAACGTGAACAAACCATCGATTTATCTGCACGCAGTTACATTCATATTAAAAACTTGGCGGTGTTTGGTGGGTCTATCGAGATTACTAATGGTGCATCCAATAACCATATTTACGGTGTAACCAGTTTGTACGGTAACTATACCTTGGGTGTGGTTAGTGGATTTTCTTCGAATAATCAGAGCATTAATATCCGTAGCGATTGGGGAAAATATAACTCGCTAAACAATGTTATCGAAAAAAGTGAAATTGGTTTTGGCTCGGGCACTGGCATTTATGATTCGGCTGAAAATACCCAAATTATTAACTCTTACATTCATGATTTTAATTACTTGGGTAACTACGACGCGATTATCAATGCCCGTGGCGGTAACAATACTAAGGTACTTAACAATACCATTACTCGCGCTGGGCGCGATGCGATTCAAGCTTTTAATAACAATGCTGAGTATGCCTATAACGATGTGTCGCGCAGTAACTTGATTGCCGATGATTGTGGCTTGTTTTACACCGTGGGTGGCCCAAGCAACAGCGAGATTCACCATAACTGGCTGCATGATGCTTATTCATCGGGTAGTAAAAGCAAAGCTGCGGGTATTTATTTAGATAACGACGCGGCCGGTTTTGAGGTTCACCACAACGTAATTTGGAATACCGAGTGGTCGAACATTCAAATTAACTGGAATGGCACCGACATTAACATTTACAACAATACTTTATGGAACGGCAGTGCCACCATGGGCGCGTGGCATAAAGAGGGAACTGAGTTTTCTAATGTAAATGTATGGAATAACTTGTCGGATAAAAGCTCGTGGGAGCCGCAATCGGATAAACAAAATAACCTAACGGTGGCTGACTCACCGTTTGAGGATTATGAAAATGGAGACTTTCGCCTTAAAGCTAACGCTAGCCCCATCGATGTGGGCAGGGTGATATCCGGCATTACCGACGATGTATTAGATGGTAAGCCCGATGTAGGTGCTTATGAGCGTGGTGGTGATAATGCCAATTGGGTGGCCGGTATTGATTGGGATCGTAAGCTGGGCCCTACAGGTAATGGCTGTTACGGCCTGCCTGGAGAAGATTGCCTTGATCCCGAAGTGAGCCTGCCTTTAGTTAACTTTGTTGTTTCAAATGTTGAGCTTAACGAAGGCCAAGAAATAACGCTAAGGCTTAATCTATCTAAGGCCGCAGCCATCTATCCGGTAATGATTCCCTATCACCTAAGCGGCACTGCCGATAGTAACGATCATAACCTAAGCGCCGGTGATATCGCGATTAATGCTGGAACCGAAGGTTTGTTAGAGGTGCAGGCTCTCGCCGATGCATTACTTGAGGGTGATGAAACCTTGGTGATAACTTTACAAGCACCTAGCAACGCACTGTTAGGTGAGAATAATACAGTTGTTGTAACCATTAAGGACCAAACTGTAGACCCAGACCCAGACCAGCCTAGCCAAGGTTCAGAAAATGGTGGAGGCAGCAGTGGGTATGAGGTGGTATTGTTGTTGCTACTGGCGACATGGCGTTTGAGTAAACGGATTAATCAGCCATAGTTAAAAAGAGCTAAGCGAGCATGGCCTGCATGTTGTGTTGGTTAATTAGAGGTTGGCGTTGTATGAAAAATTGGGCGTATCTCATCGCAACACTGCCATGCTATGTCTTTGCTGCAGATGTGCATATCGATGTAGTGGGGGTAAGTTCGGCAGAAGGGCAAATAGTGCTTAGAGCATGGGACTCTAGTGAAAGCTACTTAAAGCAGCCTATTTTTAGTAAAACCGTGCCAGTAAAAAATGTGGCTAACGGTGAGTTACGCATTAGCGTGAGTGAGCCCCTGCCAGCCGAGTGTGCGATAAACGTTTATCATGATAAAAATGCTAACGGAGTTCTTGATACCAATTGGTTTGGCATTCCCAAAGAGCCGACTGGAATGAGTAACAACCCCAAGGGGACATTTGGCCCACCAAGCTACCAAGACGCTAAAATTAAACTATCTGGGCAAGAGCAGGTAATTCGAATTAAAATTGAAGAAATTTGAGCAATTGCTTATTGTTGGTTCATAGCGATTAGCAGATCGCCTCTTCACTAAATTGGGCTGCAGGATGCAGCTTCAACGCAACAAGGATAGTAATGAGAAATCCTCTAGGTTTTTGCCTTGGCATATTTGCCCTGCTTACCTTGGCTGCTTGTTCTAGCAAAACCGTGATTCCAAGCGGTGAGCGAGAGGCTGTGCGACAGCAAGTTGAGCAACAAGCCAAAACGGCTATTGAGCGCTTGGTAGCACTAAATCCCGACCTACAGCAAGAACTCGACCAAGCCGAAGGCTACTTCTCCTCTGAGCTATCTAGCTTTAAGGTACCAGTGTTAGGCAAGTCCAGCGGCTTGGGCGCTCTTTACAATAAGCAAGACGACAGCATTACCTATATGGACGTGGAGCGCTACGATGTAGGCGTGGGCCTGGGTTTAAGCTCCTATTACATTATTGGCTTGTTTGAAGATCAGCAGAGTATAGACGCCTTTACTCAAGGTGGTTGGGGCACTGGCGTGTCGGCCGAATGGCGTTTGGGTGAAAGCGGCCAAACCTATGCAAGCACCATAGAAGTGAACCAACACAACATTCCAGCATACGTGGTGAACGATAGCGGAGCTAATGTTTCGGGCTCTGCGGTATTGGTGAATTTATCGCGTAATGAAGAACTTACCGATAGCGGCTTAAATAAAACCACTTTACCCATGCGCGATACTAAATCGCCTGGTAGCCAAACTGAGCACTCGCCACGAAAATGGGACCGAGTATTGCCATTTTATGGGCAGCGAGTGATTGATTTGGGCTACGATCTTCCCTTGCCTATTGGCATTAGTTTTATCTATGTTGATACCTATCAGCACATGGATCTCGATGAGTTAGAAGTGGGTGCTGGTGGCAGTGGTGCTAACGTACCCATCGATTTTGTCGCCTTTAGCGATAATGATAACCACACCCAAACGCCACAGATTAAAGTGGATGCTTGGATATTTCCTTTTATGAATGTGTTTGGCACCTTTGGCCGAATTACCGGCGAAGCCAATGTTAATTTTGCGCTAAACGGTGATGATTTATTGGAGCAGCTCGAAATAGACTGTTCCGGCATTATTAGCCACCCGGCTTGTCGCGTATTAGAAGGTAAAGAAACGGTGCCGTTTAATGTGAATGTAGACGTAGACGGCTATAGCTATAGTGTTGGCACAGTATTAGCCGGCGGTTGGCGCTCTTACTTTTTGGCAGTGCCGCTCACCTTTACCTACGCCGATATGGACAGAACCAACAGCGATGGCATTGTGTTTAGCGCTGTGCCGCGGGCTGGCAAATTGTTCCAGTTTGAAGATGACCGCAGTTTAGCGGTATATGGCGGCGTAAGTTACCTAGATAGCGAATTACGCATCGACGGTAACCAGCCAATTCCCGGCACTGATCTCTCTATCGACTACAAAATTCGCCAAGAAAATACCGATAAATGGCAGGGGCTTGTGGGCGCTAACTTCAACCTTAATGCCTATTGGTCTGCCATGTTTGAATATGTAGGTTTTGGTGGCGATCGTCGCCAGTTTATTGCCGGTTTAAACCGTAGGTTTTAGTTCGCTTAGCTGAGCGCTTATGCAGGGCTGCGCTGAATTTGGTTGTACTTGATGAACAGCCACTTGTTCACATTGGTTAAACTGCATAAAAACGTTAAGTTCTTTGCTTAAGGCTTCGCTAAACTTGGTTATGTTTTTAAGACTTGGTTCCAACACCAAGTTGTAAATGTGCAAGGTGCGAGTTTGGCGCTCGGCTTTGCAATCCATTCTTGCGACTAGTTGGCCTTCCCACAAAATAGGTAAACAAAAATAGCCGTATTGGCGCTTCGCTTTTGGCACATAGCATTCGATAAGATAATCAAAGTTAAACAGCTGCTGCAGACGTTTACGTTGAATTACCAGGTTGTCGAAGGGCGATAAAATCTTTAGCTTGCTGCGAGCCAACGGTTTGTTGAGTAAGTTTAAGCTGTTTTCTAGCGCGTAATAAGTTTGCCCAGCAACCGCTACTTTAATGACCTCACCGTTTAATAACATGTCATTTAAACAATGGCTCAAGGGGCCTTTTAGGTTCTTAAGTAAATAACTCATCTCGCTTACTAGACCAATGCCGTTAGCACTTAAGTAGCGCTGGATTAAGTGCCTGCAGTATTCTTGCTGGCTAGGAATGCGGGTATCTGTGTTGTTTGGCAATACTTTTTCGGTAAGTTGATAAACCTTATGAAAGTTATGGCGATAAGGCACCATTAAGTCGCCTTGCATAAACAAACATTCCAAGGCTTGTTTTGCCGGCTTACTTGCCCAATCAGCAGTCTTTTTTCCCTGATGTTCAAAGTCTTTGGCCATGAGTGGGCCTTCATCGTCAATTCGCTTTAACACCGCATCCATTAAGGCATGGTTTTTTTGATACCAATGCTTTTGTTGGCCATTAGCAAAAGCCTGTTTACGTAGCAAGCTAAAGCGATAATCTCGCATCGGCAAATACGCCGCTGCATGTGACCAATATTCAAATACTTGGTGGTTACGCATTAGGGTATCGAGATGACTTAACTGATAGCGAGGGTTGCGGCACCACAAAGTATGGTGATGAGCGCGCTGAATGACCGATATAGTGTCTATTTGCACGTAACCTAGCTGTTCTATCGCCGCTAGGCTAGCATCAAGCGCCGAGCCTTTGGTTTTAGCTGATGGCAGGCGCTGAGAGTGTAAAACCAGTTTTCTGGCTTGTTGCAGGGAGAGCTTTTCGGTCATGGGCAACGCTTAAGTGGTAACAATAGCAACAGCTTAGCCTGCCTTACGTTGCTAAGCTATGGCAAACCCAGTGCTAGCCTTGGTTTATTTTAGCTGAATGTAGCTGCTTATTTGCTTGTCTTCTATCCAGTTTTTGGTGGTTTCGCTGAAAGACAAAAAATGCGCTGAGTTTAGGTGATCGTCAAAGGCTTGTTGGTGTTGGTAAACCTCGTAGAGATAAACCTGATTGGTGTTTTCTGTTGATTGGCACACATCAAACTGCAAGCAGCCTGGCTCTTGTTTCAAAGAGGTAGCTGCATTGGCCAGCATCTCTGGCAAGAACTTGTCTAAATATGCTGGCTTAATTGAGAACAGCACAGTGATCACGTACATGGTTGATCTCCTGATGGTTGATTTATAACTTACCCTTGTAGGCGTTTTGTAAGTACTCGATTTGCTGTTGGCTTAAGTAATTGACTTGCTGTTGGCCAAGCAAGAGTTGTAGTTTGCAGCTTTCTTCGAGTTCTTCCATGGCATACATTGCTTTTTCCGGGCTATCGGCGGCTACTATTGGCCCGTGATTGGCCATTAGTACGCCAAGGTAATTAGCTGCTTGCTGCTTCAGGGCGTCCACCAAATCGGTGCTGCCCGGCGGATGATAATCAACCATAGCAATTGCTCCTAAACGCATGCGCAAATAAGGAGTAAGCGCAGGGATTGCGTCACTTTTGTTTAAGCCTTTTAAGCAGGACACTGCCGTGGCGTAAGTGCTGTGCAGGTGGAGCACGCAGCGCATGGCGGACTGCTGTTGATAAAAGCATTGATGCAGCAAAAACTCCTTAGATGCGGGCTTGCCACTCACTAAATCTCCCTTGGCATCCAAAACCGATAAGTCGTCGTATTCAAGAAAGCCAAAACATGAGTTAGTCGGGGTGACTACAAAACCGTGGTCTAGGGCAATGCTCATATTGGCGGAGGCGCCGCCAGTAAGCCCGCGTTGAAAAATCGACAATCCAAACTTAATAATGCAACGTTTGGCCTGCTCCAGTTGCTGGGCGTGGTTCATGCTTGCGCTCCCAATTGTTGAATTAAGCTCAAGGCTTGCTTAAAGAAGTGTTTGTCGCCAAAGTTGCCAGACTTTAAGGCAAGGCTAATAGCACGCTGATCGTTAGACTGCATTATTGGAACGCCCGGGCAAATGGATGGCCCTATGTTAAAACTGCTTATGTTCAAGGCGCTTACCACTGCGCCAGAGGTCTCGCCGCCTGCTACCACAATATTGCTGGCTTTAGATTGCACCGCCGTTTGCGCTAGTAGGTTCTCAATTTTCTCAGCAATGTTTTGCTGGCCTAGTAACTGTTGAGTTTGGCTTACTTGTTCTGGTGCTTGCGAGGAGTAAACCAATACTGCTGGAGCCTGTTGCTGGTGTATCCAGTCCAATATGTGTTTTAGCTTAAGTTCACCTTTGGCCAGCTTGACGGGATCAACACAAAATTGCGGTAAAGCGCTGGCCTCGGCAATTTGTTCTCGAGTTGCCTTGGAGCATGAGCCAGCAATAATCAGCACCGGTTGAAGTAAGGGTTTTACCGCGCATTGATGTTGCTGGGAAAGCGTGTTACTTCGCGCTGTTAATAGCTGCGCCATGTATTCAGCTAAGCCAGAACCGCCAGTTAGCAGCATTGCAGGTTGTTGGGCGATGAGTTGAGCTATTTGCGATAAATGTTGTTGGTTGATGCAGTCACAAATTAAGTAACGTGCCTGTTGCTGGCTTGGGTTTAGTTGCTTTGCATTTAAATCATCAATACTTAGGTGTTCAATGGCTTGCTGATAAGCAGGGGCAACTTGCGGCCTAAGTAGCTCGGCTACCCGCGAATCGGCCATTGGCGTGAGCGGGTGATCCTTTAAGGGGCTATCGCTAAGCAATTGCTGATAAACAAACAAATGCCCCTGATAAACGGTTCTGCCATTCGCTGGTAAGGCTGGGCAAATAATGGCTTGAACTAAGTTTAGTCGCGCTAACAGGGCATCGATGACTGGGCCAATGTTACCTTTTGCCGTGGAGTCAAAGGTGGAGCAATATTTAAAGTAGAAGTATTGGCAGCCCTGTTCAAGCAAAAACTCTAAGGCCTGCAGGCTTTGCTCGAGCGCTTGTTCCACCGCTACGGTGCGGGTTTTTAAGGCTAGCACAATCGCGTCACTATTAAGGGTTTGCTTGTGAATGCTGGCTAAGCTATTGATTTGAATGCAGCTCATGCCACCTTTCACTAAAAAGCTGGCCATGTCGGAGGCGCCGGTGAAGTCATCAGCAATAACGCCGAGTAGCGGTTTTGTTGCCATTGCTTAATCCCTTAAGTACAAAAACTAATCGCAGTATAGATTGATGAATAACTTAATGTATACATTAATTTGTGTAATAATCCCAAAATCAATAGAGAATTTGGCTCTAACTAATCACTTACTGGAAGAGTAAATCGATGTCTGTAACTACCAAACGCCAAGACCTACCGCTCGCTCAGGTGGCTTATCAAACCTTGCGCGAGTTAATTTTGAACAATGAGTTTAAAGTGGGAACTCAATACCTAGAAAAGGTATTGGTAGAGCGTTTGAATATTAGTCGAACCCCAGTGAGGGAAGCCTGCGTTCGCTTAGAGCGGGAAGGTTTAATTGAGATTCAGCCGCGCCATGGTATTCGGGTTAAGCCTATTTCTCCTGATGATATGCGTGATATCTACGAAATTCTCACCGCTTTAGAGTCGCAAGCGATTGGCACCTTGGCGAGCAAGGGTCTAAGCGAGCAACAATTACAACGTTTAGAAAAAACTACTGCAAGAATGGCCGAGGCTCTGCAGCAGGATAACTTAGAAGCTTGGGCCGAAGCGGATGAAGAATTTCACCACACCCTATTGGACCTCACCGACAACCAACGGCTAAAAGATGTGGTACTGCAGTTTTGGGGGCAGGCACACCGAGTACGCTTTGTTACCTTGCACCTGCGTGATACGCCACATGATTCAACCAAAGATCATAGTGAAGTGGTGCAGGCTATTCGCGAGCGAGACCCAATTAAAGCAGCTGATATTCATCGTGAGCATAGGATTAAAGGCGGCAAAGCCATGGTCGCTTTGTTAGAAAAACTACGTTTAGCCAATATCTAAGCTGACCCACTGGGTTGCTCGTTATTCCAAGCCGCTTTTAGCGGCTTTTTTAATGGCTGCGTTAGCTGTGCTTCATTATTCGCTGGTCAAATATTTGTTAATTAAATGTTGACAAAGTAAATCATCGGTATACATTTATGTACAAATTAATGTATACATTGATTGTTGGCAGAAACTTCACTTGGCCAATTCACAAGGAGTGAATGCAGCTTATGAGCAAACAGATATTTGAAATCACCGTGTTTCCTGGCGATGGCATAGGTATAGAAATTACCCCTGTGTGCTTAGCGCTGATCCAGGCGGCAATTGATAAAGTTGGTGGGCTAAAGCTTAACTTCACCAGCTTTGAAGCAGGTGCGAACTACTACCAACAACACGGCATTGCACTTCCTGAGCAAGCCATGAAGCATGCTAAGAATTCTGACGCGACTTTGTTGGCGTGTATGGGTATGCCAAGTATTCGTTATCCCGATGGTCGTGAAATTGCTCCCCAGTTAGAACTGCGTGAAACCTTAGATTTATTTGCTGGTGTTCGCCCGGTAAAAACCTTGCCCGGTATTCCGCTGCCGTTGGAAGACGCCCGCGGTAAGCAGCTGGATTTTGTATTGATAAGAGAGAGTACCGAAGGCCTATTTGCTAGCCGAGAAAGCTTTAGCATTAACGGTAGTGGCAAGGAAGAGTTTGCCACAGACACCCAAAAAATTAGCCGTAAAGGCTGTGAGCGGCTGTTTGAGTTTGCCTTTGGCTTAGCCAAGCAGCGCAAGGGTTTAGGTTACAAGGGCGAAGTGACTTGTGTAGATAAAGCCAATGTATTGAGCTCGTTTTATTACATGCGACAAATCTTTGATGAGGTTGCCGCCAATCACCCTAGTTTAGCGGCTTCACATATCTATGTTGATGCTGCCGCTTTGCAGTTGGTGCGCCAGCCTTGGCAGTTTGATGTGATGGTTACCGAGAATATGTTTGGCGACATATTGTCGGATTTAGGCGCTGGGCTAATGGGTGGTATGGGCATGGCGCCATCGGCAGATATTGGCGAGCGACATGCGGTGTTTCAACCTTGTCACGGTAGTGCCCCGGATATTATTGGTCAAGGCAAAGCCAACCCCACAGCGATGTTTATGTCGGCAGCGATGATGCTGAATTGGCTGGGTTTGCAACACCAAAATAGCGATATTCAACAGGCTGGACGGTTTATCGATAAGGCCATTGAGCTGGCCTATGCCAGCGGAGAAATTCTGCCATATGAGTTAGGCGGCAGCGATGGCACAGAAGCCATCACCAATAAAGTATTTAGTAGTTTGGCGTTACTTTAAGTTTATAAAAATAAAGAACTAATTTACGTTCAAATCTGCGTAGTAATCAGCCTTGAATGTCGATTAAGCAGAAACAATCTATGATTCTGAAGAGGGCATAACATGAAAGCTAATTATAAATCTAAAATCGCATTATTTGCGGCAAGCGCCACCTTAGTGCTGGCGAGTATTAGTCAGCCGGTTATGGCGGCAAAAACCTATCCATCTCGCACCATTACAAATACCGTGGTGTGGGGTGCTGGTGGTGGTACCGACAGTATTAACAGAATGATTATGGCTGAAATGGCCAAAGCCTTGGATGTGAGTATTAAGGTGACGAATAAAACTGGCGGGGTGGCTGGTTCGATTGGCATGAGCAGCGTGTTTAGCAAGAAAGCCGATGGCTACAACCTAGTGGGCTTATCCGAATCAAACGTTACCGCGGCGGTAAATGGTGGTTGGGATCAGCGCTTTAATGTGTGGTCTCCCTTTATTGTTGGCGGCTCACCCGATCTTATCTCGGTGAGTGCTAGCTCTCCTTACAATAATCTGCAAGAGTTAATTGATGCGGCTAAGCAGCAACCTGGCTCAATTAAAGCAGGTGCTGGTGGCGCGGGTTCTATTCATCACCTTAATTTGTTAGCGCTAGAAAAAGGCACCGGTGCGGCATTTAAGTTTGTTCCTTACCCTGGCTCTGCTCCTTCGCAAACTGCGGCGGCTACTGGAGAAATCACCGTTGTGGTTACCTCTGCTGCAGAGCAAGCAGCATTATTGCGCGCCGGCCAATTACGCCCCTTAGCGATGTTGGTTGAGCAAGATTTTACCATTCCTGATGTAGGCACGATTCCTTCGGCATTTAGCAGTTATGCTAGCTTGTCTGACTACTTACCGATTAGCCAAGCCATTGGTTTTGCAGTGCGAGATGATGCGCCGGCAGAAGTAAAAGCTAAGTTAGGTGAAGCGTTTGAAGCTGCCATGGCCTCAGACACCGTCAAGCAATGGGCCGATAAAAACCTCTATTCGCTCAGTGGCGCACATGGCGCGCAGGCTAAAGATATTTTCTCTAAGCTTGAATCTAATTTCTCGTGGACCTTGTGGGAGTTAGGTTCGGCTAAGGTTGAACCCAGCCAATTTGGTATTCCTAAAATTTAAGTTTGTACTGGCTTTGCTCTCTTGCCCACGGGGAAGAGAGCACCAATAGTGACATTTAAGTATTTGACTATACTTGGTTTTCAATACTTTCTTAGGTATACCAAATGAATCGCAATAATCCTGAAGGTGCCACTCGTTTACGCCAAACTGACTTTAAGGTGTCGGTTGTATTATTGGCTCTGTGCGCTTATTTAGCTTGGGAAACCTTGTCTTTTCCTATGAGCGGCAGTTTTGGCGGTGTAGATAGTCGCTGGTATGTTTCGCCCGCGCTGTTCCCGTTTATTTTGCTGCTGGTGCTAAGCATTGCCAGTAGCATACTGCTGATGAATGCGATTAAAAATGCAGGCCATAGTGAGTTTTTTAAGCTGAGCCGCTGGATAGGTGATAATCGCAAAGTGATAAATCGAGATCGCTGGTATGTGATTACTGCACTGTCTCTTTATATCTACTTATACATTCCTTCATTAGATTTTTACTTAGCGACAGTAATGTTCTTGCTAAGCCTATGTTTGCGATTTTATGTGGACAACAACAAGCTCAAAAACGTGATAATTCAAGCCAACTTGGCCTTGAGTTTATTCATATTGGCGATGCGTTGGATGTTTGCCCCGCAGTTTTATTGGTTGGCTATGGAAGCAACGGTCGATGAGCCACTAATACTTACCTGTGATGTTGGCGCGATCATCGCGATTGTAGTGTGTTTACTGTTGCTATGGCTAAGCCCTGTGAATCAACAAAAACGTCATCACATTCTAATAACAGCGCTAGCTGTACCCCTGTTACTGGTGTTTTCTTTCAACTTTCTATTACAGGTGCCTATGCCGGTGGAATATGGCTCGGTCATCAAATTAATGGAATATATTTGGTATGAAATTTTAGCTTTGTAGCGGCCACTGCAGGCTAAATAGGACAACAATAATGATGGACCAGTTTGCACACTTTTTTGGAATTTTGTTTGAGCTTTGTACAAGGCCAAGTAACTTGTTGGTATTGTTTGGCTCTAGTTTGCTCGGCATTTTATTTGGCTCTATGCCTGGCTTAACCGCTACTTTGGGCGTGGCCTTACTTACAACACTTACCTATAACCTAGATACTAGCACGGCGCTTATATCGCTATTGGGCATGTATGTGGGGGCGATTTATGGTGGCTCGTACCCCGCGATTTTAATCAATATTCCTGGTACGCCTGCTGCTGCAGCAACCGCCATGGACGGTTATCCTTTAGCGCTAAAAGGTGATGGCGGGCGAGCCTTAGGTTTAACCACTACCGCTTCGCTAATTGGTACGGTAATTGGGCTTATTTGCTTGGTGGTATTATCGCCACTTATTGCCAGTTTTGCCTTGCAATTTACCTCTTGGGAGTTCTTCTTACTGGCGTTATTTGGCATTGTAATTAGCGGCACCTTAACCAGTAGCGATTTGGTGGTTAAGGGTTGGATAGCCGGATTTATTGGCTTGTTTTTGGCCACCATCGGCCGCGATACCCTGCAGTTTTATCCCCGTTATACCTTTGAGCAAAGCCAGCTAGATAGCGGCTTAGAGATTGTGC
This sequence comes from Agarivorans sp. JK6, assembly GCF_045277145.1. Taxonomy (NCBI): domain Bacteria; kingdom Pseudomonadati; phylum Pseudomonadota; class Gammaproteobacteria; order Alteromonadales; family Alteromonadaceae; genus Agarivorans; species Agarivorans sp. JK6. The sequence continues at coordinate 4,600,040 of NZ_CP113525.1, read as the reverse complement.
CAGTGTTAATTGGTGCCTTTGCTATACCGCAAATTATTAGGGTGCTAGCCGAGAAACAAACTCTGCGAAAAGCAGAAAAATTTGGTCGAATTTTGCCAGATTTCCGCACCATTGCGCGCAATATTAAACATATCGTTCGTTCTTCAATGATTGGTGTTGGCATTGGCTCGGTACCTGGTGTAGGTGAAGATATTGCTGGTTGGGTTTCGTATAGCACCGCAAAAAACACCTCCACTAAACAGCAACAAGAGGAGTTTGGTAAAGGCAGTGCTGCGGGGTTAGTTTCTTCAGAAACCGCTAACAATGCCAGCATTGGTGGGGCGCTGATCCCATTACTTACTCTGGGTATTCCGGGTAGCCCGCCCGCAGCGATGTTACTGGGTGCACTGCTGTTACATGGGGTGGTTCCTGGCCCTACTATTGAAGCGGAACATCCCGGATTTTTACTAGAAATCACCGCCATTATGGTGATGGCTTCGTTTGCTATGTGGGCAAACGGCATGCTGCTAGCTAAACAAGTGATAAAGATTCTAAGCATCCCTAGCCCACTGTTTATACCGGTTGTGGGGGTGTTATGTATTTTGGGCTCTTACGCCTTGGGCCTTAATTTGTTCAACCTGTATTTAATGCTACCGGTGGGCATTGTGGCGTTTGTGTTGAGCGAGAATAAGTTCCCCATTTCACCATTGGTGATTGGCTTGGTGTTAGGTGGAATGGCTGATGAAAGCTTGCGTCGTGCCTTGCTGATCTCTGACGGTAGTTTTTTGCCGATGTTGCAGCGACCAGTTTGCCTAATTTTAGTGCTGTTTATTCTGTATTTTTTGTTATCGCAATTTGGCCCCGTAAAGCGTTGCACTCAGCGTTTGTTTAGCCGATTTAAACCAGCCGTGGGAGGCTAAACATGAGCTATAAAAACCTTAAAGTTGTGGCGGTGGGTGCGGGTTACTTTAGCCAGTTTCATTATGAGGCTTGGCAGCGGGTAGTTGGTGCTGAGGTGGTGGGAAATTGCAATCGCCACATAGAGGCCGCAAATGAGATTGGCAAACGTTACGGCATTGCTCTGCAAAGTAACAACTTAGCGCAGCTTATTGAGCAAACTCAGCCCGATATTGTAGACATTATCACTCCACCACATACTCACCTCCAACAGCTAGAAATTGTTTGTGAAGCTGGCGTTGATGCGATTATTCAAAAGCCTTTTGGTGAGTCTTTGGCGCAAGCGAAACAGCTCACCGCTATGGCGAAACAAGCCGGTATCAAGTTAATTGTGCACGAGAATTTTAGGTTTATGCCTTGGTATCGAAAAATCAAACAGTTGCTTGATGACAAAGTGCTTGGGCGGCTACTCAATGTGCAATTTAATCTGCGCCCCGGCGATGGCCAAGGGCCGGAAGCTTACTTAGAGCGCCAACCTTACTTTCAGCAAATGGAAAAGTTTTTAGTGCACGAAACGGCGATTCACTTAGTTGATACCTTTCGTTACTTATTTGGTGAAGTGGAAAACGTATACGCCAGTTTGCGTAAGTGTAATCCGGTTATTGCTGGCGAAGACGCTGGCCTGATTGTGTTTGGTTTAGCAGGCCAGCTACAAGCTGTGTTTGATGGCAATCGCTTACTTGACCATAAGGCTGACAATAAGCGCACCACTATGGGAGAAATGCTGATCGAAGGTAGCCAAGCTAGCCTGCGCTTAGACGGTGATGCCAATATATTTTTGCGCAACTTTGGCGTCAATAACGAGCAACAGATTGATTACTCATGGCAAGCGAAAAACTTTGGTGGGGACTGTGTTTATCAGCTTATTGAGCATGTGGTGGCGCATTATCAGCACGGAGCTGAGCTAGAGAATCTCGCTCAGCAGTATTTGCGAAATATCGAAATTGAGAATGCGATTTATCAGTCTCATCAACAACAAAAGCGAGTGAGTATTTAATGTCGCAAATTAACCTATTTAACCAGCCCTTAGTTAAGCTGGGCCAGCAGCTAACTCGGCCAGAATGCGTATTAACCAATGTTTTTGGCGATGTATTTGTCTCGGATTTTAGAGGCGGTGTAACTCGTATCGCAGCAAATGGTGAGCAAAGTTATTGGGGAGGAGCGCACCCAGAATTTGGCCCTTTGCAAACCAATGGCTTTGCGATGCTAGCCGACGGCAGCTTTCTTATTGCGCATTTAGGGGCCGAACAAGGCGGAGTATTTAAACTCACTAGAGACAATGCAATTTATGATTGGCTGCTGGAGGTGGATGGCGTGGTGCTGCCTCCCACTAATTTTGTTTATCTAGACCATCAAGGACGCATTTGGATTACCGTGAGCACTCGCACTCAACCTAGAGCAGATGCTTATCGTAAAAGCTGCGATGATGGTTTTATTGTGCTGGTAGATGAGCAAGGTGCTCGCATTGTTGCCGACGGTTTGGGCTACACCAATGAGCTTTGGGTAAACCCTGAGGGGACAGAGCTATACGTAAATGCAACCTTCTCTCGCGAGCTGATTAAGTATCAAATCGTAGATAACCAGCTGCACCAAGCACAAGTCATTACCCAGTTCTCCGCCGCGACCTTTCCTGATGGATTAACCATGGATATTAGTGGCAACTTGTGGGTAACCAGCATTGTGAGTAATCGGGTGATTCGAGTTAGCCCAAATGGTGAGCAGCAAATATGGTTAGAAGACTCCGACGATGAGCACCTACGGTGGGTTGAACAAGCCTTTCAGGATGATGTTATGGGAAGGCCACATTTAGATGGCAACCCGGCTAAGCAGCTTCGTAATATTTCATCTCTCGCGTTTGCCAAGGATGGCATTCTTTTAGGATGTTTATTGGGCAACAGCATCACTAAAATTAAAACAGATATTACAGGGATTAATCCTGCACATTGGCGTTTTAAGTAGCCTTTACTAGGCTAAAGCGACTAAATTACGGGTTTATTTCAAGCTGCCAAAATCATCGCTTCGAGCTACAATTAACTGAGAGAGTATAACTAAGCTTCTGATAATTCAGGCGCTATGCTCAGTGTATTTGTAATATAGCAAGGACCGCTAAATGATTGACCAAGAACTCGCCCAACTTGAATCGGTATACCAAACCATTGTCGACTTTTTAGTGAGATACAGCTTCCAACTGGTGGGTGCAATTATCATTGTACTACTGGGTTTATGGTTTGCCGGCAAAGTGGCTAAGTGGTTATTTAATACCCTAGAGCACAAAGGTTTAGATATCACCCTCGCCAACTTCATTGCCAATGTGGTGAAAGTGCTGTTAATTAGCATTACGGTGATCATTGCCTTAGGCAAACTGGGTATTAGCATTACCCCCTTTGTGGCCGCATTGGGTGCTATTTCTCTAGGTGCTGGCTTGGCGATTCAAGGTACTTTGTCTAATTACGGGGCGGGCTTAGCAATTATTCTTACGCGACCGTTTGTGCTTAAAAACACCATTACCGTAAAGGGCTACACCGGTATTGTTGAAGAAATTAATTTAGCTACCACGGTGCTCATTAATGAAGATAACGAGCGGGTGACCATTCCTAATCGCCATATTGTGGGCGAAATACTTAAAAACACCGAACAAAACAGCTTAGTTGAAGGCGAGGTAGCAGTCGCTTATGGCAGCAATCCAGAGCAAGTTATTAGCTTAATCGAAGAGACCTTGGCGGCTATTGCCGAGGTTCAGCAAGTCCCTGCTACCAAGGTGGGCATTGATGCCTTTGCCGATAGTGGCATTAATATTAGTTATCGCTTTTGGGTGCCAACACCGTTATTTCATCAAACTAAGTTTGCCGCCAATCTGGCGGTGTTTAATGCCTTGCAACAAGCGGGTGTGCAAATACCTTTTCCACAACGCGAAGTACGTATGCTATCGGGTGAGTAATTTGCTAAGTGATTTAGTGCAAAGGAAAAAATACAGTAAATAACCTAGAAGAACTTACTAACTTAGTTCTCATTAATCTCGTATGGCTCTATGATTAATTTTTGACAAGATGTTGACCATGCAGCCAGCATCAAAAAATCAGGGATGATCAATGAACATGCGTGAAGTGATATGGATGTTAAGTAAAAGTAAGCTTTGGGCTTTGCTGATTGGGGGGCTAGCTAGTGCCTCAATTAGTGCCACCCCACAGTTACACTGGCAATCAAATAACCAAGACTATTGGCAACTGTCTCGTTATCAAGATTTGCAATTTCAGCTGAGTTACCTGCCCTACTTTTCTAGGGTGAAAATGCAAACAGGGCCGTTAATTATTAACGGAAACAACGGTGGCTTGTTAAATATTGACCAAGCCCTTCCTGCAAATTTAAACATCAATTATCAGGTCTGTGGTGAGCAAGTTGAAGCCGGTAGCATTCGCCAAGCTGTTGTGTGTACCGTTAACGATGGTGGACGTGGCAATGTTAACTCTGAGCGTGTAGGAGCTTCCACTCAAGGCCGTGATCTGTTGGCTATTCGCATGGGCAACCCTAATGGTACTCGAGTAATGGTGATTACTCAGCAACATGGCAATGAGCCGGCGGGCACCGAAGCAGCCTTGAGCATTGTTCGTTGGTTAAGCACTGGTTTTGGCCGTAAAACTAAAACCATTTTAGCCAATCTAGATCTCTTAGTTTTATTGCGTGCCAACCCTGATGGTGGTGAACCAGATCCTGAGAATTGCAGCTTGAATCCTATACCGGGAACAGTTATTGATAATGACTGTGCGCTAATTCGTCAAAATGTTGATCCCATGGCAGGCGGCGCCTTTGCCGATAATTCAGAAGCAGATTTTGTGGGCATTGTCGGCCGAGGTTACGATTTGAACCGCTATCACCATGTGACCTTAGATAAACCCATTCGCCCGTTAGAAAGCCAAGCCATGGTTGCTGCAGCATTAGCGTTTCAGCCGGAAGTTGTTCTTGATTTACACGGCGACTTACAAAAAACCGACTGCCAATTAGATTTCACCTCCATCAAACCAGCCCAAGTATTGGGGCAGTTACCCACTGCTAACTGCTTACATGGCCAAACCGCCCATAACTTTCGGTTGTTAAGCCCCTTCGCCGATGCACTTCCTGGCTCACCGCAACAGTTTTTAGCGCAAAGCTTGGCGGTGAAAGTGATGAAAAAAATTGACCGGGTATTTGTCGGTTCAACCGGGCGCTTTTCTCAGGTACAACTTGGCGCCGGAAACATTAGTAGCGGCGCGACGGCAAATTATCAACATATTGGAGCGGCGGCTGGTGGTTGGGAGACAGTAAATTTTGTACAAGATTTACGTGCCGACGTTACAGCTGTGCATCTTGGTCAGCCGCAAATTGGCGTTAACCCAGGCCTACCGGACCCAAGCTTTCTGAGCAAACAAATCTGGATAAACCGAGTGGCCTTATTTGAAGCGCTCGCCACTTTAGCCAACTACAGCGATAATGCGCCAAGTGACAGTAGTGGGTTTTGTGATTACCCCTTAGCACAAGGCTTACAAGCAAGTTTACCGGTAGAATATTGGGGGCCGCAAGCCACCAATGGCGCCGTGTTAATACCCATAGAGCCCAGCATTGGCGTACCTTTGTACATTAGCGGCAACTGCCCAGATAATCCTTTGTAAGTTCATCATTTGTTTTAGCTTCAATGCTTGTTTTTCTTAAAGGCTTATCAAGTGCTGCTAGTTTAAATAGCGGCACTTTTTTAAACCATTGCCAATCACTCAATTGCGGTAAATCATCTTTCTGTGGGTTTATTTGTCTTATTTTTTGACATAACGCTAAATAACAGCATTTTTCCTTTTTGTATGCTTGTTAACTCATTTCTTATTTGTAGCATGTTGATGTTAATGGCCTTTTTTTAGGCTAAAAACTCTAATAAAAATTACTACTTACAATAGCAAGTTTTGGAAAGGACTCTAAATATGAAGTATGCCAAGTCGAAGTTGGCTTCGCTGATCGCTGTCTCGCTTTCGCTAACCGCGTGTGGTGGAGGTGGTGGAGGCGACTCTACCCCTGTAAATGTAGCTCCCAATATTGGTGGTACACCACAAACGAGTATAGATGAGGGCGTAGCATTTACGTTTACCCCAACTGCCAGCGATGAAAACAACGATGAACTAACATTTTCGATTACCAACAAGCCTGCTTGGGCAAGCTTTGATGAAGCTACTGGTCAGCTATCAGGGACGCCTGCTCGAACAGATATCAGTACTTATTCAGACATTGTTATTAGTGTAAGTGATGGCAGTGAAAGCGCTTCTTTGGCCTCTTTTGAATTGACCGTGAACCGAGTGATGGCCTTAAGCGGTAAAGTAATTGATGGGTATGTAGCTGGTGCTGTTGTTTTTCTTGACCTTAACCTAAATGGTCAGCTTGATGAGAATGAGCCTAGCGCTATTAGTGATAATACTGGTGCATACACATTAGCTTTAAAAGGCGCCGACATCAGCAGCTTAAAATCGGCACCTATTCGTGCCTTGTTAGGCGAAGGAGCTACAGATATAGATACTGGTGAAGACTTCTCTGAAAATCCAGTCGTACTTTCTGCTCCTCCATTGGTTGATTTAGACGAAAGCATTGACCCAACAGGCGCCGCGATTTCCCCGTTTACCTCTTTGGTTGTTGATGAGTTAAAAGAGAGCCTAATTTTGTTAGCTAGCGGTTCTGTAACCAGCGAACAAATTGACCGGGAGCTAATGGCCGCGAAAACCAAGGTGATTGGTGACTTAGGCTTAGATGGTGGCGTTGATGTAATTTTAGGCGACTTCTTGTCTGATGATGTTGGTGAAGCGATTAAAGAAGCCTTAGCGAAAGAGGCGATAGAGCGCACCACCGAACGCCAAGAAGCCGCTAAAAAAGAGCAAGAACTTAAACAGGACTTGGAAGATAACCAAACGGTAGAAGTTACCACCCAGCGAAGCAGTCGAAAAAACTGGATTACTGGGAAAGAAGATTACTTCCTAGTTGAACAAAGCAAAATTACTACCTTATTAGACGATGGTACGAAAAAAGTAGAAGCTGAGTCCGCTAGTTACCTCACCGATGCTAACTATAAAAGGAAGCTAGATGAGGATCAGGAAGCACTGATTTATGAAAAAGAGTCTTGGACAGAAAACTATTTAGCTGATGGGGCTTATACAGCTCATTTTTATTGGGAAACCGATTTAAACCAAGACAACCTTCGAACTTTTAAAGGGCGAGTTTATCGAGTTGGAACCCATGATGAAGCTGGTCAGCTTTCATACCTAGCATATCATGATGAGTCTTCTTCAATTGACGAAGGTGGCTATGACGATGATGAAAGCTTTGATGATATAGATATTGAAGCAGCTGTTAATGCTGGAAACCTTTCTCAAATTGAATGGGTTCAAAGAGTTACACATTCTTCTGAGACCTTAGAAAGCGGTGAACAGGTAAAAACTAGAATCAGTGAATCTTTAGATAAAGAAGAACTAGAGCCTTACTTTAGAAGAACCCAAGTGACCACCTCTTTTGCTGACGGCTCTGTTTCGAATGAGGAGCTGAGAGATTCTTCAGCAGATGGAACGATAAATGACTATACCAAAGAAACGCTAAGGCCAAACGGTGAAAGAGAGTTCACCCAACAAGGTAGTGTTTATACTTGTTGCATCAATGGTGTATTTGAAGAGTATGCGCAATACCGCTGGGATGGAGGTTCGCTGACTAATTATTGGGAGGACTTTCAAGAATCAAGCAAACTAGTGGAGGGCTTAAAGGTATCGGAAGGTTCTGGTGGGCGTTATGTATATAGCAATGACACCAGGATGGCTGAATTAGGTTCTGATGGCCAAGCTATTAAGTTTCAGGATTGGAAGTATACAACTACCGATCTATCCGAAACTTTAAGCCTCGAGTTTAATGGATATCACCACTACGGCTTAGATAACTATTCATTTACTAAAGAAGAGCCTGGCCAAGCAGTTAAAGTTTGGGAGAAGGGTGATTCGGGTTTATGGCTTGGTCACGACTATCCAGAATGGAACTCTGCCGAAATAGAAGGTCTCGATAGTAAAATTAAAGCCGCCTTAGATAGTGGCTTATCTTACGCTGAAATTGATGAAAGTGTGGTTGCAGGCTTGAGTGCTTATAACGTACTGCGTTTTAGCGATAGTTTTGTTTACCAAGAAAATGGCGATGTAAGAACGTGGTTCTTAGTCAACCAGTTTGAAGGGGAGTGGGAGCTACAAGAGACAGGTTTAGAACAGCTACCGAACGGCTGGCGCTTTAACGTTGTCCCTGGTGGAATGATCGTTGAGCTGGATACCAGTGGTAACGATTATTCACGTAACAATTATACCTCAGTGCCGTTGGTTGATGCTGATGTTGATACGGGTTACTTCGAATCTCAAATGTATTGGGATCCGAATCAAACGTTTTATGGCTATTTAGATCAAGCAGAAGCTCAAGCTAAATTAGATGCGCTTATTGCTGAAGAGATCGCCAGAGAAGCTGCCATGCCGCGTGAGCAAGTGAGCGTGTTATTTACTCTTCCTAGCGAGCAAACCGCTGGCTTAAACCAAGCTGAATTAGAGGCGCTATATGCAAGCTATAGCCTGCGAGCTGAAAATGCTGGCATATGTAATAGCTTAACCAAAGCTTATTCCGACAAAAGCGCTGTAGGTGAGACTATATCGCTTAGCTCGGTTGACGTGCAGGGCGCAGTGTTCAATGTTGATATTTACACTGAGGTGGGCGACGGCTGTTTTGAGTTTGATGTAGTAAAAGATAACGGCTCGGTATTTGCTGTAAGCCCATTAACCTTTGAGCGTGAAAAGTATGCCTTAGCAGAAACTACTGTAGATAGTGACGTAGTTGATTTTGTTGGTCGGTATGTTGATCACGCCAGCTGTGATTTGGAGCCACTGGATGAATTCGGACCGTTTAAACAAGGGGTCTATGGGCGTGGGTTCTATGGGCATGAATTTTTCGGGAATAGGCTAGAATTTGCCTATGTCGGAAATAATACCTATCAAGCTAAGGTGTTCTCTGAAGGTGGTTCTTATAATCTCGAGATCGAATCAGAAGATGAAAGTTTAATGTTTAATGCGCTTACTTCTTTAAGTTGGGATAGCGGTCAAGCAACATTGCTTCCGAAGTTTGATTTTAACTTTTCGAGTTATGTAAGACCTTATAACCACAAAGTTTCTCTAATAGCTTTTGAGATAAATGATGACTTAAATTTGGGTGCAATCTCCCTTACAGCCTGTGAAGACGGTACACTGTCAAATGTAGAAAGCACTACTGGCCCAATGTTGATGTCGGATACGGAGAACTTTGAAGAGTATTCGCATTATGTTTATAGCTCACCATGGCAGCTTACGGACTATTGGTCAGAGAATACCCTAGCCAAGAAAGTTGAGAATGGAGAAATCGTTACCGAGCAAAGTGGTAAACGCTATGTTATTAACAGCAGCAAAAACGCTGCAGAACTAGATGCTTCAGGGGAGCGTATAGAGTTTAATAATTGGCAATCTACTGAGACTCAAATAAGCGAATCGCTATCGATCAACAGAACCATTTATCAACATTTTGCTTTGGATGACTATAGCTTCACCTTGTCGGCTGATAACGCTGGGCAATCGGTAAGAGTATGGGAGAAGGGCAACACTGGCATTTGGGTTGGTCACGATTACGGAGAGTGGAATAGTCAAGATGTAACAGACTTAGCTGGTAAAGTGAGAGCAGCCATGGATGAGGGTAAGTCTTATGCTGAGATTGATAGCTCGGTGATTCCAGCTTTAGATGCATATAATAATCTGCAGCTGAATGAGAGTCTTATTGTTGATGAATTTGGCCTAGAGCGAACGTGGTATCTAGTGAATGAGTTTGATAACCAAGGCTGGGAAGTTACCACTACTACCTTAACAAGCTTGCCAAATGGCTGGGAGTTTCATGCGAAAGCTGGCGTTTTATTCCTCAAGCAATCTGGTTTCCAAAATATCATTCCAATCACTGCTGCTGATTCGGATAACGGTTCTTTTGAAGCGAAAACGGGTTGGGATGCCGGAGATACGACTTTCTATGGTTTCTTAGATTCAGCCAGTGCCGACGCCAAGTTGTTGGAGTTAAGTCCTCCTTAGGTTTTAGGTTTCATATGACCCGTCCTGATATGGGTTGATACTTGATTGACAAAAGGCGCTCACCAGCGCCTTTTTTGTTGGCAAACAGCATTGCGTTCATTGACGCTCATCCGCTTATGAGTCAGCTGTGTAAGCGCAGTACTGTGCAAATAATGGCTTTGCGGTGACTAAGAGGAAAAGGCATTGGAGGTGGGTTGATATCATTAAAAAACAGAGCTTAAAAGAGCAAGCTTAGTTACTTGTACTAGCTCTTAACTTGCCGCAACTACCTTATTGCGGCCACCTTCTTTGGCTTGATAGAGCGCTTCGTCGGCACGTTTTATCCATTGCTCTAAGAAGCCAGAGTTGATTTCGGCTACGCCAAAAGAGCTGGTTATGCGTGTTTCTTCGCTTAGGATGGTGTTTTCGATACTTTGGCGAAGGTGTTCAGCAAGTGCGCAGGCTCCTTTTAGCCGGGTATGGGTGCATACCACCAAAAACTCTTCACCGCCCCAGCGGGCTAAGTAATCGCCTTCTCTAATTTGCTGGCGCACCAAATTTGCTAGATTAACCAGTACTTTGTCGCCTTCGTCGTGGCCGTATTGGTCATTGATTTTTTTGAAGTGGTCTATGTCGAATAAGACGATACTAGCAGGCATACCAATTTCAGCGTATTCGATAATGATGTCGCCAAAAATGCTGCTCAAACCGGCGCGATTAAAGCAGCTGGTAAGCGGGTCGGTTTTGGCCATAAATTCGTAGTTATCGCGCTCAATGCTCAGGTAGCTATTGATTTTATTTAGCTCTAGCGCGTGTTTATTTGATTGCTGGTGTTGCTCTTTTACCCCACGGGTTACACTGAAAAAAGCGTAAGTAATACTGACTAACCAAATCCCCAACAAGGCCAAATATAAATCTTTGGCTTGCAACCATTTGCCAGAAAACTGGACTGAATGGAGCGATAACTCGATATTTTTATCCTGAGTATTGTCACCAGTGAGCAAGCTAATGTAGGTGATCCTAGCATCTTGCTGCGAGTGTTGATTTTCACCCTGAGCAAACTGCCACCAGGAGGGCTGATATAAGTTATCTACATCTATGCCGTAACTGGCGCGCCCTTGTTTGGGCAAAATACTTTGTTGGTGTAGGTGTAAATGTTTTGCATTGTGTTGAGTAAATACCTGTAGCCAAATGGAATCTGGTACAGTGCTTTGAAAAGACAGATTTAGTTGGATGTTTTCAAAGTTGGCTAGGTTTATACCCGCTTGATTATTTTCCACTAACTTTAACTGCAAAGCACAGGCATCGGGTTGCTGGCTATTGGAGATATTGCAAAATAGCGTGGCTTTGTTTTGTTGACGCAATAACAAGCCTTTGCCAACACGACCATCGGCAAGCTGAGTAGAAAGAGAGATGGGGGATTCTTCGTTTAGTGAGTAATTAAGGTGTCGCTCCATGCCTAGGTACTGCCAAAGCACCAATCCCAAAGAGATCAGAAATAGTACCGGGTAATAAATGTCGCGTTGTTGCTGATTCATAGTGTGCTTTAGCGTGGACAGAACAAAAACCTACCTTGGTATTATTCACTAAATCCATGCTTTATAAAGGGTTGTACTACGCAATTATAAGAATATCTCTGTTTGCAAATTCCATATACAGCACAAATTTAGGGTTTTAGTTCTCAAGATTTATGCAACGCGACGCCAAAATGGGATTGTTGTTTTGTTGAGTTTGCGCAATCAACTCGGCTCTTTGGCATTCTTGAGCGCTAACCGGATGAAGCTTGTCCCAAGCTTGCATTAACTTGCGTTGACTGCTGCTCATGGTAAATCGGCTATAAGTGGCATCCATGTATAAATAACTGCGTGCTATTGGCCCTCGCGAGGATTCAGGCGGTTGTACTTTACGGTTCTCTATACGCATATCGCAGCTACCAAAACTAGATTGCTGAGTACTTAACATAGTGAAGTTGTAGTTAGAGCGCGCCGCATTTACCGCGCCAATAGCCGGATACAGGTTGTACATGTCGGCTTGCATTAAGCGGTATTCTGCATTGGTTTTTTCTGCACAGCGCCTGCCCTTGTAGGCTTTGCCTTTTGAATTGACACATTTGGGGTGGCCTTCACGCCACTCAACAAAATTGCGGCCAAAGTTCTCTGCTGGCACAACGTGCTCGGTCTCGTAACGTCTTAATCGGTTAAGATATTTGCCGGTAGCAAAACCAGAATTAAGTGTGACATTTTTATTCTCATCAAACTTAGCCTCGCAATACAGTGTTTTACGGGTATTTGGCTCCGCGTATACCTGTTGCAGTAAAAGCCGCTTGGCGGTGGTAAATGACTCAATGCTTTGATTACCATTTGCAAGCGCTAGCGAAGGTAGGGAAAGGGCAAACAATAAGGCATAGCTGGCTATGCTACGTAGGGTTGTTTTTAAGTACATCTTAATCTTATAAATAACCGTAAAAAAACAGCCCAAAATTTAGCATGCAGCTAGGACGTACAGCTAACTATCAATAACTGTGTTCAGCTTTGTTTGATTACTGAAGATTTATTGATAAAAAAGCAAAAAACTTGCTTGGCTTTGAAAGCGTTTTCTATCAAGCACCGCCTAGCTTGGGCGTATTTAGCTGATTTTCTGGCTTTTTTGCAAAGTTTCAAAGGGCGCGCTAGGTCACAAAAATCTCATTCAGGCTGAACTATCTTTGTGCCGTTTTGCCCTTGTTAGGGCAGCTAATCTGCCAGAGCCCATTAAGTAGTAGGAAGACTTACTGGCAGCAAACCAAACACAACAAGGATATGTTGTAGATGATTTTATTCAGCGGGTGGACAAAGCATTCAGCAGTAGTGGCTGGATCGCTTCTCTTAACGGCGTGTTATAACGTTGGCGGAGAAGTAGAGGGCTTAAACGGCAAGTTAAGCCTACAGTTAAACGAGAAAAAACCATTGGCCATCACTCAAGATGGTCCTTTTGTATTTAAAACTAAATTACCAGCGGAGCAAGCCTTTACCGTTGCGGTTGTTGACGAGCCGATGACGCAATCTTGTACGGTTACCCCCGAACAAGACGTAATGGCCGAACAAGACTACATGCAGCTTGTTGTTGCCTGTGTCGACAAGCCTTGGGAGCCGCATTTTCCACCTGTTGCTAACCCCAATATTGACCTTACGCCGCCAACAGAGTTAGCACTGGCTGGCCCTAATCAGCTGCGTTTGAACTATATTGACCCAGCAGCGGCCACTCGTGAAGATGCAGCTGCGGATTACGCTTCATGGTCGCTTCATTTATGGAACAACGCTGCTTGTGATGCAATTGCTGAATCGGCATTAAATACCGAATGGGCCGATCAATCTCTGGTACCAGCAGGTTATGATCAATATGGTCCCTACTGGGAAGTGGACTTAAATAAAGAGTCTGGCTGTGCCAACGTGATTATTCGTGACGGTAGCCTTTCTAAGTTAATTGATGCCGATTTAGCTATTTCTTTTGACCAGTTCACCGATCGCACTGTGAGTGTTATTCAAGGGAATAGCCAGATATTCGATAGCCGAGAAGAGGCTTGGAATACTAACCCTCCTGGTTTGGGCATAATTAATGCCTCGGCCCACTTGGTTGATGCAAATACCTTGGTGTGGGCAGACGCTATTGCTGCAGATTATGTACGTTTGTACTCCTCTGCCGATGGTAGCTTTACGGTTAACAGCGATGGTACCGTAGATGGCGCTTACCAAATGGTGATGCTAGAGCCGGGTCAAGTGAGTGATGAAGCGCAAGCCGCTTTCCCTCATCTAGACTTTAGCTCCGCTTATCAACTACCAGATGATGCAGACCTAAAGAGCTTGCTGAAAGGCGAAGTGGTTGCGATGGCGCTTACCGCCGAAGGTTATGTGTATAAAACTACCGAGGTGCAGTTTGCTGGCGCGTTAGATAGCTTATATGCCGCGGCCAATGATGATGACGTTCAGCTAGGCGTGAGCCCTAGCCAAAAAGGTTATCAATTCCAACTTTGGGCACCAACGGCTCAATCGGTAACTCTGCAAACTTACAACAAACGTAAAAAAGCCAAGCGTGCTTACTCAATGGAGTGGCAAGCAGACTTAGGTACTTGGTTGGTTGATACGCGAGTTAAACACGGACAATATTATCGCTACGTGGTAGAGGTTTATCACCCAGCTTCTGGTGAAGTAGAAACGCTAGAGGTAACCGACCCCTACTCGCTAAGTTTGGCGACTAACTCTCTGTATTCACAAGTTGTTGATTTAGAACACCGTAAAACCAAGCCAGCCGGTTGGGATTCTCACGTGGTGCCCGAGCTGCCGATGACTAACATGAGCATTTACGAAGCCCACGTACGTGACTTTAGTGCTCATGATCTATCAACTAGTGAAGAAAACCGTGGTAAGTACCTAGCCTTTACCGAGCTAGATTCTGCGCCAATGCAGCACCTTGCCGAGTTAAAACAAGCTGGCCTTACTCACCTACACTTGTTGCCTGCTTTTGACATTGCCACCGTTGAAGAAGACGAGAAGCGCCGTGTTGAAATTAGCGACACTGTAGGCAAGTTATGTAGTATTCAGCCAGACAATGCCTTGTGTGGCGTTGAATCTAATGGTGCGGTGATTGCCGACTTATTAGAAGCCTGTGACCCTAGCACCCAATGTGCCGACGACATTGTTGACTCATTACGCTGGTTAGACGGCTTTAACTGGGGTTACGACCCATTCCACTTTGGCGCACCTGAAGGCAGCTATGCCAGCAACTCAGATGGTTTTGCGCGAATTAAAGAATTCCGCGCCATGGTGCAGTCGGTGCACGAGATGGGCCTACGAGTTGCTATGGATGTAGTGTATAACCACACTAACGCCTCTGGCCTAAACGATAAATCGGTACTGGACAAAGTGGTTCCTGGTTATTACCAGCGCCGCAATGCCATTACAGGTGCGGTAGAAACCTCTACCTGTTGTGATAACACTGCCACCGAACACGCCATGATGGCCAAGTTGATGAAAGACACTTTGGTCATTTGGACGCGTGATTACGGCATCGATGCCTTCCGCTTTGACCTCATGGGTCATCAGCCTTTAGCGGCTATGGAAGAATCTTTAGCGGCGGTTAAAGCGGCAGATCCAGACAACTACTTCTACGGTGAAGGTTGGAATTTTGGTGAAGTACAAAACGATGCTCGTTTTGTTCAAGCAACCCAGCTTAACTTAGCTGGAACCGGCATTGGTTCATTCTCTGATCGGATGCGCGACGTAGTTCGTGGCGGCAGCCCATTTGATAGCGCCGAAGCGATTCGCGGTTCTCAAGGTTTAGCCAATGGTTTGTTCCATGATCCCAATGAGCTAAATGCCAGTGATGATGCTACCAAGCTAGTATTGCTACAGCATACCGACATAGCACGGGTAGAGCTGGCAGGCTTGTTGTCTAGCTTTAAGCTAATCGATGCCAATGACCAAGTGGTTACAGGTAGTGAAGTTGACTATAACGGCCAACCAGCTGGTTACACAGCCTCTCCTTTAGAGGCTGTGTCTTACGTGTCTAAGCACGACAACCAAACACTGTGGGACATTAACCAATACAAATTGCCAAGCGGTATGAGCCCTAGCGATCGCGTGCGTGCGCAAAGCTTTGCTTTGAGCTTCCCGCTATTAGGCCAAGGCGTACCATTTATTCACATGGGCTCTGATGTTCTTCGTTCTAAATCTATGGAGCGAGACAGCTACGACTCGGGTGATTGGTACAACAAGATAGATTTCACCGCTCAAGACAATAACTGGAATGTGGGTTTACCCCGTTACGGTAAAGATGGCCTAGACGGAAACTACCCACTAATTAGCCAGATTATCGCTGACCCAAGCACCGACGTAGCAGCTGGAGATATTGCCCAAGCTAAAGCGGTATTCAACGAGTACCTAGCACTGCGTAACGCCACACCATTGATTGGTTTGGGTAGCGCAGAGGCGATTACTACTCGTGTGGATTACCACAACATGGGCAGCGCGCAAACGCCGGGTCTAATTCTAATGTCGGTGAATGACGGTGCCGGCCTTGAAGATCTTGATACTAACTACGACGCTATCTTAATTGCCTTTAATGCGGGTGCTGATCTTGTTGGTTTTGATACTGGCATCGCCGGTTTAGAGTTACATCCTAGCCAAGTGCAGTCTGTTGATTCTGTTCTAGCCTCGGCAAGTGTTAACGGCACCGCGATTAACGTACCCGCCTACAGCACAGTAGTGTTTGTTCTGCCGCAAGGTAATGAGCAAGGTGTGGGTATTCCGGTTACTGATAAGTACGACCCAGCCCAACCTACCTTTGGTGACACCGTGGTGTACCTGCGTGGTGGCATGAATGGCTGGTCTACCGACAATCCACTAGAGTACGTCTATGACGGTGAATACAGCGCCTTAGTTGAACTAGTGGCAGGCAGCTACGAATTCAAATTTGCCGATGCAGATTGGGGCGCGCAAGGGGTTAACTACGGTGGCTTTAGTGCTGTGGTTGCTCAAGGTTCGTTGCCAATTGTTACCGGTGCTGACAACTTAAGTGTGACCATTGCAGAAGATGGCCAATACTTGATCAGCTTTGCCGTAGACAAGGCTGACCCAAGCATCGCAACGGTAAGCATTACTTCCCAAGTTGAAGAGGCACCCTATGGCGATACAGCGGTATTACTGCGCGGTGATATGAATGGTTGGGGCGAGAGCTTACCATTTAGCTACATTGGCGGTGGTATTTACAGCCAAACCGTTAATCTTGCTGCGGGTGATTATGGCTTTAAGTTAGCCAGTGCCGATTGGAGTACGGTTAACTTGGGCGGTGGTTTAGCTTTAGTGGCTGGTGGTGAAAGCGTAGCCCTGCAGCCGGGTAGCAACGACAACCTAAGTTTGAGCGTAGCTGCATCATCAGATTATACCTTTACGCTTAATGCGTCTGATATTGCAGCACCTAGTCTATCGGTAAGTTTTGCAGATGTTGGCGCAGTGTGTAGCGAGCTAGCTACCGTGGCGGAAGACGGTCCACTTGCTGAAGCCTTAGCCATTCGTGGTGAAAACTCAGATTGGGCTTGGGACGCGGCCTATGCCTTTAGTCATAAAGGTAATGGTCTTTATCAGGCGGTGGCTGACTTTAGCGGCACCTTCATGTTCAAGCTGGCCACCGACGATTGGGGCACCCAGTATTTTGTGGTGGAAGACGACAGCTTGATTGAGCTTGAAACCGATGTTGAGTACCTAGCAGTAAGTGGTGACGCAGGCTTAAGCAATAACAGCATTACTCTTAGTGAAGGTCGTTACGCCTTTAACCTAGATGTATCGGGTGACCAAGCCACTTTAAATGTGTGTGAAATTGGCACGGTTAAAACCGAGATCCCAGAGCCAGCAGTGGCCGATGGAAAAGCGGTAATTAGCTTTGTTGATGCCGAGTCGCCAGTGACTGACCCAGCCACTAAATACGCTAGCTGGTCACTGTACATATGGAATGATGCCAGCTGTAGCGCAGCCGATCCAAGTATGACACTAGACTGGGCCGATCAAAGCATCGCACCCGCGGGTGTAGATGAATACGGCCCTTACTGGGAAGTAGACTTAGCCACACTAGACGGTTGTTTCAATTACATCATTCGTGATGGCGCGCTAAACAAAGTCGTAGAGGCTGATTTACAACTCAACCTCACTAACTACCCTGAGCGTGCTGTTGCGGTTATTGCCGATGGTCGCGAATATGCTACTCGCCTACTAGCGTTCCAAGGTTATAGCGAAGAGCCAGAGTATGACTATCTTGCTTTCCAATGTGCTGCCGAAGACCAAGCTAAGTTCAACGACTTGCGCATTTACCAAGTAATGACCGAAGCCTTTATCGACGGTGACAGTAATGCAGATTACGGCACTGGTTATGGCAGTAGCCATCATAAAGGTGACTTGCAAGGCATTATCGACTCGCTAGATTACATTCAATCACTGGGTATGAATGCCGTTTGGCTTACGCCTGTGTTTGAAACAGTAGCGGTTGACGGCCAAGAGCACTGGATGGATCGCTTAGATGCAACAGGTTACTTTGCTACAAACTACTTCAATATCGACCCTAATTTTGGTGATATGCAGTTAGCTAAAACCTTGGTTGATGAAGCTCACGCCCGCGGCATGTATGTATTCTTCGATGGTGTATTTGGTCACTTTAAATCAAATGCCCAAGACTACGCATCTCCAAACGGCCTAGCAGTTACCGAAACAGGGCCAGCACAAGGTAGCCTTGGCCGCCGATCTGAGTATCCAGAAGATTTGGCCTTCTTTAAAGAAGTCGCCAAGTTCTGGATCGAAGAGCTAAAAATTGATGGCTGGCGCTTAGACCAAGCTTATCAAGTACCGGTAGGCGCTTGGGGCGAAATCCGCCAAGCGGTGGCTGAAGCATCGCAAGGTGTAAGCTATCAGATGAATGGCGAAACCGTTAACCCACTGGGTTACATGGTTGCCGAAATCTGGTCTGGCGAAGACCAAATTGCCGAAACAGGCTACGGAACCAATGAGCAACACGGTTTATGTAGCGCCTTCGACTTCCCTGGTCGCTATCGTGTGGTGCAAAACTTTGCTGCTCAAGAAGACGGCTTCTTCTTTACAGATGCCTCTACACTTGCAGGTATATTTGATACCCATGCAGTATACCCAGAGCACGCCATCCCTAACTTAATGATTACCAACCACGATGTAGTTCGCTTTGGTGATTTACTGCAACGTGCAGGTATCGCCGAGCCTAGTGATGCCGAGTACTGGCAACGCCACAAAGCAGCTTACGCTTTCTTAACTGCGTACACTGGCCCTATTACCTTGTATTACGGTGATGAGATTGGTGATGAAGTGGCTAACTTTGCAGAAAGGTTAGATTGTGCCAGTGACGGCGGCGTTGGAGCAATTGCAGGTTTGTGTGATGACCATGTATCTCGTTCTAGCGGTAAAGTGGAAGGATTAGCCAGCGAGCAAGGCGGTGAAGTATTTACCGCTAATGCCCAACAAGCAGAGCTTCGCGACTATATCACCGACCTTATGCAGCTTCGCGCAAGTTATCCTGCGCTTAGCCAAGGTGAACGCCTAAGTGTATTGAGTGTTGGTGAGTTATACGCCGATATGAAGAGCCTAGGTGAACAGCAAGTTCTCTATATTGCTAACATGACCGCGACAACTCAATTGGCAGTATT
Organism: Agarivorans sp. JK6; assembly: GCF_045277145.1. Taxonomy (NCBI): domain Bacteria; kingdom Pseudomonadati; phylum Pseudomonadota; class Gammaproteobacteria; order Alteromonadales; family Alteromonadaceae; genus Agarivorans; species Agarivorans sp. JK6. Next base: position 4,580,810 of record NZ_CP113525.1, on the reverse strand, counting down.
GCCACCTGAGTACATGGGATTGGGTAATCACAATACTTTCCAAGATCTGCAAAGTAATGAGCAATACGCATTTGCTGCTGGAATTGTTGAGATAGAGCTAGCGCCATTCGAAGCTAAGTTCCTATTGGTGGGTGGTGAAGAGCCTGTTCAGCCTTACAACGAAACCGTATATCTACGCGGAGATTTGAATGGCTGGGATACGAGCCTCGCCTTTGAATTTAAAGGTGCAGATACCTACGATGTTAGCTTGACCTTCCCTGCTGGAACTACCGAGTTCAAGTTAGCTGATGCTAATTGGGCCAATCTCAACTTTGGTGCGGGCGTAGATGGCGGTGAGTTGGAGGCTGCAAGCTTTAAAACTCTTGCTGCTGGTGGCGGAAATCTGAGCATTACACTCGAAGAAGCCACTCCATTACTGCTAATTTTGGACGCGCGAGACCCTGCCAATCCGGTACTTATTGTAGAAGCTGATTTAGCCTACGCTCCCTACCAATATACGCCGGTTTACCTGCGTGGTGACATGAATGGCTGGGTCGCAGGCCCAGATAGCCAAATGCTTTATCACGGTAGCGGAAAATACGAGATTACTGTGCAGTTAGACGCGCAAACTTACTTGTTCAAGTTAGCCGATCCTGATTGGACTAGCATCAATCTTGGTGGTGGTACAGAAACGCTGGTAAACCCAGAGTTACCGCTGCAACTGTTCGATGGTGGAGCAAACTTAAGCTTTACCCCTGCAGTGGCAGGCAGCTATGACTTTATACTAGATGCCTCCGACCCTGCGGCAATAAGCCTAACAGTGCGTTAGTACTTAGCGTGTAAAAACTAAAAAGCCGCTTTTAAAGCGGCTTTTTTATTTGCAATAACGGCAGTGGTATCAGCGTTTGTGTTTAACCGTATCTAAGCACTAAACATCGCATTTCCGTTTTCTAGAGAGCCAAATTTTACTCGGCGTCTCTATCTAGCTCTTGCTCTGCGTCAGCGATTATATCGTCAAGGTCTGACGATTCTTCCACATCTGGCTTTTCTGGGCGATTGGCGGGTTTTGCCATAATCTCTAAGTAAAACGATGGCAATTGCTGCTGCTCGGCTTTATCCATACAAGCGTTAATCTGCGAAACGTGGATCTCTTCTGCTTCTTCTTGATTAGGCCCGTACTTACAATCAAAGGCCCAAAAATCGGCACCGGCAGGCAAGGTTTTGTTCTTCTCGCGGCGAATATATTTTTTAGCATCATACTTAGCGGCTTCAACAATGCGCGCCAATTTAAGCTTGGGGTGAGTAAGCGGATAAGTCTTTTTCATAATAATCCTAGAAAACTGCCGAAAGTAGCAAAGGGAGGCACACTGTAATGATTCTAGGCTATAGAGCAAGGTTTAATCGAGATTGTTTGCAAAAGCACAGCATAGCCGAGGTTGAAAGTAACAAAGCCTCTTTGAATAAGAGGCTTTGAGGCTATGGTTATGATTAGGTTATTCGAGGTTTTGGATCTGCTCGCGCATTTGCTCGATTAAAACCTTAAGCTCTACCGCGGCTTGAGTGATTTCGGCGTTAATCGATTTAGACGCTAGGGTGTTTGCTTCGCGGTTAAACTCTTGCATCATAAAATCGAGGCGTCGGCCACAGGCGCCGCCCTTTTTAAGGATTTTTTGCGTCTCGCTTACGTGTGAATCTAGGCGGTCTAGCTCTTCAGCCACATCAATTTTTTGCGCTACCATAATCATTTCTTGCTCGATGCGCTGCGGGTCTAGCTCGTCAATCACATCGGCTAGGCGGGTTTTTAAGCGCTCGCGCTGCCATTGCATAACGGCTGGCATTTGCTCACGTACAAAGGCCACTTGCTCGGTAATTTTATCAAGGCGGGTGGTAATCATTACCGCGGTATTTGCCCCTTCGCTGGCACGGCTTTCGATAAACGCCGTTAGCGCTTCTTGCCAGCCTGCGAGTAGCTCTTTGCTAATGGCGTCGGCGTCTTGCTCTGGAGTTTCCATTACGCCAGGCCAGCGCAGTATGTCTACTGGGTTAATTTGCCCGCCCGCTTGCTGCTGTACCCATTCGGCATTTTGAATAAGTTGTTCGGCAAGGGTTTTATTTAACTGCAGTTCGCCACGGTTGGCTTGGTCGGCCTCGAAGCGCAGATTACATTCAACTTTACCGCGCTGTAGGGCCTTGCGGATTTTGTCACGCAATACTGGCTCTAGGGAGCGAAACTGTTCTGGCATGCGCCAGTAAGTTTCTAGGTAACGTTGGTTTACGCTGCGAATTTCCCATGTTGCACTGCCCCAATCGCCTTTAAGTTGGTGGCGTGCGTAGCCTGTCATGCTGTGGATCATAGTTGAATGCCCTTAATAAATTTGCTCGATTATAGCGGCTATTGGGCGCTTAGTCAGTCTAGGCGTGACCAAGTGCGATAAAAGCCTATATAATAGCCGCGAATTTTAAATTACAGGGTTATTACCATGCGTCCGAACGGAAGAGCTGTTGAACAAATGCGTCCAATTACTATTACTCGAAACTACACGGCGCACGCCGAGGGTTCTGTTTTGGTCGAGTTTGGCGATACTAAAGTGCTATGTAATGCCTCGGTAGACGATGGTGTGCCACGTTTCTTGAAAGGTAAAGGCCAAGGTTGGATTACCGCAGAATATGGCATGTTACCGCGCTCTACTCATAGCCGTATGGGCCGCGAAGCTGCTCGTGGTAAGCAAAGTGGTCGTACTCAAGAAATCCAACGTTTAATTGGTCGCTCACTGCGTGCTGCAGTTGATTTAGAAGCGCTTGGCGAATACACCATTGTAGTGGATTGTGATGTTATTCAAGCCGATGGCGGCACGCGTACTGCGGCTATTACTGGTGCTTGCGTAGCCTTGCAAGATGCCATTTGGTGGATGATGGAGCAGAAGAAACTAAAAGTTAGCCCTCTTAAGCAGCTTATTGCTGCAGTATCGGTAGGTGTGGTTGATGGCAAAGTAGTGTGTGACCTTGAATACACCGAAGACAGCGTAGCCGAAACCGACATGAACGTTGTTATGTGTGAAGACGGCAACATGATTGAAGTGCAAGGCACTGCAGAGGGTGCACCGTTTAGCCACGAAGAATTATTAGAAATGCTGGCCTTTGCTAAAGAGGGTATTAGCCAAATTAACATTGCCCAACGCGAAGCCCTAGCTAAGTAATTGAGAGAGAAAAATGAAAGCTTATCAACGAGAGTTTATTGAATTTGCTTTAGCCAAAGGCGTATTAAAGTTTGGCGAATTTACCTTAAAGTCTGGCCGAACTAGCCCGTACTTCTTTAATGCTGGTTTGTTTAACACAGGCCGAGATTTAAACCGCTTAGGCAAGTTTTACGCTGCGGCGCTGCAAGACTCAAATATTGATTATGACTTGGTATTTGGCCCAGCTTATAAAGGTATTCCTATCGCTACCACAACGGTTGTAGCTTTAGATGAGCACCATGGTAAAGATGTGCCTTACTGCTTTAATCGCAAAGAAGCGAAAACCCATGGCGAAGGTGGCAGCTTGGTTGGCTCTGAGTTGGCTGGCAAAGTAATGTTGGTGGATGACGTAATTACTGCTGGCACTGCGATTCGTGAATCTATGGACATTATTAATGCCCATAACGCTGAGTTAGCCGGTGTGCTTATTGCCTTAGATCGCCAAGAGAAAGGTAAAGGCGAGCTGTCGGCAATTCAAGAAGTTGAACGCGATTACAACGCTACGGTTATTTCGATTGTTAAGTTGGCAGATTTAATCACCTACTTAGAAGAACAGGGCGATAATCAAACTGCACTAGAGGCAGTTAGCGCTTATCGTGAGCAATACGGTATTGCTTAGCATTTATAATATCTAAACCTAAGGCGGCTTTGTTAAGTCGCCTTTTTTGTATCTAAAATACGTTAATTGTCATTAGTGTATTGATGGTTTTATTTTTAAAAGATAGAGTAGCGTGGCTTGGGGTTTAATACCCCACTAATTAGGATATTTGCATGTAATTCAGAGAACTAAGGAAGTCTCATGTCTGTTGAACTAAATGCCACCAAAACTCAAATCTCTCTGCTCGTGTCGAACGCTTTAACCGCGATAAAAAACCGCAACACCGACGCTCAGTGGGAGCAAAAAGTGAAAGCGGTGGCCGATAAATTAGCGCATTTAAGTAAAACCATTAAATCATCTAAAAGTAATGTGCAGCACTTTGGCAACGCTCAACAAAAACAGGCTGCGCCGCAGCATCGTTTTAGCGCTAAGCAATCAACCAATAGCAAATTGGCTAGTATGAATGGCTTAGAAGAGGCTGTGAACAGCGCGATGAAGAAGATTGCAAAACAGCTTAAGGATGAGTCGGTTAAATCTCCGTTTAAAGACAAAAAAGCTTATGAGTTGATGGATATGTTAGCCGGTGAGGTTAGCTCTTATGAACAGCTGTTAAGCTCTTTAGAAAGCTTAGCTAAAAGCACGTCTACTACTGCTAATTCCAGCAATACCATAGTGATTCAAAACAATACCACCTTGCTTAAAGCGCAGGGGGTAAGCGGGCCAAGCGTTCTTATGCTGGTGGCATTATCGCTACGTGTTGTTGCGATGATGATAGCCACCAAACAAAAGTAGCCACTGGTTTATTGGCTGCTTAAAGGCTGTTTAGTCTCTGCCTAAGCAGCCTTGGCTTCGCTAATCTCGTTCGCTCTCGCGCTCCGACATTCTTGCGCCTACTAAGCTTGCTACCAATATTGCCATGTAGAATTGGCCAAACACTGCTTCACTAAAAGTGAAAAAGCGGGAGATAGGCGTATTAGGGGTGATTTCTCCGTATCCTAGGGTAGTTAGCGTAACAAAGCTAAAGTAGATGAAGTCAGTCATTTGGGTGCTCCAATGCTCTTTAGGCACCCCGTTAAATGCGTCGTTTAACCAAAAGTTTAAAATGGTATATAAATGCGCCCAGCCTAGGCCTATCAATAAAAAGATACAGATTGCACCCACGATCTTGTTGCTATCTATATGGCCGGTAAATAGCACCTGTTTCAAAGCTGTCCAGGTAGTTAATACCAAATAACAGAACACAATGGTGAGGTATAAACTCACTAAACCTTCTGCTTCAAACCAATAACTAAAAAAAGCCAGTACCGAGGTGGTGAATAAGAAGCCGATGCCCGTTACATACCATAAGCGCTTGCCTTTGGCCTGCCACACTCCAGCGGCTAGCACCAGTACCATGGCTATTTGTAAAAACCTAAAACCATCTCCCTGCCAGAATTGATCTAAGCAAGCGGCGAGAAAGATATAACCCACCAAAGCAATGGTAAGAAAGTAGAAGTTGTTCTTTTCGCTCCAATCCATGAGCTTTTTCATGTAGCTAACCTATATCAATGGTTTAGTTAATAATTTAGCAAATTTGCTAACGAACTGCTTAACAATTACTAGGAGCTGTTGACCTTTGGTGTTGAAATTTTGTTCGCTTATCTGGACTCTTCGGGCTGCATTTCTTAGCCATTTATTCAGCGTTAGCGAGCGATTGTTAAGCCCACTTAACCTCGCGCTCACTGCCTTTCCTAAATGGCTGATAAGTTGCTGCAAAAACCATCAGCATAGGTCAATAGATCCAAACGTGATTAAAGCTTGCGATAACTCTCAACTTTGCGTTTTGGCCGCGGTGCATTTTGATGTAAATCAAGCCAAGATTGCTTAGCTAAAACAGATGAAAAGCTAGCTTCTACACTGTAACTATCACCAGTTACACGGGAGAGCTGATATGCGATTTAATCAACTAAAACTGCTACTGGAGCACTTTGTATCGTGCCGCGAAGCAATGATGGCCCTATATCGGCGCTTGGAGTTAAATAGCGATGCAGAGCGAGTGCGCATGTTACTGGCTTACCTGCAGCATCAAGAGCGAGAAAATGCCGAGCATTTACAGGATTTTATTAGCCAGGCCAAACCTGAGTTGTTAGAGACTTGGACCGACATTCGCGTGGAAAAAGATTTATTGGATTATATGGCTAAGCTGAGTCAACCAGCCGATATTAGCAGTGATGATGTAAGCAATTTGGCCTTGGAGCTTAGTGAGCAGTCTTTAAGCTTATTGCGCTTAGCTAAAGATGAGTTAACCATGTTAGGGGCGAGGCAGTTTTTAGCTAACTTGATTGAACACCAAGAAAAACGCCAACAGCAAATGGTGCATGCCACTCATAGGTTAGATGATATTTAGTCAAAAGTAAGGCACAAGAAAGCACAGCCTAGGCTGTGCTTTTTATTTGGTATAAAGCAGCCTATTAGCTGGCGACTTTGTCCAAGTGAACATCCATTTGTGGGAATGGAATTTCGATGCCAGCATTATCTAGAGCCACTTTGATGTTCTCGTTTAGGTCAAAGTAAGCTCCCCAGTAATCGGCGCTATTTACCCATGGGCGAACCACTAGGTTCACTGAGCTGTCGGCTAATTCGCTTACACCAATGGTGATGTCTGGATCTTTTAATACACGAGAGTCTGCTTCACATACTTCGCGCAATATCGCTTTAGTTTTAGCTAAATCGGCGTTGTAGCTAACTCCAACCACCAAGTCTACACGACGGGTAGGATGGGTAGAGTAGTTAACAATGTTACCGCCTAATACCGCGCCATTTGGTACAACAATTTGTTTGTTGTCAGGCGTTTTTAACACGGTGGTGAAGATTTGCACTGATGCTACCGAGCCCGCTGTACCCGCAATCTCTACAAAATCACCGGCTTTGAATGGGCGGAAACCAATAATAAGTACACCTGCTGCAAAGTTAGACAATGACCCTTGCAAGGCCAAACCAACAGCTAAACCAGCGGCACCAATAATGGCAACAAACGAAGCGGTTTGAATACCAATGCGTGATAGCGCAGCAATAATCACAAAGGCAATAATGATGTATTTCACCATTGAGCCAACAAAGTGACTAATTGTTGTATCTAATTTGCGAGCGTTCATTAGTTTTTCTACGCTTGACGCCATTACGCGCGCAACGATCATACCAACAAACAAAATGGCGATAGCAGCAGCAATGTTGATTGCGTATTGCATTAGCAGGTCTTGGTTGTTCTCAAACCAACTGGTACCTTCGGTAAATACGTCCATGTGTTAAGCCTTCTTATGGAATGAAATTAGCTACAAATTTAGCAGCTTTTTTAATACAAACAAGTGTCTAGATTCTTTACAGAAAGGTTTACGGCCTGCCGGGGGATTTAGCAGGCCTATTAAGCGCTTAGCTTTGCATTAGTTGCTGCTTTAAAAAGCCCCAGTGAGTGTCAAACTGGGCGGTAGGTTCTAGTTTAAATTCACTGCGCACGTATTGGCTAATGCGTCCTTCGGTATAGGCCAGTAACAAGGTAGCTAGGCTATTTTCTTCAATTAAGAAGCCTTGTCCTTCACGTAGCCTACGCTCGCGTAATACTTGTTTAAGTTGCACTTCAATTTTGTCGAACAAAATACTGACTCTGGCGCGCAAACGCTCGTGCTCACCTTGTAAGGCATCGCCAGTTAAAATGCGGCTTAAGCCTGGGTTGCGCTCGGCAAAACCCAGTAACAGCATGAGTATGTGCTGGCAGCGATTTAAGGTGTCTTTTTGTTCTTCCTGAATCAGATTAATGCGTGATAGCAAGGTTTCTTCGATAAATTCTATTAAGCCTTCAAACATCCTAGCTTTGCTGGGAAAGTGACGATACAAAGCAGCTTCTGATACGCCTACTTCTTTGGCTAGGCTTGCAGTGGTGATGCGTTGTCCGTGGCTGGTTTCTAACATGCGCGCTAGCGCCTGCAGAATTTGTTCGCGGCGATTGCTTTTTGGTTTTCCCGCCATGGTTATGGTAATCCTTTTTATTAGTCTATTAGCGTACTACTTGAGAACCGTTTACTTTGTACCGGAATGGCCAAATCCACCTTCACCACGCTGGCTAGCGGCAAAATCTTCTACTATCTCAAAGCTAGCTTGTACCACAGGCACAAATACTAACTGGGCGATGCGCTCGCCGGGTTCGATGGTAAAAGTAGTTTGTCCGCGGTTCCAACAAGACACCATTAATTGCCCTTGGTAGTCGGAATCGATCAGTCCAACGAGGTTACCCAGAACAATGCCGTGCTTATGGCCAAGGCCAGAACGCGGTAAAATGGTGGCAGCAAGAGTAGGATCGGCTATATGAATCGCTAAGCCAGTAGGAATTAGCTCGGTTTGGCCGGGGGCTAATGTTATGGCTTGGTCTAAGCAGGCGCGTAAATCCATACCTGCTGAACCTGGTGTCGCGTATTCTGGCATTGGAAAAGTAGTGCCAATTCTTTGGTCTAGTATTTTTAGTGCTATTTGTTTCATTTTTTTGTTTTGATTATTGTGCAGCGTACTGCTTGGCGATTAATGCCATTAATTGTTGTGCCAATTCTGATTTATCAGCGAGGTCTAATTGCTGATGGCCAGTTGGCCAAAATACCGATAAGGCATTTTGTTCACTATTAAAGCCTTGTTCGGGCTTTGATACGTCGTTGGCGGCGATCATGTCTAGGTTTTTTCGCGCCATTTTGTCTTGTGCGTAATGTGCTACGTCTTGTGTTTCAGCAGCAAAACCCACCGTAAAGGGTTTGTTAGCTAATCCAGCAATGGTGGCTACAATATCTGGATTTTTCACTAAACGTAACTGCATTTCGTCGCTGTCATCGGTTTTCTTGATTTTTTGTTCAGCAACATCGGCTACGCGGTAGTCGGCTACTGCTGCGCAAGCGATAAAAATATCACAGCTTGCGACTTGATTTAGTGTTGCGTCGAGCATTTGCTGGGCAGTATTAACCGCCACCTTATTAACGCCAGCTGGTGTAGTTAAGTTCACCGGGCCTGAAACTACCGTAACCTTGGCGCCAAGTTGTTCGGCAGCAGCGGCTAAAGCAAAACCCATTTTACCGGAGCTGTGATTGCTTATATAACGCACCGGATCAATCGCTTCACGAGTTGGACCGGCGGTAATCATCACATTTACGTCTTTTAGTAGCGCTGGGGCTTTGGGAGCAAAAAACTCTTTAATGTGAGTGAGCAATTGAGCGGGCTCAAGCATCCTACCTGGGCCTACATCGCCACAGGCTTGTTCGCCTTGGGCTGGGCCCCATATGTGCACCTGGCGTTGCTTAAGCTGGCTTAAATTAGCCTGAGTAGCGTCTGCTTGATACATTTGTTGGTTCATTGCTGGCGCAATGGCAATTGGGGCGGCAGTTGCTAGCATCAATGTGCTTACTAATTCGTCGGCCAAACCATGGGTAAACTTAGCAATGCTATTGGCGGTAGCGGGCGCCATCAATACTAAGTCTGGCCATTTGGCGTAGGCGATGTGACCCATGGATGCCTCTTGAGCTGGGTCGACCACTTCTAAGCCTACAGGTTCGCCAGATACTGCCTGTAGCGTTAAGGGAGTAATAAAGTGGGTGGCGTGTTTAGTCATTACCACTTTTACTTCTGCGCCTTGCTCTTTTAGACGACGCACCAACTCTGGCATTTTGTATGCCGCAATCCCGCCTGTAATCGCGAGTAGAATCTTCTTGCCCGTTAACATGCTGATACCGCTTCGATAATCTCAGTTTGATATCGGCAAGCCTATCACAAAACTTAAGATCTCCGCATACACAAGCCAGCAGTTTCGACTACGCTTGTTTTTATTGATTCATTCATTATTTACTAGAATGCATGGCAATTTGTGATTGGCCGGCCGAACAACGGCCAAGAGAAAAGTTATTAAATAGTGGTGCCCAAAGTTTAAGTGATGCTGAATTACTGGCAATTTTTTTGCGGGTAGGATGTGCTGGATTAGATGCAGTGAGTTTAGCTCAGCATTTACTCGCTCAGTTTGGCTCCTTACGAGCGGTATTAGCTGCCGATCATCAGCAGTTTTGCGCAGAAAAAGGTTTGGGTAGCGCAAAATTTGCACAGTTACATGCTTCAATAGAAATGAGTCGACGTTATTTGCTGGCCGATATTAGTGAAAATAGTGTGTTAGATAGCGCCGAATCGGCAAAAAACTACCTTTCTATGGAATTATCTCACCAACAACGTGAAGTATTTGCAATATTGCTATTGGATAATCAGCATCGAGTGGTACAATTCGCGCCGCTATTTTTCGGAACGATTGATGCCGCCAGTGTTTACCCACGGGTGGTGGTACAGCGAGTATTAGAAAAAAATGCTGCTGCAGTAATATTTGCCCATAATCACCCCTCGGGTGTGGCAGAGCCAAGTTTGGCTGATAAGCAAATTACTACCAAATTAATCAAGGCCTTAGCACTGATTGATGTGCGAGTTTTAGACCATGTTGTAGTCGGCTGTGGAGAGACTGTGTCTTTCGCCGAGCGCGGTTGGATCTGATCTTTGTTCAATTTTTAGTTGATCTAGGGTTCTATTTCCTGTATAAAATGCGGCCTTTCTGTCGTCCCGGGCGACGGCCTAACGGGGCATGAACAGATGCTCGAGCAGAAGTACATATTTGGAGAAGACTGACATGTCTAGAGTATGCCAAGTTACTGGTAAGAAACCAGCTGTTGGTAACAACGTATCACACGCAAAAAACCGCACTCGTCGTCGTTTTTTGCCTAACCTTCAATCTCACCGTTTTTGGGTTGAGACTGAGAAACGTTTTGTTAAATTACGCGTATCAACTAAAGGTATGCGCATCATCGACAAAAAAGGTATCGACGCTGTTTTAGCTGAGATGCGTGGTCGTGGTGAGAAGGTATAAGGAACTAAGAAATGGCTAAAGGTATTCGCGAAAAAATTCGTTTGAACTCATCAGCTGGCACTGGTCACTTCTACACCACTGATAAGAACAAACGTAACATGCCTGAAAAAATGGAGATCAAAAAATTTGATCCTGTTGTTCGTAAGCACGTTATGTACAAAGAAGGCAAAATCAAATAGATTTTGGCTTTAATGAATCAAGAAGCTCAGCTTAGGCTGGGCTTTTTTTTGCCTGTTTTTTAGTGGCTACAACAACCTAGTGCCCTTTACTCACCAAAGACTTCCCGCTTATGATGCTCCTAATTAAAGGAGAATCTCGATGAAAATGAGCCGCAGAGGCTGGAATAACATCATCATATTTGCTGTTGCCTCGATGATTTTGATTTTCAAATACGTAGAAATGAATGAACAGGCCGCCCCAAGCGAGCAAATAGCGGTTGGTCAGTTATTGCCGCAGGGAGCCACTATTTTGCGGATTGAATTGCCGAGCGTGGTAATAGAGCGGGTTGGCACTCAATGGCGCAGCGAACCCCCTCTAGAGCGTTCGATAGCTGTTATTGATGCATGGTTACATATTCAACTAGAACCTTGGCAGGATGCTTTAGGTGGCGCAGCAACTAGCCGTAGCATAATGGTTTACCTAGCCAATTCTGCCGTGCCACTTGAGCTCACCTTATTTAGCTTGGGCGAGCAGCATTGGCTTACTAACTGGCAAGGCCAGCTTTTGTCTGTGGATAGCGATAGCTACCATGCTCTTTTCCCAACGATGAGTTCACCCGATGCCTGAGTTACCAGAGGTAGAAACCAGCCGCCGCGGGATTAGCCCGCATATCGAAAAACAAGTAATTAGCGAAATAGTGGTTCGCCAGCCTAAATTACGCTGGCCAGTGCCTGAGTTGATCCAGTGCTGTGTGGGTTTAGCTATTTTGTCGGTAACACGGCGAGCTAAGTATTTGCTGCTGGAAACTGAAGCTGGCCACATCATTATTCACTTGGGCATGTCGGGTAGTTTGCGAATTGTTGAGCAAGGCCTAGCAGCTGAAAAACATGACCATGTAGATATAGTATTGGCAAATGGAAAAGTGCTTAGGTTTAACGATCCTCGTCGTTTTGGCTGTGTACTGTTTAGTCAGCTACCCATTGAGCAACATAATTTGTTGGTTAATTTGGGGCCAGAGCCCTTACATGACGAGTTCTCAGCTATGTATTTAATTGCGCAAGCCAGCAAGCGCAGTGTGGCGATTAAGCAATTTATTATGGATAACAAAGTGGTCGTGGGCGTAGGTAATATCTACGCCAACGAGGCTTTGTTTAGAACGGGCATCCACCCTAAACGTGCTGCTAACAAAGTGAGTAAAGTGCGCCTGGAGTTGCTTACCGACAACATCAAACAAGTGTTGGCAGAAGCCATTGAACAAGGTGGCACCAGCCTCAAAGATTTTACCAATGCCGATGGCAAGCCTGGCTACTTTAAGCAAACCTTAGCGGTATATGGCAGAGAAGGCGAAGCGTGCGATACTTGCGGAGAGCTGATTAAGGCATTGCGCATTGGCCAGCGCAATACCTTCTTTTGCCCACATTGTCAGCGCTAGTTCTTTTATTTAGCGAGCTTTTCACTGACGGCTTGGGCAACGTGCGGCGCAACAAAGCGTTCGATCTCGCCGCCATGTTTGGCCACTTCTTTAATCAGGGTGGAGGAAATAAAACTTACCCCCTCGCCTGGTGTAAGAAACACGCTTTCTAAGTTGGGATCCAGTTGGCGGTTCATATCGGCCAGCTGCATCTCATATTCAAAATCAGAACCGGTGCGCAAGCCTCGTAATAATACGTTGGCATTTTGTTGTTTGGCTAAGTCTACCAATAACCCAGTAAAACCAATCACTTCAATATTGGTATTTGCACTAATCGTTTGCTCCAGCAACTTAACCCTTTCTTCTAAGCTAAACAGAGGTTGTTTACTGGGGCTGGCGGCAACCGCCACAATTACTGTGTCAAACATACGCGCCGCGCGTTGGATTAAATCGCTATGGCCGTTGGTCACTGGATCAAAGGTGCCAGGATAAATTACCCGAGTTGTCATGAAGCTATGCCAAAAATTAATGTTAGCTGGATTATAACCCCAAGCTTTCAGAAGATGCAGGTATTCACGCTAAATCCTGTTAAAACGCTCGGGAAAAGATTTACTTAAGCTGCTTCAGCTAACTGGCTCACAGGCTTGGGGAAAATTCTTGAGCCCGAGTGCAAGATTGGTCACAATGCGCAGGCTAAATTATAGAGATGAACACATGCAAAAACTGTTGGTAGTGCGAAACGACAAAATTGGCGACTTTATGCTGGCATGGCCTAGCTTTGCGCTGCTAAAAGCTTCATTACCTAATTGTGAAATAAGCGCTTTGGTGCCTAGCTATACCGCTCCTCTCGCAGAACTTTGCCCTTGGATTGACAAGGTGATTATTGATTGCGGAGCGGATGGTGATGCTGGCGAGCAAGCTGCACTACTTAATGAGGTGAAGCAACAGCATTTTGATGGTTATTTGTGTTTGTTCTCGACCATGCGTAACGCTTGGTTGGGCGCACGTGCCGGTATTAAGTTACGCTGTGCACCGGCCACTAAGCTTGCTCAGTTTTTGTATAATCACCGTGTAAAGCAACGCCGCTCTCAATCTCGAAAACCTGAATTTGAATACAACTTAGAACTTACTCGCGCTTTTTTAACTAAGTTGCAAGTCAACCTGATAGAGCCTACTGCTCCTTATTTGCAGTTTAGCGCTGAGCAAATTGCTAAACGTAAGCAGGCTGAGTTTGCCGAGTTGGATGCTAAATCCTTAGCAATGGTACATATTGGCAGTGGTGGCTCGGCAAATAATTTAAGCATTGAGCAGTATTTTAGTTTGATTGATTGTCTGGCTAAGCTTAAGCCCGAGTTACACTTTGTTATTACTGCAGGGCCTGGCGAGTTAATCGCCGCCCAAGAGTTGGTAAATCAGTTAGATACTGCAGAGGTGTCTAGTCAGCTATATTATTCAGAAGAGGGCTTAAAAACCTTTTGTGAAGTATTGGCCTGTGCCCAAGTATTTATTGCTGGTTCAACCGGGCCGCTGCATATTGCAGGGGCTATAGATGTGCCAACTGTAGGCTTTTTCCCTAGTCGTCGCAGTGCAACACCTTTGCGTTGGCAGCCTCTTAATAGCCAAGGCCGACATATTTCTTTCTCGCCGCCGGCAGGTGAGCTTACTCAAGAAGATATGAGTTTGATTAATGTGAGTGACTCAGCGGTTAAAATTAATTTGTGGTGGCAAAAGCTGCAAACAAAAGAAGTAGCAGAATAAAACGATGAGCGTAATAAAAAAGATAAGAACGGCGCTGCGACAGTTTGATGCAAAGCGTCGCAATAATTCGGTGGCTCTAGAGGCTGCATTTTTAAAGCTAATAGGTGGCCGTAAAGGGCGCCAGCAGCAAATGCTTGAACCGCAAGAGGTGAACCGAGTACTAATTGTGCGAAATAACAAGCGCATTGGTAACATGTTTTTCCTACTGCCTTACGTAAATAAAGTGATAGAAATGTATCCCGATGCGGAAGTGGAGCTATTACTTACCGATCCTTGGCAAGGCCAAGTTTTCGAGAATTTAGGCTTAAGTAAAATTCATTATTCGCAATTTGGCTTAAAAACTATTTCGGGATTTTTCGCTACTATGCGCCAATTGCGTAAACAAGTTTATGATGTGGTGTTAATACCTTACAGCGGTTCGAGCGATCGCATAGTCACAGCATTAGTGACGGCCAAAAATGTTTATGGGTACGATGATAAAGTTAACGGTGCCGTTTGTAGCCATACTTTCAAGCAAACGCGCCGCTATAAACACTATGCTTTAGGTTGTATGGAGCTTCTAGAGCAATTACATCAGGTGGAGCCTAGTGATTATTATGCTCGTTTGGTGTTAAGTGAGTTTGAACAACAGCACGCTCGTAACGAGCTAAATGGGTTGATAGGCCATAATAATAAACCCTGCTTAGCTTATTTTAGAGGTGCTCGGGGAGCCAAAGTCATTGCTGATAAAGATTGGCAGATCTTGTTAGACAAGTTCAAAAAGCATTATGGCGGAGAGCTAAACGTTATAGAAATTCTGAGCCCTGATGTTGCCAAGCCATTAGTAGACGCGGAGTTCACATACTCAAATAGTGATTTGCGAAAGCTTGCTGCGTTTTTGCAGCAAGTACCCTTGTTTTTCTGTGGTGACACCGGCCCGTTGCACTTAGCAAGCTCTGCTGGCGCTTATTGTGTAGGTTTGTTTACCGTGACCAATGTGGCGCAATATGGCTGCTTAGGAGAACATGCGGTCAATGTGACCGATCTAGCTGCTATAGATGCAGCTAACTTGTTGGAAGAACTTAAACTTCAGTAAGTTTACTTTTTGTAATGGCTGTCGTTTTCTCGTGCCCATAAATCGGCGTACTTAACAAAGGTTGAATGCGCCGACAATATTGCAATTAAAAAGCCCGCCTTACCATCTAAAAAGCCTCGCTTGAGCAAATACATTTTTGCAAAGCAACCTATAGCGTGCGTTATGCCTTGCCCTAATGTTGCACGTTTGCCTTTGGCCTCTCGTTGATCGGCCCAAGCTTTGGCATAACCAGCAGATTTTACTAAATAATGATGTATTGAGTCATAAGTGTAATGCAATAAGTCGCCAGATAGATGTTTAACTTTGCTTTCTTCTGGAATAACGAGTTTTTCGTGCACTAAAGCATCGTTGTATCGGGTTAGTTGAGTAGGATGAAGCCGTAATACTTTGTCGGGATACCAGCCGCTATGAGACAAAAATCGGCCAAATACCCAGGAGCGTCGGGCGACACTAAAGATGGTTTTGTTATCGCTCTTTATAGCCTTTTGTATCGAACTTGCTAACTCAGGTGTGACCCGCTCATCGGCATCTATCCAGAAACACCAATCAGTGCTGACTTTTTGTTGGGCTAGCTGGCGCTGGTTGCCAAAACCTTGCCAATCGACATTTTGGTGAAACTCAGCACCAAGCTGTTCTGCAATCTCTTGACTGTTGTCGGTACTGCCAGAGTCAAAGACAATCACTGTGTTTGCCCAGGTTAATGAGTCAATACAGTCTTTAAGATTTAGCGACTCGTTTTTAGCGATAATGATAGCTGTTACCGTGGCTTGTTGATTCATTTCGCTCATAATTGCTGCTCTATTTTAATCGTTTCAAACATCTCGATTACGCAATCGAGTGTAATATCTTGCATGGCATTTGGGTCTTTCACTCTGCTTCGCCAACTAAGCTGAGCTGCGGGTTTGCCTTGTTCTTTTTCAATCAGTGTTTGCCACACGCTCACCACGTAATCTCGATAATGATAAGGACCAGTGCGTTGCGGGTTGTGGTGAGCATACAGTCCTAGAACGGGTGTATTTACCGCTACTGCCATATGAGCTGGGCCAGTATCTGGCGATATTAGCAGATCTGCTTGGGCAATGAGTGCCCAAAGCTGGCTTAAGTTGGTTTTTCCACAAAGGTTGTTCAGTTTACCTTGGCAGGCTTGGTTAATTTGCTCACTTAACGCAACTTCATTGCTAGCCGGGCTGCCGATTAAACTCACTTGGTATCCCTGTTCGAGCGCGTATTGGGCGATGCCTACATAACCTTGAAGGGTCCAATTTTTATAGGCCTTGCTAGCCGCTGGGCAGATCACGATATGCTTATCAGAACTGCCTAGCAGTTGTTTTGCGGTATCTTGATCTGCTTCTGAGAGTGGCACTTGCCAATTTGGGGCTTGAATATCTATTCCTAGTGGCAATAAAAATTGTAGAAAGCCATCTAATACATGGGCCGAATTAGCCGGAGCAATTTTCTCGTTAGTAAATAGCCACTGGCCATCTTTAGCGCGGCTTTTGTCAAAACCAATTTTACGTTTTGCGCGAATGCAGCAACTTAACAAGCTGGCGCGCAGTGCTGCTTGCATGTGCAGCAATACATCAAATTGCTGGCTTTTAAGCTCCCGTTTAATGGCGAGCATGCCTTTTAAGCCATCTTTTTTGTTGTATACAACTAGTTTTATATTGCTGAAGGCAGCCAATAACTGTGCTTCAGCTTTGCCACATACCCAGGTGACATCGGCATTTGGGTAACTGTTTTGAAGTTGCTGAACAACAGCCAAAGCATTACAGACATCGCCGATGGCTGATAGGCGTAAAATACAGACTTTTAAGGTGGTTTGCTGCTTGGTCATTTTGGCAAAAGTGGCGGATTTTCTTAAGTATTATGCTTTTTGCAGCTTGCGTTGTAAAATTGCTGAGATTTGTTTCACAAGCGATAACTATGCAGATTGAAAAACAGAAAACCGCTGACGGCTGGCTATTTTATAATCCGGCAGTGTGGCAGCAGGTAAGTGATGCTTATTTTGAGCCCCGCCATTGGCAACAAAATAGAGCAGTGGTAGGCCAAGCGATGGGCCGAGGTAAAACCCTGTTTTTTCGTTTTGAACATCGAGAATTTGTATTACGCCATTATCACCGTGGTGGCTTAGTCGCTAAATTGAGCAATGACCGCTATTTGTATTCAAGCCTACAGCGCAGTCGAGTATGGAAAGAGTTCTCGCTGTTGATGAAATTGCAAACCTTGGAGCTTCCTGCACCAGTGCCAATCGCTGGCAGGGTTAAACGCAAAGGCTTGAGCTTCCAGGCGGATTTAATTTTAGAACGCATAAGTGGCGCTAAAGATCTCGCTAAGTTGCTTAGCGAACGCCGCTTACCCTTAGACCTATGGCAAAAAATTGCCGAGACGATTGCGCAGTTTCACCGGGCCGGGGTTTATCATGCCGACCTCAACTTACGTAACATCATGGTTGATGAGCAACAGCAGGTTTGGCTTATAGACTTTGATAATGGCCGCATTTGTCGACCGAGAAAGAAATGGCAGCAAGCTAACCTTGCTCGATTCTACCGCTCCTTAGAAAAAGAACAGGCGAAGCCTGGTTACTGCCATTGGCTAGAGTCTGACTGGCAGTATTTTGTTGCTTGTTATCAACAAGCCCTTTAGTTCAACAGAGCAGCTAGGCTACGCGCTAAAGCGCCTTGGTTCTGCTTTACAATAGACAAGCCAGCATCCCCTGCTTTGTTGCGCTCTTCAGCATCGCTTAACCATGCTTTAAGCCAATTAGCCAGTTGTTCGGTGTCAGCACTAAGTTTAAGTGCGCCGCAGGCTTGTAGCTGTTGGCTGATATCTGAGAAGTTAAAGTCATGTTCGCCTGCAACGCAAGGTAAACTTAGCGCAGCTGCTTCTAAGTAATTATGCCCGCCAATGGGCACTAAAGAACCGCCGATGAAGGCGGTATCTGAGCAAGCATACATCAGCAGCATCTCGCCCATGGTATCGGCTAAATACACTGCATCTTTTGCTTCAGGGCTTTGCTGTTGGCTGCGACGAGCGCAATCAAAGCCGCTGTTAGCAATTAATTCGGCCACTTGGTCGAAACGCTCAGGGTGTCGGGGAACCAATATTAGTAAGCTGTCGGGAAGCCGCTTACGAACCTGTTGCATCACCTCAAGCACTTTCTCGTCTTCGCCTTTGTGGGTGCTGGCGGCAATCCATATTAAGCGCTCACCAAACAAACTAGGCCGAAGTTGTTCTGCTTGTTGCTGTATGTTTTTGGTATCGGGTAGATCGTATTTTATGGAGCCTGTTACCACCAAGTTGGCTGCTGTAACTCCCAATTGATTAAAGCGCTGTGCGTCATCTTGGTGTTGCGCCAATACTAGCCCCAATTGCCCATATAAGCGTTGACTAAAGCCTTTGAAGCGCAAATAGCGTTGGCAAGAGCGTTGTGACATACGGGCATTGATAAGCGATACCGGAATGTTTTGGCTTTGGCAAAGTTGCAGCCAATTTGGCCACAGTTCGGTTTCCATAATCCATAGCTGCTTGGGTTTGTGTAAATGCAGAAACCAGCGAATACAGGGCCATAAATCAAAGGGCGCATAGCGATGAATGACTAAATCCGCCAGTTTTGATTGCGCTTGCTCAGCACCTGTAGCGGTAGTGGTGGTCAGCAATATATTGCATTGTGGTTGCTGCTGCTTTAGTTGAGTAATTAAAGGAATGGCCGCCAATACTTCACCAACTGATACAGCATGGAACCATACATCAACTGCTGATACTTTTTTACTTACACCAAAATGCTCTGGCCAACGCTTGCCTACCGAAGGTTTTCCAGCTCTTGGCCAGTACAGTTTGTACATTGCTAAGGGCAAGGCTGAAAGTAGCAAGATATTATAAAAAATACGCATGGTTATTTAGTTACTTTTATTTTCTTCTATTAGGTCTTCTATGCTCAAACCTTGTTTTTCTAGGTAGGCATCAACCTGCTCTTGGTAGCTAATTAGATAAGAGTACTTATTGCTGTCGTGGCTAGCGACGAGGTTTACTACAAGGAAATAAGCTGCAACTATGGTTGTTAGCTTTGCTAATTTTTCTGGTTTTTTATTTTGCCAGTATTCGGCGTAGTAAAGCACCGGAAGCAAGGCGAAAGCAAAGGCAATGATTAGGTGCCAATAAGAGAAAATAATCGGCGATAGCATTGCCGAGATAATAATGCCTAAGAACGCAGAAAACGCGTAATGCATTAGCCATTCAGACGAGGCTAAATTTAATGCTTGTCTGCTTCGCCAATGCGGTTTGACAACCTTCCAAGCTTTTTTGTTAATTACCCAAGCACATACAACGGTAATACCGCCTACCGTAAAGAGTATTGCTTGCCATATATAATCAACAACCATTCTTAGCCACTCTATATCGGTGAGCCAATGAAAATTAGCATCAACAATAATGCGATTGGTAAACAAGAAAGAGCTATAGCGTAGCCAATACAAGGCAGCTTTGAGTACTGGGTAAACATTTACTGCACCCCAGCCAATATATCGTTCGCTATCTTGGCCTTGAATTGAGGAGTTCTGCAATACTTCCATGAAATAGGGGACCAAACTGGCCAATACGGCTAAGCCACCGGCAATTAAACCCCACCAACTTACTTTAATGATACCCCGATAATATAGGTAGGCTGACATCACGGCTAAAATTGGCCATGAGTAATGAATTTGCATGGCTAAGCCAATAGCTACAACATGCAAAAAGCTAGAAATAAAACTGCTTTTTTCTCTCATATTGAATGCTGTCCAGCAATGCAGGGCAGCAAAAAAACATAAATAAGCGGGGTTGTAAATGATGCTGTCGAATAGAAACCAAGGGCTTAGCAGGTATAGTACGGCGAAGCCAATTCTCACTACAGGGCTAAAGCATTGCTTAATAACGTGATCGAAAAGAAAGAATGACATTAAACGTATAAAGGGTAACAACAACATTGGTGACCAAGGAGAGTCCCAAACGAGTAAAGGTAAACCAACCAATAAAGTGGACAATGAACCAGGTACATTACCCACTACACTGGCTGCATTACCGTAGCTTAACCACGTTCCGTGATAGGCGCCCAAGTAGCCTTTTAATAGCATTTGAGTTTGATCACCGGTGAGGATTTGGTTGCTAGCGTATACGAGTAATAAAGCAACAGAGCTAACAAAGATAGACCAGTAAATTAGTGTGAAATGTTTTTCAATTTGTTGGTTTAAAGACACAATTGAGCTCTGTAGGTTAGTTAAGGTTTATGGGTTTCTGCTTGGGAGTATGTCCAGCAGCGATGGATAACAAAGGTAACAAGAGGTAGTAAAACAATCACTACCGCAACTTTAATGATATTCGAAAAATCGTTAAGTAAAGATGATAATAAGATAGATAAGCACAAGGCTGAAGTCTGCACCACAAAAAAGCGCAAGGCATTGTTTAATGAAGGCTGGTTTTGAAATACCCAACAAGTTTGTAATAGGTAGGAGAAAACAAATGCTAAGCTAAAACCAACAAAGTTAGCCAAAGCAAAAGCTTGCGGCCAGTACTGTAAAACCGCCAAAGCCAAAACAAAGTGAATCGTTGTAGCAATAACCCCAGTAAAACCATATCGCGCGACGCGAAGACTAAATAACTTAGCTATTAAGTGAGCCATGTTTAGTTGTCTTCTTCGACAATGTAGATAGGTCGGCGTTTTGACTCCATAAATAAACGGCCAATATACTCGCCTAAGACACCTAAACCGATTAGTTGTACCCCACCTAAAAATAGCATTATTGTTATTAACGATGCGTAACCAGGGGCATCGATACCAAATAGTAGTGTCTTAATGACAATAGCGCTGCCATAAATAAACGCTAAGGTAGAAATAGCTAAGCCAATGTACAACCAGATTCGCAACGGAGCAGTGCTAAAGCTGGTAATGCCTTCTAGGGCGAAGTTCCACAGCTTCCAGCCATTAAAACTGGTTTCACCTGCGACTCGAGGGTCTCGCTTATATTCTACAGTTTTCGTTTTAAAACCAACCCATGAAAACATACCCTTCATAAAACGTTGGTTTTCGGGCATTTGTTGAATGGCAGACACAACTCTGCGAGTCATTAGCCGGTAATCACCGACATTTTCCGGAATTTTCACATGAGATATTTTATTGTGAAATTTGTAGAACAATTCAGCACTGAGCTTTTTGGCGAAACTGTCACTGGTTCTATCAACACGTTTAGCTACAACAACATCGTAACCATTGTTCCACTCCCGAATGAAGTCATGAATAAGCTCGGGTGGATCTTGTAGATCAACATCAATGGGAACAATCACTTGGCCTTTAGATAAATCTATCCCTGCGGTAAGTGCTGCTTCCTTACCAAAGTTGCGCGCAAGATTAATGACTCTTATTCCAGCGTGTTGTTTTTGCAAATCTTTGAGTGCGGCTAAGGTGTTATCGCGACTGCCGTCGTTTATAAAAATAATTTCGAAACTAAGCTCGGTTTTTTCAAGTTCTGGCAGCATGGTATCGATGAATAAACCCACTGTATCTTGCTCGTTAAAGCAAGGGCAAACTATTGATATAACCGGAGGCTTTGTGCTCATAGGGAGTCTCGATAACGTTAAATAAAGTAAGTGTAGTTAAGTCAATAAATCAGCAATAGACGAAATTGCGCGCTCTGGTGCTAGTTCAGTTAAGCATTTTAAGTGGCCGAACTGACAAGTCTTTTTAAAACACGGGCGACAATCGATATCAGTATGCAAGATAGCGGCATTTTCGGTTAGTGGTGGTGTGTATTTTGGTGAAGACGAACCATAAATGGCGATCAACGGTAACTCTAGCGCTGCCGCGATGTGCATTAAACCTGAGTCATTACTTACCGCCAAAGTAGCTAGCGCCATTAAGTCGATGGCTTCAGCTAACTTAGTTTTTCCTGCAAGGTTGTGGCAGCTCATTTGCAATTCTTGTGGAGCGTGGCTAATGATTTGCGCTCCCACAGCTTGATCTTTATCTGAGCCAAAAATCCATACTTGACCTTTGCGTTCATTAATCCAGTGGGCTGCCACTTGTGCGTAGTGTTGCTCTGGCCAGCGCTTTGCTGGGCCAAATTCTGCGCCAGGGCATAAGGCTAATATAGGATGCTGTGTGTCTAACGCCAGCTGAGCCAAAGCCTCTTGTTGATTCGCTTGGTTGGCTTGTAGCTGAGGGTGCAGATAAGTGGGCAGATCAGCTGCTGATTGCATCGACGCTTTAGGGTGAGCCAAGGAAACATAACGCTCCACCATTAATGGGAAGTCGTGTTTGTTGCTGCGCAAATCGTTCAGCAGGCCGTAGCGGCTCTCCCCCTTCCAACCAGTACGTTGTTTAATGCCGGCAAACCAAGGGATTAATGCTGACTTTAAGGAGTTGGGTTGGGTAATAGCCCAATCGTAGCCGTTTTGTTTGAGCTCACGGGCTAACTTCCAACGTGTTGTAAGCTGCAAATCACCGTGGCCTAGGGGCATGCGCAGTGCATTATCTACTTCGGGCATCCGCTCTAGCATGGGGCGGCACCAGTCTGGCGCTAATACATCCAATTGCGCCTTTGGGTGCAGTTGTTTAAGGGTTTTGTACAAGCTTTGCGACATCACCATGTCGCCTACCCAAGATGGGCCTACCACCAGAATCTTCATTCATAACCTACGTTAAAAAGGGGCTTGTCGCCCCTTGAGTATTTTTTGTTACTTGTTTAGCCAGGCCATGTATTCAGCGACCCCTTGAGCAACATCTTTAAATGGTTCTGCGTAACCGGCTGCACGTAGCTTGTCGATATTTGCTTGGGTAAAGCTTTGATAGCGACCTTTTAGGTGATCTGGGAATGGAATGTACTCAATTTCACCTTTTTGGTGATAGTTGATCACCGCTTCAGCCACCGCACGGAAAGGTTCTGCTTGGCCTGTACCTAGGTTGAAAATACCGCTTTGGTCTGGGTTTTTCCAGAACCATAGATTTACTTTTACCACGTCGCCCACGTATACAAAATCGCGGCTTTGTCCGCCGTTACCATAGCCGTCATAACCTTCAAATAATTTAGGGTTTTGCCCATCATTTACTTGGTTATTTAGGTGGAAAGCCACACTGGCCATGCTGCCTTTGTGTTGCTCGCGAGGACCATATACGTTGAAGTAGCGAAAGCCCACAACTTGAGAGTCAATTTCAGGTAACAAACGGCGCACGTAATTATCAAACTGCAGCTTTGAATAACCGTATACATTAAGTGGGCCTTCGTATTGCTTCTCTTCTTTGAAAATTTCTGTGTCACCATAAGTGGCGGCAGATGAGGCATATAAGAACGGAATGCGACGATCTAAGCAGTAATGCAATAGCTCTTTCGAGTACTCGTAGTTGTTTTCCATCATGTACTTGCCGTCCCACTCAGTGGTGGCTGAGCAAGCGCCTTCATGGAAAATGGCTTCAATTTTTTGGCCGTATTCAGCGCCGATATCTTCGCCAGAAACAATACGAGCTATGAAGTCGTCTTTATCGAGGTAGTCAGCGATTTCTAGATCAACCAAATTGACGAATTTGGTGCCGTCTTTTAGGTCATCAACCACAATGATGTCATTATGGCCTTGTTCGTTGAGACTTTTTACAATGTTTGCGCCAATAAAGCCTGCGCCACCTGTTACGATAATCATAATACTGCCATTCCAAAAATTGCCGTTAATCTAAGGATTTTATGCTGTGGCGAGGTGAATAGCAATTGTGCCTCCAGTTGAATCTAGTTAATAAAAACTGGATTTTGGCAGCGTTTGCAGGTATCAACGTAATATCATTGAAAACTTTTTAGCCAAATGAAAACTAAAGACAAAATAATTCATACTTCTCTCAAACTCTTCAACGAGCGCGGCGAAAGACAAATCACGACCAATCATATCGCCGCCGAGCTGGGCATTAGCCCCGGGAATCTTTACTACCATTTCAGCAACAAACAAGAAATTATCCGCAGCATTTTTGATTTATACGTGGCTCAGTTAGAAAGCAGTTTTCGTCCTCATGCTGATCAACGGTTAAGCCTAGAACACTTAACGCAGTACTTGGATGCCAGCTTTGAGCTAATGTGGCGTTTTCGTTTTATGTACGCCAACTTGTTAGAACTGTTGGCGCGAGATGCTGAACTAGAACAGAAATACCAAGCCTTGCAGCTAGAACTGGCTAATTGGAGCCGAGATATTCTCTTTCAGTTACGCGAGAGTCGCTTTCTAAGTGGTGACGATGCAACAATGGCTGAGTTAGCCGACAGCGTTAAGTTTATTATTGGTGCTTGGATTGGCTACCAAAGTGCTCAGTTAAAAGGTGGCGAGATCACCAAACCTCGGTTGTATCAAGGGGTGCTTAAAATCTTGTTTACCTTGCGCCCATACTTTACTGAGGAGTCTCAAAACATCTATCAAGATTTGCATCAACATTACGTAAATTGTGCTGAACGCAGTGAATAGTTTTTAATTTAGATTTAAGGCTGTATTTGCCAAATAAAACACTATAATTCAGCTATTATTCTGGATTTAAATAGGGTTTGCCATGACAGCCGCTTTCTCAGCACACATTTCTCAGCTCTTACAACAAGTAAAAGATGACGGTTTATATAAGCATGAGCGAGTAATCAACTCGCAGCAGCAAGCCGCTATCGCTGTTGAACAAGGCCAAGTTGTTAACTTTTGTGCTAACAATTACTTGGGCTTAGCCAATTCCCCAGCTCTTATTGAGGCAGCCAAATCGGGTTTAGATAGCCACGGTTTTGGTGCTGCTTCGGTGCGTTTTATTTGTGGTACTCAAGATATTCACAAACGCTTAGAGCAAGGCTTGAGTGAGTTTCTGGGTATGGAAGATACGATTTTGTATTCTTCCTGCTTTGATGCCAACGCTGGGCTTTTTGAAACCTTATTGGGTCCAGAGGATGCGATTATCTCTGATGCACTAAACCATGCTTCGATTATTGATGGTGTTCGTTTGTGCAAAGCAAAGCGTTTTCGTTATGCCAATAACGACTTAGCTGAGCTGGAGCAATGCTTAAAAGCCGCCGATGAAGCGGGAGTGCGTTTTAAGCTGATTGCCACCGATGGCGTGTTCTCGATGGACGGCGTGATAGCCAACTTGCCAGGAATTTGTGATTTAGCTGATAAGTATGATGCCATGGTGATGGTTGATGATTCTCACGCCGTTGGCTTTGTAGGTGAACATGGCCGTGGCACTCACGAGTATCATCAAGTGATGGAGCGAGTAGACATTATTACCGGCACCTTAGGTAAAGCCATGGGCGGTGCTTCTGGTGGTTTTACTTCAGCCAAAAAAGAGGTGATTGATTGGTTGCGTCAACGTTCGCGTCCTTACCTCTTCTCTAACTCGCTGGCGCCGGCCATTGTTAGTGCATCTCTTAAAGTATTGGAATTACTCGCTGAAGGAGATGCTCTGCGTAAACAACTGTGGGATAACGTCGAGTACTTCAGAACTGAGATGAGCCAAGCGGGCTTTACCTTAGCGGGCGCCGATCATGCCATCATTCCTGTGATGTTAGGTGACGCTAAACTGGCAAGCACCTTTGCCGACAAATTACTTGAACGCGGCATTTACGTGATTGGCTTTTCCTTCCCTGTAGTACCTAAAGGCCAAGCAAGGATCCGTACGCAAATTTCAGCAGCGCATACACGCGAGCAGCTAGAAAATGCCGTTTCAGCCTTTACAGAAGTAGGTAAAGAGTTGGGGGTGATTGAATGAGCATTAAAGCCTTAGCAAAGTTAAAAACAGAGCCTGGAATTTGGATGACCCAGGTTGAGATGCCTGAGCTCGGTCACAACGACCTACTCATCAAGATAAACAAAACCGCTATTTGCGGTACCGATGTGCATATTTATAACTGGGATGAGTGGTCACAAAAGACTATTCCAGTGCCAATGGTGATAGGCCATGAATATGCGGGAGAAGTTGTAGATATTGGCCAAGAAGTGCGTGGCTTTTCGGTGGGTGATAGAGTCTCTGGCGAAGGACACATCACCTGTGGCCATTGCCGAAACTGTCGCGGTGGCCGTACTCATTTGTGCCGCAATACTGTTGGAGTTGGCGTAAATCGTACTGGCTGTTTTTCTGAATACTTGGTTATTCCTGCGGTTAACGCTTTTAAATTACCCGACGAGATTAGTGACGATTTAGCCGCCATCTTCGACCCTTTTGGTAACGCAGTTCACAGTGCCTTGTCGTTTGATTTAGTGGGTGAAGATGTATTGATTACCGGTGCCGGCCCTATTGGTGTAATGGCTGCGGCTATTTGTAAGCACGTTGGTGCGCGCCATGTGGTGGTAACTGATGTAAATGACTACCGCTTGGACCTAGCCCAAAAAATGGGAGCAACTCGGGTAGTTAATGTTGCCAAGCATTCGTTGAAAGATACCATGAACGAACTCAACATGACCGAAGGCTTTGATGTAGGCCTAGAAATGTCCGGTGTGCCAAGCGCTTTTAGCTCTATGTTAGAGCTGATGAATCATGGTGGCAAAGTGGCAATGTTGGGTATTCCCCCTAGCGATATGGGCATTGATTGGAGCCAAGTAATTTTTAAAGGCTTGGTGATTAAAGGAATCTATGGCCGAGAAATGTTTGAAACATGGTATAAAATGGCATCTTTGGTACAATCTGGCCTCGATTTAAGCCCAATAATTACCCATCATTATAGTGTTGACGATTTTCAGCAAGGTTTTGATGCGATGCGTTCAGGACAAAGTGGTAAGGTTATTTTGGACTGGGGCTAAATGCTTGAATGTTTACAAAAGTGACAACTAACTTGACTGTTCCTTAAAGGTAAGTGACAAATATCATATCGACAGTTTGTTGTACTCTTTGCTAAGGTGGTTCAGGCATTAGCTTAGGTAAGTATACGGTGTTGCAGTTGTTGTTTTGAAGCGCACTCCACATATAGGTTGTAAAAAGGAATTTCCCTTTGTTTTCAAAAAGTAGTCACTTAAGGCGCTATATTCTGGCGGGATGCCTTGCTTTAATTAGTTTTGGCGGGGTAGCGCAAGTATCCCTGTACCTACCGCTAAATCAAAATCGGATTATAGAATCTGATATAGAAAAACTAATCACTATCACATCAGCCCCAGGCATGAAGCGCCCTTACCCAGTTACTCAAGTTAGGCATTATGCGGAGATGATTACTGAGGTTTATCCTGCACTGTATAAGCGCATTGATAGCTATTTAAAGCGTTATGAGCAACAGCTTGCTTTAACCGATGCAAATTTAGAGTTATCAGCGGGAAATGGTGAACAAAGTATCGCCAATGCACGAGGGCAAAAAGTTGAGGACAGTATTCAAGGTAGCTTGAGAGGGCACTGGAGAGCAACTGATTGGGCCGCATTGTCCTTAGGCGCTCATTACACCCAAGCTAATCAGTTCAACCCCACTGAAACATTTGTTGCTTTAGGTTTCGATTGGATGCAACTAGATGTAGGGATGCGTGAGCATTGGTATTCCCCTTTTAACGACTCATCGATGTTGATGAGTACACATGCACAAGTATCTCCTTCTATCACTCTTAGTAACTCTAAACCGCTAACATCTTGGCGTTTTCAATATGAAATCTTCTACAGCAAGTTAGAAGAAGTCGATTGTATCAACGTAAAAGGGGAGTGCCGTAAAGACCGTCCTGAGTTGATTAGTTATCAAATTACTGCGATGCCTGTAGATTGGTGGCAGATTGGTTTTAGCCGTAATTTTCAGTATGGCGGTGATGGTGTGAACCGGTCTTTTGGCGATATAGTAGAAGCGCTTTTTTGCCCGACTTGTGTACAGCATAATGAAGCCGGGGAAGACGCTTGGGGTAACCAACAGATGGCTATTCACAGTCGTTTTAATGTCGATGTTGGCCAACCAATGAGCATCTATTTCGAGTATGGCGGCGAAGATATTGCTATTGGGCGAGATAATCGTTTAGGTAATATTACTTTTGGCGCAGGGGTTTACTTACCTTTGCTCACCGAGCAGTCATCTTTACGTCTAGAATGGAATAGCTGGCAATCTCAGTGGTATAACCATTGGATGTATCGAAATGGCTTTACCAATAATGGAAATGTGATGGGGCATTGGGGGGGCGGTAACCGAAAAGATATAAATGAAGCTCCGGGTGCACATGCTTTTTCTTTTCAGTATCAATATACATTAAGTAACCAAGAGCAGCTGTTTTCTACTCTTCGCTTTATCAAGAATGAAGAACACTATTCAGACTATAGCCTTGGTTACGAGTTAGACATGATGTATGGGTTTAAGCTATTTGGTCAAAATGTAACAGCTGGGTTTTTAGCTGGACGTGATACTTCTAAAGACTCTTATGGACGATTGTATGCACAATATCACTTATAAAATAGTACTTGCAGTACTCTTAAGCACCACATTCACTGTTAATGCCAAGCCCTTGTCGATAAAAGATACCCAATTTGTTCCGAGCGTTCATGTTGGCTTAGGGGTGCATAAAATTGGCGATCACCGAGGTTACGAGAACTTTGCTGCGGGTGACATAGCTGTTGAGTATCACGGTATTCTTTCAGACAAATTTGAGTTAGGTTTTGGTGGTGGTTTTGTCGGCGATCTTACTGACTTCGAAGCACAGAACTCTTATTGGTATATTAAAGCCGTTGATGCGCGCTACCGATTTTATGAGCAATTCCACATAGGTGCTTTTGCGGGTGGTTCATACAGTAACCGATTTAATAAAGCTTATGGCATGTTATTAGGTGGGTATATTCGCTACGACTTATCTGACACATGGTCACTCAGCGCTGAATATCGCGAGACTTCAAATGATACCGACAACAACTTAGGTTACCCAGAAGGTGAGTTCAATATTCGAGACTATGACTTGTTGCAGCTGCGTTTGTCGTACAATTTTTAGTTTACTATGTTAGAACGGCTAAACGCCGAGCTTCAGGTCAGTGTTTAGTCTTTAGTTTGTTATAGTTTTCATGTGGTGGGCAACTAAACTTCCTCACTTGAACCGCTCGATTGTTACTCTATAGGATAATGTGTGGCTAATTTAGCTAAAGTTTCAACGGCTACCTTGTTAGCTGAAACTGCGAGAATTGCGTACTTTTTTAGCAAACCATTTTTCAACAAGAAAATTTGGTTGTTATGTGAAACAGAAACTCAGGCTCAAGAAAATGGTTACGAGTTATTTCGTTGGATAAAAAGCAATGCGCCATCTATCGAAGCCTATTATGTGATTCGAGATGATTCGCCTTCTATTAACAAGTTTCAATCGAATGAAGAGTGGCTCGCACTCGACTCGTGGAAGCAATATTTCTATATGTATCACGCCGAGGCTATTATCTCGACTCATGGCCTTTGGATGATTCCTGATGAGTTAGGTATCTTGAAAAAGCTGACTCGAAAAACCTTAAAAGCTAAGCGAGTGATGCTCAATCATGGGGTTGGGTTTCTAAAAAATGGCAAGCAGTTTTATCACAAGAGCGTATTTCCGCTTAACTCTCAAATTATGGCTTTATCACCGAAGCATAAAGCTATTTTTACTGAGGAATACGGGTATGAAGATAGCGAGGTGGTAATCGCTGGCTATCCTCGCTTTGATGGCATGACTGATTTGAGCGCAGAGGCTAAATGGCCTAATTTGATCGTTTATATGCCAACATTCAGGGATGATGAACAGAATTTAGGCGATGCTTTTCAAGAAACACAACTGTTTAAGCAAACCAAAGCTTTATTACAAAGTGACAGTTTTAAGCAGTACCTAGAAGACAATGATGCCCATATTGCCATCTATCTTCATCAAAACATTCAGCAAAGTTCCAAGTATTTAGACCAATTCTCTTCTGCTCGGATTCATATTCTTAGGCAAGGTCAGTATTCTGTGACTGAGCTGTTAAGGATGGGTAAGTTGTTGATAACTGACTATTCAAGCGTGTTTTTTGACTTTGTTTATATGAATAAGCCATTTATTTCTTATCAGTTTGATTATGAGAAGTTTATTGGGGCTAGGAAAAACAAAGCGTTTATCGATATACGACGTGACCTTCCAGGTTATGTGGCAGATACGCCAGCAGAGTTAGAAGAGAAAATTAGAATGGTGTTTGCTAACCAGTTTGTTCCTCAAGATGATCACCTGTTAAAAATAAAAGAATACTTTAGTTTTCAGGACCAAAAAAACTGTGAACGTGTGTTTAATGCGATTAACCAGCGCGACTAGTCTCGCTGGTTAATCTTAGCTTTGCTCTTTATACATGTTTTCTAATACTTTTCTTAAGATTGAGCTTGATGTGTGCTCTGTATAAGAAAAGTAAACAATTTCCACGCCTATTTCTTTGAAAGAGGTTTCGAGTTTTGTCCACTTCTCGGTGCCTTTCCAATCATCACCAACAAACATTCTATCGAACTTTAAGTTGTTCCACGCTTCCATTTTGTCGTAGTTTACTTGTGGGGCAACTTCATCAACAAACTTAATCGACTCAACGATTTTTAGTCGCTCTTGAAACGGAATAATGGGTTTCTTACCTTTTGCTTGTATCGACAGTTCGTCAGTAGTTACACCAACGATAAGATAGTCACATTCTAGCTTAGCGCGTTGTAATACATTGAGGTGACCAATATGGAACATATCGAACACACCTGTGGTGTAACCAATCTTTTTCATGCTTCACTCTGCTTATTAAAAGAAACTGTTTAAGTTTTTAGTGCTCATTCTGAGGCTTAAGGAGTTCTTGTGCGATATAATACAACGATTAATTAAAGTTTGCGCTATTAGAGAAGGTTAACTACTTGCTTAAGGATAATACGTTTGGCCGTTTACTCAAATGGAGAGAGCGACTCAGCTTTGTCATTGGAAAATGGTTATTTGATAAACCAATAGCGAAATTAGAAGCAGCTCGTTCCATTCAAAGCATTTTGGTAGTGCGAGGTGATGGCAAGATCGGTGATAGCGTTGTGTCATCTTTTCTATATCGAGAGTTAAAGAGCAACAATCAACATTTAAGCATCGGCGTGCTTTGCACACCAAACTCTCGGCATTTGTTCGACGCAGACCCACATATCGATAAGGTTCACTGTTATCCCAAACGTGCTAAGTTGTGGCAGGTCCGGAGCTTGCTCTCTGAATTGCCAGACTATGATGCGGTTGTTTTTTTAGCAGAGGTATTTAAACCCCGAGATTTCTTGATGTTACGTTGCTTAAATGCAAAAGCGAATGTTGGTGTAGCGGATAACGTTGCACTAATAAATTGTAATATAGCAAGCAAGGTAGCTGGTCAGCATAGCCAGCAATATTTTGTTGAAGCCGCAAAGAGCTTAGGCTTTGCCGTGAATGACTTTAGCTATCATTTTAATCTACCCGACGTAATCGACGAGCAAGTACTTTCGTTTTTGGGTGACAAACAAGGTCGTTATATAGCGATCAATGCATTTGGTAACACTTCTAAGCGTTCATTTTCGGAAGCAAGGTTGAGGGAAGTTCTGTTAGCGCTTAAGGTTCGCTTCTCTTATCCTATTGTGGCTTTGGCTTCCCCTGTTACTCAAAAACTAGTTAGTAGCATCTCTGCTTCCATTGATGGGGTATTTTGTTTAGACGGAACAGAGTCAATCGAACAGAATGCTGCACTCATCAAACATAGTAAGTTGTTTATTAGTGTAGATACAGCGACTGTGCACCTCGCACATTGTTTTAAAACCCCGATGGTAGCTATTTACCGTCAAGACCCAGCAAACTTTGCTATGTGGTCACCTAATTATCAGCCTACAAAGGCTATATTTACTCGAGCAGCGAAAACTCGTTCTGAGGAAGTGAGTATCGAGGAGTTTGACCTCGATGAGCTGCTGGATGCAGCAGCTAAGCTTTTGCATAATTAACTCAAGGTTTGTAGATGAAAATATTTGTAATTAGTTTATCCCGTTCTACAGGACGTAGAGATCTAATCACTAGGGAGATGGCTAAGACGGAATTGGATTTTGAGTTCTTTGATGCGGTCGATGGCGTTAAAGGAGAGCACTCGCTATTTCAAAAATATGATGAAGCAAGAGCTAAGTGGCAGGGCGGTGCTGGCCTTAATGCTGGTGAGTTAGGTTGCTTTGCTAGTCATTATTTGATGTGGCAAAAGTGTATCGAGCTTGATGAGCCCATATTTGTTTTCGAAGATGATGTACTTATTCCCGATAATTTTTACGAGGTGTTTACCCTGCTAGATGAGGTTTTACCACGCTATGAATACATTAAATTGGGCCGTGGTCGATTGCGGTCTTTGTGGCCTGTTGGTGAATTTGTAGAGGAAGAGCCGCTTGGACCTCTGCAGATAGTAAAATATATGCGACAAACTGATTGCGCTCATGCGTATGCGCTTACTCCCTCCGCCGCTAAACGTTTCGTAAAAAATGCCAGCTCTTGGATACATCCAGTGGATGATTATATGGATAAAGAGCAGCTGAGTGAGGTCTTACAATTTGGAGTTGAACCACGCTATGTGTTTCAGCGTGGTGAAGATTCAGATATCAAACAAACAATAGATGAGAATACGAAGAAAAAAAAGCTGAGCACTATCAAACGTATTCGTCGAGAATATTATAGATATAGAGACAAATATGCCTGCAATTGGATTAACTATTGCTATTGGTTTAAGTATAAAACAGGTTTGTTTAAATAGAGAATTTAAGTCTTAGTTTATTAGCTAAGTAGCGGAGTATTTTTGAAGAAATATTGGATTGAGCGTGGTGGTTATGCGAAAGCTAGTGCCAAACAACAAATAGCGCGAGTAGATTTTAATAAAGTAGAACGTATCGCTATCATTCGCTATGCCGCTTTAGGCGATTTAATTCTGGTAAGGGCTTTTATTGTTGAAGCGAAGCGCCTTTTTCCAAACGCGAAGATTGTGTTGTCGGTGTTATCTCACTACAAAATTGGCATGCCCGATGATCTTGTTGATGAGATCCATGTTGTAGAAACGGCAAGAGAAAAGAAACTGAGCCTATTAAAAACGCGGAAAGATATTCAAGGTTTAGGTCAATTCGATTTTGTTTTTGATCTTTCGTGTACCGCCCGCTCTCGAGCATTTCTAATGTTTGCGCAATGTCGGTTCAAAGTAGGCTTTCCTTATAGTGTTATTGAGCAACGGGTGTTTCATGACTTTTGTGTTCTCCGCAGTGACCTTAGTACAGAGTTAAATTGTTGTATTGACCAGCTCAGAGTCTTTGGTCATAAACCCTTAGTTACTCCTAATTTTGCTTTGGAGGTTAACGAAGTGCCTAGGTTGGGCGCCAAGCAGGCCAAGATAGGTTGGTTTGTGGGTGCGTCTACCGTAAAAAAACAGTTTGACCGTGCAACCTGTCTCTCGTCAATTAAACTGGTTAATCAGCGTTACCCAGATGCCGAGATCATTTTTTATGAGGGTGTCGGTAAAGAAGAGAAAGCGGACTTTTTGAGCTCAGAAGGTATTAAAAACCTGCGAGTAGTGGAAGCTGGCTCATTAGAGTCGCTGCGTAAAGAGCTAGTGAACCTTGATGTGCTTGTTTCACCAGATACCGGAGTTAGAAACTTAGCCATTACTACGCACACACCCACTTTGGGTATTTTTATGTGTACGCCTGTCCATCGCTATTGGCCACAGATAAACGGCTTACATCAAGTCGTTTATCAGCTTGATGGAGAACACCCTTCGGCTGAGTTGATAGTAGATGGTTTGATAGACCATCTACAAGAGCTAGCTAAGTAAGTTTCAGTTGTTCTTATTTATGGCTTTTCGGTAGGTATAGTTTCCTCTTATTTTGCGCCATAAGCCAAACTTAGTGGTGCTGGGGAACATTACAATTCGGCGAATTTGCTGTAAATCTTGGTGCAGGCCTATTGGACCGGAATCCGTGGCTACTGTATAAGCATAGCCAGCTTGTTTAGCTAATTGCTTTGTCTGCTGGCTATGATTGCCATAGGGGTAAGCAAAGGTAGTGAGCTCACGTCCTAGCAAGCTCTCTAAGTCTTTTTTGTTTTGCTCTATTTGGTGCTGTTGCTCAGGCTCGCTCAGTTCCGCGAGTTTGGGGTGATTCAGGGTGTGCCCACCAATCTCTACAAATCCACTTCGGTCTATGTCGCGCATAGTTTCTGGGCTCATCAACTCAAAGCGTTGATCTGGTTTTGTGGGGTGGCTTGCGTCCCATTGGTTATGGTCGGTGCCACTAACCGCATAAATTACTGCTTTAAATTGGTATTTTTTGAGTAAGGGTAATAGCAGGTCATAATTGTCTTGGTAGCCATCATCAAAGGTGAGAATGATATAGCGTTTTCCGTGATCGAAGCGATGTTCCAATCCTATTTTAGCTAACTCTTTGAAAGTAATTGGAGTCAATCCCATAGCTTTAATGGTTTGAAAATGCTCTTCTAAGCGCTCTTCAGCAACGTAAGTGCCATACACCCCGTGTTGGCTGTCATCATTTATTACCCGGTGATACATGATGATAGGTATTTCACGCTTTTTGGTGTAAACATAGGCACTTTGGTAAACGTTTAATAGCTTCTTACATACTTCATCTAAATCGTATTCAGCTTTAATATTTGTGACTAATTCGTCGCTAACGCTGGCACTAACTATCGCTCGCTTAAGCTGGTTTGCGACTGATTCATAATCTATATCAAGTTCCGTTTTACCTTCTAAAGCAATATCGCCAAAGTTACTCTCAAGTGCTGTAGGTAGGTTATCCAAGTTGATTAATCCAACAGATTTTGCCTCGCCCACCGCAAACACCGGCTTTTGGCACAACAAGGCTTCCATAGCTACCCGCCCTGCACCAATAACTAGATCTGCTTGGCTAATTGTCGAGCGTATGTTGTCGCTGTATCCGCAAAATTCTACCTTATCTTCAAACTCTGCAAAGCGTGGCTCCACTTTACTACCGCTAATCACTTGTACTTGGTTGGCGTCTAAATCAATGCATTGTTTAAGCAATTGATAAACAAGCTCGCCTTTGGGACCGGTTAATCGCCCGATGATTTGAATAATGGGTTTATCGTTATTGGCAGCTGAGAGCGGAGAAAATTGTTGGCTATCAACGCCATTGCGAACCACACTTACTTGTTCGCTAGGCACACCTAAGTCACGAATAATTTGCTGAGCGATGTTTTCACATACTGCGACAGCATGATAACCCAGGGCGTGAAACTTTTTACGTGAACGGTGCACTGGTTGGCGACCATGCACACTGGTAACCATTGGCGTATTTGTTAGCTTACAGGCGATATAAGAAGACCACCCAGAAGCACGGCTATGTGCATGTACCAGTTGAATTTTATATCGAAGAATTAGATAGATAAGATACAATACGTGCCATACTCTGCGAGGAAGACTACGTTTGTTAAAGCGCAAGCTAAAGTGCTGGCCTTTATGCGGACAACTTAAGGTATCTGATACGTAAAATACTTGATGACCCCGTTGAGTGAGTCGATCGCCAACTTGGGTAGCGTAGACTTCGGCTCCGGTCACTTCGAGTTGTGATAGAGCCATCAAAATATTCATAAATATGATAGACCTTGCTGCAATTTGGTAACATATTCTACAGAAGTGACTTGGCTACGCCTAGTGATAGTGTCAAGGTCGATAAAGGCTTAATAATTGGTGATAAATGTGAAGGGTGGCCGTTTATTTTTGTGAGTAATTCATTAATAAGAGTCTATTCACTGAATCAGGTGATTAAGCCAATTTTGTTGCTGGTGTTGTTTAGTTTAGCGCTATTGTCGTTAAAGGCAGAAGCGCGCACCGCTCGGGTGTTAATGCTTAACTCTTATCCTGCAGGTTTACAGTGGGATGCCAGCTTTGACAGAGGTTTGCGTCAACAATTGGGTAATCGTTCAGTGTGGTTATTTAATCACCGAATAGAGCCAAGCCCTTCGCAAGACCCTAGTTATCGTTTAGCCCAATTCGATTTGCTTAATGAAATCATTCTTTACTACCAATTTGATTTAGTGGTGACTGTGGGCGAGCAAGCCCTACACACTGCTTTAGCTCTGCAAGATGAAGCGATACTTCAAGCGCCAATTGTGGCTGCTGGAGCCGACCTTTCGGCTTATATGGGACCTAGGGAGCGGCGTATAACGGGGATTCACGAACAGCTGCCAATGCGTGAAAATCTGTTGCTGATCCGTCAACTAATCCCAGATTTAGAAGCAATTTACTTACTAGTAGACGATAGCGAAGCTAGCAGTGAAATCACCAAAGAGTTTGTACAGCTGGCTGAGCAATTTGCTATTCCTTATACCCTTTGGCAAGACCAAGACTATGAAGAAGTAAAAGCAAAAACCTCGCTGTTAAGTGCCAAGCAAGCAGTATTGTTGGGGGCTCTACAGCAATCGCAAATTGGTAATACCCAGCTTACAGAGCAAGCTGTTCAGTCTTTATCTATGGTGTCTAGAGCACCTATTTATAGCCTATGGCAGCATGCGATAGGTAATGGTGCGGTGGGTGGTTTTGTTAGTTTGCCGCAACCATTGGGTCAGGCTCTTGGTGACACCGTGTTACAAGTGCTGCAAGGCACTGATGTACGCGACATTGCCATTAGTGCCCGTGGACCTCAAACCTATTTGTTTGATAATAAGCAACTAGTCCGCTGGAAAGTATCGCGCGGTAACTTGGCCGAGAATAGTCATTTTCTTAATCAGCAAGCTTATAAAACCTTGCCACAGCGTTATCAAGGCGCTTTGTTAGTAGGCATTACTTTGCTACTTGCTAGTTTGGCTATTTACGGAGTTTGGCGAGCGTTAACCCGCACTCAACGAGAGTTGGCGGAGCATGAGCAAAATCTTCAGTCAGTATTTACTTTTACCGAGCAAGCCAGCGCTCTGTTAGACGAAAATGGTCACGTACAGTTGTTAAACCAAGCTTTGATGGAGTTACTCGGCGAGCGAGCAAATTACATCGTGGGTAATTCCTTGCTTGATAGCCATGTGTGGCAACATCAAGTGCCTTTAAAACAGCAGCTGCGAGATGCCATTGCTAAAAGTTTAGCCGGTGAAAAAGTCAGATTTCAAGCGGAGCTAAACCTTGAGAGCCGCAATGTACTTTATGATTTTGCGCTAACTCCACAAAGCGCCACCAACGGTATTGTTGAACAAGTATTGCTCGAGTTGCGAGATTTAGAGTTAATTCAGTTAGAGCATCGTCAGCTTAAACAAAGTGAGCAACACTATCGTTTGTTGTTTGAGCAAAGCCCGGCGTTGTTAATGTTGGTGAACCGCTTGGGGGTAATTGTTTGCTGTAATCAAGTGGCTGCTAAACATCTTGGCATGTCTAAAAAACAATTGGAGTTATCTCAGCTTCGTAGTTTGTATGCCGAGCAGTCTCAGCAAGTATCCTTGTTAGAATATCTTGAAGGGATTGGCAGTAATAAAGTTACCCGACAGATCGCCTATAACAATGGTGATAATAAGCAGCTTTGGTTTAAAGAATCTTTTGTGCGAATGGCAGAAGAAGATTTATTCATGTTGGTGTGTGAAGACATTACTGCTACCCGTAGCTTGGCAGAAGAGCTTGATTTTCATGCCAATTTTGACCTGCTCACCGGCATCTATAATCGAGGATTCTTCGAGCGACGTTTAGAGTTGTTACTTAATTCTTCATTATCTGGTGAGCAGCAACACGCCTTGCTCTTTATCGATTTAGCCCAGTTTAAAGTGATTAACGATACCTTTGGTCATGGTTCGGGTGATCAGGCCTTGAAGCAAGTCGCCGGAGTATTGGAACAGATGATCCCAGAGTCTGCCGTGGTGGCTCGTTTGGGCAGTGATGAGTTTGCCATTTTACTTGAAGATAGCTCGCAACAAGGCAGCTTAGATTTCGCTAACTTGGTGATTGACCGACTAAACGATACTCACTACGTTCGTGATGAGCGGATGTTCAGCTTTGGTTGCAGTATCGGCGTAACCCTATTCCAGCAGCAGCAGGGTTCTTCTCAAGAGGTATTGGCCCAAGCTGATAACGCATGTTTCACTGCAAAATCTTTAGGCCGTAGCCGTGTTTATCTGTATCAAATGGACGACCAGATGTTGCTTGAGCGCCAAGGACAGATGGAATGGGTAACCCGTATTCAAAAAGCGCTACGTGAAGAAAGATTCTTATTGTACGCGCAAGCTATTGTGCCGGTTAAACCGAGTGAGAGTGATTACCTCCACTACGAAGTTCTATTAAGAATGATCGACGAGGAAGGCCGAGTGGTGCCTCCTGGGGCGTTTTTACCCGCGGCAGAAAACTACAACCTCGCAGATCAAATCGACCGAGTTGTCATTCAAAAAACACTGCAGTGGCTATCGGAAAACCCAGGGCATTTAACCCGTCTTAATATGTGCTCAATGAACCTCTCTGGGCAGTCTTTAGGCAGCGCAGAGTTTGTTGCTTGGCTGCTGCAAACGCTGGAAGATAGTGCGCTACCAATGAACAAGCTCTGCTTCGAGACAACTGAAACAGTGGCCATTGCTAATTTGGACGTTGCCACCGAGTTCTTTAACAAGGTGCGTAAATTAGGCTGTAAAATTGCGCTTGATGATTTTGGCTCTGGTTTATCATCTTTCGGCTACTTGAAAAACTTGCCCATCGATTACCTCAAAATCGATGGTATTTTCATTCGTGATTTAGAAAACGACCATATGGATGCAGCCATTGTAAAAAGCATTAATCAGATGTCTCATGTGATGGGTAAGAAGACCATTGCAGAGTTTGTTGAGAATGAGGCTATCAACAAGGTGCTGGCCGACATCGGAGTCGATTTTGCGCAGGGTTATCATTTTGGCAAGCCCGTTCCTATTGAGATGTTGGTCCTGAACTAAGCATCATCTGTTAAACTTGTTTTATTTCTTTATGGAGCCCTGCCTTGGACAGCCAGCAGCCACGTTTGTATTGTGAGCAATCCGCCGACACTGACTACGCCAATAGCTTAATAGAGCGCTTTGCTATGCAGCGATGTGAACAGCTGCCAGAAACCGGTTTTTGCTTGGTGCTAGATGGTGAGAGCTTAGCCTTGCGCTACTGCGATGAGGCTAAATTGGGCGACGTTAAAGTCGACTTTCTAGCGGGCCGAGTTGCCCATCGCCGTCAATATGGTGGTGCGGAAGCGGTGAGTAAAGCGGTTGGTGTAAAAAAAGGTCAACGCCCCAGTGTTATAGATGGCACAGCGGGTTTAGGCAGAGATGCTTTTGTATTAGCCAACCTTGGTTGTGAGGTCACCATGTTAGAGCGCTCCCCTTGGGTGGCAGCCTTACTTGATGACGGATTACGACGGGCTAAAGCAGACGCCGACATTGGCTCTTGGGTTACAGAGCGAATGCGCTTGATATACGCAAGCAGTATTGATGATCTAGCTCATCAACAATTACAGGCCGACGTGGTTTATTTAGACCCCATGTATCCTCACCGGAAAAAATCTGCACAAGTTAAAAAAGAGATGCGAGTTTTTCAGCTACTGGTAGGTGCCGACTTAGATGCAGACTTGTTGTTGGAGCAAGCTTTGAAAGTTGCACAAAAACGGGTAGTGGTAAAAAGGCCCAGTTATGCAGAACCTCTAGCAGGTAAAGTTGCCCATAACCATTTAAGTACTAAAACCCACCGCTTCGATATTTATTCACTGATTTAGTCGCTTGCTCAACGACCGTGGCTTTGTCGAGCTGATAAGTGATAAAGCCACTTAAATAATCGTTTTATCCCTTGATATTGCTCAATTTTTTTCACGCAATTCGCTGCTTTTTTTAACTTGGAATTTTCGAGTGAAAATAGCAATTATTTATTGAAAACAGTTGCTTAGGCTTGGCGTGTAATCAAATGCAACGATTCTTTGATCTAGATCACGGATGCCTCTAATTTAAGTGAGCTCGATCTAGTTTCTTGTGATTGACCGGGAAAATGCTTGCATCAAGAAAACGCTATCATTACTCTATTTCCATCGTTCCAAGGATTGGCGCGATATCGAAAGAAATAAGATCTGACCTTTGTTGACCGACAGAAAAATTGGAGAAGCCATTGCTTCTCCTTTTTTTTCGCCTGCAATTTGTAGGGAGGTTGTTACTAGGGTCTGTTGATCTTTGCTGATGGTTTTTGCAGCAATTTATTAGCCATTTAGGCAAGGCAGTGAGTGAGCAGTTAAGTGGGCTTAATAATCACTCGCTAACGCTGAGTAAATGGCTAAGAAATGCTGCCCGAAGGGTTCGGGTAAGCGAACTTTATTCTTTGTTAAGCACTTCTTGCTTAGCCCACTAGGCTTCTAAGTGCTCGCCGCGATTAAAGCCCGCTAATCTCGAACAAAATTTCAACACCAAAGATCAACAGACCCTAAAGTGCTTTTGCCATTTTTACATAGTCAACGCCGTGTTTATCAAACACTTCACTCGTCACTAAAAAGCCTAAACGTTGATAAAAACCAATAGCGCTGCAACGTGCGTCAAACCAAAAACTAGTTAATGGTTTACCCGCTTGTTGTTCAACCATGTAATTGAGCATTTTGCTTCCGTATCCTTTCCCTTGGTGCTCTGGCAAACAGGCAAATTTACGCAGCCGAATCTCGTTTCCACTAGTAAATAACGAAGCCACCATGATGAGTTGGCCATTAAGGTAAGCACCATAGTGCTCACCAGTGTCATCTTCAGGTACTCGACAAAACGCCAAATCATGGCTAGGCCATAGAACTTGTTGGCGAATTGCTAGGGTTTGTTCGGCGCTAATTGTGTGAATGTCTATCATGGTTTGAGCTGGCTTAAAGCCTCAACATCGCAAGGTTGCTGATAGTCTACCCCAGCTACTGCAAAGCCATTTAGTCGTAAAAACGCAGTTTTGTAACCGTCAAAGTCGGTGGTTTGTTTGAAGTTATCCGCTGTGACCGTGGGGTAACGTAAGTCTATTTGTTGTTGCACCTGTGGGCTTAGCTCTAGGTCGTCAATACGAAGCTGATTTAGTGTGTCTAATCGAACTTGACCATCTTGTGGATAGAGGTGTTGGCTAAATAATCGATAAGCTTGCTCAATGCATTCTTCGTGGCTGCCCTGCTCT
Source organism: Agarivorans sp. JK6 (assembly GCF_045277145.1). NCBI lineage: Bacteria > Pseudomonadati > Pseudomonadota > Gammaproteobacteria > Alteromonadales > Alteromonadaceae > Agarivorans > Agarivorans sp. JK6. The sequence continues at coordinate 4,539,673 of NZ_CP113525.1, read as the reverse complement.
TTCATTACTTTGTACAGTAAAGAGATGTAGGGCGACATTACTGGGATGTAGACACTGGCTTTAGTTACCAAGGCTTTACATACACAAGCGTAGGCATGGCCGCTTACCTGCGTTTGCAGCTGTTTATCCAGCTCTTGTGCAGTGACATGTAGGTGCTGTTTAGCTCGGCCTATGGTGCCATCGCGATAAATCGCGGCGGTGCGTTCTGGCCCTACATAGGAATAAGCAATGGTATTGCAGCCTTGGGCTAATACATCGGCTTTTTGCAGTGCATCTATCCAGTTTCGCCATTCATCGCCGCCCATGACTTTAGTGGTGGCTTCCACTTCTGCAGCATTGGCCAATTCTACAGTCTGAGGTTCTAGCTGTTCGGTTTCTAGGTTAATGCTTAAGCCATGTAGTGGCGCGTCGGTGGTTTTTAGTACCGAGTGCCATTGTCCTGATTCGGTTTTGCGCTTACCCGTAGCCAAGCTGTAAATCACCAAATCAACTTTGCCGCCAAACTCTTGCTTAATGTACTCAATGACTTGGCTACGCATGGCTGGATCAAAGGCATCACCGATAAAGTTTTTTGCTAGTAAACCCTGTTTCTCGGCGAGTTCTTTGCAGAAAATATTATTGTACCAGCCAGCACTGCCCAAGCCTTTTTCATTAGGGCCGCGCTCGAAGGATACGCCAATGGTATCGGCTCCTCCTGCTAAGGCTAAGCTTAAGCGAGAGGCTAAACCAAAGCCAGAAGAGGCTCCCAAAATCAGCACCTTTTTTGCGCCGCTTATGGTCGCTTGTTGTTGAATATAATCCGCTTGTTGTTGCAAATAGGCTTTACAGCCTGGCGGATGACAATTGCGAGCGATATTGCCCGTTAATTGTGGGGAAATAAGCATGGTCAACTCCATGAGAAAAGTTATGCAACAAGTTTAGTGGATGTCTTAGACCAGTAAGTTACACCATATCAAGCTATTGCTCGACTCCTATTGCTGCAAAAGTCAGCTCGAAAGATAAACAGCCCCTAGGGTTGTTGATTAAGCGCAACTAGCTTGGATTTACGTTTGCGTTGGGCTTTTTGTTGGTACATGGTCATATCTGCTCGGTAAAACAACTGTTCTGCGTCTTGGCAATCATCGGTGCTGGCGCTGCCAAAGCTAATACCACTTTGTGCGGTGCCATTAAGTTGGATGATTTTGTCGGCAATGGCCAGTTTTTCGTCAATCTCACTGCAAGATAAGGTGTCAGAAAAGGCCGCAAACTCATCACCGCCAATGCGGTAAAGTTTAACTTGGTCGCTGAGCACCATGTTGAGCGCTTCAGCCACCAGCTTAATTAGCTTATCGCCTTCTTGGTGGCCGGCATGGTCATTAATGCTTTTCAGATAATCAATGTCGACCAAGGCGAGACTGGTGTGATGCTCTTCATCAAATTCAATATTGCTTACATATTCGTTAAAGGCATAGCGGTTTTTTAAGCCAGTTAGGGCATCTAAACGAGCAGCATCGCGTTCTTCACTCAACTGCTTAGCGACTAATAAGGACTCTAAGGTGAGTCGCTTAAATTTGTAGTGCAACGCCAGTGACATGAACAAGGTGCTAAAAATACAGCTAAGTAGAATGGATAAGTCGGCCGCCAACAAGGTGGTGGTGTTTTTAGGCACAACGGCCATTGCTAACAGTAACGCGGGTATTAGTAATAGTAGGGTTGATAGTATGAAAAGCTGCGCCTGTTTCGAGCCTTGACGCCAGCATTGTAAAGCACTAGAAAGCGCTAAAACTACCCACAGTAAGATCACGCAGTAGACCAAAATTACCGCCCAATTTACCCAAATAACCGCAACCGGAATACTGAGTAAGCACAGTGCAATTAGGTAGCGACTTGCCAGCCACAGCTTCGGTGCATATTGCTGCAAACTAAGAAAACGGCAGTAAAACAATACACTAAAGATTGGAATCAACAACACGGGTAATAGGTGTAATTGGGTAATGCGTAGATGTAATAAGTGCGCAGCAACATGGAAAACCAAGGCCAATGCTAGGGTAATGGAAAATAAGTAGCCGCTGAAGTAGGCAAATACGCGATCTTGCTGCACTAGCCCTACTGCACCGTTATATATTGCTAGGATCAGCAAGCCGCCTAGGCATAAGGTGATTACGCTGGCTCGCCAATGATAGAGTTGGCTCATGTCTGACTTGTGACCAAAGCTGAGCTGTGGTTGTTCGGTATAATATTGACTAGAAATGCGGGTAATCAGCCAGTATCCGCCTAAGCTTGGCGTGTCAATGTGGCGGGCATAACTAAACAAATATTCGTAGGGGTGTAAGTAGCCACTACTCAGGTGACGCATTTGATTACCTTCTGAATACAGATAGTAATCAATGTTCTCAATAACTGGGCCTTCTACATTGGCTATCCATTGATTTGGTTGAGAGATATTTATCTTTTTTACTAGCCAATAGCTGCCGCCACTAAGTTTTACCCGATCAACTTGGCTCAGTTTATTTAGCCAGCTAGGTATATCACTGTAGCGATGCGGTAATACTTGTTGGTCTTCTGCTAAGTAGATTTGCTGTGAACTGGCATTCAAATCGGCAGCAATTGCAGGCTTATAACAGGCCAAATATAAAGTTAGAGCTAAGCTAATAAAAAATCTAAAAGCAGACATAAGCGTTTGTATCGTTCATCCTTGTTTCAACAAAGCTGCAAATAGCATAGAGCAAACTACCCGTAATGATAAGCTTTGTTGGCAATAGTTGGATGCTAACATATTTATTGATTTTTTAGTCACTTAAATGAAAAAAGCCCCATGGCGTTTAACCACAGGGCTTGTTTTGTAGCGTTTTTGAGGGTTTAGCTACCCACTCCACACTCCATGCAGGCATCAATCATTTCTGGACCAAGGTGCAACTTAGCGTTTAGGTCGCGTAATGCTGTGCGCACGCCCTCTTCAATCACTGGGTGATAAAACGGCATATCCAGCATTTGTGAAACCGTCATTTTAGCTTGATGCGCCCAAGCCAATAAGTGAGCTAAGTGTTCGGCATTTGGACCGATAATTTCTGCTCCCAAAAAGCGGCCTGTGCCTTGTTCACCATATAAGTGAGCAATGCCTTTGTTTACTAACATCACTCGACTGCGGCCTTGATTTTCAAAGCTTACTTCGCCAACTTCAAAGCAACCACAAGAGCCTAAGCGTTTTTCAATATCGCGGTAGCTTTCACCCACCATAGCAATTTGCGGATCGCTAAATACTGCTGCGATTGGCGTGCGACGTAAACCAGCGCGCACTTCTTTACAACGTCCGGCGTTATCTCCAGCAATTTTGCCTTGGTCGGCGGCCTCGTGCAGCAGAGGGATCTGGTTACTAGCGTCACCGGCAATAAAAATGTGGCTTATCGATGTTTGCAAAGTGTAGTGGTCGGCAACCGGCACACCGCGTTCATCAAGCTGAATATCTAGCTTATCTAATCCCAGTTTATCGGTATTAGGTCTACGCCCAGTGGCAGCAACGAGGTAATCAACTTCAGTTTCAACTGTTGCACCTTGTTTATCGATATAGCGAAGCTTGACCCCATTTTCACTGCGCTCAATTAACTCAACCTTAGCGTCTGAATCTAAATAAAACTCTTCGGCGTAAGTGGTATTGGCATAATCAGTTAAGGCTGGGTCGGTAAGTGGGCCTACTGCGCCACCCACACCAAACATTAGTACTTTTACACCTAAACGATGTAAGGCTTGACCAAGCTCTAGGCCAATTACGCCTGGGCCAAATACCGCAATCGATTCTGGTAAGGTATCCCATTCAAAAATATCGTCATTTACCAATAAGCGGTCACCTAGCTCGGCCCAAGGTGCTGGAAAAGCTGGGCGTGAGCCGCTAGCAATAACAATGCGCTTAGCTTCAACTTGAGTGCTTGAACCATCGCTATGTTTAACGCTAAGTTGGTTCTCAGTAACAAATTCTGCGTAGCCATCTAGCTTGTGCTTAGCATCGATGCCTTCTACAGACTCCAATACAAAACCCACAAAGCGGTCGCGTTCAGATTTTACCCGCTGCATCACAGCGTGGCCGTCAATCTGCGGCTTACCCAAGTTAACCCCAAATTGGGCCGACTTTTCATATTGATGGGCATTTTCAGCAGCTGCAATTAGCAATTTACTTGGCATACAACCTACCCGTGCACACGTAGTGCCATAGGGGCCTGCTTCAATCATTAATACCGAATCGGTATGCTCTTTTGCGGCGCGGTATGCGGCTAAACCTGCGGTTCCGCCACCAATAATGGCTACATCTACAGATTGCTTAACTTCTGAATTTGACATGATAACTACCTTTGAAACCTGCGAATTGAGTTGTTCAGGCGAGTAGACCGTCTCGCCTGAATTTTTATTACTTAAGCTAAGTAAGCTTCTAGCTCTTCACTACCGCCAATGTGTTTACCGTCTACAAATACTTGTGGAACAGTGCTGCGGCCGCTAATCGCTTTAAGACTTACGCTGGTGGCGTCGGTGCCAAGTATTACTTCTTCAAAAGCCATGCCTTTGTCATGTAGCAATTGCTTAGCTTTGGCACAGAAAGGACAACCTGGCTTGCTAAATACACTAATTGCAGAAGGCTTTTTAGCGTCGGCATTAATGTAGTTAAGCATGGTGTCGGCATCTGATACTTCAAACGGGTCGCCTGCAACATCTGGCTCAATAAACATTTTTTCGATTACGCCGTTTTTCACCAACATAGAGTAGCGCCAGCTGCGTTTGCCAAAACCTAAGTCGTTTTTGCCCACTAGCATGCCCATGCCTTCGCTGAATTCGCCGTTTCCATCTGGAATTACAGTAATGTTTTCGGCTTCTTGGTCGGCTAACCATGCGTTCATTACAAACGTATCGTTAACACTTAAACATACAATTTCATCAACGCCATTTTCTTTTAGAACACCAGCTAGCTCGTTGTAGCGTGGTAAGTGTGTTGATGAACAAGTTGGTGTAAATGCACCAGGTAGGGCAAAAACAACAACGGTTTTATCTTTGAATAACTGCTCTGTTGTAATGTCTACCCAAGCGTCGTTTTGACGAGTATGAAAAGTAACACTTGGTACATTTTGGCCTTCGCGATTCTCTAACATATCTTTCTCCGTAAACTCTAATAAGGTGTGTTCGTTTGATGGGTCTAGTATCAATTTTTCGCGTTGATTTGTAAAAGCAATTGAATCTATCTTTACGATAGGTAATTGCTATTAAAATTAAATTCAAAGGATTAGCACAGCAATAATAGGTGTTAAAGCGTGAATATAGGGAGTTAGATTAGAGGATAGTCGTGAATTGCTTGTTTATGATCAATTTATATCTGTGAAATAGCCAAGATAAAATAAACGCATGTAAGTTGTTGTAATAAATAGATTAGCTATCTAGTTCTCCACTTTGAATTCGCTCGCTACGGGCGCGCAGATACTCAATGGTAAATAGCAGCATGGCAGAAATCACAATCAATAAAGTGGCTACTGCCAAAATGGTGGGGTTAATTTGCTCACGTAAACCAGAGAACATTTGTCGCGGAATGGTTCGCTGCTCAGGCCCAGCTAAAAACAGTACTACCACCACTTCATCAAATGAAGTGATGAAAGCAAACAGGGCGCCAGATATTACACCAGGGCGGATGAGCGGCATAATAACTTTAAAAAAGGTGGTGAGAGGGCGTGCGCCAAGGCCTAGTGATGCGTTAACTAAGGAATAATCAAAGCCAGACAATGCTGCGTTTACGGTGATTAAAACAAAAGGTGTGCCCAAGGCAGCATGCGCTAAAATCACGCCTAGGTAAGATCCTGCCAAGTTTAGCTGGCTATAGAAAAAGTACATTCCTGCTGCTGTGATAATGAGTGGCACGATCATCGGCGACAATAAGATTGCCATCCAAAGTTTTTGCCAGGGCATAGCTGGGTTGCTTAAACCAATTGCCGCTAAGGTGCCTAATACGGTAGCAATTAAGGTGGCGCATATGCCAATAAAAAAGCTGTTTTTAATTGCTAATAACCACTTATCGTCGTGCCAGATTTCGGCATACCATTTCAAAGAGTAGGCCTCGGGCTCTAGCGCTAACATACCCTCGGTAAAACTAAAAAAGGGCTCTACGTTGAACGAGAGTGGAATTATTACCATGATTGGCAGCATCAAAAATGCCAGCACCAATAACGAGCAAAAGCGCAGGCCGTAGTGAGCTAAGATATGCCAGAAGGTGAAATATTTAGGATAACTTTTCATGCTTAGCCCAACTTAATATTGTTTACGCCAACAAAGCGATCGTAAACCCAGTACAGAGCAATGATTAAGGCTAGCAATAACGAGCCGAGTGCTGCTGCGAGTTCCCAGTTATTGGAAGACTGCATGTGGAAGGCAATAATATTAGAAATCATCTGCCCTTCGGTACCGCCGACTATGGCTGGGGTAATGTAGTAGCCAATCGAAATAATAAATACCAATAGAGCGCCGGCACTTACCCCTGGGATGGTCATTGGTAGGTAAATTTTGATAAAAGCCGGCACTGGCCTCGCTCCTAAAGACAGCGCCGCGCGAAAATAACTCGGGTCGATATTTTTCATCACGCTATACAAAGGCAAAATCATAAATGGCAGCAAAATATGGGTCATAGCAATGATGGTGGCAAATTGGGTGTAGAGCATTTCAAAGGGTTCATCAATCAAGCCTAAGGCTTGCAGGGTTGAGTTGACCACGCCGTTGGTTTGTAAAATGGCTATCCAAGAGGTGGTGCGAACCAGCAGTGAGGTCCAAAAAGGCAATAAAACCAACACCATTAAACGATTGGCAATTTTACTGGGCGCATTGGCCAAGTAGTAGGCCAAAGGATAGGCTAACAAAGCGGTTAAAAAAGTAATAATTAGCGCTATTTTTAAGCTTTTCCAATATAGCTTTAAATAGATTTGAGTATCGCGCTGCTCGATCTCTCCAGCGGGATTACGCTTTAAATCAAAGGTTGTAAGGTAGTAGCTGTCGGTAAAGGCTTGCCCAGAGCGTTTTACCGCACGCCATAAATTGATGTCTTGCCATTTTTTGGAGTAACCAAGCAACAAGGTGTCGCCACTTTGCTGTAATTCTTCGAGAGATTTTTTCTTAAGTTTTCTGGCACTGGATTTTATTAAACTAGAGCTACCAGGTTTAAGCCGATTCACTTCTTCGGCTAGCTTGCCCGATAAGCGCTCTTTAGAGAGCCCTTGCAGCTCAATGGCAAATTGCTTGAGGGCTTGGCTATTAGGAAGCTGATCGCCAGCTTCGTCCCAAGTGCTTAGTTCCTCCAAACTTAAAGGAATTAACTGGCTAACCGTTGGGTGGTAAACACTGCGGTATAGCATGGTGGCAATGGGGGAGATAAAGGTGATGAAGACAAATATCAACAGCGGCATGGTAAATGCCAGCAGCATACGCTTTTTGCGTTTAAGCAAGCGTTTGCTCTCGAGAATTTCTTCAACGCTAAGGCTGTTGTTATCCATCTTCACCTCTAACTAAGTTGCTATTACTTCAGCAGCCACTCGTTAAATTTCTCACCTAAGGATTCACCATAATCAGCCCAAAACTCACCAGATGCTTTAACACCTTTATCCAGGTGTGAAGATGGCAGTTTTGGAATAACCGCTTTATCTACATAAGCGTAAGATGAGTTACGAGTAGGGCCGTAAGCCACCTCAGGCATGCCGCTCAATGGTTTTGAGCTGGTGGCAAAACGGATAAACTCCATGGCTAAGTCTTTTTTCTTGGTGCCTTTTACAATGGCCCAAACGTCCAGGTCATATAAGTGAGCATCCCACACCATCTCAAAAGGTTTTCCTTCGCTTTGAATGGCGTCGAAGATCCGCCCGTTGGCCGATTGAACCATCACGGCACCACCATCATTGAGCAATTGCGGCGCTTGTGACCAGCTGTCGAACCAAACGATGTCGTCGGCAATAGTGGCTAACTTAGCAAAGGCGCGAGCTTGGCCTTCGTCGGTTTCTAATACTTCATAAACCTGTTCTTTTGGCACACCATCGGCAATCAGTGCCCATTCCAAATTTACTTGTGGGCGCTTACGTAAAGCACGTTTCCCAGGGTAAGTTTTGGTATCGAAAAAGTCGGCTATGGAGCTAGGTTGGCCGCCTTTAATGGTGTCGTTGTTGTAGGCATAAAGCACCGTCCAAACAATGTTACCCACGCCACATTCATTGGCGAGTGCTGCTTCGCTAAAGTCTTCTGCTGCAGGCACGCCGTCATCACCAGGTGGTAGGCTGGCGTGGTCAATCACTTCTAATAGGCCTTCTGAACAGGCGCGTTCGAGATCAATCACCTCTACGTCGATCACGTCCCAAAGAATGTTACCACTCTCTACTTGGGCTTTAATTTCGGCAATACCACCGGAGTAGTTTTCAAATAAAATCTTGTGGCCGGTTTCTTTCATGAAGGGGTCTAGCATATGTTTTTGCTGGGCTGCGCCATACGCACCACCAAAGGATACGGCGGTGAGTTGGTCGGCATTGGCAATGCTACAGACCGACGCGAGAGCAAGAACTGGAAGTAAACGTTTCATAGGTACCATCCTTTACCATTAAGAGCTTGGGGGTGGATTAAAAGCTAACCCGTCATTAACGGACCACGTTAGTTTAGTGATTGTGCCAGCGGCAATTTGTGGTGCATCGTGATCGTTGAGCACTTTTACCATGAGCTCGGTTTTGTCACGAAGCTTAAAGAAGTAGCGAATAAAGTCGCCCACATAGAGGCGCGTAATAAACTCTGCTTCAATTCGGTTATCAAAGCGATGTTTGTCGCTTTCTATAAATAGATTCTCTGGGCGCACAGCCAGCACACAAGCATTGCCAGACTCTGGGCAATCCATGGCTTGGCCACTAACCACGCTGCCATCACTTAGCTCTACTTTGGCTAAGCCTTGAGCGCGATTGAGTACCTTGCCTTTGAGGTGATTGTTTTCACCGATAAAGTCGGCGACAAAGGCGTTTTCGGGGCGCTCATAAAGCACGTCTGGTGCGGCGCATTGTTGCACAACCCCATCGTTAAATACGGCGATGCGATCTGACATTGTGAGTGCTTCGGTTTGGTCGTGGGTGACATAAATAGCAGTAAAGCCGATGGCTTCGTGCAGCCGCTTAATTTCCAGCTGCATTTGCTCGCGAAGGTTTTTATCTAATGCGCCTAGCGGTTCATCCATTAATACAATCGAAGGCTCAAAGATGAGTGAGCGCGCTAGGGCAACCCGTTGTTTTTGGCCGCCAGATAAATGCCCAGGGTAGCGTTTGCCAAAGCTTTCTAGTTCTACCAAGGCTAAAGAGTCGGCCACTCTGCGGCTAATTTCTTCTTTGGGAAGTTTACGAACCGCTAAGGGATAAGCGAGATTTTCGGCTACGGTCATGTGAGGAAATAATGCGTAGTGTTGGAACACCATGCCAATATTGCGATTGTAAGGTGCAACGTTAGTAATCGCTTGGCCATTTACTAGAATTTGACCACTGGTGACATCTTCAAAGCCGGCGAGCATCATTAAACAAGTGGTTTTGCCAGAGCCTGAAGGACCTAGCAAGGTAACAAACTCACCCTTGCGAATATCAAGATTAAAGTTTTTTACCACTAAGCTGCGTTGATCGTAGCTTTTTTTAACGTCAACAAAGCGCACATATTGTTGGTCACTGACCGGCTCGCCCATAAACAGTTCCTTTTGCTAAGAGCTTGTTGCTAAAAGTAGACCAAGTAATCAAGAATCGAACGTAACATTATCTTAACAAACAAGTTTGCAGAGAAAAGTGCAAAGTTTGAACAGCTTAGTGGAAACATCAGCATAATATGCTGAATAGTTAAACACGCAGGGTTTAACTGTTGGCTGCTTTGTTTGTTAGCCTAAGTATTCACTAGGCTGCTGCATTAGTTGCGATACGATAAAGTCTACCGCTACCTTTACCTTAGGAATTTGATACTTAAGCCCTTGGTACAAAAGGTAAATGCCGGTAGCTTCAGCAGGCGATACACGTATATCTTGGCCTACTGAAAAACGCACTAAACTGCCTTCGGCAAGTTGTTGGCTAATTCCCCACTCTGGCAGTAAAGCAATGCCATCACCACTTTTTGCTGCGTTGACTAAGCTTGTACCATGATTGCTAATTAAGCGAATAGGTGGATGTAATTCTTGCCATTTTTGTTGTTCTTTATATAACCAAGGCAGCACTTTTTTCTGGGCTTCGATAGCGTAAGCTGGGGTGTTGATTAAGCTCGAGAGGGCTTTGTGGTTGGCCATTGCGCGCTAAATATTCTGGCGAAGCACACAAAACAAAATGATTATTCGAGAGCTTTTTGGCAACAATGCGTTCGTCGGGTGCGGTGCCGCCACGAATTGCGATATCTATTTGGTCGCGGCGCAAGTTACTTAACTGATCACTAAAGTGAAGATCTAACACGATGTCTGGGTAACGTTGTGAAAATTCACTCAAAATAGGCGTTAAACATAGCTCACCGTAACTTGGCATCGCACTAATTGACAGTAAACCACTGGGGTGATGTTGCTGTTGTTTAAGCAGGTCTTCTGCATCACTTAAGCTGTGTAAGGCTGGTAATATCTGCTGATAGTATAAATCGCCCAACTCGGTAAGTTTTACCTGACGAGTGCTGCGGTGCAGCAATTGTTGTTTGAGTAAGGCTTCTAAATCGGCAATCCGTCGAGATACCGAGGAGGGCGGCACATCAAAGGCATTGGCAGTATTGGTGAAGCTGCCAGATTCAGCAAGGTGAGCAAAATATTGCAGGGCGCGTAACTTATCCATCAGGGTCACTTTTGTCTAAAAGGCAATAAAGTTTAGCTTAAAGGGCTATTTATTCCTATTTGTAAAGCTATTTACAATGAAAGCGTAAATAATGATGAATACTATTCACTTAAGGAAGCCTGCATGTCGAGCTATCAATCAATTCATTTGGTCAAGCGCCCTGTTACTAACATTGAAGCCAGTTGCTTTGAAAGCCGCAGCCACGCTGTAGAGGCTTTGCAAGATGGCGAGTTTAGGGTTAAACAAACACATATGTCCTTAGACCCAGCAATGCGCGGCTGGATGAGCGCCGATACCGAGAGTTACATTCCTCCGGTCGCTTTAGGTGATGTTATGCGCGCTAGCGGTATTGCTGAGGTGATCGAATCTCGCAATGCGCAGTTTCCGGTAGGTGCTACGGTAATGGGCATGTTTGGCTGGACCGAACAAGCTGTCAGTAATGGTGCTGGGATAAACATTATTCCTGCTGGTTTACCTGCGGAAGCGGTGTTAGCAGTTTTAGCCTTACCAGGCATGACCGCCGCTCAAGGTTTGTTAGAGATTGCTAAACCAAAAACAGGGGAAACCTTATTGGTAAGCGGAGCTGCTGGCTCGGTAGGCTCTTTGGTTGGGCAAATTGCCAAGGCCGAAGGTTTGCACGTAGTGGGTGTGGCTGGTAGCGATGAAAAATGTCGCTGGCTAGTAGAAGAATTAGGCTTTGATGGTGCTGTTAATTATAAAACCGATAATATTGCCGAAAAAGTCGCTGAGCTAACACCCAATGGTATTGATATTTACTTCGAAAATACCGGTGGTGAGATCCAGCAAGTGGCCATTGATAATATGAATGCTTTTGGTCGCATCGTAGTGTGTGGAATGATTGCCGATTACAACACCGAGCAGCCTTCGGCTGGCCCTAACTGGATCCCCATTGTTAAAAAGCGTTTATCTATTCAAGGCTTTACCATGCCAGACCATTTGGATAAAGCTCCACAGTTAATGCAGCAAGTAAGCAGCTACTTGCAAGCGGGCAAGTTAAAGTATCGCGTTCATGTTTTAGAAGGCTTAGGTTCAGCCATCGAAGGCATCAATTTGCTGTTTAGCGGCGAAAACCAAGGAAAGTTACTAGTTAAATTGTAAGCGTTTGGCCAAGCCGATTGTCGGCTTGGTCTTTTTTACTGCTCTAGTTTACTCGTGCTGAATCATCGTTAATGCTGACATAGTTGTTTACTTGAGCCACTCTCTCTAACCAAGCCAAAACGGCTGGGAATTTCTGTAAATCAAATCCGCCTTCTTCAGCTACGTGGGTATAGGCATACAAGGCAATATCAGCAATAGTAAGAGTGTTCGCCACAAAATAATCATGTTGGCTAAGGTGCTGCTCCATCACCGCTAATGCAGCGTAGCCTTGCTGTTGTTTATCGGCTAACTGAGCCTGACGCTCTGCTGTTACGCCAGCGTGGGTAAGCCAAAATCGTGGGCTGGCAATGTTTGGCTCATGGCTATATTGCTCGAAACTCATCCATTTTATAACTTGAGCTTGTTGCCAAGCATCTTGCGGCCAAAACGGTGTTCCTTGGGCTAGATAAAACAAAACAGCATTAGACTCTGCCAAGCAGCGTCCATCGTCAAATTCAAGCACAGGTATTTTGCCGTTAGGGTTTAATGCTAAAAATTCAGCAGTGCGTGATTCACCCTTCACGATGTCATAGCTTTTAAGTTGATAGCTTTGGCCTAGTAGGCTAAGCAATAAGCGAATTTTGTAGCCGTTTCCAGAGGGTAAGTAGTCGTGCAAAATCATAGCGAATCCTTGTGCTTAGGTAATGCGGCTAGTGTGACAAGTTGCTTGTAGTTTGAATAACGATTATTTTTGATGGCAACTATTAACAATGGTGATGGGTTGAAATGGACATTGATGCTTTACGCAGCTTAGTGGCTTTTGTAGAAAGCGGTAGCTTTACCCGAGCGGCTAGCCAAACCTTTCGCACCCAGTCTGCAATTAGTGCACAAATGAAAAAATTGCAGCAAGAAAGCGTTAGCCCTTTGTTTGAAAAAGAAGGCCGTAGTTTAGTGCTAACCCCTGCTGGTCAAGCCTTAGCGAGCTATGCGCGGCGTATTATTAGCTTGCACGACCAAGCTGTCACAGAGTTGAAGCACAGCCACGATAGAGTGGACTTACGCATTGGCTGCCCAGACGATTATAGTGTGTCGGTGTTACCTTTATTGTGCGAGTTATTGCAGCAAACCATTCCCAATTTGTGTTTACGCTTGTCTGCTGCACCCAGTGTGAAATTAAGAGAAAGCTTGGATCAAGGCGAACTTGATTTGGCCATTCTTACTCGCAGCCCAGATAGTGATGAAGGTTATTTGTTGCGCCATGACCAAGGCGTTTGGGTAAGCCATAAAGATCGCGATTTAAGTCAATTACGGCCTATGCCATTAGCCTTATATGAAACTGATTGTAAGTTTCACGCCAGCGCGATTGATGGATTAGATAAGGCAGACATACCTTATCGTTTGCTCGCAACCAGTGCCAATCATAGTGGCCTGTATGGATTGGTCTCGCAAGGATTAGCCGTAGCCGCTCTGGCGCGATCTAGCAAGGGCGAATTGCAAGAATTGTGCGCTAAAACAATGCCTCCCTTGCCAGCAATTGATATTGTAGTTGTTGCTGCCACCCAGCCACACGCGGCGTGTAGTAGTGACACAGTTAAACAAATTTGTCAGCGGTTTCGCCAGCAAGATGCCTATTTATTAGACACGCCAGCTGAAGCGGTATAACGTTGAAAGTTATCTAAATAGAGTAAGGATGCTTCATGAGTAGCGCCACTAGTCAAACCCAAGGTTTATTGCACTTTAGGCTGTCCCTAAATCAGCTATTTGCAATTGGCACCTTAAAGGTGCGTGAAATTGTGCCTTATACCCGACTTACTGCCCTACCGCATTCTCACCAATATGTGCTGGGTTCTGCCTCGCTGCGTGGCCAAACAATTTCGGTGATCGACATGGCTGCCGCCGTGGGTTACCGACCTATTGCCGAAGAAGAGCTTGAGTCTTGCTCGATCATTATTACCGATGTTAGCCGCCAAACTGTCGGCTTCTTAGTGCGTGGCATCGAAAAAATAACCGAATGTCGCTGGCGCGATATCGATCCACCACCGGGCTCTTTAGGCAAAGACGCTTATGTAACCGGAGTGACTCGGGTTGATGACAAACTGGTGCAGTTATTGGATATTGAAAAGCTAATTGCCACGGTTTTCCCCGATGATGAAGACCGAGTACGTGTTTCGGTAAGCTTGCCAGACCAAGCGATTCTTGCGCAGCTTAAAATTTTGTTGGTGGACGATTCGGCCACCGCCCGTAAACAGTTAGCCAGTGCCCTAGATAGCATAGAAATTGACTATCAAATGGCCAGCGATGGTGCCACTGCATTTAAAATGATGCAGCAAGCCGCGGCTCAAGGTAAGCCAATTGATGTGCTGGTGAGTGACATTGAAATGCCGGGCCTAGATGGTTACGAACTCACTTTTGAAGTTCGCAGTGACCCTGGTGTTGCTAATGCCTACATTATTTTACATACCTCGTTATCTAGCGAAATTAGTGTTGATAGGGCTAGCCAAGTGGGGGCTGATGAAGCCTTAACCAAGTTTGATGCGGGTGAATTGATCGACGCTATGTTACGTGGTGCCGAGCGGGTATCTGACGACATTACTAAGGTTGGTTTGGCAAAAAAGACCGGAATCCTTGAGGGGATGTTTTAGTAAAAACTAACATTTTCTGCACCCTTTGGTGCGGCTTTACTATGCTTAAAAGGTGAACCACTTATAGGGTTTAGCCTAATGAATGGCCTTCGTTGCTTTTTGTTACTCTGCCTTCATTGCTCTGCTTTGGCTGACAGCAATAGTATTAAAGTAGCCACCGATGAGTGGCTAAATTATTCCAACAAAGATCAAAGCGGTTATTACTTTGGTTTGTTGCAACGGGTTTTCCCCAATCACACCTACAACGTTCAGTTTATGCCCTATTTGCGCAGTATTGCCATGCTGGATCAGCAGCAGGTAGATATTGTGTTTGGCGGGGCGGCTGACGATTTTACTCGTGCCAACTGTTCAACTTTCCCGATAGAAATAGATCGTAGCGACATGTTAACTAGCCCCGAATTGGCTGGGCACTATCACTCTCCGCAAGATCTCATTGGCAAGCAAGTGGTCTCGCAGCTTGGTTACGATTGGCAAGATCTTTTGCCGGAAGGAGTGAATTACCGTGAGTACGCAAGCTTAGAGCAAATGATAAAGTTGTTGCACCATAAGCGCGTGGATGCAGTATTAAATTACCAAGAAGACATTAATTATTTGCTAGAGCAAAAGCCAGAATTGGCTGGTGATTATGTGCTAGTGGAAAACGTATTGCATTACAGCTCTACTTTTTGCTTTTCCGCCAATCCGCGGGGGCGTTATCTACAAACACGTTTTGATAAAACTATACCTATGCTGGTGAGCAGTGGCGAGTTAAAACAGTTAATGCTGCTAGAGCTGGGCAGCGACGATAATTATCCCTATTGATGCTATGGCTTCTGTGGGCTTGGACAGTTACCCGCTTTGCTTTACACTGCTCAGCCATAATAAGACTTCAGAGAGTGGCGGACCGTGCAGGGACATCTATCAAAAATGCGAGCAGAACTGGGCGAACAAGTTCAGTACTATTTGCCTATTGGCGAGCAAGAGTTACATCTTAATCCACTAATCGGTGAATCTTTAGCTTTTGAGTTTACCGGTAAAATAAACTGCCGAAGCTGTGGTAAAGCCACCAAGAAAAGTTACTCGCAAGGCCATTGTTTTGTGTGTATGCGTAAGCTGGCCAGTTGCGATATGTGCATTATGAAGCCTGAAACCTGCCACTATGCCCAAGGCACCTGTCGTGAGCCAGAGTGGGGAGAAGCAAATTGCATGATTCCTCATTATGTTTACTTGGCAAACACCTCTGGCTTAAAGGTGGGCATTACTCGCCATACCCAAATACCAACACGTTGGATTGACCAAGGTGCTACTCAAGCCCTGCCAATATTTAAAGTTGCCACGCGCCAGCTTTCTGGTTTGGTAGAAATAGAATTAGCTAAGCTGGTGGCAGACAAAACCAATTGGCGAGCAATGTTGAAAGGCGATGCTATAGAGCTAGATTTGATAGCTGAGCGTGAACGATTGTTGCCACAAATTGGTGAGGCCTTGGCCGATTTAGCAGAGCGCTTTGGCTTAGAAGCCATAAGTGAATTGCCCGATGAGCAAGTGATCGATTTAAACTTTCCTGTTGCTCAATATCCAAGCAAAATAAGCAGTTTTAACTTAGATAAAAATCCCTTGGTAGAAGGGCAGCTGCAAGGAATTAAGGGCCAGTATTTAATCTTTAACAATGGTGTGATAAATATTCGCAAGTTTGGCTCTTACGAAATTAAACTATTGTCTGAATAAGCCAATTTACCAGCAGTATCGGAAACAGAATGATCTTACAGACTTGGCAAAAGAGACTTACATGCATACTGATTTTATCAGTGTCTTGGTTTGTCTTGGCTTGGGCTGAACATCAAGTTGAACGGCTTGATCCAGAGCACTCCGAGCTACATTGCCAACTCTGTTTTAATTTAGAAAAACTGGCAACGGCGATAGTAAGCAGCGTACCGCTGATTGTTTTGCTTAAACGTCGCCAAGCTTTTGTTAGAACTGTTTACTTATACACCAGCCAGCATGCGCTCGCTGCTAGTGCCCGCTCTCCACCGTCCATGAGTTGCTAATTTAGCTAAACAAGGTTTGAATCTCGCAATACAGCTGAGTATGGTTAGCGTTAAGCAAACACGCTTGCTCCTTGCTGTTAGCCAGTTTAGTTAGATTGGTATTGATTGATTTAGCCACTTACTTTTTAAAAATCATGGATACTTATAATGAAGTTAACGCCTATATATGCGGCCGTTTTTGGCCTGTTTTCTTGCGCAGCTAGCGCCCAGTCTGCTCACCAACATGGTGTTGCCGAGCTCTTTTTTGCCGCCAGTGGTGAAGAGCTAGAGATTGAAATCCACTCTCCGGCCGATAATTTTCTTGGTTTTGAGCATGCACCAGTCAACGAGCAACAGCACAAGATATTGGATGACGCAAAAAAACAAGCAGCTCAAGGCATGAGTTTGTTTAGTTTTGCCGGTGGCGAATGTGAGCTTGAAGAAGTGACTCAGCATTGGGGAAGCCTAGACCAAGCGGATTCAGAGCACAAAGACCACGATCACCATGACCACGCTGCGCACGACGAGCATAAAGGCCATGACGATCATGACCACGCTGCTCATGCTAGCCACGAGGATGTCCGCTTAACTTACCACTTCCATTGTCATCACTTAGATGAACTGAAAAGTTTCGACCTAGAGTTGTTTAAGCTTTTCCCTCGTATGGAAAAAATCCAAGTACAAGGTGCTAGTGAGCGTGGCCAAGTAGCGTTTGATGTTACGCCAGCGCAAAACAAGGTGAACTTATAATATGAGCCAGTCTGCTTCTCTATTAGCCTTAGAAGAAGTGGTATTTGCGTGGCCGGGTGAAACACTCCCGGCCATTCATATTCCTCATTTAACTATTGCTGCGGCTAGCCATACCTTTATTCATGGGCCAAGCGGCTGTGGTAAATCTACGCTACTCAGCTTGATTGCTGGGGTGATTAGCCCGCAACAGGGCAAGTTAAGTTTCATGGGACAAGATTGTGCCAGCTTAAAAGCAGCGCAACGTGACCAACTGCGAGCCGATCATATTGGCTACGTATTTCAGCAGTTCAACCTGTTGCCCTACTTGTCGGTACTCGAGAATGTCGCTTTGGCTTGTCAGTTCTCTAAGTTACGTCGGCAGCGAGCTTTAAGCCGCTCGTCGTCGGTATTGGATGAAGCGCGTCGTTTATTATCGCATCTGCAGTTGCCTGATAAGCAGCTTAATCAGCCAGTGGGTCAGTTGAGCATTGGTCAACAACAGCGGGTGGCTGCGGCCCGCGCAATGATCGGCTCTCCTGAGTTAATTATTGCCGATGAACCCACCTCAGCATTGGATAAAACCAATCGCGAACACTTTATGAACCTGTTGATGTCTGAGTTAGAGCACTGTGATAGCAGCTTGTTATTGGTGAGTCACGACCAAGAGCTAGCTAATCGTTTCCATCAGGTGGTTGATTTGCCAGCGCTTAATTTGGGAGGTCAACATGAGCTTGCTTAAATTGGCTTGGCATAGTTTGTGGGCTAGGCGTGGTACCGCATTACTTAGTTTGCTTACCATCGCCCTTAGTGTGGCCCTATTGCTAGGTGTGGAAAATCTACGTACACAAGCTAAATCGAGTTTTGCCTCAACCATTTCTGGCACCGATTTAATTGTGGGTGCACGCAGTGGCCCTACTCAATTACTGCTTTATTCAGTATTTCGTATTGGTAATGCCACCAATAATATTAGCTGGGACAGTTACCAAGAAATTGCAGGTCAGTCGTCGGTAAAATGGTCGATTCCTATTTCTTTGGGGGATTCGCATCGCGGCTATCGGGTAATGGGCACCACCAATAGCTTTTTTGAACATTATCAATACGCCAATAAACAGCCTTTAGAGTTTGCCCAAGGCCAGCAATTAAACGATACCTTTGAAGTGGTATTGGGCGCCGAAGTTGCCCGCAAGTTGGGTTATAAACTGGGTGACAAAATTGTAGTGGCACACGGAATTGCAGCAGTAAGTTTTGTTAATCATGACCAGTTCCCTTTTGAGGTGAGCGGCATTTTAAAACCTACTGGTACGCCAGTAGATAGAACGGTGATTACCTCACTTGCTGGCATCGAAGCGATTCACCTGCCGCCGCAAACACAGCCGTTTACCGAAGCCCAGTTAACGCCTTCAAGCATCACCGCAATGATGCTGGGCACACAATCACGCTTACAAATTTTTAATTTGCAGCGGCAGATTAATCAATACAAAAATGAAGCGCTGTTAGCAATATTGCCAGGAGTGGCTTTGCAAGAACTGTGGGGCATATTAAGCATTGCCGAAAGTGCTCTGTTAGCGGTATCCATTTGTGTGGTTATCACTGGCTTAATGAGCATGTTAAGCACCTTGATGGTGATCTTAAAAGAACGACGTAGAGAGATGGCAATTTTGCGCTCGGTAGGGGCTAAACCGCGACATATCTTTGGTTTGTTACTGATTGAAGCCTTGTTATTGAGTGCGCTAGGCGCTTTGCTTGGCTTAGCCAGCATGTATCTAATTTTAGGGGCAGCTAAACCTATACTGCTTAATCAGTTTGGTTTCTATTTAGTGTTAAACTGGCCTACTGTAGAGCAATGCTACTTATTGTTGGCCGTAGTTGTGGTGGGCTTTTTAGCTGGCGTACTACCTGCTTGGCGCGCTTATCGATATTCGCTTAGCGATGGCATGAGCATAAAAATTTAGTAAGGGTAAAACATGAAACTAGCTTATTACGTAGTGGGTTTATTGCTGGTTAGCATGAACCTACAGGCCAATGGCGTAGACGTTTGGAACGAGTTGCTGCCAGAAAATGAACGCAACATGCCGATGCCTGAAATTGATCACAACATACCGTTGGATCAGGCCGGTCAGCAAAATCTCAATGTGAGCGTAAATAAAGAGTTGGACAGCAAGCCAATCCGTATTCCGGGCTTTGTAGTGCCGCTGGATACCGAAGGGGAGTTGGTGAAGGAGTTTTTATTGGTGCCGTACTTTGGTGCTTGTTTGCATTATCCACCACCACCGCCAAACCAAATTGTTTATGTTACTCACTCAAAAGGTTTACAGCTAGAAGACCTATGGGAACCTGTTTGGGTTGAAGGAACCATCAATACTCAAGTTCAAACTGTTGAAGGGGTAGCCACCGCTGGCTATTCAATCAGCGAACCTGAGTCGATCGTGCTGTATACCGATTAATCTAACACAATACCTAGGGCGATATATGGCACAACGTAAAACGCAATAATGGCGGTTTTATATAGTGCCAAGCCTAGGTAATGAAAGCGGTCGAACTTCTCTACGCTAAGGTTGAACCATTTAGAGTGCAGTTTGTAGGTCCAGTCGTGAGCTAGGGTTAAAAAAGCAAACCAATACAGCAATACCGCAATATTGATAATGGCTCCCCAGCCTAACGCGCTGCGAATTAACTCAAGTTCCATAACGTCACCTGCATATCTTTAATTATTTGAAAGCAACTAAGCCACTTAATCAATTTACCATTGCTTAGTGTCACTGCAAGCCTATTGGCTTATTCCACAGTAAAGTTTTGTTCAAAAATGCGTACTTGCTGTTGATTGTATATCGCGACTTGCCAGTCACCGCGACTGTTTAAGTCAAAGCGTTTGCTGGCATTGGTGCGCCAGCGTGGGCCACCGATGTCTAATTCAACCGATGCCTGAAGTTGTTGCTGGCGATACCAGTTTACTTGAATGCTTTGACCTTGCATCTCACGCAACTCCATAAACAAATAGATTTGCTGAATTTGACTGAGCTCAACCCGAGTTAAGTTATCCACTGGCTCTCGTTGGCTAATGGCAGAACTTAGCTGGGCTCGAGCGACTTGGCTCGATGCTATATTGGTTTGCTTAGATCTGTGAGCAAGCTTCTTATCAACATTTTCGGCCGCAATGGCCTCTTCATTAGTTGCTGTTTCAACCTTGCTTGCTGCTGGCTCTACGACAACCTTAGCTTGAGCGGCAGGTATGCTTATTTGCTCGCTAGCAAGCTCTGCTTGTTCTGAAGTGCTGGGAGAGGTGCTGGCTAAGTGATCAGCTTGCTGCTTAGCTTGTGCAGTATCGGTTTCCGGCTGAGCTTGGTTTGTTTTTGAGGTGTTCTTTGTTACTGCGACTACCGGCTCACTAACAGCCTGTTTCGTTGTTGAGAGCTGCAGCTGTGGTTCTTCTGTAGCCACTGTAGGTGAACTTTCAGCTGTAAGTTCTTCAATTTGTTCGGCGTGAGATTGCTCAGTTGAAGCTTCTATAGCTGGTAATTGTTCCTTATCAACAGTGTTCTCAACTTGGCTGATTTGTTGGCTTTTGGTGGCATTCAACTCGGCTGTAGGTTCTGCGTTAGCTGGCCACATTAAATGCAGCAAAGCGAATATAACTAAGGCAAGCACTATCAATGCGGCAAAAACTTTGCGTAAGTCAAAAGGGGGCTTTGGCGCGGGAACTTTATCTATAGTTGCCGCTTGGTCTGCGGATGAGTTGAAATGTATTTTGATGCTTACTTGTTCTGCCATGACTGAGGATTTGCCCCATACTCCAATGAAAACTGCTGGGCGATTTTACCGATTATGCGCCTTAGCTGCTATTGATTTACCTTAAATCTGGTCGTTGTTGTTGTGTGGTTGCGTTATGCCTTCCGTCTACTGTTTAGTAAAAGCGTTCATTTCTAGTTAGCTTTAGGCAGAAAGCTCAGCATATTGTCTTAAAATCTCTTTTATATTCGGAATTATCTAGCTTTTACCCTTCGACTTCAAATAATGGGTGTTAAATATATTTTACATTTAGTCTTTTGTGTGCCAATTTAGCTTTAATTAAATTTGCTAAATTTTGACGAGGTTTTGCAGAGGATATGGAACATAAACAAGCTCTCATTGGCGTTATTACTTGTCATAAACCGCAAGGTTTATATCAGGTGCAAAGTGTTAATGAGTTTTACTTAAACGCTTTGGAAAGCTATGACGCAGCCCCGGTATTACTGACTCACCAGCTAAAAGGGAGAAGTTTGCAACGGGTATTAGATGGCCTAGATGGAGTATTATTTACCGGTAGCCATTCTAACGTGCACCCGGAGTTATATGGCGCTACGCATTTAGAGCCGCGCTTAGACCGAGGGCGCGATAGCTTGGCATTCTCTATTGTTGAATATTCTAAACAGCATGGCTTACCTGTTTTGGGAATTTGTCGCGGCTTTCAGGAAATGAATGTCGCCCTAGGTGGCAGCCTGCATCACAAAGTCTATCAACTTGGTGGTTGTGTAGAACACCGAGAGCCGGATACCGAAGACTTCACTAAAAAGTATGCTGAACAGCACTCTTTGCAGCTTGCTAAAGACAGCTGGCTGGGCGATTGGTTAGATAGCGATACGATTCAGGTTAACTCCTTACATAATCAAGGCATTAATCGGCTCGCTGATCCTTTGTTGGTCGAGGCGCAAGCAGAGGATGGTTTGGTAGAAGCGTTTCGGCTTGCTGAACACCCATTTTTCTATGCTGTGCAATGGCATCCCGAGTGGCAAGCCAGCGAAAATAAGGTATCGCAAGCCATTTTTAGTCAATTTTTGGCAGCGGCAAAACGCCGTGCTGCGTAGCAGTAACTAGGGCAAACAGATCATTGGAGAGCACCATGCAACAACACACATCGTCTTATTACGCTGCCAGCACAAATAACCAGCGAGAGTTTCCTCAGTTAAATCAGGATATTCGTTGTGATGTTTGCATTATTGGTGCTGGTTTTAGTGGTTTGTCTTCGGCCTTGCACCTCGCCGAGAAAGGTTTCCATGTGGTGGTGTTAGAGAGTGCCAAGGTGGGCTTTGGCGCAACTGGGCGCAATGGCGGACAAGTGGTTAACAGTTATAGTCGCGACGTGGACGTAATTGAGCAGCGCTATGACAAAAATACTGCCCAAGCCTTGAATGAAATGATCTTTGAGGGCGGGGAAATCATCCGTTCTCGCATCGCCCAATATAATATTGAGTGTGACTACCAAGCCGGTGGTGTTTTTGCCGCCAACAACCCTAAGCAGTTTAAAGGCTTACAGGAGCAAAAAGCCAATTGGGAGCGTTTTGGCAATCACCAATTGCAATTGTTAGATAAAACGGAGTTAGAACAAATAGTAGGTACCACTGCCTACCAAGGTGGTTTATTGGACATGCAAGGTGGGCATATTCATCCGCTTAATCTTGCTCTAGGTGAAGCCGAAGCGGTACTTGGTTTAGGTGGTGAGATTTATGAGCAATCGGCAGTGTTCAGTTACCAAGCGGGTGAGCCTGCCAAAGTCACTACCGAACATGGCAGCGTTACTGCCAACTATCTATTGTTTGCCGGAAATGCCTACTTGGGTGAGCTTGAGCCAAAGCTGAGCGATAAGGCGATACGCTGCGGCACCCAAGTAATAGCCACTGAGCCTTTAAGTGATGAGCTGTGTCAGCAGCTATTACCAAAAAACTACTGTGTGGAAGATTGTAACTACTTACTTGATTACTACCGGTTGACCGCAGATAAACGTTTATTGTTTGGCGGAGGAGTGGTTTATGGCGCTAAGCCTTTGGCGTCTATAGAAAAGCAAATCAGGCCTAAATTCGAGGCCCTGTTCCCGCAACTAAAAGGGACCGCGATTGATTACGCTTGGACCGGAAACTTCTTGCTTACATACTCGAGAATGCCTCAGTTTGGCAGGCTCGATAGCAACATTTATTACTTGCAGGGGTACAGCGGCCATGGTTTAACCTGTACTCATTTGGCCGGTAAGCTGTTAGCCGAAGTGCTTAGTGACCAAGCGCAGCGTTTTGATGTATTTGCTTCACTTAATCACTATCGTTTCCCGGGAGGACGTCATTTGCAGGTGCCATTCACCGCACTGGGTGCGGTGTATTACAACCTGCGAGACAAATTAGGTATTTAGATTGCTTAGTCTTTAGGTTGGCTTACCGAATCACGTTTTACCAGCGTAGGCACGTATTTATGAATAGGCGCAACACTTTCGCCACTAGCCAAGGCTAAAGACATCTCGGCGGCTTCCATCGCCATCATCTCAATAGGGTAACGCATGGTGGTGAGTTTAGGACGCAAGTAGCGAGACAGTAATACGTCATCAAAGCCTATTACCGATACATCTTCGGGTACTCGATAGCCGTTGTCGCAAAGTACGGTGATGGCGCCAGACGCCATGGAATCGTTGTAAACAATTAGGGCGGTAAAGTCTAAGCCGCGCGCTAATAGGTTTTGCGCCGCAATCTCGCCGCCAATTTCATTAGGATCAGATGAGGCAATGGCATGTTCAGCTAAGGGCATGCCTTCTTCACTCAATACCGACTTAACACCTTCTAAACGCAAGCGTGGATCTTCGATGTCGTAGCTACTTGTTATGCAGGCAATGTTTTTGTGGCCTAATGATAACAAGTGACGAGCGGCTGCTTCTCCGCCGGCCTGGTTGTCTAACCATACACAACGGTGAGCAATTTCTGGGATATAGCGGTTAATTAACACTAAAGCCGGAACGGCTTCTGCGTAGTCAATTAAGGCTTGATTGCTTAAGGCTTTAGAGTGCACAACCAAGGCCTGACAACGCTGTTCTAAAAGCGTTTCAATGGCGCGCTTTTCACTCTCTGCACTGACTAAACCATTACTGATCAACAACTGGATATTGTTGTTGCGGGTTACTTTCTCTACACCGCCAGCTAGCGTGGCAAAAAATGGGTCTGTTAGCTCACTAAACACTAAACCTAAAGTAGGGTTGGTTTGGGTAACTAGAGCGCGGGCATTGGCGTTAGGCCGATAGCCTAGCTCTAACATCACCTTCTTTACAAGGTCGCGGTTTTTGGCACTTACTTTGGGGCCATTATTGACCACCCGAGATACGGTGGCGACAGAAACACCGGCGGCAGCTGCTACGTCTTTAATTGTGGCCATTTATACTCCAAGAAAACGGTTTTGCTTGTGACTAAGTTGAAAACACTAGCTATAAGATGTGCTGGCGTCACGACCAGTGACTAGGCGATGTAGTATCTATAATTTAACAAATGTAAATCAAATGTGGAAACGTTTTCCTTTGAACGCGAGTGTAATCACATATTATCTATGCTTTTTTTCGCTGTGGTGGCATGGCCTGAGCTGTTCTGAAACTGTTAAGAAAAACTGTTACATACACTTGCTCGCTAAGCATTAGCCGCTTAAAGTAGCGCTAGATGCTAACAGCAACATAATTAAGGAGCGCTGAGTGAGCGTATCAAGAATGTTCCCTGCCACCCGCATGCGTCGAATTCGCCGTCATGATTTCTCTCGTCGCCTAGCCAGTGAAAACCAGTTAAGTGTTGATGATTTGATTTACCCAATGTTTGTGATTGAAGGGGAAAACCAAACAGAAACGGTTGCGTCCATGCCTGGTGTAAAGCGTTTTAGCATTGATCTGCTGTTAAAAGAAGCTGAGCAATTAGTGGCCTTAGGTGTGCCGATGATTGCCTTGTTCCCGGTAACGCCGCTTGAGCAAAAGTCATTGTTGGCAGAGCAAGCCTATGCCGATGATGCCCTAGCGCAACGAGCGGTGCGCGCACTTAAACAAGCTTTTCCTGAACTTGGAGTGATGACCGATGTGGCATTGGACCCGTTCACCACGCATGGCCAAGACGGCATTATCGATGACGATGGTTATGTGCAAAACGATATAACCACCGAGATTCTGGTGAAACAGGCCTTATCTCATGCAGCCGCAGGGGCTGATGTTGTTGCGCCATCGGATATGATGGACGGCAGAATTGCCGCTATTCGAGAAGCGTTAGAGGAAGCGGGTTATCACAACACCATGATCATGGCTTATTCAGCCAAATATGCCTCTAGTTACTACGGACCATTCCGCGATGCAGTGGGCAGTTCTGGTAACCTAAAAGGTGGCAATAAAAAGACTTACCAAATGGATCCCGCCAATGGTCAAGAAGCACTACACGAAGTGGCTTTAGATATTGAAGAAGGCGCCGACATGGTAATGGTAAAACCAGGTATGCCCTATTTGGATGTGGTTCGCCAAGTTAAAGATGCCTTTGCAGTGCCTACCTTTGCTTACCAAGTAAGTGGCGAGTATGCGATGCATAAAGCCGCCATTGAGAATGGTTGGTTAGCCGAGCGCCCGGTAGTGCTTGAATCTTTACTTGCCTTTAAACGTGCTGGTGCCGATGGCATTTTAACTTACTTCGCTAAAGACGTAGCGCAGTGGTTAGCCGAAACTAAATAAAACCTTACTAGGTAGTTGCTAAGCCCCCACCGAGGGGCTTTATTGTAATATGAAGAAAATACTGTTTGCCCTACTCAGCCTTAGTTTATTGCTTGCTCTGGCGGTATTAATCGCCTTTGCGTTGATGGTATCTAAGCAAGCTAGCGTGCTTACTCCTCCTTCGGTGAGTGCTCGGCAAGTTGCCGATGCTAAAGACTGGCTTAAACAAAACTTGCAGCTTTTTCGTGGCGGGCAGCAATCGGTTGATATTCAACTTAGCCAACAACAGCTAGATGGCTTGTTAGCTTTATCTTCCACAGCTTTTAGTGGTTTAGATGCTGAAGCAGCGTTTGCCGAATCTGAGTTACGCCTGCGTGGCAGCATTGCCTTGCCTACGAGCATTTACCAAGGTTATGTAAACAGCGAGATTAGTTTACATTCCTCAAATCAAGGCTTGCAGTTTGGTCAATGGAAGATAGGCCAATTAAGCTTACCGGGCAGCATGGCGCAACACATAGCGCTGCGCTTGGCAGAGCGTTTGTTCCCAGAGTTACAAGCCGATGAGCTATTAGCTAGCATTAAAGCAGTAGACGTTAGCCAGCAGCAGGTGCAGTTTAAGGTTGAGCCAGTAGAGGATTTAGGTTTAAAAGTCGCTGGTGCTTATAAGAACCTCAATCAATTGAAAGATCCGCAGCTAGCCAGCTTACCAGTGGCGATTTACTACCAAAAGTTAAGCCAGTTAAGAAAGCAGTATGGTGAACAGCAAGCCATTTCTTTATATGATTATCTGTACCCACTGAGCTTTGATGTGGCAATGCGTGGTGAGCAAAGCGATGTTCTACAAGAACAGCAGGCTTTAGTGTGGGCAATGGCGATTTTTTTCAGCCAAGGTACTTTTCAAAAAGTGATGGCGCAACGTTTTGCTGATGACCTGACTCTAGAAGCCGCTCCAAACAACGTAACCCTTGCAGGGCGCAGAGACTTACTGCTGCACTTTGTCTATTCGGCGGGCTTGAGCATGGCTGCAGAGCAAGGTTTTAGTGCTTCAATTGGCGAGTTTAAAGAGCTATTTGACTCTTTAGAGGGCGGCAGTGGTTTTAGTTTTGCCGATCTAGCAGCTGACCGCACTGGCATTGAGTTTGCCGAATCGGCGAAGAATCTCGATAAAGCGGATCTGTTTTTGGCTGCTATGCGCTCCGCACGCTCAGAACAGGCATTTTTCCCGCGGATAGATGATTTAGCCGAAGGCATTAGTGAGCAAAGCTTTGCCCAAGTTTATGGCTCCACGGACTCTGAGTTGTATCAGCAAAAAGTGTTTTTTATTGATCAGCGCATCGCTCACTTGCCGGCTTTTCTTAACCCTGAACACTAGGGTCTGTTGATCTTTGCTGATGATTTTTGCAGCAATTTATTAGCCATTTAGGCAAGGCAGTGAGTGTGCAGTTAAGTGGGCTTAATAATCATTCGCTAAGGCTGAATAAATGGCTAAGAAATGCTGCCCGAAGGGTTCGGATAAGCGAACTTTACTCTTTGTTAAGCACTTCTTGCTTAGCCCACTAGGCTTCTAAGTGCTCACCGCGATTAAAGCCCGCTTATCTCGAACAAAATTTCAATACCAAAGATCAACAGCCCCTAGCCAAATATTAGCAAGGCGCTGCCTAGTACACATAAACCGGCGCTAAGCCAGGCCGAGCGAGTAGGTGCCTGTTTGGTGACTATCCATAACAGCGGCAGCACCAACACTGGTGAAGTTGATGATAACAGGGCAACCACTGATACATCGCCATATCGCAGGGCAAACAGCATCAATGTCATGCCGACCGCCATGGCTAAAAAGCCATTGGCGGCGATCATAACAAATAGCTTTGAGTTAATCGGCTTAAGTGTTCTTGCAAGTTTGTAACCACTTAGCCATAACAAAAAGTGGGCTAAAAAAGCACTTAACATTCGCAATGCCGAGCCCGCTACTGGGTCTATAGCACTGTATTCTGGGGCGCTCATCAGCGGTTTTAGCATCACTGTTCCAAGGCTTTGGCAGAGCGCCGCCGTTAACCCCAAAGCAACCGCTATGCTGACTGAGCCGGTAATCTTTTCCCAGCTGTGCTGCTCACTTCGGCGACCAAAACTAACAGCTAATATTACGCCTAAGAACAAACAGGCAGCGCCCAGTAGCGGCCAACCAAGCAAATCTTCATTGAATAGCCATACTCCTAAAAAGGCAGAGAAAGCGGCGTGACAAGCAAATAACAAGCTAGCGCGGCGTGGTCCTAGGCGGTTCATACAGGCAAACAAGGCGGTGTCGCCAACAAATACGCCAATAAAGCCCGACAAAGCAAACAATCCCGCTTGCGACAGGCTAATCATTTGCCATTGGTTATTGTATAGAGCGGCGCCAAGCAGCATTAGGCTAACTAAGCCCATGCGCCAGCGGCTATAGGCAAAAGCGCCCATCACTCGGCTAGGGGTTACCGAGATTAAGCTGGTGCACGCCCAAAGGGCAGCGGCCAGCAAGGCTAACCATTCATAACTCAAGGTATGCTCCTAAAACGCAATAAGAGAGGGCTAAGTGAAACGCTGAGTTAACTTAGGCTGGTACCGCTTGGCTTGGCTGTGCCCACGTGGTGACAAAGGTATTACGACCTTTGCGTTTGGCAGCATACATGGCATTGTCGGCGTCAATCAACAAACGGGACAAATCTTTTCTTTGGGTTTCAAAGGCAATGCCCATGCTAATGCTAATGGCGAGGTGTTGGTCGTTAACCGAGCAAGGCTTTTCGGCAACTCGTTTGACAATGATATTGGCTAAGTCTTGAGCATGTTGGCGCTGACAATTGGCCCACAATATACAAAATTCATCGCCGCCAAATCGGGCAAACATTGCTTCTTCAGGGAGTTGTTGTTTTACGCAGGCCACAACATGTTTTAGTGCATCATCACCGGTGTGATGGCCGTATTGGTCATTAATGTGTTTAAATTTGTCTATATCAAACAGCATTACTGCCATGCTTAATACCGATTCGCATTGAGTATCAAGCTGGCGCTCTAATTCTCGGCGATTCAAGATATTGGTGAGAGGGTCGATGCGCGCTTGCTCAGCAAGGTGGCGATGAGCGCGCTGAGTATCGATAGAAAACAGCTTGGCCACAATACTTAATAGAATGGCGCAGTTAATAAACACCAAGCCCATAGAACTACGTTTTTGCTCTACATCACTGGGGAACATAGGGTCGCTCGGCCAGTAGAATACCGCAAAAAAGGCCACGCTTATTAGGGCCAAAATGGCATTGCGAATGGACGGCTTTTCTTGCCATAGCAAAAATGCCACTGGATAAATAACAATAAGATGGAAGAAAATGAAGGACTCGATACCAAACCAACGGGTAGAGGCCAAAGTAATATCGAGAACAAATACCGTTAACAGCCAGGCTCGGGCTAGGTCATTTTGATTTAACCAGTTAAACAGCAGCGTTAGGGTGTAAGCAAATACCACTAAGCCATTAACCAGCCAGAATTCAACCGCCGTAATGTTGTGCTCAAGCGCTTGAACAATAACGTTTAGGGCAAGTAAAGGCAGGCCTATAACCACAAATAGATTGGTCATACGAACGGCGTGACGCTTTCCTTTGCTGGTGCCTATGTTAAGTATCTTGTTGAGCAACCGTGTTCCTTACAGTTAATACTCAAATAAAAACGATTGTATACCTGAAAAAGTAAAACTACTGTGAATTAGCTTAGATCGCGACTGTTTAATCGAAAGTTTGGCAATGTCACCCAGGTTACATTGCCACGTTACTTAATCTAGGTGCTTAATTAACCAAGCTATTGCGTCGGCGTATACAGGCGTCATCAGCGGTTCTAATTTCGCTAAACTTGCTAGTAATTGTGAACGCTCTGCAATGCTGATGTTGATGTGGCCAACTTTACGCCCTGGTCGAACGTCTTTGCCATACCAAAATACTTCAACCCCTGGCACGCATAGCCATTGATGATTGTATTCAACACCAATCAGATTAAGCATTACGCTTTGGGTTTTAACCAAAGGTTGCACTAAGGGCAAATCTGCCACGGCTCGAATATGCGCCTCGAACTGACTAAGGCTAGAGCCTGCTTGGGTCCAGTGGCCGCTGTTGTGTACGCGAGGTGCTATCTCATTAATAAGCAACTTATCGCCAACCTGGAAGCATTCCATGGTCATAACACCCACGTAATCTAGCGAGTCCATTAGCTTACCAAGCATATTTTCAGCCTGGCCCTGAAGGCTCGCTTTACTCGCAACCGGTGATACCGTGGCTAATAAAATACCTTCATGATGCTGGTTAATCGCAAGTGGGTAGAATGCGGTGTCACCGTTGGCGTGGCGCATACCAATAAGTGATACTTCTTCGTCGAAGCCTATCGCTTGTTCTGCAATACAATGATCTAACCAGTCTTGTGGAATGGCACGTTGTTCAGCGTTGCCACTAAGCTTTAACCAGTGTTGACCTTTGCCGTCGTAGCCGCCGGAGCGCTGCTTTAGCAATACTCGTTCGCCTAACTCAGCAAACAGTTGTTCAGCGCTGTGACCTTGTTTTACATCTACCCAAGGGGCGGTGGCTAAACCTAAACTGTCGAGCAATTTCTTTTGGCTTGCTCGGTCAGCTAGCTGAGCTAAAGCCGGGCCGTTAAGAAAGCTTGAGTGTTGAGTAAGCTGCTCGGTGGCTGGCGTTACTGGCCAGTGCTCGCGCTCAACGGTAATTATGTCGTTGGCAGCGATATCAAAGGTATCAGTCTCGTCAGTTTCTACTGGGCGAACCTCAATGTTTAATGGTTGCGCTGCGTGTTTTAGCATTGCTCCCAATTGGCCCGCACCTAAAATCCAAATCTTATTCATTTTGCTTACCACTACTCAGCTACGCGAGGATCTGGGTGGGCTAATACTGATTCTGTTTGGGCACTGCGGAAAGCCTCGATACGCTCAGCTAGTTCTGGGTTAGTGGTAGCTAAAATCTGTGCAGCAAACAATCCCGCGTTATAAGCACCAGCAGTGCCAATGGCAAGAGTACCAACTGCTACGCCTTTTGGCATTTGGGCAATCGATAACAAGCTATCCATACCGTTTAAGGCTTTACTTTGAACGGGCACACCAAGTACTGGTAAACGGGTTTTAGACGCTACCATGCCTGGCAAGTGAGCTGCACCGCCGGCACCACCAATAATCACTTTAATACCACGGTCGGCAGCGTTGGCTGAAAATTCCATTAATTTGTCGGGAGTGCGGTGAGCACTAACCACTTCAACCTCAAATTCAACGCCCAATTGTTGTAAAACTTCGGCGGCGTTTTCCATAGTTGGCCAATCACTTTTTGACCCCATGATGATGGCAACTTGTGGTTGTGGCATTGTATTCTCCTCGACTTAAATAGCACAGTGGTAACACGTTTCTTAGCGGCAACAAAATTGTTGTCTATTTGCGCGCGCAGTTTGCCAGCCTTACCCGCCAAGGTCAATATTAGCGCAGTGTTAGCCAGCAAAATCGAATTTTGTTCTAGCTGTACAGTGCTTTGTTTGGGTAAAAGTTCAGGAGCTTGCTATTTTTGTGATGTTTACTGCTTAATCAATACGAATTGAGTAGATTTGGACTACTGTTAAATGAGTACAGTAGCCTATAGCTAACAATAGAATTCATTAGCCTCTAAGGAGAGAAGCAATGTGGAAACTTGTGGTTATTTTATCTCTACTCAGTGCCCCGCTAATGGCAGCTAACGTAGAGTTACGTTTGCCTGCTTATTCCGATGATTCACACATTTATTATCATGAACTGCTAGAGCAAGCCCTACTTGAAGCCGGGCATCAGCCAGTGATTGATGTTCCCTCATCTAATTTACCGCAAAAGCGGGCTGAGTCGATGCTACGTAATGGCCAATTAAGTTTAGTGTGGCTGTTAGCGTCGGCCGAACGTGATAAAGATCCTAATTTCACCCCAGTTCGTGTGGGCTTAACCAACGGCTTAATTGGTCACCGATTATTGTTGGTGCCACGCTCTGAGGTTGACGCTTATCGTTTTGTAAATACGCTAGAAGACTTTCAAAAGCTGGATAAAACCGGTGGTTTTGGCAAAAATTGGTTTGATGTAGATGTATGGCAAGCCAACCAGCTAAAAACCGTTGAAGTTGATGGAGAGTGGCGTCGTTTATACAAAATGGTGGCTAACCATAAACGTGGAATCGACTATTTCTCACGTGGTTTTACCGAGATTATTAATGACTCATTACAACACCCTTATTTAGCGATAGAGCCCTATTTAATTCTGCAGTATGAGCGTGATTTTCAGTTTTACGTGAGTAACTCTCAGCCAGAGCTGGCAGCCATTATTGAAGACGCTTTAAAAAAGGCTGAAGACAGTGGCTTGTTGGATAAGCTGATTGAAGAATACTGGCGAGAAGACTTTGATTTACTTAATTATCGCCGACGGGTAAAAATTGAGTTGGCTACACCTAACTAGCCCTCAACAAAGCGCTTCAATAATCTCTAAAGGATAACCCGCTTGGCTTTGCACTTTGGCTTCCAGTTCTAGTTCGGCTGCGCGTAAAGGGTGTTGTTCATTCCAGGTGGGTGGAAAACATAGCCGCCAATCCTCTTCGGCTTGAAACACGCTTATCTTAGGTACGCTACCTTCGGTGCGGCGCATGCACACGATGATGGCAATGCGTAATAATCTAGCCAGCACCAAAGCTTCGGGCTTTTCTAAGGCATTTTGTTGAGCAAGAAGTTCGCTTTGCCAATCACCACGCTGGTTTAACAACAAGCAGGAGACAAAGTGTTTTTGTGCGCTGGTAAAACCGGGCAAATCTGAGTGATCAATAATATATGCGGCGTGTTGGGGCGCTTTCTTAAACTCAATATTTAACCCAACTTCGTGGAACATAGCTGCCCACTTCAACAGGCTTAATGCGCGATCACTAAGCTTAGGTGTTACTTGTTGCGCCATAGTTAAGGCGCAGTTTGCTACGCGTTCGGCGTGTTGATTGTCGATGCGATGACGTTTTACAAAGCTTTCTACGGTGCGGGCTCTTACACTACTGGTATCTTTTTGGCTAAGTAGGCCATATACCAGTCCTTCACGTAAGGCACCTCCGGCTAAGGAAAGTGACTCGATTTGCAGGCTTTCGAATAGCGCAATTAATATCGCTAAACCAGATGCAAAGACCGGTTTTCGCTCTTCAAGCAAACCTTTAATGTCAAGCTTTTCAAGCGTGCCGCAAGTAACCACTTGTTGTTGAATTGCCTTTAATTTTTGGTAGGTAATACGTTCATCAAGACCTTGAGCGGTAATAATTTCTAACAGTGCTTGAATAGTGCCTGAAGCGCCCACGCTGCTTTGCCAACCTAGACGGCGATAATCGCTAAGTACTGGGGAGATCACTTCTTTAGCTGCATCAATGGCTAACTGAAAGTTGGGTTCGCTAAGCTCTTGTTGGAAGAAACGTTTTAACCAAGTAACACAGCCCATATCTAGGCTGTTCAGTAGCAAGGCTTCGCTTTGCTCGCCGACTACTAGCTCGGTACTGGCACCGCCAATATCAATGACTAAACGCTTGCCACTGCCGCTGCTGGTATGTGCCACGCCACGGTAAATAATTTTAGCTTCGGTTTCGCCGCTAATGATATGGATCTTGTGGTTGAGAATTTTTTCGGCTTGCTGCAAAAACTCATCAGCATTAGTGGCGCGACGCAAAGTAGCTGTGGCGACAATTTTAATTTGCGCTTCTGGTATGTCTCTTAGCTGCTCGGCAAACAAGCTCAAGCATTGCCAACCACGCACCATGGATGCGTGATCGAGCTTGTCGTTGGCGTCTAAGCCTGCGGCTAAGCGCACTTTTCTCTTCACCTTGGCAATGGTTTGCACGCTTCCACTCAGCTCCCGCACAATTAACATGTGGAAGCTGTTGGAACCTAAATCAATGGCTGCATATAGGGGTGAAACTTTTGACACGCTGTTCCTTGAATCTACTGCTTAGTGACGCTGACGTCGCTGGTTAGAGTGACCGCTATTACCGCGACTGTTTTTGCGGTTACCGCCACGGCTATTATTACCTTTGGTGCGATGGATTCGCGTTGCCTTGGGTAAATCACGCATTAGCGCTTCGGTATCATATTGGCTTACCGGCACTGGGTGCTTAATGTACTCTTCAATTGCAGGTAAGTTAAATACGTACTCTTCACAGGCCAGGCTAATGGCATGGCCACTTGCGCCAGCACGACCTGTTCGGCCAATACGGTGCACGTAATCTTCGGCATCGTCTGGTAAGTCATAGTTGAAAACATGAGTTACCGACGGAATGTGCAAGCCACGGGCTGCAACATCGGTAGCGACTAATACGTCAAGTTTACCTTCGGTGAACTGTTCGAGTATTTGCACTCGCTTACGCTGCGGTATATCACCGGTTAGCAAACCAACGCGATGTTTGTCGGCACTTAAGTGGCCCCAAATATCTTCACAACGGTGTTTAGTATTAGCAAAAATTATGGCGCGTTCTGGCCACTCTTCTTCTATTAGAGTTTGCAACAAGGCCATTTTGTCGTCGTTAGACGGGTAAAACAGTTCTTCTTGAATGCGAGCGCCGGTCATTTGTTCGGGCTCTACAATAACGTGTTCCGGTTCGTTCATATGCTCAAACGCTAATTCTTTTACCTTAAAAGAAAGCGTGGCTGAGAACAGCATGTTTAAACGCGCTTTTGGCTCTGGCATGCGGCGCATTAAATAACGAATGTCTTTAATGAAGCCAAGGTCGAACATGCGATCGGCTTCATCTAATACCATGGCTTGCACGGCATTTAGGCTAAATGCACCTTGTTTGAAGTAATCGATCATTCGCCCGGTTGTACCGATAAGAATGTCTACACCTTCATCCAAAGTGGCACGCTGACTGGCATAACCTTCGCCGCCATATACCAAACCCAACTTGAGGCCCGTTGCTTTAGCAAGTAAGCGAGCATCGTTATGGATTTGAATAGCTAATTCGCGAGTTGGTGCGAGAATAATCGCACGCGGTTGATTTTGTTGGCGCGTTTCGGGCACTGCTGTGGTTAGCAAATGATTAAACGTAGCAACTAAAAAGGCTAGAGTTTTCCCCGTACCGGTCTGTGCTTGGCCCGCAATATCTTTACCTGTGGTTAAGATTGGTAGGCTTTGCGCTTGGATTGGGGTGCAATTGTGATAGCCGTGCTGCTCTAAGGCGGTTAATACCTTATCTTGCAGTCCTAACTCGGCAAATCGGAGTTCTGTTAAATGTGTTTTGCTCATTGCGTAAGCATATCACAGCTAAGTGGCACTACCAGCACCCATTCTTGGTAAATGTGTTGAGTTGTTTGCGGCTGTGATCTAAGCGCTGAGAATTTGCAGTTAATTCCCATGGAGGATTCCGCAGCAGACTCTAGTTACTTGCAATTATATCGGTCTATTGCCTTTCTTTATTTACTCGCGAGATTTTGTGAGCAAAACCAAATTGGGGTGATCAGCTAGCACTTATGTTAATTGGTAGTAGCTTAGATTCCCTTGGAATGAGCTTAGGCTTGCATTCATTGGTCGGATCATTTCAAATAGTCATGAAATTATCGAGACAGATAACATAGAATTTTGGAGTATTAAATGAGCGATAAATTAGTTCAGCTGAGCGATGACAGCTTCGAGGCAGACGTACTAAACTCAAGCACACCAGTACTAGTTGATTTCTGGGCTGAATGGTGTGGACCTTGTAAAATGATTGCACCTATCCTTGACGAAGTTGCTGACGAATACGACGGCAAAGTAGTGGTAGGTAAGCTAAACATCGACCAAAATGCTGGTACACCGCCAAAGTTTGGTATTCGCGGAATTCCAACGTTACTGCTGTTTAAAGACGGTAAAGTAGCTGCTACCAAGGTTGGTGCACTATCAAAAGCCCAACTAACAGCGTTTTTAGACGAAAACCTGTAGTAACAATGTGAGCAGGTCGACATTCGTTGCCTGCTTTTGCTGGATCTTTCCCCACATTAGTGCTAATTTTATTTTCGAATTTTTCCTACGCCCGTAATAAAGGCTACCTCTTGGCCGACTAAACAGTCGAGTAAGCTTCTCTACTATACCTAACTCATGCTGCCGTCAGCCTATTTCGATAAAAATTGAAAACTCACCATTATGAATTTAACTGAGCTAAAAAATACCCCCGTCCATGAACTGATTACGCTAGGCGAGTCAATGGGCTTAGAAAATCTAGCCCGCTTACGCAAGCAAGACATTATCTTCTCGATCTTAAAGGCTCACGCGAAAAGCGGCGAAGCGATTTTTGGTCATGGTGTGCTGGAGATTTTGCAAGATGGCTTCGGCTTTTTACGTAGCGCCGACAGCTCTTACTTAGCTGGTCCTGACGATATTTATGTTTCTCCAAGTCAAATCCGTCGATTTAACTTGCGTACCGGTGATACGGTAGAAGGTAAGATTCGCCCACCTAAAGAAGGTGAGCGTTATTTTGCTTTGCTTAAAATTGGCATCGTTAACCACGACAAGCCAGAAAACTCGCGTAACAAAATCTTATTCGAAAACTTAACCCCGCTGCACGCTAATGATCGTTTGCGTATGGAGCGCGGTAATGGCGCTACCGAAGACATCACTGCACGTGTATTAGATTTGGCTTCACCTATCGGTAAAGGCCAACGTGGGTTGATTGTTGCTCCGCCAAAAGCCGGTAAAACCATGTTGCTGCAAAACATTGCGCAAAACGTGGCATTTAACCACCCTGAGTGTGAATTGATTGTATTGCTAATTGATGAGCGCCCGGAAGAAGTAACCGAGATGCAACGTTTGGTTCGTGGTGAAGTGATTGCTTCTACCTTTGATGAGCCTGCTAGCCGTCACGTTCAAGTGGCTGAAATGGTAATTGAAAAAGCCAAGCGTTTAGTTGAGCACAAGAAAGACGTGATCATCTTGCTTGATTCAATTACTCGTTTAGCGCGTGCTTACAACACCGTAATTCCTTCTTCTGGTAAGGTATTAACTGGTGGTGTAGACGCCAATGCATTGCACCGTCCAAAACGTTTCTTTGGTGCGGCTCGTAACGTAGAAGAAGGTGGTAGCTTAACTATTATCGCTACTGCACTTGTAGATACCGGTTCTAAGATGGACGAAGTTATCTACGAAGAGTTTAAAGGTACCGGTAACATGGAACTGCACTTAAGCCGTAAGATCGCAGAAAAACGTGTTTACCCAGCTATCGACATTAACCGCTCTGGCACACGTCGTGAAGAGTTGTTAACTAGCGCTGACGAACTACAAAAAATGTGGATTTTGCGCAAAATTGTTCATCCAATGGATGAAACTGGCGCCATGGAGTTCTTAATTGATAAATTGGCTATGACCAAAACCAATGATGAATTCTTTGACGCGATGAAAGCGCAGAAGAAGTAAGTTAAAACTGGCCGTTAATTCGGCCAGTTTCGTTTTGGATGATGAAACGCTTACTGCTACTTCTTGGGCTATTATTTCACCTGTCTGCTCAAGCGGAGCAGCAAGGTCCTAATCCGCCCTCACAACCACTTTATCAAGATGTGCCGCTAATGATTTTGCAGCGCAGCGTCGATACCTTAATGCAAAATCAGCCCGCTTGGGTGATTGATCTACTGCCTTATTTACGCCCTCATGATCGAGAAGTTTTGCTTTTCGAAAGTCTGCGTTATTTACATCAAAATAATCACATTCCAGACCAAACCTTAAAAAACTGGTTACTAGAGCTGGCTTCTGAGCGACCTACAGTGCGCGAAGCTGCAGTCATCGACGGCTATGAAGTTATTCGCCCTAGTTTTGATTACCCTGCCCTGGCGCGAAGTTTAATTCTTAATAAAGTATCAGCAGAACGCTCACAGCTTTATTTAAGTGAACTGTTGCGTGATGAATTTCAATGGTCATTGATCTTTAGAAAAAACAATCCGTTACTATTGGCGCAACAGTTGGATGTGATGCGGGCTTTTAGGCAATTAACCCCAGAGCAGCTTGATTATGTAAAGCTGCATATGCCTGATCGTTTGTATTTTCCTGATAATAACGTTCGAGTTGCTATGGCAATAGGTATTGGCAGTGATGAAGCGTTGGCCGAAGTACTGAGCCTGCCAATGGATCAATATAGTGTGTCGTTGCTTGAGTGGCTTATTCAGCGGCTACCGGCAGAGCGCGCCTATCACTTGCTTCGCGGAGCAGCAGAAAATCCAGAACTGTTGTATTTTTCATACAGTGCTATTGCCCGTTTGGGTCGAGTATATCCTCCCGCTGCCCAGTTTATTTTGGCGCAGTTTAGAGAATCAGAACACCAAGAGTTGGCTGCAATGGTAATGATTGAGATGCAGTCTCAATAAGTACACAAGCCAGAAACCAGGTTATTACAATGAAATATAAAGACTTGAGAGATTTCATTGATTTGTTAGAGCAACGTGGAGAGCTCAAACGAATCAGCTTAGAAGTGTCTACCGAACTGGAAATGACCGAGATTTGTGACCGAACCTTAAAAGCCGGCGGTCCAGCATTATTGTTTGAGAATGTTAAAGGCCATTCAATGCCAGTATTGGGCAACTTGTTTGGTACCCCCGAGCGTGTTGCTTTAGGCATGGGTCAAGAGTCAGTGTCTGCCTTGCGTGAAGTAGGCACTTGGTTATCTTATCTAAAAGAGCCTGAGCCGCCTAAAGGGCTAAAAGAGTTATGGGAAAAGCTGCCCATATTTAAGCAAGTGCTTAATATGCCAACTAAAAAGCTGCGTTCTGCGCCCTGCCAAGAAATTGTATGGAGTGGTGATGAGGTGGACTTAGACAAGTTGCCGATTCAGCACTGCTGGCCGGGGGATGTTGCGCCATTGGTTACCTGGGGGTTAACTATTACCCGGGGTCCTTATAAAAAGCGCCAGAATTTAGGTATTTATCGCCAACAAAAGCTAGCCAAAAATAAGCTTATTATGCGTTGGTTATCGCACCGTGGCGGTGCGATTGATTTTCGCGAGTTCCAAGAACTCAATCCAGGTAAACCTTATCCGGTGTCGGTGGCGCTGGGCGCTGATCCCGCCACCATTCTTGGCGCCGTGACACCTGTTCCAGATACTCTATCGGAATATGCCTTTGCCGGTTTACTGCGTGGTGGTAGAACCGAAACCGTTCAATGTATAAGTAATGACCTAGAAGTGCCAGCCAGTGCTGAAATAGTTTTAGAAGGTTATTTAGAGCCCAATGAAACGGCTCCAGAAGGTCCTTATGGTGACCATACTGGCTACTACAATGAAGTTGATGAGTTTCCGGTATTCACTATTACTCATATTACAATGCGTAAAGATCCTATTTACCACAGCACTTATACCGGCCGTCCGCCTGATGAACCGGCTGTGTTGGGCGTTGCCTTGAACGAAGTTTTTGTGCCTATTTTGCAAAAGCAGTTCCCAGAGATTGTAGATTTTTACTTGCCACCAGAAGGCTGTTCTTACCGTATGGCGGTGGTCACTATTAAAAAGCAATACCCGGGGCATGCTAAGCGGGTGATGTTAGGGGTGTGGTCTTTCTTACGGCAGTTTATGTACACCAAGTTTGTCATTGTTTGTGATGATGATATCAACGCCCGTTCTTGGCAGGATGTAATATGGGCTATTACTACCCGAATGGATCCAACACGCGATACTACGTTAATCGATCATACACCCATCGATTACTTAGATTTTGCATCACCCGTCTCCGGTTTAGGCTCAAAAATGGGTATGGATGCAACCAATAAATGGCCCGGTGAAACTAATCGGGAGTGGGGCGAAGTAATTGAAATGGCTCCAGAAGTGAAACAGCGTGTAGATAGTATTTGGAATCAATTAGGCATAGACTAATGGCCAACAATTATCGAGTAACAATAGCGCAGCAAGAATTTAGTGTTGGGCCTCAGCAAAGTATTCTTGAAGCCGCTTTGGCGCAGGGCATTGATTGGCCACATCGATGCCGTCAAGGTGGTTGCTGCAGTTGCTTAGCCCGGTGTAAATCCGGCGAGATTATTTACCATGGAATGGCGCCAATGCTAAGTGAAGCCGAACAAGCCAAAGGTTGGTTTTTAGCTTGCTTAGCCAGTGCAAAATCAGATTTGAATATAAGTTTAGAAGGGTGAAAGTATGAAGCGCATTAGTTGTAAGGTTGCATCGGTCTCGCCGATTTTAGATGATATTTTTAATGTAGAATTACAGCCACAAGAGAGCCAGAGCTTTGTAGCTGGCCAGTACCTGCAAATTGTTATGGCAGAAGATG
This sequence comes from Agarivorans sp. JK6, assembly GCF_045277145.1. Classification (NCBI taxonomy): domain Bacteria; kingdom Pseudomonadati; phylum Pseudomonadota; class Gammaproteobacteria; order Alteromonadales; family Alteromonadaceae; genus Agarivorans; species Agarivorans sp. JK6. Next base: position 4,499,685 of record NZ_CP113525.1, on the reverse strand, counting down.
ATAAACGACCATTTTCACTAGCCAGTTCACCCGAGCAAAGCGATGTACTAGAGTTGCATATTGGTGCCCCAGAAGGTAATCCCTATGCTAGGCAGGTAATTGACAAACTAAAGAAAAGTGGTGAAATCGAAGTTGAAATGCCATTTGGTAATGCCGGCTTTGATGAGGCCAGCCAGCGGCCAATTCTGATTATGGTGGGCGGTACCGGTTTCTCTTATGCTAAATCCATTATCGAACACCTTGTAGATACCGAGCAAGACCGCGAAATCTATTTGTATTGGGGCGGGCGTAACTTAGGGGGCTTGTATTTACATGAGTTGGCCTACCAATGGGAAGAGTTAGATCAGGTTAAGTTTGTGCCGGTGCTTGAGCAAGCAATGCCGCAGTGGACCGGTAAAAAGGGCTTGGTGCATGAAGCCGTACTAGAAGATTTCCCCGATATGAGCGGATTAGAAGTATACATTGCTGGACGGTTTGAAATGGCTGATGTAGCCAGAACTGCGTTTACTAAGCAGGGCTTGCCGATTGAACAATTACATGGCGATGCTTACGAATTTATTTAAGCGTTCTATTTGAATCAAAAAAGGCGAGCTAAGCTCGCCTTTTTTGTTTTCAGTTTTGGGTGTTTTAGATAGCCAGTGCCTGACGATAGTAATGAATTGCCTGTTCGGGTTCATCTAGTTGGCGGTGTACCTCAGCTAAACCTTGATAACATTCTGCACTTGGCGCTAGCTTCATGCTTTCTTCAAACAGCGCTTTTGCTTCTTCCCACTGTTGTTGTTGCAGGTGTAATTGAGCAATCAAACGCAGTAAAGCAGCATTTTCTGGGTGTTTACGGCGTAAGCTAGATAGCTGCTGAAGCAAGGGATGCACGTCGTTCAGGTGTAATTCTGCTGCAACCTCTAATAACTCACTATCAAGATTTCGATTGATGAGATCACCGAGCAATTGATAAGCCGCTGCATTATCGCCAGCGCTAATTAGAGCCCGGCAAGCGGCCGCGGCAATGGTCATCTGTTTCTTTTGTTTGCGGGGCATGCCATTCCAGTGTTGGGCTACGGCATCAGACCCTTGGCTATTGGCGAGTTCCAAAAACAAGCTTTTGTAGGCACTAGACAACTGTGTTTGATAATGGTCGTTGTCAATTAGGCCTGCTTTAAGGGCCAGCGGCAGTAAGTCGATATAGCGCTGCCAAAGGCTAAGCTCGGGAAGAATAGTAAGTAACATGCGTTTTACAGCATCTTGCTTGAGGTTCTCATGAGGCAGTTGCTCAATGCTGCTTAATGCTGCGCTGTAGTTTTGTTGCTTAAGTTGTAGGCGAGCTTGAGTGATTAATACTGCGGCATCGTTATTTGTGATGCGGGTTGCTTGCTCTAGGTACTTATCTCGTTTTTTATCTTGGCCTTGCTCTTGCGCCGCTTCAGCTGCGGTTAAATAGTTTAGTGCAGGTGCGTCGCTTAAACTGGCTGCTTTACTCACCAGTTTTTCGGCACTTTGATAGTCGCCGCGCATCATGGCCAGCATACCTTGCTGGGTATGGCTGTTAGCTTTTTGCTTACGACGGTGACCCCACCAAGCGCCGCTGCGGGAGAAACTTAACCACAGCCAACGAGCTAGCCATAGGCTGAGTAACAATACACAAAAGCAAATAAAGCTAAGGAATAATGCACTGGTGACCGACATTTCAATGGTGTAATTATCGAAGGCAATCAGCACGTAGCCCTTATTGCCCGCTAGTTGCGGGCCTAGCGCTAAACCCAGCGCGAGACAGACTAAAAGAACGATGATTTTAACCATTACTCAGCTCCTTCTAAGGAAGGCAATAAGCGTTGTTGGCGCTCTTTAATCGCTTGTTCGGCGGCGCCTAGGCTGCTTAGTTGTTCTGGCAGTTTATCGACAATTTCTAGTTGTTGTAGTTGCTTTAAGTCTTCAATCATTGCTTGGGCTTGGGAGTTTTGAATGAAAAATTCACTCACCCATTGTTCGGCGCGTTGTAATTTGGCTTTAAATAGTTCGCCTTGCGAGCGGAACAATGCCTGCTCGGCTTGTTGTAATTGAAGTTTCAGGTTTTCTTTTAAGTACCACGCGTGCTGTGGCTCAATAAGCGCCTCTACTTGGCCATCGCGGCGGCGCACAGTAATAAAGTTTTCGCTAAACTTACGCCAACTTTTGGCTAGATTGTCTTGCCAGTCGGCGCTGTCAGCACTTAGTTGATTGTCTTGAGCTGCTACAGCTTCTGGCAGTTCAATTTCCGCCAGTTGTAGGCTTTCTGCTTGCTGCAATATACCTTCTAAGCGAAATGCGATGCCTTCTTTATCTACCAACGGAATGCTTTTTAGCAATTGCACGTCGGTATTAATCGCGCGCCGCAGTGGTAACAAATGTGGGTCGTCGGCATTGTTTATGCTGTTGTCGGCCTCGGTAAGTAGGGCAATAGCAGTAACCGGATCTTGCTCTAGCCAAAGTTTATAAGCCGCTAGTTGCAACAAGTAGTTGGCTTCGTTGAGTCGCCAATGGTTAGCATCTTTAATATTCAGTAGGGCTAGTTGGCGTTCTATGGTTTTGCGGTTTTTCTCGGTGAGTTCTAGCTGAGCTTGTAAAGCGGCCATAGCTTGATTTTGCCCTGCAACACTTTGCGATAATTCACTGATTTGATTATTGCTGCTAGCTTGCGCGCTAATTAGGTTTTGTTCTTTAGCTTGCAAGGTGGTTTTTAAAAGTTGTAGCTGAGTATCTGCGTGCTCCCTAAATTGGTGTCCATGCCAATATAAACCTACAGCAATAGATAGGCTGAGAATAATGGCAATAATGGCCAATATTTTTGCTAGTTTGTCGCCTTTGGCGGGAGCTGATGGTGTGTTGCTAGGGGGAGGCGTAGCGGCAGCGCTGCTGGTTGGTTGTTCTTTAGCACTGCTAGAATCGCTAATGTCGGTAGCCTTTGTTTGACTATCTGATTGTTTATTTTTGGTCATTTTCATTCCTTGCAGATGACTGCATTCGCGCTAACGCGTCGATGCAAGCCTTATCTGATGCGCCGTCGCACAATACTGTATGCATAAAACCTAAGCTGTTTGCGTATTCAAGCAAACGTTGGCTGGGTACCAATAGTTTGGTATTTGTTAGCCACCTTAGTTGCTTAGGTTCACTCATAAGGGTAGTAAGGTGTTTCAAAATTTCACCACTTGTCGCCACAATAGTGTTGATCTGTGACCGCCATTGATCAAGTTGTTGCGTTGAATAGTGCAGCAATTGGCGTTGATAACAGGTGAGATAGTTAACTTGGATGGCTTGTTTTTGGAGCTGCTCTGCGAGCCATTCTCGGCCTTGTTGGCCACGCAGAATATGCGCTTGCTTAATACCTTGCAGTTGATTGTTAATTAGCTCCAGCATGCCTTCACTATCTTGGCGCGCAGGGACCATGGCCTTCACTCCATATTGCTGCCAACACTCGGCGGTGGCTTTGCCTACCGCTAAATATTGGCAGTTTTGTGGCCAACTAAGGGCGTGTTCTGCAAGATAAGTTTGGCAAGCTTCAACGGCATATTGGCTAACAGCAATGATTAAGTGTTGCTGGTTAACGGTTTTAACTAATGCTGGTAAATCCCCGATTTGCTCACTGGCGGTTATTTTAACCATGGGCGCAGCAATGGCTTGATAGCCATTGGCGTGTAACATGCTTACGCACCGTTGATTATGCGGCTCGGGCCGCGTTACAAGTACCTGCACCGCTACCTCTTATTGTTGTTGGTAAACTGCCTTAAGGATCGGTTCAGCCCCCGCATCTAACAGCTGTTCAGCAAGTTGCAAACCAAGCTGTTCCGCTTGCTGGCTGCTGCCAGTAATGTGTTTTTCTATCACTGTAGAGCCGTCAAGGGCACCCACTAGGCCGCGAACAAACAATTGATCATCTTTAAGCTCTGCGTAGCAGCCAATAGGTACTTGGCAGCCGCCTTCTAAACGGCGGTTCATCGCCCGTTCTGCGGTCACTCGAGCTGCTGTTGCTGAGTGATTCAAAGGGGCAAGCAATGCAAGTAAGGCTTGGTCGTCGCTACGACACTCTATGCCTACAGCGCCTTGGCCCCCTGCAGGTAAAATTTGCTCAGGTTCGATATAAGCTTTAATGCGGTCTTGCATCTCTAGGCGTAGCAAACCAGCGCTGGCTAAGATGATTGCGTCATACTCACCGGCATCTAGTTTGGCTAATCGGGTATTAACATTGCCACGTAAATCTTTGATTTGAATATCTGGACGTTGCGCTTTAAGTTGGCATTGGCGGCGTAAGCTAGACGTACCCACAACCGCACCTTTAGGTAAGTCTGCTAGGTTTTGGTAATTGTTGCTTACAAAGGCATCACGTGGATCTTCGCGCTGGCAAATGCAGTGCAAACCTAAGCCTTCAGGAAATTCCATTGGCACATCTTTCATCGAATGCACTGCAATATCGGCCAAACCTTCCAACATTGCTACTTCAAGTTCCTTAATGAATAGTCCCTTACCACCAATCTTGGCCAGAGGGGTGTCGAGTATTTTGTCGCCTTTGGTGCTCATTGGCAGAAGTTCTACTTCAATGCTTGGGTGGTGACGCTCTAACTCAGCTTTCACAAAATAGGCTTGCCACATGGCTAATGGACTTTTGCGCGTGGCAATTCTGACTTTATTCACAAACACTTACCTCTATTATTTATCCGGAGATAGTATCACCAGTTAGTTTATAGCCCAAGTAAGCATTAGTGGCTTAAAAATAGCCAAAAGTTTGTTTTAGCTTAGGTATTTGTGAGGGTAACTTGCTTAAAATATACCCACTAAAAGTGTGCGTATCTGTTTACCACTATTATACTAACTGTTAAGATGATCACACTTTAGTGATGTCTAAATTACATTAAATACAAACGCGATAAAGCTAGGTAACTTAAACTTGCGAGATACGATTGCCACTCTGTTAGAGAAGGCTAACCAAACTAATCAACACCGAAAGCAGCTAGCATTGCAAACAATGCCAGCCGCTGTACAGCAGGTATTTGAACTGCTGCCTTCGATGTTGCATTACTCGCACCCTTGTATCCCTGGTTTTATTGAAGGCGACGTGCCTAGCGGCGTATGTCAATTTGCGCCAAGTGCTCGCCATGGCATTTATTTGCAGCAGCACTTTTTATGCAGTCCCGAAGAGCCTGAGCATTGTGAGATTCTCGGTTTGTATTCTATGGGCAGTACTGCCACAGTAGGCCAAACCGAATCTAGCGATTTAGATATTTGGGTATGCCACAACACCGACCTAGCACCAGAGCGTGTGGCTCTGTTGGCAGAAAAGTGTGAGCAAATCTCTTCTTGGGCTGCCCATCAGGGCGTAGAGCTTAACTTCTTTATGGTGCAAGAGAACCAGTTTAAAACCGGTTCAATTAGCGAATTGTCTAAAGACAATTGCGGCAGTGCCCAGCACCTTCTGTTACTTGATGAGTTTTATCGCACCGCTCTACCACTAGCGGGTAAGCAGCTGGTGTGGTTTGCAGTACCCAGTGATTTAGAACAAAGCTACGACAGTTTTGTGCAGCAGCAATTTGAGCTCGGTGTATTTAATCATGAGCAATGGCTGGATTTAGGCGGCTTAGATACCATTCCTGCCGAAGAGTATTTTGGTTCAGGGTTATGGCAGCTATATAAGGGCATTGATTCGCCGTATAAAGCAGTGCTTAAAACCATGTTGATGGAAGCCTATTCCGCCGACTATCCAAAGCCTAGCCTACTAGCGGTAGAAGCTAAGCGTTTGATGCAACAGGGCAAAGAGTTTGGCTTAGAGCAAGACGCTTACTATTTAATGCTTAACAAGGTGACCCAATACCTTGAGTCCATTGAAGATTATGCCCGTCTTGATTTAGTGCGCCGTTGTTTCTACTTAAAAAACTGTGAATGTAGCCCGCTGCCGAGCGATCTGTTAGATGTTCGTTCGCTAACTTGGCAACAGCGCTTTATGGCTAAACTGGTTAAACAATGGGAATGGCCACAACAAAAAATTGAGCATTTGAATTTGCGCCGTGCTTGGAAGGTGCAAGATGTGCGGTTAGCCCACAGCGAATTGCTAGACGCGTTGATGCTCAGCTATCGTAACCTAATTCGCTTCGCTCGCCGTAACGACATTAGTGAGTCGATTAACCCGGAAGACATCGGCATTTTATCACGTAAGCTTTACGCTGCTTTTGAAAGCCTACCGGGCAAAGTTACTCTAATTAATCCGCAAATTTCTCCCGATTTATCGGAAGCTAACCTTAGCTTTATCCATGTGGGCAAAGGCCGTAGCTGCGCCGAAGGCTGGTATTTGTATAAGCAGCCGTTAACCGGCTTGGAGATTGTCGGCCAGCCTCCGTTAGAGCATGCTACCTACATTTCTAAGTTATTAGCATGGAGTTATTTTAATCAGCTTAAAACTGACCAAACTCAGCTGAGCTTGCATACTCACCCGGGCGATTTAAATTTAGATACGCTTAATCAATTTGCCGAAGATTTGCGTCGTGCCTTCCCGGTAAACGTAGATGCAGCCAGCAACTTAGCTTTAACTCGGCCTTGTGAAATTCGCCATCTTGGGGTGTTCATCAACCTTGAAAAAGACCCTACCGCCAACTGGGGCGGCAAGGTAATTGAGTTTGATGCTATTTCTACCGATGTATTTAGTTTTGGCCGAGATTCCGATTGCCTAGTGGGTTCGGTAGATTTGGTCTATCGCAATACTTGGAACGAAATTAGAACGCTGCACTTTTCGGGTGATAGTGCAGTGGTAGATGCGCTAACTACCATATTGGGCAAGATGCACCGCGACGCAAATATCCCCGAGCATATTGATGTATTTTGTTACAGCGAAAACCTGCCTGAGCAAATTGGTGCTAACTTTAAGCAACTATTGGTCGAGAGCATTAAAAGCCGTTTGCAGCCTTTGGATAAACGGATTGTTAAAACCATTGTATTGGGTAACGAAAAATACGGTTTGTTTATTGAAGACCGTGGCGTATCAGTGAAAAAGCTAGAGAATGGCGTAGAGTTTTACCGTCAGCTTTCAAACAACAAATTGCAACGTTTGCCCTTGCAGTTAAACGCTGGTAATACCAAAAAAGTGCCTAATGTTGTAGAAGCGCATGCCAGTGAAGGTTTGGTTCAGTACTTCTTTGAAAACCTTACAACTGGCTTCAATATTTACATTGTAGATGAGCACAATCGCATCGAAATGTATCAAGATTTTGAAGGCAGTAAAGAAGAGTTGGTGCAGGGCATTAACCGTTTTTACACCTCTTCTCGCGAGCAATACGGTACCCGTCATGAAGTGGTGAATTTCAATTTGCCGCAGTTTTACGACATTGTTGCTGTAGATGGTCAGTGGCAGGTTGAGTCTTACCGCAGCAGTTAAAGGTTTTACTTCCTCCCTTTTATAACAAGCTTAATACTAACCTGCCGCTATCCCTAAACATAACAATTTTGCTGTCGTCTATGGCTAGAGGCAAGTTGATTTTATTGCTGTAGCGCCTACTACTAGAAGCTCAGTTCTTCACCGCTTTGCTTGGTGATAGACTCCACCAACAGGCTCCAAAACTCGTTACCACTTCTATTACATATCCATTGCTGTTCGGCTTCATGCCACTCAAAGTGGTAACCGCCAAACTTAGTGGCTAACCAAAGCTGATGCAAAGGCTCTTGTTTGTTAATCACCATTTTACTGCGGTTTTCAAACTCGAGTGTTAGCACGCCACCATTGATGTCACACTCAATATCGAAGTCGTCACTGTCCATGGTTTGCTCGATACGTTCAAAGGCATCATCTACTAGCTGGTGATATTGGCTATCATTCATCACAATCATCCTGTCCTATTGCTTTTCTTGCTTCGAATGCGGATTATAGAGGGCATTCAAAAAAGAATCATGGCTTAATCATGAACAAACAAGCAATTGCCGTTATTTTGCTAAGCATCGGCCTAAGTGGATGTGGTCAAAAAGGACCTTTAGTCCACCCGCCAGCCGAGCCAGAGAGCGCTCCCGAGCAAGTAACGCCAAGCGAGTAAGCAACGCAACACAATTAAGGACAGATCATTGGATTTTTTTAGTTATCAAAACGAGCACTTACATGCAGAACAATGCTCGGTAGCTGATTTAGCAAGTACTTATGGTACGCCTCTATACGTATATTCTCGCGCCACTATTGAGCGTCATTGGAAGGCTTTTGATAAAGCGGCGGGCGAACGTCCACATTTGATCTGTTATGCAGTAAAAGCCAACTCTAATCTTGCAGTATTGAACATTATGGCTCGCATGGGTTCGGGCTTCGATATTGTCTCTGGCGGCGAATTAGCCCGAGTGATTGAAGCTGGTGGCGATCCTAGTAAAGTTGTGTTTTCTGGTGTGGCAAAAACCGAAGCCGAAATCGCTGATGCACTTAATCACGGCATTCACTGTTTCAACGTTGAGTCTGAACCAGAGCTAGACCGTATTAGTCGCGTGGCCCAAAGCCTTGGCAAACAAGCGCCTATTTCTTTGCGTATTAATCCAGATATCGACGCGGGTACTCACCCTTATATTTCTACTGGCCTTAAAGAAAACAAATTCGGTATTGCCATTGAGCGTGCTCTGGAAGCCTATGCTTATGCGGCCAGTTTACCGGGCTTGAAGTTAGTTGGCGTAGATTGTCATATTGGCTCTCAGCTCACTGAGATTTCTCCTTTTGTAGAAGCCATTGATAAGTTGCTTGCCCTCATCGATCAATTGGCCGAGCAAGGCATTGTGATTGAGCACCTAGACGTAGGTGGCGGCTTAGGCGTTAATTACGATGATGAAGTACCGCCAGAGCCTGCAGATTACGCCAGTGCTTTAGCTGAGCGTTTAGGCGATCGTAAGCTCAAGCTATTGTTTGAGCCTGGCCGTGCAATCATGGCCAATGCTGGCATCTTGGTCTCTAAAGTTGAGTTCTTAAAAATGTCGGAGAGTAAAAACTTCGCCATTGTTGATGCTGCAATGAATGACTTATTGCGCCCTGCCTTATACAGCGCTTGGCAGCGAATTGTCCCTGTTATTAACAAGCCGGAACTGGCTATGGTCAGCTACGATGTGGTGGGACCTGTGTGTGAGACTGGCGACTTTTTAGGTAAAGATCGCGAATTGGCCATCGAACCTAATGATCACATTGCAGTGCGCTCTGCCGGAGCCTACGGTTTCACCATGAGCTCTAATTACAACTCGCGCTGTCGCGCCGCCGAAGTAATGGTAGATGGCGACAAAGCTCACCTAGTACGCGAGCGTGAAGTTTTAGCATCACTTTGGGCCGGCGAAACGCTGCTGCCTGAAGGATAAGCCAATGCTAGTAAACTTTACTAAAATGCACGGTTTGGGAAATGACTTTGTGGTTATCGACAATGTCACTCAAAACGTGTTTTTTAACCAAGAAGTGATCAGCCGTTTGGCTGATCGCAACTTTGGTATTGGTTTCGACCAGTTTTTGGTGGTTGAGCCACCTTACGATCCAGAACTAGATTTTCACTACCGTATTTTTAACGCTGATGGCAGTGAAGTAGAGCAATGTGGCAATGGCGCACGTTGCTTTGCCCGTTTTGTGGTAAATAAAGGGCTAACCAATAAACGCAGTATTGGCGTAAGTACTAAGTCTGGCAAAATCGTTTTGCATGTTGAGAACGACGGTCAGGTGACGGTGAATATGGGTGTGCCGGAATTTGAGCCAAGCAAAATTCCGTTTAAGGCTAAAAAAGCCGAGAAAACCTATATTTTGCGTGACCAAGAACAAACAGTATTTGCCGGGGCTGTTTCAATGGGCAACCCTCACTGCGTTTTGGAAGTCGACGACATCAGCCAAGCGCCACTAGAAACCTTGGGAATGCGCTTAGAAAAGCATGAGCGCTTTCCACAAAAGGTGAATGTGGGTTTTAGCCAAATTATCGACGACAAAAATATTAAGCTGCGCGTTTTTGAACGTGGGGTTGGTGAAACCCTCGCCTGTGGCACCGGCGCGTGTGCCGCCATGGTGGTGGGGCGCCAACAAGGTAAGTTGGCAGAGACAGTAAATGTAGACTTGCCCGGTGGGCGTCTACGTATTCAATGGGCTGGAGAAGGCAAACCGGTGAAAATGACCGGACCAGCAACAATGGTTTTTGATGGCCAGGTACATATATGAGTGAGTTTGATCTATCTCAGCCCCTGCTGATTGATGAAAGTTTGGTTGTCGAGTTTCTGCTCGACAATCCCGACTTTTTTGCGCGTCATCCAAGCCTTATTAAGCAACTACGTTTGCCGCATAAAGAAAAGGGTGCGGTTTCCTTGGTTGAGCTGCAAGTTCAGCGATTGCGTGACAAGGTGCTGAGCTTAGAACAAGAAATCACCGATCTAATGAGTGTGGCCAGCCTCAATGAGCGTATTTACCATGTTTATGTAGATTTGCTGCCAGACTTAATGGCTTGTGATTCGTTTGCCGAATTACAGCATCGCTTAAGCCGAGCCTTAGTGGATGACCTTGGTGTGGAACGTGTATCACTGCGCTTAAGCCACCAGTTCAACTTAGAAGATCTTTCGCCGGAATATGGCTTAGAGAAAGAGCAGATTGAGCGCGTAAGGGTGACACGTTTAAGCCAGCAGCCACATTACTTTGGCCGTATGACAAAAGGTGAGCTGGAGTTGTTATTTGATAACACCGACGACATTGCATCGGTAGCGCTAATGCCTTTGGGCAATAATGCAGAGCTGGGCTTTTTTGTGGCCGCCAGTCGTGACGCCGACCATTATGTAGCAGGCATGGACAGTTTATTGCTTACTCAGCTTTGTCAGGTTATCAGCAGTTTGTTATTACGATTAGTTCCGCTTCAGTCAGAGCAGTAAAATCTGATGATGCAGGATGATATAGAACGCTTCCTTCACTATTTAGAAGTGGAGCGTCGTTACAGCCCTGCCACTATAAGTTCCTACCAACGAAGTTTATTACAACAGAGTAAGCTGCTAGAAAATCTAGGCTGTAGCTCATGGCCTCAGGTGACCAGTGCCAACGTGCGTAGTGTATTACTTAAGCTTAAAACCAGTGGTTTGTCGGCACGCTCCATGGCTAATAAACTGTCGGCGTTACGCAGTTTCTTTAATTATTTACTTCAACAACAAAAAGTGAGCCTTAATCCGGTCGCTGGCGTTTCTGCACCCAAACAAAACAAACCTTTACCCAAGAATCTTGATGTTGATTCACTTAACCAACTACTCTCAATGCAGGGAGATGATTTAGTCGCTAGCCGAGATTTGGCGATGATGGAATTGTTTTACGCCAGCGGTATGCGTTTAGCCGAGTTAGTAAGTCTAAACGTACAAGATATCGACTTTAAACAGCGACAGGTTATTGTTACCGGCAAAGGCAATAAACAGCGTTGGGTGCCTTTTGGCAGCAAAGCGGAGCAGGCCCTAAAACACTGGCTTAAACAACGCCGACTATTGGTGATGGATGAAGAAGAGCCGGCACTATTTGTGAGCGTAAGGCAGCAGCGTATTAGTCATCGTACCGTGCAAAAACGTTTGCAGCATTGGGCGCAACAAATGCAGCTATCTAGTACCTTACATCCACATAAATTGCGCCATTCTTTTGCAACCCATTTGTTAGAAAGCAGTGGCGATTTGCGGGTGGTTCAAGAACTATTGGGTCATGCCAACCTTGCCACCACTCAAGTGTATACCCATCTTGATTTTACCCATCTAGCCACCAGTTACGACGCCGCCCATCCTAGAGCAAAGCGTAAATCTTAAATGAGTGATAGCATGATTTTTTATCGAAGTTGGTCACCAGTACAGGCTTTGTCTTTTGATTTAGACGATACCCTTTATGACAACTGGCCTTACATTAAGCGAGCTGAGCAATGGTTGACTGACTATCTCAAAGAGCAGGTATACGCTACTGCGCATCTTACGCATAGTCAGTGGCAAGCTTACAAGCGACAGGTTATTAAGCGAGATCCGCGTTTAAAAGGGGATGTAAGTGCTTGCCGTGTTGCTTGGTTACACCTCGCTTTTACCGAACATGGCATGGCAAACAGTGACGCTAGCCAGCTCGCTCAAGAGATTTTCCAGCAGTTTTTAGCGGTGCGCAGTGATTTTGAGGTACCTGCAGAGAGTCTTGCTTTGCTGCAAGCCTTGGCGCAGCGCTATCGATTGGTGGCCATAACTAACGGCAACGTTGATATTGCTAAAATTGGCTTAGGCAGTTTGTTTGAATTAGAACTTAAAGCTGGCGGCCAATTTAGAGCTAAACCCGCAGCTGATATGTACCAGTATGCTTGTCAGCAATTACAGCTTGCACCACAACAAATTGCTCACGTTGGCGACCACTGCATTACCGATGTAGCAGGTGCTACCAAAGCAGGTTATCGTTCAATTTGGCTTAATCAAAACAGCCAACAAGCGCGAAAACTACAAGCGCTTCCCGATATTGAAATAAGCCAACTGGCACAACTGCAACACCTGTTATAATATACAGGTGTTTTTACCCCTCAAGAGAATTCCATGGATATTTCCGAGCTGTTAGACGGCCTTAATGAAAAGCAGCGTGAAGCGGTTGCTGCGGCGCCAAGCAATATGTTACTGCTGGCGGGTGCCGGTAGTGGCAAAACGCGAGTATTGGTGCACCGCATCGCGTGGTTAATGCAGGTCGAGAATGTCTCGCCGCTATCGATTTTGTCGGTAACCTTTACCAATAAAGCGGCGGCTGAAATGCGCTCACGGGTAGAGAAGTTAGTGGGAAGTCGCTTTCAAGGTATGTGGATGGGCACCTTCCACTCTTTGGCACATCGCTTATTGCGTGCGCATTATCGCGATGCCGATTTACCCGAAGATTTTCAGATTATTGATTCGGACGATCAATACCGCCTACTACGCCGTTTAATTAAAGCCATGAACTTGGATGAAAAGCAGTGGCCAGCCAAGCAAGTGCAATGGTATATCAATGCGCGCAAAGATGAGGGGCAGCGCGCCGAGCACGTTGATTACAGTAATAATCCGATTGAGCGGCAGCAACTAGAAATTTATAAAGCCTATCAGCAAGCCTGTGACCGCTCCGGTTTGGTGGATTTTGCCGAGCTATTACTACGCGCTCACGAATTGTGGTTAAAACAGCCGCATATTTTGCAGCACTACCAACAGCGTTTTCGCCATATCTTGGTAGACGAGTTTCAAGATACCAACACCATTCAATATGCCTGGTTACGGATGTTGGTTACCGAGCATAATAACATCACCATCGTGGGTGATGATGACCAGTCTATTTATGGTTGGCGTGGTGCAAAAATCGAAAATATTCAAAGTTTTGAATTAGATGTGCCAAAGGTGAATACGATTCGCCTAGAGCAAAACTATCGAAGCAGCGCCAATATTCTTAAAGCCTCTAACCAGCTAATCGAAAATAACCAAGGGCGCATGGGCAAGAGCTTGTGGACCGATGACAAAGAAGGCGAGTTAATCTCGATTTACACCGCCTTTAATGACATTGATGAAGCGCGCTTTGTGGTAGCGCGTATTCAACAGCGAGTAGAGCAACACGGCGCAAGTTTGGCAGATTGTGCCATTTTGTATCGTAATAATGCCCAGTCGCGGGTATTGGAAGAAGCCTTGATGCAAGAGCGTTTGGCCTATCGGATTTATGGGGGTTTACGCTTCTTCGAGCGCCAAGAAATTAAAGATGCACTCGCCTACCTTAGATTAATTAGTAACCCCCACGATGACGCGTCCTTTGAGCGAGTGGTAAATACCCCAACCCGTGGCATTGGCCAACGTACTATCGAGCTGCTGCGCCAAGCTGCGCGTGAGCAACAGCTTAGCTTGTGGCAGGCAGTAGACTATTGTTTGCAACACAATGCCTTATCTGGCCGAGCGGCCAATGCGGTGAAGCAATTTGTTGAGTTGCTAGGGCAATTAAAGTTACAAACTCAAGAAATGGCCTTAGGTGAGCAAACCGATTACGTGATTAAAGGCTCTGGCTTATTGGCGATGTATCAAGCCGAGAAAGGTGAAAAGGCCCAAGCTCGAGTAGAAAACTTAGACGAGCTGGTTACCGCTACTCAGCAATTTACCCAAATGGAAGAAGACCAAGATCTTTCTCCCTTGGTAGCCTTTTTATCTCACGCCGCCTTAGAAGCTGGCGACAATCAAGCAGAAGCCGATGAAGCAGCGGTGCAGCTAATGACCTTGCACAGCGCTAAAGGTTTGGAATTTCCAGTGGTGTTTTTGGTGGGTGTTGAGGAAGGTATGTTCCCAAGTCAGCAGTCGGCCGAAGAATCTGGTCGCTTGGAAGAAGAGCGCCGCCTGTGTTATGTAGGCATGACCCGCGCTATGGAAAAGCTTTACCTCTGTCATGCCGAAAGTCGCCGTTTGTGGGGCAAAGAAGTATTTCATCCACCGTCGCGTTTTTTAAGAGAGTTGCCCAGCGAATGTTTGGACGAAGTGCGCTTAAATACAGCGGTAAGCCGACCGGTTCAACAAGGGCGGTTTTCTTCGCAAGTTCAACAAGCTGCCTTTGATGATAGTGGCTTTAGCTTAGGCCAGCGTGTATCGCACCCTAAGTTTGGCGCAGGTATTGTGCTTAACTACGAAGGCTCTGGGCAACAAAGTCGTGTGCAGGTGCAGTTTGAAGAAGCTGGCGCCAAATGGCTGGTATTGGCTTACGCCAGACTAGAAGCTATTTAACTAAGCCTATAATTAATGGTGAACCAAGCAGCCTAGTTAGGCTGCTTTTTTTGTTTGCGCTTGTTACCAACAGCGTCCCAAGTAAATACCGCTAAACCCAACCAAATAAAGGCAAAGGTGAGCAATTTCATTGGCTTAAGCGGTTCACCGTAAACGCTGGTGGCCAGCATAAACATCAGTGATGGGCCAATGTATTGAAAAAAGCCAATGGTTGATAAGCGTAAGCGGGTGGCTGCGGCTGCAAAACATAACAACGGCAGAGTTGTGACAATGCCTGCGCTAAGCAGTAGCGCATTTAAACCTAAACTGTTGTTAACTAGGTGACTGGTAGAAGAATCGGCAAATATCCACAAATACGCGGCGGCCAATGGTAATAGCCATAGTGTTTCTACAAACAAACCCGGTAAAGCGCCCAAGTTAACTTTCTTGCGTAACAAGCCGTATAATCCAAAACTCACTGCTAGGCTGATTGCAATCCAAGGTAGGGAGCCATAGCTAATTACTTGAATTAATACGCCAATCAAAGCCAAACTAATGGCAAGCCATTGAGCACGACGAAAACGCTCACCCAAGAACAGCATGCCCAGTATCACGTTAAATAGTGGATTGATGTAATAGCCTAAACTGGCATCGAGCATACGATCGTTGTTCACTGCCCAAATAAAAATTAGCCAATTAATGCCAATTAGTACCGAGGTAAGTGCCAATATTGCCAATTGCTTGGGGTGCTTGATTACGGCGCTCACCGCCGACCACTGTTTGCCTACGGCTAGCATCATCGCAACAAAAACGCAGGACCATAGCACCCGATGCGCTAAAATTTCGTATGCAGGTACGGCACTTAAGCTCTTAAAATAAATAGGGGCAAAACCCCACATAATGTACGCGGCGAGAGCAAATATAACGCCGTGTTTAGTGGCTTGATTAGGCATAAACAATGAAAAAGGAAGAAAAGTCAGCGTAGTGTAGCAGGCAGGTGGTTAAGCAGCCATATATTAGCAGTCTAAGTTTTGTCAGCTAGCTAGACAGCCGAAGCGGCTTCGCAATATAGCTTGCTCCAAACTTTATGTAGTTGTGGTTCTGCTTGGCACAATGTGTCGATTTTCTGAATGATGGCTTTGCTCTGGCTATTTTGTGCTTCTAGCAACAGATGGAGCAGATGACCTAATACACCATGCACAAAACGTTCGTTTAAGGGCTCGTGATAGCTTTGCCAAGCTCGAACACAGCTATAGCCGGGAATGATGTCTTTCGCGTAGCTAGATAGAATGCGCATTGGCCAAGGGCGTTGAATCTCATCTTGAGTATTCAAACATTCTAGTAAGGGTTGTTGGATATGAAGGTAACGCAATAGGCAGCGGTCGCGCTCGTTTAGGCAATCATCATGGATTTGCTCGAAATGCTGTAAGTCTTGCTCTGGTTTCTCAAATATTCCTAGCTGCTTACATTCAACAATGCGGTAGTCGGGGAAGTGGGCAAAATCGCCATAACCTTCTAGCTCGTGTTCGAGCCATTGGTCCAAATCTTCTAGCTGTAAGTCGGCATTAATCTTTTTTACTTCTAGTAACACGCTATTTAAAGTATTGATTAACAAAGAGGAGCTGTAAGTTGTGCTCATTATTTTACTAGCCTGTGCCGCAGTCGATGTCCTAATTTAGTATAGCCCTAACTGAGTGGAAACCATCAACATTGAATTGATATTTCGACAAAAATTCCTTTTTTGATGGCAAGTTTGCTGCACTAACCCACTAAGTAAGTACCCGTGCCAAAGGCAATGTGGGTGCCTTCTTGATTGTGCAGCTCCATACGTGCAACGGTAACCTTATTGCCGGAGCGGATTATCTCGGCAGTGGCGTAAAACACTTCACCAATACCTGGACGCAGATAGTCGATGCGCAGATCAATGGTGCCGGTTTTGGATATGCGCGCAGACAGCTCTTTACTGGATAGATTTTCCAAACGTTTTACTGCCGCTGCTGCTGCGGTCATTCCCCCGGCTACATCTAGAATGGTTGCGGTGGCGCCACCATGCAAGATGCCGTGTATCGGATTGCCCACTAGTTTTGGGTCCATGGGCAGTTTTAGTTTTACTCCGGTCGCGCTGTAATCCATGAGCTCGATGCCAAGTAATTGATTAAACGGCATTTGATTGATGAAGGTGTCGGCGATGGCTTGGCGCCACTTTTGTTGTCTTGGGCTGGTCATGCTGTATCCATACAAAATTAAACGCTTGTTTAAATACTGTATAGCGAGAAAAGAATAAAGGCAAACCAAGACAAGCCGCCATAGCTTGATTACAATGTGCGACCGATTAGCCACTCTGTTTTTGGATTTCTAGCCTTAATGCAACGCGCCCAGCAAGTTTTACAAGATGTATTTGGTTTTGCCGAGTTTAGAACTGGGCAGGCTGCGGTGATCGAGCGCTTGTTAGATAACAAAGATTGCTTGGCGATTATGCCAACCGGTGGCGGAAAATCACTGTGTTACCAGATCCCAGCGTTGGTTAAGCCGGGTTTAACCGTAGTGGTGTCGCCGCTTATCTCCTTAATGAAAGACCAAGTAGATAGTCTGCAACATAATGGTGTTAGCGCCGCATATTTAAACTCAAGTTTAGAGCGTGAGCAGCAGTTTCAAATTTATCGTAGTTTGCAGCAAGGCGATTTAAAACTGTTATACATCTCTCCCGAGCGGCTGATCAATGGCGATTTAATTGAACGCTTACAAGCGATGCCTTTGGCAATGTTTGCCATCGATGAAGCGCATTGTATTTCTCAGTGGGGGCACGATTTCCGGCCAGAATATAATGCCCTTGGTTGCTTAAAACAAAATTTTCCTGAGGTGCCTTTAGTGGCCTTAACGGCTACTGCTGACGATACTACCCGCCAAGACATACTGCAGCGGCTTGGTTTGCCTGATGCCTTCACTCTAGTATCAAGTTTTGACCGACCGAATATTCGTTACACTCTACAAGAAAAGTATCGCCCCTGGCAGCAGCTTAGCGATTATGTAAAACGCCGTAAGGAAGATAGCGGCATTGTTTATTGCAGTAGCCGAAAACGGGTCGAAGAATTAGCCTTAAAACTTAGTGCAGAAGGTATTCGCTGCGCGGCTTATCATGCTGGTTTGCCTATCGAGCAGCGCCAATTAGTGCAAGAGCAATTTCAGCGTGATGAAGTAGAGGTAGTTGTGGCTACCGTTGCTTTTGGTATGGGTATCGACAAACCTAACGTGCGTTATGTTTTTCACTATGACATTCCTCGTAACATAGAAGCCTACTATCAAGAAACCGGCCGCGCGGGCCGCGATGGTACCGAAGCCGAAGCGGTGTTTTTGTACGATCCAGCCGATGCCAACTGGGTGCGGCGAATGATTGATGAAAACGAGAATGAACAACAGCGCCAAGTTGAGAGTCATAAGTTTAATGCTATTGTCGCCTTTGCCGAGGCGCAAACTTGTCGGCGTCAGGTATTGCTTAACTACTTTGGTGAATACCTCGCCAAGCCCTGCGGTAACTGTGATGTATGCTTAGATCCACCTAAGCAATATGATGGCTTACAAGATGCGCAAAAAGCCTTGTCTTGTGTCTATCGGCTTGGTCAGCGTTTTGGTATTGGTTATGTGATTGAAGTGCTGCGTGGCAGCATGGGACAGCGTATTTTAGAACAGGGCCATGATAAGCTTTCTACTCATGGTATTGGTAAAAGCGCCAGTCACGAGCATTGGATGAGTGTGCTGCGTCAGCTTATTCATTTAGGTTTGTTGCAGCAAAATATTGCGCGTAGCTCGGTACTACAATTGACCGAAGCAGCACGACCATTTTTAAAAGGTGAACAGCCCTTATCACTGGCGGTACCGCGCTTAAATACCACTAAGCAAAGTAAAAAAGCCACTAGTTACGGTGTTTACGATAAACGATTATTCGCTTTGTTACGTAATTTAAGAAAGCGTTTAGCCGACGAAGAATCGGTGCCGCCGTTTGTGGTATTTAACGACGCCACATTAATAGAAATGGCCCAGCAAGTGCCGCAAACTCAACACGAGATGTTAGCCATAAGTGGCGTTGGTTTGAAGAAGCTAGAACGCTACGGTTATCAGTTTTTAGGTTTAATCGACCAATATCAGGCCAGTTAAGACGCCGCCCTATTTAAGGATCGCAGATGGAATTTGTGAATCGTTTTTCCAATGAACTACCCGAGTTATGCCATCAGCAGCAGCCTACGCCGCTAAAAGATCCAGAGTTGGTGGCATATAGCCAGGCCGCTGCTGAGTTAATTGGCCTAGACAGTGAGTTTATGCAGGGAGAGCAGGCGCTTGGCCTAAGCGCTGGTAAGTTACTTATCGAAGGCATGCAGCCTACCTCAACGGTATACGCTGGCCATCAGTTTGGTGGATATTCTCCGCAATTAGGTGACGGTCGAGCCTTGCTACTTGGTGAAACAGTAAACGCGCAAGGTGAGTACTGGGAACTGCAACTTAAAGGCTCGGGTTTAACGCCTTTCTCTCGCCAAGGTGATGGTAAAGCAGTATTGCGTTCTAGCATACGCGAGTTTTTAGCTAGTGAAGCTATGGCCGCTTTAGGCATTGCAACAACCCGCGCATTAAGCTTAACGGTAGGTAGCGGTTTAGTGCAGCGTGAACGCTTTGAAAAAGAAGCTATGCTGCTACGTATGGCGCCTAGCCATATTCGTTTTGGTCATTTTGAATACCTGTATTACCAGCAACAAACTCAACCCTTAAAACGCTTGGTAGACTTTTGCTTAAGCCATTATTTTAGCGATTGTTTAACTGCCGAAAATCCGGTGCTAGCTATGTTAGAACAAGTAGTGGATAGCACCGCGTTGATGATTGCTAAGTGGCAGGCCGAAGGCTTTTGTCATGGCGTAATGAATACCGACAATATGTCGATATTGGGCTTAACCATCGATTATGGCCCTTATGGGTTTTTAGATGACTACAACCCTAGACACGTTTGTAACCATAGCGATCATTATGGACGCTATGCCTTTAATCAGCAGCCCGCTGTAGGTTTATGGAACTTACAACGTTTGGCACAAGCCTTGTCTGACTATGTACCCAGCGCCAAAACTGAGCCGCTTTGGATACGCTACCAGCAGAAAATCAATCAACATTACCAGCAGTTGATGCTAAATAAGTTAGGTTTAAGCCAGTGGCAAGATGACGATGAACAGCTATTAGGTTTGCTGCTTAAAGTTATCGCCGAACAAAAGGCCGATTACCACCAAAGCCTGCGTGCCTTGGCGCAGGACCAAAACCAATTAACTAAACAATTGCCTGATGCTTGGCAGGCTTGGTTGAAGTTATACCGTCAGCGCTGTCATCAAAGTGATGTTGATGAGCAACAGCGGATATCGGGCATTCAGCAGCATGTGCCTTTATACATATTGCGCAACTACTTGGCGCAGCAGGTGATAGAACAAGCGGAAGATGGCTGTTATGAGCAGTTGCGCCAGCTGCATCAGGTACTCAATACTCCGTTTACTGAGCAAGCTGATGCTCAGCATTTTGCGGCTCCACCACCCGCTTGGGGTAAGTGCTTGGAGATATCATGCAGCAGCTAGCAAATGGCGTAGAAATATTATCGGAGCATGCGGTAGCTACTATTGCTAAGCAGTTCTCCGAATCACAGTTTTTGGCTAGTGCGCAGCAGTTTGTAAAGCAGCAACAATGGCAACAAGCTTTTGTTGAACAAGGCGCCGATTGGCAAGTTTTAGGTTTTTATATTGAACAACAGTTATGGTGGTTTCGTTACGATGCACTAAGTCAGGGCGCTTGGTTTGAATGCGCCAATAGTGAGCATTTTCACACGAGCTCTGCCCCATTATTGGCTGCCTTAAATCATGCCAATTTTGACTAAACAAAATTATATTTTTAGGCTGATTAAAATGTGATCCATTACAAGGTTTCCCGCAGGCTTATCTTCTATATTAATCCACCTGCCAGCGTTGAGTTGTTTATTAATTCACCGTATGGCCGCGAAAAGCAATGTCACGGAATGATGTTTTCCACAATAAGGGAACTGTTTGCTGCTCCAATTTCTTGCCTTTCTTTATCTGTAAGTTACTGAATTAAAACTTATTTGTTGTTTTCTATTTAGCTTGTGAATTTTTCGCGAGAGAATTGCTGCTGTTTGTTAACAGAGTTATCCACAATTTGTAGCAGGCTATTACGCTTAGCTCTGGTGCATTTAGGGTGGCTGTGGCATCATCGAGCGCAATGAAAATCTGAACGATGGATCACGGTAATGGCAACCCTTCCCGACCAACCCTTAGTGCTTGTTGACGGCTCTTCTTATCTTTATCGCGCTTACTACGCTCCTCCTCATCTAACTAACTCTAAAGGTGAAGCCACCGGCGCAGTTTATGGCGTGGTTAACATGCTACGCAGTTTGCTTAAGCAATTTAAGCCAGAGCACATTGTGGTGGTGTTTGATGCCAAGGGTAAAACCTTTCGTGACGACATCTATAAAGAATACAAAGCCAATCGCCCTTCTATGCCGGATGATTTGCGTAGTCAAATAGCCCCTTTACACGCAGTAATTAAAGCGATGGGTTTGCCTCTAGTAGCCATTGAAGGTGTTGAAGCCGATGATGTTATTGGTACCTTAGCTAAGCAAGCTTCGGCCGAGAACAAAGCGGTAGTGATTAGCACTGGTGATAAAGACATGGCGCAGCTGGTGGATGAAAATATCACCTTGATTAATACCATGACCGATACAGTGATGGATCGTGCTGGCGTTATCGATAAGTTTGGCGTACCGCCGGAGCTGATTATTGATTACTTAGCGCTAATGGGCGACAAAGTAGATAACATTCCTGGCTTACCAGGGGTGGGCGAGAAAACTGCTTTGGCTATGTTGCAAGGCATTGGTGGCGTGGATGATTTATTAGCCGACCCAGACGCGGTTGCACCATTAGGTTTTCGCGGCTCTAAAACCATGCCTAAAAAGCTGCGTGAACATGCCGAAGATGCCCGTTTATCCTATTTATTAGCCACCATTAAATGTGATGTTGAAGTCGGTTTTAGCATGGATGACATGTTGCGTACCGAAGAAGACAAAGATGCGCTGATTAAATTATTCGGTGAATTGGAGTTCAAGCGCTGGCTGAGTGAAGCGCTTAGCCCATCAAATAACAGCGCCGCAGCAGAACCAAATGCTGAGGCCGAAGTGGCTGCTCCTGCTGTTGAGCTTAAAGGAGAGTACGAGACTATTCTTACTAAGCAGCAGTTTGAAGAATGGTTGGAACGCCTAAATAGCGCTGAGCTTATCGCTATTGATACCGAAACCACCTCGCTTAACTACATGCAAGCTGAGCTAGTGGGTTTGTCTTTTGCCGTTGAAGCAGGCAAAGCGGCTTACTTACCGGTAGCTCACGATTATTTAGATGCGCCTGAGCAACTAGAGCGTGATTGGGTATTAGCGCAGCTTAAACCATTATTGGAAGATCCTAATAAAGCGAAAGTTGGCCAAAACCTTAAGTACGATGCCAGTGTGCTTGCACGCTACGACATTGCGCTCAAAGGCATTAAGTACGACACCATGCTGGAGTCGTATGTGCTCAATAGCACCATTACTCGCCACGATATGGACTCGTTGTCGTTACAGTACTTGCAACACAAAACCATCAAGTTTGAAGACATCGCAGGTAAAGGCGCTAAACAACTTACCTTCAATCATATTGAACTTGAAACAGCAGCACCTTATGCAGCAGAAGATGCAGACGTTACCTTACGCTTGCACCAAACTCTGTGGGCCAAGCTAGAGAAAGAGCCAAAGTTGAAAAGCTTGTTCGAAGAAGTCGAGTTGCCTTTGGTCAGTGTATTATCGCAAACCGAGCGTCAAGGCGTGCGTATTGATAGCCAACGCTTAGCGCAGCATAGTTTGTCTTTAGGCGAGCGTATCGACGGTTTAGAGAAGCAAGCGCATGAACTAGCAGGTGAACCATTTAACTTAGGTTCTCCTAAGCAGCTGCAAACCATTTTGTTTGAAAAAATGGAATTGCCGGTGATTAAGAAAACCCCAAAAGGTGCGCCGTCTACTGCCGAGGAAGTGCTGCAAGAGCTGGCGTTAGATTACAGTTTACCAAAAGTGATTTTAGAATATCGAAGCCTGTCTAAACTAAAATCTACTTACACCGACAAATTGCCTAAAATGGTAGAGCCAAGCACTGGCAGAGTGCATACCTCTTATCATCAAGCGGTAACAGCAACGGGGCGTTTCTCATCTACCGATCCTAACTTGCAAAATATTCCTATTCGCCATGAAGAAGGACGTAAAGTTCGTCAGGCTTTTGTACCTGCCGATGGTTACAAACTGGTCGCGATAGATTATTCACAAATTGAGCTGCGTATCATGGCGCATCTTTCTCAAGATGCTGGCTTGCTAAAAGCCTTTGCTGCCGGAGAAGACATTCATAAAGCCACTGCTGCAGAAGTATTTGGTAAAGAGCTAGAAGCAGTAAGTGGCGATGAGCGCCGCAGCGCCAAAGCGATTAACTTTGGCTTAATTTACGGTATGAGTGCCTTTGGTTTAGCTAAGCAGTTAGGCATTGCTCGAGCCGATGCGCAAAACTACATGAATCGTTATTTTGAGCGCTACCCTGCGGTGTTGGACTACATGGACAGCACTCGAGATTTTTGCCAAGAACACGGATATGTAGAAACCTTGTTTGGCCGCCGCTTGTATTTGCCTGAAATTAATTCACGTAACGGCATGCGTAAAAAAGCTGCCGAGCGTGCTGCGGTAAACGCGCCAATGCAAGGAACCGCTGCCGACATTATTAAAAAGGCAATGATTGCTGTTGCTCAATGGCTAGATACTCAACCCAGTGAGCATTGTAAGATGTTAATGCAGGTTCACGATGAACTGGTATTTGAAGTATTAGAAAGCGAGTTGGATAAAGTTGTACCGAAGCTTACCGAGCTGATGGAACAGGCAGTGACACTAGATTTACCACTCGTTGCCGAATCAGGTATTGGTGAAAACTGGGATGAAGCCCACTAGTGCTACATAGTGGAAGATAGCAAAGGAGGCCATGGCCTCCTTTTTTTTGCCTCAAGGTTTTGCGAATTTTGGTAATTATGAAAACCTTTTCGCGTAATTTAAAAACCAACATATACCTCTAAAGTGAAATTTCCTTACAAAAAGTGCTTTATTTTTCATCGGTGATCCTCTAGAGTAACTCTTGTAGGGTACAGAGGTAAGATGTTCTATCTTTCAGACCTTTATTTCACGTAGTTGAAAAAGGCTATTTTGCCGCCCCGATGGGTTTCCATCGGGGCGTTTTTTTGTCTTAATGCCAGTGATTGCCTGCCTTCTCTCTCATTTTTTAAACTCATTTATGCTCCTTGTCTAAGGGGGGCTCTAAGTGTTGTTTCTTATTTTCTAATATTTGGTTGCTAAATTACGATATTTGGGAATTTTGTATTCAAAATACCACTGCTTGATGATGTTCGATTGCTGTTGGCTTAAGGACTGGGTGAATAACAAAAGCTTCTATGAAAGAAAATTGCACATTTTTAGAAAATTTTGTGAACTAATCGATTTTCAGAGAGTCATAATTAGTGCAATTGGAATAGTGCTTTCAGTTTTTAAGAATTTCTTTTCTTACATGCCTCATCGGACGATGGGGCTTTTTTTTGCCTGCTGTTTAATGCTGAGAGGTGTTGGTTTAGGCTCTGGATAGAAAAACGCCACTGTAAAGTGGCGTTTGGGTTTAGCTAATACCTTGCTTACTCGTAGTAAGGCTTAATCACTTCAATCTTGCCGTTATCGTCAATGTTCAGCTCAGCCATCTTAATGCTGCGTAAGTGGGTTTGACCAGCCGATAAAGTGCTATCGTGGTAGAACAAGAACCACTTGTCTTGGTACTTCACAATCGAGTGATGAGTTGTCCAGCCTAGCACTGGCTCTAAAATAACGCCTTCATAGCGGAACGGCCCATAAGGTGACTCACTGCTCGCGTAAGCAATTTTGTGGGTATCGCCTGTAGAGTAAGAGAAGTAGTAACGGCCGTTGTGCTTGTGCATCCATGGGCCTTCAAAATAGCGGCGTTCGTTGTCGCCTGCTAACAGCACATCGCCATTCTCATCGACAATTTCGATTTCCTGCGGCGTTTCAGCAAACTCCAGCATATCGTCGGTCATTTTAGCCACTAAGGGTTTTAGCGCTGGTTGGTCGTCGGCAGGGAACTGCTCTTCACCAAACTCGCCGTTGCGCCAGTTTTGTAATTGGCCACCCCATAAACCGCCAAAATACATGTAGTGACTACCGTCTTCGTCTTTGAATACCGCAGGGTCGATGCTAAAGCTGCCTTTAATTGCTTCTGCTTGTGGGGTGAAAGGTCCTTCCGGCTGATCGCCAACTGCTACACCAATTTGGAAAATGCCATCGTAGTTGCGCGCAGGGAAGTATAAGTAGTACTTGCCATCTTTTTCTGCAGCGTCTGGCGCCCACATTTGTTTCTCTGCCCAAGGCACGTCTTTTACGTCTAGCGCGTTACCATGGTCGGTGACTACGCCAAAAGGACGGTCTAATGAGAAAACATGGTAATCACGCATGTCAAAGTGATCGCCGTTGTCATTTAGTGGCTGACCGTTATCTACATCGTGAGAGGGATATACGTAAAGCTTGCCGTTAAATACATGGGCTGAAGGATCGGCGGTATACATATGCGTCACTAAGGCGCCACTAATCGGCTTTAGCTGGTCGGCACGTGCTTTATCTGCTGCGGTTACCGCTTCCGCATCACTGATCTCGCTAGGTTCTTCTACCCTAGTCTTCGTTGCGTCATTCACGCTCATGGTATTTCCTCATTAAGTTTTTGCGTCAGTATAACGATCTCAAACTTGATAAGTTTTACGTTCTTCGGTAGCCCAATTGTAAAATTTGTCCCGCAAGCACAATTTGTCATTAAACTATGATCAAGTGCACAAGCAGTGGGATATTTCATGAAACCTCATGAAATAAATGACGCTCGCTATGATGCGCTGGTTTGCTTTAAAAAGGAGTAAAGGTTGGAAGGTGATAAGGAGCTCGCCGAAGCAGCGAGCATAGTCCGTCAGTTTATTCAGCGTCGCTTGGGGAATTTTCTAGGTGTTGATCAAACCATCCCACTAGGGTGTTTTGGAGCACGTCTAAACCTTGTTTTTTCAAAGAAGAAAAAGCTTCTACTCGAACATTGCCACCAAATGCTTTGGCTGTCTCGCGGCCCTTCAAAATTGCTGTTTTACGCGCGCCTTGTTTTAACTTGTCTGATTTAGTTAAAAGCGCGAGCACTGGCAATTCACAATCTACAGCCCATTGGATTAGACCAGCATCGGTATCTTTGAATGGATGGCGAATATCCATTAATACCACAATGCCTTTTAAGCTTTGGCGATCTTGTAAGTATTCAGACAGTGACTTTTGCCACTGTTTTTTAACTTCTTCTGGTACTTGAGCAAAACCGTAGCCAGGTAAGTCAATTAGGCGAAAACCTTCGGATATTTCAAAAACGTTAATTAACTGAGTTCGACCTGGTGTTTTACTGGTTCGTGCTAAGCTTTTTTGACGAGTAAGGGTATTTAAAGCACTAGACTTACCCGCGTTTGAGCGTCCGGCAAAGGCGATTTCAATTCCACTATCTTCAGGCATAGCCTGAATATTAGGCGCGCTAGTTATGAAGTGGGTGTTTTGAAAATGATATTGCGCCATGGTTATGTTGAGCTCCACAAGGAAATTAGGGTAATACATTACGTTTTTGGCAAAATTGTGTAAAATAATGCCGTTACTGGACTCGCTAAGTGTATCACGGGCACCAGTGTGTGGTTTGGAATAATACTAATAAATGGAATGTCATGAAAAAACTTACCTTAGTTTTAATGTTAATGGCGGGTGTTGCCAGTCCGGTTTGGGCAAAGGGAGATGCTGCTGCTGGAGAGCAAAAAGCAGTGACTTGTAAAGCTTGTCACAATGACCAAGGTGAAGCTGCTGGTTATCCTAAATTAGAAGGCCAACACGCAGGCTACTTGGTTAAACAGTTAAAAGAATTTAAAGCCGGCGCTGCTAGCGGCGGTAAAGAAGGGCGCAACAACGCCGTAATGGGTGGTATGGCTTTGCCATTGTCTGAGCAAGACATGGAAGACTTAGCAGCTTATTACTCTGGCCAAGCGATGAGCCCAAATACCACTGCCCCAGAATATGTTGAAGCAGGTCAGCAACTTTATATGGGTGGTGATTTAGAGCGTGGCATTGCTGCTTGTACTGCTTGTCATGGCCCACGAGGTGTTGGCCAAAGCTTAGCTGGCTTCCCACGAATTTCGTCGCAATATGCTGGTTACATTAAATCGCAATTGGAAATGTTCCGCAGTGGTGAACGTGACAACGACTTAAACGGTATGATGCGTGATGTTGCCGCTAAACTAAGTGATAAAGATATCGAAATATTGTCGCAATACTTAGGTGGCTTACACTAAGGTTTATCTGGGCAGCGCCCGCTGCCCAGCTGTTTTTGATTTATTATTCGCCATCTTCGTTCTAAGTGTTACACTTGCGCCCCTAAAAAATACGGCAAGGTGTTGATTGGTGAAATGCCCACTCTGTAGTGCCACATCATCCAAGGATTTTTATCGCAATAAACGTTGCCAATACTGGCATTGTTCTGAATGTGATTTGATCTTTGTAGACCCTGACGATGTACTCAGTACTGAAGCTGAAAAAGCCCAATATGACTTGCACAATAATGACCCGCAAGACCAAGGCTATTTAAACTTTTTACGGCGTTTAAGTGAGCCAGTGTTAAGCAAACTCACAGAGCCCGTTGTTGGCTTAGATTTTGGCTGTGGCCCAGGGCCGGCACTGTGTGAATTGTTGGCGCAAGCAGGGCACCAGTTACTGAACTATGATCCAATATATTACCCTGATGAGCAGCGCCTAACCGAGACTTATCGCTTGGTCACTAGCAGCGAAGTGGTGGAGCATTTTAACCACCCAGCTCAGTCTTGGAAGCTGTTAACAGGCCTAGTGGCTGAAACTGGGTTATTGGCCGTAATGACTAAACGCCATTGGGGAACGGAAGTGTTTCCACAGTGGCATTATAAAAATGATCCTACCCATGTAGCGTTTTACAGTGATAAAACCTTTACTTGGTTAGCTAATCATTATCAGATGAGATTGGAGATAGTTGGCCCCGACGTGGCGCTATTTCACAGAGGTAAATAAAATGTCTAGAAAAAAGAATCGTAAAGGCGGCTTAATTGGGGTGCGTAAAGACCCTGACTTTAAAGCTAAACGTGTTACTGCGCCGGACCGTAAAAAAATTGGTAAGGGAAAAGCCTCTGGCAGTCGTCAGCAAGAAGCAGAGTTAGTGCAGCAGCAAGCCGCTAATGCCCAGAAAAAAGACCCGCGCCACGGCAGTAAAGAGCCAGTAGTACTCGGTGTTGCCAAGCCTGCAGATAAACCTGTAGCTAAGCCCGCTAAAGCAAAAGCTAAAGTTGAACTCACACCTGAGAAAGAACTGGCGATGTTAGAAGCCGATACTCGCCTCGAAAGTCTTATCGATGTGTTAGATGAAGGCGGTGAAATTAGCAAACAAGAGCAGCAGTGGGTGGATAAACAATTAGCACGTCACGCTGAATTGCTAGCCGAACTAGGTTTGTCGGAAGAAGCCGAAGAAGCGGAAGCTTTAGATGATGATGAGCAATTATGGCGTTCATTAAATAGTTCTTCCTTGGATCAATATAAGGATTAGTCTTGATGGTTTGGTTAGCTGTAGCCGCAGTTATTATTGTTTCAGCCTTAGCCATTT
Organism: Agarivorans sp. JK6; assembly: GCF_045277145.1. Taxonomy (NCBI): domain Bacteria; kingdom Pseudomonadati; phylum Pseudomonadota; class Gammaproteobacteria; order Alteromonadales; family Alteromonadaceae; genus Agarivorans; species Agarivorans sp. JK6. The sequence goes on along the minus strand of NZ_CP113525.1, from coordinate 4,471,195 downwards.
ATGCCGCCTTATTAGTAGGGCGCTTAATGGGGCAACAAAAAGTGATTAAAAACGCGGTTGCTAAGCGTAATCAAAACTTGGTAACCGATATTCGCTACATCGCAAAAGCCATGCAGGAAGACCGTTGTGGTTTGTCTGAGGGTGTGATCCGCATCAGCAATCTGTTGATTGCTTTGCAAACTCCGCAGCTAATTGATTGGGCGCAGCGCTACCCTGCTGTTTTTCAGTTATATAATGCGGTAAAAGAGTTACCCACTCATGAGGCGCGCAACAAACTGCCTTTGCAGCAGCGTATGCGCCAAGATCTGCAGCGTGAAGCAGAAGAAAAAGCCTTAGAGAAACAAATATTACAAGAAGCCGAAGCACTGGAACAACTCAGTGCCAACGCACTCTAGGAGAGCACGTAAATGTCATTAGCAATGGTGGATTGGGATCAGCAACTGATTGAGAAGTATAACTACTCGGGCCCGCGTTACACCTCTTACCCCACTGCCCTTGAGTTTAATGAAGACTTTGGTGAGCAAGAGTTTGGCCTTGCTTGTGATAAGTTTCCTGAACGCGATTTATCGCTGTATGTGCACATCCCGTTTTGTCATAAGTTGTGTTACTACTGCGGTTGTAACAAGGTGATTACCCGTCATCAGCATAAGGCAGACATTTACTTAGACTACCTAGAACAAGAAATTCAGCTGCAAGCGCCACGTTTTAAGCAACGTAAAGTAAGTCAAATGCATTGGGGCGGCGGTACGCCAACTTATCTAGAGCCAGAGCAGCTTAAGCGCCTAACTACTCAGCTATTTAGCCAGTTTGAATTTGCCGATAATGCCGAAGTTAGCATTGAGGTTGACCCACGCGAAATAGAACTTTCTACGATTAACCTGCTGGCCGAGCTGGGCTTCAATCGCTTGAGCTTAGGTGTGCAAGATTTTAATAAGCAAGTGCAACAGGCGGTTAATCGCGAACAAGACGAAGCGTTTATTTTTGCCTTGGTAGAACGCGCTAAGCAAGTTGGTTTTAACTCGGTAAATATTGACCTTATTTATGGTCTTCCGCATCAAACACGTGCGAGTTTCCAACAAACCTTAAGTCGCGTGCTGGAATTAGACCCAGACCGTTTATCGGTATTTAATTATGCCCACCTGCCCAGTCGCTTTGCAGCGCAGCGTAAAATAGATGAAAGCGCCATGCCAAGCAGCGACGAGCGCTTAGGTATTTTGCGCGACAGCATCGAGTTTTTAACTACTCACGGTTATCAGTTTATTGGTATGGATCATTTCGCTAAACCTGATGATGAGTTGGCCATCGCTCAAAGCAAGGGTGAGTTACACCGTAATTTTCAGGGCTACACCACCCAAGGTGAGGCCGATTTACTGGGCTTAGGGGTGTCTTCTATTTCGATGTTGGGTGACGCTTACAGCCAAAACCAGAAAGATCTTAAAACCTACTACGCGCAAATCGACCAACAAGGGCATGCACAGTGGAAGGGAATTGCACTAAACCAAGATGATTTGATTCGCCGCGAATTGATTAAGACCTTGATCTGCAATTTTCAATTGAGCTTTAAAGATATAGAGCAGCAGTTTGATTTAGATTTTCAGCAATACTTTGCTGAAGATATGCAGCTGCTAAAACCTTTTGTTGAAGATGGTCTAGTTAGTTTAAGTGCCGACGCCTTGCAGGTGACCAACAAAGGGCGCTTGTTGATTCGTAATATTTGCATGTGCTTTGATGTGTACTTTAGAAGCCAAGCGCGGCGCCAGCAATTCTCAAGAGTGATATAACATTGCGGAGCTTAGGCTCCGCTTTTTGTTAGTGGCTTAAACACTCGTGGTAAGAGTCGGCCAGTTGTTGCAGCAATTCAAAGTAGCCGTTTTTGTCATTGCTTACGCTAATCCCTAGAGGGTCGAGCAAGCTAATTTGCGCACCGCTATGTTGGCTAATGCTTTCTAACAATGCACCATCAAATTGTGGTTCCGCAAAGATACATTTGGCTTTGCCTTGCTCTAACTGCTGGCGAATATTCAGCAAGCTTTTAGCGCCAGGACGACGCTGCGGGTTAATGGTAAATTCACCTAAACGATTTAAGCCAAACTCGCGTTCAAAATAACTATAACCATCGTGAAAAACAAAATAGCCTTGCTGTTTAACCGCTTGGAGTTGCAGATTAATGCTACTCACTACCTTTGCTAGCTCTTGATTAAAGCGTTCAAGCTGCTGCTCTAATTTGGCCTTATCTTCGGGCATCTTAGCAATTAACTGCTCGGTAATTGCAGCGGCAATAAGCTTAGCTTCATTGGGGCCTAACCAAATGTGTGGGTCTACTTCATGATGGTGGTCACCATGGTGGTGTTCGTGGCCTTCATCGCCATCAATTAGTTCTAGCTGGGGTATGTCTAGCAGTGTTAGCTGGCTGGCACTGGTTTGGCTAAGCGGTTTACTTAAGAATGGCTCTAGCTCATCACCTACCCAAATAACTAAATCGGCCTGACGCAGCGCACGCACATCCGATGGACGCAGCGCATAATCGTGCGGCGATACATTGGGGCTTACTAGGTAATCAACATTGAGTTCACCTTCACTTAAGCTACTAACAATGAGTTGCAAAGGTTTAATACTAACTAAGATGTTTGGGCTTGTGGCCCAGCTTGGTATAGCGAAGAACATCAGAACAAAAAGCAGGTTACGCATACAAGATTTTGAGAGTGATTTGGTAAAATAATACGATAGTGTAACATCTAGTGTAGAATAGCGCGCCCTAGTAAACGCCACTGGGGCTTATTCAGCTAGTTATCTATAGGATGCAGGATTGACCACTTTACTTTCGCTTAACAATATTTGCGTTAGCTTTGACCAACGCATGGTCCTCGACCATGTTTCGTTGGAGCTGAACCGTGGTCAAATCACCACATTAATTGGCCCTAACGGTGCCGGTAAAAGCACCTTGATTAAGGTTATTTTGGGCCTTATTTCTGCAGACTCCGGTGATATTACTCGTGCTTCAAAATTACGTATTGGTTACGTACCGCAAAAAATCAGTTTAGATGAATCGTTCCCACTCACGGTGGAGCGCTTTCTTAAGCTAGCTAGGCATTCTTCTAAGCCAGGTTTAACTAAGGTTATTCGCCAGCTTAGTATTGATAGCTTGCTAAAGCGGCAAATGGTGCGTTTGTCTGGCGGCGAAATGCAGCGAGTATTGTTGGCGCGGGCCTTGTTGGGTGAGCCGCAACTGCTGGTATTAGACGAACCCGTGCAGGGAGTCGACATATCTGGCCAGATAGAGCTTTATCAATTGATTGCTGATATCGCCCAGCAAATGGGGTGCGGGGTGCTGTTGGTCTCTCACGATTTGCATTTGGTAATGGCGGGCACCGATCATGTAATTTGTTTAAATCACCATGTTTGCTGTCATGGGGAGCCCGAGAGCGTGGCTCAACATCCAGAATTCGCACGGCTTTTTGCGCAAAACGAACGCCAACAGCTTGCGGTTTATACCCATCACCATGTTTGTGACGATCACGACCATAACCACAATCATCAGCCAAGCACTGAAGAGAACAACTAGCACATGGACGATTTTTTAGTAAATGCTTTATTGGCAGGCTTAGGTATTGCGGTATTAGCGGGGCCGCTGGGCTCATTTATGGTGTGGCGCCGTTTAGCTTATTTTGGCGATACCTTGGCGCATGCCTCGCTATTAGGGGTAGCGCTAGGTTTATGGTTGCAAATTAACCCGGTGATAGCGGTGGTCTTTAGCGGAGTCATGCTGGCTATAATTTTGTTATCACTGCAACGCTACAAGCAGCTAGCTAGCGATACTTTACTGGGGATTATGGCGCATTCGGCTTTGTCTTTAGGTTTAGTCGTGGTTGCTTTAATGGACAATGTACGCATTGACCTAATGGCCTATTTGTTTGGTGATTTGCTAGCGGTAACTCAACAAGATTTATTGTGGATTTGGGGCGGCGGTGCCTTAGTGCTTGGCTTATTGCTGAGCCAGTGGAACAAGCTATTGTCGGCCACGGTGAATGAGCAAATCGCCGAGGTGGAAGGCGTAAACGTGGGCATGATGCGTGCGCTGCTGTTGCTATTATTGGCGGTGGTTATTGCAATAGCTATGAAAATAGTTGGCGCATTAATTATTAGTTCGCTGTTGTTAATTCCTGCTGCAACGGCGCGTCGTTTAAGCCGCTCTCCCGAGCAAATGGCATTGTTTGCCATCGCCTTTGGCGCTATCTCAGTAGTGCTTGGTTTGTGTTTGTCTTGGTATCAAGATACCCCAGCGGGGCCATCGGTAGTGGTATGTGCCGCGCTGCAGTTTTTATTAGTTCATAGTTTAGTTAAAGTGCAAAAATAATGACCGACTCTTTAGTTACTCCAGTAAGTGATTCAATTGAGCAAGCCGTTGCCACACTTAAGCAAGGCTTGGTATTAGCCTATCCAACAGAAGCGGTTTACGGCCTTGGCTGTGACCCCGATAAGCAAGCGGCAGTAGAACAAATATTGGCAATAAAACGCCGACCTGTTGAAAAGGGGCTTATATTGCTCGCCTCCGAGTTAGAGCACTTATTGCCTTATATCGACTATGCTGCGTTATCTGCCGAACAGCAGCAGCTGTTAGTGAGTGTTCAAGCGCGGCCAACTACTTGGTTAGTGCCAGTATCTACCAAAACACCAAAGTGGATTAGTGGGCAGTTTAGCTCCGTGGCGGTGCGGTTAACTCAGCATCCTGTTGTTGCAAAACTATGTGCTGGTTTAGGCAAGCCAATTGTGTCTACTTCGGCCAATTACAGTGGCGAATCCCCGGCCGAAACTGCGCAGCAAGCAGCTAAGTTGCAGGGCTTGGGTTTAGCATTAGACGGGGCGTTGGGCGCCGCTAAACAAACTAGCCAAATAAAAGACATTTTTACTGGGCAAGTGATCCGCGCCTAGATTGAATACAGGAAGCCTTATGCAAGACGTTGATATCGAAGCCGTTCGCCAATTCTTTCTCACGCTACAACAATCCATCTGTCAGCAACTGGAATTACAAGATGGCGCAGCAACATTTTTGCATGATGATTGGCAGCGTGACCCAGCCGAGCATAAAGGCTTAACTGGCGAGGGCCGTACTCGGGTGCTTACTAATGGTAAGGTATTTGAGCAAGCGGGAGTCAACTTCTCTCACGTTTGTGGCAAAGAAATGCCAGCTTCCGCTACCGCGCAGCGCCCAGAGTTGGCTGGCCGTCACTTTGAAGCGATGGGCGTCTCGTTGGTGATTCACCCAAACAATCCAATGGTACCTACTTCACATGCTAACGTGCGCTTCTTTGTGGCAGAAAAAGAAGGTGAAGAACCAATTTGGTGGTTTGGTGGTGGTTTCGATTTAACCCCGTATTACGGCTTTGACGAAGACTGTATCTCGTGGCATCAAACCGCAGCTGATTTATGCCAACCTTTTGGTGAAGATATTTATCCTAAATATAAAGCTTGGTGTGACAGTTATTTCTTCCTAAAACATCGTAACGAAACGCGGGGCGTAGGAGGCTTATTTTTTGATGATCTCAATGAAGCTGGTTTTGCTCAGAGCTTTGCCTTTACTCAAGCCGTTGGCGAGGGCTTCTTAAATGCCTATTTGCCGATTGTAGAGCGACGTAAAGACAGCCCGTTTAGCGAGCAACAACGAGATTTTCAATTGTATCGTCGTGGCCGCTATGTTGAGTTTAATTTGGTTTACGATCGCGGAACCTTGTTTGGCCTGCAATCGGGTGGTCGCACCGAATCCATCTTAATGTCCTTGCCGCCCTTGGTTAAGTGGCGTTATAACTGGCAGCCAGAATCAGGTAGCCCAGAAGAGCGTTTATATCAACGTTATTTGGTTCCGCAAAACTGGTTAGAGATGGCGAGCTAAACATTGTAAAAAAACCGACTTATTTTCTTGCAAGAATGTCGACTATGGATTAATTATTTTAACTGTTGGGTTTTAAGTCCCCCACTTTTGATGATTTTTTTTTAGTTGAGTCTGAGCTATGAATGGATCGTTTTCGGCAAAACGCCGATTTGCAGATGATAAAAACTTTCGCCGCGGCTTTTCTCGCAGCGGCGCATTCACCATTAAGGAAGCCGAGTTACTTGAGCGCTGCGGTAGCGCGTTTAAAGAGCTTGATGAATCTATCCGCGAGCCCGTGGATGATATTGAATCTCACTTTGTATCGGTATGCCGTGGCGATGCCGAGCCCGAAACCGCTGAGCAGAAGGTCTGGCTTAAATATAAAAAGCTTACTGGCCGCAAAGCATTTCATGGTTTAGTGAGTAATCCGCCTAAAGCCAGTGCGAGCGAAACAGCCGCTAACAGCGATGATGACGATGTAGAAGAGGTAGATGGTCCCGAGATTGACGACGAAGATTAATTATTGCGTCGTTACTGGGTTAATTTTTCAACTTTGTACTTTGGCTTTTTCTTAAAGCCTTGTTAAGGTGCGTTATTATTTGTTTTAGTAGCGCACCTAATGGATTTATACGCAGTATTTGGCAACCCAATTAGCCAGTCGAAGTCTCCTTTCATTCATACTTTGTTTGCTCGCCAAACCCAGCAGCAGTTAAGTTATACCGCCATTGAACCAGCAGAAGACGGCTTTGCAGACGCTCTTGCTAAATTTTGGCAAGAAGGCGGGAAGGGCTGCAATGTTACTGCGCCATTTAAAGAGCAAGCTTTCCAAGCTGCACAGCAACATACCGAGCGGGCTTTATTAGCTGGAGCGGTGAACACGCTAAAGTTAACCGATGACGGTATTATTCTTGGCGATAATACCGACGGCGCTGGGTTAGTTGCAGATTTAATTGCCAACTTCGGCGAACTAAAAGATTTGCGTGTATTGTTGTTAGGCGCGGGTGGTGCTGCGCGTGGGGTAATCCGTCCTTTATTAGATGAGCAAATTAGCGAGCTGGTAATTGTTAACCGCACGGTGGCTAAAGCCGAAGCGCTTGCCGAGCGCTTTAGTGAGTTTGGTAAGGTCTCTAGTAGTTCTTTCGAAGACTTGTCAGGTCAGTTTGATATCATCATTAACTCTACTTCGGCAGGCCTTAAGGGGCAGCTTCCGCCATTAAAGGCAGAGTTAATTCAAGCAACCACTCGATGTTATGATATGACCTACTCAGCCGATGTTACCGCCTTTAATGCTTGGGCTGCAGAGCAAGGAGCAGCAAAAGTGGTTGATGGTTTAGGCATGCTGGTGGGCCAAGCCGCCGAAAGCTTCACTGTTTGGCGAGGGATTCGTCCTGGTTTTCGTCAGGTGTTACGCGAATTACGCCGCAACCTAAGTCGTTAGCCCTTATCTCCATTCCTATGTGTGGAATGTTGTCTTCAAGGTAGGGCTCGCTGCAGATAACAAAACCAAGGCCTTGATAGAAATCTTCCAGATAGCGTTGTGCAGAAATGTGAATGGTGGCGTTGGGCCAGTGTTGTTGGCATTGGCTTATAGCTTGTTGCATAAGTTGTTGCCCTAGCCCTGTACCTCTTGCGCTGGCTTTGGTGACAACTCTGCCGATATGAGCACTTAATGACTCACTGGTATAGATACGTGCATAAGCTACTAGTTCGCCATCTCGATAGGCCATTACATGCTTCGCCTGCAAGTCTTTTCCATCGGCGTCTTGATAGGGGCAGTTTTGTTCAACAACAAACACTTCTTCGCGCAGCATCATCATTTGATAAAGCTGTAGGGTATTAAGTTGATTAAAGGCCAAGCATTGCCAAGTTATCATCTAATTTTCACTTGCAGTTTGTCGGTTCAATGGCAACACTTTAAGAACAGCGCGCAGAAAATACAACTAGTCCGTTGCCGGAGTAAATAAACTATGAATCAAGCCATTATAATAAGTGACGATCAACGTTGGCAGGCTGTTAATCAGTGTGTTGAATTTAGCGCTCAGGTAATGGGCGCGCGAGTGCAATGTGCTGTTCGTAAATCTACCCTCGAGCATTTGGTGGGACTACCGCTAACTAACGACGATAAAATGCTCGAGGCTTATCATAGTGTTCAATTTGATATCGAAGAACTGCTAGAGCAAAAGCTACAGCAGGAAGACTTCGAGCCTAATGGCGAAATTATTGTTTAAGCCTGTTCTTCTAGGTACTTTTGTTTCAGGCGCACGTAGTTGTCTGCCGATTCGCTTAAAAAGGCTTTCTCTTTCTCATTCAAAGGACGGGCTTGTTTAGCCGGACTGCCCATATACAAGTAACCAGACTCTAAACGTTTATGAGGCGGCACCAAGCTACCTGCTCCGATCATTACATCATCTTCAACCACCACACCGTCTAATACTATTGCGCCCATGCCTACCAATACACGGTTGCCAATGGTGCAACCATGTAGCATTGCTTTGTGACCTATGGTGACATCTTCACCAATAATCAAAGGGTAGCCATAAGGTGGGTTTTCTGTTTTACGGGTTACGTGCAAAACGCTGCCGTCTTGAACGTTAGAGCGTGCCCCAATTTGAATATGATTCACGTCACCACGTGCCGCCACCATAGGCCAGATACTTACGTCATCGCCAAGTTTTATCTCACCGTACAATACAGCACTGGGGTCTACCCATACTTCTTTACCTAAAATAGGGCTAAATCCAGAAAATGACTTCACACTCATTGCTTACTCCGCTGTCGGTCCTTATATATAAAACCCAGCTTACGACATCCCTTCCTCAATACAAATAGTGAGATAGACTTAAATACCAGCAACAAGACTAATTAGCTAAGCCATGACTATCTAAAGCATTAGATAGAAAATAGCGTATTGGTGAAAACGAAAGGTTTGTTTTGGGCGCTTATCTGCCTCTATAGGGACTAAATATGTCGATTAAAGTGTAATTAATAAGCGTTTGGAGCGAATATTGTTCATAAAGGCAGTTATTTTAATTTTTCTGTAATAAATACTTGCGCTATAAAATCTGATCCCTATAATGCACCTCCACTGACACGGCACGCAGCGCGCTAAAGCGAAGCAAGGCTACGTCAGGGTTAGCAAGGCCTAGGGCTGAGTTAGCAGGTTGAAAAACTTCTTCTTAATTAATATTAAAAAGCGGTTGACAGCCATAGAGGAAAGCGTAGAATGCGCACCTCGCTTCGATTGAGAAGCAACGCTCTTTAACAATTTATCAAGCAATCTGTGTGAGCACTCACAGGACCTTAAGCGAAAAAATTAAGCTTAAGTGAACTGGAGTCTTGCACTGTAAAACACAGTAATAATTTCAGTTTTTAACTTTGAGCGAAAAAACTTTTGATTGAAGAGTTTGATCATGGCTCAGATTGAACGCTGGCGGCAGGCTTAACACATGCAAGTCGAGCGGTAACAGAGAGTAGCTTGCTACTTTGCTGACGAGCGGCGGACGGGTGAGTAATGCTTGGGAATATGCCTTTACGTGGGGGACAACAGTTGGAAACGACTGCTAATACCGCATAATGTCTTCGGACCAAAGGAGGGGACTCTTCGGAGCCTTTCGCGTAAAGATTAGCCCAAGTGGGATTAGCTAGTTGGTAAGGTAATGGCTTACCAAGGCGACGATCCCTAGCTGGTTTGAGAGGATGATCAGCCACACTGGGACTGAGACACGGCCCAGACTCCTACGGGAGGCAGCAGTGGGGAATATTGCACAATGGGCGAAAGCCTGATGCAGCCATGCCGCGTGTGTGAAGAAGGCCTTCGGGTTGTAAAGCACTTTCAGTCGTGAGGAAGGGGTAGTAATTAATACTTGCTATCTTTGACGTTAGCGACAGAAGAAGGACCGGCTAACTCCGTGCCAGCAGCCGCGGTAATACGGAGGGTCCGAGCGTTAATCGGAATTACTGGGCGTAAAGCGTACGCAGGCGGCTTGTTAAGCCAGATGTGAAATCCCCGGGCTCAACCTGGGAATGGCATTTGGAACTGGCAAGCTAGAGTTTTGTAGAGGGTGGTAGAATTTCAGGTGTAGCGGTGAAATGCGTAGAGATCTGAAGGAATACCAGTGGCGAAGGCGGCCACCTGGACAAAAACTGACGCTCATGTACGAAAGCGTGGGGAGCAAACAGGATTAGATACCCTGGTAGTCCACGCCGTAAACGATGTCTACTAGTTGTCTGTGAGTTTAACTCGTGGGTAACGCAGCTAACGCATTAAGTAGACCGCCTGGGGAGTACGGCCGCAAGGTTAAAACTCAAATGAATTGACGGGGGCCCGCACAAGCGGTGGAGCATGTGGTTTAATTCGATGCAACGCGAAGAACCTTACCTGCCCTTGACATACTGAGAACTTACCAGAGATGGTTTGGTGCCTTCGGGAACTCAGATACAGGTGCTGCATGGCTGTCGTCAGCTCGTGTCGTGAGATGTTGGGTTAAGTCCCGCAACGAGCGCAACCCCTATCCTTATTTGCCAGCACGTAATGGTGGGAACTCTAGGGAGACTGCCGGTGATAAACCGGAGGAAGGTGGGGACGACGTCAAGTCATCATGGCCCTTACGGGCAGGGCTACACACGTGCTACAATGGCATGTACAGAGGGATGCGAACTCGCGAGAGCAAGCGGACCCCAAAAAGCATGTCGTAGTCCGGATCGGAGTCTGCAACTCGACTCCGTGAAGTCGGAATCGCTAGTAATCGTAGATCAGAATGCTACGGTGAATACGTTCCCGGGCCTTGTACACACCGCCCGTCACACCATGGGAGTGGGCTGCAAAAGAAGTGGGTAGTTTAACCTTCGGGAGGACGCTCACCACTTTGTGGTTCATGACTGGGGTGAAGTCGTAACAAGGTAGCCCTAGGGGAACCTGGGGCTGGATCACCTCCTTATTATGATGCTTAGGTTTTGTGACGTGTTCACACAGATTGCTTGATGAAAAAGAAAAGAGAGAAGTTCTAGTGTGGTGTAGAACCAACGAGAACAGCTACTGCAGTGTCCCGTTCGTCTAGAGGCCTAGGACACCGCCCTTTCACGGCGGTAACAGGGGTTCAAATCCCCTACGGGATACCATTTTCTCTCACTGGTTTGAGAATACAAAGCTAAGCATTTGTTTATATAGTGCTTAGCTTTGGTTTCTAAGGAACCAATTGCTCTTTAACAATTTGGAAAAGCTGATAAAAAATATCTCAAGAATATGAGTTTAATAACAAGTGTTCTTGGTATTCAAAAATAAGGTGATCGTACTCGAATGGCAGGATTTATACAGCCTGACCATTCAAGTGATTTAAGCGACAACATTTAGGTGTTGTATGGTTAAGTGACTAAGCGTATACGGTGGATGCCTTGGCAGTCAGAGGCGATGAAGGACGTGTTAATCTGCGATAAGCCATGTTAAGTCGATAAAAGACGTTATAGACATGGATTTCCGAATGGGGAAACCCACTGCATTTTATGCAGTATCGTAACGTGAATACATAGCGTTGCGAGGCGAACCCGGGGAACTGAAACATCTAAGTACCCGGAGGAAAAGAAATCAACCGAGATTCTGGTAGTAGCGGCGAGCGAACCCGGATTAGCCCTTAAGCTTTTAGGTGATTAGTGGAACATTCTGGAAAGGATGGCGATACAGGGTGATAGCCCCGTACATGAAAATCTACTTTAAGTGAAATCGAGTAGGACGGCACACGTGATATGTTGTCTGAATATGGGGGGACCATCCTCCAAGGCTAAATACTCCTGACTGACCGATAGTGAACCAGTACCGTGAGGGAAAGGCGAAAAGAACCCCTGTGAGGGGAGTGAAATAGAACCTGAAACCGTATACGTACAAGCAGTGGGAGCCCCTTCGTGGGGTGACTGCGTACCTTTTGTATAATGGGTCAACGACTTAATTTCAGTAGCAAGGTTAAGCGAATAGCGGAGCCGTAGGGAAACCGAGTGTTAACTGCGCGCATAGTTGCTGGGATTAGACCCGAAACCCGGTGATCTAGCCATGGGCAGGTTGAAGATTGGGTAACACCAATTGGAGGACCGAACCGACTAATGTTGAAAAATTAGCGGATGACTTGTGGCTGGGGGTGAAAGGCCAATCAAACCGGGAGATAGCTGGTTCTCCTCGAAAGCTATTTAGGTAGCGCCTCGAGCGAATACTGATGGGGGTAGAGCACTGTTAAGGCTAGGGGGTCATCCCGACTTACCAACCCTTTGCAAACTCCGAATACCATCAAGTACTACTCGGGAGACACACGGCGGGTGCTAACGTCCGTCGTGGAAAGGGAAACAACCCAGACCGTCAGCTAAGGTCCCAAAGTGTATGTTAAGTGGGAAACGATGTGGGAAGGCTTAGACAGCCAGGATGTTGGCTTAGAAGCAGCCATCATTTAAAGAAAGCGTAATAGCTCACTGGTCGAGTCGGCCTGCGCGGAAGATGTAACGGGGCTAAACATACCACCGAAGCTACGGGAGCATGCTTGCATGCTCGGTAGAGGAGCGTTCTGTAAGCCGTTGAAGGTGATTCGTAAGGATTGCTGGAGGTATCAGAAGTGCGAATGTTGACATGAGTAACGATAAAGGGGGTGAAAAGCCCCCTCGCCGAAAGACCAAGGTTTCCTGTCCAATGTTAATCAGGGCAGGGTGAGTCGGCCCCTAAGGCGAGACTGAAAAGTGTAGTCGATGGGAAACAGGTTAATATTCCTGTACTTCGTATAATTGCGATGGGAGGACGGAGAAGGCTAGGCCAGCGTGGCGATGGTTGTCCACGTGAAAGGCAGTAGGCGGTAAACTTAGGCAAATCCGGGTTTACATTACGCTGAGAGTTGATGACGAGTGTCTACGGACACGAAGTGGTTGATGCCCTGCTTCCAGGAAAAGTCTCTAAGCTTCAGATTATACGAAACCGTACCCCAAACCGACACAGGTGGTTGGGTAGAGAATACCAAGGCGCTTGAGAGAACTCGGGTGAAGGAACTAGGCAAAATGGTACCGTAACTTCGGGAGAAGGTACGCTCTTGATGGTGATGGGACTTGCTCCCTAAGCTGCTGAGAGTCGCAGATACCAGTTGGCTGCAACTGTTTATTAAAAACACAGCACTGTGCTAAATCGAAAGATGACGTATACGGTGTGACGCCTGCCCGGTGCCGGAAGGTTAATTGATGTGGTTAGCGCAAGCGAAGCTATTGATCGAAGCCCCGGTAAACGGCGGCCGTAACTATAACGGTCCTAAGGTAGCGAAATTCCTTGTCGGGTAAGTTCCGACCTGCACGAATGGCGTAATGATGGCCAAGCTGTCTCCACCCGAGACTCAGTGAAATTGAAATTGCCGTGAAGATGCGGTGTACCCGCGGCTAGACGGAAAGACCCCGTGAACCTTTACTACAGCTTGACACTGAACATTGACCCTACATGTGTAGGATAGGTGGGAGGCTTTGAAGCGTTGTCGCCAGATGACGTGGAGCCGACCTTGAAATACCACCCTTGTAGTGTTGATGTTCTAACGTTGGTCCCTTATCGGGATTGCGGACAGTGTCTGGTGGGTAGTTTGACTGGGGCGGTCTCCTCCCAAAGAGTAACGGAGGAGCACGAAGGTTGGCTAAGTATGGTCGGACATCATACGGTTAGTGCAATGGCATAAGCCAGCTTAACTGCGAGACAGACACGTCGAGCAGGTACGAAAGTAGGTCATAGTGATCCGGTGGTTCTGTATGGAAGGGCCATCGCTCAACGGATAAAAGGTACTCCGGGGATAACAGGCTGATACCGCCCAAGAGTTCATATCGACGGCGGTGTTTGGCACCTCGATGTCGGCTCATCACATCCTGGGGCTGAAGTCGGTCCCAAGGGTATGGCTGTTCGCCATTTAAAGTGGTACGCGAGCTGGGTTTAGAACGTCGTGAGACAGTTCGGTCCCTATCTGCCGTGGGCGTTTGAGAATTGAGGGGAGCTGCTCCTAGTACGAGAGGACCGGAGTGGACGAACCGCTGGTGTTTGGGTTGTTATGCCAATAGCATTGCCCAGTAGCTACGTTCGGAACTGATAACCGCTGAAAGCATCTAAGCGGGAAGCAGGCCTCGAGATTAATTCTCACTAGGACTTTAAGTCCTCTGAAGGGCCGTTGGAGACTACAACGTTGATAGGCAAGGTGTGTAAGTGCTGTGAGGCATTGAGCTAACTTGTACTAATTACCCGTGAGGCTTAACCATACAACACCTAAAGGGTGTTGCTTATAGATACTTTATTTTAGAAACCATGAATACTTGTTAGTGCTCATGAGATGTTTCAGCTTTTTCGAATGTTAAAGACAACAGTTTTTGCCTGGTGGCAATAGCGTTGTGGACCCACCTGACTCCATGCCGAACTCAGAAGTGAAACGCAACTGCGCCGATGATAGTGTGGGGCTTCCCCATGTGAAAGTAGGTCACCGCCAGGCTCTCATTATCGAAAAGGGCTTCCCGATTGGGAAGCCCTTTTTGTTTGTGTTTAGCGTGGCCTGCTTTCAAAAGTAGGGCGGAGGTCGCTCGGAAAGGGCGAAGCGCCTTCAGGCCGAAGCACAAGCAGCTATGCTGCGCAGCTGACCACCGCCAGGCTCTTATACTAAGCCCTCGTCTGACGACGAGGGCTTTTTTATTGCCTGCGATTTAGTCGCCCAGGCATATCATCCCCTTCCCTATCTCTCATTTTTATTAAAGAGCCCTTTCATCATTGGCCGTGCTTAATGGTTGCTGTTCCAAAGGCTTATGAACGTGAAGTTGGTAAGTTGTTGGAAGGCCATCTCCTAGCTAAGTGATCCAGCTTGATTGAGATACAAAAGTTGAGTTCGTTGAAGCCGTATTTAACCAATTGTTTTGAGTGCTTTTTACTTTAAGGCTGGTTGGTTTCTAGAATTTCGGTAAGAGTTGCTAGGCAATCTTTGCCTAGATCGAAAATCAAAAAGGCAGCTTTTATCCGGTTTTAGGTAATTTTTGCCGATTATTTGACTAAAACTGAGTTTTTCTTCTCAACCTAGGTTGTATCGGCTGCAGTGAATTAAAATTTATATCAATTTATATAAACGTTATAAAACACTGAGTTTTATGAACTTAGTGGCATTTAATTTGCATTTTGTGTCGTGCCTAGCTAAAAGCGGCAAAAACGACGGAATGTTGTCGGTTAGGTAAAGATTTTGTCAGCTAGATTATCGTAAGGATATGTTTCTACTGACGTTAGTGGCATTTGCTTTGCTATTTGTGGCCTAAGGCTTTCTTAGGTAACTAATTACAATAAACGAGATAAAAAGCTCGGGCCTAGGTTAAAGCAAGTGGAAAGAGAACGGTAAACGGAAACTAACGTAAGTAGGAATAGACCAATGATTACCAGAGTAGTGATGTTGTGCAATGTATTGTTGCTGTCAGCATGTTCGTCAATTGTAGATGGTGTAGAAGAAGTTGCGGAGAACGTTCAAGAGCGAGAAGACCGCAATCAACGCCAAGTCACAGTAAGCACCGATAGCCGTTCTCCGATCCCCGATGATCCTTTTTATGCACCTATTGAACCTAGCCCAGCTGCGGATCAAGTGATTATTACCGGCTCGATGTTTAACAGCAATACTTCACGCAGCTTATATAGTTATACCCCACCTTTTGCACTAGGCGACACCATTACAGTGCTTTTGGAAGAGGAAGCCACCGCGACTAAATCGGCCAGTTCAAACCTTGGTAAAGAGAACAGCTATAAGCTTGATCCGGTTACTGTGCCGGGCGGGAATCTAACGATTAACGGACGTGTGGTCGAGCTAGAAATGAAGCAAAAACAAGATTTTGACGGATCTTCAGATGCTGATCAGCGACATCGTTTGTCAGGCAGAATTACTGTTTCGGTGGTCGACATCTTGAACAACGGCAATTTGGTTGTACGCGGTGAAAAGTGGCTAGTAATCAACAATGGTAAAGAGTACATGCGCTTTACCGGTATTGTGCGTCCGTTAGACGTTGGAGAAGACAACTCGATTGGCTCCTACCAGGTGGCCGATGCGCGTATAGAGTTTAGTGGCACTGGTGATCACGCCGACGTACAAACTCAAGGCTGGTTATCTTCATTCCTAGGCGGAAGTATGTGGCCACTGTAGGGCGTTAATTATGTCTAAATTTTTACGAGTTTGCGTGTGTCTGCTGACGTTAATGGGCATCACTTTGCCCAGTTACGCTATTTGGTTAGAAGGTGAAGGCCAAGCTAAGATCGTTGACGGCCAAGTAGATAAAGCTCGTCAGCAGGCTATCCAAGACGCTTTGTTAACCCTAATGTATCGCGGTGGTGCCAGTGTTAAGTCACTGCAAGTGGTGAAGTCTGGCGTGTTGGAAACCGATGAACTAACGGTGCGTACTAATGGCGAAGTGTATGACATGAAGCTATTGGTTGAGACCATCATTGATGACCAAATGACGGTTAAAGTGGCCGCTGACATATTTCCTTTAAATACCTGTGAGAAAGATAGCTACGCTAAAACCTTGTTTGTTGGGCCTTTTCAATTGCAGAAGCGCGAACATGCACAGCTTGGCGGGGTTTATAGAACACCTGAAGAAGTCTCGCAGCGGCTATTTCACCGATTTAAATCAAAGAGTAAAAGGGTTGATGCCCGGCATTTAATGACTCGTCAAATAGCGTTTGATGGTCGCTATGCCAATGACATAGAACCGCAAATGCTAAAAGTAGCACGCAGCTTATCTCAACAGTACGACGTGCAATATATTTTGTTTGGCAAGATCAATGACATGTCGAGCTACAACGAAACCACTACTAACCTACTCGGCATGAAAAACACCGTTAAACTGCGCAACTTTCAAATAAAACTTTACGTGATTGACGGTATCAATGGAGAAACGGTACTCCGTAAAAATTACGGGTCTAATCGAGAATGGCCGTTTGACGTGACGATGAAGTTGGACGTTACGGGTGAAACCTTTTGGTCCTCAGAGTACGGCAAGTTGATTGACTCCTACATCGATCAATCGGTTAGTGACGTTGAGGATGCACTCTATTGCCGGCAAAGTTTGGCAACGGTTGTTGGGCTGTATAACGGGCAAGTGGTAATCAACATTGGACAAACGAATGGTGTACGTAAAGGTGACAAGTTTGAGCTGGTTAGGCAGCAATACTTAATGCATTTAGATGGTGGGTTGCGTGGCCCGATATTTAACGCAGACCAAACTCAACTAACGGTAGTGTCGGTGCAATCTGACCGCGCGGTATTAGCGACTGAGCGCTACTCAGACATGGCCAACATACAGATTCGTGACGTATTGGTGGCGGTTACAGATGATCCGTTCGCCCTTACTGAAAGCACGCAATAATCAATATTGAAGGAGAAGAATATGACAACTTCTTATAGCAACACCCCGCTCGCAACCAATAGCTTAGATTATAAGCCGAAGTTGATTGAGGTGAACAATCAGCAAGCCAGTGAAGTAAAATCAGACACTAGTTTTACTCAAAAGCTACAAGATGCTTTAAGCCCCAAAAGCGATACTCAGCAAAACACTGAAGCGCTGGCTACGGCTACGAACACAGGCGACAAAGCCGAGGGTACGGTGGATGTTGGCATTATGGACGTGGCTCCTGCCGCTATGAACATAGGCATGGGGCTAGCCTCTGGTAATCCCGTGGCGGCAGGCTTAGCGGGCACTGATTTATTACAAAGCGTATTGCGTGCCGATATTGAAAAGCAATTTACGGAGTTAGGCCAAGGTATTGCTGCTGCTCTTGTTGCTGGTATGTCGGGTGATCCAAGTGCTACTCAAGTATTACCTACTGCCGAGGAGCTGGCCGAGCAAGCGGCTTTAGCAAGTGCTGATATTGTTGCCGAAGGTAGCCAGCAAATAGCTGCGGCAAGCCAAACTGGTAGCGCTGCAACTGGCGTTAGCCAAGAGGGCAAAAGTGTGCCTACTAAAGGGTCTATTCCAAAGGCTATGTTGCAGGGTGACAGCGCGGTTCAAAATGATGAGCTACTAAAGCGAGATAAGGCAAATACCTAAGTTTGCCAGGTAACTTTAGCATTGTGCGCTGTTACTGGTTGGCTCATCACAACAATGTCGCATAGGTTTGGCAAAATTTTCACTTTCTTTACATAAGCCTAATATAATTGTGACTATATAGTGCGTAGTATATATACAGCGCTAAATAGTAGATGTAAGGGATTATATGAAAGCAATAGTAGCGGTATTACTTAGCATAGCTTTGTTTGCTTGTGGTGGAGGTGGTGGTGACTCAGGCTCGTCTGCCGGTTCACCGAGTTCGACCATTAGTGTAAGTCGCAGTGAAGCTGTTATTGGGCAGCTTATTCAGTTTGACGGCAGTGGCTCGAGTGATGACGGTACTATTGTTGATTATACTTGGGACTTTGGTGACGGTAGCGGCGCAAACGGAATCAATGTTTCTAAAAGCTATGCCAGCGAAGGCAACTATACGGTCCGTTTAACAGTTTTAGATAATGATAATTTAAG
This sequence comes from Agarivorans sp. JK6, assembly GCF_045277145.1. Lineage (NCBI taxonomy): Bacteria > Pseudomonadati > Pseudomonadota > Gammaproteobacteria > Alteromonadales > Alteromonadaceae > Agarivorans > Agarivorans sp. JK6. The sequence continues at coordinate 4,452,810 of NZ_CP113525.1, read as the reverse complement.
CTCGACCTCTAGCACTGTAATTCAGGTTACTAATGACGCTGCTTCCGCCTTAACTATTTTAAGCTCAGAAAGTGCCGGCATCCCTCCCTTAGATGTTAATTTTCAAGCAATCTCTACTGCAAGTGACTTAACTAACGTGCAAGTTACTTGGGATTTTGGTGACGGCAATTCAAGCACTTCACTTGGCAGCGAGGCTGTGTCGCATATCTATAACGAGGAAGGCGTATTTATGGTGCGCGCTTCACGTGATTTTGAAGGCCAAGAGCAGGTAGCTGAAACTCGCGTTTTAGTGCTAGATGGAAAAACCTATCCCGTGAGCGGCACGGTAACCACCGCCGTCAATACAGTGGTAGATAGTGATGTTAATGATATTGGTAATGAGTATTTTACGAACAATAGTTATGCCGACGCTCAACCACTTCCACCTATTGCCACGGTAAGTGGCTACTTAGCTAGCCATGCTACTGGTGAAGCTAAAGATCGCTTTGTAAATGAACCCGATGAACGTGATGTTTATCGGGTCGATTTACAAGCTAATCAACGTTTGTTTTTAGAAATTGCCGATTGGGAAACTAGCGGTAACGATTTTGATTTACGTCTGATAAATGCAGACACCATGTTTGAAGTTAGCTCTTCTTTAGGCATTAACAAAACCGAGTTGTTAAGTGTTGATCAAACTGGCAGTTATTATGTTGTTGTGGAAGCTTACACCGCCTTTAATTCGGGTCCATATCGAGGTAACTACACCTTACGCCTGATCGGTCAAAGCTCTGCTGTTTTGCCAGAGAGCAAGCATTTCAGCACCCAGCAAGACTTTGTTACCAAGCAAATGGTGGTTATGCATCAGACTGGGCGGGCAGCTTCGCTTAGCACTCAAGATCTAGGCCTGACTCAAACGCAATCGTCAGCAAACATGAGCCTTTACCAAAGCAATGACCAACAAGCAGTGGCCTTAAATAGTAGCGCTGGAGATGGCTTAGGTGCTCAGTTTAGTGATGAATATGCCGCCAAACGCAGTACTTTGCTGGAGATTAAGCGCCTTCATTACCAATTAGGCGGGGTGGAACAATCAGTTTCACCTAACTATTTGTACCAACCTTTTGCCTTGTCTAACGACCCTTTGGTTTCTCGCCAGTGGCACTACGAACAAATCAATTTAGATAATGCTTGGCAGCTCATGCAAAACAGCACATTAAATGATGTGGTGGTAGCGGTTATTGATACCGGCATTTTTCAGAATCATCCCGATTTAAGGAATCAGTTAACTAGTGACGGTTACGACTTTATTTCCGATGCGTCTAATGCCTTAGATGGCGATGGTATTGATGCTAATCCCGAAGATCCTGGAGACTTGACTAGCCCGGGTGGCGGCTCTTCTTGGCACGGTACACATGTGGCGGGTACGGTGGCGGCACAAACCGATAATAGCCTCGGCGTCGCGGGCGTAGCGCCCAATACTAAAATTATGAATCTGCGTACGCTTGGCCGCTATGGCGGTAGTACTTGGGATATCTCACAAGCTATTTTATATGCGGCTGGCTTAAGCAATGCCTCAAATCGTGTGCCTAGCCAAACCGCAGATGTAATCAATATGAGCTTAGGTGGAAGTGGTTACGACAGCGCCTTTGATTCGGTAACCCAGCAAGCAATAGCCAGCGGTGTGATTGTGGTTGCTGCTGCCGGTAACGAGAGTACCTCGCAGTTTAGTTACCCAGCGGCATTTGCCAATGTTATTGGTGTTAGTGCGGTAGACGCCGCAAAAGACCTCACTTCATATTCTAATTATGGCTCATATATTGATGTTGCTGCACCGGGTGGTGATGGCAGTGCCGATTTAAATGGTGATGGCTACGGAGATGGCGTTTATAGCACTTACGTGGCAGAAAATGGTAGCAGTAACTCTGCCAGCTACCAGTACTTAAACGGCACCAGTATGGCCGCGCCACATGTGGCAGGTGTTATCGGCTTGATGCGTCAACTTAATTCAGAGCTTACCACTGATGATGTGCTGAATTTGCTTGCTCAGGGTGAAATTACCGATGACATTGGAAGTGATGGCTTCGATCAGCTTTACGGTTATGGCTTAATTAATGCCGAAAAAGCAGTACGTTCGCAATTAGATACTGACCAGCCCGATAGAAGCGCCTTAAGTTTGAGCACTAATCAAGTGAGTCTTAGCTTTATCGAAGATAGTGCTGAAGTAAGTGTGGAGCTTATTGGCAGTGTGAGTTTGTCGGTGAACAGTGTCCAAAGCAATGCCAGTTGGTTAACGGTAAGCCCACAAAATGTAGATGCAAACGGCGTTGGAGATTACTTACTTAGTGTAAACCGTAACGGTTTAAGCGACGGCAATTATGGCGCCAGTGTGGTGTTTAGCGTATCCAATGGTAGTGAGCTGAATCTAGGTGTTTCAATGAATGTGAGCAACGTTCAGGCCGGCGACAGCGGTTTAGTGTATGTACTGTTGTCTGATCCAGAAACAGGCTCTACCTACTATGAGCAATCGGTAAACATGAATAATGGTGAGTTTAGCTTTAGCTTCGCCGAGGTACTTTCTGGTGAATATGAGTTAACAGTGGGCAGTGATCATGACAATGACTACCGTATTTGTGACGAAGGTGAGTTATGTGGGGCTTACCCAGTTCGTAACGACGTCACGCCAATTCTGGTTACTGAAGAAACCTCTGGTTTAAGTTTAAGTGTTGAGCCTATCACCACCGAAGACCTCACAAACCAGGTTTTAAACTATAAGCTGCTCAAGCAATAGTCTTTCCATATAAGGCCTTGCGCTCTAGTGCGCAAGGCTGCTGTTTCTCGTTTTGCCAACTAGCCGGTGCTTGTTTGTGTAATGCTGCATGGTGTTATAAACAAGCGTGCTCATTCATTATCATATTTGACATACAAATTACTGAATTTGTTTGTGCTTGAGCATTTTTGCGGTAGTGTGATAATTCGAATTAGTAAATTCAGATCTAGTTCAATTAGTTGAAAACTAAAGCTTAGGCTAGTATTGGTTAACAACCTGCTGCAAGGCATAATGAGGTTGAAAGCGCTGTCTTAAGTAATCAATTATTTGGCAGCTAAGGATTAAGTTAAGGGGATTGAATGCTGGAGTTAAGCTGTTTACGTTTATCCCAAGATAAATTAGCGGCACTAATTGAGATAACACCTCAAGAATCACACGTAAGTGTTAGCGACGTGAAAGCTTTAATTCTTCGCTCTAATTTTGGTGATTACTTAGTTGATGAAGAGGCGATAGATGACGCCGTCGCTAAGTTTGCTGAATTACGTGAATCTCCAGACCTAATTGAGCAATGGGGACAGACTTTTGTTAAGTTAGCCAACATTCGCAATGCCGAAGTTACTATCGATGTTTCTGAAGATAAAATGGTAGCGCGAGCCACCATTACTGCTGCTTATGGTGGTAATCCTATTTCTCAGGGTGATTTAGTTAGCGCCATGCAAGAAGCTGGCGTGGTGTTTGGTTTACAAAAAAAACGAGCCTTGGCCTTGTTAGCTGCGGCCAAACAAGCTGATCCCGGGGTTAAAATTAAGAAAGTGGTTGCCCTTGGCCGCCAATCTGTAGATGGCGAAGACAGCCGCTTTGAACGATTTGTTGCTACTCCTAAAGAACGTTTATTAAAACCTAAAGAAACCGAAGATGGTCGAGTAGACATGCGCGATTTAGGTAATTTGGAAACGGTAGAGCCTGATGTAGAGCTAATGCGTCGACATCCTCATACTCATGGTCAGGCGGGCAAAAATGTTTGTGGTGAAGAACTTCCCTTTAAGCAAGGGCATGAAGTGCCCTTCACTGTAGGCGAAGGCACCAAAATTGCCGTAAATGACGCGAATTTATTGCTGGCCGATAGAACCGGCTTACCGCTTGAGATAGAAAATGGCATGAAAGTCGACGATGTATTGTCGATTAAGAGTGTCGATGTAAGTTACGGACACGTTGATTTTGCCGGGAGCGTGCTAATTACCGGTAATGTTGGTGACGGCATGAAAGTAAAAGCTTCAGGCGACGTGCACATTAATGGCTTTGTTGAGTCTGCTAGTATTACCGCCGGTGGCGATGTGGTAGTTGGCAAAGGAGTGATTGGTCATCGTTTGATGGAAGGCGATGAAAATTATTCTTGCACCATTAATGCTAAGGGCGAGCTACACGCTACCTTTGTTCAATATTCACATATTGATGCAGGTAAAGATGTCACCATTACCAGCCAGCTTCTGCATAGTAAAATAGAAACCGATGGCAAAGTCACCGTGAGTGACGCCAGTGGCCTACGTGGCACTTTGGTTGGTGGCTCAATTGACGCCGGTGGAGAGATTAGCGCGGTGGTATTAGGCGCCACAGCGGGTACTGCCACACAACTTACTATCTCTGGTGATTTTGATGATATTCAAGAAGAGCGACGTAGCCTAAACAATATCAAACACACCTTGCATGAGAAGCTGAGCAAGGTACTTGATGCTCAAATGAAGTTGGGCTCTACTAAGCAAGAAGATCGCGAAGAGGGCATGGCCGACAAGCTCTCGGCTACTTTGCATCATACTCGTCAAGAGTTAGTGCAAATAGACTTTGCCCTCGATTACAACCAGCAGATGGAAGATCAATTCTTCTCTAATGCGAGGCTTACGGTTAAAAAAGAGCTTCACCCTAATGTACGCTTAGATATCGTTGGCCACAAGCTGTTTACTAACCGTGAATATGGGCCAACCGAAACTAAATACGAAGACGGGAAGATCACTTTCGCGCCTTTAACCCCCGGAAAAAAATAGTTGCTCTTTTCCCTTTTAACGGCTTAAGTAAGGTTAATCTAACAAAAGGGAAATAGCATGAATTGGCAACATCAGCCCAGACAATCTTTAGGCTTCTTTCCCACACCTGTTCATCGATTAAGCAACCTCTCTGCGCACCTTGCTGGTCCGCAAATTTATATAAAACGTGATGACTTAAGCGGCCTAGCCTTGGGTGGCAACAAGGTGCGTAAGCTGGAGTTTTTGTTAGGCGATGCCATGCAGCAGAAGGCCGATTGCATCATTACTGCAGGTGCAGCTCAATCCAATCATTGTCGTCAAACGGCTGCTGCTGCGGCTAAGCTTAATTTACCCTGTTATTTGTTGCTAGGTGGTAGTGCACCCGCCCTCGCTCAAGGTAATGTGTTGTTAGACAAGCTTTTCGGAGCAACCATTATTTGGGCTGGCCAACAGCGTAAAGGCGAGGGCATTGAAGAACTAGCACAGCAACTTATGCAAAAAGGTATGAAGCCTTATGTTGTTCCTTACGGTGGCTCTGATGCCATAGGCTGCTTGGGGTTTACTGCCGCGTTGCATGAACTGCAACAGCAAATTGATGAGCTGAATGAAATAGTATTTGCTTCTAGCTCTGGTGCAACCCACGCAGGTTTAATGTTGGCTAAGGCTGAATTAGGTTTAAATGTAAATTTGCGTGGCGTGAATATCGACAAGCTAAATCATGGGCAGCAAAGCTTTAATCAAACTATTGCCGATTTAGCCAATAGTGCGGCTAAGCAATTTGCCTTGGATAAGAATTTTACCGCTAATGAGGTTTGTTTAGATGACAGCTACCTCGGTGAAGGCTACGGCATCATTGGCGATGCAGAACGCGAAGCGATTATGCTACTGGCTGAAACCGAAGGCATTTTATTAGACCCAGTTTATACCGCTAAAGCGATGGCGGGTTTAATTGCTAGAGTGCGCCAAGGGGCTTATAGTTCTGATCAAAACGTATTGTTTTGGCACACTGGTGGAACTCCCGCATTGTTCGCTTATGCTGACGACTTGTTATCTTAATGCCAACTAAATTCAATAAGAGAAAGGAGAGTAAGTGATGGAATCTGCTATTCACACCTTAAGTGATTTGTTCGCCCAGCTTGGTTTAGATCCTTCAATTAATGCCATCGCTGAGTTTGTGGCAGAACATGCTCCAATACCGAGTGAAGTGCCATTGCATCAAGCGGCTTTTTGGACACCCACTCAGGCTGCATTTTTATTAGAAGCAGTGCAGCAAGATGCTGACTGGGCAGAACTTGTAGACCAACTGGATGTAATGCTGCGCTAGTTGCTAGTTTTGCTCTTTGTGTTTTTCTAAACAACGTAAAGCCAGCTCTAGGGTGGTGCTAAAGTCACAAGCGAGAGTATTGCTGGCGCTTGCTTTACAAGACCCACTCACGAAGTGAACTTGCTGCTTTGGCTGCTGGGTAACTGGTGGCTCTTCAAACTGTGGCCTAATTTTTACGGATTGATTCAAGCTTGCCCCTTTAAGTGCTTAATTAACTCTCGCTACCATAGTGCTCTATAGCGTATTTAATCATGGCTGCACTGCTATCTAATTCCAGCTTTCTACGAATTTTTAAAGTATGGGTTTCTACGGTTCGAATGCTTATCGACAGGCTATCAGCGATTTTCTTATTGCCACAACCGGTGGCTAGTAAGCGTAATACCTGCTGCTCGCGCTTGGTTAAACTCGCTTTGCTAGCACTAGGCTCGTTATCAAATAACAGCTTCGACACACCAGCACTAATGTAGCGTCCACCATTGGCAATTGCTTCCAAAGCGCTAATCAGTTCACTAGAAGCAATATCTTTGAGCAAGTAACCCTTAGCGCCATTACGCATGGCGTTTTGCACATATTCTTTATTGTCGTGCATGCTTAGCATCACCACTTTACTGTTAGGACTTTGCTCTGAAAGAGCCTCTAACAGCTGAATGCCATTTAATTTGGGCATATTAATGTCGGTTAATACTATGTCAGGGTTCAGTTGTTGCGCCATGGTAAGTGCTTGCTCGCCGTCAGCCGCTGTACCTACAACGGAAAAGCCGGGGTTAGCCTCTAGTCGCATCTTGAGGCCGTCTTGTACCAAGGGGTGATCGTCCACCAATAGAATTGAGGTCATACCGTTTGCTCTTGAATTGTGGTGGGTATGGTTTTCTCTACTTCATATAGCGGTACTTTTATGGTGATCAGTGTCCCTTCTCCTAATTTGCTATCTACATCTACTTGACCATCGATGTGGGCAATCCGTTCAAAAATATTGCGTAAACCCAAACCGCTACTGGCCAGTTCTGGGCGACGGGTAAGCTCTTTTATCGAATGGCGTCGTACCTTTTTGCCCATTACAAAACCAGTGCCATTGTCCCTAATTTTCATCACCAACAATTTGGCTTGCTGGCTTAGCACTATGTCTACTGTATCTGCTTGCGCATGTTTTTCGACATTTTGTAAGGCTTCTTGGGTAATCCGATAGAAGGTTGTCTCCACTGTAGATGGAAGGTTTAGATTATCAATGTCGCACTCTAAAAACACATCTATTCCTGTACGGTGTTCAAATTCCTGGCAAAAACCTCCCAATGCGGCGGCTAAACCTAAGTCATCTAGTACGCTGGGGCGGAGGTCTTTTGAAATACGACGTATCTCACCAATCGCTTCATTAATGGTATGTAACCCTTGGTTGAGGCTGTCACTGACCGAGCTAGGGGTGCTGTTACATTCTGTGGCGCTTTCTAAGCGATACTTAATGGAAACCAATAATTGGTTAATACCATCATGCAGTTCGCGAGATACTCGTTGGCGTTCTTGCTCTTGTGAATCAATAATTCGTTGGGTGAGTTCTTTGAGCTTTTTGTCGGCGAGCTTGTGTTCTGAAATATTCAAAGATGCCCCCAAAAAGGCGATTAAAATCCCCGAAATAGTGGTGATTATGAATAACCAAATAAAAGTGCGATTAATGTTGTTTTGGGTTTGCGCTTCAAGCTTTGCCAGCTCCACATCTACATCGTCTAAGTACACGCCGGTGCCAAACATCCATTGCCATTTATCTAGCATCACAACGTAACCCAGTTTCTTAGTTCGCTTTCCGGTGCTGGGTTTTTCCCACAAATAGTTACTAAAACCGCCGCCTGCTTTGGCTTGTGCAATTAAGTCTTGAATGAGGTAGGTGCCCTCAGAATCCTTAAAGTCCCACAAATTTTGCCCCACTAATTCCGGCTGAATTGGGTGAACCAAGTTGACGCCTTTAAGGGTGTAAGCAAAGAAGTAACCGTCTTCGGCAAAGCGTAAACGGTTGAGCAATTCTCTTACCTGTTGTTTGGCTCTCTCATCGTCGGCTGCTGCAGGTTCGTATATGTCACGAATGCTGGCAAAAGCTTGGTCTATGTGGTTTTGCAGCTCTAGGGTTTTGCTGCGCATGATGTTTTCTTTAATTAGCGCTAATTGTTGCTCAGTTAGGATGGAAGATTGCTTAAAAACCAAGGTGGCAATTAGTGCGGTAACACAAAGCAAAGGAACAATAGATAACAGGATAATTTTAAATTTGAGGGACCACATCTCGTGACGGCCTAACTAAGAGAATGTTAACTATATGTTAATCTATGCGATTTTTCAAAAATAGTGATCTAGCTCTCGCTTCTACCAAAGTCTAGCCTGTACGTGATCTTACGTAGAAAAAAACCGTGTATTGCCGGATAGGTTTTATTGTAACAACTCGCTAACATTAAAGGTGACCATTAAGCAGTTGGTTTACATTTAAAACATCTAACCAACAATGGAAAAAACAACGAAAGGGAGAACAACATGCTTAAGTCCCTCTGCAGTAAAACCCTGCTGGCTTCTGCGATTATTGCGTTTAGTTCGGCTGCCGTAGCTGCCGACAAAGTATACAAACTAAAATTGGCTGAAACCTGGGGCCCTAACTTCCCAGTTTTTGGTGATGCAGTAAAAAACATGGTGAAAATGGCCGATGAGATGTCTAACGGCCGCTTAAAGATCCGCGTTGACTCTTCAAACAAACACAAAGCACCTTTTGGGGTATTTGATTTAGTTAAAAGTGGCCAGTACGACTTAGGCCACACCGCGTCTTATTACTATAAAGGTAAGGTGCCAAACACCCTTTACTTCACTACCATGCCATTTGGTATGAATGCACCAGAGCAACACGCGTGGCTGCAGTATGGTGGCGGACAAGACTTGATGAATCAAGTATACGCTGAGCATAACCTGGTACCTTTCCCTGGCGGTAACACTGGGGTGCAAATGGGCGGTTGGTTCCGTAAAGAGATTAACTCAGTTGAAGACCTACAAAACCTAAAAATGCGTATTCCAGGTTTTGCCGGCGAAGTATTAGCTAAGCTTGGCGCAACGCCAGTAAACATTCCGCCAGGTGAGTTATATACCGCACTTGAGCGTAATACTATCGACGCTCTTGAGTGGGTGGGTCCTTCTCTAGATTTACGCATGGGCTTTCACAAAATAGCCCCTTACTACTACATGGGGTGGCACGAGCCAGCTACCGAGTTGATGTTTATTGCTAACAAGAAAAAACTCGAAAAAATGCCAGAAGATTTACAGGCAATTCTAGCGGTTGCGATGCGTAAAGCAGCTTACGATATGTTTATTCATTCGTATGCTGAAAGCGCCAAAAACTGGCAAACCATGTTGCAAGAATACCCGAATATTCAGGTTAAAACTTTCCCTGCAGAAGTTATCAAAGCACTTAAAAACGCTAACGATGACTTGCTAAAAGAGAAAGCTGCTGCAGACCCAATGGCCGCTAAGATCATTGAGTCACAACAGCAATACATGAAACAAGTTCGTGCCTACACAGCAATTTCAGAACAAGGTTACTTAAACAGTACTGAAGGTTTGTAGTAGAGAATGGGGCTGCAGCGTGGCTGTAGTCCCATCAGCTAAACCAAAAAAGCAATTACTTTGCTTGGGAGGCTAGGGATGTTGCGTTTGCAACGAGCGGTAGATGGATTTTCCAAGGGTATAGCAGGCCTCACCGCGGTATTAATGCTGCTAATGTTAGTAAACATTTTTTATGACGTAGTCATGCGTTACTTTTTTCGCTCCAGTTCTATTGGTATGCAAGAGTTAGAATGGCACTTGTTTGCTGCCATGTTTTTATTAGGAATTGCCTCTACGCTGCAGGCCGAAGGCCATGTGCGGGTAGATATTATCTACGACAAGTTAGCGGCGCGTAAACGCGCTTGGATTGACAGCCTAGGCGTCGTATTTTTCTTGTTCCCTTTTTGTGGCTTGATTGCTTGGTACGGTTACGACTTTGCATTAGAAGCTTACAACTTAGGAGAAACCAGCGGCGATCCGGGTGGCTTACCCTACCGCTGGATAATTAAATCAATGATTCCAATTTCGGCTATATGCCTCGCCATAAGTGGCTTTGGAATGTTACTCAAAAACCTCATTCAGCTGCGAAATAACGCCTAGCTCATAACAAGAAAAGGAAGTTGTCATGATTGGGATTGTCATGTTTTTCGTGGCCTTGCTAATGCTGCTCACTGGTTTTCCAGTCGCCTTTGTATTTGGTGGTGTTGCACTAGTATTTGGTATCTTTGCCGAAGGTATCGATCTATTTGCTTTTATGCCTTATCGCATAATGAGCATCATGCAAAACTCGGTATTAATGGCCGTACCACTGTTCATTTTCATGGGCATTGTATTGCAGAAAACCCGCCTTGCTGAACAGCTGCTTGAAGCCATGGGCCAATTGTTTGGCCGGGTGCGAGGTGGTTTGGCGGTATCGACTATTTTGGTGGGAGCGTTACTTGCTGCGTCTACTGGTGTGGTTGGTGCCTCTGTAGTGGCAATGGGGGTTATCTCCTTGCCAGTAATGCTTAAATATAAATACGATAAGCGCTTAGCCACTGGGGTTATTTGTGCCTCAGGTACGCTTGGACAAATTATTCCTCCCTCTATCATCTTGATCATTCTTGGTGATGTAATGGGCGTGCCAGTAGGTGATTTATTTAAAGCTGCACTACTGCCTGGAGCAGTGTTGGTAGGCGCCTTCATCATCTATGTTCTAGGGGTATCGTTTATTCGCCCAGAAGCCGCTCCAGCTTTACCTAAAGATGAAGCTGCAGGTCATGGCGTGCAACCTTGTTGGAATGCCTTTAAAGCCATTGCTCCACCTTTAGCATTAATGATTGCAGTACTTGGCTCGATTTTTTACGGTATTGCTACGCCAACCGAGTCTTCTGCTATTGGCGGCATTGGTGCAATTCTTTTATCGATTATTTATCGCCAGTTTTCTTGGAAGATTATCTACGAAGCGGCTATTGAAACGGTAAAAGTTACTTCGATGGTATTTGCTATCTTCATTGGTGCAACGGCCTTCTCTATGGTGTTCTCTTACACTGGTGGTGAAGAAGTCATTGAAGAAGTGATGACTAGCTTACCGGGTGAGAAATGGGGCTTCTTAATCTTAACCATGATTGTGATTTTGATTTTGGGCTTCTTTATCGACTTTGTTGAAATCTCATTTATTGTTGTGCCTATGTTGTACCCAGTAGCCGAGATTTTGGGCATCGATTTAACCTGGTTTGCGATTTTAATTGCGATGAACTTGCAGACTTCGTTCCTCACACCGCCCTTTGGGTTTAGTCTGTTCTATCTCAAAGGTGTTGCCCCGCCCGAGGTGCAAACTACCGATATCTACAAAGGCGTGATGCCATTTATTATTTTGCAGATATTGGTATTAGCCTCGATATTGGTGTTCCCAGACTTCTACGGCTTTGGCATGTAGTGCATAGTGAGTTAACAAAAAGAGGCCTAAGGGCCTCTTTTTATTTGCGTAGAGTTTAGTTTAAAGCTTAAACGTACCCACTAAATCTGCCAGCTTATCGGCGAGCTGTTTTAAGGACTCGCTAGCTTGAGAAAGCTCTGATGCAGTATCGGTAGCCTGCTGAGTACTCAAGTTAATCTCTTCAACGTTGCCGTTTAGCTCACTAACGACTGAAGACTGCTCTTCGGTAGCCGTTGCCACTTGAATGTTCATGTCAGAAATCAAGGTTACTCGTTTAGAGATCTCTTGCAGTGCAGAGTAAGCATGCCCGGCTTCTTCAGCGCCTTGGCTGCTCATGCCACTGCTTTGTTCAATGGCACTAACTGCTTGGCTGGCTTGTTCCTGCAAGTTGTTAATCATTTGCTGGATCTCATCGGTGGACTCGGCAGTTCTACCCGCTAAGTTACGCACTTCGTCTGCTACCACCGCGAAGCCGCGCCCTTGCTCACCAGCTCGTGCTGCTTCAATGGCTGCGTTAAGTGCAAGCAAGTTGGTTTGCTCTGAGATGCCTCTAATAACGTCTAGAATGCCACCAATTGATTGACTACTTTCGGCTAATGAAGAGACCACAGTAGCTACTTGTTGCATTTCTTCAGCTAAGCGCATGATGTTGTCGCGTGCTCGCAGCACCACTTGTTGGCCTTTATTAGACTCTTGCTCGGCATCTTGTGCGGCATCTGCAGCTTGAGACGCGTTACTGGCAATTTCGTTAACGGTGGAGCCCATTTGGTTAATTGCAGTGGCTACTTGAGTTACCCTATCTTGTTGATGCTGGGTATTTTCTAGGGTGCGTTGTGACTGATTGGCGACCGAGCGTGAGGCATCACCAAGGTTTTCGCCAGTTTGCGCTACGGAGCTCACCGAGCGATGGATTTTTTCGATAAAACTGTTAAAGCCTTTGGCGAGTTTGGCCATTTCATCGTTGCTTTCGGTATCTAAACGTTGGCGTAAATCACCTTCTCCTTCACCTAAGTTTTGGAATACATCGGCTAGTTTAGCAATTGGTCGTGTAATAGTGCCCGCTAACCATACGGCGACTAACAAAAAGACGCCTATCACCAGTAAGGTAGTGACAATCATGTAGTAGCGTGAACGATTGAGTTCTTCAAATACTTCAGCTTTTGGCACTTGGGCAATTAAGTACCAGTCCATAGACTCGATGTAGCTAGAGCTTAGTAACAATTGCTGGCCTTGGTAGTTTACTTCTACCAAATTAAAGTCTTGTTTATTAAGTAACGAGGAGGTGGCTTGACCAAACTCATCGGTGAGTTTGAGCTTGCCAACAAGTTCGTTGTTACGATGCAGGCGAATCACACCCTCACCGTCACTAAGGAATACAAAGCCGCTTTTCTCAATTTTAAAACTGTCGAGAAAAACGATCATTTCTTCCATGGTTTTTGACACCCCAGACATGACATGGCCATTTAACTGTTGGTAGTTTAAAAACAGCTTGGTTTCTTCGGTTGAAGAGGTGTAAACACTTACCATGGTTTCTTGTCCAGATTCTCTAAACTTAAAAAACCAGCCGTCACGCTCGGGGTAGAGTTGTCTTAAAAAGCCATTTTGATTCCAGTAATTGGCATTTTTACGGTTGGATACCGACGCATCAGCTAAGTCATATTGTTGCTTTAGGCGTGTAAGTAATTCTATTAATTGTGTTTCTGAGTCGGGTTTACTGGATTTCAGCACTCGCTCTTCAACAAAAGTATTGTTAGCTAGCTGCTCTGCTGCTTGCAACAGCACTGTTACTTCTTTATCAATTCTATTGCGAATTTGCTTGAGCAGAGCGGGTAGTTCTTTATCAACCATTCGGCGTTCGATGATGTTTTGCGCCTGATTCTGGCTGAATACCCCGATAATGCTGGTGGAAGCTAGTACTGCTAACACGATGGTGATCGTAAGCTTTTTACGAATAGTGAGTTGGTTGAAGAACATTACCTCTCCTTGCTTGCCAACGGGCAATCGCTAGTAATATAGGACGGAAACTTAAAGTGATTACGCTGGCTAAGTTGCTGCCAGCGCATACGTTTAATATCTGTAGCTTTGTGAAAACTATGAAGTTAAGTGTAGTTAAAAAGAAGTTCGTTTGTAGTGGCGATACTCAGGTTTCCAAAAGCTGGCTTCAATAGTTTGCATTAGCACTTCGTCGGTGGTGTTTACCGCTAAGCCTTGTTGCATGGCAGTTTTGGCTACCGCGTAAGCGATGTGCTTGCTAACTAGCTGAATTTCTTCAAGCGGTGGCAGTAAGGCTCCTTCACCATCGTTCGCTAGTGGCGAGCATTCGGCTAAGGCGCGGCTGCTGGCGATGAGCATCTCGTCACTCACTCTGGTGGCCTGACAAGCTAATACGCCTAAGCCAATACCTGGGAAAATATAGCTGTTGTTACACTGGGCGATAGGGAAGGTCTCTTCGCCTAGCTTCACCGGCGAGAACGGACTACCAGTCGCGACCAAGGCTTCGCCATTGGTCCAACGCAGTATGTCTTCAGGCAAGGCTTCAACCCGGCTGGTGGGATTGGATAGCGGCAATACGATAGGCTTCTTGCAGTGCTGATGCATGCCTTCAATCACTTGCTGAGTAAACACGCCTGGTGCACCAGAGACACCAATAAGTACCGTAGGCTTGCCATGCTCTACTACATCTAATAGTGACAAAGCATCGCTGTTAAGTCCCCATTTTTGCTGAATATCGGCTGATTGCGCCAAAGCTTGTTGGAAGTCGAGTAGATTAGGCATGTTGTCTTGCAACAAGCCCCAACGGTCAACCATGAAGATTTGGCTGCGGGCTTGCGCTTCGCTAATGCCTTCTTCCACCATTGCCCGCACTATCGCCTCGGCAATACCGCACCCTGCTGAGCCGGAGCCAACAAAGGTAACACGCTGTTCTGCTAAGCTTGAGCCAGCTGCCTTACAGGCTGCCAATAAAGAGCCCACGGTTACTGCCGCGGTACCTTGAATATCATCATTAAAACAGCAGAATTGATCTTTGTAACGCTGCAATAAAGGCATGGCATTTTTTTGGGCGAAATCTTCAAATTGAATCAGCGCATCTGGCCAGCGGACTTTTACCGCTTGCATGAATAATTCTACAAATTCGCTATATTCATCGCCGCTAATTCGTTGATGGCGCCAGCCCATATACATGGGGTCATTGAGTAGTTGCTGGTTGTCGGTGCCTACATCTAACACAATTGGCAGGGTGTAAGCGGGGCTGATACCGCCACAAGCCGTGTACAGTGATAGTTTACCAATAGGAATGCCCATGCCGCCGATACCTTGGTCGCCTAAGCCGAGGATCCGTTCGCCGTCGGTCACTACAATGATTTTCACATTGTGGCGAGTGGCATTGTTTAGCAGCTCGTCGATACGGTGGCGGTTAGGGTAAGAAATAAATAAACCACGTGAGCGGCGGTAAATATTAGAGAACTGCTCACAGGCCGCGCCCACGGTAGGCGTGTAGATAATCGGCATCATTTCGGTGATGTGATCTTCTACTAAACGGTAAAACAAGGTTTCGTTAGTATCTTGAATGTTGCGCAGGTAAATGTGGCGGTCTAAGTCATTAGTAAAACTTTGATATTGCAGATAAGCACGCTCAGTTTGTTCATCGATGCTCTCGATGGTCTCTGGCAGCAGCCCTTCTAAATTGAAGAAAATACGCTCTTCTTGGTTAAAGGCGCTGCCTTTATTTAATAAGGGTGTCTCAAGTAATGCTGGACCTGCGTAAGGAATATAGAGCGGGCGTTTTTTATCATCCATGGTAAAGCTCATCTGCTGCGGCTAAGAAGCGGTATTTTTTCACAGATTTGTGTTTAGGTCATGAACTATACCAATTGTACGAAGTAACTGTTCATTCTATCTGGTAAAAATACTCGATAACTGCGTTAGAACTTTTGATTGTAGAATAACTACTTATCGAAAAATCCTGCCTTATTCTCGAGTGTTTTTCCTGCGATATTTCTGATCACTTATCTTAGTGTGATTGGTATTAACCCAAAGGAATGTAGATAGATGGTTGCTTTATGGGGCGTTAGAAATAGGCCAGCCGGCACCGCTAAAAGATAGGAGGGGCGTAACGCCTAACAGTTGAGGTATTACCGCCCGGGCATCTAGAAGCGACAACCGACTTAATTTAACTATAAAATAGTTTGCCTTTAATGCGAGATAAATGTTGTGAAAATGTTAACTGGGTGTCATTTGCTCGGCTAAGTGTATGAAATATCGACAGCGGACAACAGGACTTACTATAGCCATAAAAATAGTAATGGCTTTAAGTGAGCGACTAGCTAGACACTAGGGCCTGTTGATCTTTGCTGATGGTTTTTACAGCAATTTATTAGCCATTTAGGCAAGGCAGTGAGTGTGAAGTTAAGTGGGCTTAATAATCACTCGCTAACGCTGAATAAATGGCTAAGAAATGCTGCCTGAAGGGTTCAGATAAGCGAACTTTACTCTTCGTTGAACACTTTTCACTTAGCCCACTAGGTTTCAAAGTGCTCGCCGCGATTAAAGCCCGCTTATCTTGAATAAAATTTCAACACCAAAGATCAACAGGCCCTAGTAACGTTTAACTTATAACTCGCTTAGTTCTAATTTTAAGTAGCCAACGAGTAATTCGGCGAAGCCTTGGTAAAAGCCGCCCTTGCTAACCTTGCGTAATGCATCAAGCCATAGTGGCAACCAACACAGTAGGTGCTGATTAATAAAATCAGCTTGTTGCTTCGCTGGGGCATCGCGCAAAATTAAATTGCCAAGGTAATCGAGCTGAATCGCAAGATGATCCGCTGGCTCATTAAAATTAGGGTCAACTTGCAGGCCTTGGCTTACTAGCAAGGCGCGCATTTTTTCATGTGGCTCTTGAAACATCAGCTTGTTGGCCGACAGGTAAACCGAGGCATAAGGTGGTGCACCTACTTTGCTGTCACTCAAGAATTGCTGGCAAAAATCTGCTGCTAGTTCTAGCTCCGGGTGTTTAAAGGCGCTCAACTTTGCTAAATGATTTTTAATCATGGTAACAGCCGAGCTTAGCTCGGCTGTGTCTGCTAATTGCTTTAGCAACTGTGCTCCTTCACCAGAGGTATAAGAAGCAAGCTGTTGCTTATCAAGCTCTTTGGTAAAAACCGTTGCAAACCACCAATAGATGCTGGCACGGATTTCGTTTTCTTGGCTAACACTAGCGGTCATTGCGGTACCTTTTTAGAATATTTGATTTCTAATTTCTTACAAAATATATGAGTGTTCTAGCTTCAGCTAGGTTTAATTACTATATTGTTAATTACTCCACTGTTTTGTTATTAAGTTAGATTTTATCTGAGGAAACGTTGTGACAGCATTACTCATTCTTCTTGTGTGTTCTGGTATTTGTGCATTTTTAGCAAGTATTAAGGGGCGGAATTCTGTTACTTGGCTAATTATAGGTTTTCTCACAGGTCTTCTAGGTATAGTGATTATTATTTGCCTATCGGATCTAAGTGCAAAGGATGGATACGAGCATTTTGATGCTGTTGAACATAAGCCTGCTGCCAAAAAAAGACCTTGGGATATTGAACAGTAACGTTTCTATTTAACCCGTATTTCAATTAAGGAGCTTCCAATAACTAATAAATTAGTTATTGGAAGCTTTATTTTTACGACATCTCCTTAGGGCCGCCAAAGGAGCTTACCGCAGGTGCTTTACCGGTGAACTTCTCGTATTCAACCAAACAGGTATTTGCGCTGGTGGCTTGAGCTAATTGCGAGCTGCCTATATCCATGGTTAGGGTATTAGGATCGCCATAGGTATCTAGTGCGCCAATGGTTTCATCCACAGGACCATACCAAGCACCCTCTTGCAGGCGGGCAACACCTTTGGCGTAGTCTTCAGACACTACCGCGCCAGCCAGCAATTGCCCACGTTTGTTGTATACTCGAACTAAATCGCCATCTTTAATGCCACGCTTCTTGGCATCTTCTGGGTTGATATACAATGGCTCGCGGCCTTGTACCGCATAGGTTGCGCGAAACTCTTCTGAGTCACACATTTGTGAGTGCAGGCGTTTGTCGGGGTGGCAAGACTGCAGCCAAATGGGGAACTCTTCAGAGCCAGGACCGCCGTGCGAGCGTTCGGCTTTTTCAAACCACATTGGGTGGCCTTGGCAATCGTCGTAGCCGTAGCGGTCGATCTTGCGGCTAAATATCTCAATGAAGCCAGACGGCGTGCCTAAAGCGTTAATTTCAGGATCTTCTCTGAAGTCTGCTTGACGGGTCCAGTTTTCGCCTTTGCCAAAGTCTACCCAACCGTCTTTCCAAAAGGTCATGAAGTCTGGCATATCAAACTTAGCTTTGTTGGTCGCGGCGCACTCATCATAAAGTTGCTTCACCCATTCCATTTCGGATTTACCTTGGGTGTATTCTTTACTCTTACCAAAGCGTTGGGTGAGTAGAGTGAAAATCTCAAAATCGGTTTTAGATTGATACAGTGGGTCAACCAACTTGTGCATGGCAATAATGCCGCGGTTGCTGTAAGAACCGTACAGATCTAAATCGTTACGCTCCCATTGGGTACACGCTGGCAATACAATATCAGAGAAGCGGCAACTGGCGGTCCAAGTAAAATCTATCGAGACCACGGTTTCCAGCTTTTGGAAGGCCTTCTTCATGCGGTTGCGATCTTGGTGATGATGCCAAGGGTTACAGCCAGAGAACACCATCATCTTGATGTCGGGTAAGGTGATTTTTGCGCCATTAGCGTTTATCACTTTACCGGGTTCCATAATGGCATCAACCCAGCGCGCTACCGGAATGGTGCTGCTATAGCCTTTAAAGTCTTGGTTCATATGAACCCGCTCATTAGGTTTGTCTGGATTACGTGGGAACGCGCCAGGCGCTGCCGCACCGGTAGACGGCACGCCAATTGAGCTGTAGTGGTGAGCATAAGAAACCCCACCACCCGGTAAACCAATTTGCCCTAACATGGCTGCGATAACCGCGCCCATCCAATAAGGCTGCTCGCCATGTTGCTGACGTTGAATACACCAGCCAAAAATAAGCTGGGTACGGTCGCTAGCTAATAAGCGGGCAAATTCTCGAATTTCATCGGCTGGTACACCACAAATGGCTTCTGCCCATTCTGGTGTTTTTTCTACTTTGTCTTTAGATTCGCCAGTTACATACGGAATAAAGTCTTCAAAACCTAAGGCATAGGTATTGAGGAATTCCTTGTCGTACAGCTCTTCGGTATAAAGCGTGTGGGCGATGGCCAGCATAAACGGGACATCGGCTTGTGGATTAACGTAACGCTGCTCACAATCGAGGTACTTTTGAGTTTTAGTGCGGACTGGGTCAACACTAATTACCCGAATTTGTTTGTTAGCGACTTTGTCTTTAAGTTGCTCCAAATATTCAAAGGATTCGTGAGTCTCGCAGGCCCAACCTACTTGTAGGTTTTTCATCAAATCGGTGGCCCATAAGACAACTGTTTTACTGTTATCTAAAATCAAAGGCCAAGAAGTACCTTGCGCATATACCTCGGTAGTACCAAGTACATAAGGCATAATGGTTTGCCCTGCACCGGTAGAGTAGTCGCCTACTTTATTCACTGAGAAACCATGCATGGCTACTGCGCGTTGCATGTGGTTACCGCAGGAGTGAACTTGACCGGTTTGACGCCAACCGGTTTGGCCAGCGTGAAGCGCCCAAGGGCCATAGTCTTTTTGTACGCGTTCTAGCTCTTGATAGAACAGGTCTAGAGCTTCGTCCCAAGTGACGCGAATAAAGCGATTATCACCGCGCTGCGAGGTATCACTCTTGTTGCGTTTTAGGTACCAATCGTAACGCACCATTGGGTAGCGAATACGAGAAGGACTATACAAAATACCTTTAATGCCCTTGAGCATTTCGGTGGGGTATTTATCTGCTTCAAAGGGTTTTATTTCTTGCACTTTGCCTGCATACACGCGGGCACGAAACGCACCCCAGTGTGAGCCTGAAACTTTCCAGCTTCCGGCGGTCTCAGCAGCGGCTGCATCGTTAGATACTGCCAATAAACTTGGGCCGATCAAAGTACTAGCGCTGGTGGCTAAAATGCCTTTGAGAAAACCGCGACGAGTAATTGCCATGTTAATCTCCTTGTTAGTGGCCAGCGTCAGAAAAATCTGATGAATGTTTTTGAAGGTATTTCAATACCAGCGCTTGAGTATCACCGTCTAAATTCACAAACGACAACATACCGTTAAACATACCTGGCCAGGTGTTGGTGTCGAAGTGATTTTCGGCAGGCTGGGTATGACATACACTACAGGCCGTATCATAAGTAGTTTTGGCAAACTGCCAGAGGGTATCGCGTGAGTCGGTCAGTGAACCGTTACGCATCCACAGCGTGATTGATACCTTCTGCCACGGCAAACCAGTTAGGTCATCTTCTTTGGTTTCGCCTTTTTGCATAATGCTGTCGTTTTGAGCCACTTCTTTGGTTAAGAAGCCATCGTTAATGTTCATGGCAAAGTCTTCAAACAGTACTCGACCAAAACCTTTGGTTTTACGCCAGCCGTCTATTTCTACTTGAATGGCATCACCTTTAATGTCGAGAACCTTAACTGCAGTAGCCGCATTAAGTTGGCCAGCTTCTTCACTAAGTTCGGCGTTGGTGAACATTGGCAGTTGGCGCACGCTGTAGTAAGTTTCGCCTTTTTTGTAGCCCGATGTTGCCATCTCTTCGAGTTTGGCTAAGGTGCCTTCGCCCGAATTCATGTTTTCTGGGAGTTCGTGGGCAATACCTTTGTGGCAGTCAATACAGCTTTGGTCGCGCTCGGCGGCCATTTTCATTTGCACTTGGGCGCGCTCAGACATGGAGTCAAAGTCCATGCTGTTGTAGTTGTGACAGTTTTTACATTCTAAGGAGTTATTGGCTGTGAAACGGTCCCATTCATGTTGGGCTAGTTCACCGCGTTTTTCTAAGAACTTCTCACGGGTATTAATGGTGCCAAATATTGCGCCGTATACTTCTTTAGACGCCTGCATTTTGCGAGCAATCTTGTCAGTCCAATTATGCGGTACGTGACAATCTGGACAAGTGGCACGTACACCTGAATTGTTTTTCCAGTGCACTGTATCTTGCAGTTCTACATAAACGTTGTCGGCCATTTCGTGGCAGCCAATACAGAACTCTTCGGTATTGGTGGCTTCTAGTGCGGTATTAAAACCGCCCCAGAAAATGATACCAGCAACAAATCCGCCAATAGTCAAAAAACCAAAGCTTAAATGTACGCTTGGTTTGCTCACTATTGACCAAAATTTCTTCAGCATATTTTTCATGGTGGTGTCTCACATTGCTGCGAATTATTTAATAATTAAAAAAGAAAGAGCAGAGTTATTAACCGTGTCCCGGCGGACCCATCATTATCTGGAGCATCCAAACGATAAAGCCATAACCACCTACGGTGACCACTGCCAAAATAGGAAAAAGCACAACGGCGATAAATAGAAATACCTTCCACTCATCCATTTTGCTCGGGCTGTCTTCCACCACATTATTCTTAGACATGCAAAAGCACTCCTACATTAATGTTATGTATATAAATTTAACTTAGTATTGATATGTAAGTTTGACCAGTTTCACCGCTGTTTTTTGTGCTTATCTGTGTCACTGAGCAGCAGCAATTTAGTAGCGTTTTTTTACCGCCGCTGGCATTGCTGAAAGTTGCTGGTTTGCAAGGGCGCGTAGTATACCCACTAAAGGAGTAGGGTCAAACATTTCTAACTGATTTAGAGTGTATCCAACAGCCTCTATGGTGGATAAGCCTTTATCTATCGAAGTTTTTCGTATTTTATATTGCCCTTGCGGCGCGTGCTCGAAATGAAATTGTTCTAAACTTTGTAGCCAGGGATTGAGGTGCCATAATTTTTTGGCTTTTCGCCAGGTGCCGTCAAGTAGCAATATTGTGGCGGGGGAGCTGTCTGCGGTGTAAGCCGCTTTTTGAGTATTGCTTAGCTGCTCTAAAACTTGGCTGGTTTGACTAGGGTAAATCAGCAAAAATTGATGTGGAGCTTGTTCCACTTGCTGTTTTAAATCGGCAAAATCGTCGGCATTTTCACCCACTATTATCGTTGCATTATCTAGAGCTAAACAAGCCAGATGAGCGGTGCTTTTAGCGTGTTGTTGTTCGCTGGGGTGCTGCAAAATAATCACCGGGTGACGATGTGAACAACTGGGGATGTTTGCGCATAAACAGTGGCTTTGAGGGCGCAAGCAGCGCTGGCAACGAACTCGACTCATTGATCTCTTAGGTTAATAAAGGCGGGCTAATTATAAGCTATTGTTTAGGGTAATTCACAATACTCTGCCTGTTGTTGCAGTAGCCAGCTCTTAATGTCTTCTGGGCAGTGATGAGACAAGTGTAAGTAGGTCGGTAATTCTGCGATTAAATCAGGCCAAGCTTTAAGTTGTCCTTCGGCGAGCCGAGATTCGACACTTATTTGTGGCAAAATTGCCCAGCCTAAAGCGGCTTCTAACGCATCCAGCAACAAGGTCTCTCCGATAAACAAATTACTTTGCTGCGGCTCACGAATATCAAACAGCTTTAAGTGGCCATCAAAGCGTTGCTGATGATTAACCAGCTTGGGGTGAGCTACTTTTATCAACTTGGCAGGGCGCCAACTAAGCACTTGAGTATTGTTCTGTTGGCTTTGCGCAGAAAAGCTAAAGTGAACATGTTGCTGACTATTACCGCTGAAATGCAAATCCAGTAAGGGATCAAAACGCTGTAATTGGTTGGCTAACAAGGTAAGCCACGGACTAGGAAACCAGGCTTGATAGCTAATGCTTAACTTGAGGCTCTTGCCTAACTGTAAATGGCGGCAGTGGCGCTGCAGTTCGTGGTAGCGGCTTACTATCAACTCAGCCTGCTCTATTAAGGCAAGCCCCGCTGAGCTAAGTGGGAAAGGTGCAGCGTGTTGGTTGAACAAGCAGCAGGCAAGTTGCTTTTCTAGTTGGTCAATCCGCTGTATTACCTGTATTTCGGTGCACTTAAGCTGCTCCGCACACTTTATTAAATTGCCATGCTTGGCGAGGCAAACAAAGGCTTCTAAGGCTGCTTGTTTTGCTTGTTCATCCATCATAGGCACTCAAACTTAACAGGTTTAAGCACTGCGCTACTTGGCTGTCGTGCTGGCTATTTAGCCAAAGGATTTCTATTTCTAACTTGGTTGGTGAGAAGTAATTACTTAGGTGTAATTCTATTAAGCTGCCATTACGAAAACTGGACTCCAACCAATGACGTGGCGCGATGGCCCAGCCCATTCCAAGTACTAGCAAATCGTGCAACATTTCACGGTGACTGAGCTGCCAGCAGCTTACTCGATTAAGTTGTAACTCTAAGGGTAAATGGCTTAAACACAGTTGACGATGGCGCTGCAGCTGCTCGGCGCTGAGCTGCTGATGTTTGCTCAAACTATGGCGAGCAGCGCAGGCCAGAGCCAAACTTAAATTACAGTAACGGCGCGAATGCGTTTTAGGCGGCTTGTTTTGTTGCGCCACCCGCAGTGCTATGTCGATATTGCCATTAACCAATTGCTGCTGGAGTTGGCGGCTACTTAATTGCACCAATTTTAGTTGTTGCAGTGAGAGCTCGCTAATAAAGCGCGGGTAACATTGTAATAAGCTTTGGCTAGGTACAAATTCATCTAAACCAATCACAATTTGTTGAGGCTGTGGTTTATCTACTGGGCTTTGCAGAAAGTTATCTAGTTGCAGTTGTAGTTGCTTAGCGCGCTGGTAAAGCTGCTGGCCTTGTTCGTTTAAGCGGCTGTAGTCGGGATCGAATAGCGTGCAGTTTAATGATTGCTCTAAGTCGGAGAAAATCTTTCTTCTACTACTCGAGCTGGTCATTTCTGGGTAATGGTGGCGTTGCTCATAGGCGTTAACAAACCGGCTGAGCAAGCCAATATCCGTGTGCTGCATTCTCATAGGCCATGATTTTAGTATCTTTTAAGGCTAGCAGAGAATAGCTGAGCTGTTAGAACATGTAGCGAACACCTGCACTGGCTTCGAGCTTCACTTCAAGGTCGTCAATCACATACACAATCGGTTGTAGCTCAGCAAAGAAACGAAACTTGTCGACCACAGTATGCGCTCCAAACACTGCACGAGCGCCTAGCTTATGATGGTGGTGATCGCTCCATTTACCGCCAAAGCCGTAATAGAAGTATTGTTGCTCAGGAAAACCAATAATTTTATCGCCACTTAAAGAGAAGTCGTTAAGTCCTAGGTTCACTCGAATATCGTTAAACTGAGCGCTAATACCATTGTCGCTGCCTACCATTACCCCAAGCTCGGGATTAGCATTGCTCGAAAATGCCACTAAACAAAGTGCTCCAGCACCAAATACTGCAATTTTCATAGTTACCTCATTTATTGTTTGTCGAGCATTCTAGAGATAGCTCATCACAAGGTAAACCACTGGGCTGTTGCTTTTATCGACAGCCCTGCCCAGATATCGTGACAGGCTAAGCTAATTTGGCTAAATGCTGCGAAATAGTGCTTGTTGAGGGGGTAAATGCGTGCTAAATGTAAGGTAAGTGGTTGTTTCCAATTGTTGGTCGGCTACTCTATGAAGTTGTTGAGAGTGAATTTATTTGGCTCTTCAGCTTCTAAGCGCTAGCTATTTTTAGTCGTAAGGAGTGCTTATGAGAACAGAACAAGCGTTCGCAAATACCGGATTGCTAAGCCGTTACTTAGCAGAAAGAGAACAATTCTTTAAAGGAGCATGCTGCTTTGTTCCTGATTCCCACTTAAGCCTTAAAGAGCAGCAACACAGTGCCTTACAACACGCCTATCAACAATCTTGGATTAGCATTTCCGAACTTCAACACTGGTCACAACAACTAGACTTGTGATTAGCCAATGTGCTCAACTCGATGCGCGAAGGTTTCAGCGAGTTGTGAGCTGGTAATTCAAAATAGGCGATCGGTAGTTTGATCGCCGCAAGCTGCTGACGTAAAAACAGATTCAGCTGCTGCTTACTAAGCTTTTGTTCTGCGTTAATAAACGCCACCGGACATTGGCCGTACTCACTGTTTTGTTGTGCCACCACCACCGCCTGATTGATCATTGGGTGTTGCAATAGTGCTAGCTCTATTTCTTCCGGTTGAATGTTTTCACCAGCGCAAATAAACATATTATTGCTACGCCCTAGTGTGTGTAAGTGGGCGCCTTCGATTAGCCCCCTATCACCGCTGTTAAACCAGCCATCTGGCTCACAGGCTTTTAAAATTTCGCCATTTTTCCAGTAACCCAAGAACAAGGTTTTACCGCGTAGGTAAATCTCGCCTTGATGTATCTTGGCGCGGCGATGCGGCAAAATCTGATAAGCACTTTGGCCTAAGCGGTGATGGCGGGTAGCAATTTGCGAGCTCATTTCGCTGCTGCCATAGGAGCTATATACTTGAAAGCCGCGGCTAATGGCTTCTTCCAATAAACTGTCGTTACAAGCTGCGCCACCAATTAAGATGTGTTTGAGCTTAAGGCTATGCGCCCAAAATTTTGCTTGGGTGAGTAGCCGATAAAGTTGAGTTGGCACCAGCGATACATGGGTGGTGTCGCTGCCCAGTAAATCAGGAAATACTCGCCCTTTGTTTTGTGCCACAACTATGCGCGCGCCAGCTAGTAGGCAGCGCCATACAATGGCCTGGCCGCCAATATGGTAAAGCGGTAAAGACAATAACCATTGGTCTTGGTGCTTGAGAGGGATCATCGCTTGCGAGCCCTGAGCACTGTAGTAGTGATTTCGCCAGCAGTGCACCACGGCTTTAGGCGGGCCACTGCTGCCAGAGGTAAACACCATACTCATTGGGGCTTCGCTGTTGAGTTCAATACTTGCAAAGCAGCTAAGCTGTTGGTGCGGGTTAAACTCTACTCGCTTAGCTTGCTGTAAGCTGTAATCTAAATCACTCCAATAAAACTGACAGTCTACTGTTTCACTTAAAGCCTGTAATTGCGAGAGCGGGTGATGATGATTAAGCGGGCAAAAGATATAGGCTAGTTCCAAACTAGCTAGCTGCAACAGCAGCATACGCAGTGGATCTTCGCCAAAGCAGCACACTCTAGACCCTTGTGTCACGCCTTGCAGACGCAACTGTTCAGCCGTGGCTTTTACCATGACATAAAGCTGTTGATAGCTAAGCTGCTGTTGGCCAATGCTCAGGGCAATATGTTCTGGGCGAATTTGGCTTTGCAGTTGCAGTGCGTGGGTAGACAAAGAATGGGCGCTCATAGCAGCATTATGCCGCAAATTGTGAAGCTTGTCGCCGCTGGCAAACATCGCCAGCGGCGCAGTTTTTTTGGGGCTTATGCAAGCAGTGCAGTTACACCAAAGGCACCAGCGAAACCGGCAATAGTACGTGTGATTTTTTGGCCGTAAGTCGATTTTTGCACAGCTTTACCTAACAAGTAACCGCCGCTAATAAGGGCAATTGAGCTAGCAATAAAGCCTGCAAAGAATAGCTTCATGTCTGCACCAGCCGGCACTTCGTTACCATGGGCTGCGCCGTGTAAGGCTGCCACTAAACATACTGCTAAACCAGCTAGGCTAGCTGCTTTTGGTAATACCTTAGCCACTAATACCGCCATAACCAGTAGAGAAATAGCCAAGCCTGTCTCTAACATTGGTGGTACAAAACCCATGCTGGCAACAACCGCTGCCACAATCAAGGCAAATACACTTTGTGCCAAGCTCAACTTAAGTTTGCCAGTTTGGCTAGCTAATAA
Source organism: Agarivorans sp. JK6 (assembly GCF_045277145.1). Lineage (NCBI taxonomy): Bacteria > Pseudomonadati > Pseudomonadota > Gammaproteobacteria > Alteromonadales > Alteromonadaceae > Agarivorans > Agarivorans sp. JK6. The sequence goes on along the minus strand of NZ_CP113525.1, from coordinate 4,426,461 downwards.
ACCAATTAGGCTTAAGGCAATTAGGTGGTCTAAGCCAGTAAGTGGATGTAACAAGCCTTCACTTAAGCCATGGTGGTGTCCTTCGTGGGCAAAGCTGGGCAAGCTAATGAGTAGGCCTGCAGCCAAAGTAAGTAGTTTTTTCATGGTAGGTTCCTTGTAATTTAAAACTAGTTGGCAGTAGCAGGGCTAGATTCTTCTAGCATGCCTTGCTCAATAATAAAGTTGATGATGGTTTGTAAGCCTTCGCTGGTTTTAAGGTTACTAAATACAAATGGGCGTTCGCCGCGCATTTTTTTCGCATCGCGATCCATGACTTCTAGCGAGGCGCCAACATGCGGGGCTAAATCGGTTTTATTGATGATCAATAAGTCAGATTTAGTAATGCCTGGGCCACCTTTACGGGGAATTTTGTCACCAGCACTTACGTCGATCACGTAAAGGGTTAAATCACTTAACTCGGGACTAAAAGTAGCACTTAGATTATCGCCGCCGCTTTCTACTAGCACTAAATCTAAGCCTTGATGGCGGCGATTAAGCTCGGCAATCGCCGCTAAATTCATCGACGCATCTTCGCGAATGGCGGTGTGCGGGCAGCCACCGGTTTCTACACCTAAAATGCGGTCTTCAGCGAGGGCGTCATTGCGCAGCAAAAATTGGGCATCTTCTTTGGTATAAATGTCGTTGGTTACAACCGCTAGGTTGAAACGGTCTTTTAGCTCGCGGCATAGCGCTGTAAGTAAGGCTGTTTTGCCTGAGCCTACCGGGCCGCCGACACCTACACGTAAGGTTTGTTTTATGCTCATTATGGTTCCTCTTTTTTGTGGCTACGCTAAGAGCGAAACAGCCGACAATATTGGGTTTCGTGAAGGGCGCTAGCCAAGCTTAATGCTGGTAACGACCCGCTAATTTGATCAAAAGGTAAAGCTAAGCCCGACTCGCGTGCTGGTGGTAGCAACGGCAGTAACTCGCTAAGTAGCTTTTGGCAGGCTGTTTGCCCAAGCGGTAGGGTTTTACCGGCTACCGCCAATTGGTTTTCTAGCCAAGTCCATAGGTAGCCGTCGGCTAATTCATCAAGCGCTACTTGCCAATGCACACCAGCCAAAGCAAACATGCTAGTCCAGCTCATCGATTCTTGGCTGAGCGGAGCGGTAATTGACTCATCGAGTTGGCTAAGCAAGGTGCGTAAAGCGTTGCCCATTTGCACATCTTCTAGCTCTAACTCAAGGGTTTCTCGGCTGGCAATAAGTTCTAAATTTAGGCTCTCAAACTTAGCAAAGTCTTGCGCTTTGCAGGCTTGATAAAGTGCCGCCAGCATAGGAATGTCGAGGCAGGCTAGCCCTGCCTCTAAACAACCGCTGATCCAGCTTTTTAGCTGCTGAGGGTTATTCACCCAGCCGTTTTCTATGGCGTATTCCAAGCCTTGCGAATAGGCAAAACCACCTACCGGTAAGCTGGGGCTAACCAAACGCATTAGCTGAAGTTGCGCCATGCTAGTCATTAGTGGCTATGTCCTGGCAAGTGGCTGTGATAAGCACCGGTTTCTGGGTCAAATGGGCCCTGGTGCTGTTCTACTCGTAGCCCATAAAGCTCTACTAAGTCTTGCAATACATGGTCTGGCTGAAAGCGCACCCAACCTTCACCAATTTGCAGTGGTGTATGGCGGTTACCTAAGTGGTAGCACACCTTGGCGAACATTAGTGGATCGTCGCTATAGGCGGTGGTTACCAACTCGTCGGCACTTTTAATCTCAACCACTTCGCCATTATCGGCTTCTAGCATTTGGCCATTTTGTAGCACTTGTCCACGCTCTAAGAAAAAGCCGATATCTTGCTTGGTTTCGGTTTGCGCTTTAATGCGCGCTTTTTTACGTAACTCGTAACTCAAAACCACTTGGTGATGCGCTGGGCCGTGGTAGTGATGGAGGGTTTGATACACCTTTAACATTCATTCTCTCCTTAAAATAAAAAGTAACGCTGAGCGAGTGGTAGCTCGGCAGCGGGTTCACATTCAAGCAATTGGCCATCGGCGCGCACTTCATAGGTTTGCGAATCCACTTCCATATGCGGTTGGTAGTGGTTGTGCACCATGTCTTGCTTTTTAATGCTGCGGGTATTTTTACACGCCACTAGGCGGCTAGTTAGACCTAGGGTTTCATCAATTTTTGCATCTAAAGCCGCTTGGCTTACAAAGGTGACGCGGGTTTCGCTCATCGCTTTGCCGTAAGCGCCAAACATTGGGCGGTAATGTACCGGCTGTGGCGTGGGGATTGACGCATTAGGGTCGCCCATTGGTGCGGCAGCAATCGCTCCCCCTTTAATAATTAACGAGGGTTTAGCGCCAAAAAAGGCAGGTTTCCACAACACTAAATCTGCCAATTTACCCACTTCAACCGAGCCCACTTCATGGGCAATACCATGGGTTATGGCCGGGTTAATGGTGTATTTGGCAATGTAACGTTTGGCACGGAAGTTATCGCAGCCAATTTCTTTATCTTCTGGCAATAAACCGCGTTGCACTTTCATTTTGTGGGCGGTTTGCCAAGTACGGGTAATCACTTCGCCTACTCGGCCCATGGCTTGCGAATCTGAGGCGATCATCGAGAATGCGCCTAAATCGTGCAAGATGTCTTCGGCGGCGATGGTTTCTTTACGGATCCGCGAATCTGCAAAGGCCACGTCTTCGGGAATAGCCGGATCAAGGTGGTGACATACCATTAGCATGTCTAAGTGCTCGTCTACGGTATTAATGGTGTAGGGGCGAGTTGGGTTAGTAGATGATGGCAACACATTATCTAAACCACAGGCAGTAATAATATCGGGAGCGTGGCCGCCACCTGCGCCTTCGGTGTGGTAGGTATGAATGACTCGGCCTTTAAAGGCGGCGATGGTATCTTCTACAAAACCGGATTCATTTAAGGTGTCGGTATGAATGGCCACTTGCACATCGTAGTTTTCGGCAACGGTTAAACAGTTGTCGATAGACATCGGAGTGGTGCCCCAATCTTCGTGTAACTTTAAGCCCATGGCGCCGGCCATTAGTTGTTCTTCTAAGGGGCGCGGTAGGCTGGCGTTGCCCTTGCCCAAAAATCCTAGATTCATTGGGAAACAATCTGCTGACTGCAACATTTTGCCTAAGTGAAAGGCGCCAGGGGTACAGGTGGTTGCATTGGTTCCGGTTGCGGGTCCGGTGCCACCCCCTAACATGGTGGTAGTGCCGGACATTAAGGCTTCTTCAATTTGCTGCGGGCAAATATAGTGAATATGTGAGTCGACCCCGCCAGCAGTCACAATTTGGCCTTCACCTGCAATTACCTCGGTACCTGCACCAACCTCGATATCAATGTTGTCTTGAATATCGGGATTACCCGCTTTACCTATGGCTTGAATACGGCCGTCTTTAAGTGCAATGTCGGCCTTTACAATACCCCAGTGATCCAAAATAAGGGCGTTGGTAATCACCGTATCTGGCACCATGGCGCAGCTGGCTTGGCTTTGCCCCATGCCATCACGTATTACTTTACCACCACCAAATTTTACTTCGCTGCCATATTGGGCGTAGTCTTTTTCTACTTGAATGATTAGCTCAGTATCGCCAAGGCGTACTTTGTCGCCCACGGTTGGGCCAAACATTTCGGCATAGGCGCGTTTATCCATTTTGCTCATGCTTGTTCCTCGTCACTTAGTTTGCCCATTACTTCCCCTCTAAAACCGTATACCTCGCGCTTGCCACTTAAGGCCACCAGTTCTACGCGGCGGCTTTGGCCTGGCTCAAAACGTACTGCGGTGCCGGCGGCAATATTAAGACGAAAACCTAAAGCGGCTTTACGGTCAAAATGCAGGGCGGGGTTAGTTTCGGCGAAGTGGTAATGTGAGCCTACTTGCACTGGGCGATCGCCGCTGTTGGCAACATCTACAGTTACAGTGGCTAAACCTTTGTTTAGCTCAATGTCACCATCATCAATGATTAGTTCTCCGGGTATCATTTGCTGTTCCTCTACAAGTAGCCTAAGGGATTGGGTTATGCACGGTGACCAGTTTGGTGCCATCGGGGAAGGTGGCTTCCACTTGTACTTCGTGGACCATTTCGGCAATGCCATCCATAACATCGTCACGGCTTAGCAAGGTGCGTCCCCAGCTCATTAGTTCGGCAACACTGCGCCCTTCGCGCGCGCCTTCTACGATGCTGGCCGAGAGATAAGCCACGGTTTCGGGGTAGTTAAGTTTTAGCCCTTTGTTTTTACGTCGCTCGGCGACCAAAAAGGCGGTGAACAGCAATAACTTGTCTTTCTCTCTTGGGGTTAATTCCATGTCTGCCTCGTAGTATTAAATTAAGTATTCCAAATTCGGGGGCGAACCGCTGGGTGACCAAGCGTAACCGGGCGAATAAGCGCCCAAGCCGCTTCAAACTCTTGCCTAACTTGCTCGGCGTTATCCCCTAAATAGCGCAAAATGATAAGGCCGCGCACTAAGGTGATGCCCACCTCTGCGCACGCTAATTGTTCGCGTAAATCTTCTAATAACTGCTTTTGGGCTAATTCGCTGAGCAAATCCACTGTGGCTAACATGCAGGCGTATACGTGTTTGCCAGCCAAGGCTGCTGGGTTAGCAGCAGTATTGGCGTTATCGATGCGGGTATTCTCAATCAGCAACGGGCGCTGTTCGCGATACACCTTGATGGATTGCATCAACTCGCCGTGGTCAAAATCTTCGTCACTGGCTTTACGGCCTAAACAAGTAATTTCCCAAGCGATAAGTTGAGCATTGCCTTGCAACATGAAGTGACTGTCTAAGCGACCTTGCGCGCCATTAAATACAATGGTTTCTGGTGGCAGCCACTCTAAGCTACTGTTATCTTGTAAATGAAATCGCTGCTCTTGGCGTTGCTGCTGGCGGGCCAAGTTAGAGCGATACAATTTGCCTGATGCTGGGGTAGTAAGTACCACTTTACTGCCAGCCAAACATTCCACATTCATCAGCAGGTGATCACCCGCCACCAAGCCACCGGGTGGGTGTAATAAATACACGTGGCAACAATCTGGTGCAGCCAGTTCTGGGTGAAAAGGGCGCTGTACCCGCAAGGGTCCTTGGCTTTGATTTAAGGTTAAGCGAGTTTTATTAGCAATAGGGGCAAAGCCCAAATCAAGGGTGGCTACCCAGCCTTGCTTAATGGGGGCGTGCGAATTGCTGCATGCGGTTTGCTCTTGCTGACTCACTGTTATCCTTCTTTCATGGCTGGGAGTGAATTTTCCTCTACTTAATAGAGCAAGAACTAAACCAGTTTTATCGAGCTAACCTAAGAGCGGCTCCTATTCAAAATAGCGCAAAATCAGCAGCTTGGGGTGGATCATTTTGGTGCGTGCTGGCCAAATTGGTGCGTTTTTTTGGTGTTTGTTTATTGTACGATCATTTTGGTGCGTTTATTTGAGGCAAACGCTCATGTTTTGTGCGTCGAATTACTAATGATATATAAATCATTTCATTAAGTTGTTGTTTTTAATTGTTATTTTCTACTTGGCATAGTCGATGCTCTAGCTACCTTAGCATTGCATGAGGTACCGCATGCTCTAAAGGACTATAAAAAATAGGAAATATAGCAATGACACAACATAGCAAATGGAAGAAGATCGCAACGGTTGCAAGTGGTGTAGCACTTGCCTTCTCAATGAATGCAGCCCAAGCCGCAGAAACCATTAAAGTAGGCGTATTGCACTCGTTATCAGGCACCATGGCTATCAGTGAAACAACACTGAAAGACACCGTGCTTATGATGATTGAAGAGCAAAACAAAAAGGGTGGTTTATTAGGTAAGAAGCTAGAACCTGTAGTGGTTGACCCAGCATCTAACTGGCCTTTATTTGCCGAGAAAGCACGTGAGCTACTAGATAAAGAGCAAGTAGACGTTATCTTCGGTTGTTGGACTTCGGTATCTCGTAAATCAGTACTTCCTGTAATTGAAGAGCTAAACGGTATGCTTTTCTACCCAGTTCAGTACGAAGGTGAAGAAAGCTCTAAAAACGTATTCTACACTGGCGCTGCGCCAAACCAGCAAGCGATTCCAGCGGTTGATTACCTAATGGAAGAAGAAGGTGTAGAACGTTGGGTTCTAGCCGGAACCGACTACGTATACCCACGCACCACTAACAAAATCTTAGAAGCTTACCTTAAGTCTAAAGGCGTAACTGAAGCCGACATCATGATTAACTACACGCCATTTGGTCACTCTGATTGGCAAACTATCGTTTCTGATGTGAAGAAGTTTGGTGGTGCAGGTAAGAAAACAGCGGTTGTTTCTACCATTAACGGTGACGCAAACGTTCCTTTCTACAAAGAGCTAGCTAACCAAGGTATTTCGGCAGAAGACATTCCAGTAGTTGCTTTCTCTGTAGGTGAAGAAGAACTATCTGGTTTTGATACTGCTCCTCTAGTGGGCCACTTAGCAGCTTGGAACTACTTCCAAAGTGCAGACAGCGAAGCTAACGAAGAGTTTATTGCAGCTTGGAAAGCTTACACTGGCGACGATAAACGTGTAACTAACGACCCAATGGAAGCAACTTACATTGGTTTCCAAATGTGGGCTGAAGCAGTTGAAAAAGCCGGTACTACAGACACCGATCCAGTGCGTGACGCAATGTACGGTATCACTGTTCCTAACTTAACTGGCGGTTACGCAGTAATGAACACTAACCACCACTTAACTAAGCCAGTGCTTATTGGTGAGATTCAAGCTGACGGTCAATTCGACACTGTATGGCAAACAAGTGGCGGCGTAATTGGTGATGCTTGGACAGACCACCTAACTGAATCGGCCACTATTGTTGCTGATTGGACTGCCCCAATTAAGTGTGGCAACTTCAACATCAAAACTGGCCAATGTTCTGGTCAAAACTACTAAGGAACTGTTGCGCTTTTGAGCTCAACAGCCCAAAAGACAAATAGAACCTAGGTACGCGTAAACAGCTAAGTGCCTACGGGCACTTTTTAAAAGGCGCGGCTGAGTAATATCGGTAGCGCCTTTTTTGTATTGAATCAATCAAGAGTAGGGATTGTTTTGAGCATATACATATCTCGCTTCGCACGCTTGTTGGCCGGTGTTTTACTCATGCTTTGGGTATTACCAGCTGCAGCAAGTGATTGGGAGCAGGCAGTGCAGGCCTTAACTGCAAAAAAAAATAGTCAAAAACAACAAGCGATTGAACAATTAATTGCTAGTGGAGACAAACGTAATAGTTTGATCTTCGAAAGCTTATTAAGTGCCAATTTGTACTACCAAAAATCAGATAAAAAAGTGGTAGTAGCGGTAAAAGAAGGCAGCCTTTATAACTTAAGCTCTGTAGTTGATGGCGCTGATTTAGGTAGCGTTAAAAAATCTCTTATTAAGAAAATCTCGGTTAACAACAAAATCCGTCGACAGCTGCGTAGTGGTTTAGCGCTAATTGGTTTAAACGCCGATGAGCCTAGCGCTCGAATAGCGGCGATTCGCTCTTTAATGAATACTGCTGACCAATCTCATACGCCGCTTATTGAGCAGCGTTTGGTGGCCGAGACGGACCAAAAGGTGATTGCCAAACTTAAAGAAATGCAGGCCATCATCAATCTTCAATATGGCGAAGCTGCTGAGCGTTTAGCTGCAGCTGATTTACTATCGGGTCAGTTGGATCCTGCTTCACGTAATGTGCTGGTGAAGCAACAAGCGAGTGAGCAAGACAGCGCGGTGTTAGCCGCTATTGATAGTGCAATTGCCACCAATGAGCAGTTGCTACAAATAAACAGCGTGGCCGAGAACATCTACTTTGGTTTGAGTTTAGGTGCGGTACTGCTTTTGGCAGCGGTTGGCCTTGCAATTACCTTTGGTGTGATGGGCGTGATTAACATGGCCCACGGCGAAATGATCATGCTAGGTGCTTACACCACCTATGTGGTGCAGCAATTAATGCCAAACAACATTGAATGGTCGTTGCTGGTGGCCATTCCTACCGCCTTTTTAGTGTCTGGTTTGGTTGGTATATTAATTGAGCGTGGCGTGATTCGTTTCTTATATGGTCGCCCGCTAGAAACACTATTAGCCACTTTTGGTTTAAGCCTTATTTTACAACAGGCGGTTCGCAGTATTTTTGGTCCGCTAAACCAGGCGGTAATTACCCCACAATGGATGAGCGGCTCGCTAGAAATTAACGGCGTATTGTCGCTTACCTACAACCGCCTCTACATCATTATTTTCAGCTTTATGGTAGTAGCGCTGCTGTGGACCATTTTGCGTAAAACCTTCTTTGGTTTGCAAATGCGAGCGGTAACTCAGAATCGCCCAATGGCTAACTCTATGGGTATTCGTTCAAGCTGGGTAGACGCCATGACCTTTGGTTTAGGCTCAGGCATTGCCGGTATTGCCGGTGTGGCCTTAAGTCAGTTAACCAACGTGGGACCAAACTTGGGCCAAAACTACATTATCGATTCCTTCATGGTAGTGGTATTTGGCGGCGTGGGTAACCTATTTGGCACCGTGATTGGCGCACTTACTTTAGGTGTGGCTAACAAGCTAATGGAACCGTTTGCCGGTGCCGTATTAGCCAAAATTTTGGTTCTAGTGTTCATCATTCTATTTATTCAAAAACGTCCTCGAGGCTTGTTTGCCTTGAAAGGCCGTACGGTGGAGGACTAAAGCATGCCTAAGTCTGTATTAGTTCGATTTTTAGTAAAAGACAAAGTGGGCAACGCCATGTTGCTGGCTTTGTTATTGTCGGCGATTTTAGTGCCGTTAATGAGTTTGGCGCTTAGCCCCGAGAACCCTTTGCACTTAAGTTCTTACTGGGTAACCTTGTTGGGTAAATACCTATGTTATGCCTTGCTCGCTATTGCTGTTGATTTAGTGTGGGGGTATTGCGGTATTTTAAGTTTGGGTCACGGTGCCTTTTTTGCGCTGGGCGGCTACGCCATGGGCATGTACTTAATGCGCCAAATTGGTGATCGTGGTGTGTACGCTAACCCAGAATTGCCAGACTTTATGGTATTCCTCGATTGGTCGGAATTACCTTGGTATTGGCTGGGTTTTGATATGTTCCCCTTTGCCATGTTGATGGTGTTTTTGGCACCGGGCATTTTGGCCTTTATTTTTGGTTACTTGGCCTTCCGTTCGCGAGTAACCGGTGTGTACTTGTCGATTATTACCCAAGCCCTTACTTATGCGCTGATGTTGGCATTTTTCCGTAACGACATGGGTTTTGGTGGTAACAACGGCTTAACCGATTTTAAAGACATTCTAGGTTTTAGCTTACAAGCAGATTCAACCCGTGCGGTGTTGTTTGCCTTAAGTGCACTGGCCTTAGCTGGCGCTTATGTATTGTGCCGCTGGATTGTGAACTCAAAACTTGGCCGAGTATTAATTGCCGTGCGCGACAGCGAAAGCCGTACCCGATTTATCGGTTACCGCGTAGAGCGCTTTAAGCTGTTTGTGTTTGTAGTTTCTGCCATGTTGGCTGGCGTAGCTGGTGCTTTGTATGTGCCGCAAGTGGGCATTATTAACCCGGGCGAATTTGCGCCGCTTAACTCCATCGAAAGCATTGTTTGGGTAGCCGTTGGTGGCCGAGGCACTTTGTTTGGTGCGGTATTTGGTGCGCTGCTGGTTAACTTTGGTAAATCTTGGTTTACCGGTGCATTCCCAGAGCTTTGGTTGTTCTTCTTAGGCGCTTTGTTTGTGGTAACGACTTTGTGGCTACCAAAAGGCGTGGTGGGTTTGTATGGCAGCATCAAAGCTAAGTTGCAAGAAAGAGCAGCAACTAAAGTAAGCACTGCTGCTGTAACTGAGCCAACTCCAGCAACAGAGAAAAAAGCCGATAAAGCCGATCCAGCGGAGGGTGCAGTAAATGCGTAGTGTACATATTCCTCAAGACACCATCTTGTATGTAGATGGTGTAACCAAAAGCTTCGATGGTTTTAAAGCCTTAAATAGTTTGTCGTTAATTTTAGAGCCTGGCCAAATGCGTGCGATTATTGGCCCCAATGGTGCCGGTAAAACCACCATGATGGACGTAATTACTGGCAAGCTTCGCCCCGATGAAGGCACGGTATTTTTTAATAACGATATCGATTTAACTCAGCACGACGAAGCCGAAATTGCCAATATTGGCATTGGTCGTAAGTTTCAAAAACCCTCGGTAATCGAAAACCTAACGGTATTCGAAAACCTCGAATTAGCCTTGGCCGGACGCCGTGGTGTGTTTGAGTCTTTGATGCATAAATTGTCCTCTAGCGACAATAAGCAAATTGGCGATACTTTAGCGCTGATTCGTTTAGCAGATAAGCAAGAATGGTTAGCTGGCTCTTTGTCGCATGGTCAAAAACAGTGGCTAGAGATTGGCATGTTAATTATGCAAGAGCCACAGTTATTGCTCATTGATGAACCCGCCGCCGGTATGACCGACGAAGAAACCGCCCTCACCGCCGAGCTGTTTAAAGAGCTAGCTAAAAAGCACTCTTTAGTGGTGGTAGAGCACGACATGGATTTTGTAAAAGCACTAGATTGCCCAGTAACGGTATTGCACGAGGGTTCGGTATTGGCCCAAGGCACCCTTGAGCAAGTGCAGCAAAATCAGCAAGTCATCGAAGTTTACTTAGGGCGCTAGGAGGCGACGGAATGTTAGAACTTTCTAAAGTAGATAGTCATTACGGGGCTAGCCAAGCGCTTTACAATGTAGGCCTAAGTGCCGAGCCGGGCAAAATAAGCTGTGTACTAGGGCGCAACGGCGTGGGTAAAACCACGCTGCTAAAAGCGCTAGCGGGTCAGCAAAGCATTAGCGCCGGCAGCATTATGTTTAACGGTAAAGACATTAGCAAAATGTCGGCGGCGCAACGTGCTAAACAAGGCATTGCGATTGTACCGCAAGGGCGTGAGATTTTTGGTCAACTAACGGTGCTGGAGAACCTTAAAACGGGGTTTTCGGTATTGCCTAAATCGGAGCGTTTTATTCCCGACGAAATCTTTCGTTTGTTCCCGGTGCTAAAGCAAATGCTGGCGCGCCGTGGCGGCGATTTATCGGGTGGCCAGCAGCAGCAATTAGCGATAGCGCGCGCTTTAATCATGCGCCCTAAATTATTAATGCTAGACGAGCCTACCGAAGGGATTCAGCCCTCCATTATTAAAGACATCCAAAAGGTATTGGCACTACTGCGCGATCGCGGCGAAATGGCGATTGTATTAGTAGAGCAATATTTTGATTTTGCTGTAGCGCTTGCCGACAACTACACCGTACTAGATCGCGGCAATGTGGTATTGCAAGGCAGCAAAGACGAAGTAGATGAAGCCGATGTGAAACGGTGGATGAGTGTTTAGATCTTAACTCGCGTTAATGATATAGCCGCTCATTAGAGCGGCTTTTTTTGAGCAAATATTTTTCCTAATTACTGACATTCACCCCACGTTATTGTTTCACCTGCGCGAGCCTGTTGGAACATGTCAGCACACATCTGTTTAGTAAATGTTTTGGTTTCAGCAAAGCTAATGTTCAGTTGAGAGCCATTGCCTTCGTTGTAGTAGGTGGTGTCTCCGGTTTCTAGGTTGTAGATAAACGTTTCCCAGGTCGCATAAGACTCAGCGTTAGTTGGGTCGATTAGGTCTTGAGGCACCTTGTTACCGAAGTCAAAGAAGCCCTTCATTTTACCGCGAGTATCTACCCAATCAGCTTTAGGATCGAGCTTGGCGTTTGCTGTCACGTGGTAACCACGTAGGTAGCGAGATGCAGAGCTGATATCGCTTGGCAGTTCTTCAGCTTTGTTTAGGTCGAACTTTTCAGCGTGCGCAAGAATGTCTTGGCGCAGTGGCATGTTAGCCATTACACGCAGATCGCTGGTGATGTCACCACGGTGAACAATCATCTTACCGCCTTCATTCAATTGGAATAACGCGATATTGCCAGACTTGTCTTGAACAGAGAAGTGGAAACCGTGCTGGTGACCGCCAATACCGGTTTTCCAAGCTGTTTGGAACTCATTAGCTTCGAATGCGTTAACCGCTTCTTCTACAGTAGCGAACTGAGTCACCAGATAGTTGACGATTTGCGACATGTGTATCGCTGGTGCGCCGTTATCTGCGGCATCTTTTACAAACTCAACCGATGGGTTTTGATAAAGAAGCGAAGCAGATAGACCTTTGTCATTGATAGCTTCACCTGAAGTACCGTGGAAAGTTTCTACTTCCACATAATCTACGGTGTGGTGCTTTACAGTCCATGATGCTGCATTTTTGTATTCAGGCACTTCGTAAGCTTTAACAGCAGTACCTGCAGGATGCGCTTTAACGATAGATTGCAGCTCTGAACCGCCCCAGTCAAATGAACGGGCGACAGTTACACCGTGAGTATCACCACCGTCCATGATAAGGCGTGAGCATGCACTTGCTGTAGTTACAACTGAAGCAAGTGATACTGCGGCGATTGCTGCTACTGCTAGTTTATTAAGTTTGAAGTTTTTCATAATGTTCTTCCTACTATAAGTTACTCATTCGAGTGGTAGATATTAGGCATCGCTTCAAAGTGTTTTCTTTGCAGTCTTGCCAGTTGATGAGTGCATTATGTGCTCATTAGATTAGAACCTTAACTGCGCCAAGAATGGTGTTTTCCCTCTCTATTGCTATATTGGTGGTTTACTGATGTTATTTGGGGAACTAAATCGATGGCTATGACCTTTGAACAACTTAGTGCTTTTGTGGAAACGGTAGATAGGGGAAGTTTTAAGCAAGCCAGCATTAAGTTAGGTAAACACACCTCAACGGTTAGCGGGCTGATAGCGAACCTAGAAGCTGAGTTAGCTATGGAGCTATTCGTTCGTAAGCCTCGCTCCTTAGAAATAACTCCTCATGGAAAAGAGATTTATCGCTACGCTCAATCCGTTATTAGAGAGTGTGATTTGCTTGATGTTAAAGCTAATAGTTTGTTAGAGGGCTTGCCATCAACATTTACTGTTGCTGTAGACAACGATCTTATGGGGGCGGATATTGCAGATATTTGCGCAAGAATGATCGCCAAGTTCCCGGCGATTGAAATCAACATTATCGCAGTGGATCCAATGCAAGTTCGCAGTCATGTATTGAATGAACAGGCTGATATTGGGTTTGGGGTAGCTTTATTTCGAGGGAGCCACGAACTTACATTGGCTGATGGTTATTCTTTTAACGTGGTTTTTGTTGCTTCACCAGAGCTAAACTGTAGGGAGAAGTTTGTGCCTCTGGAGGAGGTGCGAGGTATGTTGCAGGTATCAGCCTTGTTTATGAAACAGATTGCTCACGAAGATACTCACAACCTTAGCTCGCGGACTATTTACAGCAATAACCTCCGTAATACTAAAGAGCTGCTAAAACATACAGCGGCATGGGCGATGCTGCCAGAGTTTATCTGTAAACAAGATATTGAAATGGCAGAGCTTGACGAAATGTATGTGTCTCCTACAGCATCAGAAAAACCCAATCGATGGTCAACGGAGATTAGTTGGTTAACGGCAAAACCACGCAATGCAGCAATGGATTATATAATCAATGAGTTAGCTCGGCTGCCTAATCGGTAAAGCTAGTTATTCTGGTTCTATAAAAATGGTTCAATAATTCCTCTAGTCCAGAATGTTGAAAGACATTTCGGGGTATTGACACGTTAATTAACGCTAACTGATTATCGTCTTATAGCTTGTTGTTTGAACTAGTCCAAATTCTTAACCTTTAGCCTTTCTTCATCATTCACCGCTTTTGCTCGCCGCTCACAGGCGCCGGATTTGCAGTTTTGCAGGCAAAGCTTCCATAGCACGCGCTTGGCTTCTGGCTGTATATCGGCCAAGTCATTTATACAAATTGCCCCCTGAGCAAGCAGTTGTTGCAGCTTATCTACCGAAAGGCTTAACTGGATCCTTGGTGATGTTGAAGAGTGATGTTTCATGGTAATGTCCAAACACTTGTTGCGAATAGTTATCATTAACCATCATTGAGTTTGGAGCAAGGTTTTGTTGGATGTTTGTTCGCTTTTAGTTATTGGAACAAAAAAGCTTAAGGGTTTATCTGCCCTTAAGCTTGTTTGTTAAGTCACTATTTTTGCTGCTTAAGCAGCGCTTTTATCTCGCTTAGTTCTTGCTGTAGTTCTCGCAGACTCGGCTCGTTGGTGCCTTCGGCGAGGCTTTTTTCTTCACGTACTTTAGCGTGTTCTTGTTCCATCACATTTACCACAATGCCAATCACCATATTAAGAAAGGCAAAGGCCGACAGGAAGATAAAGCTGAGGAAGTAAATCCAACTTAGGCTGTATACCTGCATGGTTTCGTACATTACATCGGTCCAATCTTCGAAGGTCATCACCCGGAACAAGGTGAGCATAGAAATGGCAATGTCGCCCCACAGTGTTGGGTTAATGGTTTCGAATAAGGTGCTGCCAATGGCGGCGTAGATGTAGAAGATGATGAACATTAGCAGCATTACATAACCTAGCTGCGGCAGGGCTTTAACCAGCGAGGTAAGCAAAATACGCAACTCGGGAATAATAGACACCATTCTCAGTACCCTAAATACCCGAATAAGGCGACCAACTACGGCTAGTTCAGAGTTTTCGATAGGGACTAAGCTTACCAATACAATTAGGGTATCGAAGACATTCCAGAAGTTATTAAAGAAGTGCTTTTTATTGGGCTCGGCAATAAAGCGAATGCTAATTTCGACCACAAAAAACAGGGTGATGAGGTAGTCGAGTATGATGGTGGCAGTAATAACTTTAGGTGGTAGCGAGTAGGTTTTTGCGCCAATAAGTAAGGCAGAAATTAAGATCACCGAAATTACAAACAACTCAAACAGCTTGTTACGTTTAAGGCGTTCAAATTGGGTTTGCAGGTTTTGGCTATTAGTGTTCAATGTTTGTTACTGCGGTGTTATGAAATGCTGTTAGCAATTTTGCCGCAACCTTAGCCGTTAACTCAAGCTTTCAAGATGAAGATTAGCCTGTTAAGCGCTATTAATGGGTTTGTTGATAAAGTTCTTGGCATTGATTGTAGGCTACCAGTACGTTGTCGAACTGCAGTTTAAGGTCGATGTTGCGTTTTTCGGCTGTACTAAGGCAATGTTTGATATCTGGAAAGGTAAATGCCCCTTCCAAATAGCGACTGGCGTAGCGCGGCGGTACACCCACTATCGACATTTGGCGAGCTTGAAAATCGTTTAAGCCGTATTGCTTGTAGTGTTCACTAGGATATTTTTGTTCATTAACTGAGGCTGTTTGTTGGGTGCTTTGGCAAGCGGTTAACCATAGAGTAATGACTGGAATAAAGACTAAGGTTTTGAAAGCGGCCACACTAGATCCCTGTGTGAGTTTAAAGAGAGAGCATTTTAGCGAAAAGAGTTTGCAGTTCAAGCCAGAGAAGATGCTTATGATTGCTTAGCAAATTAGGCTGCAAAAAAGCCGCTTTAAACAAAGCGGCTTTTTAGGTTTAGCAAAATAAACTTAATTTTCTAAGCTAGTTTCTGCCTCATGGTCTTCTTTTTGCGCTAGCGCGGCTTGAGCTTTGGGCGCGTCTAGGCTTAGTTCGCTGCTGCGGTTGGCTAAGCGCTCTGGGGCCGATTCTGCTTTCATTTGCAGGTTAGAGCTATTGTATTCATCTACTACTTTACGCTGTTCGTCGTTCATAGCCGCGGTACCTGCACGGTTGCCAATGCTGTGCATCAGTTCGTGATGTAGTTCGTCGGCTAAGTTCTCGTCACCATGCATGGTCATAATATGGCGAGGGAACATTAAGTTAGTGCTACCAATGCCAGCAAAGGTAGAGCTAATGACTCGCGTAACAAACAAACGTGGCTGAATGGTTGAGGTGAACACGCTGGTTTCTAGGCTAGTGCTGTCGTTATACCCTTTACCAAAGGTGCGCGTATCTTCTTTTACCGTGCCTTTACATTTGAAGTAAACCAAGCTTGATTCAAACTGAATTTCGCTCCAAAACGGATGGCTTAGGTTGCTAAGCAAACGGCCAAAAATGGCACAAATGGTGGCAGCAACTAATAAGGTAAGAATGGTAAAGAAGCTTTCAATGGTAGTTTGAACAAATGCAGGTCCGGTTTCATCATCCAGTAGCTCAAACACTACACCGTCGAAGAAGCTGGTGTAAGTGGTTAGCGGAGTTAGTGCGTAAAACACCAATAAGCTGGCGATTAGCAGTAAAGCCTGAGCCAAACTGGTTGAGGCAATACGCATTTTTTTGCTAACTGGCTCGTCGTTTTTCTCAACAGTTTTTGGTTGAGTTTCTTGAATCAGTTCACCATCAAATTCGCCATTGTTAGGATTTTGGCGAGCACTCAAAGGTTTATAAACACGGTTTGGCACCTTTTTGTAGCGACGACGCTCCATCACTTGGTGGGTAAACTCGTTGAATATATCCATTGGGCGAGCGCCTACTTCGCTGGTGCGAGGCAGTTTGTCGGTGATCTCGGTCGTTGGGTTAGCTTGCTTGGCACGCAAGGCGGTTAAACCCAATACCAAGGCACAGCTAATTACTGAGAAGACAAAAATTAAGCCTAGCCAGGTAGAGTTGCTATAGCTGTTGTAGGCCAAATCTAGCATTTGGGTTGCCCAAGTCATGCCTTCGCTTAGCTCTACTTCTATCTCTAAACCACGTAGTTGAGCGGCAATAACATCTTGGTATTGGCCTAGCTCGTAAGCAAAGAGTTTGCCTAGAAGCATGTTAACCAGTACTGGCACACTTACACATACCGCCACCATTTTAACAAAGCCAAAAGCGCTTACGGTTTCGATACCACGACCTAAGCTGCGGTTAAGTGGGCGGCCAGCTTTAAACCATACTAAGGCTACGTAGCAGAGTAAGGTAAAGGCAAAAAATGGCATTAAAATAGTAGCTTTATCGCCAGCTAAACCCACCGAAGTAACAAAGCTTAAAATGGCAAAAGCAAATAGCGCCACTAAGGTTTGTACTAGTGCTCCAACAATGCGCTGCGCCAAGTTTTGAATTGGGTAAGGCACAAAAGTGATTTTGGGGAATAGGGTGTGCAGCATTCTGGCTACTAAACCCACTGGTTCTTTAAAGGTGTAGTTTTTACTGCCCACCAACATCGATTCAATTTGTTGCTGGTCGTAGGCTACGTCGCGTTGTTCACGCTTAGCACTGTCTTGCTCAGAGGTTGCATGGTTATAAGACAGTGAAGTAGGCGCTGAGCGTCCCACGTAAAAACGCATTACCTGCATTAAGCCACGCCCTAGTGTCCATAGGCCGTTGGCCATTAACACAAAGCCGATGATGGCGAAGGTCCATCCGGTAATTGGGTGGGTTTGTACTGCACTTGCTACGTTTAATAACGAGAGTAAACCTAGCAGCGCTGTGATGCCGCCTCGAATGGCACGCAGCGTGCCTTCAAAGCGGAAGGGATTGCGGATCCCTAAGTCGAGTGAGCCATGTTCAAAAGACATGTTAGTTCCTTAAACGATATCTTGGTTTAAATAAGAGTTTGGTAGCCGTCGGCGTCGGTTTTAGGTTCTGCACTTGAAGAGCCAGAAATAGGGGACGGTGCCGCTTGGGTGGTATTGGCAAAGGCAGTGGTTAACTGTTGTCTTATGGTCTGGCCAAAGGCTAAGCGCATTTTGTTGCGTAAGCGACCCAGAGGAATGCCTACAAATAGTTTGCTGAGAATAAAGCCGACAATCGCGCCCATAAACGCCCAGCCATAACTTACGTTGTTATAGCGTGCTGCATCTGCAAAATTGGCAATTAAGTGAGGAGTGTCGAGCAATATATAAGGCATTGATTGAAAGAACGACGCTATCCCGTAACGACTGATACCCGAACCCGCCCAGAATGCACACCAAGCAAACAGTAGTGCCAAAAAGCCAGTAATTAGCGGGCTCCATTTTTCTAATTTAGCGGCAAAGCCTTGTAGCGGAATAATGCGTTTGGCTGCCGTAAGAAGGTTTACTTGCGTGGTATAACCCAAGAAATCATTGGAGTGAAGGAAGTAGCCAAAACGAAAAGTTTTCTTGGTTTTTTTGTCTTCGCCCCATAGGGTTGAAATATGCTGAGTGGTTGGTGGAATATCAGGCTTAAAATCGACGCCCATGGTTTCCACTTTGCCATTGTTGTCTTCTAAATATATGTTGATTCCATCACTAAAGTGTTTAGAACCACCATAGGTTTTGGTTACTGAAATAATATTGAAGTCATAGTCATTTTTACCCACTCTAATGGTGGTTGGGTGAGATGTTTCCATTCTGTTCTCGCTACTGCAATTGGTCTAGTTAACTCAAAATATGGACGGTAAACGCCCACCAATGCAGATTTTGCGGGAAGAATATTACACTAACAATGCGCTTAAACTAAAGATTATTATAATATTTAAAAAAATGTCATTGCTTTGATTTATATGATTTTTTCTTTATATTGTGGCTGATTTGTTGAGCACTACATTAGTATTTATACAGTTAAAAATTTTGTTACTTATCTTTAGGTGGGCAAATGTGCTGACGCAACAACTCAGCCGAGTCGGCTGCATTAGCTTGGCAAACAAACAAGCCTATTTGCTCATAACCACCCATCATTTGAGTTTTAGGTAAAAACTCAAGATACAGCCCACAGCCCGGCCCATTGTTGATGATCATATTGTAGGCGGGCGGAATGCCCATTTGTTCCATGAGGTGCAGAATAGCTTGTATGGCTTGCTGCATCCCTTCCACCAATTGCTGCTGCTCTATGCTGTTGAGCTGATGCAAGTAGCGTTTGTCGCTGTCTTTTACGATTAGCAGCATGTCTAAAGGTCGCTTCATAAAATACGGTACGATTAGCTGCAATTCGCCATAGTCTTTTACCAATAACTCGCTGGGGTTCTCTTCTAACATGTAGCGGCTAAAGGATTTGTTGTGGCGTTTTCTAAAGCGCAAGTTATTGAAAAAGTGCTGCGGCAAAATATTGCTATAGGCAATTTGCTGGTGGCCATGTACTAAAGAAGCACCAGCCGTAGCGCCAAAGTTTTTGATAATAGACACATAGCCACTTACTACGTCTTGATTCACTTTAGTTTCAGAGCGCGCCATAAAGTCGGTGGGTTGGCATAACAGATTCTTTTCTAGGTTTGCTAAACGCTGAAAGCTAATCAGCGCATCGGAGAATGGTAGGTTATGCCAATCTTTATCGTGTAACGAAGAAGTCCACTGCAATAGATGAAAACCATAGGATGCACGGCCTTGGTGTTCTGGGTCTTGGTGGAGGAAGTAGTCGGCGTTTTCTAAAGGAATATCTTCGATAGGGTGAAAAATAGGGTAGAGGTTTTTGTTGATAAAAGTAAACCCCTCGCTGTGCTCGGTTATGTCGAGAATATCGGCGCTTTTCCCTTCACAAATAGGGCAATGCTCATCTTCTTTAACTGCAGTAGGTTGCGCTGTAGTGTGAACCCTTTTAGCGCGGGCAGAGTTATAAATCACTAAGTTACCGTTGCGTGGATCAATTTGGCAAACGCCGTCTGGAGCAAACTGCTTTAGTTGTGGATCTTGGCTAATGTTTTCTAGTAAGTGATGAAACTGAAGCTGGTCAAGATCTTCACTTAAGGCAAGCGATTTTGCTAAGGCAAGAGGTAACAGTTTGCTCATTGACGATCCTTGTTTGCTTAATCCAAAAAGAAATAAGTAAGACTTGCACGGCTATTTGATTATAGGTGATGAACTTGCGACGCGCGGATTAATGCTGCTTGCTTGAAACAAAAACTGGCAGCGCTTGGTCTTTGCATGTAATTGGAAAGTAAAACACTAAAAGTGGAAGCCTTTCTGAGGCTTAACTAAGTGAGTTTAAGCCTTAAAAGCGCTGCTTTGGTTAAAGTGAACCAGCTTGTAATAAAAGCATTACAATTTTTCAGTGTACAAGTGTACGCTGAAATAATAAGCTGGTCGGCGACTTGTTAAATTTAGGTAACAACATGCAGGCTGCAAAGCACTACAGCGCGAAAGAAGAATTACTGAATGTAGTTTCTCACCTCATTGGTTTGCTTATCTCAGTGGTGGGTTTGTTTATGTTACTGAGCAAAGCCGAAGGCCTAACTGAAGTGGTGGCTGTCAGTATTTATGGCGGGTCTTTAGTCTTGTTGTTTTTGGCCTCTTCTCTTTACCATGCGGTTAGCCATAGTGCCTGGAAAGCTGGCTTAAAGCTGTTTGATCACTCTGCGATTTATCTGTTAATAGCCGGCACTTATACACCAATATTACTGGTGTCTTTTGACGGTTGGTTATCGCTAATTTCGATGATTGTAATTTGGACGCTAGCGGCTTTTGGCGTGGGCTTTAAGTTGCTCACTGGCACCCGTTTTCCCAAAGTATCACTGAGTACTTATTTGGCGATGGGGTGGTTGTCTTTGGCGTTAGCTTATCCGATGTATCAGCATATTGCGGGCGAAGGTTTGTGGCTATTAGCTGCCGGAGGAGTATTGTTTAGCGTGGGCGCGCTGTTTTATGTGGCTAAACACAAACCTTACACTCATGCTATCTGGCATGTCTTTGTCGTTGCAGGTTGTGCTTGCCATTTTGCTACGGTATACGGCTATATCGTTTAGTGCTTAACGCTGCCAAGCTCGATTTAATAATAAGCCTCGCCTACCTTTTGACGATAAACCACATGTTGTTCGCCATCGGGATCTTGGTACACAAATTCATCTTCACTAATCGAAATGATTTGGTCACACCATTGTGTACCAACTGGCAGTATTTCTGGGTGTGATGTTCGGCTAATGGTTAAACAAATCGTCCTGCCCAAATCGCCAGAAACCTCGTAACGGCCATCTATTCTAAAATCAGCAATGCTGTCGGGAAAGGTACCCCAGCTATTAATGGTGCCGTCGGCATTGTATTGGTCGTAACCCCAAATGGATTGGCCTTGATCTTCAGAGCTTCCCCACAAACCAATAAGCGAATCTGGATTTATTGCATCTTGGGCATGCAGTAAGCCGCTGGTTAATAAAAAAGGCAGTAACAAAATAGATAATTTCATGCTTGTACCAAGCAAATACATTTAGTTACTTTTCTATCAGTTAAGCCTTGAGTGGTCAAATACTTAGGTTATTTTACTCTCCAAGCCAAACCAGTTCTGGCAAGGCGCTTAAATCCAACTTGTCACCCTGTTTGGCCGCAAGCATTGCGGCGGGTTGAGCAAAAGAAGCTTGAATGGCTGCCAGTAGATCTTGTTGTACTTGCTGTTCTCCATGCACCAATATTAGTGGAGGAGCGTTATCGAATTGTTGGTACCAGTGGATCAATTCGGCTTGGTCGGCATGAGCGGAAAGCCCCCCAACGGTGTGCAGCTTGGCGGCAACTTTAACCGGTTTGCCGCGAATAGTGAGATAGTCGGCCCCATCTACTAACATGCGCCCTGGTGTGCTAATGGCTTGGTAACCACAAATAATAACATCGCATTCAGGCCGCCATAGGTTGTGCTCTAGGTGGCAGCGAATACGCCCGCCATTACACATGCCGCTACCAGCAATAATAATTAAGCCTTGGTTTATTTCATTAAGCTCCATGGATTGTTCGGTACTTTGAATAAACTCTACATTAGATAGCAGTGGATGCTCTCCCGGATGCATCCGAGTAAAGCGTTTAAAATCGTCATCCATCACTGGGTAGTTATTGATATAGACTTTGGTGGCTTCGATAGCCATGGGGCTATCTAAACAAATTCTCCAGCGCGAAAGGTCCCATTGCTTGGCGTAGAGGTGAAATAAATAGAGTAGTTCTTGGGCTCGACCTACGGAAAATGCCGGTAATAAAATGTT
The DNA here is from genome assembly GCF_045277145.1 of Agarivorans sp. JK6. NCBI lineage: Bacteria > Pseudomonadati > Pseudomonadota > Gammaproteobacteria > Alteromonadales > Alteromonadaceae > Agarivorans > Agarivorans sp. JK6. Next base: position 4,404,702 of record NZ_CP113525.1, on the reverse strand, counting down.
CCCTTGGCTGCCACTAATGGCTGCTGCAAATATTTGCTCCAGTTCATCGATGGTTTGCTGCCAGCTGCGGTGTAAGCGATTGCCATAGGTGCTTTCCATCAATACTAAATCGGCTGTTTTGATAATCTCAGGATCATCCAAAATAGGCATGCCTTCGCGGCCTAAGTCACCACTAAAGACAATTTTTTTGCGGGTGCCTATTTCGCTTATCCATAGCTCAACAATGGCCGAGCCAAGGATATGTCCAGCGTCGGAGAGCTGCAGGGTGAGTTGAGGCAGTACCTGGATGCTTTCGCCATAGTTGAGCGGCTTAAATTGCAGGATAGTTTGCTCTACGTCTTGCTCATCAAACAAGGCTTGCAGTGGCTCAAGGCCCTTTTTTAAACGCTTTTTGTTTAGCCGTTCGGTGTCACGCTGCTGCAGCATGGCGGCGTCTTTTAGCATAATGGCACAAAGCTCTGCCGAGGCTTTATGAGTATAAATAGGGCCCTTAAAGCCAGACTTTACTAACTGCGGTATTCTGCCGGAATGGTCAATGTGAGCGTGGCTAAGAATAACCGCGTCAATCTGTGAAGGCTCAAATTGGAACGCATGGTAGTTGCGCATTGCATCGGCTTTGCTGCCTTGAATCAGCCCGCAATCTAATAGCACTTGTTTATCGTTTACCGTAAGCAAGTGGCAGGAGCCGGTAACTTCTTCCGCTGCACCAAGAAACTGTAAGGTCATGGTCATGATATCAGTCCCTCTTCAAACAAGGCCTAGATAAAGTGTAGTTCAGCTGCAGATGTGAATGTGTGGCTTAGTTAACGGAGTTCTTAAGGCTTTTAAATAAATGGAATAAGCGTGAGTTGGAGTGGTTTAGGTTTTGAAGGAAATAAAAAAGGCTGCCATAGCAGCCTTTGACGAGATGAAGCGCAGATTAGGCTTTTAGAGTTGATAGCTGAGTATCAAGTGCCTGCGCTACTTGCGATAATTCAGCGCTAATGCTTTCGATATCGTGAGCCAAACTATTCTGTACGCCTGCGGCTTCGCCAATGCCATTAATATTGCGGTTAATATCTTCGCTCACATGGCTTTGTTGATGTGCGGCAGTAGCAACTTGGGCTGCGTTATCGTTAATTACCGAAATGCTTTCTACTACTTTATGCAGCTGCTCGTAGCTGGCTTCGGTATCTACCGCGGTGGTATTCACTTTTTCTCGGCTGGTGCTAATTAAGTCTACCGTGGCATTGACATCACTTTGTAGTGCTTGAATCAGTTGGTTAATTTCTTCGGTAGAGCTTTGGGTTCTGCCAGCTAGGTTTCTTACTTCGTCTGCTACTACTGCAAAGCCTCGGCCTTGTTCTCCGGCGCGCGCTGCTTCAATTGCTGCGTTTAATGCCAGTAAGTTGGTTTGCTCGGCAATACCACGAATAGTCTCTAAGATGCTGTTAATGTCTTGGCTACGACCCGCTACTTGAGTGATTCGTTCGCTAATGCCTTCCATACTGCCAGAGATGTCGCGAATTTGTTCAACAGAGCTTTGGAACTCTTGCTGAGTTTGGCTTAACTGTTTCTCAGCTTCTTGAGCGTTGGTTGCGGTGCCATTGGCCAGCTCTGCTACGTCGCTAGCAGTCGATGACATTTCATTTACTGCGGCAGCCACGCTGTCGGTGTCGTTGCGTTGTAAGCGGCTTGCTTCTCCCGCCGATTCGGCATTTTTAGCCAGAGTTTGTGAGCCATTGGTAAGCTGATTTGATTGCTGTTGCAGCTGATTGACCATTACCCGTAGTTTTTCGGTAAAGGCGTTAAATTGGGTTGCCATGGCTACCAGCTCTTGGTGCTTTTGCACGTCTAGCTTCATGGTTAAATCGCCATCATTTCCGGCAAGGTAACCGATCCGACGGGTGATTTGGCTTAAAGGCTCTAAGAAACCTTGCACCAGTTGCGACACAATAAACAGCGCAATGATAACCACAACGGCAGACACTAAGATCATGGTGCCGCGCGCTTCTGCTGCTGTTTCTGCAAACAGAGCTTGTAATTCTGTTGCACTTAGCTGAGTGGCAGCAGCGGCTTGTTCGGCGCTAAGTGAAGCGCTACCAAACATCAACATGCTAGTAAGCACGCATATAAATAATAGGGTGATGCTAATAAGTAGTTTTAATTTAAACGACAGTGTTGCCATTATTGTCCTCCATGAACCCGTCTGTCGCTACAATCTCATACTTTTGAATCTGGCGCTCAACTTTCCTCACATATTATTGAACAACAAGTAAAATTTTTACTTTCATCGCATTTTGCTTAGCCCTGATGGGGTTAAAAGTAACAGTTCCGCTGCTGGTTAGGCAGCAGCGGAGTAAAACGGCAGTACCTATATCTAAGGCTGGCTTTGAAGATCTATTTGATAAAGGGCAAAGCCAACATCATCGACAGAAAGCTTTTGCATCGGATAGATGGCTTTTTCGGCGATAAACGCGGCAGCTTTGTCGCTGGGTGAGGTTTCAAAGAAAATGTTTAACTTGGCTTTAGTTTTTGATTCAAGAGGGCTAAACCGCCAGTTGTTGTCGGCGCTAGGGCTAATTTGCCCTTTTTCCTTGCTTACTCGCTTAATGTAGTTGGCTAATACACTGCGGTTTTCGTCGGGTGCTTGAATCACCACTTTGTCTTCGCCGGTGCCAGCAAAGCCGCCGCTATAGGCGCGATAGTTGTTCGTTGCTATTAAAAACTCTTGGCTTGGGTCAATCGCTTTGCCGGCGTAATGAAGTTGTTTGATACGTTCAGACTCTGGGTTGAGTGGTTTGCAGTCAGCGTCAAAACGGGCGGCTTGGCTTACATCAATTTGGTAAGTAACACCGTCGATGACATCAAAATTATAGGTTCTAAACTCGTCCCAGTTGATTAACGCTTGCGGGGTGGCTCGGTTTGGGTCTATTTGGTTGAACTGCCCAGCCGAGCATTCTAGCCAGTCTTTCACTTCTGCGCCGGTAACTTTTAACACCACCAGAGTATTGGGGTATAAATATAAATCGGCGGCATTTCTAAAGGTGAGTTCGCCGGCTTCTACTTCGGTATAGTTGCTAGGGTCGTTTTTTCGTCCGCCTGCTTTAAAGGGGGCAGCGGCCGATAGCACCGGTAAATCGGCTAAATCGGGGTCACCTTGAATCAAGGTTTTTACGTAGTCGGTTTGCGCTAAGTTAACAATTTGAATGGTGGGGTCGTCTTGAACTAAGGCTAAAAAGCTGTACATCACGTCGCTAGATTTCCCCAAAGGCTGATTGACAAAATCACGGGTGGCTTGGTGATCTTCCGCGACAGCGGCCACCATGGCTGAATCAGCCTTTGCCAGCGATTTTTTATTGGCGCTGTCAAAGATAGCTCGGTTGGTGGATTGGCTTTTAGTTACCTGCCAGCCTGCTTGGGTATGCTGTAGCTCTAAGTCGATGATGCCAACATGGCTGCCCCAACGCCCCGGCATTACTGCCGCCACCCCATTAATGGTGCCGCTTTGGTTATCTACACCTGGCAAGTTATCAAAGCCTTTACCGGGGAACACCGTATGAGCATGACCAAAGGCAATGGCATCAATGTCTGCGACTTCAGATAAATAGTAAACTGAGTTTTCAGCCATTACCTTGTAAGGGTCGGTAGATAGGCCGGAATGGGGTATAGCAACAATAATATCGGCGCCTTCGGCCTTCATTTTTGGTACCCAAAGTTCGGCACTTTGTTTAATGTCTTGCGCGCTTACCTTGCCTTCTAAATTGGCTTTATCCCAAATCATAATTTGTGGGGGAACAAAGCCAATGTAGCCAATTTTGAGGTTTTGGCTTTGACCGGCTGTATCTTTAAAGCTGTAGTCTTTTATTAGGTAGGGACTAAAGTAGTTTTGCTGGTTGTCGCTGCGGATTACGTTAGCATTGATGTAGGGAAAGGTCGCGCCTGCTAATGCTTTGTCTAAAAAGTCCAAGCCATAATTAAACTCATGATTACCTATGTTGCCTACATCGTAATCGAGGCTATTCATCGCCTGATAAACCGGATGAACTTGTTGGCCAGTTAACCCTCTGTCAGCAATATAGTCGCCCATTGGGCTGCCTTGTATCAGGTCGCCATTATCTACCAGCACGCTATTGTCCACTTCTGCTTGGGCTTGTTTAACGAGGGTAGCGGTACGCACTAAACCTATTTTGGCGGAGGGTTTATCCTTGTAATAGTCAAAGTCCATTATGTTGGCGTGAATGTCAGTGGTTTCGATGATTCTGAGCTTAATTGTGGAGTCGTGAGCGTAGCTATAGGCTGCTATAAATAGGCAGGTGAAAAGGAGTATTTTTAAACTATTCATGGTGGCTCCGCTTGGAAACAGTAAACAATAAAGTAAACCATAGCAGAGCGGTGCAAGGTGGCACTCTCAATAGCAAAATAAAGACTCTTTTCAACAATAATTCATGGTCTTAGCTATGATAAAATAGGCAAAAAATTAGGAGACGCTATGCCCTATCAGTGGATTTTACTTGGCCTTGCTAGTCTTATAGCTATTGGCATCTTATTACATCACCCTTCACGCACCTTAGGTATTCCTTCGCTGCTGATTTTTATGGGGGTGGGTTTATCCATTGGTAATGGCGAATTCAATTTTGTTTACGATAATCTGGCGGTTACTTCGCTGGTGGGGTCTTTTGCTTTAAACATCATCGTATTTGTGGGCGGTATTAATACGCCTTTGCAAAGTATTAAGGTTGCTTATAAAGAAGGTGGGGTATTGTCTTCACTGGGGGTGGTGTTCACCTCGTTTATTTTTGCTGCCATTTTTTACCTAATATTTGATTATGACTTTGTCTATTGCTTGCTGTTTGCTGCAGTGGTGTCGTCCACCGATGCTGCAGCGGTGTTCTCAATTTTAGAATCGAAAAAGCTCAAACTAAAAGAAAGTACCGATACAGTGTTGGAGTTTGAATCAGCCACTAATGACCCGGTGGCGCTAATTATGGTGGTGATACTTACCGCTTTGTCTTTGTCACCTGACAGCGGCGTATCGGCTATGGAGATTAGCCAAACTTTGGCGATTCAAATCATTGGTGGATTGGCGATTGGCTTTATTGTGGGCAAGGTATGTGTGCTGGCGCTAAGTAAAATTAGCCTGCAAGAATATGGCTTAATTCCAGTGTTTGTATTGGCCTGTTTTATCTTAGCCACTTATGGCAGTGAGTTAGCTGGCGGTAACGTGCTAATAGCCTGTTATGTAAGCGGTGTGGTAATTGGTAATGGCTTGAAGCGCGGTAAAGAAGTGAATAAGCACTTTTTTAATAGCTTGTCGTGGTTAGCCCAAGCAGTGATGTTTATTATTCTAGGGCTGCAAATCTTCCCGCAGCAATTGCTAGATGTATTGTGGGTGGCCATCGTCCCAAGCGCTATTTTGATGCTGGTGGCCCGCCCTCTTGCAGTGCAACTTTGTTATCTGCCATTTCGCCAAGCTACTTGGAAGAAGCGTTTGTTTATTTCATCCATTGGTTTAAAAGGGGCTACTCCGATTGTATTTGCATTGATTCCCGCAGCGGCCGGTGTGGAAGGCGCTTTAGAGATGATGCACATGGTGTTTTTTGTGGTGCTTTATTCGGTGTTTATTCAAGGTGCGGCTATCGAACCGCTGGCGAAAAAACTTCAACTCAATCAAGGCGAATCATAGGCAAACCTAAGCGAATACTCGCTGGAACTAGGGCTTGGTGTTATGACAATGCTCGATAATCAGCTCTCGTAGCCAGCTGTGTGCAGGGTCGTTATCTAGGTGTTGTGGCCAAGCGAGTAAGTAGCTAAACGGGGCCATGTAAATCGGCAAAGGTAGCAACTCTAGTTGGTGAGTTTTTATCACTTGCTGGGCGAAGCTGCGGGTGCAGGTAAACACTAAGTCGCTAGATTGACAGAGCAAGGCTGCGGCAAAAAAATCGGCGGTAAGGGTGCTGTTTTCAATATGCAGTCCTTGCTCTGCAAGCACCGAGTGCAATAACCAACGATCGCCAACTTCACACTCACAGGTTAGGTGAGCTTGCTGCATGTAGCAGTCTAAATCCCATTGTTGGCTTAACACTGGGTGGTCTTTTCTCACTAAACAAACATGGTCGTCTCTAAATAACTCAAAGCTACGAATTTGAGCGGGCACTTGCTTAACTTGAAAGTGACTCGGCGCGCGTTCGTCGTTATCGCGAGCCACAATAGCTAAATCAAATTCCCCTTTTTGCAGACCTTCTATGCTGCCTGGTTCTAGGCGGTGAGTATCCAGCTTTAGGCCGGGTGCTTGTTGCATCAGTTTGCCAAAAAAACGCGGCAATAAGGTAGCAAAGCAGGTTTCATTAAGGCAGCAGCGAAAGTTACGTTGGCTAATCGCTGGCTCAAAGCCTTCTGCTTCAATCATTTCATTAGCGCTTTGCAGCCACTGCCGCAATTTAGGTTCTAAGCTGCGCACCCTTGGGGTTGGGCTCAAGCCATTGGCATGGCGAATAAATAAAGGATCGTTTAGCTGCTGACGCAATTTGGCCAATTGCTTACTCACTGCCGATTGGGTGAGGAATAGCTTATCTGCTGCTTTGGATACACTGCGTTCTTCAAGCAAGGTGAGTAAAACTCGCAGTAGATTAAGATCGTATTGCTGAGACATGATATTCCTATAAGGACTATGAGTGAATCTAAACTATCATTATGATTCATAAAGCGCAGGACTTACAATGCCCACCTTGTTTTTGGAGCATGCTATGTCGAAGCCTTTACCCCTATTCATGTTAATGGTGCTGTTCTCACCTTTAGCGATTGATATCTTTTTACCCGCTATTCCACAAATGGCGCAAGCCTTTGATGTGCCTGTGGCGTGGATTGCTCAAACTATTCCGGTGTTTTTGTTTTCCTTTGGTATTGGCCAGTTGTTAGTGGGCCCATTGGCCGACCGCTATGGCCGTAGGCCAGTGGCTTTGGTAGGTGCGCTGTTATATTTGGCAAGCTCTGCCTTGGCGGCGATAGCTAGTAGTTATGAACTGTTAATGCTCGCGCGCTTAGCTCAAGGCATTGCGGCCAGCTGTTTGTCGGTGGCGGCGTTTGCCGGGGTGCGTGATGTATTTGGTGCCGAGCGCTCAAAAAATATATTTAGCTATTTAAACGGTGTGATTTGCATTGTTCCCGCATTGGCACCCTTGTTAGGTGGCGTGCTCACCCATTGGTGGTCATGGGCAGCAAACTTTTGGTTTATGGTGGCATTTGCGTTGGTGGTATTTTTGGCGCTGCTATTTGGTTTAAAAGAAACTAAACCTCAAGCTAACGTGTTTACCGGGCGCTTATATTCTTTTAGTCGTTACTATTCGGTTATTACTGTAGCCAGCTTTCGTTTTTATTCCTTGTTGGTAATGTTGGGGATGGCGATGATTATTGGCTATGTTTCGCAGTCTGCTGGCCGCTTAATGGTGGATATGCAGCTATCTAGTGCTGATTATGCCTTGTGGTTTGGCTGCAACGCTGCCATTAACATTGTGGCTGCATTTTTGGCTCCTCAAGTAATTAAGCAGATCGGGCAAACAGCAGGCTTATGGCTTGGCGCAAGTTTAATGGCAGGCGCGGCCATTGCCTTAGTACTAGGCCAGCAAGTATTGCATCCGCTGGCGTTTATGGCTCCGGTATTTGTTTCTAGCATTGGTTTTTGTCTGTTAATTGCAGTGGGAACTGGCAGCGCTTTAGCGCCTTTTGGTGACAAAGCGGGCACTGCTTCTGCTTTATTGGGCTTTGTACAAATGACCGGTTCTGCAAGTTTAGTGGGCATCTTAGGTGTAAGTGGTTTAGCCAATACCGAGCAACTGGCCTTGTTAATGGCGCTGCCATTTGCGGCCATGACGCTAGCCATTTGCAAAGGTGGCTTACGGTTTGAAACCAGTAATTAGCTAGTTGAATTAGCTGTAGTATTTATGAAAAAAGCGCCTAGTTGGCGCTTTTTTAGTTTTATTTTCACTTAAGCGGCTTTTTTAGCTAACTAGACGCGCTAAATCTGGCGGGTGGTTTATAGTTTTAAGTAAGTGAAATTAAGTCGCGTTGGTAGTTATCACGTGAAGATCCTACTACTTCTGTTGTTTATTTGCCCTTTAGCTTGGGGAAAAGCGTCGGTGGTTTTTATAAACCCCGGTAAAGCTGAAGAAAGCTTTTGGCAAGATGTAGATATGTTTGCTAATGCTGCCGCTAAGCGTTTAGCGCTTGATTACCGTACTTTTCATGGAGAGCGTAATCATTACTCAATGATTAAGCACATCGAATGGATGATCAACAATCAGAAGCTGCCCGATTACCTCATGCTGGTGAACGAGAAGCAAGCCTTGCCTCGTATGCTTAGCCTGCTAGAAGGACAATCGGTTTACGTATTGGTGTTGCTTAATGATGTGAGTGTTGAACAGCAACAGCTTCGTAATAATAACCCCCATTGGCAAAACTACTTGCTGTCTTGCATCGTGCCTAACAACTTGTGGGCGGGTTACCAAACGGCCCAATCCATGTATTTAAATGCCGAACAAGTGACTGGTGAAGCGGTAATTATCTCGGGAGATAAAACCACTCCTGCCTCAGTAGAGCGCACAGCCGGCGCTGTCGATTTTTTTCAACACCAAGCCGGTATTGACTTAAAACAGGTTATTTATGGCCATTGGGATGAGCAGCGCAGCTACCAACAAACCAAAGTTTTGCTGAAACGTTACCCCGATTTGAAATACCTGTGGACAGCTAACGATCACATGGCTTTTGGCAGTATTAAAGCGATTAAAGAGTTAGGAAAGCAACCAGGTAGGGATGTGATTGTTGGCACCGTAAATACCTCACAACAAGCCTTGTTGTTGCGTGAGCAAGGTGAAATTAGCGCCTTAGCAGGTGGCCATTTTACCGCCGCGGGTTGGGGACTAAGTTTGATTCATCGACATGTTCAAGGACAAGCACTGCCAAGTAAGGTGAATGCCCCTTTGTTTGTAATGTTGCAGCCAGGGACAGAGGCCTTTGAAAAAGTAAAACAGAAAAAATGGGATGCCGTAATGTTTGAGAACATGCTGCTAGAAGCCGGCAATCCGCTTAGTTTTCAGTTTGCTCAGTAGGTTGTTATGAAAGGGGCTTTTAAACTTCGCACTCCTATTGCAAAACGATTAGTTATTTTAATCGTAAGCGCCAGCACCTTGTTTGCTTTGTTATCAGTGGCCGTGCAACTGGCGTTTAATTTTTCTGGTGCAGTTAAAAATGCTGAGCAGTGGGTTGATGAATATAACCAAGCAAACTTGAGCGCGATTGAGCGAGCAGTATGGGAAATTGATTACCAACTGCTGGATGATTTGCTGCAAGGTTTTGTGCAGCAGCAATATGTGTCGTCGGTAAATTTCTCAACCGATGAAGGCATGGCTTCGGGTGTTGGTGAAGCTGATTTAAGCCAGAAATTTTATGTTTATTCACTCGACCACCAAGGTACTGCGCTGGGCAAGCTTACGGTTGGCCTAGACTTATCCTTGATCAAGCAAGATATAAAAGCCCAAGCCTTGGTTATATTGCTAACTAATGGCTTAAAAACCTTTTTAATGAGTTTGATTATTTTACTGCTTGTTGGGCGGATTGTGACTGGCGACTTACGGCGTTTAGCCGAGGCTGCCGATCAGATATTTACCGAAGAACAACAGATTGTTCAGTTACCCAGTAAGCTACTAAAACGTAATGATGAAATTGGCCTAGTGGCCAGCTCTATGCAACAGCTACAGCAACGTTTGCAACGCGGCTTAGATGCCCGTTTAGAAGCCGAGCAACAGTTGCACCAGCACCGGCAGGTGTTAGAAGAAACCGTTGAACAACGTACCTCGGTGCTTAATTGGCAAACCGAAGCTAATCAATTGCTATCCGAGATCTCCCTGTCTTTTTTAAATCAAACATCCAGCAATTCAAAGGCATTGTTACAGCGAGCCACCTCAGCCATAGGCAGTTTGTTTCCGATAGAGCGGGTGGTGGTATTGGAGTTTGAGCGCCAGCAAGCGATTTATCGCGATGTATGGAGTGTGCCGGGGCATTTAGCGCCTATCGAGCCGGTGGACTTAAGCCAACTTAGTGAGCTAAAGCGGCGTTTGGTGAGTGTAGCGCCAATAGTAGTGAGTGATGTGGAGAAGCTTAAACGGCATGCTCCCGCCGAATATCAGCTACTCAAGCAATACGGGATAAAGTCCTTTGTAGGTATTCCCTTAAGTGACGGTAATAAGGCCTTTGGTTTACTTAATTGTGTGAGCTTGAGTTATTGCGCGATTTGGGACGATTACCAAGTAGTATTGTTAAGTCAATTTGCCGCTGCCATTAGTGGTCTGTTAATTAACGAAAAAAACGATCAGGCGATGAACCGTCTGCAAAATGAGTTACTTCAGGTGAATGAGCGCTTGCAGGTATTAGCCGAAACCGACGAGTTAACCGGTTTGGTTAACCGTAGGCCGTTTAAGCGAGAATTAAACCGTGCTGTAACCAGTGCCAGAAGGCACAAAACCCAGTTGGCAGTGCTAATGGCCGACATCGATTATTTTAAAGCTTATAACGACCACTACGGACATGTGCAAGGTGACGAAGCTTTAAAGCTGGTGGCTAAAGCCCTAACAGAAGTGGTAAAGCGAAGTGAAGATTGTGTTGCACGTGTCGGCGGTGAAGAGTTTGCCATTTTAGTCTCTGATGCTAATCAACAAGATCTGCCCAAAATGGCTGAGCAGGTGGTTAAAGAAGTTGCCAAACTACAAATTGAACATGCGGATTCGCAAGTAAGCGCGGTATTAACAATTAGCGTAGGTGGCATTTTGATTGAGCCTGATGATGTTATTGACCCAACCAAGTTGTTAGAACTTGCCGATAGCTGTTTGTATAAGGCAAAACATCAGGGGCGTAATCAAGCAGTATTAGATCTGGATGTTTAAGTACTGCGTTAGTTAAAAAATATAAGCTTTTCTGGCAGTTACCGAGCCCTGGTTTGTTCCTAATCAAAGTTACAGAGGATCTTAATTTATCCCAACAAAGCGGTGAAGTGGGTCGCATTTATTGGTGGTTGTTTTCTCCACAATGGTGATTGTACTGACCGCTTGCAGGGAGAAATACCATGAACCAAGGCATACTCAACGTTCTGGCTTTAAGCATTGTTCTCACTAAGTATTTAGGTATTGTTGTATTAGCTGGCATGGCGCTATGCTCTACCGCGCTTGCTGCAGAGTTGCTGCTGGTATTCGCAGCTGAGGTCACAGAATAGCCAGATAATTTGCGCCAGCTTCATTCTTAATTGTTCATTTGTCAGTAAGTCGGTAATTATGTTTTATAATATAAACATGGCTAACAAGGATTGAGGACTTGAACATGAGCCATACAAGAATGCTTAAACTGGCGATAAGTGCCTATGTTGCTTGTGCTTTATTGGCATTTTTGGCGACCGCCTTTAGTGGCGGCTTTTCTGATAATCATATCATCCAGCGAGTGTGGATCTTTCCTTTACGGTTTGAGTTTGCCTTAGTGCTGCTGTTTCTTAGCTTGCTGGCTAGTTATTCCTTGCTGCACGACAGTTTACATGGCCGCTTGTTACTTACCGGGATTGCAGTCGTGCATATCCTAAATATGATCTTTGCAACCAGCTTGGTGGAGTCTTCGATAGCGGCTTTGTTTAGCGCGGCCAGTATGATGAGCCTAGGTTTACTGGTCTATGTTGCTTGGACCAATCCACAAAACACTAAAGTGAAGCGCTTGCAGCAATATCAAATACAACGACGTCGCGCCAAAGAAGAGCAAGATAAGATTGATTATGCTTATTTAAGCGCTGTGCAGCCTACCAATGAGCAGCATGCTGAGCACTTAGGCAAAGAGAGCCATTAGCCCTGAAACTACAAGAGAAAGTTGTTTGGTTAAGCAGGCTCTTGTAGTTGTTGGCAATAGCTCCAAAGGTAGAGGCTACCAATAGCGAGGCCAGGCAGAATGGCTTCTAATAAATCGGGTGTTTGCTGCCAAGTATGTAGCAAGACAGGAATCGCCAGCATCACTAACCAAGATACCGACATCGCCGACCAACGCACTCCTTGGCTATAGCCCCAATAAGTCAGCATTGATTTAGCAATAAAGCTAATTAACCAGGTTGATACAAAAGCATAACTGCCCTGAACCAAGCCTGCTTTTAAAGCAACTTGGTTACCGTGTTCGCTATTCACAAAGGCAGCCCAGGCGCCATACACCAAGGCTGCCAGTAAGGCGATTTGCCAAGGACTAAGCCGGTTAACTAGCTTACGGTAGTTATTAATCATTAAGCACTGCTGGCCAGTTTTTGTCGGCACTAACAATGAAATCATCGCGATTAGCCGTCCATTTTTGCTGCACGCTGGCGTTATAATTTAAATAAAGCTTGCCATCTAGCACGGTGAACTGCTCTGGTTCAATGCTGGCTGTTTTGCCTTTGGCTACCGCATAGGCGCAGTACCCACCGTATTGTGGCGCATACTTTTCTGGCTCGGCTTTAAACATAGCCAGGTTTTCTGCACTGCTAAAGCGCCACGTAGCGCCTTGCCATTCATATTCAAAACTCTCTTTGCCTTCTACTGGTTTGTTTTCAGTAAAATAAGCCACACTATCGTAACCTTTGATGGCGAGGTTATTAAACCAAGAGGTGTAGATAGGATCTGCAGCAAAGCTGTATCCGGAGACAAACAGTAAGGCGAGTATTAGCTTTTTCATAGTGTTACCTCGTCGATTAAATCAGTACGGATGATGGAAAGTTGGCGTTGTTGTTTCTCTAGTAAGCCGGCGTCTAAGGGCTGATTAGCTTGGCTAAGTTGCTGTCGCCACGCTTGTAGGCTAGCTTCTGGATAGTAATCAAATTCGCTATCTTGGGCACTTAGGCGTACTTGGCAAATGCTTTTGCTGTGTGCTTCATCTCTGTCCATAAGTACCGAATGGCTGCGGTTCTCTTGGCATTGCTGTAGGTGAATATCGCTAAGCACTTGTTCGGCAGAACTAGGTTTATGTTCTAGCCATTGTTGGAAGCGGCGTTTCCGGCTAGCCAATACTTGTTGGGTATTTAAGGCTGATGAACTGAGCTGAATGGCCTTGTCGCTAAGATGATGATGGCTAAGCTGTTTACCACTCCAAGAAAAGTGCTGGCAATCATTGGCTGATATCATTAATAGATCAAAAGGGTTGAAGTGCTGGTAATCGTGCGTAGCTAAATGTTGTTCAAGGTGTTGGCTGCTGCCTAACGCCAAGGCTTGGGGAATAATTTGTCCACGAGTGGGCGCACCTGCATGTTGTGGATCTTGGTAACGATTTAATAGCGCTAATACAACCCCATGATTGTTAAAGCCAAACCAGGTACCTCCAGCTTGCCCATCAACGGGGTAAACCAATACCGTATCACCCTTATGCTGTTGCTTTATGCCTGCTTCATGGCGATGACGGGCTTCATCGCGGTTCATGGTAATTACGGTTTGCTGGCCAAGGCGCAATACACTAACAGTACACATTTAGTTGCCTTGTTGGCGCAGGTAACTCGCAGTACTAGGTGCGATGCCCATGTTATTGTCTATCGATAAGCCCAGCTCTTTTGCCACTAATTTGGCATAAGCAACATGGTGCACGGTATGGTTAATTAAGTAGCATAATTCGCGGCTTAAACTGCTATCAAACTGCATGCTCTGTTGCTGCTTTAACGAAATCTCTGACTCCACCTTAATCGGGCGTTCATCAATGCTGGATTGCGGATGCAAAAACCAGTTACACAGCTGATCGATTAGTTGTAAGGCTAGGCTTGGGTCGTTTTCTATATCGCTATCACGGTGGCGTGAGTTGTAATCAATACTGCCTTTATCCAAACCATGTTGTAGTGCTAAGAAGTGATCTAGAATGTGTCGTACATGACGACCAATGCCAGATTCACTGTGAACAGAGGGCTGGTTGTAGAGTGCTCCATCACTCGCTTCTACTAATTGTTGCACTTGCTGAAGTGCTTCTACGGTAGCGTCACGCAGCTGCTTCATTGTTTCTCCATTTATTTAAAAAGCGTTCACTACCAGTTTGACCGAGGTAACGACGTAAATATTTCTCAGGGGTTTTTCTTAAATCAACAATAATTAGTCCATCTAGCGACTGGTTGAAGCTGTTGTTCACCGAAAAACAGACAAAGCGGCCATTTAGCGCTAGGTAATGACGCAGCAAAATGGGGATCGATTTACCCGGTTCGCATTGACCCACCAGTTTATTAAGAATGGCAATGTTGCTAAGCGACGCGAGTACCTTGCTCGACCATACTTTGCCTTTCACCTTTAAAGGCACAATAGGCTTAACATCGTTTAGGTAGCGCTGCTCAGCACGAAAAGCCGAAATCATCGAATCTGAGATAAACGCTTGAGCCAGCTCGGAATGCTCTTGGGAAATACTCACACAACCAAATAAGGTGTGATACTGCGGGTTTTCTGCCACGTAGTGACCAATGCCTTGCCACAGTAAATCGAGCGCTCGAGGATGGCGCTGGTATTTAGGTACCACAAAGGAACGACCCATTTCTAAACAGTCGCCCATGCGTTTTAAATAGGCTTGGTCGAAATCGTATAGTGAGCGGCTATACAGAGCATTGATGCCGTGTTGCTCAACAATTTCGTTGGCATGACCAAGGCGGTAACCTCCCACCAAACAATGGGCATCGTTATCCCATACAAACAAGTGTAAATAGTGAGGGTCAAACTGGTCGCTGTCTAAGTGTTTGCCAGTACCCTCTCCGGCAGCTCTAAAGGTGACTTCGCGGGCCAAGGCTATCTCATCCATAATCGGCCCTAAGCGTGGGTAGGGGGCGCAATACACACTAAAGTTACGATGGCTGACTAATATGCAGTCTTCTAAAGTATCTAACTGCTTACGTAGTTCTTGGCGGCCATTAGGCAAACATTCAACTAAGTGCAGCGGCGGGTGCTTAGGCGCAGCTTTAGTTTTTTTATTGTTAGGTAAACTCAGTAAATCAGTCGCTACCCGCAAGTAATCGGTAACGGCTTGTTCATCACTTAAATCTTGATAATCTTTAGGTGCAATAATTTCGCCAATTTGCATGGTAAATTCACGACCACGTTTGTTTATTAGCTCTCTTGGCAGAAGGGCAGTACGTAGGCGGCGATGCAATAAACCGGCGAGATAAAACAACTTGGAATTACGCCCAGTAACAAAACAAGGTAATACGTGAGCCTTATAACGTTTGGCTAAACGTCCAACCAAATTGTTCCATTGGCGATCTTCTATTTGACCCGTTTCAGTATTGATGGCTGACACCATGCCAGCGGGGTAAATCATTAATGCTCCGCCCTTAGACAAGTGCTGGCAAGACATGCGAATGCCGCGGGCATTTTTCTTGGTGGCTTGCTCTGAGAGCACGTCTACGCCAATAAACAGATCTTGAAACTCTTGTATATTGGCTAACAGTTCATTTGTGAGCACTTTTAAATCGGGGCGCACTTGTAGCAATAATTCGCTCATTGCTACGCCTTCTAAGCCGCCCAAAGGATGGTTAGCCACAATCAGTAGCGGACCTTCTTGCGGCACATTTTTAAGTGCTTCTGGATTGTTGGCGAGTAACGAGAAATCTAAGCGCTGCATGGTATGGCGCAAAAACTTTTGTGCTGTTTGGCTGTTATCTACAAAGTTGGGGGCAGCATCGTAGTGCTTGGCCAAAGTGCTTAAGCCCAAGATCTTTTCTATCACTCTCGCGAACCACTGTGGGCGCATACTCAGCCTAAATGGATTATTTTTTTCCTGCATGGATTACTCCTTAATCCGTTTCTGGATAACAAGCAGTGAGTTCACGCTCATGTTTCCAGCGTACTAGCAGCTCTTTAAATTTAGGTGGTCGATAACCACGTTTGCGATTGGCAGCACCTAGCTCAAATAAGGTTTTGTATTGAAATAATAACGAGCGCATTGCTTCGCGAAAGGGAGTTTTACGATCCCAAATATGCAGCGATTCAGAGCTAGCGCTATTAATTTCGACAATCTCCAGATTGGTTCCTTGTTGTAAGTGGGTGATGTCGGCGAATTTAATGTCCATTCGTCCGTAATAGAACTCGGGCAAATCGGCCATCATTTGGTTAATCGCTTGGTTTAATTCTGGAGTGATTAAATCATTGGCATCGCGAAAAATAGCGCCGCGACAATGACTGGCCGAAAACACCAATTTATAGGGTTGGCCTTCATCGATAATGCTATCTAGTTTGTCGTGATGACGACTTAAATACAGGTGTTGCAGTTCGCTAGCGCGAGGGTCAGCTTGAATCAGCTGCTTTAAGGTGGATTGGCCATCACCCACTACATAAGGCGTGTACTTTAATGCTAAAGAAATAATCTCACCTTGTGGCTGGTCGGGGTGGCGTACAAAGAACACGCCTGCCTCGGCTTCGTAACTGGCCAGTTTTTGAATCAACATGGCTGCATTGAGTGGATAGTTCTCTAGGCAATCTTGCAGCTCTTGGCGGTTATGCAGCAACTTTACTCCCGCACCACGGCAGCCAATATCGGGCTTGCCTACAATTGGAAACTCGAGGCCGCGTTGTTGCATTTGCTCTAATAAGTCTTCGACTTGACGCGCCAATGGTGCGCCGGTGCGATTGACTTTCATCCAGGCAAGGACAGCATCGTCGCATGACCCGGTAGCTTGAGCCAGCAGTTCGCTTTTGCCTACACCGACCATGCCGGCTAAAGGGAGTTTAGGGTTTGCCAATAGCGGTAAAGTGAACGAGCGATGGCGAATGCCTAAGGCTATCCATTGAAATACCACTGGAATATACACTGCCCAAGTTGGCCAAAATTCAAAGAAAGAAGTGGTTTTTCCGTTCATATCTAGGGCCGGCATACCGGGGGATACGTAAGGCGAAGAGGGCTTGGTATTTGTTTGTTCAGTCACAGTGACGGCACTTCCTTTTGCTTTTTATCTGTACTAACAGACCTGTGTATTGCGATAAATAATTCAATCTCCGTTAGATTTAGTCTAGTTCAGCAAATTGATTAACCCAATACAGTGTATTAATGCTCCAGTCTAAGCGAGAATAGTTACCAATAAATGTAAGACTTTCGGATGGTTGCGCTGAATGATTATTGAAGAGTTACACCTACTGGCTGGTCAGCATCAGTTAGCGATAAAACGCTGGGAGTTAAAAGCTGGCGAGCACTGGGCGATCTTTGGCCATAGTGGTAGCGGTAAATCTTTGTTGGGCGCTTGGTTGGTGGGAGACTTAGCAGCCGAGCGGGCCACGTTAAGCCAACAACCACAGCGCATTGCTTTAGTTTCTTTAGAGCAGCAACAGGCTTTGCTTGAGCGCGAACTCGCAGACGATGACAGTGAGTTCACCGATAAAATAGATAGTGGGCACACGGTACTTGAGTTGCTTGAAGCTGGCTGTTCCGAGCCGCGTTTACTTGAGCGAGTGAGCCAACAGTGTGATTTAACACATTTACTTAAGCGCGGTTTTCGTTTGTTATCAACTGGCGAAACGCGTCGCTTGATGCTGGCTTTAGCACTGATAAAGCAACCACAATTGTTGATTTTAGATGAACCCTTTGCCGGCTTAGATCTCCGCCACCAACGGCAATTACTCGCCCTGCTTGAACAATTAGCGAAAGAGTGTCAGCTATTGATTATTAGCTCACGTGACGATGAGTTGCCAGCTTCAATTAGTCACGTAGCGGTGCTTGACGAACAAGGACTAAGCCAGCAACTCACCATTGAGCAATGGTTACAGCATCCCGAGCGCCAGCAAATGGAACAGCAAGCTGAGCAGCAATCTCAGGCGATTGTGCAGGCTCTGCGTGAGTTTCAACAAGCCGAGCCAATTTCGCCACTGTTCTCTATCACCCAAGGCTCGGTGAGTTATGCCGGTGAAACATTGTTTAGTGGCTTAAATTGGCAAATACACTACGGCGAGCACTGGCAAGTTCGTGGCCCCAATGGTTGTGGAAAAAGCACCTTGTTGAATCTAATTTTTGGTGACCACCCACAGTGTTACAGTAATCAAATAGAGGTTATGGGATTTCGCCGTGGCAGCGGTGAAAGTATCTGGCAAGTTAAGCAGCATATTGGCATGGTCTCGGCGGCCTTACATTTACAATATCGGGTCAACTGTAGTGCCCTTGAGGTGGTGTTGTCGGGTCTGTTCGACTCTATTGGTGTTTATCAACAAGCCAGTGAGCTTGAGCTTGAACAAGCACGTTTATGGTTACAACTATTTGGTCTGGCTAACTTAGAAAAACACTACTTTAAAAGTTTGTCTTATGGGCAACAGCGTTTGTTGATTATTGCTCGCGCCTTGGTGAAAGGGCCGCAACTATTATTGTTGGACGAGCCCTGCCAAGGCTTAGATTTTTTACAGCGTAATACGGTGTTAAAAGCCTTAGAGTTAGTGGCTAAACACAATCTTAGTCAGCTAGTGTATGTTACTCACCATCAAGATGATGCCTTGCCTAGCATTATGCACTTTATCGATTTTGCCGATGGCGCGGTGCATCTAAGTACGCTTTGAGCGTGGCACTATGCTGCAAATTAATCTCTAGTCCACAGGAGTAATAAGATGAGTTGGTATATAGCGGTTCTTAAAAACTACTTGGTGTTTAATGGGCGCGCTCGACGCAAAGAATATTGGATGTTTGTGCTTATCAACAGCATCATCGGAGTGATATTAAGTTTTATTGACCAAGTAACCGGAACCGTTAATCTTGAATCTGGTTTGGGGGTATTGGGCAGTATTTATACTTTGGCGGTATTGCTACCTTCTCTGGCAGTGGCTGTGCGCAGACTGCATGATACTGGGCGCAGCGGCTGGTGGCTGTTTTTATTATTCCTGCCAATTATTGGTGTATTAGTGCTGTTATTTTTCTTCTTGTCTGACAGCGACAGTAAAGCCAATGCTTACGGGGAAAACCCTAAAGCTCAAGCTGTTTAGCGTTTACTATGTGGTGTTGGCCAATAAATGCATGCAAATGAAACCACAGGTGTAGGGCTAAATCGCCAATACTATCGGCGTGGTCCAGATTATCGCCATGGTGATAGCGTGGACTTCGCCGACATTAAGCAAACTTTTGGCTTTGCTGGTTTAGCGATTGGCGCTTGGGTTAATAAACAAGAGAAACAACGCGCCGCAGAGCTAATTTTTGATGCTTTAGCCGATCTGGCGTTTTTGCTTAGTCTACCTCCAGTCGCTTTAGGTTTAAGAGGTAGCTTAAGTTTGGCTTTTGGCACTGGTGGGCAAGCTAATGTACAAGCTCACTATGCGCCAGCAAGTCAAACCCTCGCGCTTGCTAAAAACGCCGGCGCTGGGGCATTAGCTCATGAATGGTGGCACGCATTTGATCACTATATGGCTGGAAAGCTGTTTTGCCAGCCAACCGGGCGCAACGAGTTTGCCTCTACGCGTTGGTTAGCCGATGAGAAACAATATCCCCATCCCTTAAATCAGCTGCTTGATCAGGTGTTTGCTGCAGTGTTTTTAAGTGAGCAAGGGCAAAACCTACACCCCTATGTAAGCCGGTCAGTCGTTTTAGATAAACAGTTAGGGCAACGTTATTTTAGTTTACCTACAGAAATGATGGCGCGGGCGTTTGAAGCATGGATTCAAAGTCGTAACGATATCAAAAACAGCTATTTAGTTAGTGGCACCAAACAAACAGAATTAGCCAAACAGGGAGCCTATCCCGATGATCAGCATTTGTCGCAAATTGGTAGTTGTATTTTGCCGTACTTTGAAACATTAGGTCGAGCACTCGAGTCTAAATAGCAGGATCTAATGACCACCGCTTGATTTGTTTCATCTATGTGTGATGGTGCATAAGTTTTCTATTCACAAATAAAACAAGGATCGTATACTTATTGGTCTTGTTAATAAGTTATCTGGATGGTTAACAAGGTATACCTAGGGCATTAGGGAACAAGGAATGTTGCGACTTCTATCTATCGTTTTATTGGTTTTTACTGGGTTTAACTGCGCTTCTGCTGCTGAGCCGGTGGATTTACGTGTTTTGGCTTGGCCGGGTTATGCCGATGCAGATATGGTGGCGGCATTTGAAAAGCGTTATAAGGTTAAAGTTAAAGTTAGCTACATAACCAATGATGATGAAATGTGGCTGAGAATGGGCCATAAAAATGGCGAAAACTATGATGTTTTTGCGGTAAATACTGCCGAGTTACAGCGTTACATTGATGCCAAATTGGCTACCCCGTTAAATCCACAAGCCATTGGCAACATGGCCAAACAACTGCCTCGTTTTACGTCCTTACAGGATATCCCTGGGGTTACCCGAGATGAGCAGGTATACGCAATCCCCTATACCTATTCTGAAATGGGGTTGATCTACAATAAAAATTATTTTGAACAGCCGCCTACTAGCTGGAATGTATTGTGGGATCCTCAGTATCAGGGGAAGATTCTTGCTTACAACGGCAGTGCCCATAACTACACATTGGCGGGCATGGTTCTAGGTGTAGAGAATCCTTTTCAGCAAACAAATCAGCAGCTTAAACTAAGCACCGAGCAGCTGTTGGCTTTAAGGCGCAATGTATTAACTTTTTATAGCTCTCCAGAAGAAGCTTCTGAGTTTTATAATCAAGAGTCGGTAGCGTTAGTTTTTGCTAACTATGGAGCTCAGCAGCTCAAACAGTTGCAAGATGCCGGCGCAGACATTGGATATGTTATCCCGCAAGAAGGTGCCTTGGCTTGGTTAGATTGCTGGGCCATGTCGAGTGGGGTGAAAAACCAAGACTTAGCCCATAAGTGGATTGATTTCACCTTAGAGCCTTGGGTTAGCCAGTTGTTAACCGAACGCCAAGGCTTAGCGAATACCATTGTGCAAGACACTCGCTCGCTACCTGAAGATAAGATCATTTGGCTCGAAGAAGTAGAAGACCATCAACGCCGCAGTGAATTTTGGGAAAATATTCTTAGCGGCAAAACCTTGCAGATGATGAGCCTGCCATGATCAACTCCATTTCTCTTCGTTTTGGTCTTTGGTTTGCCGGCTTTGGCATTTTGGCGTCGGTGGTTACCGCCGCGGTTAGTTATCATGAAAGCCGCGGGTTGTTAGCCGAAAGTGCCGAGCGAGAGTTAGCCACAACCACTCAAATTCTTACCCGAGAATTTAGCAGTAGCATTGATGAAATTACCAAAGATGTATTGTTTTTAAGTTCTATTCCGCAAACGGCCGGTTACTTCGAGGCTGACAATAAGCTGGTACTTTCAGAGCAGCTAAAAGATATTTTTAAGCAAAAGTTAAGTTTAAATCCTTCTTATTTCCAAGTGCGTTTTATTGGTGCTGACAATTTTGGCCGAGAGTTGATTCGAGTCGATAGACTAAGCGATGGCTTGATAGCTATTCCCGCTGCAAGCTTGGAAGAAAAAGCGCATTATCCTTATGTTTTTCGTACCTTACGTTTGAATGCCGGCGAGAGCTATTTGTCTGATGTGGATATTCACAATGAAAAAGGTGTAGAGCTGGGCCAGCATCAACCTACCTTAAAAATTGCTTCGCCAGTATATGTTGAGGGTAAAGCCCGTGGTTTGGTGGTGGTGAATGTGGGTTTGGAAAGTCTGTTTAGCCAAATGCAGGCCGATTTGCCCGAAGGCGTGGCGATTTATTTAGCTAACCAAAAAGGTGACTATTTAGTTAATCCTAATCCTGATAAACAGTTTGGTTTTCATTTTGGCCATCGCTATTTAATGCAACGTGACTTCCCTCAGATGGAAGTGCTGTTTAATGATCTGCAGCCAAGAACCTTTGTGCTAGACCCCTCCGCGGTCTACAAATATGAGCGAGCGGTGTCTTTCACTCCCTTGTTTTATGGACCTAAATCTAGCCCTAAAATGGCGGTGCTTGGTTTAGCAAGCCCTCTGCCTAGTCTCAGCCATATTATGGACTCGTTAGCGGGCTCGATGATTAAGGTTTGTTTAGCGCTGAGTTTAGTTGGGCTACTTACTTCCTTGCTGTTTGCTAAGGTTTTGTCCCAGCCTATTCGCAATATGATGATAGCGGTAAACTCTTTTTCTAAAGGTAAATTGCCTGGTGCCCAGCTTTTACCCAGTGAGCGTAAAGATGAGATCGGTTTATTGGCCAATACCTTTAAAGCCATGTCGCGGCAAATTAATAAGCAAATTGTTGAGCTTAAAGACAACGAGATTAACCTGCGCCATATGGCCAGCCACGATAGCTTAACGGGTTTGCCTAATCGCAGTTTGTTTTTGGAGCAGCTACGAGGCTCGATTCACCGCGCTCAAACCGAACAAAATAGCCTAGCGGTGGTGTTTATCGATTTGGATAACTTTAAGCAGGTTAACGACAATTTAGGCCATGAAGCCGGCGACCTCTTGTTAAAGCAGGTTGCAACAGTATTGCGAGACTCAATCCGTTCTGGCGATTCGGTGGCACGCTTTGCAGGTGATGAATTTATGCTGGCTCTAGAGTCAATTTCTGAGCCTGAAGAAGCCAATGATGTGGTGAATACTGTGCTGCGTCGTTTAGCCCAGGAAGTAAGCTTAGGGTTGCATATTCAGCCCGTTTACGCCAGCGTAGGGATTAGCATGTATCCTGCGGATGGCAATGACCCAGAACTATTGGTGCGAAATGCTGATGCGGCGATGTATCAAGCTAAGTCTAAAGGGCGCAACCAATTTAGCTATTACGCCTTAGATGTACCTTCGGCAATAGGCTAAGCCACCTTATCAAAATGACGCTGAATCATACTGGGTTTATTGTCTGTTAGCTCGAAGCTTTTGGCGGCCTTAAAGCCTTGTTGGCTTAGCCATTGAGTCGCGCTAGATACTTCAAGAAATACCTGTTTAGTATAGTGTTGTTCAGCAGGTAGCATCCGCTGGAGTTGGTATTGTTTGAGTGGTGAAAAACTAAATACTTGCGCCACGTGGCTCATTCCCGTTTGAATGCACCATTGCTGCAGTTCACTGATTGCCAGCTCTGCTTCTGGCACTGCTAATTCCCATTGTTCTAACAATACTAAATGTGCCCATGGCGCCGCTAGTGATTGCCCAATACGTTTAAAGTCCTCAGCAAAGTGTTCACTGATAGCTTGATTCCACGCGCCTTGAGCGCTGGCTATTAGCAAGTTGTCGAGTAGGTAAAGCTGATAGTCGCCGTGAAGTGGTTCGGTGCTCATAGAGATTTTGGCTAGTTAATAATGTTTAAGTTTAGCCAAGATTGTTAGCTAAGCCAGCCTTTTGCCTTGTAGGCTAGGGCTGGCTTTTATTAGGTAAATTATCAGTTTAAGCGCGCTTCTTACTGGCTACATCCATCCAAACCGCCAATAGCAAGATGCTACCTTTGATGATGGATTGCCAATATGTTGGTACATCCATCATGCTCATGCCGTTGTCTAAACTGGCCATAATAAATGCGCCCATCACTGCGCCAAATACTGTGCCCACCCCACCGGCTAAACTGGTGCCGCCAATCACACATGCCGCAATGGCGTCTAACTCGGCAATGTTACCAGCAGATGGAGAACCCGCGCCTAAACGAGAGGCCAAAATTAAGCCCGCCACGCCCACCAATAAGCCATTAATGGCAAATACTGATAGCTTGGTGCGCTCAACGTTGATACCAGATAAACGGCTGGCTTCAAGATTGCCACCAATGGCGTAAATACGGCGACCAAAGGCGGTTTTCTTGGCCATAAAGGCAGCGGCAAACATCAGCACAACCAGCAACAATACGGGAGTGGGAACACCGCGATAGTCGTTTAATAGTAATACTGTGCCCAGGGCGAAGATGGCAATCAGGCCAAACTTGAATATATCGCCGGTGACGGGGTTATTACTTAGTTTGTGTTCTGAGCGAGTTTTACGCAGTTTGCCTTGCCAAGCAAAGAAGACAGCTAACGCACCTACGGTGGTGATTAGTGAGAACATATCTGGCAAGTAGCTTTGGCCAATAATGCCCATATCTGGGGTTGTTGGAGCAACTGTGCTACCGCCAGTAATGCCGATTAAAATCCCCCTAAAGGCCAGTAAGCCGGCTAGGGTAACAATAAACGATGGTACTTTGCGGTAAGCTACCCACCAACCATTCCACAGGCCAAGTAAAAAGCCAGCACTTAAAGTAAGCACAATGGTGAGCGGTAAAGGTAGTTGCCACCACACATCCATAATGGCTGCGGCGCCGCCTAATAGGCCCATCATCGAGCCAACCGATAAATCAATCTCTGCCGAGATAATCACAAACACCATGCCAATCGCAAGTATGCCGGTAATGGCCGTTTGGCGTAGTAAGTTAGAAATATTACGTGGGGTAAGATAACTGCCCTCGGTGGCGAAATAGAAAAACAGCATAATTACCGCGATAGCTGCAAACATCACCAATACTTGTAACTTCATTTTCTTTAAATTGTTCATCAAGCCCACCTTCGTATTGGTGTCACTGATAGTTGTTTCTTGACTAGACATGTTTGTTACTCCTCGGCCAACGCGCAGTCCATCACCATTTCTTGGCTCAGGTTTTGATTGTCTAGAAGGCCTTTCAATTTACCTTCATGCATCACTAATACTCGGTCACTAATGCCTAATACTTCCGGCAATTCGGAGGACACCATAATGATGCTGATCCCTTGTTTAACCAATTGATACATCAACTTATAAATTTCATATTTTGCCCCTACATCGATGCCTCTTGTGGGTTCATCAAGGATCAAAATACGCGGTTGTAATAATAAAAATTTGGCTAAAATAGCTTTTTGTTGGTTGCCTCCGCTGAGGCTTTTTATAGCCAACTCTGGGGATGCTGTTTTTACTTTAAGGCGTTGAATGGATTGTTCTATGGCTGCTTGTTCAGCAGATTCATTGACGGTTTGGCCTAAGCCACTAAACATGTTTAAACCGGCTAGGGTAATGTTTTGACCCACTCCCATAATTGGCACAATGCCATGGCGTTTACGATCTTCTGGCACCATGGCTATGCCGTGATTTAAAGCATCGCGATTGTGGCGAATTTTTATCGGTTTTCCATCTAGCTCCACAGGGCATTGATAAATGCCTTCGTAAGAACCAAATAAACATTGCATAAGTTCGGTACGGCCCGAACCCACCAAGCCAGCTACGCCCAAAATCTCACCCTTACGCAGACTAAAACTTACTTGGTCTACTTGTTTAAGATTGGACGATTTGCTCAATTGGGCGTTAACCGGCCCAACTTTGAGGATCGCGTCGCCAATAGGGTGCTCTTCACGGGGAAATAGCTGTTTAAGCTCTCGGCCTACCATCATGCTAATAATGTCGTCGGTAGACATGTGTTTAGCATCTTGAGTTCCAATGTGCTCACCATCGCGAATGATGCAGATTCGGTCAGAAATTTCTTTCACTTCGGTGAGCTTGTGGGAGATGTAAACACAACTCACGCCTTCACTGCGTAGCTGTTTAACAATGTCTAACAGAACCCGTGTTTCGGATTCTGTTAGTGGCGCACTTGGTTCATCCAGCACTAATACTTCGGCTTTTTTAGATAAGGCCTTGGCAATTTCTACCAGTTGCTGTTGGCCAACCCCTAATTCCCGAATAAGTGTGTCGGGCGAAACATCAAGTTTTACCCGTTTAAGCAAGTCTTCGGTTTGCTTAAACATTGCACTGTGGTCCAGTACGCCGTAACTGGTGATTTCGGCACCAAGAAAAATGTTTTCTAGAATAGAAAGCTCTTTAACTAGCGTGAGCTCTTGGTGAATGATGGCAATGCCTTTTGCCTCGCTATCGCGAATATTGCGTGAAACAAGCGGCTCGCCTTTATAAATGATTTGTCCTTCGTAACTACCATGGGGGTGAACGCCGGTTAGCACCTTCATTAAAGTGGACTTCCCAGAGCCGTTCTCGCCGCAAAGTGAGACAACTTCGCCACGTTCCAAATTGAAATTAACCCCATTAAGCGCAATCACTCCGGAGAATTTTTTAACGATGTCAGACATCATCAATAAGCTGCTTTGGCTCATCTTAACTCCTAATAAAAAGGGCGAGGCGTTGGCCCCACCCTTTTTTACTGCGTAGTGAATAGTGCTTTGTGGTTATTGATATACGTCTGCTTTGCTATGGAAGCCGTCGGCAATTACTGTTTGATCAATATTCGACTTATCTACAGGAATTGGCGTAAGTAGGTAAGAAGGTACATCTTTAGTACCGTTGTTTAAGCTAGAGTTTGACTCTGGCATCTGGCCGTTGCCCATTTGCACTGCCAGCTCTGCTGCAGTTGTAGCGAGCAGTTTAATTGGCTTGTAAATGGTCATGGTTTGGGTGCCCGCGACCACGCGGCGGCTGGCAGCTAAATCTGCGTCTTGACCAGAAATATGCACCTTACCAGCTAGACCTTGTGCGTCTAATGCTTGAATCGCACCACCTGCAGTAGAGTCATTAGAGGCAACAACTACGTCGATGTTGTTATCGTTAGCAGTTAAGGCATTTTCCATGATTTTTAGGGCATTCTCGGCTAACCAACCATCAACCCATTGGTCACCCACCACTTTAATATCACCTTTGTCGATGAGTGGCTGCAGTATGTTCATCTGCCCTTGGCGGAATAACTTAGCGTTGTTATCAACCGGTGAGCCGCCCATTAGGAAGAAGTTTCCGTCGGCTTTACGCTCAATCAGTGCTTGAGCTTGTAGCTCACCCACTTTTTCATTGTCGAAAGACAAGTAGAAATCGATATCGGCATTGTTGATCAAGCGATCGTAGGCTAATACCCGAATACCTTCAGATTTAGCTTCAGCAATCACGTTAGACAATACTTTGCCGTTGTAGGGAATAATGACTAATACGTCTACGCCACGAGAAATCATGTTCTCAATCTGAGAGATCTGGGCGGTTTCATTACTGTTGGACGATTGAACATATACTTTGGCACCAAGTTCTTCGGCTTTCTCAACAAAAAAGTCTCGGTCTTTTTGCCAGCGCTCTAAGCGAAGATCATCGATGGCCATACCAATTTTAACGGTTTTGGCAAATACTGGGGCGGAAACGGCTAACGCGACTGCGCACAATAGAGTGGTCAGTTTTTTCATGTTTTGGCTCCTTGCTTTATAGCTTGTTTTATATTTTTTAGCTAATTGTAGGGTGTAGAGGTAATCCCAAAAACTCATTCCTCGTGAACCAGATTAGGCTTATAAGATACACTCACCAATGATGCTTTTTCATACAGCTATAATGTTTATTCACATTAAGTGTCACTCTGTGATGGGTTTCAAGAAAACGTTTTCTCAAAGGTGCAGCTTTTTAGGAATTACTAAAAGTTGGCACTATAGTTGAGTCACACTTTTACTTATATTTTATTAATTTGATAATAAAATTAATAAAAGGGCGGAGGAAGAAAGTTTGAAATTTTTATAATAAGCTGCTGAAAATAAAGATATTGTCATTTTTCACAAAGAAATTTAAGTGAAAGCTTTAGTTTCACTTAAAACGCAGGTAAAAGCTCACATTAGCTGTGATGTTGAAACTCGCCGATTAACTCAATTTGAGTCGCTTGCTCACTAAATGCCTTTAGCGTATCTAAACCCGGTGCTTGCTCTGGAGTATATTGTTTGGCCATGGCGTTGATCCACTGTAAACCAAATTCGCTTTCGTAAGCTGAGCTAAGCACACAACTTACTTGGTTAGCTTGTGCTTGGTCGATAATGCTGGCACAGGTTCGCCAAGGGCCTAATAAACTAGGTTTAATGACTAAGCAGCGCAAACCTTCGAAGTAATGATAGCGGTAGCTACTGTCTTGTAAGGTTTCATCTAAGCCAATGCCTACGCCTGTACGTTGGGCTAACAACTCACATTGTTGGCTATTCATTAGCGGTTCTTCAATATAGTCGATGCGGCTAAGATCGATATTCTCTAAAACAAAAATCGCTTGGTTCCATATCCAGCCGCGGTTCGCATCCAAACGTAGCTGTAAATCAGGATAGCTGTGCTGTAGTTGCTGAATCAGTTCGAGATCTTGTTTGGGGGATTGGCGAGCCACTTTTAGCTTGGCTAGATTACCAGATTGAGAGTCCAGTACTTGTTGGCAGTGAGCGAAGTCACCGTTAAGTAGTGGGTAGCCAGAAACAATGGGAGTAGTTGGTGGTAACCCTGCCATCGCGCAGTCGATACCAAAGGCAACACTTGGATACAACTTACGCTGAACATGCCCTTGTAAGTAGTCGGTAATTTGCTGCTCTGCTTGCGCTAATGTTTCTTCGCTAAAACCAGGCAGAGGGGCTATTTCTCCGCGTCCCAAGCGGCCATCACGAAAGCGAATTTCGAGGTAAAGACCTTGGCGTTGCTTATGTTTTAGAGAACCAAGCTGTATGGGTTCAACAAATGCTTGGGTATAGCGACTTAAGGTAGCACTTTGCCAGTTACAGAGCATGCTGAGACCTCTCAAATACTAGAAGTGATGAAGCACTCATCACTCTGCAAATTTATCACTTTGTACGGAATGGCCGCAATAGCAAATATGCGATTTATTATTATGCTTTAGTGGGTGTTTTTAAGCTGGTTGAGTGGTGCAAGTGAGCTATTTGAGTGGTGCGAGTGGACTAGGTTAAATTAAGAGAGGGACAGAAAACTCGCTAAAGCATACGAGGATTCTGCCCTTCACCATTGCCGTTATGGATTACGTTTAAATTTACTAAACTCAGGCGGGCGTTTTTCGTTAAAGGCGTTACGACCTTCTTGGCCTTCTTCTGTCATGTAGAACAACATGGTGGCGTTGCCCGCGAGTTCTTGTAAGCCTGCTTGGCCATCACAATCAGCATTGAGTGCCGCTTTTAAACAGCGCAGGGCCATAGGGCTGTTTTGCAACATCTCACGACACCACTGCACGGTTTCTTTTTCTAGCTCTGCATAAGGCACTACGGTGTTCACTAAGCCCATATCAAGCGCTTCTTTTGCATCATACATACGGCATAAAAACCAAATCTCGCGCGCTTTCTTCTGGCCAACTATGCGCGCCATGTAACTGGCTCCCCAGCCACCATCAAAAGAGCCTACTTTAGGACCAGTTTGGCCAAATTTGGCGTTGTCGGCGGCAATGGTTAAGTCACACATCATGTGTAATACATGGCCACCACCTACAGCGTAACCGGCTACCATGGCTACTACAGGTTTAGGGCAGGTACGAATTTGGCGTTGAAAATCTAATACATTTAGGTGATGGGTCCCTTGGTCATCTTTATAGCCGCCGTAATCACCACGTACTGATTGGTCGCCGCCAGAACAAAAAGCCAGTTCTCCTTCGCCAGTAAGAATAATCACACCCACTTCTGGGTCGATGCGGGCGTCGTTTAAGGCATGCATCATTTCTTGAACCGTTAAAGGACGAAATGCGTTGCGAACTTGCGGGCGGTTAATGGTGATCTTGGCGATGCCGCAGGCGGACTTATGGTAGCGAATATCTTCGTATCCATTGTCGGCATCCTGCCAAGTTACTCCTGAGCTATCAATTTGGGTCATTCTCTTCTCTATCATTATTTAGGACACTGGACAGTTGTTCGAGAAACAGTGTCGGTTGTTCAAAATGGCAATTGTGCCCAGCGCCTTCAATGAGGTGACATTTAAGGCGCGGGTAATCTTGTTGTAGCTGTTTGGCTAGTGCTTGGTATTTATTGTCTAGGCTTCCACCAATAAAATCTAGCGGCATTTTTAACTGACCAAGTTGCCGACTCAGATCTTGTTGCAAACCCAAGCTGGTTGCACGCAACGTTGCGGCAATGCCTTGTCGGTCTTGAAGTTGGCGGCGTTGGATAAGCTGCTGCCGCTGCTGGCTAGTTAGGTTGGCAAATACTGCTTGTTGGTACCATTCGTTGATTAGCGTATCCAGAGGCTCAGTTAACCAGCGGTCTGCCCAACGGTTGTCGTGCACTAAACGTTGTTGGCGTGCATCTTCATCACTTAAACCAGTATTGGCAGATTCGATAACTAATCGTTCAATACCTTTGGGGGCGAGTAAAGCGTGTTGCAGCGCTAAGCGTCCACCTAGGCTGTAACCCACTAAATGGTAATGGGCGATTTTAAGGCGCTTTAAGCATGCGGTGAGTTGATGGCTAAAATCTTTAAAGGCATTGCGTGGTTTGAGCCGCTGCTGGGCGCTCATGCCGTGGCCGGCAATGTCTACGGTTACACAATAGTAGTGCTGGCTAAGCGCCGCAATTTGCGTTTGCCAGTCACTACCGCTACCTAGAAATCCATGCAAAAAAACTAAACAGGGATGTTGGTTTTGTCCATAAACACTAAAGTGCATCGTGACTGGCTACCTGACTAATTAAAGATTGATAACGCGCACTGGCATCACCTGGAGTAAAGCAGACTTCAATCAAGCTGGCTCCGGCTTGTTGCTGTGCACGCTCAAAAGCATGGTCGAATTGTTCGAAATTTACCACCTGTTGATAAGCTAAATTGAAGGTGGCTGCTGCGGCGGCAAAGTCGGCCTGATGAGGCAACTGGTAATACTGCTTGCTTAGCTGTTGCTCTTGCGGGCCAGGTGATAGTGCTGGTAGCAGATTAAATATTTCACCGCCGTTATTGTTAAACAGCACTATCACCAGATTTTGCTGGCTATTAGCGGCAAGGCTTAAGGAGTTTAAGTCATGCAATAACGAGGTATCGCCAATCACCAAAGTACATGTTTGTTGCAGACCTTCGGCAACTCCCACGCTGGTGGCTAATAAACCATCAATGCCCGACGCTCCTCGGTTGGCAAAGTAATGCTCCGCTTGGCAGGGCTGGCCAAGTAGTTCAAACAAACGCACGACCATGCTATTGCCCATAAACAAGGCTGATTGTGGTCTTTGCTGTGCCGAAATCTGTGCGCATATTGCCAGCTCAGAGTAATCGAGTAAGGCAGCATTAACCTCCTCGCTAATGGCTTGTTGAGCTTGGGTCCATCGCTCTAAATACTGCTGGCTACTGGTGCTTGTCTTAACTGGATGAGCGTTTAGCCAAGCTTGGGCAGTGCATTGCCAGCGCTGCTGGATATTTTGGCCGGGGTTTACCCGCTGCGCTGATTGATCAATTAAATAGTACTTTGCTGAGCTCTTGGCCAGCCATTGGTTGAGGGGTTTCGACACCAGCTTACCGCCAAACTGAATTATCAGTTCAGCTTGTACTTGTTCGGCAAATCGCGAGTTGGCGAGTAATAGCTCAGCGTGTTGAATCAGCCCTGCACCTTCTTGAGCTGTTTGCCAATGGCTTTGGCAATCGACTACCACTGGCCAGCCTGCTTGCTGCGCCCAAGCGATAATGGCTTGGCTTTGCTCGGCTGTTTGCTGACCTATTATTACCAATGCTTTGGACTTTTCGAGTAGCTCTGGCCACTGCTGACTAACGACGGGCTGGGAGCTATTAGGGTGTTGTTGGTAATAGGGCGAGCCGCTGTTTATCCAAGCTTCAAGTTGCTTATAAAGCGCAGTTAAATCTTGTTTAGCTTGCTCAGGATAAAAGGGTTCACGGTAAGGGCAATTTAAATGCACTGGGCCAGGCGTTTGTTGCTGCAGCGCTAAGGCATGACCCAGTTCGCTGAGCATATTGGCTAGTGAAGTATCAACACTGGGTTCGGCTAGTTGGCCGCTATATACCGGGTAGTTGGCAAACATCCCCTGCTGTTCGATGGCTTGATTAGCACCAACAGCCACAAGTTCCTTTGGTCGGTCGGCGCTAAGCACTAACAATGGAATGCTCGCCTGCTTTGCCTCAACCACCGCCGGGTAAAGATTAGCAACCGCACTGCCCGAAGTGGTGATAATGGCTACAGTTTGCTGGCGAGCCTTGCTTAAACCTAAAGCAAAAAAGCCCAAACCGCGTTCGTCAAAGTGGCAATAGCTAGTGGCTTTAGGGTGTTTAGCCACCGCTAAAGTTAATGGCGTAGAGCGAGAGCCGGGGGCGATACAAAAGTGCTCAATGCCGTGGCGAATGCAATCTTCAATTAAGCACTCAGCCCAGGCAATATTAATGTTTTTAATCAAGGAGTAGGTCCTTATCTACCAACTGCAATACCGTGGCGATTTTGTGGTTAAGTTCTTGCCATTCTTGCTCGGCTTGTGAGCCTGCCACGATCCCTGCACCGGCAAAGGTACTTAAATGTTGTGGGGTAACTAAGGCGCTACGAATGGCCACCGAAAACTCGCTTTGTGCGCCGCTTAACCAGCCAACAGCACCAGCATACCAGCCACGGGCATAGCCTTCGTTTTTAAGAATATATTGCACTGCAGAAGAACGTGGCAAGCCGCCTACTGCAGGGGTGGGGTGCAAGGCTTGCAATAACGAGCGGTCATCTAAGGCAGGGCTAATACGGGCCTGAATCCGCCGTTTTAAGTGCTGCACTCTATCTAGCTTTAGCAATTCTAGATTATCTAAGGTGCGCACATGCAGGCTTAGCTCTTTTAAGCGGCGGGTTAAGTCGTCCACTACCAGTTGGTTTTCTAACTTATTTTTGGCGTCTTCTAGTAGCTGTTCGCCTAGCTGAGTATCTCGCTCGCTGGTTTCTCCACGTGGCGCAGTGCCGGCCAATGCTTCACTGACCAATTGGCTGCCTTCACGAGAATACAAACGCTCAGGACTGCAGCCTAAAAAGCTAGTTACCCCATCAAACTGAAATAAAAAGCTGTAGCAGTTACGTTCTTTTTGTTGCCATTGTTGTAGCAAAGAAAAAGCGTTTATTTCGGCATTTAGTTGCAAATTGGTTTGCCGAGACAACACAACTTTGGCGGTGTGTTGTTGAAAATCTTCGCTGGTTACTTGCTTAACCAAGTGCTGCCATTGTTCGCGACTGGGTTGGTCTTGGCGAGACAAGGCTTTAAGTGGCGTGTGTTGCAGGGCTTGTATTGGTTTTAAGGCAGCAAAGGCCTTTTCAATGCGCTGATATTCTAGCTCTGGTTGATGTTCAAAATTAGCATTGATGAACAAACGGGTATATTCGCCGTCACAACGAATTTCAAAGCGCGGCAGAATAAAGCGACGATGTGGGAAGCTTGACCAAAGAGCACTTTGGCGAGCAAAGGCAATGCCGCCATAAAAGCGCAGTTGGTTATTGCGTGGGTCTAATTGATCACACACCGATTGCAGCTGTTCTAAGTCGAGCACCGATTTAGCCGCACCCACAAAGGCAACTTGTTGCTGGCGTTTGTTTTTCCAGTAACCGCGGGTGGTGTGTTGCTGCTGATTAAGCCAGGCGAGAAGATCGAGCTTTGGCAGTTTTATACAAACCTGCTGAAAACCCTGCTGCGGCAATAGCCTAAGCTGGTTTATGGCATTTTGAAACTGGCTAGCAGTGAGTCTCACCTTAACTATTCCTGCTCTATTACACCGTTTCAATGTAGCTGTTTTTGTTACAAGTTTATAGTCAGATTTGGCTCAGCCTTGATGCTGAGCAATAATAGGCGCTAAGTTCTTATCTTAATGTTGAATATTACTTTGAAATCATGGCTTCATGCGGCGCGTTTACGCACCTTGCCTTTAGCAAGCGCGTCGATCATTTTAGGTTCTGCGCTAGCCTATTCTGAGGGAATCTTTGCTTGGCCAGTGTTGCTGCTGGCTTTGCTAACGGCCCTATTGCTGCAAATTCTTTCCAATTTAGCCAATGATTATGGCGATGCGGTAAGTGGTGTTGATGATGATACTCGAGTGGGCCCCGCTCGTGCGATCCAAGCCGGGTTGTTGACTAAACAGCAAATGTTTCGGGCGATTACGCTGGTTGCCCTGCTGGCAGTGTTAAGCGGTATTGCACTACTGGCGGTAAGTTTGGGCAGTAATCCGCAGGCTTGGTTAGGGTTTATCGCCTTGGGTGGGCTGTCGATTGTTGCGGCTATGGCCTACACCATGGGCTCTCGACCTTACGGTTATCGTGGTTTTGGTGATATTAGCGTGTTTTTGTTCTTTGGTTTGCTGGGCGTAATGGGCTCTTACTACTTGCATACCCAAAGCCTGAGTTGGTCAGTCATGATGATAGCAGCAGCTAATGGTTTGCTAGCTACAGCAGTGCTCAACATTAATAATTTGCGAGACTTTTCGCCTGATAAAGCTGCTGGGAAGCTCACCTTGGCGGTGCGCTTAGGCGAGCGTAATGCCCGTCGTTACCACTTGGTATTGGTGGCGCTGGCTTTATTACTATTTGCCAGCTTTATTGTTTGGCAAAGTAGCGCTAATTTTGCTTGGCTGTGTTTATTGCCTGCTTTAGTCTTAATGAAGGTAACCAAAACTGTGATGCTGGCGCGCCAGCATCAGTTATTGGATAAGCAATTGCAGCTCACCGCCAAGCTAAGTTTTTTCATCGCCTTGTTGTTTAGCCTTGGTTTGCAGTTTCAATACTAGGGGCTGTCGATCTTTCGCGGTTAAGTTTTGTCCGCGAAAATCAGCTAGAAAGTTCAACAGCCGCTAAAGCCTTATCGCCAAATGAAACACAATATTCACATTTAATCTACGCAAGGTGGATAAAAAGCGTTGAGCCTAGTCCTTGGCCTTTGCTAAGGTAGCTACAGACGTTTTGGAGGATTATCGATGCGCAAGATAGGGATCATCTTGCTGCCAGCCCTAGCAATTGCAGGCCCTAGCTTGGCCAACATGCAGCCTGCCAAGTGGTATAGTGCAGACGGAGTAGGTGTTGTACCTAGTATTGAAGTATTAGGTTTATA
Source organism: Agarivorans sp. JK6 (assembly GCF_045277145.1). NCBI lineage: Bacteria > Pseudomonadati > Pseudomonadota > Gammaproteobacteria > Alteromonadales > Alteromonadaceae > Agarivorans > Agarivorans sp. JK6. The sequence continues at coordinate 4,370,081 of NZ_CP113525.1, read as the reverse complement.
CGACAGCAACCTTACAAACAGTAATACGGATCAAATTTCTTCTTGGGGAACCATTGTCTCGCCAGCCATTGCTGCTATTTCTGAGCAAGAAAAAAGCACTTATTATGCGGCATATCGCTTGGTGTGGGGCGAGTACTTCGACAGCTCTGAAGATAACTTTTTAGACCACCACCTACGGGTAAATGGCGAATGGGAGTTTAGCGCTCGCCAACGTGCTAAATTGCGTTACGATTTTCGTCGCGACCACGACCAACGTGGTGAAGGTATTTCCTCTGGTGTAGGTGGCGTGATTGACGAACCCGTGCAATATAACCTGCATTGGCTGCATGGTTTATATGGCTTTGGTGCCAGAAGCGCTACCGCGCAGATCGAGCTAGAAGCCAATGCTCGCCAGCTGGATTACCAAAACTTTCGCGAAGTTACTCAGTATCGCGATCGCAATGCTTTTGACGGCAGCGCGCGCTTCTTTTATCGAGTGTCGTCGGCCACCCGTTTATTGGCTGAACTTAAAGCCGGAAAAAGTGACTATAAAACCATCGAGCCAAATACGCCAAGTCGCGACTTTAACGACTTACTTGGCTTTGTTGGTGGGGACTGGGCGATTACCGGAAAAACTAAAGGTCGCGCCAAAATCGGTTGGCAACAGCGTGACTTTAAAGAAGGTGAACGTGAAAAGTTTAGCGATTTAAGTTGGTCGCTCGCTGCCGATTGGTCGCCTCGCACCTACTCTACTTTTAGTGTGGAAGGTGGTCGACAAGCCAAAGCCCCAGAGCAAGGCGGTGATGTTATCGACAATACCAACATCACCCTAGACTGGGAGCATTACTGGCAAGAGCGCCTAGCTACAACCTTTACGGTTGGTTACGACAACAACGATTATGTGGGCGTTGAACGGCAAGATAAAATTTATGAAGGGCGGGTAGGCGTGAGCTATCAATTCCGCCGCTGGCTAGAAATTTCACTTTGGCAGCTATGGAGAGATAAAGATTCTACGCTTCAGGCCGTTACCTATGATAAGCAAGTTACCAGTCTTAAGTTGAGACTGAGTTTATGATCAAGGATTAAGTTATGCGAAAACACATTGCGCGCCTTAAAAAAGGACTAGTTTTACTAGTCGGCGTGCTGTGTTTTTCTTCGCATGCTGAAACGGTGAGCAACTACCGTTTAGCGGCAGGTGATAGCTTTAGAGTGAGTGTATACGGTGAGCCAGAGCTTAGCTTGGAAACCCGTTTATCTGATGACGGGTTTATTCGTTACCCGTTTTTAGGTGAAATAAGAGTACGTGGCCTTACCCTCACCGAGCTGCAGTTACAGATCCAAAATGGCTTAAAGGGTGACTATTTAGTTGACCCAATGGTGCAAGTAACCATGGTTGAATACCGGCCCTTTTTTATTAATGGTGAAGTGGCTCGCCCGGGAGCCTATCCTTATCAACCCGGCTTAACGGTAAATCGGGCTATTACTCTTGCTGGTGGTTTTACCGAGCGTGCTGGTAAAAGCAAAATTACCATACAAGCAGAAGGAGCGACTCCCGATGAGCGCGAGCGAGTGAGCCTTGAAGACCGGGTTTCTGCTGGTGATGTACTTAATATTCCGCAAAGTTTTTTCTAATCCCATTGTTGGCTTGCGCCAAATGCCTATCTAAATCTGTTAGCTAATTGTTAGTCTAGTTTTAAGTAAAATAGCGAATATCATCATTGGCTTTCTTAATATCACTATTGTGGTTTGGCTTTTTCGGCCCTATACTCGGCTCTCTTGTCGGAGTGCCGAAAGGCTGAGACCACGGTTAGCTAAGCTACGTTGTGTGGGATCCGTATAACTTGATCAGGATAATGCCTGCGCAGGGAACAAGATAAGTAACCAATTCCTTCTGTTACCACTAGTGTACAAATACACTCTTGGTCTAATATTTGGTTACTTTTCCTACATCCGACAAGCCTCATTACTTAAATTTTTATTTAGAGGCCAGTCATGTCAAGACGCGAAACTCGAGCTGCAGCAGAACAATACATTAATAACCTGCAAGGCCAACCTTTTCCAAATTCAGAAAAAATCTATATTCAGGGAAGTCGTGACGATATCCAAGTAGCCATGCGCCAAATTAATCTGTCTGACAGTTTAGTTGGCGGCACCAAAGAAGAACCTACCTTTGAGCCTAACGAGCCGGTACGCGTTTACGATACTTCGGGTATCTACACCGACGAAAACGCAGAGTTAGACGTTCACAAAGGTTTGCCTCAACTGCGTAAAGCTTGGATTGAAGAGCGTGGTGATACTGAAGAGTTAGCTGGTTTAAGCTCTAACTTCTCGCAGCAGCGCTTGGCAGATGAAGGCCTTGATCATATTCGTTTCGAAAACCTACCAACGCCACGCAAAGCTAAACTAGGCAAAACTGTCACCCAGCTGCACTATGCTCGCCAAGGCATCGTTACCCCAGAGATGGAGTACATTGCTATTCGTGAAAACATGGGCCGCGACAAAATCCGTGAGGAGCTGTTAGCCGAGCAACAAAAAGGCCATTCCTTTGGTGCCTCATTGCCAGAGCACATCACTGGTGAGTTTGTTCGTGATGAAGTGGCACGAGGCCGCGCGATTATTCCTTCTAACATTAACCACGCCGAAGCCGAGCCAATGATTATTGGTCGTAACTTCTTGGTTAAAGTGAATGCCAACATTGGTAACTCAGCGGTAACCTCTTCGATTGAAGAAGAAGTTGAAAAGCTAGTATGGGCAAGCCGTTGGGGCGCCGATACGGTAATGGATTTATCTACTGGCCGTTATATTCACGAAACCCGCGAATGGGTGATTCGTAACTCTCCTGTGCCAATCGGTACCGTGCCTATCTACCAAGCCTTAGAAAAAGTAAACGGCGTTGCCGAAGACCTTACTTGGGAAGTGTTCCGCGACACGCTGATTGAGCAAGCCGAGCAAGGGGTGGATTACTTCACGATTCACGCAGGTGTATTGCTGCGTTACGTACCAATGACCGCGAAGCGAGTTACTGGCATTGTATCGCGTGGCGGTTCAATTATGGCTAAGTGGTGTTTAGCCCACCATAAAGAAAGCTTCTTGTATGAGCGTTTTCGTGAGATTTGTGAAATTTGTGCCGCCTACGATGTATCACTGTCGCTAGGTGATGGCATGCGTCCTGGCTCGATTGCTGACGCCAACGATGAAGCCCAGTTTGCTGAGTTAGAAACCTTAGGTGAGCTAACAAAAGTGGCTTGGGAATACGATGTTCAAGTGATTATCGAAGGCCCTGGCCACGTGCCAATGCAAATGATTAAAGAGAACATGGAGAAGCAATTAGAAGAGTGTCATGAAGCACCGTTCTACACGCTTGGTCCATTAATCACCGATATCTCTCCTGGCTACGACCACTTTTCATCGGGCATTGGTGCTGCAATGATCGGTTGGTTTGGCTGTGCCATGTTGTGTTACGTAACCCCTAAAGAACACTTAGGTTTACCTAACAAAGAAGACGTGAAGCAAGGCATGATTGCTTACAAGATCGCTGCTCACGCGGCTGATTTAGCTAAAGGTCATACTGGTGCGCAAATTCGAGATAATGCGATGAGTAAAGCGCGTTTCGAGTTCCGCTGGGAAGACCAATTCAACCTAGCCTTAGACCCAGACACTGCGCGTGCCTATCACGATGAAGCTTTACCACAAGAGTCGGCTAAAGTGGCTCACTTTTGTTCAATGTGTGGACCTAAGTTCTGCTCAATGAAAATCTCTCAAGAAGTGCGTGATTATGCCAACGAGCTGGAAATTAAAATGATTGACGAGCCATTGGCCGATTTAGGTTTTGTGGCCGACGGTATGGCAGAAAAATCTGCTGAATTTAGAAACAAAGGTGCCGAGATTTACCACTCGCCACTGCGCGCCGAGACCAGCGATGAAGTTTAAGCTGGAAACTGCTGAAGGTTTGCGCCCGCAAATTTGGACTATCGCAGGTAGCGATAGTTGCGCGGGTGCAGGCTTGCAAGCTGACTTGCTAACTGCCCATGATCTTGAGGTGGAGTGCGCCACCGCAGTAACAGCGATAACTGCGCAAAACATTAAGGGAGTGACGGCCATTCAGCCGTCTTCACCTGAATTGTTAGCGGCGCAGCTAGATGCGCTTGCGGCCACCAACCCCGCCAAAGTGATTAAGATTGGCATGTTGGGCAGTGCAGAGTTAGTGCGTGTTGTGGCAGATAAAATCGCCACTTATAAGGCAACTTGGGCCGAGCCTCCGTTGGTGGTGTGTGACCCAGTGTTAGTAGCCAGTTCAGGGGCAAACCTAGCCTTGGACGATCTAATGCAAGCCTTACCGGCACTTTTGGCGCAAACCGATGTACTAACACCTAATGCCTCAGAGCTAGCGACCTTAAGTGGCGTGGCGCTAAACAGTGTGGCCGAGCTAAAACAAGCTTGTGCGGCTTTGCTTAAGCAGGGCGTTAAAGCGGTGTGGGCCAAAGGTGGACACTTAGCATTAACTCCCAAGATAGCTTTAGATTATTTCACCGACGGCCAGCGTGAAATTGTATTGTCGAGCGAGTTGATTGATGCACCGCATACCCATGGTACCGGCTGTACTTTAGCCTCTGCCTTAGCTTCTGCCTTAGCCCATGATTTTTTCATGGAAGACGCTTTGGTTATTGCTAAAGCCTATGTTTATCAGGGTTTAAAGCAAGTTACTGGACGTGGCAATCTAGCCCATCTTGGTTGGCCTACAGAGCGGGTAAACTTCCCTCGGGTAGAGTCGGCACAAACCGAGCTAGGTAAGCAACTTGGTTTAAGCGAGTCTTGGCCAGAGGCCGTGCCTTTTGCGCGCTGTGACACCAATAAGCTGGGTGTTTATCCTGTTGTAGATAGTGTTGAATGGATTGAGCGCTTATTAAATATGGGCATTAAAACCATTCAGCTGCGAATTAAAGATAAAACCGATGCTGAGGTTGAAGCTGATGTTAAACGGGCCATTGATTTGGGGCATCAGCATCAAGCGCGTTTGTTTATTAATGACTACTGGCAGCTGGCGGTTAAACATGGTGCTTATGGTGTGCATTTAGGCCAAGAAGATCTAGAAGTGGCCGACTTGCAACAAATTGCTGCCGCAGGTTTGCGTTTGGGCATTAGTACCCATGGTTATTTTGAATTGCTACGTGCTAGCCAGCTGCAACCAAGTTATATTGCACTTGGGCACATTTTCCCTACTACAACCAAGGATATGCCATCTAAGCCGCAAGGTTTAGCTAAACTCAGCCGTTATGCTCAGTTGATGCAAGATTACCCCTTGGTAGCCATTGGAGGCATCGACTTGCCTCGAGCGAAACAAGTTTGGCAATGTGGTGTGGGCAGTGTGGCAGTGGTACGGGCAATTACCGAAGCAGCCGATCCGGTTGCGGCAGTTGCTGAACTAGAAGCCATTGTCAGCCAATAAATAGCCAGTCAGCATTAGGAAGCACTATGAGCCAAACCAGCAAGCAATCAACCTTAAGCGATCAAGAAGTTCTTCGTTATAGCCGTCATCTGTTACTTAAGGATGTTGGTGAAGCGGGGCAGCTCAAGTTAAAAAGTGCGCAGGTATTGCTGGTTGGCATGGGCGGATTGGGCGCGCCTGCAGCTTTGTATTTGGCTGCGGCTGGTGTTGGCAAGTTAGTGCTGGCAGATTTTGATGAAGTAGATAGCTCTAATTTACAGCGCCAAGTCTTGTACCGAGAAGACGACATTAAACAGCCTAAAGTCGTGGCGGCTAAGCAGCATTTGCAGGCTCTAAACTCAAACATTCAGGTGCGAACCGTTAACCGGAAAATGGATGAGATGTTGCTGGCCATGGAAGTGGCTCAAGCCGATGTAGTGCTTGATTGCAGTGACAACATCGCTACCCGTTATGCGGTAAATCAAGCTTGCGTTAAGGCCAAAGTGCCACTAGTTAGCGGAGCTGCGGTTGCCTTTGATGGACAGTTAATGGTGTTTGATTTTCGTCAGGCTGAACAAGGCTGCTATCACTGCCTATTTCCTAATGCCAGTGAACAGCAACTCAACTGTAGTAATGCCGGTATTCTTGGCCCAGTTGTAGGCACCATTGGTAGCTTGCAAGCCTTAGAAACGATTAAGTTGATAGCGGGCATTCCTTCTGCTCAACGCGGTCGTTTTTCCAGTTTTGATGCACATAGCCTTGAATGGTTTCACCTTAAAGTGAACGCCGATGCGAACTGTCCGGTATGTGGAAAAGATAAACAAACATCATGATTAATATTGAATTTAATGGTCAAGCACAGTCGCTTGATGCTGCGCTCAACATTGAGCAACTATTAGCATTACACCAGCAAGCACCCGAAGGCATTGCGGTGGTGCTTAATGGCAACATTGTGACTCGCAGCGAATGGGCAAGCACCAAGCTGGCAGACCAAGCCAAAGTAAGAGTATTTCGCGCCATTGCTGGCGGATAAGAGGAAGCCTTGTGTTAAAGATTGCAGATAAGAGTTTTACCAGCCGTTTGTTTACCGGCACTGGCAAATTTGCGACCCCACAGTTAATGAGCCAAAGTATTCAAGCTAGCGGTAGCCAGCTAGTTACTATGGCGATGAAACGTGTCGATGCGCAAGACCAGCAAGACGATATTCTGGCTCCGCTTATTCAAGCTGGGGTGAATCTATTGCCTAATACCTCGGGGGCACGTAACGCTGAAGAAGCGATATTTGCTGCACAATTAGCCCGAGAAGCTCTAGGCACTAATTGGCTCAAATTAGAAATTCATCCGGATCCTAAGTACTTAATGCCCGATCCTATCGAAACCTTAGCCGCAGCAGAGAAGCTGGTAGAGCAAGGTTTTGTGGTGTTGCCTTACGTACATGCTGACCCGGTATTATGCAAACGCCTTGAAGATGTTGGTTGTGCCGCAGTGATGCCCTTAGGCGCGCCTATTGGCACCAACAAGGGGCTGCGTAGCCGCGATTTCTTAGAGATTATTATTGAACAAGCCAATGTGCCGGTAGTGGTTGATGCGGGGATTGGGGCGCCTTCAGATGCTGCACTGGCTATGGAGTTAGGCGCAGATGCGGTGTTGGTTAATACTGCTATGGCTGTGGCCAAAGATCCGGTAGCAATGGCTAAAGCCTTTGCTCAAGCGGTTGAGGCTGGGCGCAGTGCTTACTTGGCAGGTTTGGGCGCAGAGCTGCGTCACGCCGAGGCATCGAGTCCCCTTACTGCATTTTTAGATACTTTGTAATTAGAGAACCCCATGAGTTTTGCTGAGCAATTAGCCCGTTACGACAATACCGCTGTTCATATGGCAATAAACAGTAAAACCGCTGCTGATGTAGAGCGAGCGCTGGCCAAAGATAAGCTGGACCTTGATGACTTTCAGGCGCTTATTTCACCGGCTGCTGAAACTTATATTGAGCTTATGGCTCAGCGCAGTATGCGTTTAACTCAGCAGCGCTTTGGCAAAACTCAGCAATTCTATATCCCCTTATATCTCAGCAATATGTGCAGCAATGTTTGTGACTATTGTGGCTTTTCCATGGGCAACAAAATTCGTCGCGTCACCTTAGATATGGCGCAGTTAGACGCTGAGCTAGAAGCCATTAAGCAGCTTGGCTTTGACCACATTCTATTGGTTACCGGTGAGTCGGAACGTAAAGTGGGTATGGACTATTTTCGCGAAGTTCTGCCAAGAATTAAGGCGCGTTTTTCTCATGTTTCTATGGAAGTTCAGCCTCTTGAGCAAGACGAGTATGAGGAGTTGATTAGCCTTGGCTTAGACGCGGTGATGGTTTATCAAGAAACCTATAATCGCCACCGCTATGCCGAGGTTCATCCCAAAGGGAAAAAACGCGATTTCGATTTTCGTCTTGCAACTCCAGAGCGTTTAGGGGAAGCCGGTATTCGCAAAATGGGCATTGGCGCACTAATTGGTTTGGATGAATGGCGCAGTGACTGTTTTTATGTGGCTGCTCATTTGCAATATTTAGAGCGCAAATATTGGCGGAGTAAGTTTTCAATTTCTTTTCCACGTTTGCGCCCTTGTGAAGGCGGCTTTCAGCCAAAGTCAGTGATGACCGACAAACAATTAGTACAACTTATTTGTGCTTATCGTTTGTTTAACCCTGATGTTGAACTGTCGCTATCTACCCGTGAGTCTGAGCACTTCCGTAATCATGCTATTCCACTTGGCATTACCAGCATGAGTGCGTTTTCGAGCACTCAACCTGGTGGTTATGCAGACGATAGCACCAAAGCGCTTGAACAGTTTGAAATTAGCGACGAACGCCGCCCAGAAGTCGTCGCCGAAGCGGTAAAGCAAGCTGGCTACCAAGTGGTATGGAAAGACTGGGATCGGGTACTAGGCTAGTGCAAATATTTTGCTTCTAGCTGTTCTAGTGCCCCTTGCTCAAGTAGCCGTTTAAGTTGTTGGTTAAAGCGCTCAACAAACTCAAGGTCTACTTGTTGTTTGCTAAAGGCTAGGTATACCGGTACTTGTCCCAAGGCAGGTTTAATCAGCTTGATACTGTCTGCTTGGCCCTCCTGCATGGCTACTAGCTGAGCTTGGCGACTGTCGGTGGCAATCATGTCTAGTCGTCCGCGCAATAAGGATTTCACCAACCCTTCTACACTGTTGTGTTTCTCAACGTCGAATACTTGCTGACTTAGCGCATCATCAAAACTTGGTGAGATGCGGGCATTGCGAACTTTTCCTATACGGTAGTCATCTAGCTCGGCGTAGTCACCAGAGAATTGATTTCCTTGCCAAGAGCTATGAGCAATTAAATGCTGGTCTAGCAGTAAAAATGCTGTATCAGGATAATAAAAATACGCTTCACGGTCGGGAGTTCGCATAGTGGGAATCAAGCCCTGGCTTTGGTGGCTTTTTACTTTCGCAAACGCGCGGGCCCAATTGCTTATTTCAAAGTTGGCTTCAACATCTAGTTTTTCAAAGCTTTGTTGAATCAATTCTACAATGATGCCTTCGGCCTTACCTTGAGCATTGAGCATTATATAAGGTGGAAAAACAAAGCTTTGTATATCGATGGTTTTTGCTTGGCACAGGCCAGAGCTGATGATTAGTAAGAAAACTGCGAGTCGTCTCATTTGAGTCCTCATCCTTGAGCTTGCCGCAAAGTATAAAGAATCATGCTAAGGTATGCGACTTTAAACAGCCACAATTAGCCCATTAGTGTGCTGTTTTCGAGACAATATAAGAGGTGGAATGTGTTAAAGAAATTACTAGTAGCCGTAACGCTAGTACTTGCTGTAGTAAGTAGCGCAATGGCCGAGAAGCAAACAGTAGGCGCCGCCGAGCATGTAAAAGTAGTAGAAGCCAACTTAAGCTTTTTAACTCGAATTGATACCGGAGCGGCTAGCACTTCTTTGCATGCGGAAGATATGCGAGTTATCGACGGTGAAAACATTGACCCTGCTGATTACAGCGAGGCCGAGCAGAAGTCGGTAGTGCGACCACTTATGCGCAAGAACATTGGTAAGTATTTGCAGTTTACCACCGAGAACGAACATGGCGAAAAGCACCAAGGTAAAGCCTTAATTACTGATGTTGCAGCGGTGCGTAATTCTCAAGGTCTAGAAATTCGCTACAAAGTTGCCTTGGCGATTGCTTGGCAAGGGCAGGCAAAAACCGTAGATGTTAATTTACGCGATCGCAGCAAAATGCATTACAAATTGCTGATTGGCCGTAACTGGCTAGAAGGTGATTACTTGGTCGATGTAGAACTCAATAAAAACCTGAAGTAGCCTCAATTATAAGGTTTGGTGAACCCTAACAAAACGAGCAAAGCGGGGTTTGCCATGTTCGGTGAGCCCGTTATAACGATACTCAACCAAGCTGCCGATAGGTGGAGGGTCGGCGCGCAATTGATCGCTTAAACCACTGCCTATTTTAAACTGCCGGCCCTGTTGGTCTTGAACTACCAAGGCTCCAAGCATACCACGGTATTTGCCTTTACCATCACTATACGCAATGACTTTAGCCTCGGCATCTTGGTAGCTTTTGTATTTAATCAGCGCATTGCTGCGTGTTGGAAGGTACATAGATTTAGGGTCGCGCAGCATTAATCCTTCGCCACCCTCAGCACTGATTTTAGCCAATTGCTGCTCTAGTTTTGGTCGCCCAGGGTAGGCGCGATAAACCGGCACACGCATAAAGTCGCTTGCACTGCTAAGGGTTTGCAAATGACGGTAGCGCTGCTGATAAGGGCCAGGATAGTTGGGTAAATCAAACACCACAAATTGAACTTGTTGCCATTTGTTTAGATTCACATCTTGTTGTTTGATTAGGCTGACTAGATCACTAAATTGACCTCTGCCTAACCAAAGCTCTCCATCTACCGCAACCTCTGGTAGTTGCTTACTTAAGGCGCTGGGAAGGTTAATCACGTGGCCGGCTCGACTAAATAATTGCTTGCCGTCCCAATACGCTCTTACGCCATCGTATTTTTCACATACCCAGTAGTCTTGAAGGTCTAAGCCCTGTTGGTAATCACTAGCTAATACCAATGCTGGCGGTTGTGGTGTTTTTGCTAATAGCGGATACGAGCTAAAAAAAAGCATACATAGGCTAAGCTTGGTGCTAAACGAACGATCCATGTTCTACCTGTAATGAGTTAATTGTTATTAATGGTAGTGCAATTTAAGGTAGGTCGCTAGGGCTAGTTGTTATTTAGTCGGGCTTTATTGGCTAATTTGTTGCAACGATGAGCCATTGAGAAGTGTTTTGTTAAAAAGCTTTCAGCTCAGGGCTCGATTGTGACTACGCCCAAATGGTTCGGATTATGTTTGCCCTTAGTAGCAAGGAGAAGAAAATGGCTCAGCATTATCAAGGCCAGTGCCACTGCGGTGCGGTTAAATTTAGCCTACGCACTAGTTTAGAGTCTGCGCTGCGTTGTAATTGCAGTTTGTGTAAGCGTAAGGGAGCTGTGATGCTAACCGCGGAAGAAGACAGCTTTGAGCTGTTGCAAGGTGAGCAGGCCTTAAGTTTGTATCAGTGGAATACTCAAATAGCCAAGCATTACTTTTGTAAACACTGCGGCATTTATACTTTCCACAACCCTCGTTCTGCGCCAGAGCTTACTCGGGTAAATGCAGGTTGTTTGGAAGGCGTCGACCCATTGAGCTTAACGGTGAGTTTGGTAAAAGGTTCGGAGTTATCTACTGAGCCAGAATAAAAAAAGCCGACGCTAAGCGTCGGCTAACTTAATACAAATAAGGAATTGTACTAGGTGTTACTTGCTAAAAATGTGTTTGTTTACAATGTTTTCTAGCTCTTCTTGACGACCTGATACGTGTTTAGGGTCAATGTTGTCGCCAATAGCTTGAGTTGCTAAAGATTCTAGGCTGTAGTCGCCAGTCATAATGGCTTTACCTAGGTCACCGCTCCAACCAGCGTAACGATCTGCAACGATGTTGCTGATTTCTTGGCTTTCAATTAGGCTAGCGGCTTTCTCAAGTGCTAATGCACAAGTGTCCATTCCGCCAATGTGGCCGTGGAAGAAGTCGGCTGGATCGATACTTTGACGACGTAGTTTAGTATCAAACATTAAACCACCATCTTTAAAGCCACCAGAACGCAGAATGTCGTACATTACCGGTGTCCACTCTTCAACACTGTTAGGGAATTGGTCAGTATCCCAACCTAGTTGCGCATCACCGCGGTTAGCATCAATAGAACCAAATAGGCCTAGTGAAATAGCAGTCGCAATTTCGTGGTGGAAAGAGTGACCCGCTAGAGTTGCGTGGTTAACTTCGATGTTTACTTTCACTTCGTCTTCAAGACCGAACTGCTTCAAGAAGCCGTATACAGTAGCTGTATCGTAGTCGTATTGGTGCTTAGTAGGCTCAGCTGGTTTTGGCTCAATTAAGATTGTGCCAGTAAAGCCAATTTTGTGTTTGTGCTCTACAACCATTTGGAACAAGCGACCTAGCTGCTCACGCTCTTGGCGTAGATCAGTATTTAGCAATGTTTCGTAACCTTCACGGCCGCCCCATAATACGTAGTTTTCACCACCTAGCATTTTGGTTGCGTTCATAGCAGTAAAGATTTGGCTCGCAGCGTAAGCAAATACTTCTGGGTTAGGGTTAGAGCCAGCGCCAGACATGTAACGTGCATTTGAGAATGCGTTTGCTGTACCCCAAAGAAGTTTCATGCCGGTTTCGTCTTGTTTCTGAGCAAGAACGTCCATCATTACTTTCATGTTTTCAGCGTACTCTTTAATAGAGTTACCTGCTGGAGCTACGTCTACGTCGTGGAACGAGTAGTAAGGCGTGCCTACTTTAGAGAAGAAGTCGAAGGCTACGTCAGCTTTCATCTTAGCCATTTCAAGCGCGTTGCCAGGCTTCTGCCAAGGACGGTCGAAAGTGCCAGTACCAAAGATATCAAAACCATCCCAGCAGAAGTTGTGCCAGTAACAAGCACCAAAACGTAGGTGCTCTTCCATGGTTTTACCCATGATTACTTTTTTCGCGTCGTAGTGACGGAACGCTAGTGGGTTAGTGGACTCTGGTCCTTCGTATGCGATTTTTTCAAACTGGTCAAAATATTGAGCCATGGAACTACTCCTAAAAAAGAATGCGTTTTCATCGGAGAACCAATCTCCTTCTGTGAGCTTATTGTTAGCCTTGCTTAGCTTTCTCTCAATTATGAAAAATGCAGACTTTTTTCAGCTATTTACTTTTCGTGCGCTAACTCGCGTTTTAAACAGCGCTTTTTTAGGAATTTTCAAAAAATCTGCAATAACATTGCGGGTGTGTGAAATTTCGTAATGCTATTTAGTGGTGTTTTAAGCGGTAAACACTGGATGAAAAGCTATTCATCTTATCTTGTATGGCATGAAAACCATGTTTTCCTAGCGGTAAATGCTGGTATGAGTTAATTGCAGCCATTCGTTGCGAGTGTTTGATTTATTGAGTGTATAGGGGCACTTAATCAGTGTTGCGCTTTAGTCCCGACAACGAGTAGGTGTTGTCTAAGTATTTGTTTTGCACTTCGCTAATGGCTCGGTTGAGGTCTTGCATAAAGCCGGGATGATGTTCCAAGTACGCCTTGGAAATGTAGATACCAAAGGGGGCGGAACGCTGCACAACTTCAATATATTCACCACTTACTAGGTTGGGGTGAACATGGCTACTTTTAAATACATCGGCCGACAAAAATGCGGCGTCTATGCGTTTTAGGTCAAACAGCAGCTGCGCAAGTTTTGTGACATTTTTTTGCTTGCCAACAACTTTGAAGTGATGAGTATTAAGCCAGCGTAAGGTGTTGGTACCTTCAATTGAGGCTACTTTTACATCGGTCTTAAAGTCGTTGGCGTCTGGATCGAAGTAACTGTCATAGCGAAAAAACCAACTCCAATTGTTGTAAACAATGGGCTTAGAAAACTCGGCGATAGCATCACGTTGGCTGTTCTGAGATGCAAAGAAAAAGCCATCGGCCACGCCATATTGCACATCGCTAAGCGCGCGTTTGTAGTTGGGCACCGGGGCCATTTTGTAGGGCTGTTCCAGCACTTGCATAATTTTGTCGACTAGAAAATTACCAGCAGCTGGTTGCTCGTCACTGGCATAAGTATAGGGAGGAAAATTTGGATAAACTAAACGTAAGGGATCCGCGTTTACTTGGCTAACAAGCAAGCTTACGATAAGCGTTATCATTACCCTTGAGAATAGCTGCAAAACAGTCCTTTTAGTTTCTTTCAAGCCCCAACAACAAGTATAGACAGCTGTTTAAGATCAGTGGTTTAGCTAGAGTAAATACTTTGGTTTGGTGAGTTGAGTCTTACTTTTTCGGCTTTGCTTGTCAATTGACATCATTTAAAGGTGAAAAAAAAGGCGCTGAATTATCAGCGCCTTTAGCTCGATAGGTAAAAAATCTTAGCTATTGAGCAAGCTTAAGCTTTGGTCTACTACGTTTTCTACAGTAAAGCCAAATAGTTTGAATAGCTCACCAGCAGGTGCCGATTCGCCAAAGCTTGTCATACCTACAGTTACGCCATCTAGGCCAACGTATTTGCCCCAGAAGTCGGCTTGTAGTGCTTCAACAGCTACACGAGCACGAACAGCTTTTGGCAGTACTGCTTCACGGTAAGCTGCATCTTGCTTGTCGAAACGCTCGGTACAAGGCATAGATACAACACGCACTTGCTTACCTTGCTCGCTTAACTTGGCTGCGGCTTCAACGGCCAGCTCTACTTCTGAGCCAGTGGCGATAAGAATAAGCTCTGGGGTGCCACTACAGTCTTTAAGAATGTAAGCACCGCGATTAATCAACTCCAGTTGCTCACCGCTACGTTTTTGTTGAGCAAGGTTTTGGCGAGAGAAGATTAACGAACTCGGGCCATCAATACGTTCTACTGCATTGATCCAAGCAGCTGCTGATTCAACTTGGTCACAAGGACGCCATGTTTCCATGTTTGGTGTTAAACGTAAGCTAGCCACTTGCTCAACCGGTTGGTGAGTAGGACCATCTTCGCCAAGACCAATAGAGTCGTGAGTGTAAACAAAAATAGAACGTTGCTTCATTAATGCTGCCATACGTACCGCGTTGCGGGCGTATTCCATAAACATTAAGAAGGTGGCTGAGTAAGGAACAAAACCGCCGTGCAAAGCAATACCATTTTGCATTGCCGACATACCAAACTCACGTACACCGTAGTGTAGGTAGTTACCTGAGGCATCTTCTGCGCTTACTGATTTAGAGCTAGCGTGGAAGGTTAGGTTTGATGGTGCAAGGTCGGCAGAACCACCTAGTAATTCAGGTAAGATTTTACCAATTACATCAAGGGTGTTTTTAGACGCCATGCGGCTAGCAATGTTTGCTGGCTCGTTTTGCAAGCGTTGCAATAAAGCTTGAGTTTCAGCTTTCCAGTTTTCTGGTAACTGGCCTTCTACGCGACGTGCGTATTCAGCAGCTAGCTCTGGGTAGGCTTTTTTGTACGCGGCAAACTTGTCGTTCCAAGCGTTTTCTTGCTCGCTGCCTTTAGCTTTGTTATCCCAAGCTTGGTAAACATCTGCTGGGATTTCGAACGCGGCGTGTGGCCAGTTTAAGAATTCACGAGCCGCTTTAATTTCTTCATCACCTAGAGGTGCGCCGTGACAATCATGCGAGCCAGACTTATTTGGTGAACCAAAACCAATAATGGTTTTAGTACAAATTAGCGTAGGTTTAGTAATGTCGGCTTTAGCCGCGGCAATTGCTGCGTTAATTTGTTCAGGATCGTGGCCATCAACATCGCGTACTACGTTCCAGCCGTAAGCTTCAAAACGTGCCGGAGTATCATCGCTAAACCAGCCTTCAACGTGGCCGTCAATAGAGATGCCATTGTCATCCCAAAACGCAATTAGCTTTCCTAAACCTAGGGTGCCGGCCAATGAACATACTTCGTGAGAAATACCTTCCATCAAACAACCGTCGCCCATAAAGGCGTAAGTGAAGTGGTCAACAATATCGTGACCATCGCGGTTGAATTGTGCGGCTAACATTTTCTCTGCTAGCGCCATACCTACAGCATTAGCAATACCTTGGCCTAGTGGGCCGGTAGTGGTTTCTACACCCGGTGCGTAACCATATTCTGGGTGTCCCGGCGTTTTAGAATGCAATTGACGGAAGTTTTTAAGCTCTTCAACTGGCAAGGCGTAACCGCTTAAGTGAAGTAGCGAGTACAACAACATAGAGCCATGGCCGTTAGACAAAATAAAGCGGTCGCGGTTGCTCCAGCTTGGGTTGCTAGGGTTATGCGCTAAATGGTCGCGCCATAGTACTTCGGCAATGTCTGCCATGCCCATCGGTGCGCCAGGGTGACCCGACTTAGCTTGTTGTACACCGTCCATGCTTAAAGCGCGGATTGCGTTAGCGTATTGTTGACGAGGGTGAGTCATCTTCTGTTTCCTAATAATTAATAAATCTTAAGCTTCTAGCGCTTCAATTAGCATGTTATCTAGCTTCACTTGGTCAACTGCAAAGGCACGAATACCTTCTGCCAGTTTTTCAGTTGCCATGGCATCTTCGTTATGCGCCCAGTAGAATTCTGCTTCGGTCATTGCAGCAGGACGGTTTTTGCTAACACCTTTATCTTGTAGGCGAACGTCTAGTTGCGCTTCGGTTTGGTCTAGCTCTTCAAGTAAGGCTGGGCCAATGGTTAGGCGGTCACAGCCGGCAAGTTCTACAATTTCGCCAATGTTACGGAAGCTAGCGCCCATCACTACAGTGTTGTAGCCGTGGTCTTTGTAGTAGCTGTAGATTTCTGAAACCGAGATTACACCCGGATCTTTAGCTCCAGCGAAGTCTGCGTTCGCGTCTTTAGCTTTGTACCAATCAAGAATACGGCCAACAAAAGGTGAGATAAGGAATACGCCAGCTTCGGCACAAGCGCGGGCTTGGGCAAATGAGAACAGCAAAGTAAGGTTACAGTTAATGCCTTCCTTTTCTAGTTGCTCGGCGGCGCGAATACCTTGCCAAGTAGAGGCCAATTTAATCAATACACGTTCTTTGTTAATGCCGGCCGCTTCGTAAAGCTCAATTAAGCGGCGTGCTTTAGCAATGCTGGCTTCGGTGTCAAATGACAAACGTGCGTCTACTTCCGTAGAAATACGACCCGGTACTAACTCAAGTACCTTACAACCAATGGTTACTACCAGTTTGTCGGCAGCCATTTCGATTTGTTCGGCTTGGTCGTTTGATTGGGTTTTAGCCCAGTCGGCTACGTCTTTAAGTAGGCTTGAGTACTCAGGTAAACCTAAGGCCTTAACAATTAACGATGGGTTTGTGGTGGCATCTTCAGGTGAGAATTTGCGCATTGTGTCTAAGTCGCCGGTATCGGCAACAACCGTGGTGTATTGTTTTAGCTGTGTAAGTAGAGAACTCATAAGATGTATAGACCCTTGTAATGAAAACTAATTGTGCGGCTTGTTTGGCGAGCCTTCATTATTGGTTGAAGGTCATTGACCAAAGCTAAGCTTCATGTCCGTATTAAAGTGCCAGACTGGCAATTAAGCGCAATTACGCTTTTTTTAGCGCTAATGTTGAATTTTCGCAGCCCTGATCCAGATCACGCTTTATTAAGCGTTTTGTTGAATTGGGCCACGCAAGCTTCATGTTGCTGTCACACTCCCTTGCATGGTGCGCTGATTTGTTGAAAAAAGAAACGCATCACCACCGCAGAGTTTTAATAACAGTGATGATGTTTTTTTGATCTTCACCAGATCTGTTGGGTTAAGTTTTTACCAAACCCTCAGCTCTTGGTTGTGCTCTGGAATAGCGTAATTACTCAACAAGCTAGGCTATCACTGCGCTTACTCGCTTATAGTGGCAGCTAATTATGCCAGCTTGATGAAACTAGGCTTGTTCGATTAACTCTTCGGTATCTTCAATAAGTGGAGCTAGCTCTCGGTTTGTTACACCCTTTTGTTCGCGCAACATGCCGGGAGTCATGTTCCAGCGTTTCTTAATTGCGCAAGACAAATACTGCGGGCTACTAAAGCCCACCACTTTAGCTATCTCACTTAAGGTTTGCTCGGTATCCACCAATAGCTCCAGCGCCAAATTAAGTTGGGTATCCAGCAAGTAGGCGTGCAGCGACATGCCTAGTTCTTCATGGAATTTGTTGTCGATAGCGCCACGAGAGCAGCCTAGTTCGGCCAGAATTTGTTTTACCTTAATATTGCCTTGGTTAATTCGAATAAGGCTTAACGCGCCCCGCACTAGGTTGTCTTTAAAATGGAAGAAGTCGGTAGAATCGCGGCCGATAACCCGTTCAGGTTGCACAAAGTGGTGGCGTTTAACTAAGTTTTTGCCATCCATTAGCGGCTGCAGTAGCGAGGCGGTTAAATACCCCATGGCACGGGTACCTTGGCGAACCGAAGTTAACGTAGGCAAGCTTAAGGTGCAGTTTAGTTCGTCATCGTCTATCCCCATGATAGAGACTTCTTCGGGGATGTTTATTTTAGCCTGCTGGCAGGCGTAGCTCAGTTGGCGAGCGCGCACATCGTTGGCAGCAATAATCCCTACTGGCTTAGGTAGGCGGCTAAGCCAATCAACTAAACACTGTAAGTCGCTGTCCCAGGTATCAATGTTATCTTTAGCGCTAAACTGGCTATAGGCGCATTGGTTACGCTCACACCAATCGCGCAGCAGCTGCTCGCGGTTGGCCGACCAGTCATTAAAGGGGCGGTTGGGGTAACCACAAAATGCTAAATGGGTATAACGGCGCATTTTTAAGAAACGAGCCGCCATATTGATGATCTGTTTATTGTCAGACATCACCACCGGGTAATCTTGCATGGTATTCGCTACGGTTTCGCTACTGGCAATGCCTACTACTGGGATATTTCGAGACTTAATCGCATCGCGAATTTCTGGGTGGTCAAAGTCGGCAATTACGCCGTCACCCTGCCACTTACTAAAATCGTCCACCGAAAATAGATTTTGTTCTCCAATGAACAAACTCCAAGGAGCACCATTTTTCACAAATGACGATATGCCGGTAATGATGCCTCGGTCGTAAGCCATGTTAGCGTTCAAAAGAAGCGCTACGCGATAGTTCTTTGCCATAGTATTTGTCTTCCGTATTACTACGTTCAATGGGCCGTGGTGAGCACATGTGATAAATGCGGATTTATCAGATGTGTTCACTTAGCTGGCAGAACAGCCATAGCAAGGCTATGGCTGTTCGTTGGGTTTATTGCTTAAAAAAGTGGTGCTAGTTTTGGGTAAAGCGCTTGGTAAGTTTCGCGGCGTTTCGCGTAAACGGCATGGCGCTCGGCATTCACTTGGTGAACTTCAACTAACTCTGGCACTGGGCAAATGGCGGCTAGATCTGGGTTCTCGGTTACCCCAAGTTGGGCTAAACGTGCAGCACCTAGTGCTGGGCCTACTTCGCCGCCTAAGCGGTAACTTACGGCTTGGCCAAATACGTCGGCCAGCATTTGACGCCAAAACTGACTGCGCGCACCGCCACCAATTAAGGTGATTTCTTCTGGTTTTAAGCCCGTTGCATGCAATGCGTCTAAGCCGTCGGCAAAGGCATAAGCCACGCCTTCTAAGACCGCGCGGCATA
Organism: Agarivorans sp. JK6; assembly: GCF_045277145.1. Classification (NCBI taxonomy): domain Bacteria; kingdom Pseudomonadati; phylum Pseudomonadota; class Gammaproteobacteria; order Alteromonadales; family Alteromonadaceae; genus Agarivorans; species Agarivorans sp. JK6. The sequence goes on along the minus strand of NZ_CP113525.1, from coordinate 4,351,035 downwards.
AATCTAAGGGGCCAGTTGAATGGGTCATGCCAAAGAATACGCCCTTAGCTTCTGGGTTATTGTGCGGCGTACGCTCACCTGATAAGTAAGGTAAAAAGTACACTGGGTTATCACTTTCTGGCGCGGCTTCTACAGCGGCTAACATGCTTGGCACGTCTGCTTGACCAGTTAAGTTAACTACCCAATCTAAACATGAAGCGGCACTAAGAATGACCGACATTTGATGCCAAGCACCTGGTAGTGCGTGACAGAAGCTATGTAAGGCTGATTCGGGGTTGCTTAGGTAACCATCACTTACTGCAAAGTAAACACCAGAGGTGCCTAAAGACAACATCGCCTGGCCAGGTTTAGTGATGCCTACACCTACAGCGCCAGCTGCGTTATCGCCACCACCTGCTACTAATGGCACGGCGGGCATGCCCCAGCGCTCGGCGAGTTCTGCTTTAAGGTTACCGGTAACCTCACTGCCTTCAAATAGCTCAGGCATGTGTTCACGGCTAAGGCCAGTGGCCGCTAGAATGTCATCACTCCAGTCGCGTTTGGCTACGTCTAACCACATGGTGCCGGCCGAATCTGACATATCAGAGGCAAAGTTGCCCGACAGCAAGTAACGCAAGTAATCTTTAGGCAGTAGTACTTTGTCTACCTTGGCAAAAATTTCCGGCTCGTTTTGCTTAACCCAAAGCAGTTTAGGCGCGGTAAAACCTGGCATCATCAGGTTGCCAACAATATCGCGAGAGTTAGGTACGATGCGCTCGATTTCTTCACACTGAGCCGCACTGCGGCCGTCGTTCCATAAAATGGCTGGGCGTAAAATTTCGCCTTGGGCATCCAGTAAGGTAGCGCCATGCATTTGGCCACTTAGGCCAATCGCTTTAACTTCTGCTAGCGAGTGCTGTTTGCTTAATGCGCTAAGTGCATCTTGAGTGGCTTGCCACCAGTCTTGCGGAGCTTGCTCAGACCACAGCGGCGCAGGGCGAGATACTGTTAAGTTTTCGGTGGCTTGGCTTAAAATGTCACCGTTTTCAGCCTGCAGCACAACTTTTACTCCAGAGGTGCCTAAATCAATACCGATATACATAGAAGTTCCTTATTGGACGCGAGCTGCTCGGCGAAACTACAATGTAATTAAGCGGCAGCAAAAGTGTTTTAAATATGAGCTCATCCTGCCGCGGATTGGAAACTTGGCTCAATTACGAAAATTACCAGAGGAATAGCGTTTTTCCATGGCGTGCCTGAGTTCACAGTTTCGTTTGAAATGTGCATGATCATAATCACATTACGATTTTTCACAGTAGCGTTCGGCCCCTTTTTTTTAGATATTAAATTAAATCTTGATTGGCACCGTGCTTTTAGGAGCCCCACATGTTTGATAAACGTTTCAAAATTACATTGTTATTTAATGCAAATAAGGTTTATGACCGTCAGATCATTAAAGGTATTGGCGACTACTTACAGGCATCACAATGTGATTGGGATATATTTCTAGAGGAAGATTTTCGCTGTCGGATCAGCAAACTACAACATTGGGTAGGCGACGGCATTATTGCCGATTTCGACGACCCAGAAATTGAAAAAGCCCTAACTGGCCTACGTGTGCCAGTGGTGGCTGTGGGCAGCTCTTACGAAAACCCAGAGCAATACCCCGATTTTCCTTACGTGGCCACCGATAACCGTGCTTTGGTTAATTCAGCCTATGAGCACTTAAAAGCCAAGGGTTTGGAGTACTTCGCTTACTACGGCATGCCGCCTAATGAGGGCAACCGCTGGGCGATGGAGCGTGAAGCTATTTTCCAACAATTGGTAGCAGGTGATGGTTACGAGTGTGCGGTTTATCGCGGCATGGAGACCACCCCAGAGTCTTGGCAGTATGCAATGAACCGCCTGGCTGATTGGATTCAATCTATGCCTAAACCGGTAGGCATTGTTGCGGTATCTGATGCGCGAGCGCGCCACTTGCTGCAAGTGTGTGATCACTTGGGGATCATCGTGCCAGACAAAGTGTCGATTATTGGTATTGATGATGAAGACTTAACTCGCCATTTAAGCCGAGTATCTTTGAGTTCGGTAGCGCAAGGTTGTCGTAAAATGGGCTTCCAAGCGGCCAAGCTATTGCACCGCCAACTGCAAGGGCAAGAATTACGTAAAGTGCGTGAGCTGGTAGGCCCAGAGCAAGTGGTTGAGCGCCAATCTACCGATTACAAAGCGCTGAAAGACCCTTACGTTATTCAAGCGATGCACTTTATTCGCCATAACGCCTGTAAAGGCATTAAGGTTGAGCAAGTATTAGATTATGTAAAAGTCTCGCGCTCAAACCTAGAAAAGCGCTTTAAAGATGATATTGGCCACTCGGTTCACCAAGAAATTCACTGTGCCAAGTTAGAACAAGCCATGAGTTTGTTGCGTAATACCGAGCTTTCCACCTCCGACATTGCGGAGCTATGTGGTTACCCTTCTTTGCAATACATGTATGCGGTATTTAAGAAAGACTTAGAGTTAACGCCTAAGGCTTACCGTATTAGTAAACAAGAGCAAGAAGAATAGTCAGCAGCAACGGCGCTTTGGCTTGAGTCAAAGCGCATTTCCTTTTAAGCTCAAGGCTGTTTGCTGTTTGCTGTTTGCTGTTTGCTGTTTGCTGGTTGGTATAAAAGGAGAGCTGCACTTGTCGAAGATTAACAATGTTGCCATTGTAGGTGGCACCCACGGTAATGAATTTAGTGGGGTGTACTTAATAAATAAATGGCAGCAACATCCTCAGCTTATTGCCCGTCCTAGCCTCAAAGTAGAAACTGTATTTGCCAACCCTAAAGCGCATGGTGAAAACAAACGCTACATTGATGCCGATTTAAATCGCCAATTTAGCGCCAGTAACTTGGCTGATTTTAGTTTGGCCAATTATGAGCAATCACGCGCTAAAGCGCTGCACCAGCAGCTTGGCCCCAAATCAAAACCGAACATGGATTTGGTTATCGACTTGCACAACACCACCTCTAACATGGGACCTACCCTTATCTTGTTAGAGCAGACGTCTTTCTACAAACAACTTGCCGCTTACGTCACTATGCAGATGCCAGAAGCCGTAGTGTTTCTGGATGAGCCGGAAGAAGATATGTGTAATCATCGCTTCCTCGCAAGTTGTGGTAAATATGGCGTTTTAATTGAGGTAGGGCCGCAGCCGCAATCGGTGTTGCGCCAAGATGTGCTAGAGCAGATGGAGCAAATGACCGGGCATATTCTTGATTTTGTAGAGCTGCATAATCAACAAGATTTACCCGAGCTACCTAAACAAGTTGAAGCCTTTTTGTATCTCGATAGCATTAAGCTGCCGCTTAACGACAAGGGTGAACGACTAGCGATGGTGCACAGCAATGTGCAAGACAATGACTACCAGCCAATTAATACTGGTGACCCTATTTTTAGAACCTTTACGGGCGAAGACATTTGTTATCAAGGCGAGAAAACAGTATATCCAGCGTTTATTAACGAAGCGGCTTATTACGATAACGACTTAGCCATGTCCTTGCTGGATAAAGTGTATTTGGAGCTTGAGTAACACCACTTAACAAGAGCGCTAATTTGGCGCTCTTGTTAGTTGTTTAGTTGCGCACTCACCATCTTTATTATGTAGCTTTTCTCTAAGGGTTTTCCTGCCATTATTTGATGGTTTAGCAAGCCCAGCATAAGCGTGTAAAGGCTATCTTTAGCTTCTTCTGATACATAGCTTGCCAGAAGCTCTAAGTAGTTCTGATTAGCCAGTTGCATGCATGCATCGTTGGCCACATTTGCCTCACCAATCACTTCAATATAGTCGGCAACAAGTTGCATTTCTTTGAAGAATCGCGGCGCCATTTGCCGAAATATAATGACAAAGTTTTCTAAGCGCTGTTCAAGCTTGGCCTGGGGCGCTAGTGGTGCATCGATTAGCGCTGATGCATCAACACTTACAATGGCTTCGGTGGCTGCAATAAAAAGCTGATCTTTGCTTTTGTAGTAGTGATAGACAGCGCTTTTGCTCATGCCTAGCTGTTCACACAGTTGGCGCATTCCAATATTTTTGTAGCCATATTCGAGAAATATCTCTGTGGCTTTTAACGCAATCTCTTTGCGCTTTTCATCGTGATTTATCAGCTTTGGCATTTGATTCTCTAGCTCTTTGTTACGCCTAGCACTATAACATGGGTTATTTTTTTAGACCATTTGGACAAAATAAAACTTTACCTTTGTGTGGATTGGTTTTATTTTAAAAAGACCGAGTGGTCTAAATAGGGTGAAGGTTATGAATATTGATTGGCAGCTGCCCGAATTGAGAGCAGGCGTGAAGGGGAAAGTTGATAGCTTTATTGGTCCTGGTGCTACTGATGCGGAGAAAGCTTTGCAACTGTATGTACCTTTTGTATCGAGCGCAGCTCTGCTGTTGTGGGCATGGTATGGCGATCTGGGATGGAGTGTATTTCAGTTTGTTGTGGCGGGTATGCTTGCGGTTGATATTGTTGGCGGCATTATTACTAATGCTACTTCCAGTGCTAAGCGCTGGTTTCATCGCGATGGACAAGGCTTTAAACAACATATGAGTTTTATAGCTTTGCATTTTGTGCAGCTAAGCCTATTCAGTTGGGCTTTTCTGCAGCTGGATGTGTGGTGGGTTTTGCTAACCGGTACTTATATGCTTGTCGCTTGTGCGTGGGTATTAAAAACGCCGCTGTATTTGCAGCGTCCGGTGGCCTTGATCTTGTATTCGTTTGCGCTGGTTCTTACCTTAACCGTGTTTGATGCTCCGCCGGGGTTAGCGTGGTTTCTGCCTTTGTTTTATCTCAAACTACTCATTAGCCATATATTGCGAGAAGAGCCTTATCGCCCTGACTTAGAAACTAAGCAAAAGGTGGAGAATAAAACCGATGGATAAGGGGCAAAAAGTATTGTTGGTTGGGGCCACAGGTTATTTAGGTCTGCACATTGTTGAGCAGCTATTGACCAACAATATAGATTTTAAAGCCGTTGCGAGAAACCGCACTAAGCTGCTGGATAAAGGTGTACCCGAGCAGCACATTATTCAAGCGCAAGTCACCGAGCCAAAAGCCATAAAAGGCATCTGCGACGATGTAGATGTGGTGATTTCCTGTTTGGGTATTACTCGACAACAAGATGGCCTGACTTATTTGGACGTGGATTACCAAGCCAACTTGAATCTTCTGTTAGAAGCGGAACGAGCGGCGGTCAGTAAATTCATTTATGTCTCGGCTTTTAATGCAAAAAAGTATCCGCAAGTGCGTTTGTTGGCGGCTAAAGAGAAGTTCGCCAAGCGCTTATTAAGCTCTTCATTGCTGCAAGGCTGTGTGCTTAGGCCAAATGGCTTTTTCTCCGATATGACAGAACTGTATCGTATGGCAGCAAGCGGGAAAGTGTACATGTTTGGCAATGGCGAGGTGCGAGCTAATCCTATTCATGGCAAAGATCTAGCAAGGTTTTGCATCGATGCAATAGCTCGGCGTGAATCAGAATTAGACGTAGGCGGACCTGAAGTATTGTCGATGAACCAGATGGCTCTATTGGCATTTGAAGCGCAAAACAAGCCGTCAAAATCGATTAAGCTTCCAGATTTTATCCGGCGCATTGCTCTTAGTTTTGTTAAGCGACTTCCAGAGAAATGGGGCGGACCAGCAGAGTTTTTTCTTACCGTGATGGGGCAAGATTCCATCGCGCCCGCTTTTGGACAATATACCCTGGGTAATTATTATCGTGATGAGCTAAGTGCGAAAACAAAACCATAAAGGGTTTAATTGTAGTGTGTTAAGCAACAATGTCGTTTTGCTTAAAGAAAGCATTAGCGATTCGTTTTATGCTGCTAGCCTTGTGTTGATTTATTAATAGGTAAATACCCATGTTAATTACATTCAGATGTAAAGCTTACGCAAATGTCACCATGTTTGGCGATATTGGTTTAGCGCTGTTAAAAATGATGGGACACAGTGGCAGTGTGCCGGGAGCGATACGGGCCGAAGATGTTGCCGAAGCGTTAAGCCAATTAAAAGCTGAGCTAGAGCTTGCTGCACAAGCTCAGGCAGAACAATCTAACGCTGATGAGAACGACGCCGAATTGGAACCTGTGATTAGTTTAAATACTCGTGCTCAACCTTTAATTGAATTACTCAGCTCAGCGCTTAAAAAACAGTGTGACGTTATGTGGGATAGCTGATAGCTAAGTTTAGCGGCGCGAAAATGCTCCTATTTAGTGACCTAATGTGCTGTAAGTTAATGAAAAATAAGTCTTAAATTATAGTCTTATTTTTAAGCAAAATAACTCTAGCGTGAGGCAAGTTTTAGGCGTAATATCGCGGCGTCTTGGGGAGTAGTTGATGAAAATTTGCATGTCGTCATCCCGTTAGGTGTCTTACCTATCCGGCATGCGAAGGTACCGAGAGGTATCTCGACGAGACCAACACAAAGGTGCTTAGCCAAAAGGTTAAGCGTGTTTGTTTGTGAAGGTCTAGGCATTATCCCATAAAGACTAGATCCTTTGCCCCTGAGGATCAGTAATGAACTCTATCACTTACTTTGTATTTGCACTCGCCACCTTGGCGTTGGTGCTAGTGGACGTTTGGCAAACTCGAAATGGCAATATCAGCCTTAAAAAAGCCGCTCTGTGGAGTGTGTTTTGGTTTGCCTTAGCTTTGGCGTTTGCCCTTTCTATACTGTGGTGTTGGCAGTGGTATGCGCCAAACAGTAGTTATAATCCGCAACAGGCAGCAATGGCTTTTAGCACCGGTTACTTATTAGAAAAGTCGCTAAGCGTAGATAATCTATTTGTATTCACTGTGATATTTTCCCAGTTTAAGGTGCCCGCTGAGTTGCGCCCTCGTGCTTTGTTGTGGGGAGTGATTGGTGCACTGTTGTTACGCAGTGTGATGATTGCAGTTGGCAGCCAATTGTTAGCAAGCTTTCACTGGGTATTGTATGTATTTGCGGCCTTTTTAGTGTGGACAGGCATACAACTAGCCTTGCCAGAAAAACACTCCGATAGCCAAATTCAAACTAATAAGCTGCTGGCAAAGATATTGCCGGTGACCGATCAGTATCATGGCCATGTCTTGTGGGTGAAACTGGATAACAAACGCTGGTTTACTCCTATGGCGAGTGTGATTAGCGCCATTGCTTTGATGGATGTGTTGTTTGCGCTGGACTCAATACCGGCTATTTTTGCTGTGACTCAAGAGCCATTTTTGGTATTAGCCGCTAACGTATTTGCCTTGTTGGGCCTGCGCTCCTTGTTTTTTGTATTGCAGGGCATGATAGATAGGTTTGTATATTTGCGCCCAGCATTGGCAGTAATCATGGTGTTTATTGGGGTGAAAATGGCTTTAGTTGAAACGGTGTGGGCGATCCCTACAGCAGTGTCTTTGATTGTCGTTTTACTGGTGATGGCCAGTGCGGTATTGGCATCAATTCAGCGTAATAGGCGAGTAAGTGCTTCGTCAAACTAAATAACAAGAAACCCGCCTTGAAGCGGGTTTCTTGTTGGTGAATAGCGGTTATGTTTAGCGCTGTTTACGTCTAAACATTAGACCGGCAAAAGCTAAACCGAAAATAGCTAAAGTGCTAGGTTCTGGTACCGAAGTCACAGGAGAAAATGAGCTAACATCAAAGGCCACTTCGTTAATGTTACTTGAGTTACTGTGGATAGATAGATGTTCAATTCGGACGTAGCGGCCAATACCATCTAGCAAATCAAATACTTGACCAGTAGCTTGGTCAAAGTTGGCGGTGAAAGAGCCTAAATCAAGCGCGCTAGAAAACGCTGCGTTATCGTCAATTAACACTCTGAAATCTTTAACACCAAAGATGAAATTGGCATTCCATAGTGCAAAACGGTGAAGGTTATAAACTGCACCTAAGTCAAAATCGGTATAGCCTAAGGTATCGGTTGCGCCCCACCACTGGTTCGGTGCGGTATTAATAACCGATTGGCTACTTGGATTGTAGGTATCAAAGTCAGTTACACCACTTACAAAGGTAGTATTAAGGCCCGATTGATCAATCGTATTGTTAATATCTCCAGCAAAGCGAGTGCCCATATTAGTACTAACATCTACTGCCGAAAGAATCACGCCAGCTTGCGCCGATAGGTTGGTAAGTAATCCAAATACTAAACTACATAGTATTAACTTAGCTTTTTTCAATTTCTTTATCCCTTGTTTGGCTAAAAATCACATCTTTAGATGTGATTTCGACAGCAATTTTTAAGCCAATAAAAAATTACTTTTATTTCATGACCTTATGCTATTTGACATATGATTGAGAAAAAAGATGTAAAGAAACCTGACGTGTTACTTTTGGGGTAAGTAGATGATTTGGATGCACATAAGTAGATGGTAGCACTGCGGCTTACGGCAGCCTAAAACCAGCGCTTCCATTTAAATATGGCAATTAGTGATACTGCAATTAACAGCATTGTGCCTAGCAAAATGAAGTAGCCATTTGGGTGATGAAGTTCGGGTATCACTTCAAAATTCATTCCGTAAATGCCGGCTAAAAAACTTAAAGGGACAAAAATGGCGGTAATTAAGGTTAATACTCGCATGGTGTTGTTAAGTTTGTGCGAACTTATCGATAAGTAACCATCCACTAAATCACCGCAAATGTCGTAATACATGCTGCTAAGGCTATGCAAACGTTCGAAGCGCTCGTGTAAGTCTTGCAGCACCGGTTGGTCTATCGCTATGTGGTTTACACTTTGTTCTTGCTCGAGATGCAGTAGCTTTTTACTTAGGCTGAGGTGGTAACTAAAAATTCGGTTGAGTCGAAGAATGTCGGTTTTATAGCGAGTAATTGTGCTGAGTAATTGGTCGTCTCCATGACTACTTAATTGCTCTTCTAATTCACTTAGTTGGTCTTCAAACTCTAGCAACTGGTTTAAATACAAGGTTGAGGCACTGTGCATTATTCGGCTGGCTAAACTTAATGGGTGCTGTAAGTATTTATGAAAGGGCTGTTGTAACAGGTTTTCTATGCCCTGCGACTGACCATCGTGCAGAGTAATGAGATAGTTTTTGCCTACAAACATGGCCAGTTGCATATGCTCAAATTTTAAATCACCAATACAGTGCTGAATGCCTCGATAAAGCATGAATATTTGTTCGTCAAACAGCTCTATTTTCGGTGGGTGACGGGGGCGAAAAGTATCGATTATTGCTAAAGGGTGGCACGCAAAGCGTTTTAGTAATTGCTCGGCTTTGGCATGGCTAAAGCTGCGCAAGTCAATATCAATCCAGATATAACCAGCTTCTTGTTCTAACCATGGACCAATTTGCTGCTCGTCGCCCTGTATCGGCGCATCGCCTTTATGACTTAACCAAGTTCTAATCATTGTGTGCCTTTTAGCTATTTAGTTGCATTTTTTGTGGGAGGTTTAGCCCATTAATAATAGTGAGGCTAGGCCAAGAAAAGCCACAAAACCAACGATGTCAGTCACGGTGGTTAAAATTACCGAACCGGCAACGGCTGGGTCAATCTTCATTTTTTTAAGTATAAATGGAATCATTGTGGCAGACGCTGCTGCGGCTAGGCTATTGAGCACAATGGCCACAAAGATAACTGCACCTAAAGCGGCAGATTTAAACCATAGGCTAACCACTAAGGCGATAACCAGACCCAAGACTAAGCCGTTGAATGCGGCAATCTTTAACTCCTTGTTAAGTAGAAGCTTTAGGTTACTTTGCTGTAAGTGATTAAGCGCTATACCGCGCAAGGCTACCGCCAAGGTTTGGCTGCCTGCAATACCACCCATGCTGGCCACCACCGGCATTAATATCGCCAGTGCCACTAGTTGTTGAAGCGCTCCTTCAAATAAGCCAATTACCCATGAGGCCAAAAACGCCGTAGCTAAATTGGTGGTTAGCCAAATCGCGCGCATTTTGGCGGCGGTAGGCACTGGGGTAAACAGATCTTCTTCATCAGATGGTGTATCGATAATTGCAACATCTAAACTACGCTCTTGTAGCCACTGCACTATGTTGGATAAGGCAATTGCACCGACAATTTTTCCGTCTTTTTGTACTGGGTTCCAAGCATGGCCTGGCACCATATTCAACGATAAGGATACATCGGCCAGCATTTGCTGGTGGTCAAATACCTCAATGTTCTGGCTAAGTTCAGTAAGTTTAGTACTGTCGGCAGAGTTGGCGATGTCGGTCATGCTGCAAGCACCCTGAAACTGCCCTTGAGCATCCACCAAGTATACCGCCACATGTTTGTCGGTTTGAGCGCTCAAACGCTGCTTAATTCTGGCTACCGTTGAGTTGGGGCGTGCACGTAGAATGTGAGTATCTACATAACGGCCAATTTGCTCATCGTCGTAACTTAGCGCATCTTGCAGCTGTGCCGCGCTGAGCTCGTCTTGTTGCTCAAGATAAGTCTCCACCATCGACTCGGGCAAAAAGTCAGCAAATTCAACAACTTCGGTATCGCTTATGGTTTGCTGTAGCGCGTTTAGCTGTGATTGATTAAATAGCTCGAAGAAGTGTTTAACGGTTTCATATTGCATGAGATGCAATATGTCCCAGTAGCGCTCGGTCGCTAGCTGAGGCCAGATGTGTTGACGATAGTTATCGGGTAAAGACTCAAGCAAATTAGCCAATACCGCATTGTCGTATTGGCTTATAAAGCTAAGCTCGGCAGCGGGCTGCTCTTGTTCAAGAACGCCCAAAACGCGGCGAAGCGCCGCATCATGATGACCATCAAAGGTTTGTTGGTTAGAGCTTGCTAGGTTTTCGCTGGTCATTGGCTAAGTCCTTGTGTTTACGGCTTATTAAGTGCTGGTATTCCTTATTTTGGCGCTGGTTAGTTAATGTTAACTGTTTACCAGAAAGCTTTGAGCAGGGTCTACCAACACTTTATCGCCCATGCCTTGTCGACCTAACAACATTAAGTAGGTCATGTCTTGGCGGTTACTTAAGGTTATCTCAATGGGCCAAATATGTTCGCCCAGCTGAAAACGCGTTTGTATAACATAACGTTGCTCCACGTCACCATTAGATGACTTGATTTTCCTGGTGTCGTAAATAGGTGCACTACAACGGCAAACTTGTTCCAGGTTATAAATGTCTGGGTGCAAATCAAAGCTAATGTGCGGTTTGCCGTTAACTTTAGTTTGCTCCAGATTATCTACGTGTAAAGCCGAGGTTTTTGCCCCGGTATCAACTCTAACCGGTAAATCATTAATGCCTAAGTCTGGCAAGTTACAGGTTTCTAAGTTGCCAATTACCAGTTTATTCACCGCTTACTTCCTCTTCATAACCTTGAGCTTTTGGTTTGGAATCTACTGCGCGAGTAGGTTGGTGCTCACCAATGACCACGGCTTTTTGAAAGACCATAGCATTTGGAAAGGTGAGTTTAGAGCCATTTTCAGCCAGCAAAATAACGTGGAATAAGGTGATTTCTTCTAAACGCCCTTCAACCGAATTATCACCATCTAGGATCTTAACTTGGTTACCAACCCGGTAAGGAAAAAAGAAAAACACAATAATACTGGCGGTTACATTGCTTAAAATCGACCACTGAGCAAACAAGGCAACGCCAATAACGGCAAATACCGAGGACAAAAATACCCCAAAATCATTAAAGCCTAGATCGCTAATCAGGCTAACCACTAGTGCCAGTATTAATACTAGAGCACTACGCAGCACCCAACTAACATAGTGGATCCGTGTTTTAGCAATATTGCGTGCTGCTCCGTAGTTAAGCACCAAAGTATTTACTTTGCTTTGCGCGACATAAAAAATCGCAAATGCTACAACGATTAGTAAAAAGGTATTAATACTCATTGTTTAGCTTCTCCTATTGAGGATGTTGAACAGCGTTGATAACAGGGTTTATGGACTCTTGCCAATTCTCGATCTGTTCGGCAACTTCATCTTGTTCTGCTCCAAAATACGCAAGGTGATACATCGCATCGCCCTCCTGAACTAAGGGGATATTCTGCTTGCCGATTACAATGCCCGAGCGCTTTGCTTTCACTTTACTGATTAGCTCACCAAAAGGGCTATTTATTTCGGCCAAAATATCACCGGCTTCAACCAAATCGCCTAGCTGGGTCGTTTCACTCACTATACCGCTGGCAGATGCGCGCAACCACGCACTGTTATAGGCAATGTACGGTGAGGTTTTTTTAGTGCTACGGCGTTTTTTAACCATGCCTAAATGTGACAGTACTTTTAATATGCCTTTCACGCCGCTTTGAATCGATAACTCATCAAAGCGCAGTGCTTCTCCAGCTTCGTAAAGCAGGATCTTGGTATTGTTATCTACCGCTGCTTCGCGTAACGAGCCATCACGTAAATCGGCATTAAGTAATACCGGCACGCCAAAGGCCTCGGCCAACAACTTGGTTTCGGGGTCTTTCAGGTTAGCTCTAATTTGCGGCAAGTTAGAGCGATGAATCGCACCGGTGTGTAGATCTACCCCATAGTCACAATGGGCGACAATTTCAGTTAAGAAAATATGCGCCAAACGCCCGGCCAACGAGCCTTTTTCTGAGCCAGGAAAGCAGCGATTTAAGTCGCGCCTGTCTGGCATATAACGACTTTGATTAAGCACCCCATAAATATTCACCATTGGCACAGCAATTAAGCAGCCTTTGGTGATTTTAAAGCTCGGCGAGCGGGTTAAACGGCGAATTATCTCAATGCCATTTAGCTCATCACCATGCACTGCGGCGCTTACAAATACCGTTGGGCCTGGTCGTTTGGCGCGGGTAATTAGCACTGGAATCGAAATATTCGTGTCGGTATATAACTTGGCCACGGGGATTTCGATATGTTTTTGCTCTCCCGGTTTTATTTCTGTTCCAGCGATAATCATGTTTTTTGCCTCATTGTTTGACGCTTGGCTTTTAGCCTTTTCCACGGGTTTTAGTGGCGAAAGGTTTGGCGTTTTTTTCGATAAATTCAAATACCATACCAGCCACATCTTTGCCGGTGGCGGTTTCTATGCCTTCTAAGCCAGGGGAGGAGTTTACTTCCATCACCACTGGCCCGTTGTTTGACTGCAAAATGTCTACACCACATAAGTTTAAGCCCATAGCTTTAGCAGCATTTACCGCCGTGGCGCGTTCTTCTTTACTTAAACGCACTAGCTGAGCTGCGCCGCCTCGGTGTAAGTTTGAGCGAAACTCGCCTTCTGCAGCTTGGCGTTTCATTGCTGCGACTACCTTGCCGCCAACCACTAAACAACGAATGTCGGCACCGCCAGCTTCTTTAATAAACTCCTGAACCAAGATATTGGCTTTTAAACCCATAAACGCTTCGATCACGCTTTCGGCTGCCTTGTTGGTTTCGGCTAACACCACGCCGATACCTTGGGTGCCTTCTAGCAGTTTAATCACTAGCGGAGCACCGCCCACGTTTTTGATTAGATCCTGAATTTTGTCAGGTTTGCTGGCAAAACCAGTGCGCGGCAAGCCAATGCCCTTACGTGACAATAACTGTAGCGAACGCAATTTGTCGCGCGAGCGGCTAATCGCCACCGACTCGTTAACGCAAAAGGTGCCCATCATTTCAAATTGACGTACTACCGCGGTGCCATAAAAGGTAATTGATGAGCCAATTCGTGGAATGACCGCATCATACTTGGGCAGCACTTCACCGTTATATCGTACCGTTGGTTTGCTACTGGTTATGTCCATATAGCAGTGCAAGGTATCGATAATGTCTACTTGGTGCCCACGAGCTTCACCGGCTTCTTTTAAGCGGCGGGTGGAGTAGAGGTTTTCGCCTCGAGATAAAATTGCTATACGCATTGTTCAGTCCTAATGGTTAAAAGTTCAGCCTGTTTGCTAATCATCTTCAGTGATAAATGTTTCATCTTCATTTTCAAAATTGTCAGTAGTTGATTTACAACGACTGTGTAAGGTGTGAAAACGTCGACGAGTCTGTGCCAGCTTTTTGTACTTCATCCAGATCTTCTCAAGCTTGCTTTCTGGCTCTAGCTGCTGGCTACATACCAATAAAAAGCGCTGTTCTTGGTTGCCTTCTGGCAGTAATTCTCCGGCATCTATGGCGCGCATGGTTTCGCCGTATAAGCTTAGTAACTCCGCTTCAAGCAAAGTAAAATCGCCTGATTTACGAAAGCCATGTTTAAAGCGTTTGTCGTCATAAAAACGTTTGTTGCCAAAGCGAAAATCGATAATCATGAGGTCACTCCAACTGAGAATTAAGGCTGTTTAAGCAGCGGGATAAGTTGGCTGCAAGGTAGTGATTATTGGCGAAACAAGAAAACGAATTGTTTTTGTCGTAACAACAAAATTTGTTTGTTAACCTCAGCTTAGCTGGGGAGGCGTAAGTAAATGGATGTAAAAGTATTCCGAACGTTCTTGGAAGTGGCCAAAGAAAAGCATTTTGGGCGGGCTTCAGAGAATTTATATATTACCCAGGCGGCAGTGAGCGCCAGAATTAAGCAGTTAGAAAGCTATTTTGATACCCAGCTTTTTATTCGAGACCGCAATGCCATCAAACTCACCAGCTCTGGTGAGCGTTTAATTACTTATGCTGAAAATATGGTGCGAACCTTAGAGCAATCTAAGGCAGAGTTATTACTTAGCAAAGCTCATGCAATTCAACTTGCTTTAGCGGGGACGCCGAATAGTTGGGATGCCTTTTTGCAACATGGCTTAAGTGTGGTTACCGAGGTGTTTACCGGTTACGCGTTTAGCGCAGAAACCATGGGGCGTGAGCAAATGCACCGCGCATTATTAGAGCGCACTTTAGATATTGGGGTGGGTTTTGACGCCCTAAAATCTGATGAACTGGCAAGCAGCCAAGTGGCCCAACTATCATTGTTATTGGTGTCCACCACACCGCAGTTGCAGCAGCAAGCGTTGGAAGAAGGCTATGTATATGTGGATTGGGGTAGCCGATTTGCCTCTGAACATGCCTTGCGCCACGCCAATACGCCCCCGCCTTTCTTACGCACTTCCACTGGCCGCATCGCTCTAGATTTTATTCTAGAAAAAGGTGGTGCTTGTTACTTGCCAGAGTCGATGGTGGCTCCGTTTATCGATAGCCAGCAGTTATGTTTGGTTGAAGACGCCGAGCCTTGGCTACGGCCTGTGTATCTAAGTTATCGCAAAGACTCTGCTGCGCTTGAGCAAATCAAGCAGGTGGAAACACTGTTGGATAACAGTGAGCCCACCAGTCCGTTTGTGTTGCAACAAGCCGGAGATACTCCTCCTGCCGAGTAACTTAACTCTGCATAGGGGCTGCTAAGGTGAAGTCGATTAAGCTGTCTTTAGGCAACTCAATGTCATTACCTTGAGTTATAACCGAAGCTCCTACACCTACTTTAGCACCATTTTTAGCGCCATCGCTGCCGTTAATTAAACCACCAATAGCTGCCGCTCGAGCGGTTTTCCCCACAGTATCTCCTGCGGTATTACTGCCACTTGAACTTAATACATCGGTTTGAATATCGTGCATTTGGTCGTTGATGCGAATATTGGTAAGGGTAATGCTCATACTGGCAGAACCTGCCAAACGACCCGCTTTTTTAACTTCACTTAATTGGCCATAAACGGTACTACCTCGTGGTGCTACTAAGGCATCTCCAGCCATTAAGTCGGCTTCTAACACCGCAGTAAAACGCTGGCCGGTTTCATGCTGGCGAGTATTTACGCCTTCGCTCATACGCACCGTAAGCATGGTACCTGCGGGCACGGTGACAGGCTCTTGGTTAGCCTCGGTATTTGCCGCTGCGCTAGTTTGGTTGGTTTCGGTAAAGCTACTAGTGGTGGTGCCATCTTCTGGGGTATCACCAAAACTAATATTTTGCACTTGTTCTGTTGGCAGCTTTACTTCAATACCATGCATGTCTAAAATCAGCTCGTTGGCATTTTGCGACACAATGGCACCTTGGATGGAGCGGCCATCTTTTAGCTGTACCGTAGCGGCATGAGCTGAACTTGAAATAAGGCCAGCGAAGATAAGTGCGTAAAGGGAAGCTTTAATTTTCATTGAGTGTTTCCTGCAATGGACTGGTTAAGTTGAGCCCATTGTAGGTAAGCTTAAGTGGCTTAAAAATCCACCAATGTGAAATCCATTGTTTCACCAAATGGACTAATTAAGGTTGTTTTGCCAAAAGGCCTGCACTTTGTCGATAAACACTGCGACTTTGGCGGGAAGAAATTGTCGCGAATGATAAATAGCGTAAATGTAACCACTAAGTTGTTGCGGCTGAGCATAGGCTTTAACTAAGCGCCCTTGTTTAATTAACTCTTTTGATAGAATATCCGGCACCAGTGCGATCCCTTTATCTTGCAAGCATAAATCTAAACCTAGGTCGGGGTTTTGAACGCTAAAAAATGGCGAGACAGGCTGTGATATTAGTTCGTTGTTATGTTCAAATCGCCAGGAGTGAGTAGGTGCTTGTGACACCGAGTTAAAGATAATGCGGTGTTTATCTACATCACTAGGTACTTGAAGTAGCCCATTTTTGGCAATGTAAGTGGGGCTGGCGTAGTAGTCATATTTTATGGTGGCTATTCGCCTCGCAATCAATGAAGAGTCTTTAGGTTCATCCACATGAAACATAATGTCGTAGCGGGTTGAGGTTTGCTCTTCTTGGCGCCCTTCACTGCTGTATGCTTCAAACTTAAGCTCTGGGTATTGGTTGATCATCTCAATCACTACCGGCCAAAAAATGCGTAACAGAGTATTGGGGATGAAGATGCTTAAGGTGCCGCTGGGGTGCTGGTTTTGTTGCTGGGTGTTTTGTTCTAGCTGTTTAGCTTGGTTTAGCAATTCTTCACAGCCTTTCAGATAATTAATTCCCACTTCGGTCAAACTTAAGCTGCGGGTTGTGCGGGCTAACAGCTTTACCCCAAGGTGTTTTTCTAGATTGGTGATACGTCGACTAATGGTTGATTTGGGGATGTTGGTAAAGTCTGCCGCCTTGGTAAAACTGCCTTGTTTTGCCAAGTTAACAAATAACTCCATGTCTTCTAAATTCATCGCTGCCTCCTTACCCTGCTGGCTGTTCCATTATATGCAACAGTGCGGTGAGTGCTTAGGTTTTTATTGGCTTTGTGCATGCCTTCAGTAAATAAATATTTGGTGTAAGCCTTGGTGCGTAACGATTTGTCGTTTATTGGTCAGTAAGGCTGCGCATATTTGACAAAGTACGCTACAGTACAAATGCGAGTTAATTCGTTGTAACACCAAGATTTATTACAAGGAATGTCTAGATGTTTAGTTTTTTTGAAGGGCTCACCGTTCCATTTCCAAAACAAGAGCCTAAACAACCACCTAAAGGTTTATATCAGTTTTGTCGTCACTATTGCGCTGGCATGGGGAAGCCTTTGTTATTTATGTCGGTGGTATCGGCCTTAATTGCTATTTGCGAAGTTGCTTTGTTTGGTTTTATGGGGCAATTGGTTGATTGGCTGGGCACTAAAGATCCCGCTACCTTTTTCAGTGAAGAGGCAGCAACCTTATGGATGATGGGGCTCACCTTGTTGGTGGTAATGCCGCTTTTGATCTTGTTGGATTCTCTGTTGATTCACCAAGCCTTGTTGGGCAACTTCCCAATGGCGATTCGCTGGTCGGCTCACCGTTATTTGCTGCGCCAGAGCGTGTCATTTTTTGCTAATGACTTTGCCGGACGAGTAGCCACTAAAGTTATGCAAACCTCATTAGCTGTGCGCGAAACAGTGATGAAGCTGCTCGACCTGATGGTGTACATCTTGGTTTATTTTGCCGCCATGGTGGTACTGGTGGCACAAGCCGATATTCGACTCATATGGCCGATGTTGCTGTGGCTTTGTGCTTATATTGGGGTGCAGTTGTAC
Source organism: Agarivorans sp. JK6 (assembly GCF_045277145.1). Lineage (NCBI taxonomy): Bacteria > Pseudomonadati > Pseudomonadota > Gammaproteobacteria > Alteromonadales > Alteromonadaceae > Agarivorans > Agarivorans sp. JK6. Next base: position 4,333,205 of record NZ_CP113525.1, on the reverse strand, counting down.
TTTGTGCCTAAGCTAAAACGCATTTCTACCGAACAGGCTAATGCCCGCTCATTGATGAGTGGTCGAATTGTTGATAGCTACACCAACATCGCAACGGTAAAGCTGTTTTCGCATAGCCAGCGTGAAGCCGATTATGCCCAAGAAGGGATGGACGCTTTTTTGGTTACCGTGCACAAACAAATGCGTTTAGTGACCGGCCTTAACTTTTCGGTGCAACTGTCTAACTATCTGCTTACCTTTGGTATTGCTGCTTTGTCTATTTACTTGTGGACCTTGGGCGATGTATCGGTGGGCGCTATTGCGGTAGCGATTGCTTTGGTATTGCGCCTTAATGGTATGGCGCAGTGGATTATGTGGGAAATAGGTTCTTTGTTTGAAAACATTGGTACCGTGGCCGATGGTATGACTACCTTAACCACCAAGCAAACTATTACCGATAAAAAAGATGCCAAGCCAATTAAGGTGACCGAAAGCCGCATTCATTATCGCGATATTCGCTTTCACTACGGTGAGCAAAGTGGCGTGATTGATAAGCTTAACTTGCAAATTAAAGCGGGTGAAAAGATTGGCCTAGTAGGGCGTTCGGGAGCCGGTAAAACCACCTTGGTTAATTTATTGCTGCGTTTTCATGATGTGGAAGGCGGCGCTATTTTGATCGACGATCAAGATATTAGCCAAGTGACCCAAGATAGCCTGCGGGCGCAAATTGGTATGGTGACGCAAGATACGTCCTTGCTGCATCGCTCGGTGCGCGACAATATTTTGTATGGGCGTCCCGACGCAAGCGAAGAGCAAATGATTGAGGCTGCCAAGCAAGCTAAAGCCCATGAGTTTATTTTAAGCCTTAGCGATCAAGACGGTCGTACTGGTTACGACGCCCATGTAGGCGAACGCGGGGTTAAGCTTTCGGGCGGTCAGCGCCAGCGAATTGCGATTACCCGAGTACTGCTAAAAGATGCGCCTATTTTAGTCTTAGACGAAGCGACTTCGGCGCTAGATTCTGAAGTAGAAGCGGCAATTCAAACCAGTTTGAATCAGTTGATGGAAGGTAAAACGGTGATCGCAATTGCTCACCGCTTATCAACGATTGCCGCCATGGACCGTTTAATTGTGCTAGATAAAGGCGAGATTGTAGAGCAAGGCAGCCATGCCGAGTTAATCAAAGGTGACGGTATTTATAGTCAGCTTTGGGCACATCAAACTGGTGGTTTCTTGGGTGACTAAGCCTAATCGCTAGTTTTGAAAAGCCAGCTGAGATGCTGGCTTTTTTTGTTGTACAGAGTTATTTAGTGGCAGCTTTAGCCCGCTGGCGCTGACTAAATCGCTGTGGTGCCGGCTTTAAGTGATCCAGTAAATGTTGATTTTGAGCGGCGGTTTTCTCGACTAATTCTGCCGTTGTTTTTAAGCTAGAGGCCAGTTGGTTAAGTTGTCCGGTGGCGCTAAGCACTGCTCGGCTAGTTGGTGCCAGCACACTAAAGTAAATTGCTAACAAAGCGACAATAATGATTATCACCAAACTGATTAAGATGATCATTACCCAAAACTGCACTTCACTGGATAGCTTATCGGCTAAGTTCACAATGGGTTTGGTGCTTTGCGCGACGGTATCGGGCAGTTGCTTTAAGCTGCTATCTAGCTGTTGGCTTAGCTGCTCTACCGCGTTAAGGGTTTGCTGAAAGTGCTGTTGTTGCTCTGGGCTAAGTTCTGGATTGCTAGCAAGTTGATTAACGCTATCGGCGATGTCTCGCAAAGCTTGTGATGCCTGAGCGGCAGCTTTATCAATCCCTATCACTTCTACCTGTAATTGCATATTAAGTTGCGGAGAATCTGATTCAAGCATGGCTGAAGGCTCATTGGCATTGGCCAGAGTGAGATTACTTAGGCCGAGTATTAACAAGCAGGCTGTTAACAGGGTTCTCATTGGTTTTCCTCAGATTTATCGCAAAGCTAGTAGCAATGTAACAGTACTATTAATTAAGTGGTAGTTAGTCACCGGTAGTTGAGTTCATCCTTGTGCCTGACTACGCTTAAATTACCTTAAGTAAAGTATGGTTAAGTATGGGCAAAGTTTCTGACATTAGTGCTTATTACGGAATAGTGATCCACCGGGACTTTGTACCGCTGTTCGCTGACGAACGCTATGCTCAAATGTTCGGTTACGATAGCGCTGAAGATATTATGGCCTTGCCTTCTTTACTGGAACTGATTGCTGAAGATGATCGCGACGAAGCGATTAGCGCTTACGAGGCAGTAATGAGTGGCCAAGCGCGGCCAAAAGTAAGGGTCTACGAAAACTATAATCGAGACGGTGAGCAATTTTCGGTGTTAACCATTGATCACCTCACCGAGTGGCAGGGCAAACCTGCCTTGCAAATTACTCTAGTGGATTTTTCACCACAAATTGCCGCGGAGAAAAAGCTACAGCAAAGTGAGCAACGTTATCGTTTGTTAACAGAGTCTTCTTTGCAGGGGATTATGGTACACCGCTTTTTTGAACCGCTTTATTGCAACCAAGCGATGGCCAATATTCTAGGTTATGACAGCCCAGAAGCAGTACTTAAGTTGGACAGCCTATTGTCTATTATCCCCGAAGAAAACCAACAACAAGCTATTCAGTTACATGAACGCTTGATTCAAGGTGAGGTTGATAGCAATAGCGTGGTGACTGAAAATGTTCGCCGTGATGGCACATCTGCTTGGTTGCACATTAGTGAAGCGGTGGTGAAGTGGAATGGCAAACCTGCTGTGCAGTCGGTGATGATGGATGTGACGCAGCAACATCATGATCAGCGACGTTTAGAGTTTCAGGCAAATCATGATCCGCTCACTGGATTAATGAATCGGCGCTCCATGAGTGAGACTCTTACTGAGGAGTTTGCCATTAGCAAACGCTCGCTACAGCCCTTATGTTGTATCTTGTTAGACATTGATAACTTTAAACAAATTAATGATCGATTTGGTCATTCTGCCGGTGATGAAGCCTTGCGGTTATTTGCCATAGAAAGCTTAAAGGTGCTGCGAAACGGTGATTACTTATGTCGCTGGGGCGGAGAGGAGTTTTTGTTATTGTTGCCTAATACAGTACAAGAGCAGGCACTACTAATCGCCAATCGAGTTCGAGAGCATTTAGCCGAGCTTGAAGTGACAAAAGATGAGCATAAATTTAGCACCACCGTGAGTTTGGGGTTGGCTATGTTAACTAGCTATGATTCTAGTCCAGAAGCGCTGGTTGCTCGTGCCGACAGCGCCTTATATATTGCCAAAGAGCGCGGCAAAAACCGGGTGGAATTAGCGCCGCAAGTTTATGAGCTATAAGTACTTATTCAAAGATATGGTCGGCCCACAAGGTTAAGCCGCTGGTTACGCTACCAAAGTTATCCCCGCTAATTAAAGGTGCTTGATAGCGTTTGGCTAAAAAGTTTTTAACCATGGGTGAATTAGCGCTGCCGCCAGTTAAAAATATTGCTTCGGGTTGGCAACCTGCTTGCGCGATAACATCGTCACTAAGTGCAGCAATACTGTTAAGCAGTCGTTCAGCTGCCTGCTGGTAAGCCTCTTGAGTGACGTTTACTTCTAGTTGCTCCAGTAAGTAAGACAAATCCACAGTGGTCGTACTCGCTTCGCTTAACGCAATTTTTGCTTGCTCTGCACAGGCACTTAGCTGGTAGGTTTGTCGCTCTGTGCTTAGGCGTAGCAAACCTTTAAGTGGGCTTAATTGCGGCTCTTTCAGTAAGCGCTGCAATAACAGGCGGGTATCTTTTTCGTAGAAACGGGTTTGCGCGGGGAAGTCATTAATTGCAGCTGCATCCCAAAAAGGTTTAATTGGCATTGGCTGGCCACTGGCCAAGTTAAGCTTGGCGCCTAGGCTGGGCATTAGGGTTTCAAAATTTAAAGTTATATCGAAGTCGTTACCGCCAATGCGCTCACCGTTGTAACCTAGCACTAAATCTTGATGATCTCGCTCGGCAAGGTAGTTTGGCCCCATAATTAGCATCGATACATCGCTGGTACCACCGCCAATATCAATCACTAATACACGTTGTTCTTGCTGTAATTGCTGTTGATAGCTTAAACCAGCTGCCATCGGTTCATACAAAAACTCTACCTGCTTAAAGCCTACAAAATGGGCTGCATTGCTAAGAATAGTGATGGCTTGTTGGTTGCTTACTTCGCTGTTTAAACCTTGGAAGTTAACTGGGCGACCGATTACCACTTTGGCCAGTTCGGCTTGACCACTTTGTTTCACTTGCTGGCTTATGTGCCACATCATGGCGGCGGCAATATCTTCAAACTGTTGCTGTTGACGCTCGCGAATACCGCTAGCACCCAAAAATGACTTGGGGGAGCGCACGTAATAACAATCGGCGGGGTCGACGAGGTACTCTTTTAACGCTTGTTGGCCAAAACTTAGGTGCTCGTCGTAGCCGTCAAGTTTGAGTTCTTTTAAGGCGCGTAAACTGGCACTTAGCTGGTTACCGCGTGCTTGCTGATAAGCCTGGGCCTTACCTTGAGCGTCTAATTGCTGATATAACCATGCACAAATCATCTCTGATTGGGGAGCAAATAAGGTAGAGGGCATATAATTGCCGTGCTCGGGAAGCCTGACTAATTGCGCTTGTTTACCTTGCATTACACCAACCGCACAGTTGGACGTTCCAAAATCGAAACCCGCAATTGAATGACTCATAACCAAGGCCTTATACCTGCAAAAAAGGTCGCGCAGAGTAGCAAAATTACCGTCCTGAGTATAGCGTTTCAGAGCTTCAGTTTTAGCGAATTTACCAGTTTAAATCGGCGTCAATAATAGTCAGTACGTAGTTTTCTTGATTGCTGTCGCTGCGCTGCAATTGCCAGTGCTCGTCATCGATTTTTTGATAAACCAGCTGTTCACCGTGGCCAGAATCAGCATATAGCTGTAGCTGTTCAAAACTACTTGAAGGGGGATTAGTGGCCTGGCTAAGGTCAAAGAAAGCCAGTATTTGTTTGCGTTCTCCCGAGACGATTTTGCCTTGGAGCAATTGCTTGTCTACCGCCTCTATTTGCGAGCTTAGCTCACTGCTGAAGGTGAGATTGTAGTTGCTTTGGTTATCTAGGGTATAGCGGCTATAGAGGGTGTAGTCTTCGCCCGTAAGCGGCTTATTGCTGTTACAAGCGTTAAGGCTAAACAACAGCACTAGGCCAAGAGCTTTGCGGTGGTGGAGCATTATTGCAGTTACTTTGTATTCTATTAATAGCGCGAAATATAGCTTAATAGTGTTGTTTGTCAATGAGAGTTTAGTCGGTCTCCACAGCGCTGTTGTGCTGTTGCAACAAGTCTCCAATGCTGGGAGCACGCTGCCATTGCCAGTTAGCGGGAAAAGCCAGCTCTTGGCTTTTCGATTGTGCTAAAGCTTGCTCGGCTAAAGACTTAGCGCTTAGCTCTGCCAGTGTATCGAGTAGCTGTAATTCTTGCTTAGCTTGGCTGTATTCAAAATAGTGTTTGTTGAGTCCCCAACCGCTGTCCCAGGCAAGTAACTCGATTTTACTTAGGGCAAATATGTCGCGCAGTAAGTTGCCCTGCAGCAACGGCCAGCCAGTGATGCTCAAAATGCCAAACTGCTGGGCGCGCTCTGGTTCTCGTCGGCATAGTTGCCAGGCAGATCCTGCGTAAATAAATTGCTCATTTGGCAGGTCTAGTGGATCAAACGTAATGTTCAATAGCGCTTGTTGCTTGGCATCAAGCTGGGCGTCTACTTTTATCCAACGTTGTTGCTGCTTGTGCCAATATTCACATATCCAATGGTCTTCGTAAGGGTGCATGCCGAGGTAGGCGGCAAAACCACAGCGCAAGCGCGCTGCAATACCTTGAGCACGTAATAATGTGCAGAGCAGCAAGGCAAAATCTCGGCAATTTCCAAGCATTCTTTGGTTAGCTGGTCTGTCCGCAAGCAGCGACCCCTTGGTATTACTTAAGCGCTTTAGCTTTTGCTGCACGCTGCGAGTTTGCATTTCATCTAGGCGCTGGGTGAAATCTGGGTCGAGTTGGTAGTGTTGTAACCAATAGGGATGAACCAAGTTGTTTTGCACGCACTTAACCAGTTCTGCGATATCCGCTTGGCAATCTGGCAGTTGCGGCAAATAGTTTTTGGGGTCACTAAACTCACTAAAATTGGCGTAATTAATTGAAGGGCTCATGGGTGCTTGCCTTTGGCTAGTTAATGGGCAATAGAAGGTCTGTTATTAGGGATTGCTCAGGGATGCTATCGGCTGTTTTATTGTGGTAGATCTCTAAGCAATTGGCGTCTCGAAGCTGATAGCTTGACTGCGGCAGCCAGTCGCGCAGCAGCACTTGATAGCTGTTGGGTATGCTGGCGTAACCTCCGTGGTGGCGCAACTTAGCGAATTTACCGCCAGGCAAAGTTAGTTGTTGAATGCCCAGTTCGGCAAGTTGTGAAGTGCAGGGCAAGCGGGCGTGGTTTGTTTGCTCCATTGGCAAACTTAGGCACGCATCAAAACGCACTTGCTCCGGATGGGTAACTTTAGGATCATCGTAGGAGACACCAATCATAGTGCTTTGCTGAGTATCTAACCCCACTTTATTGCAAGCGCTAAATAGCTGGCGCCAAGCTTTGGGGGCAGCTTGGGCATAAGGACCTCGTTCTCGTGAACATAATGCCGCTTGTGGCGCGAGATCTATTACCTCAACTTGGCTGACAGCTTGAGGGTTAAGCTTGTTAGATTGTTCTGGAGAAGGCGGAAGCCAGCCCTGATTTCTTACTTGAAGTGGCGTTTGCTCAAACTGTTGTTTAAACGCTTTGTTAAAGGACGCTTGGTTTTGATAGCCGCTTTGACTGGCGATATCAACCAAGGGTTGTTGACTAAACCTGAGGTGATTTAACGAACGCTCTAGCAACAAACGCTTGCGATAAGCATAAATGCTTTCGCCGACATAGGCGTGAAATAGCCGACAAAAGTGAAAGCGTGAAACACAGGCTAAAGCAGCCAGTTGATCAATATCCAGCTGGCTATCAAGAGTTTGCTCTACTTGTCTTTTGACCGTATTAATTCGCTGTTGTTGGCTTGCCATATTGGACTCAATTACTTGACTTCAAATCAGTTTAGCCAGTTTGTGAGTTATTTTCTTTTCCATTCTTGCGCATTGCTTAAGCTTAATTCTTCAAGCACTTATAGATGCCTTACTAGGGTCTGTTGATCTTTGGTGTTGAAATTTTGTTCGCTTATCCGAACCCTTCGGGCAGCATTTATTAGCCATTTATTCAGCGTTAGCGAGTGATTATTAAGCCCACTTAACTGCACACTCACTGCCTTGCCTAAATGGCTAATAAGTTGCTGCAGAAACCATCAGCAAAGATCAACAGACCCTAGTCACAGACGTTCAAACTTTAAAGGCTTGTTCTAGCCAGTTATGCCGAATACACTGAGCCCCTTGGTCGGAAATAGTAAAGTAATAATGAATACACAAACTAAAGCCTATGCTTTTGGCATAAGTGCAGTGTTAATGTGGTCTACGGTGGCCACTGCTTTTAAATTAGCACTGCAGTGGTTAAGCCCCATTCAATTGGTATTGCTGGCTTCAGTCACTTCAATTTTGCTGTTAAGTGGTGTGTTGTTATGGCAACGTAAACTGCCTTTAGCGTTAAGCTACGCCAAGCAGCGGCCCGGCTTCTTTTTGCTGGTAGGTGCTATAAATCCCTTCCTTTATTATTTAGTACTGTTCAAAGCCTATGACTTATTGCCGGCTCAGCAAGCTCAGTCACTTAATTATACTTGGGCAATTACCTTGGCTTTACTGGCGGTCCCCTTTTTAAAGCAGCAGTTGCGTAAGCAAGATCTGCTTGCCATGGCTTTAGGCTATTTTGGGGTGTTGGTGATTGCGACGCGAGGTGATTTGCTCAGCATGCAATTTGACAGTGTGCTAGGCGTTCTGTTGGCACTGTTTAGCACCTTGTTGTGGGCAGGCTATTGGATTATTAATACCCGTAACTCTGGCGATCCGGTGGCGAGTTTGCTGGTGGCCTTTTGTTTTAGCCTGCCAATGGTACTAGCCTATTGTTGGTGGAGTGATGGCTTGCCCAGCTTTAACGCTAAAGCTTGGTTAGGCGCGGCTTATGTAGGTTTGTTTGAAATGGGTATTGCCTTTGTGTGCTGGGTATTAGCATTAAAATTTACTAACAACACCGCGCGTATTAGTAATCTTATTTTTATTTCCCCGTTTTTGTCGCTGTTTTTTATCAGCTATTTTTTGAACGAAGTGATAGAACCTGCAACATACTTGGGTTTAGTGTTAATTATTAGTGGCTTATTGATACAGCAATGGCGTGGTAAGAAAAAGGCAACTTAGTTGCTTGGCTTATTGCGTTTTATCTCAGTTTTTTAAGCTGAGAAAAGCGCCACAAGTTTTGATCTTGACGCTAGGGTAAGTGGCTACATCTGTGTATGCTAAAATTCATATTTACCCAATTACTCATGGTGTGATGACTAAACAAGCAATAAGCCAACAAGATTTGATTGATCTGGCCAATCAGCTACTGCGCGAGCACGAAGACTATATTCCTGGAATAGAAGTTCGCGAAGTATCACAACAGCGTGATGTGCTTACCTTTAAGGGTGAAGCCTTTTTAGACGATGACTTATTACCTACAAGTAATAGCCCAAAAGCTTTTAACTTGTACAAATGGCTGTGTCATCGCCTATCCGAGCAATACACCCTTAGCGAATAAGCTTGTAGCTACTTAGCGCATAGATTACCGCCTAGTAAGGCGCTAAGTATTGTTAAGGCAATCGCTTAGCTGGTTTTTTGTATCGCTAATTAATCCGCTAGCAAATAGATAATGGCTTGGTAGGGCGCTAAGTTAAGCTGAGCTAAATCTACTTCTGATTCATCCTCTGGCTGAAGGTTATCCAGCACCACTTCTGCAAGCTTATAATCTAAACTCAAGGTTTGAGTTTGTTGGCTGACATTGGCAACAATTAGCAACCTTTGCTCCTTATATTGGCGAATATAAGCGAATATATGAGGGTGCTCTTCCATTAATAATTGGTAACTGCCATAGACCAAGGTATCGCCAAATTTGCTGGATTTTCGCAGTGCGATTAAGCGTTGGTAGTGATAAAACACCGAGTGTTGATTGGCAAGCGCATTAGCAACATTTAATTGCTGATAGTTGGGATTAAGCTTGAGCCACGGCTGCCCACAACTAAAGCCAGCGTTGTCAGAGTTATCCCACTGCATGGGAGTTCGGGCATTATCACGGGCGCTTTGATACACACCTTGCATAAATTGCTGATGACTTAAGCTTTGCTGCTCTACCACTTTTTCTTGGTAACTGTTTTTAATTTCTATGTCATCGTAATCACTTAGCTCGGCAAATTGTACGTTGGTCATGGCGATTTCTTCGCCCTGGTAGATGTACGGTGTGCCTTGCATTCCATGCAGCAGCGTTGCAAACAATTTGGCGCTGGCTTCGCGGTATTCGCCATCATTACCCCAGCGGCTAACAATGCGTGGTAAGTCGTGATTGTTCCAGAATAGGGCGTTCCAGCCATCGCCATCAAAGGCGGTTTGCCATTTGCTAAGCACCTTTTTTAAGGCAACTAAATCAAAATCTTGTACTTGCCACTTTCCATGTTCTGGGTGCCAGTCTAAGGCGGCGTGTTCGAACTGAAATACCATCGACAGCTCTTCACGACGCGGATCGGAATACAACTTGGCTATCTCGGGGGTGGCTCCCCAAGTTTCGCCCACGGTCACCAGCTTTTTACCTTTGAAACAAGCTTGATGCATTTGCTGCAACAGCGGGTGTAAACGCGGACCATTCTCGGTAATACCTTGGTCAATTTGTTTGCCAATTAAATCAATCACATCTAAACGGAAGCCTGCCACGCCTTGCTCTACCCACCAAGAAATCATTTGATGAATTTCTTTTGCTACGGCTGGATTTTCCCAGTTGAGATCGGGCTGAGCATCGGCAAACAGGTGGAAGTAATACTGGCTAGTGACGGGATCATATTGCCAGGCAGGGCCACTAAAAATGGAGCGGATCTGATTAGTTTGGCCTCGCCAAATATAATAATCGCGGTAGGGGTTGTCTCGGCTTTGTTTTGCTTGCTTAAACCAATGATGCTGGTCGGAGGTATGGTTAAGTACCAAGTCCATCATTATGCCGATGTTACGCTGTTTGGCTTGGTGGATTAACTGGCGCATGTCGTTCATGTTGCCAAAGCGCGGATCTATGGCCTGGTAGTCGGCAATGTCGTAACCATTGTCTTTCATTGGAGAAAGATAAACAGGCGATAGCCAAATAAGATCAATGCCCAGCTTTTCCAGATAATCTAGCTTGCTAATAATGCCCTTTAAATCGCCGTTGCCATCGCCGCTACTATCACAAAAACTACGCGGGTAAACCTGATAAACAACTGCCGAATGCCACCATTGTTGGTTCATGATTAAATTCTTTTACTGCTATGAATTAAGGTCATTGTAATAGCTCTTTGGTGCTTAGAGTAGTTAGTAATTACTGTCATGAAATTTTACAAACCCTACTGTTTATAGGCCTTTCAGGGCTGTTTTAGCAGAAGCTGGAACTTAAAGTTTGCAGTTAAATAATTTGTGTTTGCAGTTTCCTTGCTTAAATATCAGGGTATTTGTTCGAATTTTGATCGCTGTCAAACATCATTAACCAAAAACAAAGATCTTTGTGAGCTAATGCTCAATAAGTGAGCACTTGTCTTCATCGTTCAAATATTAAGCGTAGATTAGAAAGGCGGTAAATTAACTATGGATAGTTAAGGTTGTGTTTTACTTGTGGTTCTTTCCAGTGGTTAGTCTGCCCCTCATCGCAAAACACCAAAGAGTGGTGATGAGTTGAGTCTTAAAGAGACGCTCTAAGATTACATGGGAAAGTAACAATGAGAAAATTCAGCAAACTCGCCACTAGCGCTCTGCTAGCTGGTGCGGCGTTGGGCTATGCGTCCAGCGTCACGGCGGCTCCAAGAACCGCCTTTGTACACCTCTTCGAATGGAAATGGGAAGACATTGCACAAGAGTGTGAAACCTTTCTAGGACCTAAAGGATTTGCCGCCGTGCAAGTCTCACCTCCAACTAAATCTCACAACGCTGGCGCGTGGTGGAGCCGCTACCAACCGGTTAGCTATTCCTTTGAAGGACGCAGTGGTAGCCGTGGTCAGTTCCAAGATATGGTACAGCGTTGTAAAAACGTTGGGGTAGATATCTACGTAGATGCCGTAATTAATCACATGGCAGCTTACGATAGAAACTTCCCTGAAGTACCTTACGGACCAAATGACTTTAACTCTTGTACCAGTGATATCGATTACGGAAATCGCTGGCAGGTACAAAACTGTGATTTGGTGGGGCTAAATGACCTTAAAACTGGCTCAGAGTATGTTCGCCAAAAAATCGCAGACTACATGAATGATGCGATAAGCATGGGTGTAGCAGGTTTCCGTATTGATGCAGCCAAGCACATTCCGGCAGGTGATATTGCTGCGATTAAGGGCAAGTTAAATGGTAACCCTTACATTTTCCAAGAAGTGATTGGCGCAAACGGTGAACCAGTTCGTCCACCCGAATATACTTACATTGGTGATGTTACTGAGTTTGAATTTGCCCGTAAGTTAGGTCCTGCTTTTCGTGATAGCAATATTGCGTGGTTACGTGATTTAGGCAACCAAATGGAGCTATCTAGCGCCGATGCGGTGACCTTTGTGACCAACCACGATGAGGAGCGTCATAACCCGGGTGGCCCAATCTGGCATGGTGTTCAAGGTGACGGCTACTTCTTAGCGAACGTTTTTGCGCTAGCCTACCCTTATGGTTACCCAAAAATCATGTCTGGTTACTACTTCAACGGTGACTTTGATGCAGGTCCACCTAGCAGCGGCGTGCATACTGGTAATGCCTGTGGTTTCGACGGTGGCAACTGGGTGTGTGAGCACAAGTGGCGCGGTATTGCCAACATGGTGGGTTTCCGTAACCATACTGCTGGCGAGTGGAGTATTACCAATTGGTGGCAAGGTGGTAACGACCAAATTGCCTTTGGCCGTGGCGGCTTAGGCTTTGTTGTTATCAACAAACGTTACGGTAGCTCAATTAATCAAAGCTTTGATACAGGCATGCCAGACGGGCAGTACTGTAACATTATTGAAGCTAACTTTGATGAGAGCACTGGTCAATGTAACGCTGCTGCTGATTCAAGTGGTCAGTCGGTGATTACGGTGAGTGGTGGTCAAGCTAACTTTACTGTGGGCGGCGACCAAGCTGCAGCAATTCATGTTGGTGCAAAAATTGGTGATGTTTGTACTGGTGCTGATTGCCCATGTACTTCTAACTGTGGAACTGACCCAGAACCAGCTACCCCAGTAGCGGCTAGCTCTATTTGTACATCAGAAAACCTACCGACTCTGTACTACTGGGGAGCACAGCCTGCTGGCAGCCTTGCCAATGCAACTTGGCCTGGTGTAGCCATGCAGAAGAACGGCGACTTCTATTGTCATGATCTAGGTGTCACGCTTACCAGCATCAATGCTATCTTCAGCAACAACGGTGCAAATAAAACGGCTGACTTAACTGCAGCGGGTGCCGGTTGTTACAAAGACGGTAGCTGGAGCAGCCTAGAGGCTTGTGGTTTTGAAATTAGCGGCTCGATTCCAGATCCTGTAGGTGGCACAGAAGTTTGCTACGACAACCAAGCGGGCTTTAGTAATCCAACACTTTACTACTGGTCGGTTTCAGCTGAAACCTCAGTTGCCAATGCGCAATGGCCAGGTGTGGCAATGGTGCAAAAAGGTGCTTACTACTGCCATGACTTTGGCACTAAGCTAAGCAGCTTAAACATTATCTTTAACGATAGTGGCGCTAATCAAACCGCAGACCTAAATACTACGGGCGATGTATTGTGTTATGCCCAAGGTAGCTGGGTTGCTGCAACTAACTGTGTTGGTGGAAACCCTGACAACGGCGGCGACGAAGTATGGTACTTCCGCGGTACGCCAAATGCTTGGGGAACAACTCAACTTGATTACGATAGTGCTAGTGGCTTGTACTACACCGTTCAAAGCTTTAATGGTGAAGAAGCACCAGCGCGCTTTAAGATAGATAGTGGTAACTGGACAGAAGCGTATCCAAATGCGGATTACCAAGTGTCTGACAACACTACTTATCGCATCAACTTCAATAGCGCTACCAAAGATATTACGGTAAACGCGCAGTAAATTGTTTTTATGCGTCTCAGCTTTTTGCCCGGTTTACACCGGGCTTTTTTGTACCTGCTGACTCGGTTTTATGCCTTGGCGGCTAACCAGGTTTTATAGCCACCAGTAAGGTTCTTAGCTTTAAAACCGTGATTAACCAATTGGCGATAAGCAACGTTGCCGCGCAACCCTACCATGCAATACACCAAGATCTCTTTATCTTTAGGCAGCTCGTTAATACGCTCTCTAAGTTGATCTACTGGAATATTAACCGCACCAGGAATCGCTCCTAGCTTTTCTAACTCTCCAGGATTTCGTACATCAAGCACTAGCTGCTCTGCGCTCGGTTGGTTGATCTCGTCGCTGTGGCAAAGGCGAGTATCACCTTGAATGCTGTTGGCGGCGACAAACCCAGCTTGATTGACGACATCTTTGGCACTGCCAAACGGAGGAGCATAAGTGAGCTCTAAATCTTGCAAGTCAAATACTGTTAGACCGGCGCGCTGGGCCACTGCGATTACGTCGATGCGTTTATCTACGCCATCTTTACCCACTGCTTGTGCTCCCAAAATTGCACCACTAGTTGGATTGAATAGTAGCTTTAAATTGATGGGATGCGCGCCAGGGTAGTAGCCCGCGTGACTGGCTGCGTGTACATACACTTTTTCATAAGCTAAGCCTTTGCGCTGTAAGGTTTTCTCATTAAGGCCTGTAGATGCCACGGCTAAATCAAAGATTTTGCAAATAGCGGTACCTTGGCTGCGTTTATAATGCTCGCCTGCGCCAAAAATGTTGTTAGCCACCATGCGGCCTTGGCGGTTAGCCGGGCCTGCTAAAGGAATAAGTGCCGCATCACCAGTAACAAATTCTGGATCTTCAATGGCATCACCCACTGCGTAGATGTCGGGATCAGAGGTCTGCAGTTGGCTGTTTACCTGTATTCCACCTAGTTCGCCGATGTTCAAGTTAGCTTGGCGGGCTAAGCTGGTTTCTGGTTTTACACCAATGGCCATAATCAGCAATTCTGTTTCTAGTAGGTCGCCATTGCTCAAACGCAGTTCTAAACCTTGTTCGTCAACACTGGCTAGCTCATCGGCGGCTTGTTGTTGGCTTGGAAACACGGCTTCTAACGCTACGCCAAGGCGCAAATCTACTCCATGGTGTTGCATTTCTTGGTGAAGAGGCGCAGCCATTTCGCTGTCTACTGGCGCCATCACTTGTTGTGATAACTCAACCAAACTGGTGTTAATGCCACGTTGAATAAGGGCTTCGGCCATTTCGATACCAATGAATCCACCGCCAACTACCGTGGCATGTTTTGGCTGATTATGCTCAATGCTGGCTATGATTTTGTCCATATCAGGTATGTTACGCAGCGAGAAAGTGCGTGAGTTTTGAATACCAGGAATTGGCGGAACGATGGGTGACGCGCCTGGGCTTAATACCAATTTGTCGTAACTTTCTTGGTAGTTTTCTTGGGTATTTAAATTGCGAATAGTGAGGGTTTTGTCTTGGCGGTTAATGCTTACCACTTCGTTCATTACTCGTACATCTACATTAAATCGTGCTTTAAAGCTCTCTGGAGTTTGCAGTAACAAAGCATCACGTTGCTCAATGTCGCCGCCAATATGGTAGGGCAAACCGCAGTTAGCAAAAGAGATGTAGGGACCTCTTTCAAACATAATGATTTCTGCGTCTTCACTTAAACGTCTTGCACGTGCTGCAGCCGAGGCACCGCCTGCTACTCCGCCTATGATCAAAATCTTTGTCATGTTTGTCTCCAGTATTAAAAACTCTTTTCTGTTAGAGAATGAGCAAAAGCTTAATCAAGTTCTGTCACTAAACTATTGATGTGGATCGTTAGTGACAGATTTGCTCATTAGTCATTGGCTTTTAATCTATATTAGATAAATCTAAATTGCAATTATCTAATTAAGATTTATTTAAATTAGATTTGACTAATTTAATAGTGCTCGTATAATTCAGCCTATCGAGGAGGTGTGTATGCAAAGTCATGAAGTGTTGCATGAGCAAGCTAGTGTGGTTAGCGACTATCTCAAAACCATTGCTCATCCAGATCGTTTAGTTGTGTTGTGTTTATTGTGCGATGGGGAAATGAGTGTAGGGGAGCTATTGGCTCACAGTAACAAGAGTCAATCTGCTTTTTCTCAGCACTTAAAAGTGCTGCGAGAACAAGGCTTGGTAGCGGTGCGTAAACAGGCACAAACGGTGTTTTATTCCTTGGCTGACACTCGAGTGAAAAGCTTGTTAGCTAGTTTGCAGCAGCAATTTTGTAATTGATTAAATAGTGGAGAAATTAATGACCGAATTTAGCCCTGGGAGCGCCTTAGTTGGCGGAATGTTGTTAGGCCTGTCGGTATCATTACTAATGCTGCTTAGTGGCCGTACAGGTGGTATTAGCGGCATATTAGGCGGGATTTTGGGTGCATCAAAGAGTGAATGGCCATGGCGAGTCGCGTTTATTGCTGCGATGGCCGCGAGTTTATTGTTTAACCCCTTACTGGGTTTAAGCGAAGCTGCTTTACCCAACTATTCATTAACTTGGCTGCTGGCTGGTGGTTTTGCGGTTGGTGTGGGTACCCAGCTAGCAAATGGCTGTACCAGTGGTCACGGCATTTGCGGGATTGGCCGTTTTTCGCTGCGCTCTATCGTTGCCACGATGGTATTTATGCTTAGCGCTGCGGCTGTGGTTTGGTTAGCAGGAGGTGCTTATGTTTAAAGTAGTGGTTGGCTTAATCACCGGTTTATTATTTGGTTTGGGCATGAATGTGTCGCAAATGGTTAACCCTTATAAAGTGCTTAACTTCTTAGATGTAAGCGGTAATTGGGATGCTAGCTTGGCCTTTGTTATAGGTGGTGCCTTATTGGTATTTGTACCTTTTTATCATTTTCTGATTAAACCAAGAAGCCATGCGGTAAACGGCGAGCCTATACAATGCTCTACGCTTAAAACGATTAGCCCTAAACTGATCATTGGCTCGATTATCTTTGGCATTGGTTGGGGAATGGTTGGCATTTGTCCTGGGCCTGCGGTGGCCAGTTTGCTGCGTGGAGAAGCTGCTATTTATTGGTTTTTGTTGAGCATGTTATTGGGGCATTACTTAAGCAAACGTCTATTCTCTCGCGCTTAAACTAAGAGCCACTAAAACTAAAAGGGAGCCTAATGCTCCCTTTTTATTGGATGTTTCTTAGTCGGTATGTTGCTGCATGATGGTTATCATGCCAAGGCCCGCCATATCTTCGTCCCAATTGTGTTTTTCCACCACGTTTTCAGCTTGGTGGTAAGGCAACAAGTTGTCGTTTAAGGTGCGCAGCATCGACTCTTTCATGTGTTCGTATGCGCGAATTCCCGGACCAGATATAACAATTTTTTGTGGGTTAAATAGTGCCATTATGTTGGCCAAACCCATGCCTAGCACGGTACCCGCTTGGGAGAAAATCTGCGCCATTGCTGGATTGTCTTGCTCGGTCAGTTGGTTTAAGTCGAGCATTTGTTTTTCTGAAGGGTGCAGCATGTCGGTAGGTGGCAAGTTGTAAATGGCACTGGCGTCGCGGTAAATGGCGTAATCACCCACATAGGCCTCGATACAACCTCGACCACCACAACGGCATTGCGGGCCATTTAAACTAAATTTGGTATGACCAAATTCGGTAGTGGCTGCACTGGCATCTTGATAAAGCTCGCCGTTAACAATCAAACCCATGCCAACCCCATAGCCGAGTTGGATAGCAACTAGATTATCCAGTTTGCTGTATTTAGGCAGTTGAGTTAAGGCAACGGCGAGGCAATTAGCGTCGTTGGCAATAAACACTGGTAGCTGACTTTTTAGCTGCAGTTGCTCAACCAGTTCTAGTTGCTTACCTTTGATGGCTGGGCTCCACAATATGCCCTTACCTTGTGTTTCTATAACCCCTTGCACTGCTAAGCCAAGGCCGCGCAGTTTACTGCGTTTAACCTCATAATGCTGAATAAACTCTTCGATGGCTTTAGACAAGGCGTCAACCAACTGTTCTTGGTTTAGCGTGACCGTTAACATTGCTTGAGTCGCTTGCGCAACGATGGTGCCAGAGGTATCTCCCAGCATAAAGCGCACTTCGTTAATCGATAGCTTTATGGCTAGATAGAAGGCCGCTTGATTATTAAGTTGTAGTTTTACTTTTGGCCTACCGCGTCCACCACTGGGATCTAACACTACATTCTGCTCAATAATTAAGCCTTGTTGAACCAGCTCAGAGGTGATTGAAGTGATGGTTGCGGGACTTAATTTGGTGTGGTCGCCAATTTCTACACGTGCCAGTTCACCATGGAGGCGCAGAGTTTGAATAATGTCTCGGCGATTGGCACTTCTAATTAGTTCGGTATCGGTGATTTTTTTCATACTGAATCGGCTAAGTAACTACTTCCATTTCAAAAATACGCGTTTTAAAGGGAATAAGAATCTCTTTCTTGGTGATTTGTTATTTCTGTCACGCTTATCTAAATTCCTTGTCAAAGGCTGAGTTAAGCGTCTCAAAGATAATAATGACAATATTGTAATTAACGCGGTGCTTCAAGCAAAAAAATCCCGCCATAAAGGCGGGTCTTGGTAATTCATCCAGAAAGGAAAGGAAAATGCTACTAGTAATGCATTGACACATTACTAGGCCTGAAGAGAACGGCGTTCACTTCTACCTTGAACATATCAGCCCTACAGCTCACATTTGCTGAAAAAATGTTCAAGATGCTTAAAGCTTATTCGTTAAATTTGTTATAAGAAATTATGAAACTTGGTTGTTCTATTAACAGATTTTTTAAGCGTGCCTGCGGTCACGTTCTGAAAAAAAGCCCTTGAGCTTAAAAAAAAGCCATAGGTGCTTACTTAAACGACTAATATTTAAGAGCTACCAACTGGATTTTGAAGGATGATTGTTTGGTTAAATGCATAAGATGGTGTTGCTTAGGATTGTTGTTAGCTGGCTCTGCGCTAAGCCAAGCGGATACCCTGCGTTTGGCTACTCATCACTTGCCTCCCTATCAAGTGGTGAATGGTGATGCTTTAAGTGGCTCAACGATTGATGTGATGCAATGCAGTTTAATTGAATTGGGGCAGCCTTATCAGGTTGACGTTAGGCCGATTAATCGTGCGTTTAAGGAGCTGCAGGCGGGATTATTTGATGGTGTTTTTGTGTTAAACCGTACCGCAGAAAGAGACCAGCTTGCCATTGCCAGTGAGCCATTGATTGTTACTTATCGCAGTCTTTTTAGTGTGCAAAAGATTGATACCGAAGTGCACAGCCCTGAAATGAAAGGGCTGAAAATAGGTGTATTGCATGGCTCGGCGATGCACCGTTGGTTATCCAAGCACGAATACCCCAATATACATACCCGCTATGACTACCATATTTTATTTGAATTATTGCAGTTAGAACGTATCGACGCGATAGTGGCGCCCCACGAAATTTATGCACATGAACAAAGCCACGGGCATGTAACTCGTAACATTGAAACTCGCCACCTAAGCCAAGCTAATCTATCGAGTTATTTCTCTGCCGAATGGCTAGAACAGCGGCCGGATTTTTTACAACGATTCAACGCTGCTTTAGATGTTTGTAGGTAGTTTGACTCGTTGTTTTACAAATAGTGTTGTAAGTAAAAAGCCCAAGTGAATCACTTGGGCTTTGAGTTATAAGGGCTAGTGTTATTTATTTAGCTTGAGTAAACATGGTAACTGCGGTGCCTTCTACCACGGTGCTACCAGATACGTTGCCAGCATTAACGGCTCCATTGGCATCGGCTACCTTAGTCCAGCTGCCTGCAGGTAAACTTACCGTTTGGTTATTACCACTGTTATATACAATAAACAGGTTATGGCTGTCGCTAGGATCGGTGATGTGGCCTGTTATCACCTGTCCACCAAATTGGTCCGGGCGGCTAACATTTAAGTACTGTGCAACTTCTTGGCTGGTATTCATGCGCAAGCCCGCATGTTTACGGCGCAACTCAATAAGTTGTTTAAAGTAGTTAAAGGTAGCGATGTTATCTGCTTTGTTGGACCAACGAATTGCATTGAAACTATCTGGTGCGTTGTAGGTATTATGCGTACCTCCATGAGCGCCATAGTTCCAAGCTGATGGGTTACTAATTTGCTGGTTATTGGTTTTGGTGCGCAGGAACTCGTCACCGGCATGTACAAAAGGTATGCCCTGGCTGGTAAGTATCATGCCCATGCCAAAATTAACCACTCGTTTAGGGTAGGTTAAATCGCTAGGTGGATTAAAGCTAATCACCTGATGCGAACTATTTTGCTGCACATTGCTTGAAGTACTTAAATACACCTTATCCCAAAGGCCAAAGTTATCGTGGGCCGAAATGTAATTGATGCTTTGCTCTGGGTCGGCCGCGTAATTGCGGAACCAGGTGCTGTTACGACCATCATTTGGGTTGTAGGGCGAACCTTGAAAGCCATCGTAAATCGCCCAGCCAGATTCAGCAGCATCTACATTATTAAACATGTAACCAGTGCGAGTATCGTCATTTGAACCTTTTAATGATTCGCGGAAAGCGCCATTAAATACCCCAATGTTTTCATCGGCTAAGTGGTGAGTGGTACCGTAACGAACTCGCTGACCTTCTAGAGGATCTGTTGCGTAACCGTTCCAAGGTTCTCCATAAATCAATAGCTTACGGTCTGCAAAGGTATCGTTTAAGTGGCGACCCCATTTTTCAACTTCTTGATAAGAGAAAATACCAATTAAGTCGAAGCGGAAACCATCGATGCCGTATTCGTCTACCCAATACTCTAAGGAGTCTTGGATCATGCGGCTTACCATTGGCACATCAGCATTAATCGAGTTGCCAGTGCCAGATAAGTCGCTGGCGGTATAGTATTGGCCAGAAATATTCTCAAACATTTCATCATCAAAGGTGTGGTTGTATACCACATCCATAATGACTCGAATCCCAGCTTTGTGGAACTCGTTCACCATGGTTTTGAACTCACGCGCTCGTTCTTCATAGTTAGTTGGAACGGCTGAGTAGCGATCTTCTGGAATGTTAAAGTTGCGAGGGTCATAACCCCAGTTGTAACAAGGGTCGCTGTCTGGCAGCCCATCACAGGTGGCAAAGTCGTACACTGGCAATAGCTGTACGTGGGTAACACCTAGCTCTTTTAAGTGGTCAATACCGGTTTTTACACCATTAATTGTGGTGCCCGTTTCAACCATGCCTAAGAACTTGCCGTTGTTGCCAGCGCTTACACCCGAGCTTGGGTCGATAGTAAAGTCACGAACATGCACTTCGTAAATTACGGCATCTTCACGCTCAACTAAGCTTGGGCGTGCTGCCCAACCGCCAACTGGCTCGGTGCGCGACATGTCCATCACAATGTTAATGGCTTCGTAATCGCCAGTACCAGGTTGTGACATCTTCCCATATGGGTCGCGAACCTGAACGCCATTGATAAGGAAGGTATAAGGTTTTAAGTGCAAGTCGCCTGCTACGGTTACTTGGTAAACTTGGCTGTAACCGGCGAAGTCAGGCACTGCTTGTAGCGTGTGCTCAACCCCATCAACCACCACTTTTACATTGCTATGCTCTGGCGACCATATTGAAAAGGTGGTGCTTTCTGCGGAGTAAACCGCACCTAAGGTTTCACTGTTGCTACCACAGTTAGGCTCGCAGCCTTGTTTAACGGTGCTTACTGCTTTGGTGGTGGCGTTGAAACAGATTTGGTAAGTAGAGTTAGCGTCTACTAATACGTCTGCGCTTGGGTAGTTTTCAGTCCAATCGCCAAAATGATCAATTTTGAAACGCGGATTGTTGCTGCCAAAGCTTTGCGTGGTGCAGTAGTTATTACCGTCGCTGCTGGTCATTAGGGTGGTTTGCCAGCCATTGGGGGTTCCACGGAAGTACCATGTGTCGGCCGGTGCATCGCTAATGGTGTAGTCAAAGGTGCTTAAGGCAGAGTTGCCGCTGGCATCTATGGCGAATACCTTCAAGCTTAAATCTACCCCATCGCTTACTACGTCACTGGCGGTAAAGCTGGCATCGTTACAGGGGCTGGAAGCCGCTGTTGGTGTAGAGCCGTCGGTGGTGCAGTAAATCAACGGTGAGCTGTCTTGATTATCACTCACACTCAAACTGATTTGCTGAGTTTCGGTGTAAGAGCCGGCTGCTGGGTTAGCAGTAACCACCGGTGCTTGAGTATCAGTTACGTCGTCTGGCGTTACCGTAATCGCCTTTGAGCTAGCGTTAAAGCAAATTTGGTAGCTGGCATTGCCGGTAACGGTGTAATCTGCGCTTGGATAAGCTTCGTTCCAGTCACCGTAGTGGTCGATTTTGAAGCGAGGATCGTCGTTGGCAAAACTCTGAGTAGTACAGAAATTGACGTTATCAGTGCTGGTCATTTCTGTTGTTGCCCAGCCATTAGAAGTGCCGCGGTAGAACCAGCTATCTTTTGGTGGCTCTACATCTCCGCAAGTGGCCACTTCTGTGGTGGTGATGTTTTTGCTGTCGCTAAAGAAGCGAATTTCGTAGTTTTTATTGGCGTCTACCCGAACATCTGCGCTTGGGTAAGCTTCGTTCCAGTCGCCAAAGCGATCAATTTTAAAGCGTGGGTCGTTGGCACCAAAGCTTTGACAAGTTCGGTATTCACTGCCCGAAACAAGTTCTAAAGCGCTAGTTGCCCAGCCGTTGCTGGTGCCTCGATAAAACCAATCAGCTTGAGCGGCAGAGCTTGCTGCCAATAAGCTGATGACTAATGCTGTCTTTTTCATGATATTAACCGTTCCATAGTTAATCCACCCAGCCATTCCGCACAGAGCAAAATGGCTAGGTGGGAATATTGAGATTTATAGTTTGTCTAAAATCACAAAGCTGTTTGCTGGCACCGTTACTGAATGGCTGCCGCCGCTCACAGTAATGGTTTGCTCGTTGTAGCTGGCGGCGTCGGTATTTGGCGTAATTAAACGATAGCTACCATTAGCCATGTTATTAAAGGTGTAGCTAAAGCCACTGCCTTTAGTGAGAGCTACGTAAGCTACAGCTGCCCCGTTATCACGAGCAAATGCTGCATGATCACCATCTAGCAAAAGGTCAATTTGCTGACCTTTTTGAATGGCTTCAGAGGAGCTGCGCAGGCTATTTAGCATTTTTAAGTGCTTATAGAGCGTTGGTTGGTTGGTTTTGGCGTAGTTAATGCCTTCTGAGCCTAGCATCCAACGTGCAACTACATCATCTTTTTCGGTAGTAGTAATGTAGTGTGGCCAGCTTGAATACAGCACCTCGGTGCCGTAGAACACCACTGGCAGACCACGGAACAAGTAGATAAAGTTTAAGTTATTGAGGTACTGCGTTTCACTCAATACACCGTTAGCTCGGGTAACATCGTGGTTATCAACAAAGGTAGCTAGATAGGTTGGGTCGTAAATGCCAGAGGCATCGCCATCGGCACCGGCAATACGGGCGTAGCCATTGCCGTCGTCAAACCCGGCTTCCCCTCTAAAGGCTTTGCCCATCCAACCAGGGAAGTCCATGGAAGAACCATGTAAGTCCAACATGTGGAATTTTTTGCCTTGGCCATTGTAGATTAGATCAACCGCCGACTTGCGATCACCTGTCCACGCTTCGCCTGCCATGTAGAAGTTGTCGTTGCCTAAACTACGAGCATGAGCATCCATTTCTAGGGTGAATCGTTCCCAGAAATCAGCAGTCATGTACGATACCGTATCAATACGGAAAGCATCTACGCCATGGTCGATAAAGCGCTTATACACATTGATTAGATGTTTAGTTGCGTTTTGGTCATCGTCACCATGTTCGTTAAAATCGAGCAAGTCGATCAACCAGGTATTGCCAGTACTGGCGTAGCTAAAGAAGCCATTTTTAGCGCCATCCATGTAAGGGTCATTGGTTTCCCAATTCCAGGTTTGGCCATCCATTTTAATCTCTAGCGCTCGGTCGGCCCATTTACTCTTCGAGCCCACTACCGATTGACCCGGTTGACCGTGGTTTACCACGATGTCGAGCATGATCTTCATGCCGCGTGAATGCAATGCATCCACTAAGGCGTCAAAACCTGCCCAGCCATCATTGTCTTTACCTAAAGAGTGTAGGTGCGGATCGATTTTGTCGAAGTCGTAACCCCAGTAACCGTGGAAGGCCGAAGCCTCGTAGTCGTCGTTGGCGTTAAAGCGGCGGCCTTCAGGCTGTTTAACCACTGGGGTTATCCAAATGGCGGTAAAGCCCATGTCTTGGATGTAATCGAGATTATCGATAATGCCTTGGAAATCACCACCATGGTAGTAAGACAAAGGACCGGTTTTGCTGGTATTAGTGTTGTACTTATCAGCTTCACCGTTTGGTAAGTACTCGTCACCCCAAATGTTGTTGTTGCTCGTATCACCATCTGCAAAACGGTCGGTCATGATGAAGTAAACATTTTCTTCACGGAAGTCGCCGCTACTGGTGATGTTAGGGTCGATGGTGTAGTTAAAAGTGGTTACGCCTTGATTACCACTGGCATCTACAGCCAATACTTTTAATACCAAATCAATCCCATCAACTAGGATATCTTCAGCGGTAAAGCTCTGTTGGTTGCATTGACCGAGTGTGGTAGTGGGTATGCTGCCGTCGGTGGTGCAATAAAGCTTAGGCGCTGGATCTTGGTTGTCGCTAACACTTAAGCTAATTTGTTGCGCGGTGGCGTAACGGCCGCCTGATGGAGAGGCGCTAACCACAGGGGCTTTGGTGTCTTCACCTTCAATCTCTGTTGTGGTGATTTGTTTGCTGCTGGCATCAAAACAAATATCGTAGGTGGTATCTGGATTAACCGTTACATCAGCGCTTGGATAATTTTCTGTCCAATCGCCAAAGTGATCCACTTTAAAGCGCGGGTTATTGCTGCCAAAACTTTGAGTGGTGCAATAGTTATTGCCATCGCTGGTGGTCATTGCAGTGGTTTGCCAACCATTAGGTGTGCCGCGGAAGTACCAAGTATCTGCTGGGGCGTCGCTAATGGTGTAATCAAAACTACTCACTGCGGAGTTACCGCTTTCATCAACCGCAAGTACTTTTAGGCTTAAATCAACGCCGCTGGCCACAACA
This sequence comes from Agarivorans sp. JK6, assembly GCF_045277145.1. NCBI lineage: Bacteria > Pseudomonadati > Pseudomonadota > Gammaproteobacteria > Alteromonadales > Alteromonadaceae > Agarivorans > Agarivorans sp. JK6. The sequence goes on along the minus strand of NZ_CP113525.1, from coordinate 4,308,889 downwards.
TCGCTAGCAGTAAAGCTTGCATTGTTACATAGCGGTGAAGCTTGAGTAGGTATTGAGCCATCGGTAGTGCAGTAGATATTGGGTGCGCTGTCTTGATTATCGCTAACAGTTAAGCTTATTTGCTGAGCTTGGGTGTAAGAACCCGCTGCAGGATTAGCGCTTACTGTAGGAGCTTGAGTATCTTCTGTGGTGGTTGGCGTTGCAGTAATTTGTTTTGAATCGGCGTTAAAACAAATCTGGTAGCTAGCATTGCCAGTTACTATGAAGTCTGCTGTTGGGTAAGCTTCGTTCCAATCGCCATAATGGTCGATTTTGAAACGTGGGTTATCGTTAGCAAAACTCTGGGTAGTACAAAAGTTTAGGTTATCGCTGCTGGTCATGGCTGTGGCAGCCCAACCATTGGAAGTACCGCGATAGAACCAGCTATCCTCTGGTGGCTCTATCTCTCCACAGCTTGCAACTTCTGTAGTGCTTATATTTTTGCTGTCGCTAAAAAAACTAATGTTATAGCTCTTGTTAGCATCAACCCGCACATCGGCGCTAGGGTAGGCTTCGTTCCAGTCGCCAAAGCGATCGATTTTAAAGCGTGGGTCATTGCTACCAAAACTTTGGCAAGTGGTGTATTCGGTTCCTGAAACTACCGCAAGGGGAGTGGATTGCCATTGGTTTGGCGTACCCCTAAAGTTCCATTCGGCTGCCACAGGCGCAGACAGCAACGTCGCCCCCGCGAGAGCGATTGTTAACTTGTTCATGGATCCTTTCCTTATACTGTTTTTCTTGCTGTATTTTTAACCACCCGGTTATGGCGAAAATTTTGTAAATTCGCTCAACGCTAGTGGTTTTTAATCATTGTTATAGTTGTTCGACCACAGCGCAGATCATTCTGCTGGCCATGGCTATAGCAATGTTAGAGAAAAAACATAAAGGAAGGATAAAAAATGTACAGAAATGTGAGCCTGTCATCACAAAGGCATCAAGATAAGTTGATGCCTTTGTAAATAAAGCTTAACGGTTTGAATTGTAGGATTTATTTCTGTTGGTACTGGGCCGCTAGTTGACGGTAATCTTGGTATTTTTTGATTAGGTCGACCTGCTCCAGCTCTGCGTTGTCAAACAACAGCGCGCCGTTGTTTTGAAGCTGTAAATAAACAGTGGCAGCCATGGTGATGACTTTATCGATGCGCTTTAAGGTCATTGGGGTGCAGCTCTTGCCGCTAATGTCGTCGGCAATGTCTAAACAGTGGGAGCGGAAGCTTTCAGCAATAAATAGATTTTTCAGTGAACGCTCGTTGTCTAACGCATATTCCCAGCGTTCAATAATTTCTGTTTGCCATTGAATAATTGCAGGCTGAGCGTAGTTTTGTTTTAGCCAAATGAGCTTTTGGGTATAAACATCTAATGCGGCTTCTTTTAGCTCACGATAAATCGCGAGTTGGTCGGCGGCGGTCATTACGTCTTGATAGCGCAGCAGGTAACCAAATACATTGCGCGTTTCTAAACGCTCTACTGCGTGAAAATCCGGTGCTGCTAAGCCATCACTATTAAAGTGCTCTAATGGATCGTAAGGATACATGTAACCAAAGTCGAACAAGTGGATTTGTCGGCCGTCGTAAATAATGTTTCCAGGAGATAAATCCCACTCCATTAAACCTGCTTGTTCTAGAGCAAATTGGGTGTCGAAGATCTGCCTAAAAATCTCACGACTAAAGCTACATAATGGTTTGCCTTCAATCCAAGGTGACAACATAAAACCAAGGCGATAGTTGGCATACAAGGTCGTTACGATGTATTGGTAGGCTTTAGCTGTGCTTGGTTTGTCTTTAAGCGCTTGAATATCTCGGCGGCGTTGTACTTCGTTGAGGAAAGAGGTTTCACCATCCACATTGTGCACTAAGGCTTGGGCGCGACGTTTCTTGAGGTTGTAATGGCGGCCATTAATACATAAATGATATACAACAGCAGTTAATCCACCTTCGAATACTTCTACTACGTAGGGAGAGTCTGCGTCTAGCGCAGCCAATTGTTCTGGCGGCAAGGGGCAGGCAGCGGCATCACCCACTATAATATTCTGCTCACCTTGTTGAAAATGCAGTTGAGCTTGTTGACGTTGTTCAACTAATGCATTCATCAGTACTCTCCATCCTTGATTACTTTTTTGTGAGTTTATTCTCATAAATCCTTGGAGTAAGGCGCTTTTATGGGATGAAAACCGTTTCGGTCACAAATATGTTGTGCCTTTAGAAGGTAATTAGCGCAGGATCACATTTAAGATCGTTGATCTTAAATATGACCAAATGATGTTAATTAACTGAGGATGGTGAAATTTAGCTGTTGTTTTTGTTGAGCGCGGCGCGCAACGCAGCAATGCCTTTATTGCCCTTTTCTTGGCGTTCTTCAGCGGTTTCCTTTTTACGGCGTTGTTCCCACACTAAATCGTTTTGTGGCAGTTCGTATAAAAAACGGCTTGGTTCTGGTTTGATTAGCTCGCCAAACTGGCGACGCTCTTTAGTTAAGGTGAAGGTGAGTTCGCGCTGGGCACGAGTAATCCCTACATAAGCAAGGCGACGTTCTTCTTCTACATTGTCTTCATCAATACTGCTTTGGTGCGGCAATAAACCTTCTTCCATGCCGATGAGGTAGACGTAAGGAAACTCCAAACCTTTTGAGGCATGCAAGGTCATTAATTGAACCTGATCGCTTTCTTCGTCTTCTTCGCCACGTTCCATCATGTCGCGTAAAATCAGCCGATTAACCACTTGTGGCAAGGTCATTGGCTCGTTGTCGTTATCGCCTTCGAGCATGCCACTTACCCAGCGAAATAGCTCTGAGACATTCTTCATGCGCATTTCTGCAGCTTTAGGGCTGGGGCTGGTTTCGTAAAGGAAGTCTTCGTAGTGAATATCGCGGATCATGTCGCGTACAGCTTGCTGAGCATCTCCTCGCTCAACACGCTCGGCCAATGCCAGTAACCAGTGACTAAACTCATTCACCGCATTAAGTGCTCGGGTGGGCAAAATGCTGGTCATGGCTAAGTGGGTAGTTGCTGCAAACAAGCTGATTTGTTGCTCGTTGGCGTAGGTACCCACTTTTTCTAAGGTAGTTGGGCCAATTTCGCGACGTGGCGTATTGATGATACGCAGCAAGGCGTTGTCGTCGTCTTGGTTCACCAATACCCGCAGGTAGGCCATGATGTCTTTGATTTCGGCACGGGCAAAAAACGAGGTACCGCCACTAATTTTATAGGGAACACGGTTGTTCATTAAGGTTTTTTCGAGCAGCCGAGACTGGTGATTGCCACGGTATAAAATGGCGTAATCTTGGTAATTGGCGTTATTCATAAAGCGGTGACCAATCAGCTCAGCTACTACCCGTTCAGATTCTTGTTCTTCGGTTTTCGCAAAGAGAATCTTAAGTGGTTCACCGTAGGCTAACTCGGAGAACAGCGATTTCTCGAAAATGTGCTCATTGTTTTCGATAAGAATGTTGGCGCACTTTAATATCCGCTGGGTTGAGCGATAGTTTTGCTCCAGCATGATCACTTCTAAAGCAGGGAAATCTTTTTGCAGCTGCATCAGGTTTTTAGGCTGCGCACCACGCCAAGAGTAAATGCTCTGGTCATCGTCACCAACCACGGTGAAGCAGGCGCGCTCCTGGGTAATTAATTTTACCAGCTGATACTGGCTGGTATTGGTATCTTGATACTCATCTACCAATAAATATTGAATGGTATCTTGCCAACGTTTACGTACTGCTGCGTCGTGCGTGAGCAATAGCGTAGGCATTAAAATTAGGTCATCAAAGTCTAGTGCGTTATAGGCGGTAAGCTGACGCTGATAGGCTTCGTACATGTGGGCAAACAATTGCTCTTGCTGGCTTTGGCCGGTTGCTCTTGCCACCGCTTGTGCCGGTAGCACCAGATCATTTTTCCAGTTAGAGATGCAGCTTAGTAGTTGCTTTAATAAGTCTTTGTCGCCTTCGAGTTGTTTTTCGGTGAGCTCTTTAAGCAAGGCCATTTGGTCTTGGTCATCAAATAACGAGAAGTTAGGTTTTAGCTTTAGGCTGCGGTATTCACGACGAATAATGTCTAAACCCAAGGTATGGAAGGTACATACCCGTAATCCCCGAGATTCTTTACGCCCCATGGTTTGGCCGACACGTTCTTTCATCTCGCGGGCGGCTTTGTTAGTGAAGGTTACCGCGGCAATGTTTTTTGCCTTATAGCCACAGTTTTGAATCAAATGAGCAATTTTGTTGGTAATAACCCGTGTTTTACCACTGCCTGCGCCTGCTAATACTAAGCAGGGGCCAGATACATAACTAACGGCTTTATCTTGTGCGGGATTTAACTTCACGGAGCTTTCCTTCTAAACGGGCCGTGCATTTTAGCCGATCAGAGAGGGCTGATCTACGCCGCTTTAACGCTTTCATATTCTTTAACAAAGGTAAGAATTCGTAAAATGAACAATTATTCATTGATTGTTTTTTGATGAGGAATATAATCGCGAAAAATACTGAACAAATGTTCATTTTTATGATTTCCGATAAACGCGTACGTATATTGATGGCAGCTGAGGCGCTGATTAACAAATCAGGGCTTGAGGCTGTGTCTATTCACCGCGTGGCCAAGCAGGCAAAAGTAGCGACCGGTACCATCTATTTGTATTTTAAAGATAAAGACGAGTTGATGGCGGAGCTTCATGAGCGTAATTTGCGTTTGTTTGCCGAGGCCTTTTTGGCAGATGTTAATACGGCACAGAGCTTACAAGAGTGCCACAGTCGTTTGTGGCTAAATGCACTACACTACCATCAAGAAAATGTGAATGTGCAACGCTTGTGGGTCCATTTAGAGACCTTGCCTAAGAATGCTCGTCACAAAGCGCTTATCCAGGAATTATTTAAACCGGTAAAACTTTTTTTTAGCCGTGGTGTCGAACAAGGCTGCTTTAAACCTTTACCAGGCGAAATGTTATACGCCTTGGCCTTTGGCCAAATACTCGAAATTTGTCGCTTTTCTCAACTTCGAGAAGCGAATTTTACAAAGCAAGACATGGATGCCGCGCTTTTAGCTAGCTGGGATGCTATTACCATACACCCTTAGTGATTGGAGTGGGAAATGAAAAAATGGATGGCAATCATGCTAGTCATAACAGTGATTCTGTTTGGTAGCGTGTTTGGTTTTTACCTATTCAAACAAAAGATGATTGCCGAATTTATGGCTAATCGTCCGGTGCCAGAAATGCCTGTGGAAGTTGCTACAGCTAATGCAGAAGACTGGCAGCCAGCAATTGAATCAATTGGATTTATTGAGCCCTACCAAGGTGTGAATATTAGTAGCTCAGTGGCTGGATTGGTGACTAAAATTCACTTTACTTCGGGTGACACCGTAAAAGCGGGTGAACTATTGGTGAGCCTAGAAGCTGACGTTGAAAAAGCTAACCTGGCTAGTGCTAAGGCCAAGCTTCCAGCGGTTAAGCGCCAAATGGAGCGCAATAAAACCTTGCTGGATCGTGGTTCGGTTTCGCAAACCCAGTTTGACGACTCGGAAGCTAACTACCTTGCTTTGGTCAGTGATATTGAAGCACTTAAAGCCACTATTGAGCGCCGTGATATTCGGGCTCCGTTTAACGGTGTAATGGGCATTCGCCAAATCAACCTTGGTCAATACTTGCAAGCGGGTGACGACATTGCTCGTTTAGAGAACCTCGATCATATGTTGCTGCGCTTTATTGTGCCGCAAAAAGACATATCGCTTATCAATGTTGGTACCGAGATTGAGCTTAACTCTGATGCTTATCCTGCGCAGTGGTTTAAAGGCAAAATCACTACCATTGAACCTACCGTTGACCCACAAAGTGGTGTAATTCAGGTACAGGCTACCATTCCAAATGCTGAAGGGCTTTTACGTTCTGGCATGTACGCTAGTGTTCGTATTTGGCAAGCGGTGCAGCCTAATCAAATTGTGGTGCCACAGCAGGCTATTTCGTTTTCCTTATACGGTGAATCTATTTACGTACTAGAAAGTGAAACCGCAGACGACGGCAGCGAAACCTTAATTGCTAAGCAACGTTCTGTAACAGTGGGTGAACGTCGCGGTGATGTTGCTGTGATCGATAAAGGCGTGAACGCTGGCGAGCAAGTAGTGGTTTCTGGTCAAGTGCGTTTACGTAACGGGGCTGTGGTTCGTATTGTTGAAGATAGCTTCGTACAACGCGACCAAAACTTGCCAAAAGATTAGGAGCGTAGGTCATGAGATTTACCGATATTTTTATTCGGCGACCGATATTAGCGCTGTCTTTAAGTTTGCTGCTGCTGATTATTGGTATTCAATCAGTATTTAAGCTGCAAATTCGCGAGTATCCAGAGCTAACCAACACGGTTATTACTGTGAGCACAGCTTATTATGGTGCGCCTGCAGAAGTTATTCAGGGTTTTATTACCCAGCCATTGCAGCAGTCGATTGCTGAGGCGGATAATTTAGATTTCTTGGAATCTAACTCTTCTATGGGCAGCAGTACCATTACTGCTTACATGAAAACAGGTGCCGACCCAGATGCCGCCTTGTCGGAAATTATGGCTAAGGTTAATGCGGTACGTGCGCGGTTACCCAGTGAAGCCTTAGACCCCAACATTTCGCGTTCAACCGGTTCTAGTACTTCGATTATGTACATCGCCTTTAGCAGTGATGAGCTAAAAGCGGCGCAAATTGTGGATTATGTAAACCGTAACGTGCAGCCGCAAATGGTTACGGTAACGGGCGTTGCCAAGGCCAATGTTTACGGGCCGCAGTTGTCGATGCGGGTATGGTTAGATCCAGTAAAACTGGCGAACCATAAGCTTACCGCTGCAGAAGTGGTTAACGCACTGCAAAACAACAACTTTAGGTCGGCACCGGGTCAAGCTAAAAGCCGTTTCTTCCTCTACAACGTAGAAGCTGATACCGATCTTAAAACCCGGGCCGAGTTTGAGCAGTTGATTGTTGCGCGCAGCGAGAGTGGCATTGTGCGCTTAAATGACGTGGCTGAGCTGGAGCTGGATGCAGCACGTGAAACCGTACGAGCGAAAGCCGATGCACAAACCGCGGTTGTGGTAGCCATTGACCCAACTCCTACTGCCAACCCGCTAACCGTTGCCAAGTTGATTACGGACATGCTACCCGACTTGGAAGCTAACCTTCCAGATAGCATGGGCATGCAAGTACTTTATGATTCAACGGAATACATTGAATCGTCGATTAATGAAGTACTTACCACCATTGTGGAAGCCACCATTATTGTTGTGGTTGTGATTTTCTTGTTCATGGGTAACTTGCGCGCGGTGCTCATTCCAGTTATTGCGATTCCGCTATCACTGATTGGTGTGTGTTTGGCGATGCAAGCCCTAGGTTTCTCGCTAAACCTATTAACCTTGTTGGCGATGGTGCTGGCAATTGGTTTGGTGGTGGACGATGCCATTGTAGTGGTGGAAAACGTGGACCGGCATATTCGCCAAGGGATGAAACCCTTTGATGCTGCCATTGTTGGTACCCGCGAAATTGCCTTGCCGGTAATTTCGATGACCATTACCTTAGCAGCAGTGTACTCGCCGATCGCCATGGTCGAAGGTTTAACCGGCGTATTGTTTGCCGAGTTTGCCCTTACCCTTGCCGGTGCGGTTGTGGTATCGGGTTTTGTTGCCTTAACCTTATCGCCAGTGATGTGTTCGGTACTGCTTAAGCACAATCCTAATCCGGGTCGTTTTGAAGTAGGCGTTCATAAATTCTTAGATAGTTTAGATAGCGGCTACGACAAACTTGTTGGCGGGGTATTAAAGTACCGCCCGGTGGTGGTGATTTTCGCCATTATTGTGATGGGCTCTTTGTACCCGCTACTGAAGATTATTCCTACTGAACTTGCACCTGCCGAAGATAAAGGCGCTGCAATGATTATGGCGAACGGTCCGGCTGGGGCAAACATTGACTACATGGATCAATACACCACCGAAGTGGGTCGACGGGGCATGGCCTTAGACGATATTGCCAGCGCATTTACCTTAGCGGGTATACCCAGTGCGACCCAGGGTTTAGGTTTCTTGAACACCACATTGTGGGAAGATCGCACCATGAGCCAAGATGAGCTGGTTAAAGCTATTCAAGCCGAAACCGCCGACATCGCTGGTGTATCTGTCGCTTCGTTCCCGCTGCCGGTTTTACCCGGTGCCAGTGGTGGTTTCCCGGTGCAGTTTGTATTGCAAGGTACCGGTGATTACCGCACTTTGGTGAGCCTAGCGCAGGAGCTACAACAAGCTGCTATGCAAAGTGGTTACTTTGTATTTACCGACTTAGATACCAAGTTCCAAACGGCAACCCTAGACATTAAAGTTAACCGTGATAAAGCTGGTGCCTATGGGGTGAAAATGGCAGACATTGCCAGCACACTAGGCACTTTAATGGGCGATGGTTACATCAACCACATTAACTATGATGGTCGCTCATATGAGGTGATTCCTCAGGTTAAGCGGGAAGACCGATTAAGCCCTGAGGCTATTGGTCAGTTCTATGTGAAAACCGTTGATGGTAGCCCGGTTCCTTTGGTTAACTTAATTGAATGGGACTTAACCGGCCAGCCAAGTTCGCTATTGCAAATGAACCAAACCAACTCGGTCACCTTAAACGGTGCCTTAATGCCAGGCCAAACTATGGGTGATGCGCTTAAGTTCTTAGAGCAAAAATCTGCTGAGATTTTACCTAAGGGTTATGGCTTTGAGTACAAAGGTGAATCTCGTCAGTTTGTGCAAGAAGGTTCGGCCTTGTATGCCACCTTTGGTTTAGCCTTGGCGATTATCTTCTTGGTATTGGCTGCGCAGTTTGAAAGCATACGCGACCCAATTGTGATTATGGTATCGGTACCGCTAGCGATTTGTGGTGCCTTGCTGATGATGGGCTGGGGCTTAGCCTCACTCAATATTTATACCCAGATTGGTATGATCACCTTAGTCGGTTTGATTACCAAACACGGTATTTTGATGTGTGAAGTAGCTAAAGAGCGTCAAATCTTGAAAGGTGAAGATAAGATCACCGCGATTCGCCATGCTGCCCGAATTCGTTTGCGTGCAATTTTGATGACTACCATCTCTATGGTGGCGGGCTTGGTACCATTGCTACTCGCTGTTGGTCCTGGTGCTGCTGCACGCTTTGATATTGGTATGGTTATTTGTGCGGGTCTATCTATTGGTACGATATTTACATTGTTTGTATTACCAGTGATTTACTCTTACCTAGGCGCAAACCATAAACCTGTGCCAAGTGTTGATCACTTGGTGGGTGATACGGTAGCCGACTAAGCCAACATTGTAAGTAGTAAAAAGCCCAAGCAATTGCTTGGGCTTTTTTATAATCGCGATACAAATAGTTTAATAAACAAAGCGTTTTAATTGCTGATTAAAGTCATCGGCTAATTGATTAAGCTGAGCACTAATTTGATTAGACTCATCCACTTGCTGAGAGTTTTGCGCGGCAACATCGGCAATGCGCTCGATCAGTGACGCAATCTCGCCAGCAACAGTGGTTTGCTCTTTTGCGGCAGAGGCAATGTGTAAGTTCATTTCATTAATGCTGCCTATAGAGGTAACAATTTCTGATAGCAGGCTTTCTGCTGTTTCTACTTGTTCTACAACTTCGTCGGTTCGGCTTTGGCTTTGCTCCATGGCTGTCACTGCGTTGTTAGCACCACCTTGAATCTTCTCGAGAATGTTTTGAATTTCGCTAGTACTTTGTTGGGTTTTTTGCGCCAAGGTTCTTACTTCATCGGCTACCACGGCAAAGCCTCGGCCTTGTTCACCGGCACGTGCTGCCTCAATGGCTGCATTTAACGCCAGCAAGTTAGTTTGTTCGGCAATGCCTTTAATCACATCCAGTACTGCGCCAACATTATTGGTATCGGCGGCTAAATCTTTAACCACTTCTCCAGCATGGCTAATGTCAGCAACTTGAGTATTGATGCTGGTGATTACCTGCTTCATTGCTTCGGCGCCATTGTGTGCGGTTAAGTCGGTATTGTGGGTGGTATCGGCGGTATTGGCGGCATTTGTTGATACTTCGTTAGCCGAGTGCGACATCTCTTGAATAGCTGTGGCCACTAAATCAGAGCTTTCACGTTGTTGGTGAGTTCCTTTCGCGAGATCTTCTGACATGTTGTTTAACATGTTAGATGAGTTATGCAGTTGCTCACCCGATTGGCTTAAATCAGACACGGTACTGAGTAAGAACTGCTGTAATTTGCGGGTGGCATTGGCCAGCTTGCCTAACTCATCGCCACGCTCTAGCTGCACGGTAATATTGAGTTTGCCATTGGCTAGCACATCTATGTCTTCTACTAGAGAGTTAATGGGCGTAATGCATTGGCGCTCCATAAATAAGAAGCTAACAAGAATCACTAGTAGGCCACTAATACCAATGATGATGAAGCTGATATTGCTCACCTGGTGGGCGCGCACAGTGTTTAGTTCGACCTGCTCGGCGGTTATCGATTTAAGTTGGTCGCTAAGCTGCGCCATGGATTTAGAGGGGGCCCTATCAATGCCTTTTACCGCTTTATCGCCAACTTTAAAATCAAAGCCTGCTGCTTCATATTCGGCTTTGCCTTTAGCGTAGGCGGTGCCGAGTTGTTTATGTGAAGCTAAAAATTCTTCTGCAAGTTTTGCCAGTTCTGGGTAGTTGGCTTGCCTTAGCTCTGTGACCAGTTTGCCAACCTGTTGCTGAACTTCTTTTTGCTTATCTTGGAAGCGATCCCAATACTTTTTATTTTGCTCTGGGTCGTGACCACGCAGAAGCACGTTTTTCCATTCTTGGATCTGAGTTTTAAAGGCGATGTGGGACAGCAGAGCCACTTCTTCAAGATGTACTTCATTGTGGGTGAGTTTATCAAAGCTGTTTGCGGTTTCTCTTAGGTGCAGCGCAGTGTATATGGCTACCGCCATAAGCAGCACTAACGAAGCAACAAGAACCGACAGTATTTTGAAGCGTAGGCTGGTTTTATCCCAAGACATTTTTGCTCTCCTTTGCTATTGAATTAAGCATAGAACAGCAAGCTCAAAAAACGAGGTAATCCTTTATTTTTTTAAGGCTTAGTGAATATTTATTAGACGCTTTAGTTACTTTTAGCGGCGAGTTTTTTCAGCACTCGAGACACGGCTGCAAAGGCAAAACTAGCGGTTAGGTGAGTGACCGCACCAAAGCCACTGCTGCAATCCATACGCATAGTACCGCCCGCATCGGGTTTGGCCATACAGGTTTCACCATCACTGCTTGGGTAAATAAGTTGCTCGGTAGAATATACGCAATCTACCCCAAACTTACGTTTAGGATTTTTACTGAAGTTGTAGAATCTACGCAGCTCGTTGCGGACTTTGGCTGCTAGGGGATCTTGAATGGTTTTGGCCAAATCTGTAATTTGGATTTGCGTAGGATCTATTTGTCCGCCTGCGCCACCTACCGTTATGAGTTTGATTTTGTTGCGTTTACAGTAAGCGATTAAGGCTGATTTAGCTTTTACGCTATCAATGGCGTCAATCACATAATCAAAGTCTTTGGTGATGTATTCACTAAGGTTATCTTTAGTGACAAAATCTTCAATTTCTAGGCATTGGCAATCTGGGTTGATCTGCAAAATACGCTGACGCATTACCTCGGTTTTTGACTGACCAACAGTGTTAGCAATAGCATGGATCTGACGATTGGTATTCGTGGTGCAGATGTCATCGAGATCTATCAGGGTGATTTTACCAATGCCACTTCTAGCTAAAGCTTCTGCTGCCCACGAGCCAACGCCACCAATGCCAATTACACATACGTGAGATTGTTGGAAGGTGTTGAGCGCCGAGCGACCATAAAGGCGCGCAATGCCGCCAAAGCGTTGTTCAAATTGAGACATGGTAAACCACTATAAAAATAACGGTGGCGATTATAACAAAGCCTTGGTACTTGGTTAAGCATTAGGGTCTGTTGATCTTTGCTGATGGTTTTTGCAGCAATTTATTAGCCATTTAGGCGAGGCAGTGAGTGTGCAGTTAAGTGGGCTTAATAATCACTCGCTAACGTTAAATAAATGGCTAAGAAATGCTGCCCGAAGGGTTCGGATAAGCGAACTTTACTCTTTGTTAAGCACTTCTTGCTTAGCCCACTAGGCTTCTAAGTGCTCGCCGCGATTAAAGCCCGCTTATCTCGAACAAAATTTCAACACCAAAGATCAACAGCCCCTAGTCACAGCAATAATGGGTGGGGTAAATTGGCGTACTTGTGTTAGATTTAAGGTATTGAAATTTGTGCTTATAAGCACTTGGAGTGAACTATGTTTCGAATTTTTGCAATTGCGTGTTTGTCATTTATGGCCGCCGCATGCACGGTAAAGCCAGCACTAGATTACAATGTTGATCAAGATTTCTCTCAATTCAAAGATTTTGCCTTTGTGCCAATGCCAGAAGATGCAGTGGCAACCATTGATGGTCAACGAATTGAACGTGAATTAACCGCCCAATTACAGGCTAAAGGTATACCAGCGGTAGCGGTTGAAGAAGCCGATATGCTGGTCGACTACCGGGTTGATATAGCAACGGAGTTAGAATCATACGGTGGTTCGTTCTCAGTGGGCGTAGGCCGTAAACACGGTGCAATTGGCGTAAGCTCGCCTGATCGCTATAAAGAGCGTAAATACGGTAAGTTAGTTGTAGAGTTTTTTGACCCAGCGACTAATGCCTTGGTATGGCGCTCTATTTCGCAAAGCCAACTGCGTGAGACCATGGGGCCAGAAAGTCGCGCTGAGTTCATCAATAAACAAGTAGCATTGATGTTAGAAAACTACCCACCAAAAGCTAAATAATAGATTCAATTACCCGCTAAATAGCCTATTTAGCGGGTAAACCTTATTCCGCCAATACACTTCTATTTCGGCCATTTTGCTTGGCGCGATACATCGCTTTATCGGCGCGATCGACCAATAGGCTAGCAAGGATCTCATGGGTTTTTATTTGGGCTATGCCACAGCTAATGCTCATGGTAAGTAAGTTGCCATCAATATCGAGTTCGCTTTGATTCACGCCTAAACGAATCTTTTCAGCTACTTCTAGTGCCGCTAACGCATCGCAGTTAGGCAGCAAAACAATAAATTCCTCACCGCCCCAACGGCATAATATGTCTGATTGGCGAATATATTGGCGGGTTATTTCGGCCACTTTTTTTAAGGCTTTATCACCGACTAAGTGGCCATACTTATCGTTTACTTGCTTAAAGTGGTCGATGTCGAAAATGATGATGGAACAGGGGCTATTGGCCCGGTGTTGAATATCTATAACTTGCTCTAAGCGACCTTCAAAGGTTTGACGATTATAGATACCGGTTAATTTGTCGGTGGATGCCAGCGTTTCTAAGCGGCGTTGATAGCGGCCTAGGGTAAAGTTAGCCACAATTAACATGCAAACCGTAACTAACAGGCTAATGCTTAAGTTTATCCAAAGCGTGTGTTTTAGATCTTGAATCGCTGGAACATCTTGCTGTTCAACAATTAGGTACCAGTTAAACTCTGGGATATAGCGAGCATTCAAATAGTGTAGTTGACCGTCTTCGCTAAAGCGATAGCTGTTTTTGGCAGCGCTAAGCAGCGAAGCTGCTTGAGAGGCTAAACCTTTACGCAAACTAATATTGCGCGGGCCTTGGAAGTTAGCGCCACTTAAGGTGACATTACCTAAGGCATCGATGAAATAAACGCTGCGTTGATAGCGTGTTTGGTAGACTTGAATAAGCTCTTTTACAAACTCGATGTTAAGCCCAACTCCGGTTACGCCAATCAACTTTTCTTCAAAGTCGAATACCTTGTAGTTAACAAAGACCGTGGTTCTGCTTTGGTCTGCAGTGTCGTAATCGATGTTGATTTCGTACTCTTGGGAAGGCGGTAATTGGCTGACGCGATAAAACCAAGCATCATCTGGTTTATCACTGGATATGGTCTTAATAATGCCAGAAGGGTGATAGTAACGGCCACTGTGGCTAGAGACAAAAAAGCTTGTAATCGTTTGGTAGCGCTGTTGAATGTTATCCAGATAACGAATGATTGGCTGGGCGTCTTTTTCGCCGGAAATCGCCCAATCACGAACAAAAGTATCTTGCGCCATCAATGATGAAATAAAGATCGGTTGCAATAAGTCTCGTTGAATTTCCGAATAAACGGTATCGCTAGTTAAAGGCAGGTGATTAGATTCAATTTGGTCTCTTAGTGAGTTATGCGCAACTTGGTAGCTTAACCATGAGGTTAGCCAAAAGGCACACAACAGCATAAAAGATAAGCCGAAAACAAACTTTCGTTTGTCATTCCATGGGCTATAAATTGGCACCTGCACTCCTTGCAAACTGGCCTTTATTCAAGATCTTAGTGTAAAGTTAATGTAAGGCTTAGGCAACCAAACTGCTGCTGGCCTTCTCATTAATAATAAAAAGGTTAATATTGCTATGGCTAATAATCAAGTGGCTAAGCCGTCGCTGTTCTATATAGAGTGTTTACGCTTTATCGCTGCCATAGCAGTAGTGGGTATTCACGTACTTGGCCCTTATCGCGAATTGGTGCCCGAACTGGCTTGGCACGAGTGGCTTCCAGCCATTTCTCTTAATGCTATTAGCCGCTGGGCAGTGCCTATTTTTATCATGATTAGTGGCGCTTTGCTGATGTCGGATCAGCGGCCATTTAATGCAGCCCATTATTTACCAAGGCGACTTGCCAAGGTGCTTTTACCATTTTTAGCTTGGACGGTTATTTATGCCTTTGTTGGTGGTTATCAAGAAGGGGCTTGGTCTTGGGAGGCTACCGCGACTTTGTTGGAGCATTCGCCTAACGAGCATACTTGGTACCACCTATGGTTCTTTTACGACTTCATCCCTCTCTATTTTGTGATTCCCTTGCTTGCTCCCTTACTTTATAAGATGGAAAAACAACGTATTTTGCTGCTACTGGCGGCTTGGTTAGTGCTTACTTTAATGCACTGGCTCAAAGTAGAAACGCCACTTCGCCAAAACATTATTTTGTATAGCGGTTACCTAGTAATGGGCTGGTATTTGTTTAATAACGACCAGCAAGCCCACTTGAAGTTTTGGTTGGCAACCGGTGGGGCGATGCTGGCATTTAATGTATTAGGCAGTGCCTTTTATATTTGGCAACAGGGTGAATACAGTAGTGTATTTATGGGCTATAAAAGCTTGAACACTGCTGTAATAGCCATGAGCTTATTTGTATTGATAAAAGCTTATGCTGAGCGGATACCGCAAGGAGCACGTCCTTTGATTAAAACAATTTCTAAGTACAGCTTTGGGATTTATTTAGTTCATCCTTTGTTTCTCATTCCAGTGCGTAATCCTGACTATGGTATTTATCAGTGGTTTGGCCACTCTAGCATTGCGCTCGTTGTGATTAGCTCTGCTGCCTTGGGGCTCGCCTTTGTGTTGAGTTGGTTGCTGACTCGCTCGTCGCTAACCCGCTGGTTGGTGCCTTAATGTAAAAATAGAAGTCAGCCAAGGGCTGACTTCGCTCAGTTTACCGTTGTAATTCGAACCAGTCTTTTTGTTCTAATTTTTGTGTACTTTTCCGCATTAATGAACTTGGTGTCTGTGCTATCCATTGGTCTATTAGTTGGTGGTACTCACTTTCAAAATCTTGGTAAGTTAAGGCGCTTCCGTCAGGGCGTTTTGCATAAGCATTGAAAGCTTTTCTAAAGTCCGGGTTAGGTTGATTTATTCTGTCGTATTGATATTCAGGATATTCAGCGTAATCAACAACATGATACACACCGTTATCTGCAATATGTTTGAGCACGTTAATGATAAATCCCGGAGACGTTGCTTCTAAGTAGGATACTGCTATGTTGTAGTGGCCATAGGCCACCGCACCTAATGTACTTTCCCACTTATCGTCTAAGGGGTCACGTTGGTTGTGATTCGATGGGCTAGCAATATGGCCCATGGCATACTCAGCACTACCTTCTAAAAACCAACGATCTACTTGACTTAAGTAAGTTAGGTATTGGTGTTGTAGAGTATGCATCAGTTCGTGTGTAACTATGTAAGCTGAGCTAGGTCTTGAGTCGTTGGTTCTCGCTGTATAGCCTACTAAGTTTCCTGTTGCCCATAAGTTACTGTTATTAAAGGCAGTGTTTAAGCAAACCAACGATTTTCCGGGTAAGGTTTGCCCAAAGCTGGTGGAGAGTTCACTGGGCAAATAGTGTCCTTGGACTAAAGCAATTAAGCTGTTGATTTGTTCTGGGTTTAAATGGCGAATTTGTTGATATAGATAATGACGTTTGGAAGTGCCGGTCGTTAAGTCTTGATAAGATGTAGGGAGCTCATCGCCTGTAACTTGCATGAACAGTGCTTCTCCACCTCCTTCATTTAAGCGTTCATACAGGTAATCTGTAGCAACTAAATATGTTTCTAAACTAAATGGGTAACGCTGTTGAAAAGCAATTAAATCAACCCCAATTTGCCTTTTCAGCTCCTGCAATCCAAATTCAGTCCAAGTGGCAAAGCGTTCAAATAGCTCCTTACTTGTCCCGCTATTACCAAATACCAATACGTTTTCTGTTTCATAGTAAGCATCGTAGTTTCGACAAACACTGCTGTCATACATTGAAATTGAGTTGGTTGGGTAAATAAAGCCGCTGGCTTTTTTTGATTTTTGTTCGCCAAATATCTCAGGAAATTCTGGTATCGGTTCTTCTACTTGATCCGATTGGGAGCTAGCCGAGCCACCGCCGCCACAAGCTATCACCGACAGAGATAGCAGCGCTATTGTAAGCATTTGCTTAGAGGGTAATAATTCCATTTAAAGCCTTCTAGTTTGAGATGAGTTATTTTTTGTTCAATGTATTCTTTTCTATCTTATATAAATACTTGGTGACGCCTTAATTGTGATTTGTGTCAATAGTGGTTTTGTTAATTAGTTTTAAATACTTACTGATTTATTGAAATCAACAAAGAATCGTTTATACCTGCTGAAGAATAATCTTGGGGAGAATAGAGTGGAACTAATGAAAAATGGTTTAGCCGAACCCGCAGTGCAACGTATTGCTCTCGGTATAGCGGCAGTTTATCCGCAGTTTGACCGTGAACAATTTGTTGATTTAGCACTTGATGGCTTGGAGACCTTAGAGCTAAAGCAGCGGGTTATGCATTTGATTGCGGTGTTACAACAAACCCTGCCAGAAGACTTCACCGAAACGGCTAAGATACTGGTTGCGCTTCCTGAGCATTGGGATCGTGGTGACCCAGACGACAGCTTACGTGGTTTTGCTATTTGGCCAGTAACCGATTTTGTGGCAGTGGCAGGAATAGCGCATCCTCAGCAGGCCTTTAAGGCTTTGGCTGCATTAAGCCCATTATTTAGTGCGGAATTTGCGATTCGCCCATTTATTGAAAAGTATCCTGAGCAAAGTTGGGAGCAGTTACTTGCTTGGACAACCAGTGACGATGAACACTTGCGACGCTTAGCGAGCGAAGGTTGTAGGCCGCGCCTTCCTTGGGGAGCACAACTAAAAGAGTTGATCGCAGACCCTGCACCAATTTTACCGATCCTCGAAGCGCTTAAAAATGATAGTAGCTTGTATGTTCGTCGTTCAGTGGCAAATAATCTCAATGACATCGCTAAAGACCATCCAGGGTTAGTTTTGGATCTTTGCCAAGTTTGGCAACAAGGTGCAAATGCCGATCTACAGTGGTTAATAAAACATGCTACGCGTAGTTTGGTAAAACAAGGTCATCCTAAAAGCTTTCCATTACTGGGTTATACCGCTGATCCTCAGCTAAAACTTGAAGAATTTGCGGTATTAGATCAGCAAGTGACAATGGGTGACTCGCTCACTTTTGCGTTAGCGCTGCGGGCTGAAGAAATGCAGCAAAAGTTTGTTTTAGATTACGCTGTGCACTTTATGAAAGCTAACGGTAAAACCGCCAGCAAAGTCTTTAAATTAAAGAACCTTAGCCTAAACAAAGGAGAGATGTTTGCGATAGAAAAGAGCCATTCTTTCAAAGCTATCTCTACTCGCAAATACTACCCTGGTGAGCACTTTGTGGCTTTGCATGTGAACGGACAAGAAATTGACCGTTTAGCTTTTACATTAAAAGAGTAAATACTTACTGGCGCGCAGGCTAGCTGAGGTTGGCATGAAAAAGGGTTAGCTAAACTAACCCTTGATGGTTTTTATTGTGCTGTTAGCTCAAGTAAACGCCAGCGCCCACGAGCATAATCTGGCTGCCCGTTGCTAGAGATTACTTCACCATTAGATGTGGAGTTGAATTCAATTTGAATCACATCTCCTTGAGTTAAAGAAATATTATTCCAAGTATGTTTAGTGGCTTGATAGTTATTGGCTGATTTAGGATTAGTGTACTCAGCTAATTGCTGGCCATTTACCACTAAGCGGTAGCTGCTTTCACCATCATTTTCAGTCAATGTAGTAATGGTAATATCGTAGTTTCCACTTTCGTTATTAAAGGTATAGCGTGCCGCTGCGTACTTGTCTTTGTAGGCACCTGCATTTACCGCTAGCGCATTATTAGCATTGTCTTTATAAGCTGGAACAAAACCGCTCACTTGTGAAATATCAAAGCTATTAATATCTAAGCTAATTTTGCTTGTTGGCGGCAGGTTGGGTGTATTACCGCCTTGACCATCTTCGTTTAGCTCTCGGTTTGTAATAAGCACAACCCAGTCTTGGTTTGTTTGGCTAGGCGCAGTGCCAATGTTGAGTTTTGCACCACCGGTCAGGCTTAAACCTTTGCTTAATACACCACTGCGAGGGTTGTACCAATATACTTGGTAAACGTGGTTATTGTTTAGCTGAATATCGGTAGTTCCGCCGTTACGCAGGTTAACAATGTAGTTGTGTTGCAGGTCGGATAGTACCCAATCGTTAGTGCTTGACGTAGCACCGTTATCTACTTGAAGATCTTGCAGGTTTAAACCCAACTGCTGTTGCAAGATGTTACTAAAGAAGTAATTAACATGGCCAGTTTGTTGCCATAGTTGGTCAAACTCGCGTAAGTCTTCTACCGCTAAGTCATAGGCGTGGGTACCATCATTTTTTAAGTACCAAGAGAAACCCGCACCGCCCGACATAACACTGGCCCACATCCAGTAAATACGCTGGCGAGAACTTACATCTTGATAAGGTTTAGGCGCATGGCTACCCGAGGCTTCGGTATAGGTTACGTACCATTGCTTACCGGCTGCAGCGGATTTGTTTAGCCAACTAATCGTTTCGCCATATACCGAATTACGCGTGGCTGTAGCGCTCGCATTCTCGGGAATGCTGCCATATTGAATGGTTGGACCGCCGAAGCTAGCGTGACCTAACATATCATCGTAACGATCGTGTTGGCCTGGGTAAGTATGCAGGGTAATGCCATGATTATAAGGGTCGAGATTTTGAATATAATCCGAGTAAGATTTTAACGCTGCAATTGAAGTGGCATCTTGCTCTTCGCCTAGGTTCCATTGAACTGCAGGGTGGTGAGCAAAGCGTGATATTAACTCTCGGTAATATAGCTTACGCTCTAAACCTAGAGTGGCATTGTTTAGTAAGGTTTCGTTTTCAGTTTCTTGAGTCATCATATGCAGCATTAGACCTTGCTTGGTCATATGTGCAAATACACGCTCCCATTGGTCTAACTTACTTACGTCAAAGGTGCGTTTGTTGTTGCCATTTTCTTGGTAAACCAACCAAGGATGAGCGTCACAACCGTCACCTTTCACCGTGTTAAGCATCATATAAGCGCTGTTTACTTTGCGTGAACCCAGGTAATTAACTAGGCCAATTAAGCCTTTGCCTTTGCCGCCGGCCCAACTAGGGTCACCGCTTTGCCAGTCACTTTCGTGCTCAGAAAACTGGTGCAAAATGCCCTTACAAGAGCCGCCGCTGCCTTTTACGGTATTGTCAAAGTCAGCATAACCTAATAGGTTTTCTGGGCTACCTAAGCCTGCTTCAATGTAGATATTGCCTGTACCAGCAAAGCGTTGGTAGCGTTCGCCGTCTAAGTGTTGCAATAAACCTTGGCTGCGTAAGTCTTGGCTATCGGCGGTAGACGCTGCAACGGAGAACTGTCCTTGCTGCCCATCAATATCAGCAATTGCCTGACCAGCATTGAGTTGATCGCTTACTGCAATATTAGTACCTTTGCGGAAAGACACTTGGTAGTTCCAATCCCCCGTGCTTGGTGGCATAAAGTAAGCGCGCCAAACATCACCTTGGCCAGCGCCAGAATCTGCTGCGTTACCGTTGGCTGCAAAGTGCCCAGGTACAACGAAGCGTTGATTGCCTTGGCTAAAGGTCACGTTAAAACGGTGATTAGTGAAGGTGGCGTCGTTACCTTCATCAGCAAAATAGCCTTTACAGGTAAGCTCTACGCGATGCCATTGTTGGTTTTGGTCGCTAACTTCACAGGTTTTTGCTGTGGTAGTTGCCAGCGTTTCTGGCAGTTCTAAATCTTGAGCTTCGCCATTAGCTACAGAGCTATGACGAAAAACGATGCGGTCTACTTTAAAAAACTTCGAACGCCCCGACAGAGTAAAGGTATATTCTTCACCTGCTTTCAGATTGTATATCGCATTATGTTTAGCGTGGTTTTTATCTAAACGTTTACCTGATGCCCAAACAAACTGCTGATCGGCACCACCATAAAACTTAGTATCAGAGCTTAAAATGTCTTTGGTGGCATTACCTTCGCCTGCAACGGCTTCATAGTTACCATCTAGTCGCACATAACCGTCGTTGGCTACATCGCTGCGGTTGTCTATGGTCTCTCTTGCCACGTACATATGTAGGTGATAAGTGCCGGTTTGGGCAGCGGTAAACGTATACTCTAAAGGTGAATTTACCGGACCTGAAATATAGCTATTGCCGTTAAATTCTAAGTAGCCGTTACCGGTGTAACCAGCGAGGTCAGATTTTTGTTGCCACTCGCCCAACTCTGACTGAGTATTTTCAGCTTCAATAACAATTAGGCCATTCAGCTCTTGGTATTGGGTGTTTACCGAAGGAGTACTGCCGCCGTTGTCACCGCCATTGTTGCCTCCGTTATCACCGCCATTATCACCGCCAGTGTCGCCCCCATTGTCACCACCGTTACTATCCATTTCCCGGCATACTTCGCTGCCACATTGGCAGTAACTTTGGTCGCTACGTGAATTTACACAGTCATTGGCAATGTTACCGTAGGTGTTTTTGCACTGGGCGGTAGTATCACATTCGTCGCCATATTCGGGTTCTGGCGGCGCAGTAGGCTGAAGATCGGCACATATCCCGTCTTCACACATACAATAGCTTTGGTTACTGCGCGAGTTAACGCAGTCATATGCGGTTTCACCATAAAGGCTTTTACATTCAGAAGTTAAATTACATTCATCGCCTTTTACCGCAGTAAGTTGTATAGACGCAGGCTGAGCGCTAAAGCTATCTAACAATTGATTTAAGTTGATGCCTTGGCTGCCTGTTCCGGCGTTGGCAAATAAAGAAAAGACAAGGCATAAGAAGCCTACTAAATCCTTGGTCTTTCTCGCTTTGTGTTTATGTTGTTTCACTGGATTTTCCTTGTGTTTGTTTGATCAACAAAGTGCAAAGAAGGCTTATCTTTATCAGTGATAAACCAGTCGTCTGGTCTGTAACGTTTGTACTTAGCGTTGAGTATTTAAATTGATTAACTTTTTATAATGTTTTTTGTCAGCGAGGATTTGAGCAATTAATTATCAATATGTAAAGTTGTAATTAATTGTTTTAATTGATTTTTTTAATCAATTTTAATCTCATATTATTTAAGGGCTGAGAATGAGGGTTTAAGCTGTTGCTCATTGGCGACAGCTGACAGAGAAAGGACTATTTTAAGAAGCCATGGGTGATCATTGGGTAACGATCGGCTATTTGTTGGTATTGGCCGTTGTTAACAATTGTTGCTAAACCACGATTAAATGATTCAAGCAGCTTCGCGGCGCCTTCTGTTTTACGTGATATGAGCAAATGCACGCTACTGCTCATTACATCATTATTAGATATACACAAAACTGCCCGTTGTTGAGGACTTAAGTAACGGTTTATAAGGGTAGTTACGGCGACTCTATCAATTAAAAATGCATCGATGCGTTTGGCAAACAGCTTTTTTAGGTTTTGTAAGTCTGAATTCACCTCTTCGATTTCATATAGGCCTTTGTCACCATTTAGCCAAAAATCTTCGGTATAGGTGTAACCTCGCACGGCGCCTACGACTTTGCCTTTTAAACTGGCTAGGCTGGTGAACTCCCCTGTTGAATTTAAGCTAACTAATACGCTTCCGCCGTACCAAAGTGGCTCTGAGTGAAAGAAATGCTCTTGACGTTCAGATTTAATCGCCCAATAAGAAGTGGCTACATAACTACCTACTCGGCTGGAGTTTAATGCGCGTTGCCAGGGCAAATAACGAAAACTCACCTCTGTTTCTACGGCAGCAAACGAGGCTTTAACAATGGCATTTATTAAACCTTCATCATCGCGGTATTGAGAGGTGAAGGGTGGATGCTCACCGCTGGCTATAGTGATGCTTTCAGCAGCGCTCTGGTTACTGACTATCATTAGGCTTAAACAGAAAAGGGTACGGAACAAATAAATAATGGTAACTCTCTATTGGTAATAAACACAGCTGAGTAAAAAAGCTAAAGCTTATGTTAAGCGTAGTTCTCGCCTAGCTTTAAGCAAGGTTTCCAGCTGAGTATCGTTGTTCGCTAGACTGTATTTTTAATCTTGTCGAATTTTTTTACAACTAAACTCTTATTGTATTGTTTAATAATATATACACATGAATAAAGCTATGAAAATTAACGCTTTTACTTAGTTGGCCTAATTCCTGCTTTTAAGCTGTCAGTTTTAGTAGTTTGTATTTATAAGTATTTGAAAAATATAAACTTGGTCAAATAGTTATCAGTTTTCGGTCGTTGCCGTAGTAGTAGGAAATGTTTTATGTATTTTGCAAAGTTAAGTCGATTTACGCTTGTGACCTTTTCATTGGCCTTGTCTGTTGCTTCTCAAGCCAGCGTATTAAGTGACTACAACTTAATTCTTACCGGTGATTACAACTACCAAGGTGGAGAAGTAGAAGGTCGCACTCTCCTTGGCGGCAATCTAAATGCTGCAGGTCATTCGCCTACTTTTGCAACCCGAGAAACCACGGTTATTAATAAAGACACCGTGACAGTTGTGGGTGACGTTAACGCTACCAATATTAACCTTAATGCTGGCAGCTTAAGTTATGGCGGCAGCTACAATGTAAATGGCAATGTTAACCTTAACGGTGGCGGCTCAGCCGTTCAAAGCATCAGTGCTAAGAATCAACTGGATATGCAGGCTACTTTTGCTGCCGTAGAAGCGGAGCTAAGAGCAGACTCTGCTTACTTCGCTGGCCTAACCAGTAACGCAGTATTAAGTGGCAGCCATTTGTCCTACGCTGGTAGCGATAGCGTGGCGGTGTTTGATGTTGATTTTTCTAGTATCTTCGCCCAAAACAATTCATTGTCTTTAGATGCCGGTTTAGCTGAAACTGTGATCATTAACGTATCTGGTAGCATTGTAGATATTGCTGGTGGGGTAAATCTTACCGGGAACGGCTTTGCCATTGATGCGGGTTTAGGCAACCTTGGCGCAGAGAATATTTTGTGGAACTTCTATGAAGCGGAATCAATCAACTTCAATAACTTAGCAACCGTAGGTTCGGTGCTAGCTTTAGATGCTGATATTACTGGTGGCGCTGTATTTGACGGAAGTGTAGCTGCCAAGAGTTATACAGGTGGCAGAGAGTTTCATAGCCATGGTTTTGATTGGACTCCCCCGCAAGTACCCGCAGTGGTAAGCGAAAGCTCAAGCTTTATGCTATTTATTTTAGGCTTAGCTTTAGTCATTGTGTCGCGTCGTCGTAGTCGCGTCTAAGTTACTCTCGCTTAAATCTGATTGAAAGCCTCAAGTTTACTTGGGGCTTTTTTGATCCCGCTAAGCTGTTCTGTTTTTTTATAAGCTTTAACTAAATTACCCACTAGTGTGAGCGTTCACATAATCTCTGTTAAATAAATTTAACTGATGAAATAAATGCGAGTAGTTTTGGCCTTAGGCCGAATTTTGAACATCCGCTTAGCGCAGTATCAAGCCATATCGATATTTGGTCGTAGAACATAATTTGATAGAGATAATGAGGGAGCAAATCAATGAGCGTATTACCTAAGCATATTAAAAATCTACTGCTGACATCGGCCCTAGTTGCCATGGCTAGCCTAAGCACAGCGGCTAATGCGGCGATTAAAGTAAAGGCCGAAAACTTTAGCCAACAGCAAGGGGTACAAACAGAACCTACGGCCGATGCTGATGGCGGAAATAATGTTGGTTATATTGAAAATGGTGATTGGGTGGAATACGCCATCGATGTCCCAGCTGCTGGCGAGTATACGTTTTCTGCGCGAGTAGCCAGTGATACTAATGGCGGGCGCTTTGTTGTGCTGGCTAATAACGCTGAAAAAGCCACGGTAAAAGTGAAAGGAACAGGTGGCTGGCAAAACTGGGTTACCCTAGAAAATACCCTTAATTTAGAAGCCGGTGCGCAAACCTTACGCTTTAACTTTAAAGGTTCATCAGGCTATTTGTTTAACATTAACTGGTTTGAGTTAAGCGCTAAATAATTAGCAACTAGACAAATTAGTGATGATAGAGCCTCGCCCTAGAGCGAGGCTTTTTTGTGCTTACGATATATTAATACAGCAATGTTGCTTGGTAAGCGCCGGTGAGGCTATTAAAGGTGATTCTGGTAGAGCCTGCGCTGTTTACCTTTAGGTTGGCGCCATTTAAGTCGACAATTCCATCGTTATTGTTGTCTCCAAAGTTACGTGACCAGTCATCGTAGACGTCAAACTTAAAGTCGGTGGTACCATCAAAATACACCACTATAGACCATGTGTAGTCGTCGATTAAGGTCATCGGAATCGAATTCCAGCCGCTTGGTTGACCACGAAAATATACCTGTGGGTAACGCTGTAACAGTAGGCCCTGGCCAATTTGTTCCCCGGTATCAAACAGTCGATAATTTTTGCCGTAGTAATTATCTATATGGATATTTTGTCCATCGTCATACTCTAAATAAAACTCAAGGTGTCGGTAGTATTCGATGTACTGTTGGCCACTCCATACGCCGCTAAGGCCATGTTGGTCGGCCACAATGTGACTTAAGCTTAGCGCTCGGCGGTAACTGGTTTTCCAGTTGTTGTCAGAGTAAACCATGGTCACTTTATCTTGCTCGCTATGTGATTTTGCGCGCGCTGTAACAGAGATTAAGCTGCTGGCTCGGTAGGCGTCATCAAGTGCTATTGCTTGATGACTGAGGTTTGTTTGCAGGTAGTCGTTAAACTGGTAGTTCTGTTGCTGGTTGTTGTCCCAATAGGTTTGCCCATTTACCTTATACTTAATGGCAAATTGGGTAGCGGCAACCGAACCGGCGAGTGGCAGCCTAAATGCAAAGTTTTCGTAGCCGCTATGGCTTGCTCCCACATAAAAGGCCGGGTGATCTAACCACTCTCCGTTGGATGATTGGTAATGCAGCCAAACCTGTTTATTGGGGCCAATGTTTTTTACCTCAATTGCGCCCTCTAATTCGGCGCTATCAAAGCCATTTTCGAAGTATGGGGTGAAGTGAGCATGCTTTAGTCTTACTTCTTCAGCGGCTTGCACTGCGAAGCTGAAAACAGAGAGCAAAACCCAACCAGCTATCACTTTTAGTGATTTATTTTTCATATTGCCTTCCTTGGATTGTTTTTGAGATGAACTCGCCATTAATACTGCTGCGAGCACGTTGAATATAGCAATGGCTAACAGGCTTGCTGGTTAAATCATCATTAACTAATCATTCTTTTCGTACTTTGGTACGAATGCGCTGGTGAGGGTTTTATCTTGCCCCGTTGTTTTAGGCCTGCTTAATCCAGTCCTGTAAGTAAAACTTAAAGCTGATAATTACAGCTTCTTTGGTGGGTGTGGAATAGTAGCGCCATCGTTAAGCGTTGTGGTGTTGGTCACTGCCGAGGAATAAGCATGTTTAAATATATAGTTAGTGGGCTGTTGGGTTTGAGTATTAGTTTTAGCGGAATGGCTAATGCCAATAGTTACGCATTAAACCAGGTGTACGCTGAGTTAGTTGGTACGCAGGGTGAGATTGCTTTTCCAGCTGATTTTCAGCGTAACCTGGTTCATTTAGGTACAACGGCGGTAATGAGTGAATCCATGCGTGTGCAAAATTTGAATGGTATTTATACTCAAGCCGCGGCTGTCGAAGCATATAACAGTACCGGAAAATGGCCCGACGGCACCTTATTTGTGAAAGACGTTAAGTTAGTCAGTAGTGAGCGTTTAACCACTGGTTTGGTATATCACCAGCAAGCTAACGATGTATTTTTTGTCATGATAAAAGATACTCAAGGCCGCTTTGCTAATAACCCTCATTGGGGTGAAGGTTGGGGATGGGCGATGTTTGACGCGACACCAACGGTAAACGTGAGCGAAAGTCGAGCTCAATGCCAAGCTTGTCATGCGCCACGTCGTGATAATGATTGGCTGTATACCGATCAATATCCTGCACTACTAAAATAGCAGGTTTATCGGTTGTTTTGGGCTTGTTCAGCAAGCTCTTGTGGAGCGGTAGTCACTCTATTTCGACCTTGGCTTTTAGCTTCATATAAGGCTAAATCTGCTCGATGCACTAAGTGGTTGGTGGCTTCGTCACAGAGGTATTGAGCTACGCCAAAACTGGCAGTGATTTGCTTATCAGGTAAAAACAATTTGGTTGCGATAGCGGCGCGTAGTTTTTCTGCCAATTTGTATGCGCCTTCAAGATCGGTAAGTGGGCAGATAACCAAAAACTCCTCGCCTCCCCAGCGGCCAACTTCATCTATTTGCCGAACCGTTTCTTTTAGGCTCGCCGCAACATCTATCAACACCTTGTCGCCAGCTTGGTGGCCATAAATGTCATTGATTTGTTTGAAGTGGTCTATATCGATGATGATTATGGCAAATTCTTCATCTGCTCGCTTATAGCGTTGAGCTTGTTGTTCTAACAGTTGATCGAGTTTTCTTCTGTTGTGGGTCTCGGTAAGGCTATCGGTGCTGCTTAAGGCTTCCATGGCTTTGTGCAAAGTAATGTCGTGAGAGATTTGAGTGAAGGCGTAAATCTCTCCGTGGCTATCTTTTCTTGGTGTTATCACGGTATCTATCCAAAGGGTTTTTCCTGAACTGGTTTGGTTTTTTAGCTCTCCCTGCCAAGGTTTGCCAGCTAATATGGTGTCCCAAAGATCTCGATGTACTTTGGTTGAAGTACTAGGGTGACGAATTGCCGCGTGAGTTTTGCCAATCATCGATTTTCTATCTACTTCAAAGGCTTTGGCTGCGGCGCTACTAAACTCGGTGATAACTCCTTTAGAGTTTGTGGTACTAGACATAATGTGTTGGTCTAACAGTTTGCGGCTAGCACGCAGCGCATGCAGAGTGTCAACCAGCTTGGTTTGCAAATTAGTCGGGTAGATGGAGACTAGCCAAGCCAAAGGTAAAGCTATCACCAATATAATCAAAGTACTGGTTAACACCGCATAACGGCTGTTTTTATAGAGTTCTTCAAGCGCATGTTGTTTAGGTTGTTTAAGCACCCACAAACCCTGTTGGTTGTTAAAACTGTCTTCTAAGTCCATACGATAGTTGTGTTTGGCTGCCATTAAGGCTGGGCTTAGTTCGCCAATTAGCTCTGGGTATACTTCGCTTAATGCTCCACGCTCGGGAAAATAAGCGCTCCAAGATTTGCTAGGGTCGGGGTGACTTAAAAGCTCACCTTGAGCGTCGATTAGGCTAACCAAAAAAACCGACGAATATTTTAAGGCTTCAATGAGTGGGCCGGCGTCAATATTCAAGATGATGATGCCACGAAACATCTGGTTTACGTAAACCGGCGTGGCTACACGCATAGTTGGTTGAAGAGGGCGCTGTAGTTCACCATTTTCAAAATTTAAATCTACATGAGAGTGCCAAATTTCGCCTTGCTGCAGCGCCTTGGTTTCTTGAAAGTAATAGCGCTGAGATTTGTCTTGTAATTGATCATCTAGCACCAGTTGAAAGTCGCGACTTTGCGGGGAATGATTAACTCTTACTTGCTCATGACCAAGCTGGTCGATATAACGCAGTTGCAATAGTTCTGGTCGCGCCTTGGCTAAGGCTATGAATAGCTGGCGAAGTTTAAGGCGGGGAAGCGTGGTTGCTTGGTTAGCCGTTAATACCGCGTCCAAGGCATCACTTGAGCTTATAGCGATTAAGGTATTTTCAAAGCTAGAGATAATGTCTTCTATGGCTTCTCTGGTGTGCAAATCTTCCAGTTGCTCGCGCTCATCCAGCAGTGATGAGATGGCTAGTTTTTGGTAATGCCAGCCAACCAACGATGAGAAAAATGTTATTAACAAACTAAAGAGAACAAACACCAAAGCAATGCGTAGATGAATTGTTTTCCGTTTGGATAATAATCGCACTAATGGTGTCTCGCTATTAAATAGCCTTACTTTAGGTATAACCAATAAACCCATAATTTCTATGTGTCATACAGAATTTGTGACAGTGATTACTGAGTTAGGGTCAACTAGGTTTTAGTAACAAAACGCGCACTTATAATGGCTAGGTAATCGCCGTGCAGCCAAATAGAACTTGCCTTGGTTGAAACGGAAAAAGTGGCTAAACCACTAGGCTTATTGGCCGTAAAAACTAGCCTGCTATTGTTTTGAGCTTAGGTGAGCTAAATATGATTATTGTTTGCCTTTCTTGGTTTTTGGCTTGGGTATAATCGGCAAAAAAACAAGATTCTTAACACCATGAAAAACTTAATCTTATCGCTTCTTTGCTGCTTTGTTCTTGCAGGCTGTGCCTCTGAGCCGATTACCGTGCTACGAACTTCTTACGGTGAGGTGATCAGTGAGCAGACGGTTTCTAAAACGAAATCTAGCGGCTTAGCGACAGTTGGTGGTGCAGCCATTGGTGGTTTGTTAGGCAATCAAGTTGGCGGCGGCCGTGGTAAAACCGTAGCCACTGTTGCTGGCGCTGTGGCCGGTGGCGCTGCTGGTCATCAAGTATCTAAAACAGAAGAGGTGCATTATCAATATGTTGTTCATATGGACGACGGTGAAAAATTCATTTTGGAAACCAAAACTAAACGCCAGCCAATTGGCGCGAAAGTAGTGGTGGAGAATTTGTCTAATGGGCGAGAGCGGATTAATGTACTGCCGTAATAGTTAGGGTAGTTATGTTGCTAACCTTTGCCCTTAGTTGGCTAACTGGCTTATGGGGAACGGTGATGTTGGTAATTCATAAGTCTTAGTTAGTTATTTGGCATGTGGTTAGCCTTGATTTCGCCTTGACGGCGACGTCATAAGCTTTGAACAACCGAAGCTTACGTTGTAAAAGAAAGGCTGCCCCACATCTTCTTGATTCCTGCGTTGCGCGTTAAATAACGCGCCAGAGGTTAGCCTAGTTTTCGCCTAGACGGCGACTTCATAAGCTTTGAACAACCGAAGCTTACGTTGCAAAAGAAAGGCTGCCTTGCATCTTTTTAATTCCTGTGTTGCGCGTCAAACAAGGCGCCTGAGGTTAGCCAAATTGGCGACATCATTTTCTTTGAACAGCCAAAGAAAACGAAGCAAAAGAAAGGCTGCCCCGCATCTTCTTAATTCCTGCGTTGCTCATCAATCAGCGCGCCTGCGCAACTCGCTTCGCTCAAACAATGCTCTGCTTTATCGCTGATTGACTGCGCTACTCGGCGAAGATGATGGGGATTGATCCGCGTTGTTATTTTCTAAGGCCCTTTTGTTTTGGGTGCCTGTGGAGTGTTTGTTTAATCGTTGGATTTCTAGAGTAGAAAACAGCTTTGAATGTTTCTTTACGGTGAGTTTAAAGTTTAACTCCGAGCTGTTTTTTAGTTCCTTCATTATCGCTGAGTAGCGCAAGTGGCTAAGTGATTAAGTCGAAACCTGTTTGAGCGAAGCGAGTTTTTCGACGCACTTAGCCGCGAGCAACGCAAGGAGAAGATAATGCAGGGCGAGTTTTCTTTTTGCTTCGTTTTTCTTTGCTCGTCAAAGAAAAATGACGTCGCCGCAGGCGAAAGCTTTTTATCAAAGATTATTCGATGAGTTAAAAATTTTTGATGTAACTGCGTTTTACGTCAGTAGCTTTGATAGAGTGAGTTCTTACAATCAATTCTCAATGGCGCGCTCTAAATGACTAAGTGTGTAACTGATCAGATTTTGGACTCTATAATAGATCCTAGCTTTCCTTCGATGGTTCTTTTAAGTGGTGAATGGGGATGTGGTAAAACTTATTTGGCCAAAAATACTTTAAGGCCAAAGTTAGAGTCAGTTGAAGCATACAAGTCTACTAATTACCTTTCTTTGTATGGTGTAACCAGTCTTGATGATTTTAGAGACAAACTAATATCGCTGAGGCATCTAAGTGGGCAGGATAAAGGAAGAAATCTATCAATATTTAAGAACTTAGCAGGTAATGGAGCTAAGTGGGGTGGTGATAATGGGGCGAGTCTTGCGATTGGTAATGCGTTAACAAAACCATTTAGACACAAGCTTCTATCAAAAATGAGTAATTGCGCTTTCATTATAGATGACTTGGAGCGTTGTTCTTCAGAACAACTGATATCTGAGGTATTGGGTGAGTGTTTAAATCTAGTAGAGAATAATGCTAACTTAGCGATAATTGTTATTGCTAATGAAAAGCAAATCGAAAACAAAAGCTTATTGGAGAAAACATTTAACGATAAGTTTTATCTTACCTCTTCAGCTCAGAGTATCACTTCGTTCCTTGAGTCAAAATACTCCTCTTTTCTAGACCCCTCGTCTATAGAACAAGCTGTCCTTACTATTCAGTCGCTAGAAATGTCCAATTTACGAGTAATTCAACGAGCGATGCAGAGGTATGTTCCGATTAAGGAAAGGTTTAAAAAAATAACAGAACTCGATGAGCCCGCAGCTTCAAATCAAACTTTGGATTCGGTGTTGCGTATATGTCACGCTCATTATGAACTGGGTTGCAATATTGAACAAATATTTGAATCATCAAATGCAAGTAACATAGATTCAGAGCCTTGGAAGGATAGGCCAGAGGAAGGAGAATTATTGAGAAAAACTGTTAGAAATACCAAATTCACAACGTATCTCGTTTCATATTGCTTAAACAAAATTTCGATCCCTGATGACTTAGTTGATGGTTTTGCGTTACCAGTAACAACAAGTCCCGTCGATTATATTTCTTCAATGAGTATTCATCATTTTAGCGAGAAAGATTTCTATCATGCTATTGATGAGACTAAACAGTTTCTTTTTGGAGGCAATAAGAAGCCTTTTTCAAAGTGGTTTAGGGTTCTCGACTCATATTTTTACTTGGTTCAACACCAGTTTATTGATGAAAATTTTGAAGAAGAGTATGAGCAAGCTAAAGAGGCTATTGAAACTTTGGGTTTTTTCAAACACGAGGACGTAGTTTCAGATCGCAACTACTCCCCGATGCGTGGTTTTGACATTAAGCAAACTCAAACGCTTTATGACAACATTAAGCCTCATTACGAGCGTGAATCAGCTATCAGCTCGATGGATGATTTGGAGAAAAGGTTTTTAATAGCATGGAGTGAATCTAGCAAAGATATCTATGGAAGTTATGAACATCGGCCATTCTTGCACCAGTTTGACTTAGAGAAGGTAGTGAACTCAATTGCTAAGAAATGGCCACTGGAAGATATTGGAGTGTTTGGACAATTTCTTCGTTCAAGGTATCAAGCACTGAATTCTAATGAGTTTGTCGGTGAAGAGTTTCTCTTTGTTCGAGATCTTGACGCTAAGCTTCAGAGTGCCTTGAGTAACATGAAACCTTCACGAAGAAGAGGGATGGTTAGCGAGTTGACCGGGTATTTGAGAGTCGCAATGCAGTATATTGACCGCACCCAAAAAGATAATTAATTTTGATGTCGCTGACGTAAAAAAGCCCCAAGTATTGCTGCTCAGGGCTTTTAAATTTTAACGCTTAGCCAGTCATCACTGGCCAAACATCATAAGATTAACCACCTACGGCGATTTTCTTCATGTCAGTCATGTAGCCGCGTAGTTTCTTACCTACAACTTCTACAGGGTGATTACGTAGTGCTTCGTTTACTTCGATTAGGCGAGCGTTATCAACGCCGTTGCTTTGCTCTTCAAAACCTTTACCGATGTACTCTAGGCTGATGTTGTTCACGGTGTCGCGCAATAGTGGCACAGCAGCGTGAGAGAATAGGTAACAACCGTATTCTGCAGTATCAGAAATTACTACGTTCATTTCGTATAAACGCTTACGGGCAATGGTGTTAGCAATTAGCGGAGTCTCGTGTAGTGACTCGTAGTAAGCACTTTCTTCGATGATGCCTGCAGCAACCATGGTTTCGAATGCTAGTTCAACACCGGCTTTAACTAGGGCAACTAAGATGATGCCTTTGTCGAAAAATTCTTGTTCAGTGATTTCTACGTCAGATACTGGTGCGTTTTCAAAACCGCTTTCGCCAGTTTCTTCACGCCACTTAAGCAAGTTAACGTCGTCGTTGGCCCAGTCTTTCATCATGGTTGATGAGAACTCACCTTCAATGATGTCGTCCATGTGCTTTTCAAACAATGGGCGCATTAGATCTTTAAGTTCGTCGGCTAGGTCGAAACACTTGATTTTAGCTGGGTTAGATAGGCGGTCTACCATGTTGGTGATGCCACCGTGCTTAAGGGCTTCGGTTACTGTTTCCCAACCAAACTGGATAAGTTTAGCGGCGTAACCTGGCTCAATACCTTCGGCAACCATTTTGTCGTAACCCAAGATAGCGCCAGTTTGTAGCACACCACAAAGGATGGTTTGCTCACCCATAAGGTCAGATTTAACTTCAGCTACGAAAGAAGACTCTAGTACACCAGCGCGGTCGCCACCGGTTGCAGAAGCGTAAGCTTTAGCAATCGCAAGGCCGTTACCTTGAGGGTCGTTTTCTGGGTGAACAGCGATTAGGGTTGGAACACCAAAACCACGTTTGTATTCTTCACGTACTTCAGTACCTGGACACTTAGGTGCAACCATTACTACGGTAATGTCTTCACGTACTTGCATGCCTTCTTCAACAATGTTGAAGCCGTGTGAGTAAGCTAGGGTAGAACCTTGCTTCATAAGTGGCATTACAGTTTCAACAACATTGCTGTGCTGCTTGTCTGGAGTAAGGTTAAGAACCATATCCGCTTGTGGGATAAGCTCTTCGTAAGTACCTACTTTAAAACCGTTGTCGGTAGCTTGAACAAAAGAAGCACGCTTCTCTTTAATTGCAGCATCGCGTAAAGCGTAAGAAATGTTTAGGCCAGAATCACGCATGTTTAGACCTTGGTTTAGGCCTTGCGCGCCACAACCAACAACTACGATGTTCCAGTCTTTAATAAAGTTACAACCATCAGCAAATTCGCTGCGATCCATAAAACGACATTTACCTAATTGCTCTAGCTTCTGGCGTAGGCTTAGGGTGTTGAAATAATTAGCCATGTTCGACTCCGTAAAAATAGCGTTAATCAAATGATGATGGTGTTGTTGTGTTTACGAGATCCCGATGCACTTCTTTTATGAGCGCGTTTCTTATACCTGTCTCGTGATGGGCTCAATATAAACCGAAAGGTGCATTGCGTAAAATGATGATTTTGGGATATTGTATTGCAGAAAGTGAAATAGTGATTTTATGAGTTGGTTAAGGAGTATGCCGTGGATGTTCGAAGCGTAGAGCTGTTTTTGCATTTAAGCCATAGCTTGCACTTTGCTAAAACTAGCCAGTCTATGCATGTGAGTGCGTCAACTTTAAGCCGAGTGATCCAGCGGCTTGAGGATGAGTTAGGCAGTGCCTTGTTTACTCGCGATAAACGTAGTGTGCACCTCACGCAAGCGGGGCAGCGCTTTCGTAGCTTTGCCGAAAATTGGTTAGAGCAATGGCGTATGTTGCAAATGGATTTATCTTTGCAGTCTAGCGAGTTGGCTGGTGAACTCACCTTATATTGCTCGGTTACTGCCAGTTATAGCCACTTGCCAGATATTTTAGATAAGTATCGCTTATCTTGCCCAAATGCCGACATTAAGTTGGCCACGGGTGATGTTGCTATGGCGGTAGATAAGGTGGCCAATGGCGAGGTCGATATTGCTATTGCGGCGCGACCCGAGCAGCTACCCTTAAACATGGCCTTTGCCAGTATTAGTAAAATTCCTTTATCAATTATTGGCCCTACCGTGTCGTGCAATGTGCGTAAGTTGTTAGAGCGTAACCCTATTGCTTGGGATCAAGTCCCCTTTATTTTGCCGGAGCATGGCCCAGCGCGAGCGCGTATTGATCATTGGTTTAAGGCAATGCGTATTACGCCTAATGTGTATGCCAAGGTTGCTGGTCATGAAGCGATTGTGAGTATGGTGGCCTTGGGCAGTGGAGTGGGTATTGCGCCAGAGGTAGTGGTAGATAACAGCCCAGTTCGCGAGCGTATTCAAAGTATTGCAGTAGGGGTGGAGCTTGAACCTTTTGATTTGGGGATCTGTATGTTATCAAGAAGGTTGCACGAGCCGCTGATGCAGCGATTTTGGCAAATAGCCGCACGAAACTAAGGTAGTAGCGATGACTCCCGCAGTACAACAACTTAAAAAAGCTAAACAAGATTTTCAGTTGCTGGAATACAAGAGTGACCCGCAGCAAGCCAATTTTGGCCAAGCCAGCGCCGAAAAGTTGGGTTTAGCCGAAGAGCTGGTATTTAAAACCTTAGTGGCCTGTGACGACAGCAACCCCAAAAATATGGTGGTGGCGATAGTTCCGGTAAGCGGCCAACTTGATTTAAAGGCGCTGGCGAAAGCAGCTAGCATTAAGAAGATGCGCATGGCAGAAGTGCCAATAGCCGAGCGAACCACGGGTTATGTTAAAGGAGGCATTAGCCCCTTTGGTCAAAAAAAGCGATTGCCTACGTTTATTGATAGTAGTGCCGAGCAATTTGCTGAAGTAGTGGTAAGTGCTGGTAAGCGAGGCTTGTCTTTGCAACTTAAAGCCAGTGTGTTGCAAACCGTGTTGGGAGCGCAGTTTGCTAAACTTAGCCAATAACAGGCGATATAACTATTTAAGGGTTTGGATGCGGCTACTGTGTTGCTTACTACTGTTAGTGAATTGGAATGTGTTGGCCACAGATCTTGCACCTGCCAAGTTTTCGACCAGCTTGGTAAAGCCTTGGGGCTACAAAAGCACTGACTTACATGAACAGGGCTTGTTAGTTCAGTTTACGCGTGCGCTTGCCAGCGAAGCTGAGCTTCCCTTTAATAATGTTATGCGGCCCTATCCAAGAGTAATTAAAGAAATTAAATCTGGCACTGCCGACTTCGCGGTAATGTTTGCTAGCCCTAAGGCTGAACAAATTGCCGTGGATTTAGGTCAAGTGGTTACAGTGAAAGTGGTTGCTATTGCCAATGCCGGAGAGCAGCCAATTAATAACATTAAACAGCTAAATGGCAAAAAGGTGGGGGTGATTCGTGGCGCTGCTTATGGCCCTGATATTGACGACAACCCCAATATTGAACGAGTTAGCTTTAATGATACTGCGCAAGGTATTCAGATGTTATTACTGGAGCGTATAGACGTAATGGTAGCCACCAATTACTCGATCAATCACTCTTTGCAAGAGCTCTACGTAGAGCCAGAGCGTATTACTCCTGTGTATCATCTTGCTACTCGTTACGGCAATTTGTACTGGTCGCGGGCGTCCAATCAAATGGAGCAAGCTAAGCGTTTGCAAACAGCACTTAGTCGCCTGCGAGAGCAAGGCGTACTTGATGATATATTTGCTATAGATGCAGTACTGGCTAAACAGAACTAATAGTCAGCTTGCTAGCTTGAGCCAATAAAACAGCTTCTATACAATGAGGCCAAATAAAGGAGATAACCATGATTAACCCGGCCAAAATTGAAGAGATTGCTAAGCAAGTTAGCGATATGGTGCCGCCAGGATTGAAAAATGCCGGCGATGAGTTTGAACGTAAAGTAAAGCAAGTGATTCAAGCAAAGTTGAGTCAACTTGATGTGGTTAATCGCGAAGACTTTGATGTGCAGACTCAGGTGTTATTACGTACTCGTGAAAAACTAACTGCATTGGAGCAAAAGGTCGCGGAAATGGAAGAAAAACTTAACGCTAAAGATTAAATAGCAATTTTTAAGTCTTTGATAAAGCAGAACTATTAGTTCTGCTTTTTTGTTTCTTGATTTTGTTTTGGGCTTATGAAAATTCTTTCACACTATGAAAATTGCGAAATATACCCTCTAGAATACTGTGATTTTTAGTAAATACGTTGTGAATTTATATGCTTACTTTATTCAAGGTTTTTGATGATTAAATATCAAACATGTTAATGAAATCGCTTACATGGGTGAATTAAAGCTTTTTAAAAACAGCATGTTATGTTTTCAGTAATAGCTTTGCAATTTGATTCATTATTTTTAGTTATTTGTTGATGTAATCATCGATATTGAATTTTATGTCGTGTTAGCGCTTACATTGTGATCATTATCGTTTTTTTGGCTGCTGGCCAACCCTAGGATAATTTCCATAGGCAACAAGGAACACGGACCTACTGCCTTATCAAATTCACAGGGAGATGAGCATGAGCAAAAACGCAATTTTTAAAATCACGATGTTAGCTGGCGCAGTTGCATTAGCCGGTTGTACCGATTCAATTGAAGATCCAGTAGAGCCACCAGTAGAGCCACCAGAGCCGGGTACTGAACTTGTAATTATCGAAGATGGTAACCCTGCAGAGGGCTTGAGCGTTATTATTGGCTCAAACACCGATAGTTATGCTCGTACAGTGTTAACACGAGGCACAGCAAATACTGACATGGCTGCTATTAAGGCCGCACCTACCACTAACCCTGCTGATAGCTCGTATGCTTGGGACATTGATACTGTTGCCGCTGCTGATCCTGCTAACAGTGAAGTATATTTTGTTGTGGGTAGTGATGCTGCCGAGATGGATTTGACTGAATATGCAGCAGGCCTATTAACATTTGATTTATCTGTAATTGTAGCGGGTGACCCAAGTTCTACTGGCCACCAACTTATTATGCAAAGTCAGCTTGGCGATGGTAGTACTGGTTACTTAAACCGCACTGTGAAATATTTTAACCAATCAGACCTTGCTGCAATTGAATCTGCTGGCTTTACGACAATCGCAGTGCCAATGAGTTGTTTTGCAGCAACCGACACCTTTGATTTAACTAAAGTAGACGACTTGTTCCGATTTGATATTCGTAACAATGACGCAGTTACTTACGAAATCGGTAAAGTTGCTTTGAACGCCGACGCTACTGTGCCTGAAGGCGCTGTAACGTGGGGTTGTGAATAAGCACCACTAGATTGAGCGCGCACAGTAGCATTACCGTGCGCGTTTTATGGATATATGGCTCATAAGGAATATGAAAATGAAAGGTTTTTATGTTTTTTTCACTGTCCTTGCTAGTTGTTTTTTAGTGGCGTGTGCCAATACAGAAAACTCCGGGAGCGGCAGCGAAGATGATCAGTTCGCAATTCCAATGATGGTCACCTATACCCTTAACAATGGTAAAGGCTGGGACAAAGTAAGTGCCGGTTTGCAAGGTTGGGGAGATGGTGTTGCTGATTTCAGTTTAGCGAATGAACAAGCCAATATTAGAGTTAAAAAGAAAGCGAGTAATCCTTGGCATATTCAAATAAAGCGTCCCGTGGCTTTATTAGAAGATATGAAATATGAGTTAAGTGTTGAGGCTTCTGCCAGTGAGCCAAGCAATATGGTGATTGCTGTTCAACAAAATTACGGTGAGTACATTACTTATTTCTATCGTACGGAATTGGTTGGCACCGATAGCAAACTGTATACCTACGAATTCACCATGCCCAATGACGAGAGGAAGGGAACTTTTTCTATTATGTTTGGCGAGGCTGACCGTGGGGTGAGCTACAGCCTAAGTAATATCAAACTGAATTCCACCTACTAGTCATTTTTATTAGACAGCTTTTTACAGTACAGGAATAAATCATGACATTACTTAAATCCTTAGCATTAGCAGCCGGTTTGTTTACCGTTGCAACAGGTGTAACAGCAGCAAGCTTAGATATTAGCTTGGATAGTGGAAATCGATGGGACCAGGTTAATGCTGGTGACGACGGATGGGGTGATGGCTCTGGTGCTTTTAGTTTTAATGGTGAAACCGCTACGGTAACCGTTAATGATAAAGCCAGTAACCCTTGGCATATTCAACTTAAGCGCCCACGAGTGAAATTAGAGAAAGGCCAAACTTATAATATTACTGCTGAAGTAACCGCTACTGAGAAAAGCCCATTAACTATTATTGTGCAAAAAGACTCCGGCGATTATGCAACTTATTACGCAGAAGATTTATCAGTAAGCCCGAATGCTCAAACATTTGATTTAACTTTTAAAGCGCCTAAAAGTGATTCCAAAGCGGCCTTTGCATTTTTTGTAGGTGGCGGAAAACCTGGTGTAACTTATAGCTTTAAAAATATTCGCCTAAAGAGTGCGAATTAGTTTTTAACAAAACTGCGGGCACCTTGCTAATAATCCCAAAAGCAAACTCCGACAACTTAAGTAACAGCTGGATTAGCTACATGCTGTTGCTTAGCTCGCAACTTTGTTTACTCCCCGCACCTTCTGCGGGGTTTTTTTGTGAAACAGCTTTAGTCACCTAATAACAAAGGCTTACAGCTTTCTTTGCAGCCTGATTTTATTGGTTATTGGTAAGGTTAACATCACTTCTATAAGTACTTGTTGAGTTTATTGCTCGACATTTTTTCTGATTATTTGACCCGCTTTGTATTATTTTATGATTCTTTATGAATCCCTTTTCATATAGCGTTTAGGCTGTTTTTTATTTTATTTTCCTCGTTAACATGGCTCCCGCTGGCTCAATTGGTGAATTCACTAATTGACCTTTAACAATTTCAAAGGGAAATGAATATGAGTAAAAAAACAGTTTTTAAAGTAGCTATGTTAGCGGGTGCTGTTGCATTGGCTGGTTGTACGGATGCTATTGAAGAAACACCAGTGGCGCCACCAGTAGATGAGACGCCGGTAGAGCCACCTGTAAGTGAAGCTTTAGTCATTCTTAATGATGGAACAGCAGCCACCAACTTCTCTGTTATGGTTGGCTCAAACTCAGATTCCTATAACCGCCAAGTATTGGCACGCGGTGAAGGCTACCCTAAAACGGATTCTTTACAGGTAACTGCAAAAGAAACTGGCGGCGTTGCAACTTGGCAAGTTGATACCTTCTCGGCTGGCGAAGATGGCCCAGCGGAAGTGTACTTTATTGTGGGTAGCGCAGAGAACCAGCTAGATCTTAGCGAATACCAAAATGGATTGTTGTTAATTGACCTGTCGGTATTGGTGGCTACCACTAGCGAAACTTCTCACCAGATCTTCATGCAAACCAATACTGATGCCGGCGAAGACTACAAAAATCGTCAAGCCTTTTACTTTAGCCAAGCGCAATTAGCCGACCTTGAAGCCGACGGCTGGACAACTGTAGTGGTACCTATGAGCTGTTTCTCGATACAGGACGCCACCGGTGCATTTGATATTACAAAGGTGAACGATTTAATGAGCTTTGATATTCGTGGTAACGAGAGTGTTAGCTACGAAATTGGAAAAGTGGCTTTTGAGAAAACAGTAACAGTGCCAGCTGGCGCGGTTGAGTGGTCTTGTGAGTAACTAATTGCTAGTTAACCACGCGAGCTAAAGTGCTAGCGTGGTTTAACAAAGAGGAATATGAAGATGAAAGGTTTTTATGTTTTTATTGCTGTTGTTAGCGCTGTATTTTTAGCGGCTTGTGCAAGTACCACCTCAGAGCCAGAGGCACAAATTTCTCCGTCAATCATGGTGACTTACACCCTCAATGATGGCAAAGACTGGGAGAAAATAAGCGCAGGCCTGCAAGGTTGGGGAGATGGTGTTGCAGATTTTAGTCTAGCTAATGAACAGGCCAATGTTCGAATAAAGAAACAAGCCAGTAATCTTTGGCATATTCAGCTTAAACGCCCTTTGTATTTGTTTGAAGATACAAAGTACGAAATCTCTGTGGAGGCTTCTGCCAGTGAACCTAGCAACCTTAGTTTTACGGTACAGCAAGATGGCGGAGAGTACACAACTTACTTCCAACGCACTGAATTAGTTGGTGTAGAGAAAAAATTATATAGCTATGAATTCACCATGCCTAACGATGAGAAACATGCTGCTTTTGCGATTATGTTTGGGGAAGGGCGACCGGGTGTGAGTTATAGCCTTAACAATATTAAGTTTAATTCAACTTATTAGAGCGTTGGGCACCCAGCTTAAGGAACAAATTGTGAATTTTTTAAAGCCTTTTATATTAGCGTTTGGCTTAGTAACCGTGGCCACATCGGGCTATGCCGCGAGCCTAGACATTGCCTTAGATGGAGGTAAACGTTGGGAGCCAGTGAATGCCGGAACCGATGGTTGGGGCGATGGCTCTGGCCGTTTTAATTTTAGCGGCAATAGCGTCACTATTACCATAGAAGATAAAGCCAGTAACCCTTGGCAGATCCAATTAAAGCGTCCAAGAGTAAACCTGACAAAAGGGCAGGTTTATCAAATAGTGGCTGAAGTAAGCGCAAGTAAACAAAGCCCACTGACTATTATGTTGCAAAAAGATTCGGGTGATTACGCAACATATTTTGCCGAAGATGTTGCGGTAAATAATACACCCAAGCAAATTGATATTAGTTTTACCGCCGACCACTCTGATCCTAAAACGGCTTTTGCGTTTTTTGTTGGAGGAGCAGAGCCGGGCGTGAGTTATACGTTTCAGAACATTCGTTTAACGAGTGTGAATTAAGTTTGAACAAGCTGTAGGCGCCTTGCTCATAATCCCATAGCAAACTCCGACAACAACAATCGCTGTTAGTGTGACTCTATCAGTGGTTCAGCCTACAACTTTGTTTCCTCCCCGCCTCCTTCCTGCGGGGAGTTTTTTCGATTAGCGTTTGGTCAATTTTTTAGTTAGAGCTTACCGCTATGGTACGGGTAAAACTGTCTTGGTCGTTGGATTGATCCGTGACGGTTAAAGTCACTTGGTAACTGCCTTCAGAAAACACATGCGAAGGATTAGCCAAGTTTGAGCTGCTGCCATCGCCAAAGTCCCAATGCCAACTCATAACCTCACTGGTGCTGCGACTGTTGTCGCTAAACTGAAAGCCTTCCTCATTTGCTTGATAGCGATAGTGGCTTAATACACCTTCATCAAACAGCTTTATTTTCACTGCTTTAAAGGCTTGATTCACATCATCAGCAGCATAACCTGCCGCTAGTGCTTGTCGCTTGATACATTGGGCGGCGCTTTCAAGGCTTAAGTTTGGTTGCCAGCAATGTTTAGCGGCATTCAGATAAACTTGGTAAGTTGGGGCAATTCCCCACTTATTTGCCAGAAGGTAGAAGGGGTAACTTAGCATGCCAATACGCAGGTAGTAGTTGTCTCCTGCATCCGCATAATCTAGATAACTGGCAATAGCACCACCTTCTGTTTCGATTTGATCTAACTGGCGGGTATAACCGGCTGATTCTTCACCATGAACCCATACATCATCACCGCCGCTAAAGGCATGTTTCACCATGACTCCAGATATGTCGGCAAAGGCTTCATGCACTGTTTGCGCGTCTATGCTAATGTTCTGCTCAAATCCATCAAGTGGACTAATTCTATTTAACACCCCGTGGGCTACTTCATGGGCGATATGATCGAGAGTGGCTAAATTTAGAAACAGAGGGACTCCATCGCTAAAGTTGGCGTAAGCGCCATCCCAAAAAATATACTGGGAGGATTGGCTACCGTAATGCACTCTAATGCGTAATTTGTCTGCTAAAGGCGGTTCTTTGAGTTGCTCTAAGAACGCTTGGTAGACAACTGTGCCGTAGAACATGGCGTCATTAATGGCCGAGTAAGTCCATATGCCCTGGTCATCGGCTAAGGGTTTGTGAGTATTAACCGGGTTGTCGCTGCACAAAAACTCATAGGCCGGGTAGGCTTGCTCGTTGGCTGTGAGTGCCGTTGGTTCGACATCGTGGGCGCGAGGGTCGGTTTGATTTTGCATATCAATCACACTGACTAAGCCATTATCAAAAATACATACTCCGCCTTGATGATCAATGCGTTGCACGGCAATGTATGGGCGGTCGTCGCCATATTGCCAAGGGGTTAAGTAGCTCCCCCCTGGTCCGGATAATTGTGCATTACCTTTGAAGTCGTGAAACGGAACAAGTGTGCCTTGCTCAGACAGACCTTGAGCATTAGCTGGGTGCAATACTAGCGCGCTGGTATTTGCTGGAATACTGCTTTGTGGTGGTAGTGCAATAGAATAGGGGTTATTGGCGCTGCTTTTAAACCATGCTTCACCGCTGGCTTGTCCATTTTCATCGGCCCAATAAACCCACACCGAATCTGCAGCTGCATTAGGATTTTCAGTTTGCTGGTTTAACGTGATGGCTATAGTACCGCTTAACAAACCTGCATCCGGGTGAGTATCAAGGATATAGGCATTATTAATAATGTTTTGTGGCACTTGAGCCACTGGCTCTGGTGCTGCAGCTTCGCTTCCTCCACCGCCACAGGCAGCGAGTACTATGGCGCTTAGCAGGCTAACAGCAATTTTTATCGATAAGTATTTGTTGAATAGGGGCATTGGCGCAGAATCCTTTTTAGCCTGTTGATGCGTCCGAGCAAGGTTGAGGCCTTCAATATACAGTACTGATAGAAATTTGATTATGGCTTCAGAGGCTTTATTGTAAGGCTTTGTCAGCTGTGCTTAGCAATCTCTAGCTACTATTTAGCACCTTAATTCTGAGCTAAAGTGAAGTCGCTTGCGGCGTTTGTTTTGCCACATGCCTTTACGTTTTTTCA
Source organism: Agarivorans sp. JK6 (assembly GCF_045277145.1). Taxonomy (NCBI): domain Bacteria; kingdom Pseudomonadati; phylum Pseudomonadota; class Gammaproteobacteria; order Alteromonadales; family Alteromonadaceae; genus Agarivorans; species Agarivorans sp. JK6. The sequence goes on along the minus strand of NZ_CP113525.1, from coordinate 4,265,838 downwards.
ATCTGCTATTTCCTTATGTCATAAAGCCCCAGCTTTTTATGACAGAACTCAAATCTTGCCGCTTATTTCTTTGAATCACTTATCTAGCTTGGGTAGATTAAATCTCATGAAAGCGCTTACACTGTTTTGTAGCTCTGTTAGCGCTAACAGTTTTGACTAATCTTGGTCGCTAAAATGCGTGGATTTCGCTAATTATTTAAAGTAATTGGTGAGGTTTAGCTTGCCGGCGCCTTAATTCCTTGGGAGTTATTATGGAACAAAATCAGCAGTTTTTTCATGCACACCACTCGCCTATGGGCGCGTTAGCGAGTTTTACAGTAGGGGAGTTTGGCGAGCATGGAGGAATGGGGCTGGAGTTAGGTGCGCCTTTTGCCGGTAACGTATTTGTGGGTTATCAAGACGGTGAAGGTGTAGTTAACGCGTTTCCATTTTACAAAGGCGCTAACGACCAAAGTGAACGCTATGTGCAAAAGGATGATACTTCTAGCTTAACGGAACGCTTGTTTGACGATATCCAGCGTGATTATGCTTGGGCTAGCGATACGTTTGCCGCACCAGGTATTTCTTTTAAGGTGTTGAGTCCGTTTTTTGAAGTGCCTGATCCTAGCTTGGCAGAACACAAAAAGCTTAAACAAGCTAGCTGTCCTGCAGTATATGTTGAGCTGAGTTTTAATAATGCTTCTGATAAAGACTGGACCGGTTTTTTTGCCCTGCAAGGTGACGAGTTACGTTGGAACAAACTATTAGATGGCGATGCCAATGGCATGGTAGGAGTAACTTGCCGTGACAGCATCGGTATTGCTACACAAAGCCCGGGCGCACGTGCTTTTAGCCACTTTTCTGTGCAAAGTGCCTTGAGCAAAATGGGAAATAATGACTGCTTTATGTTGGGCCCCACTGCTGGGGTAATGATTGACGTGAAAGCTGGTGAAACAGTTACGCTGTGTTTAGCGCTAGGCTTTTACTTGGGCGGAAATGTTACTTTTAACCGCGCTATGCAATATTACTACACCCAGCATTTTACTGGCTTAACCGATGTGCTTGCTTACGGCCTAGAGCACTTTGATAGCTATGCAGCTATCGCTGCAGCGTCAGACAAGCAGCTACGTGCGAGCAAGCTAAATAGTCATCAGCAGTTTTTGTTGGCGCATGCTACCCGCAGTTATTACGGCTCTACTCAGTGGTTATTTGATGGCACCGAGCCAGTTTGGGTGGTTAATGAAGGCGAGTATTTGATGATGAATACCCTCGACCTAACCGTTGATATGCTGTTTTTTGAGATGCAGCAAAACCCGTGGACCGTGAAAAACACCTTAGAGCAATTCCTGAAGCAATATAGTTTTTATGACGAGATCTTCGATCCGGCTAATCCAGAGCAAAATCATAAGGGTGGTATCTCATTCACTCACGACATGGGTGTATCGAATAACTGGAGTCCAAAAGGCCATAGTTCTTATGAGGTCGCTGGTTTAGATCGTGTTTGCTTTAGTCATATGACCTATGAGCAGCTAACCAACTGGGTATTGTGTTGTGGGGTTTACATAAGCAAAACCAATGACCAAGACTTTGCTACTGAGCAGCGCGGTACTTTAATTGATTGTTTACAGTCTTTGCTTAACCGTGACCACCCAGATGCTGAGCAGCGTGACGGCATTATGAGCTTTGAGTCAGCTCGCACCGAGCAAGGCGGCGAGATTACCACCTACGATTCACTCGATCATAGTTTAGGCCAAGCACGTGGCAATATTTACCTGGCAGGTAAGAGTTGGGCGGCGTATTTAGCCATTGCTAAAGTGTTGCAAGAATTGGGTGAAAGCGAGCAAGCAGAGATTGCTCTCGCCGCCGCTAAACGTTGCGCCGATAAGTTAAGCAACAGCTTTGATACGCAGCTAGGTTATATTCCTGCAGTGCTTGATGGGCATTCCACCAGTGCGATTATTCCAGCTATTGAAGCCCTGGTTTACCCTTATGAGATGGGTTTGTTAGAGGCTGTGTCTGAACAAGGCCCTTATGGGGAATACATTAAAGTACTTAAAACTCATCTAAAATACATATTAAATGATGAGCATTGTTTGTACCCTGATGGCGCATGGAAGCTCTCATCAACCGCCGATAATTCTTGGGTAAGTAAAATTTATTTAAACCAATACGTTGCGCGTAAAGTATTAAACATTGACCTAGCCAATAGCGTGGAAGCTGATGCTGCTCACCAACGTTGGCAAACACTAGGTGCAAGCAAACACGCATGTTGCGATCAGTTCAGTTCGGGTAAGCCAATTGGTAGTTTGTATTATCCGCGCTGTGTGACCAACATCCTATGGTTGAACGAATAATTAGTACCACTGCAAATATTCTTGGCTTAGCGCTAGCCGCTAAGCCAAGTTACAGGTACTAATACTCTTATACTGGTATTGGCCGCTAGTGTGGAGCAAAGGAGCCTTTAAATGCGTAAAGATAACGCTGTATTGTTATTATTGGATGTTAAACATCCCTATGACCGAGAGATATTGCAGGGCATTACGCATAACCCTAGTCCTATGGCTCGTTGGATGCAGCCTGAAGTAATGACTATTTCAGAAGCTAATTTGGTGAAACTTGATCGCTTTTGTGGGGTGATTGCCGATTTTGATAAGCCCGGAGTGGCCGCCTTTTGTGAAAAACTTTCACTGCCCTTAGTGGCTATTTCTGGTTCTCGTTTAAGCCTTCCTTCTCAAGCTCATTTAGCAAGAGTGAGCCCCGATAGCTTCGCCATTGTGGAACTCATCGTACAATCGTTCTTGGCTAAAGGCATTCGTCGTGTTGGCTTCTTTAGCGGGGTGCCTGCATTTACCGCACCTTGGGTAAAAGAGCGTAAATTTGCGCTAGCCAAAATCGCCCTTAAATATCGCCTCGAATATGTAGAGTTAACCGTGCCTGAGTTAGTGACGCCAGAGAGCACTGTAGGAGTGGTAGCAGCTTCTGATACTCAGGCCAGGCAGTTTGCCAGCCTATGCAACGATCAAAACATCAGTGTACCCGAGCACTATTCGTTAATTGGTATTGATGCAGACCCTACTGAAAGCGCTTTATCACCCATTTCATTATGCTCTGCGGTATTGCCCATTCGACAAATTGGTGAACAGGCCTTAGCGGTGCTGCAAGAACAAATAGATGGTAAGCCAGCGCGTGAAGTTTTGGTACCAGCTACCGAGTTAGTGAGTGGCGCTTCTGCCGACAACGTTACCCAAACCGATCCCTTGATCACTAAGGCCTTATTCTTTTTGAATAGCAATTTTCACCGCCGAATCAAAGTGGAGCAAGTTGTCGACTATTGTGCGGTATCTCGCAAAACTCTTGAAACAAGATTCAAACAGGTTCTTGGTAAAACGGTACACCAGCAATTACATCAAGTACGTATGGAATTTGCTAAGCAGCAGCTGACTTCAACCTCTTCTTCAGTGGATGCCATCGCCGATGCCGCGGGCTTCTCTAACCAGCACTATTTATATTATTTGTTTCGGCAGGAGATGGAGATGACACCCAACCAATACAGACAAAAGTTTGCGTGATACCCCTCTGACATAGTTTTTCACACTATGAAAGCCTTTCTTAAGACAAATAATTGAGTTTTTTTTGGTGGCTGTTTCCCGCCAGTTCTGCGGTTTTAGCCAGTAAATATTATGTTTTATAGTTTAATTGTTGCTATTTGTCATGATACTGGCTTTTTTTATGACAGGCCTCAAATCTTAACCTTTATTCGTTTGAAGACCTTTTCAGGCTTAGCTAAAGTTGATTCCAAGAAAGCGCTTACATGGGATTTGAAACGGAGCGAATCTGTTGGCTCATATTAACGCCTCTCCACATTAAAACTTATGGAAATGAAACATCATGGCAGCAGTTACATTTAATAATTTGAAAAAACGTTTTGGTAAAACGGAAGTAGTGAAAAGCTTCGACTTGCACATTAATGATGGCGAGTTTGTGGTTTTGCTTGGCCCTTCTGGTTGCGGTAAATCAACAACGCTAAGAATGCTGGCTGGCTTGGAAGATATTTCAGACGGTGAGATTTTCATCGCCGATGAATTAGTTAACGACCTACACCCAATGGAACGTAACATCGCCATGGTGTTCCAAAGCTATGCGCTATACCCACACATGAGCGTTGAGCAAAACATTGCCTTTGGTTTGAAAATGACCGGCGTAGCGAAAGATGAGATTGCTAAGCGTGTTAAATACGCAGCAGACATGTTGGAGCTAACACCATTGCTGCAACGTAAGCCAAAAGAGTTATCTGGTGGTCAGCGTCAACGTGTGGCAATGGGCCGCGCAATGGTACGTACTCCAGAAGTATTCTTATTCGATGAGCCTTTATCTAACCTAGACGCCAAACTTCGTGGCTCTATGCGTGCTGAGATTAAAACTCTGCACGACAAGCTAGGCACAACTACTCTCTATGTAACCCACGACCAAGTAGAAGCTATGACCTTGGCCGATCGCATCGTGATTCTTAAAGACGGTTACATTGAGCAAGTCGGTACACCAAAAGAAATCTTTGAAGAGCCAGCCAATAAGTTTGTGGCCTCATTCATTGGTGCACCAGAAATGAATATGATCCCAGCAACTATTAAGAAAGCTGGCACAGTATCAAGCTTGGTATTCTCTGACCAACACATCGACTTACCTGCGATGTACAGCGAAGACAACCAAGTATGTACCTTGGGCATTCGTCCAAGTGACCTGTATCTACATCAACGTTCTATTGAATCAGAAACAATTGGTAGCGTGAAAGCTGATGTTATCGGCGTCGAGCTTCTTGGTTCTACCTACCACGTGCAGTGTGAGCTGGATGGTGCACGTTTTATTGCTGAAGTGGCAATTGCTGATGATGTAAACGCTGATATGGACGATAAAGTGGAGTTGTTCTTCGATATCTCGCGGATCCACTTGTTTAACAATGAAACCGGAAAGGCAATCTTGCCAAAAATGAACTAGTTACTCCCAGCGCTTGTAAAAGCGTAGGCGCACTAGCCAATTGCGACATTGAATAATAATAAAGTTCATGTACTTAGGAGAATAGGATGTTTAATAAAAAGAAACTTGGAACAGTAGCGTTAGCCCTAGGCACCACGCTGGCGTTAACCGCAACGTCAGCATGGGCAAAAACTACCCTAACAGTTGCTTCATTCCCAAGCTTTGACCAAGCGGTAAACTCAGCAATTCCGCTATACAAGAAGCTTCACCCAGAAGTAGAAATTAAATTAGTTTCACTTGCATATGGTGACCACCACAATGCAATGACTACTGCTCTTGCGACTGGCGGTAACCTGCCTGACGTAATGGGTATTGAATATGGCTACATTGGCCGCTTTGCAGCTTCTGGTGGCTTAGAAGATCTGCGTGCCGCTCCTTACAGCGCAGAGCAATACGAAAAACTATTCTCTAAGTTCACTGTTCCACTAGCTACCGGTGGTAGTGGTACTTTGGCTGCTATCCCAGCCGATATTGGCCCAGGTGCATTGTTCTACCGTGAAGATATCTTAGAAAAAGCAGGTGTAACTAAAGAAGACCTAACTAAAGATTGGGACTCTTACATTGCAGCTGGTAAGAAAATTAAAGAAGCAACAGGTTCTTACCTTGTTTCAAGTGCTACAGATATCAAAGACATCGTAATTCGCAGTGGCTTGAAAGATGGCCAAGGTATCTACTTTGATGCAGACAACACCATTACTGTTGAGTCAGATCGCTTTAAAGAAGCATTCCGTTTAGCGAAAGCGGTTCGTGAAGCAGGTATCGATGCTCAAGTAGGCGCATGGAGCTCTGAGTGGACCGAAGGTTTACGTCGCGGCACTATCGCTTCTCAAATGATGGGTGCTTGGTTAGGCGGTCACTTAAATGGTTGGATTGCTCCAGAAAGTAAAGGTTTATGGCGCTCTTCTCACCTACCTGCAGGCGCATACGCAAGCTGGGGTGGTTCGTTCTACGGTATTCCTAAGAAAGCTAAAAACAAAGAAGCGGCTTGGGAATTCATTAAGTTCATGACGCTAAACAAAGAAATGCAAATTGCTGCATTCCGTGATTTAGACGCTTTCCCTGCTCTTGTAGAAGCTCAAAACGATGATTTCATCAATCAACCAATTGAGTACTTAGGCGGCCAAGTGGCTCGCGTAGAGTGGAAAGAAGCTGCTGACCGTATTCCAGCAATGGACGTACACAAGCATGATCCAGTTGCAGAGCAAATCGTAAACGATGCTTTAGAAGCTGTATTAGAGCGTGATGCTGACATTGACACTGTGTTAGCTGACGCTGCGAAACAAATCAAACGTCGCGCTAGACGTTAATATTAACACTGAGGGAGCTTGCCTCCCTCTCTTTCTTTTTGTCGGGAGTTAAAGATGTCTTCTGTCGAGTCTGCCGTAAGACCACCAGTAGTAAAAACTAGAAAGCGGACCCTAAAGCAGCGACTAAATGCTAGTGGCTATAAGTGGGCTCCTTACGTATTTATCAGTCCATTTTTTGTTATTTTTGCTGTGTTTGGGTTATTTCCCTTACTGTTTTCTTTATTTCTATCGTTTCATTACTGGGAGCCGGCAGCGGGTTTAGGTGCCATGGAATGGGTAGGTATCGAAAACTTTACCTTTACCTTAACCGATGATTGGTTCCAAACATCTGTTTACAATACGATTTGGATCGCTCTAGCTGCGGGTATTCCTCAGCACGTGGTGGCTATCCCATTAGCTTATTTCTTACATACCAGCTTTAAACGCAGCCGTAACACGGTAGTGGGTATGTACTTCTTACCTTTCATTACCTCGTCGGTGGCGATTTCTTTGGTATTCACTACCTTGTTTTCGCGTGACTTCGGCATGATCAACATGCTATTCACCTCTGCAGGTAACTGGACAGTAGGCGACATTCAACCTTTGGCTTGGTTATTCCCAACCGCCAACATTGACTGGAACCGTCCAGAATATACTAAAACCATGATTGCTTTCGTAGTGTTCTGGCGCTACGTGGGGTGGAACACCGTATTGTACTTATCTGCAATGCAAACCATTCCAAAAGATTTATACGAAGCCGCTACAGTAGATGGTGCTAAACGTTGGCAGCAATTCTGGTACATCACTGTACCTATGCTTAAGCCGATGATGTTCTTCGCGGTAACCTTAACCATTATTGGTAACCTGCAGTTATTTGAAGAACCATTCATTATTACCGGTGGTACTGGTGGTATTGAGCAAGCAGGTAAAACAGCCGCAATGCACATGTACATTACTGCGTTCGTAGAGGGTGACTTTGGTACTGCATCAGCTATCTCTTGGATTCTGTTTGCACTGATTGCCTTCCTCACCTGGGGTAACAACAAATTGCTCGGTGAGAAGAAGTAGGACCGAATTATGAATAAATTAACTAAAAGCCATATCATTGCATATTTCATCGTGGGGATGGGCTCTATCATCATGTTGGCCCCGTTCTACTTCATGTTTGTATTTGCAACGCATACCAACTCATCGATTCTATCGGTGCCGCCCCCAGTGTGGTTTGGTGGAGAGTTCGTTAACAACGTAGGTATTTTGTTAGACGCACTGCCGTACTTTTGGCACAACATTGGTTTGAGTTTTTACGTAGCGTTAATTACTACAATATTGAACTTATTCTTCTGTTCGTTGGCCGGTTATGCATTTGCCATGTTTGAGTTCAAAGGCCGTAACTTAATGTTCATTTTGATTATGGGCACCATGTTATTGCCTCCATTCTTGGGCATGATTCCAACTGCGTTGATTATGTCTCAGTTAGAATGGATGAACCAACCTCGTGCGCTTTACATCCCAATGGCTTGTGGTGCAATGGGTATCTTTATGATGCGTCAGTTCATCTCAAGTGCGATTCCAAAAGAGCTAATTGAAGCGGCTCGTATGGATGGCTGTAACGAGTTTGCTATCTACTGGCGTGTAGTGGTTCCACTTATTACACCTGCCTTTGGTACGCTTGGTCTTATTACCTTTATTGGTCAGTGGAACAACTTCATGGGCCCATTGGTTGTAATGAATGACATGAAGATGTTTACCGTGCCGCTAGCACTACGTGCGTTGCAAGGTACAGGTCAGGTACCTTGGGGTGCAATTTGTGCCGGTGCCGCCATTGCGGTAGTGCCATTAATGATCTTGTTTGTGATGACTTCTCGTAAGTTGATCGACGGCCTAACAGCAGGTGCTGTGAAAGGTTAATCAAGTCTTAAGTAATTAAAAAAGCCAGCTTATTAGCTGGCTTTTTTGTTTCATCTTTTGCGGCTTATTTTTTCACAATACTCACGATGTAGAGCAATATAACTGCGCCCACTACAGCGGTAATCAGCGAACCCAACATACTGGTACTGCCAAAGCCCAGTAAACTAAAGACAAAGCCCCCAATTACCGAACCAACAATACCCACTACAATATTGCCCACTACACCAAAGCCGCCGCCTTTCATAATATTGCCAGCTAACCAACCCGCTACCGCGCCAATCAGTAACCAAATAATGATGCCCATAATGATCCTTAGTTTGTTGTGAAAGTTTGCTTGTTGCAGCCAACAATAGAGAGTAACGATGCTGCAATCACTACGCTTAAGTGTAGTCAAAACAACCGCGTCTGTAGTTTGATTTTTAACCACACTTTTTGCTTTCTATTCATCTGCTTGCGTATTAATCTGAGCGGTACTAAACAGCCAATTTGGAATGGGCGATGAGTCAACAGCCTTACTTAATCGAAACCGAGTTAGCCAGTGATGATGTAGTGCTTAGCCCTTTGTTGCCAAGTCATCGTGATGCCTTACTCAGCGCCGAGGCCGATGGCAATTTGAGTGAGCTGTGGTATACCAGCGTGCCTAACGCCAGCAACATTGATGCGTATTTAGATAATGCTTTGCTGCAAAAGCAGCAAGGTGTGGCTTTGCCCTTTGTGGTGCTGGATAAACACACAAATAAATTGATTGGTGCAACCCGTTTTTGCAATGCCGATGTGGTGAATAAACGCTTGGAAATTGGCTATACCTGGTACGCTAAAAGTTACCAGCGTTCGGCGGTAAATACCCAATGTAAGTTGCTGCTGTTAGGCTACGCATTTGAGCAGCTTGATTCGATTGCAGTAGAGTTTAGGACCCATTGGCATAACCAAGCATCGCGCGCTGCGATTGCCCGTTTAGGTGCGAAACAAGATGGCGTTTTGCGTAACCATAGTGTGGATGATCAAGGGTGTTATCGTGACACGGTGGTGTTTTCAATTACTAATCATGAGTGGCCTACGGTTAAGCGAAGCTTACAACACAAGCTAGCGCGTTATTCGCCAAGGGCTTAAGCCAGCAGGAGTGAAATGATGAAAGACTTTTCACAGGGGCAATGGATTAACCGCCCTAAGCAATTTGTTTTAGACGAAGCCCAGTTAGTGATCGAAACCGAAGCCAATACCGATTTCTGGCAGCGCTCCTATTATGGTTTTCGCAATGACAATGCGCCGGCACTATTGATTGAGCGAGCAGACAACTTTAGCCTGAGCGTGAAAGTAAGCTTCAATTATCAAGCTCAGTTTGACCAAGCTGGGGTGATTATTTACCTCAACGACGAGAACTGGTTTAAAGCTTCTATCGAGTATGAAACGGCTCACTTATCGCGGCTGGGATCGGTGGTCACTAACTTAGGTTATTCCGATTGGGCCACGACCGACATCGCTACTCCACAACATATTTGGTATCGCTTAAGTCGTCGCGGGCCAGACTTTTTAATTGAGTATGCAAATGACGGTGTTAACTATCAGCAAATGCGGATTTTCCACTTGCATCAACTTGGGGCTACCTCAGCGGAGCAAAGCGATCCGCCGGCTGCTGCAAGCTGTTCGGTCAAGTTTGGCTTGTATGCTTGTAGCCCGTTAAATTCTTCGTTTAAGGCTCAATTTGAACAACTGAGTTTGGGCGCGTGTATATGGCGAGCACACAAAACGTAGCCGCGGTTTGCCAATGAAACAGCCTTAATTAAGCGCTAAGACCGTCGCTAAAGATCTTAAGATTTTACTGGCGCTGTGCTTTGGCGTTGCACCAAGTGAGTTGGCAATAACACTTGTGCTTGCTCAGGTGCTTGCTCAGGTGCTTGCTCAGGTGCTTGCTCTTTCATTTGTTGCATCAATAAACTTACCGATTTCTCGCCCAGTTCTAGGCAGTCTTGCGCAACAGTGGTAAGCGGCGGGTTGTAAAACTCACTGTCTTCGTGGTTATCAAAGCCCACTACTGATATGTCTTCTGGCACTTTAATATGGCGCTCATTTAGGGCGCGTAACACACCTAAACACATCTCATCATTAGCCACCAGTAGCGCTGTAAAATCGTGGCCAGCATCTAGCAAATCTATCGTAGCTTGATAACCGCTACGAGCATTCCATTTACCATGAATGGTGTGTACCGGTTTAAGCCCGGCATTTTCTAAGGTGTTTAACCAACCTGTTTCACGCCAATGAGCCACACAGGTATCTTCGGCACCGTTAATGAGGGCGATCTTGGTATGACCTAAATCGATAAGGTGCTGTGCTGCGAGGCTAGCTCCGCCAACTTGATCATGAGATACCTGCAAGGCTTCGCTGGTTTTATCAAAGTCGATGAAGATGCAAGGGGGCAAATTGCCGCGTTCTAGAATCTGTTTGATCATCGTGTGGGTCACCGAGGTATTAATGATCAAACCATCAACCTGTTGACCAAGCAGTTCGTCGATAGCTTGGTTGCAAGCATCTGGATTTAGCTCATTCATGGTTGAGATGGATAAGGTGAAACCTTGCTTCGCAGCTTCTTTACGAATGCCTTCTGCAATTTTAGAAATAGCGTGTAAGGAGATATCAATTGAGACAAATCCTAAGGTGAGAGACTTGCGACGCGCCAATTGTTGAGCCATGCGATTTGGCAAGTAACCAGAGTCGGCAATGGCTTTCTCAACTTTAATACGTGTCTTTTCAGCAACTTTGGGTGACTTTCTCACCACGCGAGCTACCGTTTGATGAGATACGCCTGCTACTTTGGCTACGTCTTTTAAGGTTGCTGATGCTTGTTTCATAGGTTTCATAGAAGTGGTTATCTTGTTGATCATGTTAACAAATGTGCAGTGCCCTCCCTATGGGCCAAAGCGTAGATTTGTATGAAAATGTGAGCTGTTTCAGTTGTTTTTTTTTGTTGTTATTTACGTTTTATTGTTGCGCTGAAGTAATAAAAAATTAAGCTCGCATAAAAAAACTAAAATTAGCGCTTTTCATGCGCTCTAGAATGCCTATTATGGGAGTTTTTAGAGCACTCTCGGGAACGCAACATGACGCAATGGACACCCTCAAGCTGGAGAGACAAACCAGTAAAACAATTACCTACTTACCCTGATCAAGAAAAGCTTCAACAAACCGAGAAGTATTTGGCTGATCAGCCGCCGCTCGTTTTTGCTGGTGAAGCACGCGCTTTACGTGAAGACTTAGCCAAAGTAGCCAAGGGTGAAGCATTTTTACTACAAGGTGGTGATTGTGCTGAGAGTTTTGATGAGTTCCGTACCAGTCATATTCGCGATACCTTTAAAGCGCTAATGCAAATGGCAGTGGTGTTAACCTTTGGTGGTCAAAAACCAGTGGTTAAAATTGGCCGTATTGCTGGCCAGTTTGCTAAGCCGCGTAGTGAAGACATGGAAACCATTAATGGTGAAAGCTGGCCTTCTTACCGTGGTGACATCATCAACGCCATCGACTTTAACGAGAAAAGTCGTGTGCCTGATCCGCAGCGTATGATCGAAGCTTACAACCAATCAACTTCAACCTTGAACTTGCTACGTGCCTTTGCTCAAGGTGGTTTAGCCGATTTAAACCAAGTACATAAATGGAACTTGGACTTCATTAAGAAAAGCCCACTAGGTGAGCGTTACGAAGCCTTAGCTGGCAGCATTGAAGAGTCACTGGCCTTTATGAGCGCCTGTGGTATTAACCCAGCTACCGCGCCTCAGTTGCGTGAAACCAACTTGTACACTTCACACGAAGCTTTGTTGCTTCCTTACGAGCAAGCTTTAACACGTTGTGACAGCCTTACTGGTAAGTGGTACGACTGTTCAGCGCACATGTTATGGATTGGCGATCGTACTCGTCAAATCGACCATGCTCACATCGAGTTCTTACGTGGCGTAGAAAATGCGATTGGCCTAAAAGCCGGCCCTACTACTGACCCAGAAGAGCTATTACGCATTATCGATATTATTAACCCGAACAACGAAGCGGGTCGTTTGAACTTAATCGTACGTATGGGCGCAGATAAAGTGGCAGACCACTTACCTGCGTTAATTCAAGCGGTTGAGCGCGAAGGTAAAAACGTGGTGTGGAGCTCAGATCCAATGCACGGCAATACCATTAAAGCGCCAAATGGTTACAAGACGCGCCGCGTAGATGACGTACTACGTGAAGTTCAGCAGTTCTTCCAAATTCATAAAGCTGAAGGCACCTACGCAGGTGGTGTTCACTTTGAAATGACTGGCCGCAACGTGACCGAATGTGTCGGTGGTGCTTTCCAGATCACTGAACATGATTTAGCTCAGCGTTACCACACCTACTGTGACCCTCGCTTAAACGCAGACCAAGCTTTGGAATTGGCATTCTTAATCGCTGACCATATTAAAGCCGCTCGCTAAGCGGTTTGCTTACTTGCTAAAAGCCACCCTTGGGTGGCTTTTTTTTGTTGTGAGCAATTATCGGGTCGCTTGTTAATGTAGTTTGTTGCACACTGCGTTTTTGATTTAAGGATTAGGGAAGCTAAATGGAACTAGCCAGTGTTATTCGCTTGTTGTTGCTCTCGGCGATTTGGGGAAGTTCGTTTTTGTTTATGCGCATTGCTGCGCCAGTGCTTGGCCCCGCCATGCTGATTGAGTTGCGGGTGGGTTTTGCGGCATTGTTTCTATTGGTTGTGGGCTATTTCTTAAAAAAGAAACTGCAGCTTATGCAGCACTGGCGTCACTACTTCATCTTGGGCTTTTTCAACTCCGCCCTGCCATTTTTATTGCTGGCCTATGCAGCGCAAACTTTGTCGGCATCTTTGCTGTCTATTCTTAATGCCACCGCGCCAATATGGGGGGCGATAATTTCTGCCTTATGGCTGCGCCAAGCGTTACCAGTGAAAAAGGTCTGTGGCTTACTGATTGGTGTAGTGGGCGTGGCTATTTTAGTGGGTTTTGATAATGCCAGCCTAGAGCCTGGCGCTAGATTGGCTATTGCTGCGTCTATTGGCGCTGCCGTGTGTTATGGCATTGCCAGTAGTTATGCACACTCGGCTAAATCGGTTGAGCCTTTTGCTAATGCGCATGGTGGCATGTGGGCGTCAACAATTTTAGTATTGCCCACCTTGTTGTTTTTTCCGGTCGTTGAAACGCCAAGCAGCTCTTTGTTGTTGTCGGTAGTGTTTTTAGGCGTGGTGTGTAGCGGAGTGGCTTACTTGCTCTACTATCGTCTAATTAGTGATGTTGGTGCATCGTCGGCGTTAACGGTTACTTTCTTAATTCCTATTTTTGGCATTTTCTGGGGCAGTGTGTTTTTGCAAGAAAGCATTGGTTGGAGCACAGTAGTTGGCACCATGGTTATTCTGCTAGGCACCGCTTTAGTCACCGGCTTTTCACCTCGACAAGTGTTTGCCGCGCGTAAATCAAAATTGCGCTAAGTAACAGACCCTAGTAATAAATCAAAGCCCTAACCATACTTAAGCTCAAGCGATGATAAGAAATGCAAACCGCTTAAAGCAGGTCTTAGTTGATAGGTTCAAAGTAACAAGTCCGCTAAGCAACTAAGCGGGCTGCTAGCAGAGGTGCTTGTTGTATCTTAGCTTGAGCTTCTTGGTGGCGAAGGGAAATGGTTATGGCTTGGTCAATCACACGTACGCAAGTGTTGGTCTCTATTGGTTTGCTATTCAATGTGGTGGCTGCGCTAATGACCAACTTTTATATCGACCGAGTCAGCCAAGACGCTCACAAATTGGTACAACAGCAAGCCGCCAACGATAACTTAATTCGACAAACTTGGTTGCAAATAGATGCCTTAGAACGCAAACGAGAGCTTATTTTAAGCTTACTCACCAGTGCTGCTCACAATCAGCAAACCATTCCGTCCCAAGTTCAAGCTTTGCTGCAAAACGATTTAAAATATTGGTTAGATATGGCGTCGTTGCCTCCTCTTGATCTAGAGAACCTTCCGCAGCTAGATGAGCAAATCGCTAAAGCCCAAGATCAACAACGTAATCGAATTGATAATTGGTATTTGCAAAACCTCGATTTGATGGATGATTACACCGAGCAAATGGGCTGGATCTCTAGCCTGCGTAACTTAGCCTTGTTTCTGCAAATTATTGGCTTGGCGCTAATTTTAGCCAGAGACTTAAGTAGGCATTGATACTAGGGTCTGTTGATCTTTGGTGTTGAAATTTTGTTCGAGATAAGCGGGCTTTAATCGCGGCGAGCACTTCAAGGCCTAGTGGGCTAAGCAAGAAGTGCTTAACAAAGAGTAAAGCCCGCTTATCCGGACCCTTTGGGCAGCATTTCTTGGCCATTTATTCAGCGTTAGCGAGTGATTATTAAGCCCACTTAACTGCACACTCACTGCCTTGCCTAAATGGCTAATAAATTGCTGCAAAAGCCATCAGCAAAGATCAATAGACCCTAATAACACTAACTCGTTAATAGCAGTAAAGGAGTGACGCCATGGCCGATGTAGGGCATCAAGAACAGCTAGATACTATCGATAAAATTAGCGTGAGCCTCTATCGTATTGGTTGGTTATTACTGTGTTTTAGTTTTGCTGCTGCGGCCTATAAAGCCTTGCTGCTTGGTGTTATGTGGCAGCCCTTGTGGTTATTGGCTGCAGCCATTGCATTACAAGCCTTTAATTTACACTTATATAGCAAAGCTATTCGTTATTTGGTGCAAGGGTCTGCGTGGCTGGGGCTATGGTTAGCAATGGCATTTTACCTGTGGCACTGGCCAGTGCTTTCTCATGCCGCGCTGGCTTGTTTCTACTTGGTGGTAGGTGCCTTGGCATTTAAAGAGAGCTTTTGTTTTCAATTGGGCTGGCTACGTTGGTTAGGTGCCTTGTTAATTGTTGACTACCTACTGCGTTTTAGCCCTTGGTTAAGCTTGCGTGGTTTGTTGTTATTGAGCATTGCAGCGTTGGCTATTTATATTGCTTACCAGAAATGTCGCCAGCCAATGCACTACGACATTGGCAAGCGGGAGAACTATCAAATTTAGCCAAATACAAACTTGAGCAAGTAAATGGCTAAACCAAACATCATTAAACCAATTAAGCTGTCGATAACTTGCTGGGCGCGCGGCTTGGCTAACCAAGGGGCTAATTTAGCTCCTAATAGTGCTAAACCAAAGAACCACAAAAATGAAGCGCTCACTCCGCCGGCGACAAACATCGGTCGCTGTTCCACGCTAATGTTAGCGGCAAATCCACCTAAGATGACAATTGTATCGATGTAGACATGGGGGTTTAAAAAGGTGAAGGCGCAGCAGGCCAGAATAATCGCTTTTACTTCATGTTTAGCTTCACCTTGCTCCAAGCTGCTTTCACCTCGCCAAGCGCGTTGTAAACACTGAAAGCCATACATCATCATAAAGCCAGCGCCTAGTATGCTAATGGAGTACAACAACCAAGGGTAGGCGCTAAACAGTTTGGCGCCGCCCCACACCCCTAAACACATGAAAAACACATCGGCCAAAGAGCAAAAGCTCGCCACTAACAAGTGATGGCGACGACGAATGCCTTGGTTTAATACAAACGCATTTTGCATGCCGATGGGCATGATCAGAGTTGCCATTAAGCTAAGGCCGGTGAAGTAAGTCGCAATCATTAGTTAAGCTCGTTAAAAACAATGGCAGGACTATAACCATAAGATCTGCTTTAATATATCTAATAATTTTAATGCTAGATAAGTTTTACTAATGAAGCTGAGTGATATTGATTATAAGTTGTTAAAAGCCTTGGACTCGGTGTTAAGTGAGCAGAGTTTTGAGCGTGCCGCTCAACGTTTGCATCTTACTCAGTCGGCTATTTCTCAGCGGATTAAAGCGCTAGAGAGTCAAGTGGGCCAACCGTTGTTAATTCGCTCTCAGCCGCTTATGCCTACAGAGCTAGGCCAGCAACTGCTAGGGCATTATCAGCGCGTGGTGCAGCTAGAAACCGAGCTAGTTAACCAGCTTAATGTAGATGAAACTCGGGTGCAGGCCTTGCCCTTAGCGATTAATGCCGACAGCCTTGCCAGCTGGCTAATTCCGGCACTTACACCTACCTTGCAACAGCAACGAGTAGAGATGAATTTATACGTTGAGGATGAATCGCGCACTTGGCAACGTATGCGCAGTGGTGAGGTGCTGGCCTGTGTCACTAGTCATGCAACACCTGTTGCTGGTAGTGATAGTCACTTCCTGGGCTACATGGAATATTTGTGTGTGGCTACACCTGATTTTGTGCAGCGGTTTTTTCCAAAGGGAGTGAATAGAGACAGTTTAAGCCATGCGCCAGGCATGTCGTTTGACCAGCACGATGATATGCATATTCAATTTTTGTTAGAGCATTTTTCTTTAAGCCCAGGGCAGTACCCTTGCCATACAGTACGCTCTTCTGAAGCCTTTATGGAACTGGCTTTAGCCAGTGGTGCCTATAGCCTTAACTCAAGCTTGCAAGTGGCTAAACATCTGGATGATGGAAGTTTAATTAACCTTACACCTAGCCTACAAGTTAGGGTGCCGTTGTACTGGCATCACTGGCAATTAGCAGGTAAGTTAATGAAACAACTGAGTGAGCAGATCCGCAGTTATACCCAAGATTGTCTGCCCCAGCAGTAACTTGCAGCCAGCCTATAGATTGAAAAGGAAAGCCGATGAAAATAGTAATTGCGCCCGATTCATTTAAAGAAAGTCTAAGCGCCATGGAAGCGGCCGAGATGATAGAACAAGGCTTCCAGCAAGTATTTCCCGATGCCGAATATTGCAAGGTGCCCTTGGCCGATGGTGGCGAAGGTACTGTGCAAGCCATGGTCGATGCCACCAATGGGCAAATCATGCCAGTGTTGGCCGCCGGGCCACGTGGTAATCAAGTTGAAGCTTTTTTTGGTGTATTAGGTGACAAGCAAACCGCGGTAATTGAAATGGCCGCAGCCTCAGGTTTGCACCTTGTTGAACCGGCCTTGCGAGATCCGCGTAAAACCTCTAGCTATGGAACTGGCGAGCTGATTAGCGCCGCCTTAGATGCTGGGGCAAGTAAGCTAATTATTGGTTTGGGTGGCAGTGCAACTAACGATGCTGGTGTTGGTATGTTGCAAGCCTTAGGCGCGCAGTTCTATGACAAATTCAACAAGCCCTTAAAGCGTGGTGGTGCCGAGTTAATTGATTTAGAAAGCATTGATATCTCGGGCTTAGATCCTCGCTTAGCCGATGTAGACATTGAAGTAGCCTGTGATGTAGACAATCCACTGTGTGGCGAACACGGTGCTAGTGCGGTGTTTGGCCCACAAAAGGGCGCAAGCCCCGAGATGATTCGCCAGCTTGATGCAGCTTTAGGCCGCTTTTCTTCGGTAGTATTTAGCCAATTTGGCATTGATATTATGCATGTTGCTGGCAGTGGCGCTGCCGGTGGGATGGGCGCGGCCTTACTGGCATTTATGCAAGCGGAACTGCGCCCCGGCGTGCAAATTGTTACCGAAGCCGTCGATCTAGCGGCTAGTTTAGAAGGGGCGGATTTATTGATAACCGGTGAAGGGCGAATTGATAGCCAAACCATTGCCGGTAAAACACCTTATGGTGCAGCGCAAATAGCCATGCAGTTTGAAGTGCCGGTGATTGCTTTAGCGGGGGCGATGTTGCCTGGTTATGAAGTGGTGCATGAACACGGCATTGATGCGGTATTTTCGGTAGTGCCTGGGCCTTGCGATCTTTCTCAAGCATTAAGCGAAGCCGAGCAAAACCTATTTGTCTCTGCTAAAAATGTGGCTGCTACCCTCAAACTTAGCCAACAAATGCTTGGCTAAGTGTTAAAAGTGACTACAATAACTGTATAAAATCACAGTTGTTGTAGTCCATTGCGTTTATATATTGCCGAAAAACCCAGCCTTGCCCGCGCCATCGCCGCGGTATTGCCTAAACCTCAACAAAAGCATAATGGCTATATTCAGCTGGCCAATGGCGATTGCGTTACTTGGTGCATTGGTCACTTGTTGGAGCAAGCCGAACCAGAACATTACGACGCCAAATTTAAGCAATGGCGCTTAGAACACTTACCTATTTTCCCCGACAAATGGCAGTGGAAAGCCAAATCTAAAACCGCTTCGCAGCTTAAAGCGATTAAAAGCTTAGTGAAACAAGCCAGCAGTATTGTGCATGCCGGTGACCCTGACCGTGAAGGCCAATTACTGGTGGATTTAGTGATTGAACACAGCAAAGCCAAAGTGGCACTTAAACAGCAATGCCAGCGCTTGTTGATTAGTGATTTAAACCCAGCGGCAGTAAGTCGCGCCTTAAAACAGCTAAAGTCCAATCAAGAGTTCTCAGCACTTTCTACCTCTGCATTGGCGCGCTCTCGCGCCGATTGGTTATATGGCATTAACCTAACTCGCGCCTATACCCTAAAAGGCCAGCAGCAAGGTTACTCAGGAGTTCTGTCGGTTGGGCGAGTACAAACCCCTATTTTGGGTTTAGTGGTACGGCGTGACCAAGAGATCGCCGAATTTGTTAGTCGCCCCTATTACCAAGTAGAAGCTCATCTGCACACCGAGCAAGCAGAAGCTTTTACCGCGCTATGGCAACCTAGTGAAGCTTGCGAACCTTATCAAGATGAAGAAGGGCGGGTGCTTAGTCGGCCTCTGGCAGAGCATGTGGTTAAACGGGTGAATCAGCAAGCGGGCTTGGTGCAATCACTTAAGCAGCAAGATAAACAACAAGCGCCACCGCTGCCTTACAATTTATCCAGTTTGCAAATTGATGCAGCCAAACGTTTTGCTTATAGCGCCAAGCAGGTTTTGGATATATGTCAGGGTTTGTACGAACGACATAACTTAATTACTTACCCTCGCTCCGACAGCCGTTATTTACCCAAACAGCATCATGCAGAAGCGCCTAAGGTGGTAGCTGCTATTCAGGCTAATAGTCAGCACTTAGAAAAGGCCTGTGTAGACGCCGATTTAACTAAACGCAGCAAGGCTTGGAATGATGCTAAAGTTGATGCCCACCATGCGATTATTCCTACCGAAAAACGTTATGCAGTGGCGAAATTAGGTGAGGCCGAACGCAATGTGTATGAGCTGATTGCCCGCCAATATCTACTGCAATTTTATCCGCATTATCAGTACGCCCATACCGAGGCCAATATTGTTATTGCCGATGGGCACTTTAAAGCCACCGCTAACCAGATTAAAGAGCTAGGTTGGAAGGCATTGTTTCCGCAGAAAAAGTCGGCAGAAGACATGGCTACTCTGCCGCCGCTAAAGCAAGGGCAAGTGCTGCAGTGTGTGGATGCTAAAGTACTAGATAAACAAACCCAGCCTCCAAAAGCCTTTACCGATGCCACCTTGCTAGCCGCTATGACCGGCATTGCTAAATACGTGCAAGATCCCAGCTTAAAAGCGGTGTTAAAAGATACCGATGGCTTAGGCACCGAAGCTACGCGAGCAGGCATTCTTGAACTGTTATTTAAGCGTGGCTTTTTACTGCGTCAAGCCAAACAAATTCACGCCAGTGATAGCGGCAAGGCATTAATCAATGCGCTCCCTGCGTTGTGCACTTGGCCAGACATGACCGCCCAGTGGGAAACCCAGCTTAATGCCATTAGTCAAAAAGCCCAAAGTTACCAAGGTTTTATGCAAGGCATGCAAGGCCAGCTGAGCCAATTAGTTGAGCAGAGTGCCAGTGTTAACGCACAGGCTTTTGCGGGTTTGGCTAAACCTGCAGGCAATAAAGCTTATCGAAAAAAGCGAACCAACAATAAAAGCGGGAGCCGAAGCTATACCAAGCGTGCGGGAAGTTCAGCCAAAAAGACCTCACGCAAAGCTAAGCCTGCAGCATAAGGAAGCATCGCTATGACAGAACCTACCACCCTGTTGGCAGCCAAACAGCCTGTCGAATATCTGTTCGAGCCAAGTGATAACGAGGGCTTAGTTGAGCATCGTCAATTCTGTGAATTAGACTGGAGTATGCTTGAGCAAACTAACCTTAGCTTTAGCCAGTGTATTTTTGTGGATTGCGATTTTAGTGAAGCTAATTTAACCGAGCTGAGTTTTGAACGTTGCCAGCTGTTTAATTGTAATTTTAGTGGGGCGGTTTTAACTGCAAGCCGATTTATTAACTGCAGCTTATACGACCGAAAACGCCAGCGCGCTTGTGACTTTAGTGGTGCAGACCTTTGCCAAGCCGAGTTTAAAGCCTGCGATATCTCTACTGCTAACTTTAGCCGAGCAGAGTTATTTGATGTGGTGATTGAGCATTGTCATGCGCAAGGCTGCCGCTTTGAGTTTGCCGACTTCTCAAAGGCTGTTAGCAGAAAAGTAGTATTTAGTGCTGCCAATCTTAGCCATAGCTACTTTAGTTTGAGCGATTTTGAAGGGGTTAACTTAGCTAAGTGTGATTTACATGGCTGTAACTTGAGTGAAGCGGTGCTAAACCGAGTAAACCTTGAGGGCGCCAATCTTAGCGCTAGCATATTTTCGCCAAGTACCTACCAAGGTTTACAGTTGTTTCAAGCTGATTTACGTAATGCTGATATTGCCGGTATTGATATACGCCAGATAGATTTGTCTGGGGTAAAGATTTTTAGCTGGCAAATGGAGGCCTTAATAGAAAGCTTAGGGGTGGTGGTGTACCCCGATAACTAGCCGATTAAACTTCTTTACATCATAAAGTAATACCAATCTGTGGCATGGCTCTTAGTTTAGCTATTACTCCTCTACTCCTTTCGTTTATTTGATGTGTTGTTCGCATTTACTTTATAAATATTTGTCATCCGGCTTGTCTAAAATCTAATCATTAGCAATATTGTATTACCAGGGTCTGTTGATCTTTGGTGTTGAAATTTTGTTCGTGATAAGCGGGCTTTAATCGCGGCGAGCACTTTGAAGCCTAGTGGGCTAAGTAAGAAGTGCTTAACAAAGAGTAAAGTTCGCTTATCCGAACCCTTCGGGCAGCATTTCTTAGCCATTTATTCAGCGTTAGCGAGTGATTATTAAGCCCACTTAACTGCACACTCACTGCCTTGCCTAAATGGCTAATAAATTGCTGCAAAAACCATCAGCAAAGATCAACAGACCCTAGTGATTGGCGTTGCCAATCTATGCGGCTCGCTCAGCTGTTCCAAGGTTTGGATTGTGCGCGCGTGAATTATGGATGATTTGGAGACGGGACATGAAACAGCGTAACAAAGCGTTACTTTCGGCTAGTTTACTAAGTTTGGCACTAGGCTTAAGTGTTAGCGCACAGGCTACAGAGTGGAAAGGCTGGAATATTCACAAGGCGGGTTACCCAAACACCGTGGGCATGGATAAATTTGCTGAGTTGGTCGAGCAGAAATCCAACGGCGATTTTAGTATTAAAATGTACCATGCTGGCGTATTAGGCAATCAACCCGACGCTATTGAACAAGTGCGCATTGGCGGCTTAGAAATTGGCAACTTTAGTCTTGGCCCTATTGGTCCGATAGTGAAAGAAGCTAATGTATTGTCGCTACCTTTTGTATTTGACGATGTCGCCCATATGCACAAAGCGATGGATGGCGCAGTAGGCGATCAAATTAATGCCGCTATGGAGAAAAAAGGCTTAATTAGCTTAGCTTGGTACGACGCAGGAGCGCGCTCGTTTTATAACTCCAAAAAACCGATTACTCAACCTGCAGATATTACCGGCATGAAAGTGCGGGTGATGAACAATGATTTGTATTCTGGCATGGTATCAGCGCTAGGTGGTAACCCTTCTCCGATTGCCTATGCAGAAGTGTATCAGTCGCTTAAAACCGGTGTTGTTGATGGTGCCGAAAATGGGTGGCCTGAATATGAATCGATGGGACATTTTGAAGTGGCTGGTTACTACTCGTTGTCACAACATCTAATTATTCCCCAGTGCTTATGTGTAAATGCCAGTGCATTCCGACGTCTGCCAGAGGCGCAGCAGCAAATGTTAATAGAAGCAGCGCAAGAGTCTGCTCAAGTGCAGCGAGATTTGTGGGCGCAACGCGAAGCATTTAGCCGAGACAAGGTAGTTAAAGCCGGCGTTAAGCTAAACGAAATTAGCGAAAAAGAACCTTTCCAATTAGCGATGCAACCAGTGTATGACAAGTATTTGGGTGAGAACCCAGAGCTTAAACCTTTGGTTATGTTGATTAAAAACACCAAGTAATCGAGTTCTCGTCGCCACCTTTAATCAATGACTTGATTGAGGGTGGTGCTTTTTTGTTATTTAGAGGTGCTTATGTTTGAGCAAGCTGATGCGCTTAAGCGCTCGCGCTACGATCGGTTTCTTGATTACTTAAGCCAGCTTAGCTTGTTAGTGGCAGGGATTGCTTTAGTGGTGCTTACACTAACTTTTGGCTGGTTGGTGTTTGGCCGATATGTGCTTAACTCCACACCCACTTGGGTAGAGCAACTATCGCTGTTGCTGGTGGTGTTGATTGCATTTTTAGGAGCCTCGGTAGGTATTCATAAAAACACTCACTTGGGCGTGTCTTTTTTTTACGACCGCAGCCCCTTTTGGTTACAGCAGCTATTCCAGCTAATTTCGCAACTCTCTTTGGCCATATTTGGCTGCGTAATGATGGTAAACAGTTATCAACTAATGCTGTTTAAGTGGGGTTCTGACATCCCCTTGCTGGGTGTGCCTGAAGGGATTAGAGCAATTCCCATTATGCTATGTGGCGGCTTGGTGTTGCTCTATTCAATTGGTCATCTCATTCATTTATTTCATCGGGTAAAAGCGGCCCTTATGCGCTAGTGGTACTAAAGGATTAGGTTATGGGTTTAGTTATTTTGATGGCTGTGTTTGTAATTGGGGTGATTATTGGCACGCCGGTGGCGTTTGCTTTAGGCATTGCTGCGGTCTCTGCTTTTGCTTACGAAGGATTACCGCTGCTAATTGCGTTTCAGCGGATTACCGCTGGCATTAGCGTGTTTTCCTTAATGGCTATCCCGTTTTTTATTTTTGCTGGCGAATTGATGTTTCACGGCGGTATCGCCATGCGCTTAGTGCGTTTTGCGTCTTCGGCGGTTGGAGCGGTGCGCGGCGGCTTAGGTGTAGTGAATGTTATGTCTTCAATGTTATTTGGCGGCATTTCGGGTTCGGCGGTGGCCGATATTTCTGCATTAGGCTCGATCCTCATTCCAGTAATGAAGAAGAAAGGCTACGACGAAGACTATGCAGTGAATGTGACGGTAACATCTTCGATTGCCGGCATTATGATCCCGCCTAGCCACAATATGATTTTGTATGCAGTAGCAGCCGGCGGTGGTATTTCTATTTCCCAGCTGTTTCTAGCCGGCGTGGTGCCTGGCGTATTAATGTGTGTATGTTTAGCAATTACCGCTTACATCGTTGCGGTAAAGCGCGGCTATTCAGCGGAAAAATTCCCCGGTTTTGTGGTGCTATTTACTCACTTTGTCGTGGCCTTACCGGGTTTGCTTACCGCTGTAATTATTGTGGGCGGGGTATTGTCGGGCGTATTCACTGTGACTGAATCTGGTGCGTTTGGCACTATTTACGCGCTGGTGGTTACAGTAGTGGTTTATCGTCAACTTACCTGGGACAAATTTAAAACGGCGGTGGTTAACTCGGTGAAAACCACCTCGATGGTGATGGTGTTAATCGCCTGTGCGGCAGCCTTTGCTTACATGCTTACTTACTTCCAAGTGCCGAGCAAAATGATTGATTTTCTTAGTGGTATTTCCGATAACCCGATAGTGATCATTTTGCTGATTAACCTGATGTTATTGCTGTTAGGTATGGTGATGGACATGGCAGCGTTGATATTGATTTGTACGCCAATATTTTTGCCTGTGGCGCAATCATTAGGCATCGACCCTTTGCAGTTTGGCATGATTTTAATGATGAACTTAGGGCTAGGTTTATGCACGCCACCAGTAGGCGCATGTTTATTTGTGGGCTGCGCGGTGGGTAAGGTACCGATGGAATCAGCAGTAAAATCGATATGGCCGTTTTACATCGCTATTTTGGTCGCCTTAGTGCTCACTACATTTATTCCCCAAGTCTCCTTAGCCTTGCCAATGTGGTTAGCGGGGTAAGGTTAAAGCAGCATAAAAAAACGCGCCTATGTGCGCGTTTTTAGTTTCAAATAGTGAATTACTTACTGCTACAGAGGAGCTGGGTATACGTAGCTTGCGCCAAGACCCAGTGGTAAACCTAGTGCCCAATAAGCCAGTAGGAATATCGTCCAGAAAATGGCCAGAGCAATAGAGTATGGCAGCATGGTAGCTACTAAAGTACCGATGCCGGTGCCTTTTACGTATTTCTGACAGTACACTACAACCAATGGGAAGTAAGGCATTAATGGAGTGATGATGTTAGAGCTAGAATCACCCACGCGGTAAGCGGCCTGCACCAAGTCTGGTGAGATGTTCATTTGCATTAGCATTGGCACTAGAACTGGCGAAATTAATGCCCATTTAGCTGATGAAGAGCCCACTGCTAAGTTAATTAACACCACCAACACAATCATGCCTACAATGGTTGCGGGCGCGCCCATACCAATGGCTTGCAAGAAGTTAGCGCCTTTTACCGCCATAAGCACGCCAATGTTAGATTGGCCAAAGGCCCATACAAACATAGAGCAGAAGAAGGCCATAACAATGTAGTGGCCCATGGTTTCCATGGTTTTAGACATGGCTGCCACTACGTCATCAGAATTTTTGAAGCTACCGTTTAAGTAGCCAAATACCACACCTGGAATCACAAAGAAGATGAAGATAAGTGGCACGATGATTTGCATCATAGGTGCGCTAAAGCTGGTGAGCGAGCCGTCTGCGTCACGTAAGCTAGAACCTTCTCCCCATGCGGCTGCAACCAATAAGCCGATTAAGGCTAACATTACTAAGCTTGCTACACGAAACGCGAAGGTTTCTTGCTTGCTGGTAGAATGCATGTCAGAAGCTACGTCTAAGTCGTCGGCTATCGGGCTATTTTTTTGTAGGCGAGGCTCTACGATTTTATCGGTGATGTACCAAATGGTAGCCACAATAGGTAAACAAGAAGCAGAAGCAAAGAACCAGTTATTTAGCGGGTTAACCATCATGTCTGGATCAGACAGTTGCGCCGAGCTTTGGGTAAAGCTTTGTAGTAAAGGATCTAAACCAGAGGGGATAAAGTTAGCACAAAAACCGCCAGATACGCCGGCAAAGGCAGCGGTGATACCTGCAATAGGGTGGCGACCCATAGCGTGGAAAATTACCCCAGCTAACGGAATTACTACCACGTAACCTGCATCGGTAGCCACGCTAGAAATAACGCCAATCAATACTACTGCGGGAGTAATCATTTTGGCTGGCGTTACTTTTAACATCGCTTTTAAGGCTGCGTTAATGTAGCCGGAGCGCTCTGCAACACCTACACCTAATACTGCTACGAGCACTACGCCCAATGGCGCAAAACCGGTGAAGATTTTAACCATGTTGGTCATCCAAGTGGTAAGCCACTCGGCGCTAAGCAGGTTGTTAATGACGATGGTTTCGCTACTGCGAGGATCAATTTCGCTGAAACTTAGATAAGATAGGCCGGCGGAAAGCAGCCATACAAAAAACATCAATCCAAGGAATAGCATTGCTGGATCAGGCAATTTATTACCTACACGCTCAATAGTGTCTAAGAAGCGTGCGATACCGCCCTTATTTGGGGCTGGCTCACTGGTAGTGGTAGAACTCATATATACCTCTAGGTTTTTCTAAACTCTCCGGTTTAGTTAGTTTCGTTGTGATTAATCACCTAAAGTGACCAAAAAATAAACTTATCAAACCAGCATAGTGAATGAGGCTTCCCTTTGCTTTGATTTGAGTTAATAAATCCTATTTTATACAAAATTGCAGTTTAATGCTTTGTTTAACTTGTTTTTGTCGTTTTTTTGTCTTGGTTTGTCCTGCTTGGTGACTGTAGGCAGTCGCTATTTTTAGTGTCGCTTATCTTTGAATATAACCTTCTATCGGTGATTTAAACACTCGGTCGCAAAACATCGATAGGCACAAGTTGGCGCGTTATGTTTACTTAAAGTTACATGGGCTAGGACACCAACATGAACAATAGTTATTCGCCGCAACAGTTAGAACAAATTATTGCTTTGGCCTTACGTCAGCAACAAGACCAGCAAAACTTTGTTAGTGAGTCTGAATTGTTTGATATTGCTGAGCAATCTGGATTGGATGCCAAACAAACCGAAGCTGCGCTCAAGTTGTGGCAACAACAGCAGCAACAGCGACGCGCGCAATGGAAAAAACTGTTGGCCTTTAAAATCCATGCGGGGAGTTATATTTCGATTAGCTGCATGTTGTTTTTGATTGATTGGCTAACCGGAGGACCGTGGTGGTTTTTTTGGCCAATGTTAGGCATGGGCATTGGTTTATTTAGTCATGGCTTAGGCTTTTTAAAGGTATGGCGAAAACTTGCTCAACCCACTCAGGTAGCAGGATTATCGTTTAAAAGGTGTCGCTTTTAAGCGACGCTGCAGCGAAAAAATGAGGGTTTATAACCAAATTTGATATTTTTTCTCATTTATTGACTAGATTGTGTTCAGCCTAGTCGGTGTTTCAGTTAAGCTCCGGAATCAATTTACCAGTGGTAAGGTTTTACCAAATTTAAAGTTCAATTGTTGCTACAGTTTGAAGCAAGGGAAAATTGAGCTATCGGAGTCAAGAGATTGTTAGAGAAACTCAAAAAGTCAGATTTGTTGCAGCCTTATAGCAAAGACAAATATCAACAGCAGCAAGAGCTGGCATTACCACAAAGCTTACGCTTGGCTTATGTGGTTAGTGCAGTGTATTTAATTTTGGGGATTTCTCACCTTCTGGTTATAGATGAGCCGACTCAGCGTTGGGTTTTGGCGAGTATGGCGTTGGCCTCTAGCTTGCTTATTTATGTTAGTACTCGCTATTTACCCAAGATTATTAACCCAGCTACTACTGCGATGCATTTGGTTGTAGTGGCATTAATGCTGGCCAACTCCTTAACCCATATGGCACTCACTGAGGACATTATTCAAAGTAGTACCTTGATGTTAGTCGTTGTTGCAACCGGTGGCTTTATGATAGAACGCACCCTGTTGTTACTGGCTTTGTTAGTGGCCGCCGCTGGATGGTCTACCTTAGTTGTGCAGATGGAACAAGACACTAACACGGTAGTGCATTTTGCCTTTGGTTTGGGCATGAGCTCGATTGTCGCGCTGATTTTGTTTAGTCACCGAGTTGGTGTATTCAACCAATTAATAAACCAACGTAGGCAGCTAAAGCATATTGCCGAGGTGGATCAGCTAAGTTTGTGCTTGCGTCGTCACGCCTTTGATGAAAAAGCTGAAGCCTTGTTAGCTCAAAGTGGCCAGCGTGCCTTTTCGGTTTTGTATTGCGATTTAGACTATTTTAAGTTGCTTAACGACAGTATGGGCCATGCGATGGGAGACCAAGCCTTACGCCGCTTTGGTGAATTATTGAATACCTTGGCGAAACCCCATCAACTCGTTGTAGGGCGCATGGGAGGCGAAGAGTTTGTATTGGCAGGTTGTATGAGCGAGGAGCAGGCCAGCAATTTAGCGCAACAAATTGTGCAACACCTAGAGGACCTGCATATCGCCCACCCAGAATCCTTAAGTTCTATGTACCTTACTTGTAGTGTGGGCGTTGCCAGCTCGGCAATTGATCATGACTTTTCATCCTTGTGTAAGTACGCCGATAAAGCCTTATACATTGCCAAGCGAAGTGGCCGTAATCAATATCAGCTGCACAATCACTACCAGCTTCCGGAAGGAATGAAAATGCCCGCAGACGTGCAGGCATAGCGCTTATTGCATGAATTGCTCAATGCTGCGAAGCATTTGCTGATAATAAGGGTTGTAGCTCAAACGCTGTAAATGTGGGGTTTGCGCTAAGTTATGCTCGGTTTTTTCACCTTTCACCACGCTCTTAGATTGCTTGCATTGCTGGTAGCTAGGTAAATCGGCTAAGTAATGGCTGCAATTGCGGTAGTGACCATTTTCCCCATAATGTGGGTTACTGGGTGCATTAATAGTGGCCGTGTGCGCAACGTCTTTTACTGCTGAGCAAGAGGCCGTTGTGCAACTCGGAAACTCTATCATTACCTGACTGTTTAGCGCTTCTGGAATACTGCTTTGTTCCCCATAATAAACTAGGTGATTGGCAGATTTAGCCGCGCCAGTTTGTTTGCTTTGCCATTGACCTAATAGTTCTAGAGTGGCAGCGGTGCTAATGGTTTGGTCGTGTTCGCTGGCAACAACTAGCAAGGGAATATCTGGCAGTGTATCGGCTTTAGCCAAGCGTTTGTTCATGCGTTTCATTAAGCCATGAACTTGAGCACCAGCGTTGTAGGGAAAAGACTCGTACTTAGCAAAATCAATGTCCCCTTCTTTATCTAACCATGTGCTTAACCAGCTAACATATTTTGCCATCCACGCTACGCCGCTGCTGGCTTGGGAGGCAGGAGACCACAACATCACACCTTTAATGGCTGGTTTATTGTCTGGCTGTTCCAAAAGGTGGTTAAGAATTAGCGCTCCGCCGGTAGAGAACCCGCCTAGATAAACCTGCTGATAATCTTTTGCGGTGCGCTCAATGGCATAATCAGCCGCTTGCTGCCATTGCTTATAAGTAACGTTAACTAAATCTGAAGGCGCGGTGCCATGGCCAGGAAGTAGTAGTGTTCTTACATCGTAACCTTGTTGGTAAAAATGCCAGGCTAAATCGTGAAAATGATATGGAGAATCGGTTAAGCCGTGAATGAGCAACACGGCTTTGCTGTTATCGGTGTGGCTAAGTTCAAAGGGGGCAATAAGCTGTACCACTTTTGGCATGCCTAACCACTGTTGTTGCTTGGCGAGTAACTGATAGCTTTGGCTAGATAGCGGGCAGCTCATCATTGCCCGTGGATTACGTTGAGCAATCAGGTTCTGGGCATAATCTAAATAGGCTTGGTAGCTTTGATCTTGAGAATAAGAAAAGGTAGCGGTTTTACTGGGAAGAGCTTGGCGATAGGGAGCTTGTTCAATGTATTGCTCAATTAACTCCTGCTGAGAGTTAATGTTTACACAGTTTTCAGTGAAGCCTTGTGCCATGCTCAACGAGCTAATGCCCAAGCTTACAACCCCTAGCAATAAACTAGCGGGTTTACGAAAAAGGTGGGTTAAACAAAGCATTACTCATCCTTAATATTGTGGTTCACTTATCGTGATAGATTAATAGTGTATGCCTAAGCTTTTGGCTTAACTAGCGTTTTTGTTGTCACGGGCGAGCTTTTCAAAGATTGAAATTTCCCATGGCCGCAGCGCTAACAACATGCCGGTATGGCGGCGTTTATCTAAGGGTAACGAGGCATCTTGTTGATTGAGCGTAGCGGCTTCTTTAGTTAGTTGATTAAGTTTGCGCAAAATAATCTCAATAGAGCTTTGTGAATAGTGGCCACGTAGGTAAAAGCGGAAGCTATCGTCGCCGTTAAAGCGTGAATTCATAAACTCGGCCAGTACAATTTGTTCCATGAAGCGCTCTAACGGGCCATTCGGCAGCCAGCGAAAATCCTGAGCGATAAGTAGCTTATAGGCATTGTTTGGTAGCAGTTGGATCATTTTAAGTTTATCCAAGCGCGCCATTAAACGAATGCATTCATGTTCGCTTAAGTCATAGCGCTGAATTATCTCATCGAAGGTCCAAGAATCTCTTACACATACCGCCACCAAAAACAGTTTATGGTCGTCGATAAGCTCTTGTTCTTGTTCACGTGTTAAATGGGTAAGTTTCTCTTTTTCTTGGTCTGCCAGTAGAAACAAGTCAATCAGGTTAAGTTCAACAATGTGGCACATTTCCTCTAAACGCTCCAAAGAGAAACTATTGGTAGAGAACATACGCTTTACGTTGGCTTCACTCATATTTAAGCGCTGAGCAACGTCTTTATAGGTTAAACCTTGTTGGCGAAAAACTTGTTTAAGGGTGTCGCGGATCTGCTTTAACTGGCTCATGGTATACAAATACTATACTTAGTGTTTATTCATAATAAACATAATACAGCGCCGTTTACACTGAATTTCCTGGACTTTATGGTTAATGCGAACTTAACCAGCAGGGAATTATTATGAAATTATGGAAATCAGCTTTTATCACCTCTATCGCCCTTACTAGCTTGAATGCTGTAGCTGTTGGGTCTCTCGAAAACTTAAGTCAATCTGCAAAATATTCTGCACTGGCAGCTTCAGTTGGGGCAGCTGGTAGTGGTCAAGTTGCGGTTAGCGCGATAGCTACTCCGATTATGTTGGTAAGTGGTGGCGTAGCAGAAGTAAGCCGCGGTGTGGCCAGTGGTACGCAACATATTGCTGAAGAAGCTAATGTGCCAGTGCCTTTTGAAATTGGCGACGAAGTTATTGTTGGCGCTGCCCACTAATCTGCTCTTAGTTATTACTACAAAGGAATTATCAAATGAAATTATGGAAATCAGTTTTTATCACCTCTATTGCCCTTACTAGCTTAAATGTTGTCGCTACCGAGTCGGGCCAGAACTTTAATCAATCAGCCAAGCATTCGGCCTTAGCCGGTTCCACAGGGCTAAAAGGCAGTGGTCAAGTAGCCGTGAGTGCTGCCACTACGCCGGTAATGTTAGTTGGTGGCTTAAGTACAAATGTTGGTAGCCAAGTTGGTAAAAGTGCCGCAGAGAGTGGTCCCGTTGGCGCTTCCGTAGCGGTTCCTGCAGCATCGGTTGCGGTGGTAGGGAGCACTGCAACAGTGAGTGCGGCAGGTATAGCAGAGAAGGCAGGAGCGCCTGTACCTTTTGAAATCGGCGACATCATCGTTATTCAATAAGCCAAGATAATAAACATAGGGATATATTCATGAAAACTATAAAGAAACTAATTATTGCCACAGTTTTTACCGTAACGAGTGCTGCCACTTACGCTGGCAGTGCGCCAGCGGAAGATGCCAAGCATCAGCCAGAAGCTATTGCTAAGTTCTCTAAAGAAGTAGAAAAATATGCAGCTAAACATCGAGCCAACGTATTTATTATTGGTCGAGTAGGTCGCCCGCAGGAAGATTTACCCAAAGGCGTGCAATTTACTCACACCGCTTTGGCCGTGTACTCGAACATTACGCTCGACTCTGGCGAGACCACCAAAGGTTATGCAATTTATAACTTGTACCAAAACCAAGGGGATTTAGGCCACAGTAGCTTGGTCACCGATTATCCGGTGGACTTTTTCTGGGGAGCCCACAGCTTAAAAGCTGGCATTATTATTCCAAATAAAGAAGTACAAGCTGGCTTATTAGCGCTAGTAAACAATGGCGGTAATCATGTGGTACACAACCCAAATTACTCAGTATTGGCGAACCCATTTGACGGGCAGTTTCAAAATTGTACTGAACACACCTTGGATATGTTGAATGCCAGCATATTTGATACCACTGACCGAGAAGAGCTGAAGTGGTTGGCCAAATCAGACTTTAACCCACAGCCGATTAAGGTAAACCGTTTTAAGTTATTTATGGGTGGTTTGTTTTTAGACGAAGTGACCACCAAAGATCACGATGGTACGCCGCAAACAGCCACCTTTACTAGCATTGCGCGCTACTTAGATGAGAAGAAATTATTGGAGCACTCGGTAGTCCTTTATCAACATGATGCTTATAAGCCTTTACTGTAATTGATTGACCAAGATCTTAATAAATTCAATATGAGAACGAATATGAACCAAGTAGAAAAAGAATTAGGTTATATTAATCAATTGGATAGTAATTCCGCACCGTTAAACTTTAGGAATAATAACGATATGAAATCGCAATCTTTACCAAAACCAACCTCCGCCTTTATTGGTGCCTCTTGGGCCGCGTTGATGCTAGGTGCAGGCGCTTACCTTATCGGCTTGTGGAATGCCGACATGCAGCTAAACGAAAAAGGGTACTACTTTACCTTGTTGTTATTTGGACTGTTTTCATCGGTGTCTTTACAGAAATCGGTACGTGACAAGCTAGAAGGCATTAAAGTAACTGCGATTTACTACGGCCTAAGCTGGTTCTCATTAGCTGCAGCTGTTGCGCTGTTAAGTATTGGCTTATTCAACGCAACCTTAGCCTTAAGTGAAAAGGGCTTCTATGCCATGGCTTACGCCTTATGTTTGTTTGCCGCCATTGCGGTACAAAAGAATACCCGCGACATGGCTTATTTTGCAGACGACGAACCAAGCAAAGCACTTGAAGCTGAGCTAGAAGAGGAACACTAGTTTTGAGTGACTGCTTTTAGGCGCTGTTTATCAAATCTTGAATTTAATGAACAGCGCCTAAGTCAGCATTTTGGGCTTATGGACAACATTCACTGCGAACCACGAGTAAAAGTTATTGTTCGCTTAGCTGCCATTTAAAGGAATAACAATGAGCACTGCTTTTGCGCTAATGGCGCAATACAATGAAGTAATGAATCGCCAACTTTATGCTTGTGCTGCTCAACTCAATGAGCAGCAACTAAAGCAGGATAGAAAAGCGTTTTTTGGCTCAATCTTTGCCACGCTAAACCATATTTTAGTGGGCGACACTTTGTGGTTACAGCGCTTTGCTAAGCATCCCAAAGGATTTAGTAGTTTAGTGGACATAGCAGCATTACCTCGCCCTAAAGCCTTAAATGAGATTATCTATGAAGATTTCACCAGCTTAGAGCAAGCACGGGTTGCCATGGACATGGCGATAATGGCTTTTGCAGAGCAACTAAGCCCCGAGTATTTACAGCATTCATTAAGCTACAAAAACAGCAAAGGTGAGGCACAGAAAAAGCCTTTTGAGTTGTTGGTATTGCACTTTTTTAATCATCAAACCCATCACCGTGGTCAAGTCTCAACCTTGCTCAGTCAATTTGGAGTTGACCTTGGCGTGACAGATTTACTATTGCAGATCCCAGATGCTTAAAAGCCTCTCAAGCTAGCTTAAGAGGCTTTGTATTGAAGGCTTTGCGTTAACAGTCTTTGATTTACGCTACCTTAAAGTCGGCTGAGAGCAAATCTTCTGCTTTAGACGAAGGCCCTACAAATACTTTAAATGCACCTGGCTCTACCACTTTTTGTAGTTGCGCGTTGATTAAGGCTAAATCAGCAAAGGGCACGCTAAATTCCACGCGTTGCGTTTCTCCTGGTGCTAACTCTACTCGCTCAAAACCACGTAGCTGTAACACTGGAACAGTAACCGAAGCGGCGCAGTCATGAATATATAACTGCGCAATCTCTACACCTGAGCGTTGGCTAATATTGCTGATGTTTACCGACACTTTTAAAGCCTCTCCTTGGCTTAGATCCTTGTTGGCCGCTAAGCAAGGTGTACTAACGGCGAGGTCACTATAGCTAAACTCACTGTAGCTAATGCCTTCACCAAAACTAAATAGAGGTAATAAAGGCATATCAATATAACGCTCTTGTTTGTCGGTTCGCTCCGATAAGCGGGCGTGCCAGCCTTCATATTTGTTGTAGTAAACCGGAGATTGACCCACATGTTGCGGGAAGCTAATGGTGAGTTTACCGCTAGGGTTTAGTTCGCCAAATAGCAGTTCGCTAAGGGCTTGGCCGCCTTTCGCGCCAGGGTTAAAGGCACAAACAATGGCATCGGCATGCTGTTTTACCCAGCCAATAGTAAGAGGTTTAGAGGCCATAAATACCACGATTAGCGGTTTGCCAGTGGCTTTAAGAGCTTCTAGCATCGCTTGTTGCTGACCACTTAAATCTAGATCGGCGCGGTCGTGAAATTCGCCATGCTGGCTAAGTGTATCGCCAACACAGGCAACGATGATGTCGCTGTTGTTGGCAGCGTTTACTGCACTGCTTATTTCTTCAAACTCTGCTTCGGCGGGCGCTGCACCGCGTACGTAGCTTAGTTCGCAACGTCCTGCATCAGCAGCGGCTTGTAAACCTTGGCGTAAGGTAATGGCGTCTTTTTGGTGGTAACTATCATCGGCTGCGCCCGCTTGCATAGAGCCAAATGACCAATCACCCAGCTGCGCCACAACATCATCGGCGTTAGCGCCACATAATAGAATCTTAGGTTTAGAAGCATCTGATAGCGGCAAAATGCCGTTATTTTGTAATAGGGTTAGCGATTGGCGACTGGCTTCTAGCGCTGCTTGCCAGTGGTCGGCATTACCTAATACTTGTTCTTTTTTACTCAGGTCGGTGTAGCGGAAGTCTTCAAACAAACCTAGTTCAAACTTGTATTTAAGAATACGTGATACTGCGTCGTCGATTAAGGCAATATCTAGCTCACCATCTTTCACTAAGTCGATGGTATGTTGATAAAATGATGGCGTGGTCATGATCATGTCATTACCCGACTCAACCGCGATCTTTGCAGCATGGCGTAAGTCTTCTGCTACGCGTTGTTTGTCGTGTAGTGAACCAATGTTATCCCAATCTGTAACAATAAAGCCGTCCATTCCCCACTGGTTTTTAGGCACTTCGCGCAGTAACCAACTGTTGGCACTACAAGGTACGCCGTCGATAGCTTGGTAACCCACCATTAATGTGGCAACGTTGGCTTCTTTGACCGCTTTTTCAAAGGGTGGTAAGAATAATGAAAGCAGCTTACGAGGAGAGACTTCGGCCTCATAAGCGTCACGACCACCGGTAGCTTCGCCATAGGCAACATAGTGTTTGGCACAGGCCAAGATGGTATCGTGTGAAGCTAAGTTATCACCTTGGTAACCATACACTGCAGCAGCGGCTAGCTCTCCAATTAACCATGGATCTTCACCAAAGGTTTCATTTATTCGACCCCAGCGGCTATCACGGCCTACACATAATACTGGTGAAAAGGTCCAATGCAGGCCACAGGCGCGGGTTTCAATTGCGGTAACACGCGCCATGCTTTGGCTTAGTTGTTTACTCCAAGCACAAGACAAGGCTAATTGCGTTGGGAATACCGTGCCGTTGTTCTCGAAACAATGGCCATGAATAGCATCAATACCAAAAATAAGCGGAATACCAAGGCGAGTTTTGGCGGCACGCTGTTGTAGCTCTTCAACCATTGTGCCGGTGCAGTGCAAATAACTGCCCACATTCCAGCTCTCAAGTTTGTCGAGGTTTTCTGGCATGTTGGCGGGCAATTGCAGCATTTGGCCCACTTTTTCTTCCACGCTCATTAGTGACAACAGGTTTTCTACTCGCTCGGCTACGCTGAGCGAAGGATTGGTATACGGCTGCGACATGCGGCTGTTCCTCTAGTTAACTTCAATTTGTTGGTTACTCAGAATTTTAGTGAGTGGTTTAGCGTCACAGCTTGCTGAGTATTCATTCTATGCTGCCTATAGTAGTTAAATTGGTGGCTTATTCACCTTAAAGTAAGCGGTTTCATGAAAGTTGCTTGAGCTTTTGAGGGCTAGCTAACATTCGAAGATATCCAGAGCAATATTTCATGAACCCAACAATAAATTAGATAAGTAAATACTAAGTTTGCTCAGGCGGAATAAATCGAGGAAATGAGAACGATTGCTCAAGTATTTTGTTGAATCAAACAATAAAAATATAACATTTTTGTTACAAGTTTGCTTTGTGCTTTTTGAGAAGAGGTTGATTTTAAAATCCAATTATTTTAATGACTTATGATTTATTTTGCTTGCTTTTCTTTCATTCTGTCACATCTAAGTTCCTTGTCATCGATAAACAATCCGCGATTTTTCTTGTGATCTTATTTTATTTCCTTGGCGTTTCAATGGCTGATACCACTACAGAGATACTTAAGGAAAAGAACATGAAACTTGCCAAATCAGGTCTACTACTCAGCTCGGCTGTTTTACTCGCAGCCTGCGGTAGTGATGACGACCACGTTGAAACCCCAATGTCCTCAG
Source organism: Agarivorans sp. JK6 (assembly GCF_045277145.1). Taxonomy (NCBI): domain Bacteria; kingdom Pseudomonadati; phylum Pseudomonadota; class Gammaproteobacteria; order Alteromonadales; family Alteromonadaceae; genus Agarivorans; species Agarivorans sp. JK6. The sequence goes on along the minus strand of NZ_CP113525.1, from coordinate 4,229,789 downwards.
TTCGCGTAACCCATGCAAGCGCCGACGCGCCGTTGGTAGAAGTTAAAGCCAATGGCGAAACCTTTGCTGGATTAAGCATGGTGGATTACCGTCAAGGCAGTGCTTGGGTGCCGGTAGCATCTGGCAGTTATGATATTAGCGTTGACGCCATTTTGCCTGGTGATAATGCTGAAGTGATAGCTGCAAACTTAGAGTTCTCTCCGGATATGCAATACGACATTATTGCGCTCAACTATGCGGCTTCAATTGAGCCAGTAGTGCTAAGCCGCAGCAGTGACGCGGTGGATGCAGCTAGCGTGCGCCTTGATGTATTACATGGTCACCCAGATGTGGGTGGGGTGGATATCTATTTAACCACTGCAGCTGATATTACGAGCGAAGCCGCGGCAATTACTAACTTAGAATTTAAAGTTGATAGCGCAGATTTACCGGTAACCGTTCCAGCCGATACCTACCGAATTCGCATTACTGGAACCGGCAGCAAAACCGTAGTTTTTGATAGCGGCGAAGTGGCGTTAGCTGGTGGTAGCGATTTAATGTTAACAGCCGTGCCAAATAGCGACATGGGCTCAGTATCGCCAGTAAATGTGTTGTTGGCCGATGGCAGCGCTGTTTCGGTAGTGCGTGATATGGCAGAAACCAGCCATGTACGAGTGGTGCATGCAGTAGATGATGCACCGATGGTTGATGTATTGGCGAGCGGAGCTCCTGTAACTGGCTTTACCGGAATTGCTTTTAACGAAACACCATTTCGCAGCGGTGATTTAGCTGCAGCTAGCTATGATCTGAGTGTTGCCGCCAGCGCAGACAACAGCTTAGTGGTTATTGATGCCCCAGGAGTGATGTTGGATGCGGGAGCCGAAACCAGTATCTATGCTGTAGGCAAATTAAACTCGATTACTGACAGCACCATTGAACCACTGGTTATTAGTGAAGATTTACGCTCGGTAGCGCTTTACTCTAAGGTTCGCGTAGTGCATGCAAGTCCAACTGCAGGTGACTTAGGCCCAGTTGATATTCATGCTTCTGCCGATGGCAACTTTAGCGCAGACACCGTAGTGTTAGCTGGGGTTAACTTTAAAGATAATGCGGTACTTAATGTTGCGGGTGGCACCTATACCTTCGCTGTAATCCTAGCTAGCGATACGACTTACAGCCCAGCAATTGAAACCATGGCCACTATCGAGAACGGCGGTGTTTACACAGCAGTAGCCACCGATGACTTTAGTGATTTAGTACTAAACGTAGATACTATGGCACCATAACAACATAGTTGTTGAGTAACAAAAAAGGGCCGTAAGGCCCTTTTCTGTTTTTGCTGGTATGGTAGCGCGACTATTTAACTCGGGTGATCGTTACTAAATGAGTATGCTGAGGCACTTCTATTAGAGCACCGCGTTTTAGTCTTTCTATCTGGTTTACGTGATGTTCGGAAAAGCCACGTTGTTGCCAGTTTTTCCCCACTAAGTCTGATTCACTGAGCGGATAAATATCTTGATGGCTTAAGCTATCGTGACGCGAAATAATCCATACTCGCTGTTGCTCTACAGTGAGGCTTGTTAGTACGTTTTTCACTTTATTCCAAACCAACAATGCGAGTTTCACCTTGATTAATCATTTCTAAACCCGTTATAACATAGGCTTAGTTTAAGGACGAACAGCATGACAGATCCCAAACCCAATAAGCTTTATCAATTATCGGTACCACTGTTTTTACACTATTTAAATCAGCTCGATGAATTACTTAGTGATATGCAGTTATTTGCCGAGGAACAGGGCCTAAGCGAAGCACAATTATTGGCCGCCAAACTTGCCGACGACATGTTTCCATTGGGGCAACAAATTAGCACCGCCATTGGTTTTAGTCTGCGTTGTTGCTTACCTTTAGCGGGCCAAGATATCGAAAACTTTAGCCCAGAGCTTATTTCTTATCAGAGTTTGCAGCAGCAATTGCACAGCAGTGTAAGGTGTTTGCAGCAGTTAAAAGCTGAACAATTTGAGCAAAGTACGCCGAGCAATATTTCTACTCAGGCTGGGTTTGCTAAATTATCGCTAAGCCCAAGTGAATACCTGCAACAATATATGCTGCCAAATTTCTTTTTTCACTACACGATGAGCTATGCGATTTTACGTCAGCAGGGCATGCCTTTAAGTAAACAGAATTTTGATGGCTATCATCAATACCCTGCAGGTTTTAGCTTTTAAAACAGTCACTTCAAAAAATTATGAGTGATTTGGTAATTGACTAATGATTATTTCGTAAAGCGCAAGAAATACGCCTTAAAACCTTGTGTTAGCGTAATACAATCGGTAGATTATTTGAGATAAAGGCGCGCAAGAACAATCAGGGGGACATTCGTCAATGCATCCAGATTATTTTATAAGTACTAACCAAGCAGAGTTAGATATCTCGCTGATTCATAGTGTATTAACTAAGTCTTACTGGGCTAAAGGTATCCCTCGCGCTACGGTTGAACAATCCATCGATAATTCATTGTGTTTTGCTGTTTATAACTATCAAAAACAGCAAGTTGGTTTTGCTCGGGTGATTAGCGATTACAGCACCTTCGCCTATTTAGCCGATATTTTTGTCCTAGAAGAACACCAGGGTAAGGGTTTGGCTAAGGCACTAATGCATCGCATTATGGCCCATCCTAGGCTACAGGGGATTCGCCGCTTTAAGTTAGCGACCCAAGACGCACATGGCCTTTATCAGCAGTTTGGCTTTACCGAGTTAGCCCATCCAGAAATACATATGGAGCGCTGGCAGCCAAACTTCTATTTACTTCCTCAAAGCTAACAAATCTTATGTTGAAGTCGCCTGTTGCCGCGACTTGCCTTCAATATCTACTTTACGCTGCTTTCTGCAGCGTTTTTGTTCCTTACTACAGCCTTTAAGCTATCGAAGCTAGTTGCATTAAACCGATGTTAAACGGCAGCAGGGTACAAATCTAAATCACATTTTTAGCATAAGTGAGTATCTGGTCTATCTTGCTTATCTTTTTCTTGCACGCTGTAGAGCCTTGGCTTGTAGGTGTTTAGCATAAATGTTACTGATTTGTTACAAATGCCGCTGGCAAAGTTACCAAACGTTACCCTGAGGGGCTTGAGGCTTGGCTTATTGCTGACTAAATTTACGCCAATCAATGTGGGGTGGGTTAATCAGGGAAGGCTGAGCATGCAACAGGGATACTATGTTGGTACTAACAAAGAACAGCTTGATTTAGCACTTATTCATGAAGTGTTGGTGAGCTCTTACTGGGCAAAGGGGATATCTAAAGGAGCTGTTAAAACGTCAATTGATAATTCCATGTGTTTTGCCGCTTTTGACCTTAAGCAGCAGCAAGTAGCTTTTGCCAGAGTTGTCTCTGACTATTCAACCGTTGCTTATTTAGCCGACATCTTTGTATTGGAGGAGCATAGAGGTAAAGGCTTAGCCAAAGCCATGATGCACCGGATTATGGCTCACCCTAAATTGCAGAATGTACGCCGATTCAAACTCGCAACTAAAGATGCTCATGAGTTGTATCGTGGTTTTGGGTTTAACCAAATTTCAGATCCAAACCTTTATATGGAACGCTAAACAGCAGCGCCTTACTGTTAATTGGATTGAATTTTAAGCCTATATATTCAATGCTAATGGCTTGTTGAGTTATTAGGAAATAGTCAGTGGATATACGCTTAAACGATGTAACAGGCGAGCAAGTCATTGCATTGCTAGAAGAGCACCACCAAGACATGTTGCGCCACTCTCCAATAGAGAGTGTTCATGCATTGGATGTGAGCGGTTTGCAGGCCGAGGGCGTGAAGTTTTGGTGTGCTTGGTTGGGAGATGAGCTAGCAAGGTGTGGCGCCCTAAAGCACCTTGACGCCAAGCATGCAGAGTTAAAATCTATGCGCACTGCTAGTAAACATTTGCGTAAAGGCGTGGCTGCTGGCTTACTAAAACATATTCTCAAAGACGCCCAAGAAAGTGGTTATCAGCAACTGAGTTTAGAAACTGGCTCTATGGCCGCGTTTGCTCCAGCGTGGGCTCTTTACCAGTCTTTTGGTTTTGAGTTTTGCGGCCCTTTTGCCAACTACCAACTTGATCCTTACAGTAAGTTTATGAGCAAAAGCTTGGCGTCCATCTAGGGCCTGTTGAACTTTGCTGATGGTTTTTACAGCAATTTATTAGCCATTTAGGCAAGGCAGTGAGTGTGAAGTTAAGTGGGCTTAATAATCACTCGCTAACGCTGAATAAATGGCTAAGAAATGCTGCCCGAAGGGTTCAGATAAGCGAACTTTACTCTTCGTTGAACGCTTTTCACTTAGCCCACAAAGTGTTCGCCGCGATTAAAGCCCGCTTATCTTGAATAAAATTTCAACACCAAAGACCAACAGGCCCTAGCCTTAAGCCTCTTTAAGTTATTTGTGGTTTAGCCCTTCTCTGTGACGTCATTTGTTCAAGACTTGCTACACTTTTAGTTATACCTTGCTAGATATTTGATTTGATAAGTAATTTTAGCTTGGTACTAGCAAAGTTTAATGACTGGATAATCCATAGTTTTGGAGAAGGGTAGGCATGAGGCAGGGGCTGTTTGGGCTTGTATTTGTTTGGCTAAGTGTAAGCTTATGTATATCGGCGGCTGAATATGTCGGAACCAATAGCTGTATAGAGTGCCATCAAACGCAATATCAACAATGGCAGGGCTCTCATCATGACATGGCAATGCGCCATGCCGATGAGCAATCGATGCTAGGCGACTTCGCTAATGCCAGCCTAGAGTTTGCAGGTAAAACCAACCGCTTCTTTCGTAAAGGCGCTGAATATTGGGTCAATATTGAGGGGCCTAACGGTGAATTTTCCGATTACCAAATAACTTACACCTTTGGCTTTGAACCGCTGCAGCAATACATGGTGGAATTTGCCGATGGTCGAGTGCAGCTCATTCCCTTTGCTTGGGACTCTAGAAGCAAGCAACAAGGTGGCCAGCGTTGGTTTCACCTATATCCCAAACAACAAAAAACGGATGAATTTTATTGGACCAATACCGGACAAAACTGGAACTATATGTGTGCAGACTGTCATTCAACTAGTTTGCAAAAGGGCTACGACGGCAGCAGCAATACCTACAATACCACTTGGTTTGAAATCAACGTTGGCTGCGAAGCTTGTCACGGCCCTGCCAGCGACCACATCAAATGGACTCAAAGTGACAATAAGCAAGCTGCGCTAGCCAATTTAGGCCAGTACAGTGGCTTTTCTCGAACTCTACAAGCTGCGGTGAGTGAATGGACTTACCAAGCTGGCGAATCCACTTTGAGCGCTGCCAGCCACCAACAAAGCCAGCAACTTAAAGTCTGCGCACAGTGCCATAGCCGCCGTTTGCAAATAAGCGAAAGCAATGACCACGTGGTGGGATCTTTGCTCGATCGCTATCAACCTAGCTTGATAAGCGCCGAGCTCTATCATGATGATGGCCAGATATACGATGAAGTGTATGTTTGGGGCTCATTTCAGCAGTCAAAAATGAAGCATGCAGGAGTAAGCTGCAGCAATTGTCATAATGTGCATTCTGGGCAATTGAAAATGGAAGAACCTGCGCTGTGTGCGCAGTGCCATGTAGCTTCTGAATACAGTGCAGAGAAGCATAGTTTTCACCCTGAGGGTAGCGAAGCTGCCATGTGCAGCTCTTGTCATATGCCGGCAACTACTTACATGCAGGTAGACCCACGGCGAGACCATAGTTGGCAAGTTCCGCGCCCCGATCTGAGTCAGGCGATTGGCACCCCAAATGTGTGTACTTCTTGCCACCAAGATAAAGACAATAATTGGGCGCTACAATGGCAGCGGCAATGGTTTCCTAAATCAAACTACTTAGATAATAATCATTTCTCTGAAGCATTTTTTGCTGCAGACCAAGGTTTACCCTCTGCCGAACAAGCCTTGGCTTACGTGGCGCAAAACCCCTTAGAAAGCAGCATTATTCGCGCCTCTGCTCTAGAGCGACTGGCGCAGTTTCCTGGCCGTAATAGTGTGATTGCCACTGCAAAAGCTGTTAGCAGCGAGCAAGAGCTGATTCGTTTAGGGGCGGTAAGTAGCGCTCGGCATTACCCTATAGCAGAACGCTGGCGCTTATTGTCTCCTCTACTGGGTGACTCAACCCTAGCAGTAAGAAGTGAGACTGCTGCCAGCTTGGTGAAAGGCTGGGCAAGTTTAACTGAGCAGCAGCAACAGCAATTAAAGCCAGCACTTAAGGAATACCAAGAAGTTCAGTTAGTCAATGCCGACCGTGCTTTTGCACTGAACAACCTAGCCGGTGTTTATCTTGCTACTGGCGAGTTTAATGAGGCGGAAGCTAGCTATTTACAAGCAATTAAAATAGAGCCTTATTTTGCCAACAGCTACGTTAATTTAGCCGATTTATATCGTCATTTAGGCAATGAAACGGCCGCATTTAATGTGCTCAAGCAAGGGCGCTTGGCTCAGCCTGCCAGTGCTGCTATCCCCTATAGCAGCGGTTTAAGTTTATTGAGACAAAAACAGGCGCAGCTAGCGGTGAGCTATTTTGCGCAAGCCACAGAGCTAGAGCCAAGTAACGCTCATTATTGGTATGTTTACGGCTTATCCTTAGAAGCTTTTGATTTGGTCAAAGCGCAGCAAGTATTAAACAAAGCCTACGATACCGGACGTAATCCGCAGCATTTATACGCCTTGTGTGAAATGAAGGTAAGGCATAAAGATAGAAAGGCACAGCTATGTATTTTGCAGTTACAAGCGGTGGTACCTGCAGAAGTCGTGCTGCGTTTAAAGCGGCAATTAAATCAATAGCTTAAACTCATGTCCTTTAATAAGTGGTTTTTGCCAGTGCTGCTTACCCAGTTCACATCCTGTTGATTACTTTAATTATTAATGGAGTATTTATTGTTACAGTTTCGGCTAAGAACTTTTTAGTTTAGGGATGAACAATGCTGGGATATCGTTACTTACCGTTGCATGTTGTTGGCGTGCTGTTAACTTGCTTATTCACGCTTAAGGCTCAAGCTGAATCCAGCTTATGGCAGGCTAATAAGCTGGATGAGCATACTATTGTTATTAGTGTTGGTGATATTGGTGAGACTGTATTTCACCCAAGTTTAATGCTGGAAGCCTCGCACAGCGAAGCGATTCCTTTATTCCCTGTTACCGAGCCCTTATCTAGTCCCTGGTATCAACTAAGTCTAGTTGAACAAGGCCGCTGTTTGTCTCTGGGTGACGCCGCGCATTCTAAACAAACACTTAGTCATTTATGTATCGAGTCGCTAAAGAGCGGTCGCTGGAAGTTAAGCTTAAGTGAAGGAGGTATTCAACAGATTTACGGCCTTGGGCAGCAGCACAATACTCAAGGTAATGCCGACGGCGATTGGATAGGGCGCAAGCGTATTCCGGGCAACCGCATGGGCAATGCTATGGTGTATCAAGGTGAGGGTGCGGTAGGCAATACCCAAATTCCGGTTATGTATTTATTGGGCGAGGGCAAACAAAACTTAGCCTTGTTTTTTGATCACGTTCAGCCCTTGGTATTTGATTTCACAAAAGCGCCATATTCTATCCAAGGCAAGGGTAAGCGAGCGCGAATCATCCTGATCGCCGGTGAAAACCTAGCTGATTTACGCTCTCGTTACTTAGCGTTGACCGGCAAGCCGCCGGTTCCGCCAAAAGCTATGTTTGGCTTGTGGTTGTCGGAATACGGTTTTGATAATTGGCAAGAACTAGACAGTAAACTCGCTAGCTTACATAAAGCACAATTTCCGCTTTCGGGTGTAGTGCTCGACCTGCAGTGGTTTGGCGGTATTAAACAAAACTCTAAACATACTCAAATGGGCTCACTTACTTGGGACGAAAAAAACTTTCCCAATCATCAGCAAAAAATAGCTGAGTTAAAGCAACGCGGTATTGGCGTAATGACTATTGAAGAGCCTTATATTGGTGGTGAGCTCAATGAGTACTATTCACTGGCTCACGCAGGCGCATTAGCCCGCAGTTGCGCACCGCCTTGCATGGAGCCCGCTTACATTAAAGATAATCCATGGTGGGGTAAAGGCGGCATGCTGGATTTCTCCAGTGAGAAAGGTGCAGCCTTTTGGCATGACTATCGCCGTGAAGCGCTAATTGATGATGGCGTGATCGCCCATTGGACCGATTTAGGTGAACCCGAGCTCTACCACCGTAAAGCTTGGTATGCCGGGGTGAGTATTGATGGCGAACTAAAGCATGACCATCAAAGCGTACATAACTTGTATAACCTGTTGTGGAGTCGCAGTATTTATCAGGGTTATCAACGCAACCAGCGCCAGCAACGCCCGTTCATCATGAGCCGCTCTGGTACTGCCGGCAGCCAAGCTTATGGTGTGGCGATGTGGTCGGGCGATATAGGGGTTAATTTAGCTAACTTACGTAGCCACTTTAATGCGCAAATGCACATGAGTTTGTCGGGTATCGATTATTTTGGTTCAGACATTGGCGGCTTTCATGGCACCCCTTGGGATGAGCAATATACTCAATGGTTTGCCGCTGCATTATTTACCGATTTACCGGTAAGGCCGCACACCCAAAACCTGTGTAACTGCAAAGAAACCGCGCCAGATAGAATTGGCGATACCGCCAGTAACTTGTTTAATGTTAAGCAGCGTTATGCCTTAAATCCATACTATTACACCCTTGCACATAGAGCGTGGCGCGAAGGAAAAGCCGTTGTTGCCCCTTTAGTTTATGCTTATCAAGAAGACCCGCAAGCAAGAACTAATGGTTCGATGAAGTTGATTGGGGATGCACTATTGGTAGCCTTGGAAGCCAAAGACAAGGCTAAACAAAGCTCGATTTATCTACCCAAAGGACAATGGTTTGATTACCGCACCAAGCAAATGCTTAACAGTAGCGGTGAGCAACTACAGCAGCCTTTATATATTGATGAAATATACCGCTTACCGCTGTTTGTTAAAGCGGGCCATATAGTGCCGCGACAAGTTGAAGATGAAGCAACGGTAGATTTGCTGGTAGTGCTGGATGAGCAAGGCACAGCTAAAGGCGAACTTATTGAAGACGACGGTGTAACGATCGCTTACCAACAGCAGCAGTTTCAGCATACATTGTTTAATGTGCAAACTGTTAAGCGCGGGCTAAGTATTCAAGTCAAACCCGCCAAAGGCAGCTTCACCGGTGCGCTTGAAAACAAAACTTATCAGCTCGAGTTGGCTAACTTACCCAACAACAAGGCGATTAAAAGCATACACTTTAATGGCAAAGCGCTCTCTCAATGGCAGCAAGGGCCCACTTTAAGGCTTGCCGGGCAAGAACTAAAGGTGCAACAGGGAGGCGAGTGGCTGGTGGAGTTTATTGACTAGATAAACCAAACGCACTGTGTGATTCAGTGCGTTTACATTATAGCGACCGTTTAACCCTGTGCCGGACGTAACATAAACCAGTAAGGAAAGTTTTCGCTTTTCGATAACACTTTAAAGCCGCGGCGCTCAAAAGTAAGCACTACTTTTTCGCTAGAGGCTACTACGTAACAGGCTTTGTTATCGGCATCGGCTAAATCGGTTACCTGCTTAATTAAGGCACCCGCTAAGCCTTTACCGCCAGCTGAAGGAGCAACCCCTAAGCCCCATAACCAATAGCAATCTTGGTTTAGCGGGCCGCTTAGCATTTGTTCAGAAATATCTTTAGCTAGCTCCAGTTTTCCTGTCCCCATCATGCGAGCAACAATTGCCCAGGCTTCCATTTTTTGCATCACATCAGGCTGATGTTTTCCTGGTGGCACCATAATCACGCAGCCTTCGCGCTCAGCGGTGGTAAATACCGTACCTTGTTTCATTCCCCACTCGCCTAGGGCAAAGCGCCAATAACTATCGTGAGCGTAGTCGGCCATCTCATCATTGCGAAGCGCTGCTTGCATCGCTTCGTTATTAGCATAAGCATCGATGAACATCTTGCTTAATGCGGGAATATCCTCAAACTTGGCGGTAATTAAGGTCGGGCTAGACATCGTAAGATCCTTCTTATGAGTAATACACTAGAGTGTTCAGGCTAGCTGAAACTATTGCGCGAGACAATAGCGTGACGCGTTCAGTAAGAAGCTAATTAACGATGTCCCTAGGCATGCCCTGGCGCATTGCTTGTTTACACAAGCAAATTGCAGCCGCGCGAACAATCATTAGCCGTTTATGGTTTAAAAGCTCCTTGGCATTAACAAGGAGCTTTGGCTAAAGGGAGGAGCTAGTATTGGTAAATACGAATTTCTTGAGCCGCAAGGCTTAAGTTGAGTTGGCCAGATGAGGTTGTGCTCACAGCGTTACTACCAAAGTTTGCCAATGGGCTTAACAGTGTTGAGGCTTGCCCAACTGGAATAACCGGCGTTTGCGCACTATCACTGTAGTTAAGCACCACTAATACATTTGAATCCGCTAGGCTTCGGCTATAAGCCAGTACTTCACCATCAAGCAGCACTTCTATATCTCCCTCGCGTAAAGCAGGAGTGTTTTTGCGTAACTGAATCAGTGTTTTGTAATGGTGGTAGATAGAATTGCTATCTGCCATTTGGCTAGCAGCATTATAAGCCGCTGTATTGTGGGCATGCGCGCGGTAAGGGGTACCGGTGGTAAACCCGCCTTCTGCAGTCCAACTCATTGGTGCTCGCAGTAAGTAGTCACCACCACTATTGGCGGTGTGGCCCATGCCCACTTCTTCCCCGTAATAAACAAAAGGTTGTCCCGGTAGTGTAAGCAAGGTAGCAGCGGCTAAGCGGTATTTAGCCTCGTTTCCAGCAAACTGCTCAAATACTCGTGTACCAGCGAAATAGTCATGGTTTGCTAATAGCAGCCCCATGCTACTAAGCCTGCCCTGTTGTAGCCAATCCACTATGTATGTGCCTGAAGTCGAGCCGGCATTAACGCTGCGCATGATGTCCATATTCAAATAAAACGAAAACGCTGAGCCACAAAAATCTGATTGTGCGGCAGCTAGAGAATCACTTGAATCTTCGCAAATCATAAAACGATTGCTGTAGTCTTCCATCACCAACTGTTGAATACCGTACATAATGGCGGCATTTTCTGGTTGTCCAGACCACTGATTCGGACCATTTTCAACTAAGTGAGTCATGGCATCGAAGCGAAAACCGTCCATGCCAGCATTTAGCCAATAACGTAAGTTGTTGTAGTGGAAATCGACAACTTCTTGGTTTCCAAAGTTGTAGTCAGGCATATTGGATTGGAAGATACCGTAGTAGTATCCGTATGTACCTTGGTGCCAAGAAGGGTCTCCTGACCAGTTGGTCCAGCCAGGATTACTTGACTCCCACATATACCAATCGCGTTTGCCGCCAGCATTGTTATCTGAATCGATAAATACTGGATTGTCGCCTGAACTGTGATTGATGAGGTAGTCGGCAATTACACCAATGCCTCGAGCATGGGCTTGTGCTAAAAACTCATCAAAGTCTTCTCGGGTCCCGTAGTCGCTCTCGATGCTACGGTAATCTACTACCTCGTAACCGTGATCTTTATCAGAGCTTTCGCTAAAGGGCATTAACCAAATGCCTTCAACGCCTAAGTCTGCAATGTAATCCAGTTGGGAGGTAAGACCTTTAAAGTCTCCAATCCCATCGCCATCGGAGTCTTTGTAACTGCGTACAAAGATCTCCATAAAAACCGCGCCTTTATACCAGTCTGCGGCTAATGCTGGTTGATCGTCCACGGCCACCGAGCTCATGTCCAAAAGGCTTTCAGCTTTGGCTTCTCCAACGGGGATTTCTTTAGGGGTTATTGCTTCAGAGCTAGAGTCACAGCCATTTAAGCTCGCCAAAATTGCAAGCGACAGCGCGCTGCTTATCAAGTGTTTGTTCATTTTACTTTCCTTGTAACTTGCTTAACACAAAGCTTATGCAGCGCGACTATAGCCGTGGTGATCTGATTATTGCCACCTTCTTTGCACAGCTTTATAAATAATCAATTAAGTACTAATTGATTATGATATTTTCTATTATATTGATTTATATATCACTTATTTAAGTCACACTTTTGTCAATAATGCTTTGTTCAATGAGATGCAGCCTTTAGCCCCACTTCGCTTTATAATGCTATTTGTCTAGAACTTATTGGTTACAACAAGCGAATGCGCGCAAAAAAAACGACCTCTCCGGGAGAGAAAAGCCAACTTCACCCACGTAACAAACACCGACAGCGTTACGATTTCCCGTCGCTTATTGCGTCATGTCCCGAGTTAAAACGCTTTGTGGCCAAAAACCAATATGGAGATGCATCGGTAGATTTTTTTGACCCAGAAGCGGTGCGCTGTTTAAACAAGGCACTGTTACAGCATTTTTATGGGGTGAAAGGCTGGGCAATTCCAAAACACAATTTGTGTCCGCCCATTCCGGGTCGTGTCGATTACATTCATTACTTGGCCGATTTATTGGCTAATTCTTTAGGTGGCAGCCTATCTAAAAATAGCCCCGTGCGTTGTATTGATGTAGGAGTGGGAGCGAATTGTGTTTACCCTTTGGTTGGGGTTAGCGAATATGCTTGGTCATTTGTGGGCAGTGACATCGAAGCAGCATCTTTACAATCAGCTGAGCGTATTTTAGCGGCTAATCCGCATTTACAAGCAAATATCACACTGCGTTTACAAGACAACAAAAAAGCGATATTTAAAGGTATTGTGCAAGCGAACGAGCGCTTTGAGCTTAGCATGTGTAACCCGCCGTTTCACCGCTCGGCTGCAGACGCCCAAAAGGGCAGCCAAAGAAAACAAACCAATCTAAAGGCTAATGCTAAAAACAAATCAAAGCTAAACTTTGGTGGTCAAAGCAATGAATTGTGGTGCCCCGGTGGAGAGTTGAGTTTTATTAAAAACATGGTGGCAGAGAGCCAGCAGTTTTCGCAACAAGTATTGTGGTTTACCAGCTTAGTATCGAAAGAGGCCAACTTGAGGGCGATATACCAAGCGCTTAAACAAGCAAAAGTGAGCCAATATGAAACCATTAAAATGGGGCAAGGCAACAAGGTGAGTCGCTTTGTTGCGTGGTCTTATCATTCGCCAGAACAACAGAAGCAATGGCTAGCCTCTTCGTAACATAGAGTTTGATTTATGTTTTGCTAAGTAGCTTGGCAAATATGCCTATATAAACGATCAATTTTGAATAAATGAGATAAATGAAAACGCCTAAAAGAATCCAGCCTTTAGTTGATGACGGCTTAGTTGATGAAGTGAAAAGCCAGCTAATGAGCGGCAAGGAAGCGTCGGTTTACGTGGTGCGCTGTGGCGACGAGATCCGCTGTGCAAAAGTGTATAAAGAGGCTAGCCAGCGCAGCTTTAAGCAAGCGGTGGTGTATCGCGAAGGGCGTAAAGTTCGCAATAGCCGCAGGGCTCGGGCGATGGAGAAAGGGTCGGGCTTTGGTCGTGAGCAGCAAGAAAAAGTGTGGCAAAGCGCCGAAGTAGATGCCTTGTATAAGCTCGCGGCTGCTGGGGTGAGAGTGCCAGAGCCCTATGGTTGTTTTGATGGCGTATTACTCATGGAGCTTGTCACCGATGATGAAGGCTACGTGGCACCGCGCTTAAACGACGTGATGATGAGTGAGGAGCAAGCGCTTGAAGATCATCAGCTAGTCATCTCTTACATCGTGAAGATGTTATGTGTGGGGCTTATTCATGGCGATTTGTCGGAGTTTAATGTGTTGGTGGACGCCTACGGCCCAGTGATTATTGACTTGCCCCAAGCGGTAGATGCCGCCGCCAACAACAATGCTGAATGGATGCTGACCCGTGACATTAACAACATGCGCGATTACTACAGCCAATTCGCGCCAGCCTTGGCCAATACTGAATACGCCAAAGAGATGTGGAGCTTGTTTGAAAAAGGTGAGCTGACAGCCGACACAGAGCTGAGCGGCAAGTTTGTTGAACAAGATACCGTGGCCGATATTGCAGCCATCATGCAAGAAATAGATGCCGCCCGAGAAGAAGAATTAGCCCGTAAAGAGAGACTAAAAGAAGCCCAACAAGGCGTTGATGAAACTAAGTTTAACTGGGCAGATTAGTGTTTCTACCCAGTTATTCAGGGTTTAAATATTTACCTGTGCGCTGGTTTGAAATTCTAACAAGGTATTGGCTGGAATTTGTACCGCACCGCCGCGAGTAATAATGGCTAAACCTGCACCTACTTTGGCGCCGTCTTTGGCACCATCACTACCATTAATTAACCCACCAATGGCTGCGCCGCCAGCGGCCTTTTTCACGGTGTTTTTACCTTGCGCATCACCCAAGCCATTAAAAGCATTGGTTTGAATGGCAACGCGTTGGCCATTAACGGTAATGTCGGTTAAGGCGATTGTTAGGCTAGATTTTCCGGCCAAACGACCCGCTTGTTCACTTTGCAGTACTTTGCCGTAAACGGGGCTACCTGCTTTGGCGATAAGCTGGCCGTTAATTGCTAAGTCACTTTCTAAGCTTGCACTAAAGCGATGACCAGAGGCATGTTCACGGGTGCTAATTGCACTGTCTAAGCTTATCATCAGCGGGGTGCCAGCTGGAATGCTGCTAACGCCCTGAGTAGTTTCGGCTGAGTTGGTGTCGGTTTTAATGTCAGTATGAGTATTGGCAAAGGAAAGCTGCAGATCTTTCACATCTGCGGTGTTAAAGGTCATGGTATTGCCAGCCACTTCAAACTGAAGCTCTTGGCTATTTCGCTGCAACAGTGTGCCTTCTAAGATGCTGCCATTGTTTAACGTGAGTGTGTCGGCAGAAAGGTTAAAACTCGCAAGCGTGATAAGTGCGGCGATTGCAGTAGATGATTTAGCCATAAACTTGAGTCTCCAGTGGTTTGCTGAAAAACAAAGTTTTTAGCAAACCTGCTGTAGTAATGCTTATGGCAGGATAACTTAGTTCAATATTTAGTAATTAATGAGCTATTCAGTCTATGCTCAGTCATGCGCCAAGAAGAACTGATAAGCGGTGTTATCGCTTTCGTCACGATAATCAAAACCTAATTGCTCTAAGTGTTTACCAAAGGCTTGCTGGTCGCTTTCTTGTAACTCAAACCCGGCTAATACCCGACCATAGGCTGAACCATGGTTGCGGTAATGGAACAAGGTTATATTCCAATGGGGGCCAAGGGTGCGCAAAAACTTAAGCAGTGCGCCAGGTTGTTCTGGGAACTCAAAACTGTAGAGCTTTTCGTTGAGCTGGGTGCCAGGCCGCCCACCTACCATATAACGCACGTGTTGCTTAGCAAGCTCGTCGTCACTTAAGTTAGCCACTTGATAACCGCTGCTATCCAGCTTATCTAACAGCGCTGGTAGCTCCTTATCGCTATTGCTCACCTTAATGCCAACAAATATGCTGGCTTGTTGCTCGCTGGCATAACGATAGTTGAACTCGGTGATGACTCGTCCGCCCAAGTGTTCAACAAACTCTAAGTAAGCGCCTTGGCGCTCGGGAATGCGTACCGCTAATACCGCTTCTTTTTTCTCACCAAGCTCGGTGCGCTCAGACACATAACGCAGGTTATGAAAGTTCATATTAGCGCCGGATAACACCGCGGCTAAGCGCTCACCTTCTAGTTTGTGCTTCTGGGCATAGGCTTTTAAGCCAGCCAGAGCCAGTGCACCAGAGGGCTCAGAAATGGCGCGGGTATCTTCAAAAATGTCTTTTACTGCCGCGCATATTTCATCGGAGTTTACGGTAATTACATCGTCGAGGTATTGCTGACAAAGACGAAAGGTTTCGCTGCCAATTAATTTAACCGCTACGCCGTCGGCAAATAGCCCAACCCGTTCTAAGGGAGTGGGTTTGCCAGCAGCTAAGGCAGCTTTTAAACAGGCAGAGTCTTCGGCTTCTACGCCTATCACTTTCACGTGAGGCATCAGCTGTTTAATGTATACCGCCACACCAGCGGCAATACCGCCACCACCTACCGGCACAAATACCGCATTTAGGTGCATGTCTTGTTCAAGTAGCTCTTTGCCAATGGTGCCTTGGCCGGCAATCACGTCTACATCATCAAAAGGGGGGATCAGTGTGTAACCGTGTTCTTCAACCAGTTGTTTGCAGTATTGGTAGGCTTCATCAAAGCTGTCGCCTACCAAGCGTACATCAGCGCCCATGGCGCGTACCGAGTCCACTTTAATATCGGGAGTGGTGGTTGGCATTACGATCACCGCGGCAATGTTAAGTCGCTGTGCCGACATAGCCACGCCTTGGGCGTGATTGCCAGCCGATGCTGCAACCACTCCGCGCTCACGCTGCTGTTGATTGAGCTGGGCGATTTTATTGTAGGCGCCGCGTAATTTAAACGAATGCACACTTTGTCGGTCTTCGCGTTTCAGCAAAATATTATTGCCACTGCGCTGCGACAGCTTAGGCATACCCTGTAGTGGGGTAACTTGGGCAATTTCGTAGACTGGCGAAAGCAATATACGGCGAAGATATTCGTTAGCACTAGGCAAGTGTTGCATCATAAATTACCTATACATGTTGGCGACAACATAAAAAAATAAGCCCGGCGAACCGGGCTGTTTATTCAAGCAAGACGCGCGGTTTAATCTAGCTTGCTTTTATCGCGTACCGCACCTTTGTCGGCGCTGGTGGCGAAGTGGGCGTACATTTTCAGCGAGGTGCTTACTTCGCGTACTCGACCTATTGGGCTCCAAGCATCGCTGCCTTTGGCTTCCATGGCGGCGCGACGTTTAGCCAGTTCTTCATCACTTACTTCTAACACAATGCTACGCTGAGGAATGTTGATATCAATAACATCGCCTTGCTCAACTAAGCCAACCACACCGCCGCTCGCTGCTTCTGGTGAGATATGGCCAATGGATAAACCAGAGGTTCCGCCAGAGAAGCGGCCATCGGTAATCAAGGCACATTTCTTACCTAAGCCCATCGATTTTAAGTAAGAGGTTGGGTAAAGCATCTCTTGCATGCCTGGGCCGCCTTTAGGGCCTTCGTAGCGAATTAATACTACTTCGCCAGCTTGTACGGTGCCGTCTAAAATGCCAGCAACTGCGTCGTCTTGGCTTTCAAAAATACGGGCAGGGCCTTTAAATACTAGGTTATCGTCGTCTACGCCGGCAGTTTTAACAATACAGCCGTCTTGCGCCAGGTTACCTTTTAGTACAGCAAGGCCACCTTCTAAACTAAAGGCGTTGTCTAAACTGCGAATACAACCTTCGGCGCGGTCGTCGTCTAGGTCATCCCAGCGGCAATCTTGGCTAAAGGCTTTAGTGGTGCGAATGCCTGCAGGACCAGCGCGGTAAAACTCTTTTACAGCCTGATCTTGGGTTTGCATGATGTCCCACTTGGCTAAGGTATCGGCCAAGGTTTCGCCCATTACATTCGGTTCGTTACGGTTTAGTAAACCTGCACGGTCTAATTCACCCAAAATACCCATGATGCCGCCTGCGCGGTGTACATCTTCCATGTGGTATTTGTTGGTAGATGGCGCCACTTTACATAGTTGAGGAACCTTACGAGAAAGCTCATCCATGTGGTCCATATTGTAATCTACGCCAGCTTCTTGGGCTGCTGCTAAAAGGTGTAATACGGTGTTAGTAGAACCGCCCATGGCGATATCTAGGGTCATGGCGTTTTCAAAGGATTTGTGTGTCGCAATTGAGCGTGGCAATACACTTTCGTCGTCTTGCTGGTAGTAACGGTTACACAAATCAACAATGCGCTTACCGGCGTTTACAAACAGTTTTTCACGATCCGCGTGAGTGGCTAGCATTGAACCATTACCCGGCTGGGCTAAACCTAGCGCTTCGGTTAAACAGTTCATTGAGTTTGCAGTAAACATACCAGAACAAGAACCACAGGTTGGGCAGGCACTACGTTCTACTTTGTCGCTGTCTTCATCGGATACGTTTTTGTCGGCACCCATTACCATGGCGTCAACTAAGTCGAGCTTAATGATTTGGTCGCTAAGTTTGGTTTTACCGGCTTCCATTGGGCCGCCAGAAACAAAGATAACTGGAATGTTTAAGCGCATCGACGCCATTAGCATTCCCGGGGTGATTTTGTCACAGTTAGAAATACACACCATGGCGTCGGCACAGTGGGCGTTTACCATGTACTCAACGGAGTCTGCAATTAGGTCGCGTGAAGGTAGGCTGTAAAGCATGCCGCCGTGGCCCATGGCAATACCATCATCTACGGCGATGGTATTAAATTCTTTAGCAACACCGCCTGCGTCTTCAATAGAGCGTGCAACCAATTGACCAAGATCTTTTAGGTGAACGTGGCCCGGTACAAATTGGGTGAATGAGTTCACCACTGCGATAATTGGCTTGCCAAAATCTTCTTCTTTGGTTCCTGTTGCTCGCCAAAGGGCGCGCGCTCCAGCCATATTACGGCCTTCGGTGGTGGTGGCACTTCGCAGTTTAGGCATTGCGGTTTACTCCGTTAATCTGTGTTTGCTATTTGTTTTAGGCAATGGCCGCTTTTGGCGAAGCCACTGCTTGTAATTGGGTTAATTGCACTTGCTCAACGTCAAACAATTTCACTAATTGATTAGTAAGGTGCTCTATTGGACGCTCGCTCGTCACACTAAGTTCAATACGGTATCCAGACTGCTCTTGGTCATTGAACTGCTCAATTTGCATAGATTGTACTAAAAAACCGCGGTGACGTGTCACTCGTAATACGCGTTCTAGTACATCTGCTTGTTGGCGAGTAGAAATGGTTAGTGAATGTTGCATTAGCAGTCCTCCATCATTTTGTCGTTGGCCACACCGGGTGGCACTAATGGCCATACGTTTTCTTCAGCATCAATTAATACATGCAGTAGGTAAGGGCCTTTGCTGTCTAGCATCCGTTGCAAGGCTGCGTGTACATCAACTTTGTTGCTAATGGTTTCGCCGGGAATATCAAAAGCCGAGGCCATTTTTACAAAGTCGGGGTTGTCATCAAGAATCGTTTCACTAAAGCGGCCATCAAAAAACAAGTTTTGCCACTGGCGAACCATGCCTAAGCGGTTATTGTCGATTAACAGCATTTTTACCGGCAGCTTAGCGCGTTTAATGGTGGTGAGTTCTTGTACATTCATCATGAATGAACCATCACCAGAGACGTTAATTACGGTGTCGTTAGGGCGAGCAAACTGGGCACCAATGGCCGCGGGTAAGCCAAAGCCCATAGTACCTAGGCCTGCACTTGATAAATGATTCTCTGGGCCATCAAACTGCATATGTTGGGCTACCCACATTTGGTGTTGGCCAACATCACAAGCTACCACGGTGTTTTTATCCACCATCTTGCTTAAGTCGCTAAGCATAGCAGGCGCAAAAATATGTCCACCTGGGTGATCATAACGCCAAGCAAAATCATGTTTGCGTTTTGCCACTTTTTCTTGCCAGATATCAATCTCGGTTTGGCAATGCAGCTTAGGTAGGGTTAGCTTTAAGTCGCTGTCTAGTGCGACATCTGGGGTGCGGCGTTTACCAAATTCGCTGGCATCAGCATCTAGGTGGATCACTTTGGCATTTGGTGCAAATTCATCAAGCTTGCCGGTAACGCGGTCATCAAAGCGCGCGCCAATCACCACTAATAAGTCAGTTTCTTGAACACTTAGGTTAGCTGCTTTAGTGCCGTGCATACCTAACATGCCTAAGTAGTAAGGTTGTTCTTCGGTGATCGCCCCAATCCCTTTTAGCGTGCTTACACTTGGGATTTTGCTGTAATTTAAAAACTCACGTAACTCAGTCACCGCATTGGCCATGCCTACGCCACCACCCACATATACAATAGGTTGTTTAGCGCTAGCGATGAGTTGTTTGGCTTGGCCAATTAATTCTGCAGTAGGTTCTACAGGAGCGCTGGCAGCAGCCAAGTAAGCGAGGCTTTCTTCAACTTCGGCTAATTGCACATCTTTAGGCACATCTATAAGCACTGGGCCTGGGCGGCCGCTGGTGGCAATCTCAAAAGCTTGTTCTATGGTGCGTTTAAGCTCTTTAACGTCGGTCACCATAAAGCTATGTTTGGTGACCGATAACGACATGCCTAAAACGTCTACTTCTTGGAAGGCGTCGGTACCGATTACTGGCTGGGCTACTTGCCCAGTAATGGCGATAAGTGGAATGGAGTCTAGCTGCGCTTCGGCAAGGCCAGTGACGAGGTTGGTTGCGCCAGGTCCAGAAGTGGCGATACACACACCAACTTTAATGCCCGAAGTTGCTCCTGCGCGGGCATAACCCACAGCTGCCATTGCCGCACCTTGCTCGTGGCGAGTAAGCATGTGCTTTACACCACCGTCATAGAGAGCGTCGTATAAAGGCATAATTGCCCCGCCAGGATAACCAAATACTTGTTCAACGCCCTGTTGTTTCAGAGTCGCTACAATTTGTTGCGCACCATTCATTACTACTTCCTTTCCACCGTTAACAAAAAACCCCCGAGCTTTGCAGCGCGGGGGTTTGATGTTGTGTGCTTGTTTCAGTTACAACAACGCATCCCCGCGAGGTGATAGAATAATCACCACAAGGACGACGCTAATAATTAGAGCAACTGAAAGAGACATATTTAAAACTTTCCTAAATCATTGGCTAACAAGTATCACAGGATAAAATGTGATTCAAGTCCACTTTGGCTACTAATTGTTCTGCCTGTGGTACGTTTAATAAACAATTTAAGGTTTCTTAATCTGTCTTTTCTTTTTTGGTTGGTTGTATGTTCTGTTTTATTTGTTTTGAGTGGTGATAAATTTTGCATATGCAGCAGATTGTTCATTGCTCATTTGGCTAAAATTATTGCACTTTTTTTCGTTGATTTGCGTTTAAGCAAGGTAAAGTGATGGCTTGCTTAGTGAGTTGTGTATCTGACACGGTTTTACTTAGCGCCGTTTTAGTCATCTGGGAATCCTGTAACTTTGAATGTATCCGTTTATAAATATGTCCTATTGGTTTTACTGGTAGTCACAAAAAATGTAGGGGCTGCAACGCCAAGTGAGGAATTTCCAGCGGTAGCGCTGGAGGTAAATCAACAGCACTACACGGTGGAATATGCCTACAGTGACCAACAACGCGCCTTGGGTTTAATGCATCGGCTGCACTTGTGTACCGATTGCGGCATGTTGTTTAACTTTCAGCGCAGCAAACAAGCTCAAATGTGGATGAAAAATACTTTGATCCCTTTAGATGTCGCTTTTATCCGCAAAGATGGCTCTATTAGCGAAATCACTCAGATGCAGGCGAATGATAACAAACTAACTAAATCGCGCTTTCAAGTGATGTACGCTTGGGAGATGAATCAAGGCTGGTTTGCCAAAAATGCAATCCAAGTCGGAGATAAAGTAGTGATTAAACCTGTAGAATAACTTACTGAAAATAAAACATTTCGCTGCAGTTTTGTCCTAGTGGCGGCCAGTTTCTCGAAGAGGTAAGCATGACAGAAAAAGAAAAGATGTTAGCTGGAGAGTTGTATTTGGCCTTTGACGGAGAGTTGGTTGAAGAGCGTAACCAAGCTAAGTCTCTATGTTACGAACTCAATTTGTTACACCCCGAAGAAGACCTTCGCGCCGAGGTATTAGCCGAGCTGTTGCCAAACAGTCTCGATCCTTGGATAGAGCCAGATTTTTTCTGCGACTACGGCTATAACATCACCACCGGTAAGAATTTTTATGCCAACCATAACTGCGTGATTCTTGACGGAGCGCCTGTCACCATCGGCGATGACGTGATGCTGGCTCCTGCTGTGAACATTTCTACTGCGACTCACCCGTTAAACGTTAAACAGCGCACCGAAGGTTTAGAGCGAGCTTTACCTGTAACTATTGGTGACCGCGTTTGGATTGGTATGGGCGCGAATATTTTACCTGGCGTAAGCATTGGTGATAACGCGGTAATTGCCGCTGGTGCCTTGGTAAACAAAGATGTGGCGGCTAATACAGTGGTAGCCGGCGTGCCGGCTAAATACGTGAGAGATATTCCCGAGGACCAAGACTAGCTAACCTGAGTTAGCTAGTCGCTTTTTCTATGCGGCTTTAATTGCACTTAGTGCTTCGATGTATTGTTTTGCTTGGCTCTCGCCAACGCTTTGGTTGGTGAGTTTGCCATGAATTACATTTAAGCCGTTTAACAAGTGCGGGTTAGCTAATAATGCCTGTTTGTAACCTTGATTTGCGAGCTGCAATACAAAAGGTAAGGTGGCGTTATTGAGGGCAAATGTTGACGTTCGCGCGACTGCGCCAGGCATGTTGGCAACACAATAGTGTACTACGTCATCAACAATGAAGGTGGGGTCGGCGTGAGTGGTTGCTACCGATGTTTCAAAACAGCCACCCTGGTCAATGGCTACGTCAACAATGGCACTTCCAGGCTTCATACCGCTGATCATTGCTCTAGTAACTAACTTGGGCGCTGCAGCACCTGGAATTAATACTCCGCCAATTACTAAGTCGGCATCAGCAACATATTTTTCTAGATTGTATTGGTTAGAGAATACTGTTTTAACGCGGCCAGAAAACTGAGCGTCAATTTGGCGTAGTGTATCAATGTTATTGTCTAACACGGCTACGTCAGCATACATGCCCACCGCCATTTGGGCCGCATTTCGGCCTACGACGCCGCCGCCAATAATTACTACTTTTGCTGGCTCTACACCACTTACGCCACCTAGCAGCATGCCACGTCCAAGGTTAGATTTTTCTAAACAATGAGCGCCAGCTTGAATTGCCATGCGGCCTGCAACTTCAGACATTGGCGCTAATAGCGGCAATGCCCCGGTATTAGAGGTGACTGTTTCATAGGCAACGCAGACTGCGCCGCTGTCAATCAGGTCATCTGTTTGCGGGACATCAGGTGCTAGATGTAAATAAGTGAATAGTAGTTGGTCTTCTTTTAGCATCGCGCGTTCTTGAGCCAAAGGCTCTTTTACTTTTACGATCATCTCGCTGCCAGCAAACACGTCTTGTGCGCTGCCAACAATGTTTGCGCCAGCTTTTTGGTAGGCGGCATCGTCGATGTTAATGCCTAAACCTGCACCAGCTTGAATGTTAACTTTATGGCCGCGGGCGGTAAGCTCTTGAACTGAGGCTGGCACTAAGCCAACGCGATATTCATGGTTTTTGATTTCTGAAGGTACGCCAATAATCATAATAATCTCCTAGCGATTTAAGTTTTAATTGAAAAAGTAATTAGTTAGCTTGTTTAACAACATTGAAATTGTTCCAAGCTTGCGAGCTCGGCATGACTTCTAAGCTATTGATGTTGATATGAGCAGGTTGCTCTACTAACCAATAAATAATGTTGGCAATGTCTTCTGGTTGCAGGGCATTGCTATTGCCGTAAAGCTGCTGATATTTTTCTTGGTCACCACCAAAGCGCACCAAGCTAAATTCACTCTCTGATAAACCAGGCTCTAAGCTGGTAACCCGCACGCCGCTACCCACTAAGTCACAGCGTAGATTTCTAGAGAACTGGGCGACAAAGGCCTTTGACGCGCCATATACATGACTGCCAGGGTAAGGCCAATTAGAAGCTATCGAGGCTAAGTTCACTACCGAGGCAACGGTTTGTTGAGTAAGAATGGGCAGCAAGGCATGGGTGACATTAATCAGCCCGGTGACATTGGTATCAATCATGGTGTGCCAATCAGCAAGGCTGGCCTTATCACAAGGGTCGGTGCCTAGGGCTAATCCGGCATTGTTAACTAGCGCTGTTACTTGTTTAAAGTCTTCGGGCAGTGCTGCTACTAACTGGGCTACTTGTTGGCTATCGCGCACATCAAGGCTGGCATAGTGCACTTGGCATTGTTGGCCTAGATCATCGGCAAGTTGGGCTAAACGCTCTATGCGCCTGCCGGTTAAAATGAGTTTGTAACCGTGCTGAGCAAACAACTTAGCACTGGCAAGGCCAAACCCCGATGTAGCGCCAGTAATGAATACGCAATTGCTCATAAATAACTCCTTGTTAAACCAACTATATTTTTGACGGCTGGTTAGAGTCATAGCCTCTAACAGCGGAATGAAATTAGATTAACCAAGGGAGGTTGTGGGCGAGTAGTGCCAGAAATATGAACCGAAGGGACCAGATTAAGTTTGGGGTTTTAGCTAAACGTACAAACCTCTCTAGCGTTGAAGAATATCTGCGCTAGAGAGGTTTGTTGATCAGTATTATTGGTTTAGGCGTGTAAGGCTTCGCTAGGACTATGCTGTGAGAGTTGGCTAACTAAGTTACCTAACAGGGCGAGTCCGGCATTTATCTTTTCTTCTGCAATCGCCGAGAACCCCAAGCGGATGTAGTTTTTGGGAGCTTGTTGTTCGGCAAACAAGGTATCCCCCGATTCTACTAATATTCCTTGTTTAGCCGCTTGTACCACTAGTGCACTACTGCATACATGCTTAGGCAGTTCTATCCAAAAACAAAAACTACCTGGTGTTGCGTTAATCACGCATTGATGAAGGTGGCGCTGTAAACCCTGTTGCATGAGCAGCCACTTTTGTTCATATACATGGCGCATTCTACGAACATGGCTATCGTAATAACCTTGGGCAATAAACAGCGCTGCGGTGCGTTGATTATTGGCTGGAGGGTGGCGGTAGATAAGTCGGCGCAGTGCGCGTAGCTCGGCAATTAGCTGCTTGTTTGCTACCAAGTAACCTATGCGTAAACCTGGTGATAGCGATTTAGACAGGCTGCCGATGTAAATAACCCGGCCATGTTGGTCAATGCTTTTTAGTGCGGGCAATGGCTGCTCATGAAAATTCACTTCGCTTTCATAGTCATCTTCTATTAATACAAAGTCGTCCGTAGCGGCTTGTTCGAGTAGTTGTTTGCGTCGCTCAATAGGCATGGTTACGGTAGTTGGGTATTGATGGCTGGGCGTTACACATACATAGTCACAATCGCTAAGTTGCTGGCCGAGTATTAGGCCCTGTTGATCAAGCTCTAATGGCTCTGGTTTAGAGCCACATTGGGTGAATATGTGCCTTAAGTCAGCATAGCCGGGGTTTTCTACCCCTACTTTTACTCCCTGTCCCGCGAGCAAGGAAGCCAGTAGGTACAAAGAATTTTGGGTACCCATGGTAATTAGCACTTCGTCGTTACTGGCTGTAATGCCGCGTTTAGACAAAATCTGCTGGCGAATCTGCGTGACCAATTCTGGATCATCTACATCAACATAATCTTCAATCCAATGATGCACACTATTACGGTTTTGGGCGATGCGAGAACATTCTCGCCATTGATAAATGGGGAAATGGCTTGGCTCAATTTGGCCATAAATGAAGGGATAAGCATAATTTATCCAATCTTTATCTTTGTTTAAGGTGCTAAATGATGCCGGGGCGCTGCGTAAGCGATGGGTCCAATTTGGCTGGTTTTGGTCCAGATGAGGGCGAGTTTGCACCAATTTGAGAGTTGGTTCTTGGTCCAATTCAGGGTTTACAAAAAAGCCGCTGCGTTCTCTGGCAATTAAGTAACCATCGTCCACCATGCTTTCGTAAACCAATACCACTGTGTTACGCGACACTTTTAGCAGTTGCGCCATTTTGCGGCTGGAGGGCAGGGCCCTTGTGCCAAAGTAGTCGTGCTGAATCAGCTCTACTAACTTTTCTCTAATCTGTTGTTGTAAGCCTCTACCTGCTTGTAACTCAATATTCATCATGCAGTCATTCATGCCCATATCCTTACAAAAAGTAGGTGAAGATTTTGCATATCTTCCATTCCCCATGTTTGGAAATAGCAATTTATTAGCCAACATGGCTTTTTATTTGTTGCTTTGCGCTGGACCAGCAATTCAAAAAAATTGGCCCTATAGCTCGTTTTTCGCACGCAGTAACTTAAAACAACACGCTAAGTGTCGGGTTCAACAAGGAGTTAACGATGAAACAATTGAAGATGAAAACTGCGATAGCAGCTTTGGCGGGACTAATGATTAGCACGGCGGTTACCGCAAAAGAGGTCACCATTGGATACCAAGGAATGTTCAATCCATGGAAGCACGCCATTAACGAGAAATTGGTAGAAAAAGAGACGGGCTACACCATCAAATGGCGTCGCTTTGATTCTGGCGCTAAAGCGATGACCGCAATGGCCTCTGGCGCTTTAGATTTAGCCTCGGCGGGCTCTAGCCCAATTGCCAGTGCGGTAAGCCGCGGCGTAGATATCGAATTGGTATGGATTCTAGAAAACATTGCCGATGCAGAAGCATTGGTAGTGCGTGATGGCTCGGGGATCAGTTCTCCAGCCGACTTAAAAGGAAAGCGCATCGCGGTACCGTTTGTATCCACTACGCACTTCCATGCCTTATTTGCACTTGAGCAATTTGGCTTAACCGAGAAAGACGTTCGCTTAATCAACATGCAGCCTAATTCTATAGCCGCAGCATGGCAGCGTGGAGACATCGACGGCGCGTTTATTTGGGATCCTGCACTGGGAAAAATTAAGCAAAGTGGCAAGGTGTTGATTACCTCGGCCACCTTAAGCGCTTGGGGTAAACCTACTTTTGACGGCTTAGTTGCGAACAAAGAATTTGCTGCTGCTAACCCTGATTTTGTGAGCAAAATGCTAAAAGTAGTGATTGATCTAGACGAAGACTACCGCAGCAACAAAGCGAGCTTTGATGCTAGCAATCCAATTGCCCAGTCTATTGCTAAAGTGAGTGGCGGTGACGTAAACACCGTAGCTGAGGTGCTAGACCTTTATGAGTTTCCCGATGTAACTACGCAGTTATCATGCAGTTGGTTGGGGTGTGGCGCAGAAGGCGGAGCCAGCCAATCACTTAAATCCACTTCAGAGTTCTTGAAAGAGCAGAAGAAGATCAACGACTTAATGCCAGATTACAGCAAGTTTGTTAACCCTGCTTATGCAGCGGCAGCCGCAGAAATGTAACTGGCTAACAGCCTAAACCAGGAGACTTAACAATGAATACTCTCGAAATTCATGACGTATCGGTAGTCTATCCTGCAGCTCAAGGTGGTGACCCAGTCACCGCCTTATCTGAGGTGAACTTGAACATTGAACAGGGCGATTTTGTGGTTGCCTTAGGTGCTTCAGGATGCGGAAAAACCACATTATTAAACTTGATTGCCGGGTTTATCGCGCCCACCAAAGGGTATCTCACTTTAGGCTCTAGCCCTATTGAAGGTTATCCCAGAGTAGCTTGTGGTTTAGATATTGGCGATGAAATTGTTGGCCCTGGTGCCGATCGCGGCGTGGTGTTCCAAAAACATGCGCTACTGCCGTGGTTAAACGTAATCGAAAACACCGAGTTTGGCTTAAAGCTGCAAGGTGTAGACAAACAAGAGCGCCGAGAGCGCGCGGCCAGTTACTTAAAACTGGTGGGGCTTGAAGATTTTCACCAACACAAGGTGTACCAGTTATCTGGTGGAATGCAGCAGCGGGTTGGTATTGCCAGAGCGCTTACTAACAACCCTGAAATGCTGTTACTTGATGAACCCTTAGGTGCTTTGGATGCGCTTACTCGTGAATCCCTGCAAGAGCTCTTGCTGGATGTATGGCGCGAAACCAACAAAATGATGTTTTTTATCACCCACAGTGTGGATGAAGCCTTGTTGTTAGCTACTCGCCTCATTGTGATGTCGCCGCGACCAGGGCGGATCACTCATGAATTTAAGATTGATTTTAACCAGCAGTTTTTAGACTGCCGAGACGCTAGAAAAGTGAAATCGAGTGAAGCCTTTATTGCCATGCGCGAGCAAGTGTTAGCAATTATTCATGGCGACGAAGCGGCGGCAGCCTAAGGACCAATTATGACGACCAATACCATGAGTGCCTCATCTCTAACTTCGCCCATCAGCCCCGATGAGAAGGCTGTTGGCGCAGCAGCACATAAAAAAGAGCTGACCCCTTTTGCTAAAAAAGTTGTTAGTACTACCAAACAATTAACCGCGCAAAAAGCCGTTCAAAGTGGTGAATATTTTGGTACGCCTGGTGCTGGTGATAGCAAACTAATTGCACTGTGCTCTACCATATTTTTCTTGGGTTTATGGGCACTGGTAACCGAAGCTGGCATGATTAAACCGATGTTCTTACCATCGCCTTTTGATGTGCTAGCTCGCCTTTGGGACATTTTTATTGATGGCTTTGCTGGCGCCACCTTGTTTGAACACCTTGGTGCAAGTTTAGGCCGCATTTTTGGTGCGTTTGTTTTGGCCTGTGCCATAGGTATCCCGCTTGGTATCGCTATTGGCTGTAGCAGAGTGATGCGTGGCATATTTGACCCTATAATCGAATTTTATCGCCCGCTGCCTCCTTTAGCCTACCTGCCATTAGTGATTATTTGGCTGGGTATTGATGAAGAAAGCAAAGTGACCTTAATCTTTCTAGCCATGCTGGCGCCAATTGTATTGAGTGCCCGTGCGGGAGTGAGCTCGGTGCGGATTGAGCAAATTCAAGTGGCTTATTCAATGGGAGCAAGTCGCTGGCAGGTGGTCTCTCAAGTGATAACCAAAGGCGCGTTGCCCGATGTATTAACCGGTATGCGCATTGCTATTGGCTTTGGCTGGACAACCCTAGTAGCCGCAGAAATGGTGGCCGCAGAGCGAGGCATAGGATTTATGGTGCTAAATGCGTCTGAGTTTTTGGTTACCGATGTGGTTATTGCCGGCATCGTGGTGATAGGCATAATCGCTTATTGCTTCGATTTGTTTATGCGGTTCTTAGAAAGCAAATTGGTACCTTGGAAAGGGTGCAACTAAGCGCAATAAGTTCTACCTTTGCATGTTGTTTGCCCGGCTAATGTCGGGCTTTTTTAGTTGGTATATATTAGACAATCTTCAAGATTCTTGTTTTTCATAGCGTCTGTTCAAAAGCTGCTTTATATACTCAATTGTTAAAATACTGCTTGGGGGAAATGTCTCTTGGATTCTTTTAATTAGCTGTTTCTTCGCACCTAGTACCACTACATCTTGACACTCAACGTCAATGTATATCCCACACCAATCTTTTTGAGTAGGGTAAAAAAACATACCAGCGTAAACCAATTGCCATTGCTCCTTATCAGAAAGCATTAAGCTTTTGGCTGAATATTGCTCTGTCCAATTAGGTTCTTCAAAGTCTGCAAACATAGTTAAGTGAAAGTGGAGCTCATCTTCTGTTTTACTCTTATCTAATTTGCTTAATACCTCTATGCCTTGAAAGTAGTTATCTTCATCTAAAAGAAATTGTGGAGATACCAATAGGTAGTCCCAGCCATTAACAAACACTTTGTGAAAGCTATCCAAGCTCTTCGCTTGGCTTAGGTCAAACCAACTATCAGGATCTTCGTTTTCATTTCCCACAATATAAGCTCCAATAAGTAGCGATGTTTATATTAACCGGCATTTTCGCGGATGGACATTGGAGAGTGAAATATAGCTTCTGATAGGAAATTGGTAGCTTTACTTTTTAAGATGGTTCGGGTTTCAGCTGCGGAAGAGGTAATGGAGTTTACAATTCATTCAATTAATAAACCCCATCTAATGAAGCGTTGATTCCCAGAAACGCCACAGTAATCATTACGGGTAAGGCGATGTGCTTAAATGAACGTGGCGGCCAACGATTAAATAAGTATTGGCCTAAGCGCACCGCTAACATAGTGGGAATAAGTAGAACGGCAATATGGCTCAAAGACTGCCAGCTAAAAATTCCAGTTGCTAGCAATCCGCCCACCGATAGCAATTCACTCACGATAAAAAATAAGATCATGGTGGCACGTTGTTGCTGCGGGTTGAGCGGGCTAGAAAGCATGTAAACGACTACCATTGGACCACCTACCGAAGCACTGGCTGTGCCAGCTCCCGAGAGAAAGCCAAATAGCCCAGGGGCTGAAGGCTTATCCATGTGAGGTAGGCGCATATTGCAGGCGAGGAATAAAGAAAACAGCAATATGAACAAGCATATCGCTAGCTTAAGCAATTCTGCTGGTAGCAAAAGGAGTAGTCCTAGGCCTAAGGGAATACCTATTAAGGAGCCCGCAATTAACTTTTTGAGTATTGGGTAGTTGGCTTGTTGACGGGCTTGTTTCCATAGGTTTACGCTACACAGTAAATCCAAGCTTAAGATAACCGGCACACTTTGCTGCGGCGTAAAAAACAGGTTCATACCAATCACCGCAATGGCAGCAAAACCAAAACCACTAAAGCCTCTTACCAAGGCCGCCAACATCACTATGGGTACCATTACGGCCATGTTATCAAGCATTTAGTTATCTCTTAAACCTGAGTAAATGGCTAATATGGCAGGCTGTTACATTAAGGCTATAGGGCCAATTAGCAGTATATATAGCGCCACTTTCCACTAAGTTTTGTCCTCGGGTTTATCTGGCTCCATGGATTTGAATTGCTGGTCCTAAGCACCCGTTTTACCCTGAGTTAATGTCGTAAGCATGCTTTGCAATATTGAATTAGCTTAAGGGAGTAGAGGCATGTCGATAGAAAATACGGCGGTAATTGAGCAAGATCGTAAGCATGTTTGGCATCATCTTAACCAACACAGTGTGTTAAAAAGCCAAGACCCAATGGTTATGGTAAAAGGCGAAGGCTCACGAGTGTGGGACGCCAAGGGCAACAGTTACTTAGATGCCTCATCGGGCGGAGTATGGTGTGTTAACGTTGGTTACGGGCGCAGCTCAATCGCAGAAGCAGTGAGCAAACAACTTACAGAGCTTAACTTTTTTGCCAGTACTGCGGGTACCGTTCCAGCAGCTGAATTTGCCGAAAAGCTACTCGCCAAAATGCCCGGTATGAGCCGCGTTTATTATGCAAGCTCTGGTTCTGAAGCAAATGAAAAAGCCTTTAAAATTGTTCGCCAAATTGCACATCTAAAATATGGCGAAAAGAAACACAAAATTTTGTACCGCGAGCGGGACTATCATGGTTCTACCATCGCTGCTTTAAGTGCAACGGGCCAAGAGGAGCGCCGTAAGCAATATGGCCCCTTTGCGCCTGGCTTTGTAGAGTTTCCACATTGTTGTGAATATCGTAGTCAATTTGGCGATGTTAGTGATTATGGAGTGAGAGCTGCTAAAGAGTTAGAGAGGGTCATTCTGCAAGAAGGGCCAGATACAGTAGGAGCAGTGATCTTAGAGCCCATTACCGCAGGCGGCGGGGTGATTACACCACCCGAAGGTTACTGGCCTACCATCATGGAGATTTGTAAGAAATATGACGTACTGCTGCACATCGACGAAGTGGTTTGTGGCCTAGGCAGAACCGGCGAATGGTTTGGTTACCAACACTATGGTATTAAGCCCGACATTGTCACGCTAGCAAAAGGTGTTGCCTCTAGTTACGCCGCCATTTCTTGCACGGTAACAACCGAAGAAGTATTTAATGAATTTATGGCTGATAGCAGTGACCGTGAAGCCTATTTTAGAGACATTAGCACCTTTGCCGGCTGTACTGCTGGGCCTGCTGCGGCATTAGAAAACTTACGCATTCTTGAGCAAGAAGAACTGGTGCATAACAGCAAGATGATGGGCGATTATTTGCTAGAAGGGCTAATAGGCTTACAAGCCAAGCACCCTATCATTGGTGATGTACGAGGCAAAGGTTTGTTGCTAGGCATTGAGCTGGTTAGTGACCAAGACGCCAAAACGCCAGTGGATGAAAGTGTGGCGGTTAAGGTAGCGGGAATGTGTATGGCTAAGGGCCTAATCATTGGTAGAACTAACCGCTCATTTGCTAGCTTAAACAATACCTTGTGCTTGTGTCCGGTGCTAACTTTGAGCAAACAAGAAGCAGACTTTATTGTTACTACCATCGATGAAGTATTGGCCCAGCTTGAAGCCAGTTAAGCGCAAATATAGTGGGTTTAAAAGCAGCGTTATTCGCTGCTTTTTTGCGCCAAAACCCCTACCTATCAATCTAATAGTTATAAGCCATTTCTTATCTGTCTTGGCTTGTATTACATTTGAGCTGTAATCTTAAAGGCCCTTGAAGGAGGTCTTATGCAACAGCTTAATGTTAGACACTACATGCGTGCTCAATTCTTGAGTTTTACCGAAGAGCAAAGCATTAACGAGGCCAGCGAATTGCTGACTAATTCACACCAGCTTGGTGCCCCAGTGGTTGACGCTAAAGGCACATTAATTGGTTGGTTATCAGAGCTAGACTGCGTAACTCAAATGCTACAAGCCGGATACTACTGCGATCAAAGTGCTTTGGTTAAAGACATTATGCGCAGTGAAGTACTTAGTGTTGGCCCAGATGAGAATGTACTCGACTTGGCAAAAACCATGACGGATAACAAACCAAAAAGTTACCCAGTATTGGAAAACGGCAAACTGATTGGCTTAATCGAACGCAAAGCGGTATTAGCGGCGCTTCATCAGCAACAGCAGCAGTGCTTTAGCGTACAGTAACAAACCTGTTTTCAGTCACTTAATAACAACTTTGGCAAAAGCCTACTAGTATGTAAGTTGTTATTAAGCGCTGGAGAGCAAATGGGTTTAGCGATAGTTAAAACGTGTACCTTAGTGGGCATGGAAGCCTTAAATGTGACTGTAGAAGTGCATTTAGCCAATGGTTTGCCTGCCTTTTCTATTGTAGGTTTACCAGAAACCTCTGTTAAAGAAGCTAAAGATAGAGTTCGTAGCGCCATTCTCAATAGTGGCTTTTCCTTTCCTGCAAAACGCATTACCGTAAATCTAGCTCCTGCAGATGTTCCTAAAAGTGGAGGTCGCTTTGACCTGCCAATTGCTATTGGTATTTTAGCCGCTGCTGGTGATGTTCCTCTAGCGTGTTTGAATGACATGGCGTTTTGCGGTGAGCTGGCTTTATCGGGAGCAATTCGCCCGGTGAGCGGAGCAATTGCCACTGCCTTATCAATAAGCCAGCAGGGTTTAACCTTGGTGACTAGTGAGCAAGATGCCGACGCAGCGGTAAGAGTGCCAGAGGCAAAAGTACATGGCAGCGCCAGCTTGCAGCAGTTAAGTGCTGGTCTCAATGGCCAAAGCGCTTTCAACTTGAAGGATTCTCAAGTTATTGAGCCGCAGTTTAACGAAAGCCTCTTAGATATGAGCGAAGTGCAAGGTCAACATCTGGCAAAACGTGCTTTAGAACTAGCTGCCGCCGGCGCGCATAATCTGTTAATGATGGGCCCTCCAGGTACCGGAAAAACTATGTTGGCGAGTCGTTTACCGGGCATATTACCCAGCTTAACCGAGCAACAAGCCATAGAGGTGGCGGCAATAAACTCGGTAAGCGCTCAGCAACGAGAGCTAGAGCAATGGTACATCCCGCCTTTTCGTAGCCCGCATCATAGTGCCTCAATGGTAGCGCTGGTGGGAGGTGGTTCAAATCCTAAACCCGGTGAAATAACCTTAGCCCATCATGGTGTGCTTTTTTTAGACGAACTTCCTGAGTTTGCTCGCAGTACCTTAGATGCTTTGCGCCAGCCGCTTGAGTCGGGTGAGGTACATATTTCTCGTGCTGCTTTGCAGGTGCGCTTTCCTTCACGATTCCAGTTAGTGGCGGCGATGAACCCTTCGCCTTGTGGTTACTATCAAGGTCAGCAGCTACGCAGTAATCCTGATCAAATCTTGAAATATCTTGGTAAGCTATCGGGGCCATTTTTAGACCGCTTTGATTTAAGTGTTGAGGTGGCTGAGTTACCCAAAGGCAGTTTAACTCAGCATGCGCAGGGAGAGTCTAGTGCCATGATAAAACAGCGGGTGATTAACGCGCGCAAGCTGCAGTTGGAGCGTAGCGGTAAGCTAAATAGCCAACTCTCGGGTAAAGAGCTTCATCAACACGCTAGTTTAAGCTCAGATAACAGCGAATTTTTAGAAAATAGCATTAATCAATTGGGTTTATCTGCACGGGCATTTCATCGAGTTTGGCGTTTGGCTAGAACCATTGCCGATCTTAAACAGCAAAAAGATATTCAGCGCAATGACATTGTGGAAGCACTAAGTTATCGGGCAATGGATCGCTTACTTAAGCGTTTGTCTGCATAGTGTTTATATTTTGTCGAGTTTCTCCTTCCTCTATTGATTAATAAATCACTCACCAGATTACGAATTATCTCAGTGCTCGCGGGGCTTCGCTGGCATTTTGTCTTAGCGTAAACAATTAGCTACAACAAAATGGCTCAATAATTGTATAGCTGTTAGTGTTCAAATTATTGACACTTTATTAGAATAACTTGAAGATAACGTTTTCATAAGCTTATGTTTTTCAAGTACAATATAGGATATAAACACAGAGTTATAGATAGCGCTCACTAGGAAGGGCGCCGCTTAGCGCTTGATTAGAGCAATAAAAAAAACATAAAAATAAAGGCAGTGAGGTCAGAAACATGACTTTCACCGAAAAAATGTCAAACAGGCGTTTACAAGGGTGAAGCTGCTACTTAAAGTGCACGTGAATAAGCCGTATGCAAAGAGCTTATCGCGCTTCAAAAGAAGGAAGGAAATACTATGATGAAATGGATGGTGATTGGCATTTCTCTATTGTTTGGTACTGCAAATGCGCAGGATGTTAGAATTTGGCTACAGTCGGGTAGCGAATCGCAATGGATGCAAATGCAAGATTTACAGATCCAAAACTCCGATGGCAGTTTACAACAACGCATTGTTGCCTTAGATAGCAAAGGAAAACCGCTGTTTATGCCATTAAGTGAGTTGGCGTTTATTCAAGCCGATAACAAATATTATTATGTTTCAAATGAGTACGTAGCGGTTACTCATAGCGGTGCTAAATTTAAACTTCCTAGCGGTGATGAAGCCGACAATATGTTTGTTGCACGCAACGGTTACGGCGGTTACACCAGTTTCGACTATTCTGCGCTACGTCGCATTATCTTCTCTAAGTAGCTAGCTGTTCAGCTAACTGCTGCCATCCAGTGAAAATCGTTTAAGCAACACTTTTTTAAGCGTTTTTTTCTGGCACAATAAAGGCTGCTTCGTTCAAGGGAACAGCCTTCTTGTTATATCTTTATCAAAGTAATCACCTCAGTTCATTAAGGGAAATGTTGAGCTCAGTAATGAGTTTACAGACTCCTGATAGTCCGTTTACTCAGCAACAGATTTTGGTACAAAGCCCTGGCATGGCGCAGTGGTTAAAACTGCAGCTAGCCGAACAACAAGGCATTGTGGCAAATGTGGCGTTTCCCCTGCCTGCTAGCTTTATTTGGCAAATGTTTCATTTAGTTCTGCAAGATGTTCCCGAGCAAAGTCCCTTTAATAAAGAAGCCATGAGTTGGCGATTAATGCGCTTGTTGCCGCAACGTTTGCAAGAGCCAGCATTTAACGCCTTAAAGCACTATCTGTTGGGTGAGCAAGAAAGTGAGGAAGTTGACAGTCGTAAGCTTTGGCAACTGGCACAAAAAATTGCTGACATTTACGACCAATACTTGGTGTATCGCAGCGAATGGACTAGTGCATGGGAAACGGGTGATGACTTAAACGAAGTGAGCGAAAGCCAGCCTTGGCAGCCTATTTTGTGGCGTGACTTGGTCGACGACACGGTAAGCTCTATGGACTCCCCTTATCATCGGGGCAACTTATATATCGACTTTGTTGAACAGTTGCGAGTGGCCAGTGCCGTGCCTGAAGGCTTGCCTGAGCAGGTGTTTATTTTTGGTATTTCGGCTTTACCGCCTGCTTATGTTGAAGCTTTAGATGCCTTAGCCTTACATACTGACATCCACTTGTTTTTAACTAACCCTTCAAAAGAGTATTGGGGGGATATAAAAGATGTTCGTACAGTACTTAAAGAGCAGTCCGAGTTACTTAGTGTCGGTAACCCTTTGTTATCTTCTATGGGGAAATTAGGCCGTGACTATATTGATATGCTGCATCTGCTTGAAAAAAATGACTTCACTTCATTTGACGACAATTTTCCAGAGAATAATGCACACACGATTCCTCCGATATTGAAGTTAATACAAGACGACATCTTGTATTTACGAGACCCCATTAACTATACATATTTTGATAGTAGTGAAAAGAAACGTCCAGTAGCTTTAAATGATACCAGTATTCAGCTGCATCTTTGCCATAGCCCTCGCCGAGAGCTAGAAGTATTGCACGATCAACTCTTGGCGATGTTTGAGCAAGATCCAGAACTAAACCCCCGCGATATTATTGTAATGGTGCCCGATGTAAATCGTTATGGGCCAATGATTCAGGCGGTGTTTGGCAGCACCAGTGCTGAAACGCGCCTGCCTTTTGCTATTTCAGATCGCAGTGCCACTCAAGAAAACCCCGTTTTGTTAAGCTTTTTGGAGCTATTGGCGCTACCACAAAAACGCAAGTCTGCTGCAGAGCTCTTGGCGTTATTAGAAGTACCGGCGATTATGCGTCGTTTTGAATTGGCTGAAGATGAACTTAAGTCGCTGCGCCAATGGGTGAGAGAAGCAGGGGTGCGTTGGGGGCTAGATGGCAGTGACCGCAGCCGCTGGCAGGCCCCAGAAGATGAAACTCACTCTTGGCTATTTGGCCTTAAGAGGATGCTGTTGGGTTATGCGATGCCCAGTGATGCGGGTTTACATCAAGGGGTGCTAGCCTATGATGAGGTGCAAGGGAAAATTGCCTTAGCAGTGGGCAAGTTAGCCGACTTTATAGACCAACTAATGTTGCTAGAGCAACAGTTGTTGAGCGCGGTTAACGCCGAGCAATGGCGACTGCGTTTGCAAGATTTGCTCAGCAATATTTACAGCTTTGATAGTGATGACGAAACCGAGCAATTGCGCCTGCATAAGCTATTTGAAACCCTCGTAGAGCAATGCAGCAGTAGCGGTTTTATGGAGCTTATCAGCCCTGAACTTATTTTGGATTATTGTCGCAATCAGCTAAATGCCCAGCGTGGTAGTCAACGCTTTTTGGCGGGGCAAATTAACTTTTGTACCTTACTGCCAATGCGCGCTATACCCTTTAAAGTGGTGTGTTTATTGGGCATGAATGACAGTGAGTATCCGCGCTCCGTGCCTAGCATGGGCTTTGACTTAATGGCGCAAAATCCTGCTAAACGTGGCGACCGTAGCCGCCGAGATGACGACCGCTATTTGTTCTTAGAAGCATTGCTGGCCGCCCAAGATACTTTATATATCTCTTATATTGCCCATAGTGCCAAGGATAACAGTGAACAAACGCCGTCGGTGTTGGTGGCTGAGCTATGTGATTACATTGGCCAAAGCTGCGTGCTACAAGGTGACCAACAATTAAATGTGGATCAATCAGCCAAACGTTTATTAACGCATCTTAGTTGTGAGCATCCTTTGCAACCTTTTTCGAGCGATTATTATCAAAACCAAAGCGATAAGTTTAGTTATGCGCAGCGTTGGCTGCCGGCTGTAGCAGCCCAGCAACAAAGCAAAGCGCCCGAGCCGATAGAGGAAGCGCTGATCAATGAAGGTTACATAGCGGATATTGAAATGGACGAGTTGCTTGCTTTTAGTCGCTCGCCCATCGCTTATTTTTATCAGCGGCGCTTAAAAGTGAGTTTTCCGCGCTTAAATGAGCAATTAGAAGAAACCGAACCCTTTTTAGTAGAAGGGTTAGCGGGTTTCTCTATTAAGCAATATTTACTCGAACAGCAACTAAACAAGGCAGATAAAAAGCAGCAATTTGCGCTGTTACATGCTGCCGGTAGCTTGCCACATGGTGGTTTTGGAGAGGTATCGTTTGAGCAGCAATGGCAAGATCTTGAACCTTTGGCCGATGCGCTATTTCCCTTACTCGCGGGAGGGCTAGTTAAGCGCCAGCAGCTAGCGCTAGATCTAGAGTATTCGCTTGAGGATGGTTTGCAGCAGTGTCGTTTGTCGGCTTGGTTAAAGCACCAATACGCACAAGGTTTAGTGAGTTATCGACCGGGCAGTATTCGAGGTAAAGATTTGCTTGCTGCTTGGCTGTGGCACTTAGTGTTTCACGCCAGTTTGCCAGAGCAAGCGCTTAGCTCTTATGTGCTTGGTCGTAAAGGGGCTTGGCAGCTTTCGCCATTAAGTGCCGAACAAGCAAAAGAGTATTTAGCTCTTTGGCTAAGCCACTTACAACAAGGTTTACACCAGCCGATATTGCTACCTATCGAAAGCGCTTGGCAGTGGATAAGCCAATGTAAAGACAAGAAAACCGGCAGTATTGAATACAGCGAGGCCAATCTAGATAAAGCAAGGCGCGCGGCACGCAATCAGTTTAACGGAGGGCCGTTTGCTCAGGCAGAAGGCGCAGATCCGTATATTCAAGCTCAGCTAAATGATTTAGAAGCCATTTGGCCGCAGTTCGAAGCCAGTGCTCAAGCATTGCTTGGCCCTTTGTTAGCTCATCTAGAGGAGTTTGCTGGTGCCTAATCTAAACCAAGCTACTCAGCAGAGCAGCACGACCAATAATAACTTAGATGTTTTCACCTTTCCCTTAAATGGCTCTAGGCTTATTGAAGCCAGTGCCGGTACAGGTAAAACCTACACCATTGGTGCTTTGGTGCTGCGTTTGTTGCTAGGGCATTATCGTCAACCAGAGCAAGCTTTTAGCCAAGCTGGAGAGTGCGTAGCGCTCACTATTGAGCAGATATTGGTGGTTACCTTTACCGAAGCGGCTACGCAGGAGCTGCGAGGGCGAATTCGCGAGAAAATTCATCAAGCGCGAATTGCTTTTTTGCGAGGCCAAAGCGATGATTTTATTATAAGTCAGCTGCTAGATGAGGTTAACGACCACCCGCAGGCGGCGCAACGTTTGTTGTTGGCAGAGCAGAACATGGACCAGGCGGCGGTGTTTACCATTCATGGTTTTTGCCAACGCATGTTGAAGCAACATGCTTTCGAATCGGGCTTGCCCTTTGAAATGGAGTTTCTTACCAATGAAATTCATCTTCGTTTGCAAGCGGTGCAAGACTGTTGGCGTCAGCGCTTTTATCCCTTATCGGTGCCTTTAGTGGGGCGAATAGTGCAATGCTGGGCCAGCCCTTACGACTTACATCAAGAGCTGGGCGGCTTGTTAAATCAAAGCCATTTTGATCTACAAGGAGTGCCGCAAGAGCAAGATTTAGAACGCTTTTTTGCGCAACAAATTAATCGCATTGATGCCTTTAAACAGCTCTGGAAACCAGCTGCGGCAGAAATTGCCGAACTTATTGCAACTGCGCCATTAAATGGCAATAAGTTTCGTAAAGCTTCGGTCGAAAAATGGTTGGGCTTAATTAACCAGTTTGCAGACGCCGCAACCGACAGTGACTTTTTAAGCAAACCATTGCGCGAGGCTTTGGCTAAGTTCGCGCCAGAGAATTTAGCCAATGGCGTAAAAGCTAAAGGTACGCCGCCACAGCACCCGGCGTTTAACGCGATAGAAACCTTGTTTGCAGAAGAACAAAACATCAAAAATTTGCTGTTAGCTCAGTTGTTGCCGCAAATCCGTCAGCGTTTTAGTGAACTCAAGCAACAACAGCAGTTGTTAAGTTTTGATGATTTATTGGCGGGTTTGGCCAAGGCGCTAAATGCCCCTCAGGGAGAGGCTCTAGCCAAGCAAATCGCCGAGCTTTACCCGGTGGCGATGATTGATGAATTCCAAGATACCGATCCTCAGCAATATCAGATTTTTTCTCAGCTTTATATTGATAGGCCCGATACCGCATTAATGCTAATTGGTGACCCTAAACAGGCGATTTATGGCTTTCGTGGCGCCGACATTTTCACTTATATGCAAGCGCGCAACAAGGTTAGCGCGCGTTACAATCTGCCAACCAATTGGCGTTCTACTGGCGCGATGGTGAACGCTTGCAATAAGTTGTTTGAGTGCCATGCTCGGCCATTTATTTTTGACGATGCCATTGAGTTCATCCCGGTGAATGCGGCTAAAGCAGAGCTGAGTGGTTTAGTTATAAACGGCGAGTCACAGGCAGCCATGCAGTTTTTGTATCAGCAAAACGCAGAATTTGTGCGCGGCGAAGATTATCTTGTTGGCCAAGCGCTACAGTGTGCCCAGCAAATACAGGCTTTGTTAGAAGCCGGGCAACAAGGGCGTGCAACTCTAGGCGATAGTGGAAAAACAGTGCAAGCGGGCGATATCGCGGTGTTAGTGCGCACTCGCCGTGAAGGCGAAAAAGTGGCCGCGGCATTGGCTAAACAAAACATTGCCAGTGTCAGCTTATCTAACCGCGATAGTGTGTTTGAAAGCCCCGAAGCCTATCAATTTTATTTGCAGTTATTAGCCTGCCAAGAACCACATAATGACCGAAAACTACGCGCAGCTTTAGCCTGTAAAATCTTAGGTTTAGGTTTAAGCGAGTTGGACCAGCTAAATACCGATGAGCGCAGCTGGCAACGCTATTCCCAAGAGTACAGCGAGTACCAACAGCTTTGGTATAAGCAAGGCGTACTGGCAATGTTTTATTCTTGGATGAGCCAACGTGGCATTAGCGAGCGCTGGATCAGCCAAAACGATAACTATGGTGAGCGCTTACTTACTAACTTGATGCATTTAGCTGAGTTACTGCAAAACCAGAGCGCCGAGTTAGATGGTGAAGCTGCGTTAATGCGCTGGTTTGCCGAGCAACTACTCGAGCCCGATGGCAATGCCGACGACCAACAACTGCGCTTAGAAAGTGATGCGAACTTGGTGCAAATTGTCACTATTCATAAAAGTAAGGGCTTGGAATATCCGATTGTGATGTTGCCGTTTATTTTGGGTTATCGCGAAGCGAGCGAAGCGCTTTATCACGAAGGCGAGCGCTTTATTCTCGATTTAAATGGCAGTGAGCAAGCTATGGAGGCTGCCAGCCAAGAGCGTTTGGCCGAAGACTTGCGTTTGCTTTATGTGGCGGTGACTCGGGCGGTGTATTGCTGTTATTTAGGTGTGGCAGATCTGAAAAAAGGTAACGCCAAAAAAGGTGATACCGACGTGCATCAAAGCGCCCTAGGCTACTTGTTGCAACAAAATCAGCCACAACCTGCTGGCGCGCTTAGCGCTATTTTGGACAATTTGGCTCAGTTTCCCTGCGTAAATTGGCAATCGGTGAGTGAGCAAACACTTGCGCCATATAGCCCGCTAAATCAAGAACAGCAAACTTTTGCTGCTAGGCCATTTACTACCCAGCTTAATCGAAACTGGTGGCTAACCAGTTATTCTGCGCTTAGTCGCCAGCAAGGCCATGGCGCAGGCTTTGATGCCAGTAGTGATATGGCATGGCTAGATGAAGCAGAAGGTTTAAGTGCTGAGCCAAGCCAAGTTGAACAGCCGCAAACGCTGACTATTTTTGATTTTCCTCGTGGCGCAGAGGCTGGTACTTTTTTGCACTTATTGTTTGAAGAAGTGGATTTTCAAGCCGATTTAGCGAGTATTCAGCTAGCTATTGCGCCCTTACTGCAAGCCTCTAGTTATAATCAGTTGGACGCCCAAGGCGAGTTGTTATGGTTAGTGCCACTGGCTGATATGTTCCAACAAGTGTGTGCTACGCCTTTGGATGATGCTGGGAGCACTGCTGCATATAGTTTAAGCCAACTAAGCCCCGCGCAACGCTTGGTAGAAATGGAGTTTTTCTTGCCAATTGCAGACTTGCAAGCCAATCAAGTTAATCAGCTAATTCAATATTTCGACCCATTAAGTCGCCAAGCTAAACCTTTGGATTTTGCTAGTGTGCAAGGCATGTTAAAGGGCTTTATCGATTTAGTGTATCAACATGATGGTCGTTATTACGTATTGGACTATAAGTCGAATTACCTAGGTGCAGAAGTAAGTGAGTACCAACAACAGGCAATGATGGATGCTATGGTTGAGCATCGCTACGATTTCCAATATCAGCTGTATAGTTTGGCCTTACACCGTTGGTTGGGGCAACGAATACCTGACTACGACTATGAGCAGCACTTTGGCGGGGTTTATTACTTATTTTTGCGTGGAATGGCCGGTGATATGTCTAGTCAAACCGCTCAAAACGAGCAGCGTAATGGCGTGTATTTTAGCCGGCCAGATCCGCAATTTATTGAGTACCTTGATCAGTTATTTGCCGGGCAAGATCTTAATCAAACACTAGTGCAGCTAAATCATGTGGAGGCGAATGATGACTAGTTTACAGGTTAATGATACTAGTCTCCTAAGCGCTACTGATTGGCTTCATCAGTTAAAACTGCAGGGACAAATCAGCGCCTTAGATTTTCACTTTGCTAAGTCGTTTGCAAGCAGCGACCAGGCAGATGTTTTGATGGTGGCAGCCGCGCTGGTAAGTAATGAATTACAAGCCGGCCATGTTTGTATCGATATGCCTAGCCTAGCCAAGCGTTGTGAACAATTGGGCGCTTGTCCACTTGCGGGCGCGCTAGAGCCTGAGTTTTGGCAAGCGCAACTTGGGTCTTCAGCGGCAATAATGCAAGCCGAATTATCCAGAGATGCTAAGCCATTGGTATTGCAGTATGGGCGCTTATATTTGTATCGATATTGGAATTATGAGCAGCAAATTGCTGATTACTTCGGTGAACACTCACTTAGCAGTGATTACCCCTTAGCCCAAATACAACAGCAAGTGGAGCAATTGTTTAGCCCTAACTGGCAAATGTTATTACAGGCTAAAGCCGCTTATAGTCCGCAACAGATGGCTTTATATGCCCAGCAATATTTGGATGTAAATGACGCGAATTTGCTTAATAATGCCGAGTTCTTGAGCAAACTTGCTGATATTGAACAAGTATCAGAACTGCAAAGCCTAGTCGCTAAAATTGCTAATGCCAGCAAGATAAACTGGCAGAAGCTGGCAGCCTTACAAGCTTGTTACCAGCCTCGGCTAGTGATTAGTGGCGGGCCGGGCACCGGTAAAACCACCACCGTGACGCGCTTGCTCGCCTTATTACAAGATTTACAACTAAGTGCAGGAAAAGCGGCGTTAAACATTCAGCTGGTTGCACCAACGGGTAAAGCTGCCGCGCGCTTGAGTGAATCCATTATCGGCGCAAAACAGCAGCTTAATGCGAGCGAGCAAACTATCGCAACTATCCCTGAGCAAGCTTCTACAATTCACCGTCTTTTGGGTGTTATACCTGGGCGGGCGGAGTTTCGTCATCATGCCGACAATCCCTTAGCTTTAGACTTATTGGTGGTGGATGAAGCGTCGATGATTGATATGCCACTTATGGTGAAGTTACTGGCGGCCATGCCCAAACAGGCGCGTATTATATTGTTGGGTGATAAGGAC
Source organism: Agarivorans sp. JK6 (assembly GCF_045277145.1). Lineage (NCBI taxonomy): Bacteria > Pseudomonadati > Pseudomonadota > Gammaproteobacteria > Alteromonadales > Alteromonadaceae > Agarivorans > Agarivorans sp. JK6. The sequence goes on along the minus strand of NZ_CP113525.1, from coordinate 4,186,719 downwards.
CAACTGGCTTCGGTAGAGGCGGGAGCAGTATTGGGGGATTTATGTGCCTTTATCGAGCAGGGTTACAGCCAAACCTTGCTGGATAATTTGCAAGCCAGCAGTGGTTTTAACTTAAGTGCTTGGCAAGCTAAGCAGCCTTTACCCATAGCTGATAAGCTGTGTTTATTGCGTAAAAGCTATCGCTTTGATGCTCATTCAGGGATCGGTTTGTTGGCAGCTGCGGTAAACCAAGGCCAAGTTAAACAAACCATGGCTTTGCTGGAATCACGCCGCGAAGACTTACCCTATCAAACGCTAAATCAAGACAGCTACCAGCACTTGCTTGGGCAAAGCGCTAAGGCTTATCAGCCCTATTTAGAGGCGTTGCGCCAAGGTTTACCGATGGAGCAGGTGTTTGCCAAGTTTCATCAGTTTCAGCTTTTAGTTGCACTTCGTAATGGTGATTTGGGTGTGACTGGGCTTAATCAACGCATCGAGAAACGGCTAAACCAGCAAGGTTTTATTACGCAGCCAAAACATGCCGATAGCGTGTGGTATGCCGGTAGGCCAGTGATGATTGAGCAAAACGATCACGAGCAGCAGCTGTACAACGGCGATATTGGTATTTGTGCGCAAGATGAAAATGGCCAGCTAATGGTGGCTTTTGAATCCGCCATTGGTTTACGCTGGTTATTACCTAGTCGCTTGCCTGCTCACCAAAGTGTTTACGCCATGACTGTACACAAGAGCCAAGGCAGTGAGTTTAAACAGGTGTGTATGTTGCTGCCGCCAGCTACCCAAGCGTTGGTAAATCGAGAGTTGTTGTATACCGCAATCACCCGCGCAAAAAGTACCTTTAGTTTATATGCCGATGTCGAGAGCATAAGTGCAGCATGTAGGAATAAAACCCAGCGGCGCTCGGGCTTGGTAGAGCGCTTGGCTGTTGGTGAGTAAATCTGATACTTAGCGCTCCAATTCTTAAATATTTCACAATTGGCTAGTTTTTACGTTGTTGAATGTATTCCTTAAACAGCTTATGCACGCCGTGTAAAAACTCTATATCGTCGCGCCGCGCACCCAGCATATCGTCAACAAAGCGCAGGCTGCTGGCTGGAATTGGTGGCCCTTTAACTAAATCACGCTCATGTTGAGATAGCGGTAATAAGTACACCACACTCAGATCTAATGCTTTGGCAATTTTAAACAATTCAATCTGGCTAAAGTTAGCGTTGCCGTCTTTATCTAGCTTGTTGTAAAGGGCACTTTTCGAAATGCCGCTTAGCTTGGCCAGTTGATTACGGTTAAGTTTGCAATAGGCTAGCAATGACTCGATCCGGTCGATTTGCATAAAGCGATATTCGCGCTCGTTTATATCCTTAAATTCAAAACTGCCTGTGGCAATGCTGTCTAAATCAGAGTTGTCCATAACTTTTCCCTGTTTGCGGAAAATACCATGCATTCTGTTCCAGTATAGGGAATCGTATACCGATAAAATAGCCTTATTGAATCGAACTGGAGATAAGCATGAGACAAACATCCGATAGAATTCGTCATGCCGTAGGTTTTGAGTTAGTTGGCCTATTGGGAGCTATGCCTTTGCTGGCTGTGCTGTTTGGGGTAGACCCAATGCATTCTGGCGCGATGGGTTTGTTTTTTTCGGTTATCGCTACAGCGTGGAACTATTTCTACAATCGCTGGTTTGATATTTTCTTATTTAAACGCCAAGGGCATAGCGATAAAAGCCAAAAGCAACGCATATTTCATGCTTTTGGTTTTGAGTTAGGTTTGTTAGTTATTACTATCCCAGTAATGGCTTGGTGGCTAAATGTTAGTTTGCTAGATGCGCTGATTATGGACGCAGCCATGATCATCTATTACTTGTTTTTTGCATACTTTTATAACCTGGCGTATGACAAGTTATTTCCAATTAACAAAGCCAGTAAACTGCTTACCAGCGTTTAGTCGAGTAAACCCGCAAGCTTAGCGCGGCTATAACAAGCAATGGTTTTGGCATCGTTGATGGTTCCATTAACGATGCCTTTTTCAAACTCTGCACTGCTCATTTCAAATACTTCAATAAACTCATCTTCGTCGCATTGACCTGCTTGATGCGAAAGCTGCTTGGCCAAAAACAAATACTGTATCTCGTCACAAAAGCCCGGCGCCGGATATAGTTTACCAAGGCTGTGCCATTGCTCGGCGACTAAATTAACTTCTTCCTGCAGCTCGCGTTTAGCACAGGCTAGTATTCCATCTTCGCTTTGTTCATCGGCTTCTATGGTACCCGCAGGGAGTTCCACCAACCAGTCTTGAATGGCAGTGCGATACTGGCGCTCCATAACAATGTTGCCCGCATCATTAATCGCTAGCACTACCACTGCACCTGGGTGGCGAAGTGTAGTGATGGTTTTTTGCTGTTGATTGGGCAAGCGTTGCTGCTCGCGAGTTACTTCGAAACAATGCCATTTTAGTAGGCTTTGCTGTTGCATAGCGGGATCCTTTTAGCGCCAAAAAACTTAGCTTACTGCAGCGGCAATTAATTGTATTTGTAAAAAACCTGAAAAATTAAATATAAATTCATCAATTGCTGGTGGTTTGTATAAAAATTAACCATAGTTTAAAGAGTTGTAGGAGGGAATATTATGTCTCGCTTAAGTCTTTATCTTATTGCCAGTGCCTTATTTATTGGGGTCGTTATGGGCTTAACCAGCATGAGCTTGCTGAGCCAACATAACGCAGCAGTGAATCAGCTTTCCAGCAGTGTCGCTAAGCGCGCTGCCGCCGTTGCTGCCTTAATTAAGCATACCGAAACGCAACACCGCCAAGAGCTAGAATACTTTGCCGAACTTTCGATGGTGCCCAAAGCTTTAGATAGTGGCAACTATGAGGTTGTCGCGGAGTTGCTTAGCAAGCTAATGCAAAGTAAATCAACCGTGGTGCAAACGCGTTTGTTTAATCCAGAAGGGCAAGAGGTATTCAAGCTGGTGAATCGCGCAGGTGTGCCAGTGCGTTTAAGCAATATAGAGCTTCAGGATAAGTCTCAGCGCTACTATTTTAAGCAATTAAGTAGCACTGCTATTGGCAATAGCTACTTGTCTCCGGTGGATTTAAACGTTGATTATGGGGTGATTGAGCGGCCTTATCGACCGGTGATGCGCATTGCGCAAAAGATAATGCATTTAGATAGCGGCCAATATCTAGGTAGTTTGATGTTTAATTACGATGTGAAACAAGAGCTTAGACAGTTAGCTAGCTTGTTACCCGAGCAGCTAAGGTTTTACATTGTAGATGAGCGCCAGCAGTTTTTGGCCCACCCAAATTCGGCGAGTTTATATTGTGCAGAGTTGAGTTGTGACGATCTTTTCATTGAATCTCAAGTTCAGCGCTTGGCCCACCAGCGGGTTTATTTCGACGATAGTTTAGCCGCAGAAATAAACCTAGATAGCCCAGTTCAGCCGGTAATGATGGGCGCACAACTTATTGTGGCTTATCAACATAATTATTTACCACATTTAACCCAGCCTATCTCTAATTTAGGCGTGTTAACAAGGAGCTACCAATGGTGGGCAGCTTTGCTTGTAGCGAGCTTAATATGCTTGCTTGCATGCTATTTCTACCAACATCTGCAAAACCGGATAGAGGAACGCTTGCAAAAAGCCAAAATGCATAAGGTGCTAGAAGGGGTAACAGAAATGTTAGAGCGCTTGCATGAGAATGACGACGCGGTAACCGGTAGCCATGTGCAACGGGTGGCCGATTATTCTCGGCTTATGGCGGAGCATGTTGGTTTAGATAAGCAGCTGGTTGAGGATATACATCAATTTGCCTCTTTGCATGACATCGGCAAAATCTCTACTCCCGACGCGATTCTTGGCAAACCGGGTAAGCTTGATGCGCAAGAGTGGGAAGTGATGAAGCAACACGTGGATAATGGCTATCAACTATTAAGAGAGTTTGAGTTAAGCCCAGTAGCCGAAAACATTGTTCGCGGTCACCATGAGCGTTGGGATGGGCAAGGCTACCCACAAAAAATTGCCGGTGAAGAGATTCCTATTGAGGCAAGAATCGTTAGTTTAGTGGATTGTTTTGATGCCTTAATGTCGGAGCGGCCCTATAAACCGGCTTTTTCCTTTGAGAAGTCGAAGGAAATTATTAACGACTTAAGCGGGAAAGCTTTTGATCCCTACCTAGTCAAAATGTTTAATTTTTTGGAAGCTGATTTTCGTAACAGCCACCCTAGCCCAAAAATTAAAAGTGGCTAAGGTAAGCTGCTTGGTTTATTGGTAGCGCTATTTAAGCTGTTTGGTAGCCAAAAGGGTCATCGATGCTTGGACTTGGCTGGGTGAACCAAACTGGCCCTGACTCGCCGATATAAAAATGATCTTCTAAGCGAACGCCAAAGTGTTCGGGGATCACCAACATCGGTTCGTTACTAAACACCATGCCAGGGGCTAACAGGGTTTCATCGCCTGCTACTAAATAAGGCCCTTCGTGAATGTCTAGGCCACAACCGTGCCCTGTGCGATGTGGTAAGCCAGGTAACGCATATTCTGGCCCATAGCCATCCGCTTCTAACGATTGGCGAGCTGCAGCATCTACACTGGCGCAGCTAGCGCCAGGTTGCGCGGCATTAAAAGCGGCCTGTTGCGCTTTATGTTCACTTTGCCAAGCTTTACGTTGTTGTTCAGTCGCTTCACCGTAAGCGTAGCTGCGGGTTATGTCTGAGTTATAACCGTGCAATAGGCAGCCGGTGTCAATGAGTACCCAATCGTTTTCTTGCAAGATTTGCGGTTTTTTTACGCCATGTGGAAATGAGCTGGCTAAACCAAACAAAACAATACAAAAAGATGATCCGCTAGCGCCTACCTGTTGGTGGGCTTGGTGGATGAACTCGGTCACTTCGCTAGTGCTAATGCCAGGGCGCAAAATTTTAGCCGCAGCTTTTTGTACCGCCAAGGTCATGTCTTTGGCTCGTTGCAATAAGGCAATTTCGGCGGCTGATTTTATGGCGCGACAAGCTTGAGTGACTACATCACCATTTACAAAATTTAACTCAGGGTTCGCTTTAATCAGACCGTCTACTAAAAAAAACGCTGCACTGGAGTCGACTGCAATGGTGCCGCTTAGTTTTAAATCTGAGCATAGCGTTGAAAACAACTGATAAGGGCTTTGGTGTTCATGCCAGCCATGGAAGGGGGCATCAACAAGCATGAAGTCGTTTAAAGAGTCTTGCTCAAAATACGGAGCAATATAGTGCAGTTGACCATCGGCACTTAACAACGCTCCTACCATACGCTCGCTGGCACTCCACTTTAATCCAGTGAAATAATACAAGTTAGTGCCGGCGTTTAAGTAAATAGCGCTTATGCCTTGTTGTTGCATTAACTCACATGCTCGTTGCTGGCGCTGTTGGTATTCGGCCTTACTAATTCCACTTATGTCGCTACACATATTGCTTAATGCTGCCAACTGTTCGCTGGCTGAACTGCCACCTACCCCTATGGTCATTATTTTTCCTTGTTGCATGATTAGCTAAGATAGTCGCGCTATCTAGGTTTTACTAAAGAGTATGGTGAAATGCTTAGCGGGTAAAGTGGAATTGGTAAGCTAAAGTAGTGAAATATTTCAACTAACTGCTGGTGTTTTCATTTAGAGCGTACACCTTGACCTTGTTTCCGCCCTGGCGTTTGGCTTGGTACATTGCTTCATCGGCTTGTTTAATAAGTTTGGATAAATCTTGAGTTTTTAAGTTTGACGCTACGCCAAAGCTGGCACTCATGTAGAGCTTACCCTTGCTGGTTTTTAGCGCTTGCTGATTGAGTTGAATGCGGATCCGGTTTGCTAGTGCATTAGCTTGCTGTGCGTTGGCTCCGTTCAGCGCTATTACAAACTCCTCGCCACCAAAACGGCCAAATAAATCGCCGACACGCAGGTTGTCTAGGGCTATCTCTGAAAAATGCATTAAGGCTAAGTCGCCGTTGTCGTGGCCGTAGTCATCGTTAATGCTTTTAAAACGGTCTAAATCGATAAACACAACGCTAATTTCACCACCAGAAAATTGCGCGCGCTTGGTCATTTTTTCTAGTTGTTTTAAAAAGTAGCTGCGACGCATTGCGCCGGTGATATCGTAATTGGCGAGCTGTTCTAATTGAATGATTTGCCGCCAATGCAGTAAAAAGTAAAACACGTAAGTTTGCAGCGCGTTTCCAGCGAATATGGCTAACGAGAGCAAGGTAGGCACGCCAAGCAATAAACCCTGGTTTTGCGGCGTATGTTGCATGGTGATGTAAACCCTGAGCAGTAAACAAGTACCAAAGAATAAGTACATGCCAATGACCAGCCACAAGGCATGATTGTGTTGCTGACGCCAATAGCGAAAATACAGATAGGCGCAGTAGAAACAGCATAGCGCAAGGGTGCTTGAGAATAAGGTAATACGAGATTGGCTAGAAGGCTCAATCGAGATGAAGTAAAACATCAGTGCGCAATACAATAACAGCCCTATCGACAGAAAGTTGCGGTTAAAGCGCTGCTTTAAGTAATGGTGATGACCCGCAACGATAAGCAGGAATGATCCAGCAAATAAGGTATTTTGTAACAACAACTCCGTGGCCGAGGGTTGTCTGGAAAGTAGCACAACCAGCAAGGCACACACTTGAGTGTAGGAGGCCATAATCCAACAATCTAGCGCGGTTTTTTGCCCATGAAATACCCGAATAAGGGTGAGCACCACTGCCGACACCACGGTGACTAAAGTGGTTAAAATAAAATAGGTGAGTCCATCAACAACCATTAACGAGCGATTCCTTTCTGCTACACCCTTAGTGTAGATGGCTGTTTTATTTATACAAATTGAATGTTCTGAAGAAGGTGCTGTTCGGCTAAAAAACCAGCATTAAACATAAAGCGCCCAGAGCACTTATAAAAGTACTCCGGGCGCTTTGGCTTATCGGCCTTTCAATAGATACAAGGTATTGCGATCGATAGTTTGATTAGCCGGTAGTATCTTTTGGATAACATGCTCGCCTTTCGCCGCTACGGCAAAATCATCATCATTAAGCACCGCTAGCTGATTGTTGGCGCGCAGCCACAAGCCTTCCAGTTTGTCGTGAGGGTAGGGGCTGGGCAAATCTACCAATAGATCATTCACCAAGGTTTTTGTTACTGGCTTAATCCCTTGTTGTGCGACTTCTTGCCAGCTCATTTGCTCGAGGGTTTTCCCTGCAAAGGTTAATCCTAGCTCGGCGTCTACATCGCCACTTACATCGGTGGCTTGGCTTAAATCTATTTGATAAATACGTTTGTATTTCGCCTGTTTTTTGCCACTAGCACCGGCAAATCCACCGTCACGTTCTATGACCAAAAACTGTTGCTGGTTTAAGGCGACAATTTCTGAGTTAGAAAGGTTATTTGCTTCTTGCTGGTAAAGGTATTGCTTCGTTTTACCACTAGCGATATCAAAGCTTACGATGCGAGTGAGGTTTTTGTTGCTGATAGCTTTTTTACTTGGGTTGTAAAGTGTCGACTGCATAATGCCAAACAATACTTTCTCGTCTGGGCTAATTGCCAAGCCTTCCATTCCGCGATTAGCACGACGATTCGCCAATACCGCAGGTAGCTTTCTGCCGCCAGTTCCGGTGCCAAAGGGATTAATACGCTCCAGTTCTACACCAGTGGCACTGTAATGAACAATATGCGGACCGTATTCATCACTCACCCAAAAGCTGCCATCTTTTAAGGCAACTAAGCCTTCACTATCTAAACCAAAAGGATCGGCTTTTAGTACCGACTTGTCGTTAGCGTAGGCTACTTCACCGGTATCGCCCATGCCTTTGGGGTTTGGTAAGCCAGAAATTAATTTGCCATTTGGGTCCTTCAACAAAATTTCTTTTACTTGGTTTACCTCACCATTGGTAAAACTAAATAAACCAATGCGTGGTGTGTACTCCGGTGTTGGAAAGATCTTGCCTTTGCCTTCTGGCCCTTGGTATTTGGCATTGGGGCCACGATCGGTAAGGGCATAAAAGTGATCGGCCAAATGCGGATGGGCGGTCATGGCAGATCCGTATCCACCATTGCGGATTTCGGTGCCATTTTCCATGCTCGTTAACACTTGATAGGGCAAAGCTGCTGAAGATGCTTCATCTTTAGCTAATATTTGCGGGCTAGTTAACAAGAGTAGAGAGAGGGGGAGAATCAGCCGTGGGCTCATGTTTGCTTCCTTGCTATGATGTTTTATAAAAAAATAATACAAACATCAGGTTAATCTTTTATTACGCATTTTTTTGCACGAACAATGAGCTAAAAAGCCAAAATTAATAATGGCTTACAGTTTTTTGATGTGCGGAACATCGCACAATAACGACTAAAAAAGATAATCAACAAAATCCTTACTAGTCTTACTAGTACGGGAATTAGCGAGCTTTTGGGAAAAGGTAGCAAGGCATGTTGGGAAAAAGTATCAATCAAATCTCGGTTGTTCATCGTTTATATATTGGGTTTGCCGTTCTCACTTTGGTGATAGCGATGGGCGGTGGTGCCGCTTTCTTGCTGGCTCAGCAAATCAATTCAAGTTTCAATACACTTACTGACAACAGTGCAAGAACCCAGTTGCTGGCAAACCAGGTAGGTAGTCAAGCGCTTCGAGCGGGTATCTTGCTGTTAAGTTTGGAAAATGCCAGCAACTTAGATGAGCTGCAAAGCATTAATAGCCAAGCCGATGAATCATTAAATGACCTAGAAAGTCATGTGGCAGAGTTAGAAGCTCATGCCCAAAAGTTTAATATTAATGGGCTTTCGCAGTATTTAAATGATGTTAGCAATGTAGAGAACACCTTGGCCTCGCAAGGCGGGCGATTAGCGCAATTACAGAATACTTACCTGCAGCAAGACGAAAAAGTACGTGACGATTTGAGTCAGTTTCTATTTCGCTTGTCTGATTTGAAAAGAATTGTGACTAAAGTGGCTAGCCCTGCAGCTGCTGAAGATTCATACATTGAAGACATTCTCACCATGGTCATGGACCGTTTTGGTTTGATGGAGTTCTTACTATCAAACATGGTGAATACTCGCGACCCGCAAAAAATCGCCGATTTGGTTAAGAAGATTCAATATAACAACCGTGTATTTAACGATGACTTTTCTTCATTAATTGATGAAGTAGAAGGCTTGGCTGATCCTCAAGTCGCGGACTTGGTTGCTGAGTTTAACCGTCAAGTGAATGACCCAAGCGGCATTGTAGAGCGCTATGTAGATAGCCAAGAAACCATTGCTAATATCGCTATCCAAACTGTAGAAATTAACCGTCAGCTTTCTGGTTTAGATTCTACCGTTACTAAGATTGTTGATTTAGCTAACCAGCAAAGTGAGGTTGCCAGCGAGCAGGGCCGAAGTTTAATTCTTAATGCGCGCTCTATTACCGCGATTGTTGTGCCTTTGGTGATTATTTTTGCTATTGCCGTTGCTTACTGGTTAGCGAGTTTGATTCGTAAACCGCTAGAGCATACCCAATCCCACATTCTACGATTGGCTGAGGGCGACTATAGCCAAAGCATGAATGGTAAATACTCTGGCGAATTTGCGGTGCTGGTGGCAGCCATTAACCGAATGATTGAACAAGCTCGCGAGGTGTTTAGCCAAATTCAAAGTGCTGCTCACCAACTTAGCGATGTATCGGTTAAAAATAACGAAGCTTCAAGCGTGGTAAAAACCAAGCTTGATAAGCAAACCGCGGAACTGAGTAGCGTAGCAACTGCTGTTACTGAAATGGAGTCGGCAATTAAAGAAGTGGCTTCAAACACCGAAAGTAGCCGCGAGTTGTCGATGTCTGTTGAGAACAACATTGATCAAGGCCAGCAGGTAATGAATCAAAATATCGAGATGATCGATAGTTTAGATGATGCCTTGCAGAGCACTTCTGGCCAAGTGGATAAGCTAGCAGACGCCAGTAAACAAATTGGTTCTATTATCGAAGTGATCGATGGTATTGCCGAGAAAACCAACCTGCTAGCCTTAAATGCGGCCATTGAAGCGGCACGTGCCGGTGAGCAAGGTCGAGGTTTTGCTGTGGTTGCCGATGAGGTGCGCAGCCTAGCTAGCCAAACCACCAAAAGCACCGAGTCAGTGCGGGCAATGATTACTACCTTGCAACGCGAATCAACTCAGGTATTTGATGCAATGGCTGCTAGTCGCGAGCAAATGAGTCAGTCAAAAGATCTGGCCGAGAAATCTCGTGAAGCGATCATGACAATTCGTACTGACATGAGCCAAATGCGCGAGATGACCGATCAAATTAGTGTGGCCGCTCAAGAGCAACATCATGTTGCAAGCGAAGTTACGCGTAATGTGAATGTGATTGCCGAGGTAGCAGAAGATAATTTTGAGCAAATAGAGCGAGTTGCTCAATCTAGCCAAGCGCTACAACAACAGGTAAATGATATAGAAACTATGTTAAAACGTTTTATATTGAAGTAAATTAGAGAGCCTTTTGGCTCGGTCTTTTGCGAGTGATTCGCTGAGGTTAGTTTATGTTCAATTTATCGCGTTTGTTGAGTCCCAAAACTCAACAGTTGGCTGCTCTGGATTTAGGCAGCAATAGTTTTCATTTAATTATTGCTGACTGGGAAGACGGCGAACTTAAAGTTCGTGATAAAGTGAAAGAAATGGTGCGTTTGGGTTGGGGCTTGCAAGATGATGGCAGCCTCGACGCAGCTGCTTGGAATCGCGCTCAAGCATGTTTAGAGCGCTTTGGTGAGCGTCTTCGCGAGTTTAAACCTGGCAGTGTTAGAGTTGTTGGCACCAAGACCCTACGTAGCATTATTGACTCCAATGTGTTCCTGCAAGCTGCTGAGCAACGCCTTGGCCATCCTGTTGAAGTTATCTCCGGTGAAGAAGAAGCCCGTTTAATCTACCTAGGTGTTGCTCACTATATGGCGCCAACTAATGGCCCGCGTATGGTCATCGACATTGGCGGTGGTAGCACCGAAGTCACTCTTGGTGAAGGCATGGATCTAAAGCTTAAAGAAAGCTTAGATATGGGCTGTGTATCTATCACTAAACGTTTCTTTAAAAATGGCCGAGTGACCAAAAACCGCTTATTAAAAGCTAGTGTCTATTGTTCGCAGCAACTGTTGCCTGTGGCCGATGATTTCTTGGAACATGCTTGGAATGAGTGTTTAGGTGCTTCTGGCACCATTAAAGCTGTGGCGAAAGTTTGCTTAGAAAATCAATTTTGTGATGGTGAAATTCAGCTCAAAGGCCTAGACGCTATTATTGAACGCTACCTTGAAGCAGGCGAATGTAACTTGCCGCTAAAAGGTCTTTCACTAGAACGTCAGCCGGTGTTTTTGGGAGGTGTTATCGTCTTACAAGCCTTATTCCAAGCACTGAACATTGATACTATGCATGCGGCAGAATCGGCCTTACGCGAAGGTTTATTGTATGAGCTAAAAGGTCGTTTAGAGCACAGCGATATTCGTCCAGCTAGTGTGCAAAAGCTAGCTGAGCGTTACCACGTAGACAGCCAGTTTAGTGGCCGAGTAGATAGCACTTGTCAGTTATTGTTAAACCAAGTGGCAGAAACTTGGTCGTTGGATGAAGTAGAAACTACCAAGCTGTTAAATTGGGCTTCGCAATTATTTTTAGTGGGCCTCGATGTAGCACACAGTGATTATCATAAACACGGTGCTTATATTGTGGAACATGTGGATCTTGCTGGCTTTTCGCGCATCGAGCAACAACAGTTGGCAGCCTTAGTTTTAGCGCATCGTAAGCGCATCCCAGTTAAGCAGTTCCCGATGGAAAACGTAGACTTGCTCAAGGCGTGTTTGATCATTCGTTTGTCAGTCATTTTTAACCGTGGCAAACGCCGTCAAACACTGCCGGAACTGCAGTTTAGAGCTGCTGGGCAGCAAATGAGTTTACTGTTGGATCAAACTTGGCTGCAGAATAATCCTTTAACCCGTGCAGATTTAGAAAATGAGCAGCAATACTTGAGCCAGATAGATTATAAGCTAGATATTATTGAGCTCTAAAAAGCAAAATGCAGTTCAATGGTGAGCTTCACCAGAACTGCATTTCAAGTATTGAAAGCCCGCACTGCTGTGCGGGCTTTTTTATTAGCGGTCTTTGTTGGTTGCGCTAATTTTGTGAATCGCTAAGTCAGCGCCGTGGAATTCGTCTTCTTCAGAAAGACGCAAGCCTGCAACTTTATCTACAATACCGTAAACAATCACACCACCGATTAGCGCTACAGCAACACCTGCAAGGCTACCGATGATCTGACTGATTAGAGATACGCCACCTAAACCGCCTAATGCTTGGCTACCGAAGATACCTGCGGCAACACCACCCCAAACACCACACAAACCGTGAAGTGGCCAAACACCTAATACATCGTCTAAGTCAGAGCGTTGTTGTAACCAAGTGAATACCCAAACAAATAATGCACCAGCTACGCCACCCGTTACTAAGGCGCCAATAGGATGCATTAAGTCTGAACCTGCACAAACAGCAACTAAGCCAGCTAAGGGGCCATTGTGAACAAAACCAGGGTCATTACGGCCTACAACTAGCGCAACAATCGTTCCGCCAACCATTGCCATTAAGGTATTAACCGCTACTAAACCGCTGATGCCGTCCATGGTTTGGGCCGACATAACGTTAAAGCCGAACCAGCCAACGGTAAGTACCCAAGCACCTAAAGCTAAGAATGGGATGTTAGAGGGTGCAAATGCCACGCCTGGCTTTCTGCCTTTACGTGCGCCAAGAACTTTAATCGCAACCAGTGCTAACCAACCACCCATTGCGTGCACAACTACCGAGCCAGCAAAATCATGGAAGGCAGCGCCAAATTGCGCTTCTAACCAATCTTGGAAGCCGAAGTTACCGTTCCAAATAATGCCTTCGAAAATCGGGTATACCAAACCAACAATCAATGAAGAGGCAATTAAGAATGGATAGAACTTACCACGCTCCGCGATACCACCCGAAACAATGGCTGGAATAGCAGCAGCAAAGGTAAGTAAGAAGAAAAACTTCACCAGCTCGTAGCCGTTTCCTTCAGCAAGTACTTCTGCACTATTAAAAAAGTGGTTACCGTAAGCTAAGTAGTAACCAATAACGAAGTAAGCCACACCAGAAAATGCGAAATCGGTGATAATTTTAACTAAGGCGTTTACCTGGTTTTTATGGCGAACTGTACCTACTTCTAAAAAGGCAAAGCCAGCGTGCATGGCTAGAACCATAATGGCACCTAGCAGAATGAATAAAGTGTTTGCGCTTTGCGACAATACGTCGATAGCGTCACTAATATTATCCATTAAAAAATCTCCCTAATTGTTTCTTTAAATATGGTTTGCGCCAAAAAGAAGCAATTTTCAGGCCTTTTGTAGAATAAATTTCTTAACTAAGCACTAAGTTGATGCAATAAAAGGGTTTTAACTTGATGATAACAATAGGATTACATGTTTTGGCTCTAAAATGGTGCGGTATTATATGTGATCTATATACGATATGTTCTAAATTGGTGCGGTATCGCTATATTTTGGTGCTGGGTAGTTGCGGCTCATCATAGTGTTAAGCGAGCCTTTTTAAGCTGAGGTTAAGTCAATAAAATGTTAGGGCGCTGAGCTAATGTGCCCGCTCACTAGGTCTATTTAAAAAGGGTTAATGCCTAAGTTTTTGTGTTAGCAAGCAATACTACAAGCAACTCACCTATACTAAGCATTAATGGTAGCTATTAAGGAGAATAAATGAGCCAATGGCATGAGTTTTATCGAGCCGCCAACTTTGTAGAAGCGCGATTGCTGCAAGGTATGTTAAGTAAAATGGGCATTGAGAGCCGAGTAGATGGTGAGTATGCCATGGCGGCAGCTGGTGAGCTCCCTATGGACGTTGTACAAGTCACATTAATGGTAGAGTTAGCCCAATGGGACAAAGCCAAGCAAGCGGTTAAGGACTACGAAGTAAATAGTGTTGCAGAGTGGACCTGCAATAAGTGCCAAGAAATTAATCCCGGAAGCTTCGATTATTGCTGGTCTTGCGAGCAAGAAAAAAGCACAAATTAGCGTTCAAAAAGATGCGATTTTGGGCACTTAGTGGTATGCTTAAAAAGTATACAGCTAGGATGGCTGCTCTAGTAAATGTTTTGTTGAGGATATCCAATGGCTATCAATCAGGTTTCAAGCTCCGTTTCTCCGTCCGATTTTTATATGGACCAAGCGAAGAAACGCCAAGAAGAACAAGATGAAAAACTTGCTTCTGGTAAGCGTATTAACACAGCGGCAGATGATCCTGCAGGCTTACAGATTTCTAATCGCTTAACCACTGGTATTAGCGAGCAAGAAGCCTACGCTAATATCTATCAAAACCAAGTTAGCCTCAACAATATCGAATCTGCTCAACTACAGGGTACTACTGAGCTATTGCAGCAGAACCAAGCTTTGGTTGTACAAAGTGGTAATGGTATTTATAACTCTGACGATATTGCCGCTTTGCAAGCTCAAGTTGATGCCAACACTGCCGCGATTCCCAACGCTACCGATCTTGGCGTAGATAATGTTGACCTTAACGATCCTGCCACAGCTCAAGCAGCGTTGCAGGGGGCCCAGCAAACTACCGATGCCAATCAAGCGGAACTAGGTGCTTCTAGTAATGCGGCTGAGTCTGCTTATCGCTCTACCCAAGCTGCCATCGAGGCACAAAGCGCAGCGCGTTCGCGCATATTAGATACCAACTATGCGCAATCAACGTCGCAACAAGCACAAAACGATGCCTTGTTGCAAAGCTCTATTCAGTCTTACCAACAACAATTGGCCTCCAAGAACATTGAGAAGCTTATCTAGCTTGTTCTAACGCAACAAATAAACGGCGTGGCACTGGTAAAGTGAACGCCGTTTTTTAATGGAGGTAATAATGAGTCAGTCGATTCACGGGCATCAAGTGATGCAGTTGATGTTAGAACAAGGTGGTAGTTTCACTTCTGCGTCTCTAGAGGCGTTAATGAAAGAAACATTTGGTGAAGACAGTGAGTACCATACTTGTCGTCAAAAAGGCATGAACGCCCAGCAATTGATCGTGTTCTTAGCAGAACGTGGCAAGTTCATCGAAGCAAAACAAGGCTTTACTACTGCTGAATCAAAGATCTGTTCTCACAAATAAACCTGCCTTATATGGGCCATTTCAGGCCCTTTTCATATATAAACGACTATTAATTCAGTTATAACTGATATTACTTGCTATTTATCACTCTTTTAGTGTTTAATTCATCTTTCTTTGCTGTTTTCCCATCTTATCTGGAATAAACATCTATAATTTCTTATGCACCTAGGCTTTTAGTCGGAACGGAATAAGTGGTTTAATCTAATAAGATTTCTAACAATATTTAAACGTGTGTTTTAATTATTTAGGGTTTGTTTAACAACAGAGAAGTAATTTAAACATTCAGTTGATGGTGCCGATACATAAGTTATCGATACTTGTATTTACATGGAGTGGTATAAATGGATTTGGCTAGACGTCTAAAAATAAGCCATAAGGTTGGGATCTTGGCGGCAATTGCTGTTGTTGGGTTTGCAATCTACTTGGTGAACAACATGCAAGTTCAGCAACAAAGCCAGTTCAATATTGAACAAATTAGAGACCAATATTTCCCTGCCTTAGACACCGCAACGGTTGCGCAAAACACCCTATATAACGTGGACCAACTGCTACAAACTGCTGTAACCACTGGTGAAGAAGAATCATTAGATGCGGCTGATGAGCAAAATCAGCTGTTAAACGATAAGCTAAACGAGCTAATTACAATTCTGCCTAGCGCTAGGCAAGACGTAGAGCAACTGCAAAGCCTACAAAATAAATATTATGGTCAAGCTAGAGGCATTGCCATGAGCTTGGTAGATGGCAGTGCCGACTTCGCCACTTTACCTGCCAAAGCTGAGCGCTCCGCCGCAGTACTGCAAGAGCTGACTCAAGGTTTGGCAAGTTTGCGGGTAAACACCGAAAAAGCCTTTAACGAAACCATAGATGGCACCATTGCTAGTTCTCAGTCTGCGGTAACCACCGGTATTATTTTGGGCGTGGCCACCATTGTAGTGGTTATCTTCGTCGGCATTATGACCACTCGCAGCATCGTTAACTCGATTGCCCAAGTGACTTCATCATTGCGTGAAATCGCCGAAGGCGAAGGGGATCTTACCGTTCGTGTTGACTACGACGGTAAAGATGAAATAGCCACGCTAGTTCATTGGTTTAATCAGTTTATTAGCAAGATGCAAATTAGCATTGCTACAACCACCGAAACCGTTCAAGCCCTTCAAGATGTGTCTACTCGCTTAATGGAAACCAGTAAACATACTGCGAGTAGTATCGAGTCTCAAAATCACTCGGTAGATGCAGTAAGTGCAGCAATTCAAGAAATGACCGCTAGTGTGCACCATATTGCTGACTTTGCCTCGCAAGCTTCTCAAGAAGCGTCTTCTGCAAACAGTTCCGCGCAAGAAGGCAACCAAGTTGTAGAAAATACCATCTCAGTAATTAACGATTTAGCTGAAGAAGTGAACGGTACTGCACAAGCGATTAATCAGCTTGAATCTTATACCAGCAATGTAGGTGTGATTTTAGATGCGATTCGAGGCATTGCAGAGCAAACCAATTTGCTAGCTTTGAATGCTGCTATTGAAGCAGCACGCGCCGGCGAACAGGGACGAGGTTTTGCGGTAGTAGCAGATGAAGTTCGCACCCTTGCCTCGCGCACCCAAGATTCTACTCAAGAAATTCAACAAGTATTAGAAGAGCTACAAAAAGGCTCTGGATCGGCTGTTGAAGCTATGAACCGCGGTATTGAACAAGCCGGTTTAAGTGTTGAGCAATCTGCCCAAGCGGGTAAATCACTAATGGATATCACCGGTAAGGTGGAATCAATTCATGCTGTGAACGAGCAAATTGCAGCAGCAACAGAAGAGCAAACTAAAACTTCAGATGTTATTCACAACAGCGTGAATGACATTCAACAAATATCTCTCGCAGTGGCAAAAAGTTCTAGCGAAATAGACAACGTTAGCGAGGATGTAAGGCAAGTAACTCAGCGATTAAGTGACGTTATTAGCCAATTTAAAGTGTAAATAAAAAAACTATAAAAGAAAGGAGATGCCCCATGGATTTAAGGGCGTGGCAGGCGTTACCAATATGCTTATTGAGTGGCGCAGTAATGGCAGACGAAGCTCTCGAGCAACGAGTAAATGATCTCGAGCAAGAGGTGCAGGTTCTAAGAGAACAAAATCAGGATAATGCCTTTGATAGAATCAGCTTTAACGGTTTCTACAGCGTGGGCATTAATCAAGCTAACAATAACCTAGGTTATGCCGGTTCTACCGACGAGTACGATTTTAATAATCTTACTTTGGTGGGCCTACAGGGTGACTTTGCTTTAGCCGACAGTACCAGTGTAACGGTGCAGTTAGTGGCACGTGGTGAAGATGACTTTAGCCCAGATGTTGAATGGGCTTACTTAAAGCATACCTTTGATAACTACATTACAGTGCGTGGCGGTAAACTTCGCTTACCTATGTATATGTATTCTGATTATCTAGAAGTGGGTTACGCTCAGCCGTGGGCTCGTCCACCAGAAGAAGTATATGGTTTTGTGCCATTTAACTCTTTTGTTGGTGTTGATGGTAGCTACGACTTCGAGTTTGATAACTCAACCCTAACGGTACAGGGCTTTTGGGGACAGTCGGAAGAAGATGGCACTAAGTACGATGATATCTTAGGAGCTAACCTTACTTGGGCTATTGACGATTTCACCGTTCGAGCTGTTTACGGCGTAACTAAAATTACCGTAGCTGATACCAACTATCCCGATAGAGATGCACTTGCTGATAAAAACAAATCAGACTTCTTAGGTGCAGGCCTTAGCTATGACAATGGATCGTTGTTAGTGGTGTCGGAAGTAACTCGTGCAACAGTAGAAGGTGAGTACTCGGATGTTGATTCAGGCTACCTGACCTTGGGTTACCGCTTTGGTAAAGCCATGCCTTACGGCACTGTAGCTGGCATGAAAACCCAAGATGACGATGAGCGCGAAGGTAAACTCGTTTGTGTGGCAGCTTGTGGAACTGGGTCTGACGCCATGGCTCCATCTTCATGGATATACGACGGTAAGCGTACTTCATACTCTCTGGGCCTACGTTACGAGCTATTGTCGAACCTGTCGGTAAAGTTTGATGCTACTCTAGTAAATGGCTTCGGTGATACCAACGGCTTATTAGAAAACAAGGTTGCTGGTCAACTGTCTGGTCAGGATACACCTGATAGCACCACGGTTTACAGCATTGTATTTGACGGCGTATTTTAGGAGGAGTCATGAAAAAACTATTATTGGCTCTGTCTTTGAGCGTATTTAGTCTTAGTAGCTTGGCTGCTCCGGTAGTGATTGCAAACCCTGCGGGTCCTGATGCTTTATCAAAAGCAGAAGTGAAAAAGCTGTTCTTGGGTAAGCTTAAAAAGCTACCTAATGGCACACCACCAGTGGTGATTGAATATAAAGAAGGCGACGCATTACGTGCTAGCTTTCACGATGCCGCAACCGGTAAAAGTGAAGCCCAGCTTCAAGCTTATTGGTCAAAGTTAATCTTCACTGGTAAAGCTAAGCCGCCTAAAACGGCTGCTTCTCCGTCAGTTGCTGTATCAGAAGTTGCTGGCAATGCCGCTGCTATAGCCTATGTTGACGAAGCGGATGTAACCGATGCAGTAAAAGTCGTTTATAAACCGTAAATAAAGCTAAGCTATAAAAGAGTCAGGGTGTTATGCTCTGGCTCTTTTTTATTTCTTAGACAAAATAGTCGTTATTTAGTGAGTTAGCCAATGGATATGTTATCAGCAGCAGTGATGTTGTTTTTGATTATGGATCCGCTAGGAAACCTTCCTGTGTTTCTTAGCATGGTCAAACATCTTGACCCAAAACGTCGGCGAATCGTTTTACTACGAGAACTGGTGTTTGCCCTTACTGTTATGTTTGCCTTTTTGTTTGCTGGTGAGCAAATTCTAGGTTTCTTAAATCTTCGACAAGAAGCGGTAAGCCTTGCTGGCGGGATAATTCTATTCCTTATTGCCTTGAAGATGATTTTCCCTCAGCCCGGTGGTGTTGCTGGTCTTGCTGCAGGTGAAGAGCCCTTTTTGGTACCGATGGCAATCCCAATGATTGCCGGCCCCTCGGTACTTGCATCGTTAATGTTGCTGGCAAATCAAGATGGAAGTCGGATGCTAGATTGGTCTTTGGCGCTACTCATTGCTTGGGGCATTAGCGTGGTGATCTTCTTATTTAGTGGGGTGCTTTTAAAACTGCTGGGTGAGAAAGGTTTAAAAGCCATGGAACGTTTAATGGGCATGTTGCTTATTATGCTTGCGGTTCAAATGTTCCTTGATGGAATAGCCGATTATTGGCAATCACTATAAGCAGAATGGCTAGCCTTGCGGATTCCAGCTTTAAACTGGTAATCCGCAAGTTTACTAAGCCTGTTGATCTCTAGAGCAAAATTAACCGCGACAGATTAACAGATCCTAGTAAGGGTGATTTATACCTAAACGAAAAATGCTGTCATCGCCGCTGGTAGCAAAATCACCGCGTAGTACAACACCTTCCATCATTACTCTAAGACTGCCGCCTACGCTGTATTTCATATCTTGGTGTAAGGTTGCCAAGTTGTATTCATCAGCCACTCGGCCAATTTCAACAAA
Source organism: Agarivorans sp. JK6 (assembly GCF_045277145.1). Taxonomy (NCBI): domain Bacteria; kingdom Pseudomonadati; phylum Pseudomonadota; class Gammaproteobacteria; order Alteromonadales; family Alteromonadaceae; genus Agarivorans; species Agarivorans sp. JK6. The sequence continues at coordinate 4,167,006 of NZ_CP113525.1, read as the reverse complement.
GGCGACCCAGTACCAAGCAGGTACGTTAAACCAATTTACAACTGGCACTTTGGGAAGTGGGTTCCAGTTGGGTGTGAAGCGGTATTCTGCCGAATAATAGATCATCGAACGATCGTGATAACGGGCAGTTTCATAGCCTTTAAGCCTGTCCATTCCCCCTAAACGAGAACCAGCAAACCACGCAGGGCGGTGAAATTGCTGTTCGCCATTGTTGTAAGAACTGTGGTTCCAAGTGGGGGTATCAGAGGTGGCAAAACCAAACGCTAAAACTTGGCTTTGTGCCCAAGAGGTTTTTGGCAAACTGATATATTTAGAGGCCGAAAGCTCCCACATCGTCCACGAAGGTCGCTCACTATCGCCCCAATCACGGCTTACATTTAAGCGCTGTCGGCTACCTGCTGTTGGGTTTTGATGGTAGTTACGATTATCGTATTCGAGTTCTAAGGTAAGGCCTGCCGAGGTATTCGAATCTTGCAGTTGGTTATATTCACCAACGTCCTTTTTCCAATAAAAAGGTTCAAGTTGAATAATGGTGCGGCCGCTGGTGAGTGGGTTCCACTCTTTCGCGCCCGCTTCATAACCTTCCATTACTTCACCGCGGTTTACTCTAAAAGTGTGAACTGCTGAGTTTTTACCGTGGCCTAGAGGCAGTAAATAGCGAAATCTAAAGCGATACTCTTGGCCTTTGCTGTGGGTATAAACACGGTTCTCTTGGCTAGAATCATTGCTACCCGCTCGCTCTCCTGGGTAATCCGAATTACCGTTAATATATTGCGGATCGCGAGTAAAATTAGTTTGATACAAAGTGGTATCAAAAAAGATCCGGTCAGCAAAAGGCATTTGATAGTCACCAGTATACAAAAAGCCCATCCAGCTATCGTTACTGGTTACAGTCGCCGTTGCCACCATGCTAGAGCTGGGTTGAATATGCCCTGCGGCGCCTACGCCAACACCCACGCCCCACTGGAGGTTTTCGGTGTAATAGGCATAGGGTAATACTTGGGTCCAAGCTCCGCTGCGTTGATGTTTAGCATCATCAATGACCGTAACGCTCATCGCCCAACTAGGCAGACTTACAAAGCAAATGCTCGCCAATAGTAACTGGCGTGTAATCAAGAGTCTTTCCCAGTCATACGTTTATGAATTTGCCACATAGCAAAAAAGCCAAAGAACAAAATTTGTAGATTATCACCCTTCTTCAACACGCCTGCTTCAAGCAAAGTGCCGCGAATGGATAACAGTTGAACGCCGTGCAGCAATAACAAAAAACCACCCACTAGCGGCAAAATCCAATTGTAAGGCGGAACAAAAATAATTGGGCTGAGTAGCATCGCTAACCACATGGCAGCCATAAACAGTTTGCCAATTTTAATAAACATAAATAGGGCTCTTAAGTTAGTTGGTATAAACGGTAGCTTACTTGGCCTGCTTGTTTTTCTTTTATGCAGTGCCAGTTTGCGGGTAATTGGGGCTCGTTGGCTTCGTTCTCAAATTCAAGATAAACCAGTGCGTCGGGTTTTAACCAGCCATTGTCATTTAACATTGCGCAGCTAGGTGCTAGTAGCTCGCAACGAAACGGCGGGTCAATAAATACAATGTCGTAGGCTTCGCTCGGTGTTTGCTTTAGCCATTGCAAGGCATCTTGGTTAATTAACTTTGCTTGCTCGCTGCTAAGCTCTAATACTTGTAAATTGGCCTTAAGCTGCTTAGCAGCTTGCGCATCTTTCTCTACGAAGGTGGTAAAACTAGCAAAACGCGACAAGGCCTCAAAACCTAAGCTGCCACTTCCAGCAAAAAGATCTAAGCAATGGCTGTTGTGCAAATAGGGGCTTAACCAGTTAAATACGGTTTCTTTAACTCGGTCGGTAGTTGGGCGTAAGCCTTGGCTATTCAGCACCTTGAGCTTGCGCCCGCGCCATTGACCGGCAATTATGCGTACCTGACCGCTGCCATTATTAGATTTGTTACTTTGATTTGAATGTTTTCTTGAGGAAAGCCGTGCCATTTACTTAGACCATTGAGAAACTGTGATAATATCCGAGCAATATTGATTGGACGTTGGCATTGTAACAGCCAACGTCGTTTACTGGTAAAAAAGGTTTTGCAGTAATGGCAAAAAAGAAGGGCCTATTTTCTTGGTTTGGCCGAAAAAAAGATGACGAGCAACAACAATCAAGCGATCCCGCCGCAGAACAACAAGATACTCAGCAAGCTGAGTTAGACGCGCAAGCAGAGCGTGAAGCACAAGCAGAACGTGAAGCTCAAGCAGAGCGCGAAGCTCAAGCAGAACGCGAAGCTCAAGCAGAACGCGAAGCTCAAGCAGAACGCGAAGCCCAAGCAGAACGTGAAGCTCAAGCAGAACGTGAAGCACAAGCAGAGCGCGAAGCCCAAGCAGAACGCGAAGCTCAAGCAGAGCGCGAGGCCCAAGCAGCACAAGAGGCCGAACTAGCGGCGCAGGCTGAACAAGAAGCCGAGCTAGCCGCAGCGTCGCAAGCTGCTGAGCCAGTGAAAAAAATGGGTTTGTTTGCCCGTTTGCGTGCAGGCTTAAGGCGTACCCGTAAGAATTTTGGTTGGGGTTTCTTTTCTCTCTTTAAAGGGCGAAAGATCGACGATGAGCTGTTTGAAGAATTAGAAGAACAGTTATTGGTGGCGGATGTTGGCGTTGATACCACTTTAAAGATTATCGAAAACCTCACCAGTCACGTTAAACGCAGTGATCTACAAGATGGTGAAGCCTTATACCAGCAACTAAAACTCGATATGGCTAGCATGCTTAATCAAGTTGAAGCGCCTTTAGATTTAGATAGTAGCGACGGACCGTTTGTTATTTTAATGGTTGGGGTTAATGGTGTGGGTAAAACCACCACCATCGGTAAGCTTGCCAAGCAATATCAAAGTCAGGGTAAATCGGTGATGTTGGCCGCGGGTGATACCTTCCGCGCCGCTGCGGTAGAGCAGCTGCAAGTGTGGGGTGAGCGTAACGAGATCCCGGTAATTGCTCAACACACTGGTGCCGACAGTGCTTCGGTAATTTTCGATGCTTTTCAAGCAGCTAAGTCACGAAATGTAGATGTATTGATTGCCGATACAGCAGGTCGCTTGCAAAATAAAGCGCACCTAATGGAAGAGTTGAAGAAAATTGTACGAGTAATGAAAAAGCTCGACGATGCCGCTCCTCATGAAATTATGTTAACTATTGATGCCAGCACTGGCCAAAATGCCATTAGCCAAGCTAACTTATTTAACCAAGCGGTGGGCTTAACGGGTTTAACACTTACCAAGTTAGATGGCACCGCTAAAGGTGGGGTAATTTTTGCCTTAGCCGACAAGTTTGCTTTGCCTATTCGTTATATTGGTGTGGGTGAAGGCATTGATGATTTACGCGAGTTTGAGTCACAACCCTTTGTTGATGCGCTATTTAGCAGCGAAGAGAGTGAAGAGGCGTAGTTAAACGCTGCCTAAACAGTAAAAAAGGTCTAGGAATGATCCGGTTTGAGCAAGTAAGTAAAATTTATCCAGGTAGTCAGCGAGCCTTACAAAAAGTCTCGTTTCAACTAGAACAGGGAAAAATGGCCTTTTTAACCGGCCACTCTGGCGCAGGAAAAAGTACCTTGCTCAAACTTATCACCGCCATGGAGCGCCCCAGCGACGGCAAAGTATGGGTAAATGGCGACGATATTAGTCGCATTACTCATCGAAAGATCCCTTATCTTCGCCGTCAAATGGGGGTGATTTTTCAAGATCACAAACTGCTAATGGACCGTACGGTATTCGACAATGTTGCTCTGCCTTTAGTGATTGAAGGTTATAGCATGGGCAATATTAAACGCCGTGTTGCCGCAGCCCTGGATAAAGTGGGTCTGCTAGACAAAGCCAACTGCACCCCGGTTATTCTCTCTGGTGGTGAGCAGCAACGAGTGGGCATTGCACGCGCTGTAGTCAACAAACCTGCCATTTTGATCGCCGATGAGCCCACCGGTAACTTAGATCCGGCACTGTCTTTAGAGATTTTCCGCTTATTCGAAGAGTTCAACCGCGTGGGTGTTGCGGTGCTTATCGCAAGTCACGATTTAAGCCTAATCGCTAAAATGCACTATCAGCGACTTATTCTCCAAAATGGTCAGTTGCTTAATGCCTCTCAAGCAGAGGAGGTACAGTAATGGCTGGCGCTAAACCGCAGGTGAAAGTCGCGTTTCCGGTACGCTTTATGATGTTTTGGGTACGCCATTTACAGCAATGTATTGCCAGCTTAGGCGAGCTTTGGCGCACCCCTGCTAGCTCAATGCTTACTTTAGCGGTAATCGGCGTTTGTTTGGCTTTGCCAGCAAGCTTTTATTTGGCCACCAAAAACGTACAGCAGCTTACGGCTTACTGGAAAAGTGACGCTCAAATCAGTTTGTTTCTAAAACAAAATGTTACCGAGCAACAGCGCGATTTATTGCAAAAAAATATATCCAGCATGCAGCAAGTGGCTGCGGTAGAGCTGGTTACCAAGCAACAGGGCTTGGCCGAGTTTCAAGCCAACAGCGGCTTTGAAGACGTACTCGCTTTACTACCAGAAAACCCCTTGCCCGATGTATTACTGGTGCTGCCAAGTGCCGAGTACAGCTCCGCTAGCGCTGCAAAAACCTTACTCGACAGTTTGCAAGAGCATAGCTTGGTTGAAGAAGGCCGTTTAGATGTTGAATGGTTACAACGTTTAGACACCATTGTAAGCATGCTGCAGCAAGCCGCTTGGCTGCTGATTATACTGTTGCTCACCGCGGTGGCCTTAATTGTAAGTAATACTCTGCGATTAAACATTCTCAATCGTCGTAACGAAATCGAAGTTATGAAATTGGTCGGCGCTACCGACGCCTTTATTCAACGGCCGTTTTTATATACCGGATTTTGGTTTGGCATTGTAGGCGGCTTAATGGCTTGGGTATTGTGTAATATTCTGCTTATTTGGACCGAGTACGCCCTGCAGCAAATCGGTTTGTTGTACCAACAAGACATTTACCTTTCGGGTCTAAGTATTCAAGAGTTTGGCTGGTTAATCTTATTTGCGACTTTACTGGGTTTAGGTGCATCGTGGTTCTCGGTAAATCGGCATATTAAGCAGATAGAGCCGAGCTAAGCGGAATGAGAAATAGCTAGTTATTCAAAAATGGAGTAATTCTGCATGCCGGCCTCAGCCTTCAGGTTATTTAATCTAGCACTTGCTCTGCCGGCACTTTTCTCCATATTTGCTACATTACTGAACATTTCTTTTCTTCATCTCATAATCGATAAACACTTCATTATTCTTCCTTCTGTCTGGTCTAGCATACCCAGTGGTATCAAAATGCTAACTGCGATCAGCGTAAATATTTGGCTTCCTGCTTTTTTGATTGCGGGCATCTTCATCTCCTTTAGTTTTCATCGAAAGGCGATTATGTCACCGCCTTTTAGACGTCATTTGAGCATTGCTTCAATATGGATAGTGGCGCTATTTTTTGAAGCCTTAGCTTTAAAATATAAAGGGATGAATCACGGTGGGTTGTTCATGATAGGTTCAGTATTCTTGGCTTTGCCGTTTGTAATACTGGTAACTATTGTAGGTAGTTCATCGGTACTAAAAGAAATTGAGAGTTTTCGGCAGGCTCCAAGGATACTTGATTCTTTCTTTCCGGCGAGCATTTTATTTTGGGCGCTACCCATACCTTTGTTCACGCTTATGTTAATTAGTTTGCTGTCTGTGCTGTCTTGGTCTCCGGTCTCTTTATCTTGGAAGATGAATAAGGATTTCCATAAACTCTGTGAAGATACAGGTGTTGAGTATTTTGCTCGCCCTTCAGGCAAAGTACGTTCGGTTGCTTACTTGAGTACTCTTAATCAAGAAGTCGTTGATTCTAAACATGCTGAAATAGTATTGAATCAAGAGGGGAGACTCAAAAGAACATTATATGAGGCTTATGGAGACCGGTTCGGAAGGGAGTTAACCCTCAAATTAAGCGAAGGAGAATCGGACTTAGTTAGAGTAGAAGAGGTAACTCTCAAACTTGAAGAACCTTTTTATGGAGCTCCTCAGTCTTTAACTAATACTGTAGACTCTGGCGTGGATGCTGTAGAAGCGGATATTTTGGTGTATTACAACATAGAGCAAGCTTTGTATGAGGCTCGTAGGTTGAAATGGTCGGGACCTAAGCATTACACAATTGAAATTAGCGATCGTCGTTCTAATGAGTTACTTGGAGTAATGAGGTACGTTATTGATAGAAGTAATCGACGTGCTTGTGGGGCTAACCTAGACAATACAATCGACGAAGACTATTTTGTGGTAACGGCTCTTACTCGTTAAGCGTTATTAAGTCTCATTAGTTTAAATTTTAGAAGCTATTTAAACTACTTCTCGTTTTAATACCCAACTTAAAGTTTAGTCCGGTGCTAACTTACGCTTCCATTTATCGCTCTTCCAGCGGCGCCAGTTTATTTGGCTACGTAGAAACTCGTCTACCATGCCTGCTAGTAACACCGCATATAAACCATAACCTAGGTAAACCCCGGTAAAGTAGGCCAGTGGCACTGAGAATAGCCAAGTCACCGCAATGGCGTTGCCGGTAACAAACACTGCGTCACCACAACCGCGCAATACATTACCGCTGATAATGTTTATTGCCCTTAGTGGCTCGTTAAGGCTGTGAATTAAACATACCACCACGCCTAGGGCGAGTACTTCAGGGTTACTGGTAAATAAACCCAGTAAGCTTTGATGAAAGATAAAGATAATGCTGGCAACAATAGCCACCGCTATTAAGCCCCAGCGCATGCCTTGGCGCATTTGTTGGTGGCAACGCTCAAAGTGGCCAGCACCTGCAAGTTGGGTCACTAACATGGTATTAGCAATGCCTATGGCGACTAGCATCATGGTGCAATAAACGTAGATGTTTAGTGCGTAAATACGCACGGTGAGCGAGGTTTCGCCAAACTGAACAATCATCAAGTTCATGACCATCACAAAGCTTTGGTAAGAGAAAGGCTCGAGCGCTGAAGGTACGGCAATTTTTAGAATAGGTTTAAGGCTAAGAGCTGGCTTTTTAATCGCCTCGGCTAAAGGCAGCTTCACTTTTATTAGCAGCAATACCACTAACAAACTAAAGCTAAGGCTTAGCAACCAAGCAATTAAGCTGGCTAAGGCTACCCCGGTCACGCCCATTGGTGTTGCGCCAAACCAGCCCAATACCAACACGCCATTGCCAATAATATTGGTGACCAGCATGAGCGCTGCTGAAATGGTGTTCCAATGAGATTGACCATAGCTATTACAGATGTTGGCTAGGGTCATACGTAAGCCCATAAAGCCCACGCCCGCTCCAGCAAGTACTAAGTATTCGGCGGCTAATAGGCTCATATCTGGGGGAAGGCTCATCCATTGGCCAATGTTGCTGGCTTGGCTTACAAAGAATAGCCCGCAGAGTAGCCCTGCTAGTACACCGAGTATTATCAAGCCGGCTAGAATCAAATTAGCCCGTTGATAGTTTAGTTTGCCCATGTACTGCGACGCCAAACTTGCGCCAGCGATGCCAGTGGCCGAGAAAAATACAATGGCCATTGAGAACCAAGGCATCACTGCACCTACCGAAGCAGCGGCTTGATCAGAGACTTGGCTAAGGAATAGCGCGTCAAATACCGGTACCGACATGTTCAGCATGAATTCGCCAAAAATAGGCAAGGCCATTCCAAACAGGCCTTTTTGTAGGGTTTTACTCTGGGTAGTAGACGACATGCTGACCACAAACTAGCAAGAAATTGCGCTTATACTAGGCACTTCCTAGTAACTAGGCCTTTATGTAAATCAACTTTATATTTATGAAAGTTAATTAAGTTGGCTGGCCCACTGCCATATCACCACTAGCAGCAAAAATAAGGTGGTTGATTGCCAAAAACGCACCGGATTACGCTCGATCAAGGGTTTGGCTTGATAGCTGGCTTTAAGCTTGGGATTGGCATGTTGTAAGTCATGAATCAGTTCCGACAAGCTCTGATAACGCTGCTGCGGTTTAGGATGGCAGCCTTGCTCTAAGGCAGCGTCTAACCAGTCGGGCATGTCATTGCGGAAATGCTGAATGTTTTGATAATGCCAGTCGCTGTAATTTCGCTGAGCAATTTGCTCACGGCTGGCTTGTTTGTAGGGCAACTTGCCTGAGAGCATTTCGTAGGCAATCACCGCAAACGAGAAAATGTCGCTACGATGGCGACCTGTTTCACCCACTAAATACTCTGGTGCGATGTATTGTACCGAGCCAACCGGTGTGGTGTTTTTTTCATCTTGCTCAAGTTGTTCGGCCGATTGCACTGTGCCAAAGTCGACCAGTTTGAGTTGGTCGTCGGCGGTGATAATAATGTTCTCGGGTTTAAGATCGCGGTGCACCATTTCGTAACGGCGTAAGGCCCGCAAGGCTTTAGCCAGTTTTTGCAGCATGCGCACAACTTGCTGAATAGGTGGGTGAGGGTGCTTATCCATCCATTGGCGAAGGGTAATGCCTGGAACGTATTCGGCGATTAAATAACGAAAGCGGCGAGTACCAATAGGCTCGAAGGTGCGCATGATATAAGGATTACTAACCACGCGGCCAACCCACTCTTCGCGGGCAAAGCCGGCAAAGTATTCTTGGTCGTCGGCCATACTGGCATCGGGCGCTTTAAGAATACGCACTCGACCATTGCTATTACCTTGTTCATCTAGCTCTTCGACTAAATACACATGGCTACGTGGGCTGGTATGAAGGATCTCACTAACGCGGTATTGGTCGATTTTATTGCCAACCGACATTACCGGTGGAATAGGCAAATGCAGCAGCTGTGCGCGGCTTTCATCTAGCTCGGCTTCAGGCACGTTATCAACGTTAACTAGCATGGCGCTAATATTGTCGTCGCTGCCTGCTAATTCCGCAGCATTAACAATGGCACTGGCTTGTTCTTCTAAGCTTGAAAACTTGGCTTGTAATAGCTTAACCAGTTGCTGTTCACTTAGTGCATCGTGCACACCATCACTGGTTAGCATGAAGATATCGCCAGTCTCTACAGTACGAGTGGAATAATCTAACTCGAGGCTCGAATCCACACCCATAGCACGAGTGAGGTGGTTTTTTTGTTTACCGCGAATTTGCACATGGTCTCGGGTTAGTTGGCGTAGTTTGCCCGCGCGAAAGCGATAGATGCGGCTATCACCCACATGAAAAAGGTGGGCGACTCGCGATTTAATAATTAGTGTTGATAGGGTACAGGCGTAAGAGCCAGTTTGTTTACCTTGTTGGAAAAGCCAATTGTTCAGCGATTTGGCGACTTGAGCGGTAGATTTGTTTACCGACCAGCTTTCTGGGGTTGCGTAGTAGTCTTCAACAAATTGGGTAACCGAGATTTGGGCGGCCATTTTGGCATGTTCTGCACTGCTTAAGCCGTCGGCCAGTACTGCTACAACACCTTTGTAGTATCGGGTCCATGGCTCGGGGATTTTAGCGACACATGCATCTTGGTTTTCTGGTTTAGGACCAGGAATGGAGGCGCCTCCAAAAGACGCCTCCAACTTGTTGCTAGCTTCAGAGGATGCTTTTTCGCTGTTACTAACTCGGTTACTGCTGGCTGGGGTGGCCGCTGCAGTTTGCTGTTCTTCTAACACTAAGATCGCTTCCTTGAGGTAAGCAGCGTGGCCAATTAAGGCGCACGCCGCTATACGGGGCTGGCTTAGCTAACGTTGATTAGCGTTACTTCGCCATCTGGGCCTACTTCAGCAATAGTGCCCTTCGGCTCTTCTAGAAGCAATAAGGCGATAAAACCTAACACCGCAGTGGCACCAATTACGTAGAAGAACGCTTGGTAGCTTACTAGGCTTAACACGGTTAAGTAGAATACTGCGCCTACGTTACCGTATGCACCTGTCATACCGGCAATTTGACCAGTTAAGCGACGCTTGATAAGCGGTACAGCGGCAAATACAGCGCCTTCACCAGCTTGTACAAAGAATGAACATGCCATGGCCATTGCTACTGCTAGGAATAGTGGCCAAGTTCCGTCAATTTGGCCCATGCCAAAGTAACCTAGGGCTAAACCAGCGGTTAATACTAATAGGGTTTTCTTACGGCCAAATCGATCCGAAATCCAACCGCCGCCTGGGCGAGAGGCTAAGTTCATAAAGGCATAAGCAGAGGCGAGTAAGCCCGCGTAAACCATATCTAGTTCGAATACTTCGCTAAAGAACAACGGCAACATAGATACTACCGCTAGCTCTGAACCAAAGGTTGCGAAGTACAATACGTTTAATACTGCTACTTGCTTAAATTTGTATTGTTCAATTTCTGGAACTGGCTTAACAAAGATGTTTTTGTTTACTTGGTAAGTTTTCCAAAAATCCAGAACGTATAAGGCTACTAGGCCTGCGTAACACGCGTATACCACTTCTTGGCTTAGCATTTTTACGCCAGCTGGAGACAGTTTCCATGCTAACAAAGCAAGGGTGGCGTACATTGGAACCTTCATAATTAGCAGCAATACAAAGTCACCTTTGGTGGTTACTTCCATTGCGCCAACATTTTTTGGCTTAAAGTAGGTAGAGCCTTTAGGCGTATCGCTTACGTTTTTGTAGTAAATAACACTGAACACAAGGCTGATTAAACCGGTAAGGCCTACCGCATAACGCCATCCGTCTTCACCGCCAAATATAATCGCTAGCGTTGGAAGTGACATAGCTGCAGCTGCGCTACCAAAGTTACCCCAACCGCCGTAAATACCTTCTGCAGTACCTAGCTCTTTAGCTGGGAACCACTCCGATACCATACGAATACCCACTACAAAGCCAGCACCAATAAAGCCCAATAAGAAACGAGCGATAGCGGCTTGCTCAAAGCTATTGGCAAAGGCAAACATGAAACAAGGGATAGAACATACTGCCAACAGGGTAGAGTAGGTAAGGCGTGGACCAAAGCGGTCGGTAAACATGCCAATAACAATTCGCGCAGGAATGGTTAGGGCTACGTTTAGAATAAGTAGGGTTTTAATTTGGCTGGATGTTAAACCTAGGCTGGCAGCAATGCTGGCCATTAATGGTGCGTGGTTAAACCACACCAAAAAGGTAATAAAAAAAGCCATCCAGCTCATGTGTAGTATTTTCATTTTTCCGGTAAAGGAAAACAGGTTAAATTTTTCTGCACTCATCATAATGTCTCTAAAAAAGTTAAAGCGTTTCCTACCACGCCGCCGTAGCGGCGCGGTTTAGTATTATTTTTTTAAGTATTTTTTATTAAGCGGCGACTTTGATGCTGTCACCCTCTACCTTCACTTGGAAGGTAGGAATAGTGACGCTGTCGTCGTCTAGGCATTGGCCGGTTTTTAAACTAAAACGTTGCTTATAAAGGGGAGATGCCACCATTAATTCGCCTTTGAAGTCTCCAATAATGCCTCGAGACAACATGTTTACTTTGCCAAATGGGCAGTAATTACTTATGGCGAATATTTGGTCACTAATTCCTTCCCAGAAAATGGCGACTTGTTTGCCTTTAACTAAGGCACAAACACCGGTTCCTGGGCTAAGCTGCGATTTGCGACAAACTTCGGTCCAAGTTTCTGTAGCTAATTCACTCATCATCACTCTCCTTGTTATGGTGCTTCTACAATTTCGATGGTTTGAATACGTTCTTCTTCGGTAGCTGGGCGACGTTGGCCACGCTCACGAACATATTGCAGGTTGTTGTCTGGCTCGTCGGCGTTAATAAACTGGCTGAAGCGCTGCAGTTTCTTCTCGTCATTAATCGTAGATTTCCACTCACACTGGTAGCTTTCTACTACGTGATTCATGTTTGCTTCGAGTTCTTCACAAATGTTGAGTTTGTCGTCGATAACCACTTCTTTTAGGTAATCTAGGCCGCCTTCAAGGTTTTCTAACCATACCGAGGTACGCTGTAAGCGGTCGGCAGTACGTACGTAGAACATCAATACGCGGTCGATGTAGCGCATTAGGGTTACGTCGTCTAAATCGGTAGCGAATAAGTCGGCGTGTCGAGGGCGCATACCACCATTACCACAAACATACAGACCCCAACCGCCCTCAGTTGCAATAACACCAATATCCTTGCTCTGTGCCTCAGCGCACTCACGAGTACACCCTGACACACCAAACTTAATTTTGTGTGGGGCGCGTAGGCCCTTGTAACGGTTTTCTAGCAGAATCGCCATGCCAACACTGTCTTGCACGCCGTAACGACACCAGGTTGAACCAACACAAGACTTAACGGTACGTAATGCTTTACCGTAGGCGTGGCCTGTTTCAAAACCCGCATCAATTAACTTGCCCCAAATCTTCGGCAGTTCGTGCAGTTGCGCACCAAATAAATCAACCCGCTGGCCACCCGTAATTTTGGTGTATAGGTCGAACTCTTTGGCCACTTCACCAATGGCAATTAGCTTGTCTGGAGTAATTTCACCGCCAGCTACTCGAGGTACTACTGAGTAGGTGCCATCTTTTTGCATGTTGCCTAAGAAGATGTCGTTGGTATCTTGCAGGGCAATATGGTCATCGGTAAGAACGTAGTCGTTCCAGAAGGTGGCTAAAATAGAACCCACTGCTGGTTTACAAATTTCACAGCCATGTCCGGTTCCGTGTTCTTTAAGCAACTGCTCAAAGGTTTTGATTTTCTTAACGCGTACAATGTCGGCTAGCTCGGCACGTGAGTAAGCAAAGTGCTCACAAATGTCGTTGCTAACTTCAACACCTAGGTTTTCTAGTTCTGCGTTCATCACTTGAACGGCTAATGCGCTACAGCCGCCACAACCGGTTGCTGCGCCCGTAGTGGCTTTAATATCAGCCATGCTGGTTGCGCCGTCGCGTACTGCTTGGCAAATTTGCCCTTTGGTTACGTCGAAACATGAACAAATTTGGGCGCTGTCTGGCAGTGAATCAACACCCATGGCCGAAGCGGCACCTTCTTCTGATGAAGGTACCAGTAAGTATTCTGGTGCTACTGGTAATGGCATGTCGTTTAAGAACAATTGTAACCAGTTGCCGTAATCGTCGGCATCACCTACTAATACTGCGCCCAACAAACGGTCGCCAGCGGCGTTGGTAACAACTTTTTTGTACACTTGACGGGCTTCGTCGCTCAAGCTGTAACTTAAAGCGCCTTCGGTGTTAGCGTGTGCGTCACCAATACTGGCTACGTCTACACCCATCAACTTAAGCTTGGTGCTCATGTCGGCACCAGCAAATTCTTTAGCTTGCTCTCCGGCGATATGGTCGACGGCTACTTTAGCCATGCTGTAACCAGGGGCTACTAGGCCAAAAATTTTGCCTTCCCATAAGGCACATTCACCAATCGCGTAAATGTCTGGGTTAGACGTTTGACATTGATTGTTAATCACTATGCCGCCACGAGGACCAAGCTCTAGACCAGTTTCGCGTGCTAATTGATCTTGTGGGCGAATACCTGCAGAGAACAAAATCATGTCGGTATCTAAACTGCTACCGTCTGCAAAGTTCATGCGGTAGCGAGTGTTTTCACCTGCCACAATTTCTTTGGTATTTTTCTCGGTATGAACTTGTACGCCAAGCTCTTCAATTTTAGTGCGAAGAATTGCACCGCCACCGTCACACACCTGCACAGCCATTAGGCGAGGTGCAAATTCTACAACGTGAGTTTCCATACCAAGGTCTTTAAGTGCTTTAGCGGCTTCTAAGCCAAGTAAACCACCACCTACAACTACACCTACTTTTGAGTTTTCGCCTGACTTAGTCATGGCTTCTAAATCTTCAATGGTGCGGTATACCAAAATGTTTTCTTGTGCCGCTTGATCGTCTGGACGAGGAATTGGCGGAACAAATGGGTAAGAACCGGTCGCTAGCACCAGTTTGTCGTAGCTTTCGCGACGGCCACTAGCGGTAACCACAATCTTTTCTTCAGGCAATACTTCAACAACTTTGTCGTTTACAAAGTATTGAACGCCATGTTCGTCATAGTATTCAGGAGAGGTCATCATCAAGTCGTCTGCGGTTTTACCCGAGAAGTAACTTGATAATTGCACGCGGTCGTATGCTAAGCGCGACTCTTCACTAAAAGTGGTTACCTGAACTTGGCCTAACTTGTCTTGCTGTATCAATTGGTCAATGAAGTGGTGACCAACCATGCCGTTACCAACAACGATGATACGTTCCATGTACTCTCTCCTATGCGCTTAGAGCGGCGCTATTTTCTAATTCAAATTGGTTCTGGTTCGCGTCTAACTTACTTAGCCAGTTGAGTTGCTCGCGCAGTGATACCACTTCACCGATTACAATTAATGTAGGGGATTGCAATTGGTGTTCACTGGCGAGCGTAGGTAACTGGTCTAATTGGCCGGTAACAACGCGTTGATCGCTTTGGCAGCCTTTTTCTATTAATGCGGCAGGTGTCTTTGCACTCTTTCCAAAACGTTGTAGCTGTTGGCTGATTTCAGGCAAGCTGCTCAGCCCCATGTAAAACACTAAGGTGTGGTCGAGTTGCGCCAGTTGGGCCCAATCGATATCTAATTTGCCATCTTGTTTGTGGCCAGTAATAAAGCTACAACCAGTGGCTAGGCCACGGTGAGTAAGCGGAATACCCGCGTAGCTAGTACAGCCAGATGCAGCAGTAATACCAGGAATAACCCGAGCTGGAACGTCATGTTCATGTAAAACACTGAGTTCTTCACTGCCACGACCAAATACAAATGGGTCTCCACCTTTAAGGCGACAAATGCGTAAACCTTGTTTAGCTTTGTCTACCATATAGAGGTTAAGTTGTTCTTGCGGGATGCAGTGATTGGCTTTGGCTTTACCTACGTAAATAGCTTTAGTGTTGCTAGGAATAAGCGCTAAGATTTCTTCGCTTACTAGGCGGTCATATAACACTAGGTCTGCTTGTTCTATGCTGCGTAGGGCCTTTAAGGTGAGCAGCTCTGGATCGCCAGGGCCAGCACCCACCAAGTCAACCATGCCTGTTTCAATAGGCTGCTTTTGACTTGTTTTAGGATGTTGGCTAATTCTTTGTATGCTCATATCACTGTCTCGCAATTACTTATGCCAGCTATGACGCAATCATGGTGCCAGTAGCAAAAAAAACACTAAAACTTGATTAAAATCATTTTTTATCAAAGAGTTAGAGTTTTTTGAAATTTTTATTGAGCTCCAACTGTCTATACTCCTTAAGGGATAACTTGCACCTATTTGGTAAAATTGCGCACCTAGAAAGTGCTTAAAAATGTGAACTATCTCTGATTTAGTGCGTCATATATCTGGAAACAAGTGAGACTGCGCAAAGCCGCGCAGCCTGCTATATAGGGGGTTAGATCTTGCTAATTGGCTATGGTAGACTCGTTGACCGAGTAATATTTAGAGGTTGAAATGGATCAAGTAAATGCATCTATGGCGCTAGTCCCGCAAGGGAGCATTGAAGCCTACATTCAATCAGTTAATCGCGCTGATATGCTCACGCCTGAGCGTGAGAAAGAGCTTGCTACTCGTTTATACGACGAGGGTGATTTAACAGCAGCTCGCGAATTAGTTATGTCGCACCTACGTTTTGTAGTGCATGTAGCTAAAAATTACGCAGGTTATGGCTTGCCGCAAGCCGATTTAATTCAAGAGGGCAACGTAGGCTTAATGAAAGCCGTAAAACGTTTTGACCCTAAAGTGGGTGTTCGTTTGGTATCTTTTGCTGTGCATTGGATTAAAGCGGAGATTCATGAATACGTATTACGTAATTGGCGTATGGTGAAAATTGCTACCACTAAAGCACAGCGTAAGTTGTTCTTTAATCTTCGTAAATCTAAAAAGCGTTTAGGCTGGTTTAGTAATGACGAAGTAAACATGGTGGCTGAGAATCTTGGTGTAAGTACCAAAGACGTATTGGAAATGGAATCTCGAATGAGTGCCCAAGACCAAGCCTTTGATTTAGCCGCCGATGATGATGAGCGTGAAGGCAGCTTTGCGCCGATTCAGTACTTGGAAGATAAGTCTTCTGATGTAGCCCAGTTTGTAGAGAAAGAAAACTGGGAAGTTGCTGCAGCTAATCGCTTACGAGCCGCTTTAAATACCCTAGACGAGCGAAATGCGCATATTGTGCAGCGCCGTTGGTTAGATGAAGACAAAGCGACTTTGCAAGAGTTGGCAGACCATTACCAAGTTTCTGCAGAGCGGATTAGGCAGCTAGAAAAAAATGCCATGAAGAAGCTCAAAGCAGCCATGGAATAAAAACTTATTAAAAACCTCGCCTAGCGAGGTTTTTTTATATTCAAATCTGCCGCTTGCCTGTGTTAAATTTGCACAAACTTTCTAATACATGGTCTGACATGGACGGTCCATTCGAACTTTCTAAAGTTAATTTTGTTATTGACGGTGATGGCCGCAAAACCGCTGCAATTTTACCTATTGAACTGTATCAGCAGCTATTGTCTTTACGTGAGCTAGTGGTTGAGAGCAGTCAGCACACCATATCCGCTGAATATTCGTTCAGCGTTAAGCAAGCGGTTGCGCATGGTTACCCTACTGGCGCTAAAAACAAACCCGGCTTTACTGTAGTGAAAGGTTCAACTGCCAATGGTGGTGGGGCGGAGTCGTTACGCCCGGCAGTGTTGGCACTACGTGAGCAGTTACTTGAAGATACCGTTCTTTGCCGTCAAGGCGATGGTTACGAGTTTATGCGTGATTATCAGTTCTCTAGCCCCAGCTCCGCCGCTTGCTTAATCGCCGGTAATGCTCGCAGTGGCTTAGATGCCTGGCTAGATAAATGGGGACGTAGCCTTAAAGATCGCGGGTATGGCAAAAAGCGCTAAGGCTTAATAATTAATCTGAGCTCGGGACATTAAACTGGTTTCTAACGACTATTTTTACTTATTTCGGTGTTGAAGCCACTTGCAATAGGCTAGCTATTGACGCGCAGCTTCGCCTTGAACTAAGCAAAACTATCTCGCCAGAAATATGAAATTAGATTAAGTACTGGTTTGCGGAGTTATCGTCAGTTCCTTATCCCGAGTTCAGGTTAACTAGACAGATATAAAAAAGAGCGCCTAAGCGCTCTTTTTTTCTGTAACTTAGGCCAGTAGCTCTAAAGGCTCGACCGTTTCAATGCCAAGGGCTTCGCCTACTTCGGCGCAAGTTAACTTGCCATGCATTACGTTTAAGCCATTGCGCAAGTGCTCATCATCTAGCAGTGCTTGCTTATATCCCTTGTTCGCAAGGGTGATGATGTAAGGCAAAGTTGCATTATTAAGTGCCATGGTAGAGGTACGAGCCACGCCGCCTGGCATATTTGCAACACAATAGTGCACCACATCATCCACGATATAAATAGGATCTTGATGGGTAGTAGCCTTTGAGGTCTCGGCACAACCACCTTGGTCGATGGCAACATCAACAATAGCGCTGCCAGCCTTCATGCGTTTAACCAAATCCTTAGTGATAAGCTTGGGCGCAGCGGCACCTGGTAACAATACACCACCAATCACCAAATCAGCCTCTAATACATGCTGCTCAATACTGCTGGTCGTTGAGTAAACCGTTTTAAGCTGGCCATGGTATTCAGCATCAACACTGCGAAGTACATCAATGCTGCGATCGAGTATGGTGACATCTGCACCCATTCCAACAGCCATTTGTGCAGCATTACGACCAACCATGCCGCCGCCAATAACGGTAACTTTGGCAGGTTCTACCCCTGGCACGCCACCCAGCAATACCCCGCGACCGCCTTTAGATTTTTCTAAGGCAAGTGCACCTGCTTGAATCGCCATTCTGCCCGCAACCTCTGACATTGGTGCCAGCAAGGGAAGACCACCACGTGGGCTAGTTACTGTTTCATAAGCTACACAAACTGCGCCAGATTTTATTAAATCATGAGTTTGTTCTGGGTCGGGAGCGAGGTGCAAGTAAGTGAACAATAGCTGGTCTTCACACAACATAGCGCGCTCAACTGCTTGTGGTTCTTTTACTTTCACAATCATTTCGGCTGCGGCAAATACTTCCGCGGCAGTGTTTGAAATGTTCGCGCCGACCGCTTGGTAATCAGCATCACTGAAGCCAATACCTGCGCCGGCCTGAGTCTCAACAATGACTTGATGGCCATGTTGAATTAACTCATTCACACTGGCGGGTGTCATTCCCACACGATATTCGTGATTTTTTATTTCCTTAGGTACACCAATCAGCATAGCGATTAACTCCTTTTTAGATATATATGTTGGTCATATATGCCGCTCTAATTATTAACATATAGTTAAATGCGCTGATAATGCAATTGTTTTTTGGTGTAACCGTCTGTGTTGTTTTTGGCTTTTCGGTAGGATATGTTGTGCCCTTGTTAAAGGATAAAACAAAGTTATGGGAAAACCGCAAATCATGCAGCAAAATATTCTGAATCAGGTTTTAAACGATATCGATCAATTTAACTTAAATGACCCAAATAAGGAGATAGATGAGTTAGGAACCGAGCATGCCAAAGAATTTTTGTACGGTAAGCGCATGTCTAATTGCTTACATGATTTTATGTTAGCACCTCCAGCTGAATTACAAATTGCTGCCCGAGCTCAGCATATTGGCCGTTGGTTATCATTAAGAAGTGATTACCCAGAAGGTCGAGCAGGTTACTTAAAATGGCGCAGCGATTTAGGTAAAAAGCATGCTGAGTTGTGTGCAGAAATAATGCGTAAGCACAATTTAGATGAAACCCTCATCGATGCTACTGCCAGTTTACTACGCAAAGAAAAGCTAAAACGTAACCCGCTTACCCAAGCCCTTGAAGATGTTATTTGCTTGGTATTCTTAAAGTACTACTTTGTTGAATTTGCTAATAAACATGCTCAAGAGAAAGTGATTAGCATCGTGCAAAAAACCTGGGCAAAAATGTCTGAACAAGGCCAGCAAGCTGCGCTTGCACTAGATTTGTCTGACGAAGCACTAAGCTTGGTAAAGCAGGCCTTAGCCTAGCTTTTCAAGCTGAATAAAACATAATCTTGTGCTAGTATTCGTCACGATTTTTAGTTGATTAGGCGTATCTGATGAGAAGAGATCTGGCATTTCGTTTTTCCCGCGTGACCGAAGCCGCAGCTTTAGCTGGTTACAAGTGGTTGGGCCGTGGGGATAAAAATATTGCTGATAACGCAGCTGTTGAAGCCATGCGTATCATGCTCAATGACATCGACATTGATGGCGAAGTGGTTATTGGCGAAGGCGAGATTGATGATGCACCGATGCTTTACATTGGCGAGCATGTTGGTACCGGTGGCGAAGGTGTAGATATTGCGGTAGATCCTATTGAAGGCACCCGCATGACCGCAATGGGTCAAAACAATGCTGTTGCCGTGCTTGCTGTAGGCGAAAAAGGCGCATTCTTACGTGCACCAGATATGTACATGGAAAAGTTGGTAGTTGGACCGGAAGCCAAAGGTTGCATCGATTTAAACCAACCACTTGAGCACAACATTAAAATGGTTGCGTCGGTTTTGGGCAAAGAGCTGAGCGATATGACAGTGATTACCTTGGCTAAGCCTCGTCATGACCAAGTGATTGCTGAAATGCAAAAGCTAGGTGTTCGAGTATTTGCAATTCCTGATGGGGATGTAGCTGCATCGATTTTATCGTGTATGCCGCTTAGCGAAGTTGACATGATGTACTGTGTAGGCGGAGCACCAGAAGGGGTGATTTCGGCGGCGGTAATTCGCGCTTTAGGCGGTGATATGCAAGGCCGTTTAATTCCACGCCACCAGGTAAAAGAAGATACCCCGGAAAATCGCGCAATTGGTGAAGAAGAGATTCGTCGCTGTGAAGCCGAAGATATTCAAGTAAATAGCGTATTGCAGTTGAATGACTTAGCCAAAAACGACAATGTGATATTCTCGGCAACGGGCATTACCAAAGGTGATTTACTGGAAGGTATTAATCGCCAAGGTAATATTGCCACCACCGAAACGCTATTGGTTCGTGGTAAAACGCGTACTATTCGTAAAATACAATCAACCCACTATTTAGATCGTAAAAACGACGATTTGAAGTCGATTATTTTGTAGTAATACGGGTAGAAAAAGAAAAAACCAGAGCCATGGCTCTGGTTTTTTTATAGCTGAAAGGTGAATTGGTTGTTTAAGCCAAGATGCTGATAAAAGGCCAGCACGGCTGGATCATTGCTGTGCGGAAAAGTGAGTTGGCTTAGGCCCTTTTGAGCCGCTAACTGCAGAAGCTGCTGGAACATAAACAAGCCTATGCCACGGCGTTGGGTAATATCTCGCACGTGAAAGCGCTGCACTAACAACTGTTGTTTATTACAACTTACAACACAATATGCAACCACTCGCTGATTAAACGTACAGCTGTAGAGTTGAGCCGCTTGCTGCCATTCTTGCCACTGCGAAGGCTCTAGATTACTGGATATTTTCGATAAATCACTGGCGTGCTGTTGCCAGTTTTCAATAGCTTGAAAAGATAAACGCATAAAACCTTTAACTGTATAAATTAAGAAACTTGAGAGAGTGGTGTATCGGTAATTTGTTCTATATCGAGACTGTGCCAGCTTTTTAAGAAATGCTGAGCATCTTGGTGAATAAGTTTAATGGCACCTTTTAACTCTTCACTAAGGTAGTCTTTGTCTTGGTTAGCTAATTGATTAAGGGTATAGCTCAAGTCGTAAATGAGAGGCCCAAGGTCAAATAGATTGTTGGGTTCGATATTTCGCTTATGATTGGGTTGCGCTCGGCGCTTTCTCCAAGTGCTAAAAGCGACCAAAAATAAATGCAATAGTTGTTTTGATTCTCGGCAATCTAAACACGATTGTTGTACCCACCACGGCGCACTCCCCTTCATGAAACTGACACATTCGTTAACAACATTGTTTACATAGTTGTCATCAACGTAGCTAGGCACTGACTGAGGTTTCATAAAAAAAGTTGCGTGATTATTGGTGAATTTAGATTACACATTTTCATTGTTACACACCAATATTTTTATCTAGCTTTGTTAAGAAAAGTGTTGCCAACACTGTTCGCCGGACAAAATTGTGTTGGGTATTTGAGACAGTATTTCGTGCTGTCAACCCTGCATTACAGAAGTGGTAGTTCGAAGTATGATATCTGTCAACTATTGTTGCTCTGCTTATTGTGTATACAAGGTATGTTTGACAAAATGACTCGCTAATTTATTGATTTTTTTACTATATAGTCTCATCAATTTTTTACCTGTGGAGTGACTGGTTCGCTTTACATTATTTGCTGTGATTATTGCTGTTATGGATGATAAGCAATGCTTGGTATTTCCAAACAAGGCTATGTAGCCAAAGGCTTTACCCTACTTGAGCTAATGATCGCCGTGGCGATTCTGGTTATTGTAATGGTAGTGGCGGTGCCTTCGCTTCAAGGTTTTATGCAAGACAATAAGCAAAAAGTCACCCGAGACCTTTTAGCAAACAGCTTATTGGTGGCCCAACAGGAAGCTATTCGAAACAACCTCTCTACTTATGTTTGTCCTACCACCAATGGTACAAGTTGTGAGGCTGCTTGGGGAGCGAATAAGGGCTGGTTGGTATTTATTGATGAAACTCGCTCTGGCGGTTTGTCTTCAAGTGACCCCGTTATTGCTGCGCACCCTAAGCCTCAATCCGGAGAATTGAAATATAGTCCTTCTGCCAGTGGGAGCACCAGTACTTTGGTGCGTTTTTTCCCTACTGGTCACGCTACCGCTGGTGAGTTAACGGTTTGTGCTCCTTCAAACGATTATGAAGACCAGCGAATCAGCATTACACGCATGGGGAGGGTTGAATATGCTTCGCCATCAACAACTTACTGCAACTAAACAACAAGGCTTTACCTTAATTGAACTGCTGATAGCAGTAGTTATTGTTGCTATCGGTTTACTTGGGCACGCCGCTTTACAGATCCAGTCGGTAAATACTGCTCACCAAGCCCGCTTTGCGCAAACGGCTAACATTGCCATGTTAGATATTGTACAGCGTTTTAGTGCCATGCCAGAAGCTACCGTAAACAACGAGTTTAATATCGATAACCTTGCCGATGGTACAGCCCCTACCAGTTCCAAAAACTGTATTAGCGAAACTTGCACACGAGCAGAGTTTGCGGCGTTTGAGTTAGCTGATTGGTTTGGTAATCATTCTGTGTATATACCCCAGCTACGCTTTTCAATACAACACGCCAGCAACCTGGTCACTGTAAAAATGACCTGGGATGCCAACTTATCGGGTGCCGGCGCCGCTGATTGCTCTGCAGATACAACTGGAGCAGGTCACCAATGTAGTGAGGTAGCGGTATGGGTAAGGTAATGCACAAACAAAGTGGTTTTGGCTTAGTTGAGTTAATGATCGCATTGGTATTGTCACTGATTGTGGTGGGTGGCCTATATGCAGCTTTAATTGGCGACCAAAAAAGTTATGAAGCCACTCGAGCTAGCCATTTATTGGTGAGTAAAAACCGAATGAGCATTCAAACTTTGCGCTTGTATCTGCAGCAAGCAGGCTTTCGAGATTACAACCAACTCTATCAGAATACCTTGTTACCGCTGGTTTCAACCGCCGATAGTTTTGGCTTTACTTGGGATGAAGCGCAAATGGTGCAAGGTTTAAACGACCAAACCACCTTTGCTGGCGCAAAAGCCGCTACCGATGTTATTGCTTTTCGCTTTTTTGGTGCAGCCGCGCCCAATGCAAGTATGTATACCTGTGACGGCTCTGAGTTGGCGGCGGATACGGTAACAACCTTAGTGTTCTTTATTTCTACTAGTGACCAATTGGTTTGCCGCGACGCAAGTGGCGATACTGTATTTGACGAAAGTATAGATAATTTGCAAGTGCTATACGGAAGTATCGAGGACAGTACATTTAAGTACTATACAGCCTCTGAAGTCTCGGATTGGAATGAAGTTAATCGCGTCAAAGTGGGCTTACTGGTTTCACAGGAAGTATCGATGAGTAATTTGACGAATACCCGAAAATATCAGGTATTAGATAAAGAAATTTCGGTGAATGATAAAAGCATCCGCCAAGCGGTGAGTGAAACTGTTTTACTATTAAATATGGGAACCTAAATATGCCTTTAGTCAGTATTAAGCAACAAGGCATGGCGCTAATCATGTCCCTGGTAATGGTAGTGATTATCGCGATGATTGGTATTGCCATTGCCCAGCAAGTCACCAGTGGCCGTAAAAGCTCTGCGGTACACCAAGACCATTCTATGAGCTTTTCTCGTGCAACTTCCGGAGTGAACGAAGCCGAGTTTGTTGTTCGCCAGCAAGCTTACCACACTGACGCATTACTTAATCCAGACACGCCTAATAATTTAGTGACCGCTGCTTTTGCGAGTGATACTTGGTGGCAAGATAACAACAATTGGACCTCTGCACCTAAGTTGGCCGTAGTGACTGATTCTTATGGTAACGCGCTAGCGGGCCAACCTAGTTATATTATCGAAGATGGTGGGGTTGATTCAGGCTTAGTATTAGGAGCTAAAGTGCCCAAGCGTCGTTTTTTGCGCATTACCTCTAAAGCCGAAGGTGAGGGCGGGGCAATAACCTATTTACAATCTTACGTAGCGTTCATGGAGTAAAGTAGTGAAACAAGTAAAAGGATTTACATTGCTAGAGGTGATGATAACCGTTGCCATCGTAGCTATTCTTGCAGGCATTGCTTACCCGAGTTATTTAAGCCATGTGCAAAGTACTAAAAGAGAAGAGGCCAAACGCACTTTAGTGGAAGCTGCCCAACAAATGGAAAGCTATTACGCAATGCACCTTAGCTATGCCAGTGCAGCTAGCGGTACAAGTTTAACTATCTACACTCCTAGCACCGAATTCAACGAAATCTACACGCTTACAGCGAGTAATGTTAGCGATTCAGGCTACAAGCTTACCGCTACACCTAAAGGCTCTCAATCTGGGGACTCTTGTCAACAACTAAGTTTATCTAGTACTGGCCTCAAAGAACCAACTTCTGGGGGCTGCTGGTAATGAATAATTTAGTGAAATCAGTATTTAGTTGCTCAGTTATAGGGACCATAGTGTTTGGTGTTAATGCTGCAGAGCTTGATTTAGCTGATGCACCCTTATATACAGCCAGTAAGCCACCACCAATGGTTATGTTAGTTATGGGACGTGACCACACCCTTTATTACGAAGCGTACAATGATGCCTCTGATTTAGATGGTGATGGTGAGTTAGATATTACTTATAAGCCGAACAAAATCAATTACGCAGGTTACTTCGATAGTAACCGCTGTTACGCCTACGAATCTGGTAAGTTTGTCCCTAAACAAGCGGTTATCAAATCTGGCATTGCACAATCAGATTCTGATACTAACGATTACAAAACTTGTGCTCAATCGGGAGCTGGCCCCTGGAGTGGCGACTTCTTAAATTATCTTACAATGTCTCGTATGGACGTTTTACGCAAAGTTTTATACGGAGGGTATCGATACACCGATACCGCCGCAAGCGGTGACTCTCCTAGTCAGACAGTTCTAGAGCGTGTTTTTATTCCACAAGATGCCCACAGTTGGGGAAAAATGTATACATCTGTGGCCGTCGATAAGTTTGATATAAGGAACTATTCACCCTTTGGATTACCAGAAGCTAACACCAAGCATTTCTTTGGCACAGCTTCTTTTAGTGATGGTGGCACTCCCAAATTGAAAGTTAGAAGAGATGTGCCTCCTAGTGCCAGTAACCCTAATGAGCCTACCGGTAACATTTGGGAGTGGGCGAGTACTGAGCGGCCAGTGCTAAGTAGTTCTAATCGAACTATCGATAATACTTTCAATATACGAGTTGCAGTATGTGTTGAAGGTGCTCTTGAGGAAAACTGTAAAGAATACTCTGATGGGAACTACAAGCCTACAGGGGTTCTGCATGAGTATGGAGAAAGCGGTAGAATTGAGTTTGGTTTAATCACCGGCAGTTATGATAAAAACCTATCTGGTGGTGTGCTTCGTAAAGCGGTTGGAGATTTTAGTTCTGAAGTTAAATCTGCCTCTGGAGTATTTGATAGTAGTGTCAATGGTATTGTAGATACTATCAATAAGTTGAAGATATACGGTTACAACTATAATTCTGAAGAGTACGGCTGTGGTTGGGTGGCGACGAGGGCTATTACTAATGGAGAATGTACTTCTTGGGGTAATCCGGTAGGTGAAATGCTTTATGAAAGCCTTCGATACTTCCATGGCGAGAAGAGTGCGAGTTCAAGCTATTCGGCCGGTAGCGGGACTATAGATGATTCTTTAGGGTTGCCGTATGCTTCTTGGGATGATCCTTATGAGAATTGGGATGACCCAGCTACGGCCAAGCGTTCCTATTGTGCCGCGCCATACAACTTAGTCATTAGTGATATCAATCCGTCTTATGATTCTGATGAGCTTCCTGGCGCGCTTAATAGCTTTCTCAAACGAGATGATGAAAACAATACGATTAGCTATCAAGGCTCTACACTTACTGGGTTCGATGTTACCAATCTCTTAAATGTTATTTCTGATAAAGAAGGCTTAGATGGTGTTGATGGTAGCTTTTATTTTGTAGGAGAATCAACAGATGATGACTCTGATACCAGAAGCGCTCCTACGGCCAAGTTAGTAAAAGACTTAGCGCATATACGGGGTTTATCGCCAGCTGAGCCTACCAAAGAGGGTAGTTACTCTGTTGCTGGAGTTGCGTACTATGGACATAAAACGGATTTGTTTCCGTCAAAAGAGGGCAAGCAAAATATTAGCACTATGGTGGTCGCAATATCCTCGCCGCTTCCAGAAGTCGAAATCAAAGTGGGTGATGCTGGAGATATTATAAAGATTGTTCCATTTGCTAAGTCGGTTGGTGGATATAGTATTGACCCAACTAAAGGGAAGTTTCAACCAACCAATACTATCGTTGATTATTACGTAGAAGAATTTTCTAGTACAAAAGGTGTATTCCGAATTAATTTCGAAGATGTTGAGCAGGGAGCTGATCATGATATGGACATGATCGTTCAATATACTTACGAAGTAAAAGAACTTTGCCCTAATGTTGGAGATGATCAAGATAGTTGCTCTAAAGCTACAGGCGTAGAATTAACGCTCGACTCTTTATATGCTGCAGGCAGTATCGACCAACATGCAGGATATGTGATTTCCGGAACCAATAAAGACGGTATATACCTAGATGTAAAAGATAAGGGGGGGAATAAGGTAAAATACTACCTTGATACTCCAGAGCAAGC
The DNA here is from genome assembly GCF_045277145.1 of Agarivorans sp. JK6. Classification (NCBI taxonomy): domain Bacteria; kingdom Pseudomonadati; phylum Pseudomonadota; class Gammaproteobacteria; order Alteromonadales; family Alteromonadaceae; genus Agarivorans; species Agarivorans sp. JK6. The sequence continues at coordinate 4,140,805 of NZ_CP113525.1, read as the reverse complement.
AGATTCAGCTTACCCTGATAATTCTAGAAATCGTGATACAGGTGCAAATGAGGACGATTTAGAATTAACGCGTACTCGGCATTTTTTCCCTAGTAGTACATCTGCTAACTTGCTGCCCTCTCCACTTTGGTATGCGGCTAAATGGGGAGGGTTTGAAGAAGCTGATGATGGTTCTGCAGATGGCTTCCCAGATGCAGGAGAGTGGGATAAAAATGAGTCTGGTGAGCCTGATAACTACTTCCCTGTGACTAACGCAGGTGAATTAGAAACTCAAATATCAAAGGCTTTGGATAAAGCTTCTGGCGACGCTCAATCGGCCACTTCACCGGTATTTAATAACACCTTTCTAAATAGCGGTGCCTTTTTGTATCAAACAAGATTTGAAGGTAAAAATTGGAGTGGAAATGTATTGGCTTATTCCAGTAGTGGGGGAAGCTTTAGTGATACGCCTTCATGGCAAGCGGCTGAACAAATAGATGCCGTATCTCCTTCAAGTCGGGTGATTTATACACGAAATAATACTAGTGATGAAATTGTCGACTTTGTTGCTCCATCTGATTTGACCGGAGCCGATGATGGTTTAAGCTTGAGTCAAATTGGTGACTTGTTAGGTGGACAAAATGGTACTGATGCGGAGAAACTGACTTACCTTACAGCCGTTATTAATTACTTACGTGGAGATAGAACCTTCGAGGTGTCAGACCTTGCTTATAACATGAGAGAACGAGAGTCTGCTTTAGGCGATATAGTGAACTCTACTCCCTATTACGTGGATAAAGTAAACGGTCACGGCGTAGAGAAGCCAGTTTTGGTTTTTGGCGCAAATGACGGCATGGTTCATGTTTTAGATGTTGCTACAGGCGAAGAGGTAATGGCTTATATACCTAGTCAGGTTTACGAGCACCTAAATAGTTTGACCAAAAACACCTATACACATAAATATTTTGTTGACGGTGGTATCTCTGGTTTTACTGATGAAAATGACAAAACTACTGTAGTAGGAACTTTAGGTACTGGCTTTAAAGGACTTTATGCACTAGATGTAAGTGATATGAGAAGTACCAGTAAAAGCAAAATTTTATGGGAAATTGATGCTGATACTGCAGGATATTCAGGTATTGGATATACACGAGAAGAACCAACTATTGCGAAGTTAGCCAATGGTAAAGTGGGGGTTATTTTTTCTAATGGCTACAACTCTAGCGATGATGAAGGCCAGTTATTTATTGCAGATATCGAAGATGGCAGTTTAATTGCCACTTTGAAAACTGGAGTAGGAAGTAGTGATGATCCTACTGGAGAAAGTAGGCCCAATGGACTAGCTAGCCCTGCAGTTGTCGATAAAAATAGTGATGGAGTCGCTGACCGTATCTACGTTGGCGATTTATTTGGTAACTTGTGGGCCTTTGATATCTCTAATTCAAGCTCTGCAAATTGGAAGATTGATAACCTAGATAACAAACCTCTCTTTACCGCGGTTAGTTTGGATAAATCGGGTTCTCCTGCCGAATATATCTCGCAATCTATCACCACAAAGCCTTCGGTTGGTGTTCACCCTAATGGTTTATCTCAAGGGGTTTTAGTGGCCTTTGGCACCGGTAAATATATAGAAAATGGGGACAATAAGTATCTTGGTGAACCAACCCAAACTATTTATGCGATTTGGGATAAATTAAATCAGACTTATTATAGTGATACACGTGAAGAGGTTGATGGTGAACAAATTTACAGCAATATGCTACGTCAATCGATTACTGAAGAAGACGCACAAAATCGTCGATTAAGTAGCTACCCAATAGATTGGGGCGTGCATAAAGGGTGGTATTTAGATCTTGTAAATACTCAGGATGGCAATACTAACAACTATGGTGAGCGGCAAGTAACTAATAGCTTGCTATTAGCGAACAAATTAAGTTTCACCACTTTATTGCCGAATGAAGACCCTTGTACGACAGGAGGGAGTGGTTGGTATATGGAAATGAACTTACATTCCGGTGTTACTTGGAATTCTGGTAACGAGAATTACACAGACCCTAATGATGATACCAATACCATTGATGATGAAAGCTCTCATCAAAAAGTTAATGATGGTATCCCATCGGCCCCTTCAGTGATTATCGACCCTAATTTAACTGATGGTGTTGTTGATGACGATGGGATTATCCAAAAGAACTGTATTACATTAAGTAATGGTTCAATGTTCTGTTACGATGATTATCAGTCACCAACTGGGCGTTTAAGCTTGCGTACTTTGCACTAACACTCACCGTTAAACTAAATATAAAAGGAGCTGCTTATAGCTCCTTTTTTGTTCGTTGTTAGTGGTTTTATATTTTCTATATTACTTATATATTTTTAGCTAAGGTATTTATTTAAATATATGTTTTTCAAATATATTACTAATTTAAACTGTCTAGCGCTTCACTAAATTTCTATTGTTTAAAGATTAAAATTTCAGCAGGTTTTCTATGGTTGTTAGTTGTCGCTTCAAGTCAGTTTGAGGTTGCAACAGCCTAAGTTGTTGGAAGCAAAACTTTGAGTACTCTCACCACACTATTTACACACGTGCGTTGCTGCATGCTTGCGCAAAAACATATCCGTTTTACTTGCCTTGCTTTGACTATGGGTTTGCTGCTAAGTGTAATTTCATTAGCAACTAAAGCTGCTCAGTTAAATCTGGCTGATAGTCCCTTATACGTCGCTACTTCACCTTCACCAATGGTGATGTTGGTAATGGGAAGGGACCATACTCTTTACTATGAAGCTTATAACGATGCTACCGACTTAAGTGGCAATAACGACCTAGATATTAACTACAATCCCTTGGTTGTAGACTATGCGGGTTACTTCAATAGTGAGCGCTGCTACACCTATAATTCTTCGCAAAAGCGTTTTACCCCTGGCGTTGAGGCGAATGCGAATACTAAGGCGTGCACCGGCTCAGGAGAGTGGAGTGGTGATTTTCTGAATTACTTAACCATGTCACGCATGGATGTTCTGCGTACCGTACTGTATGGCGGCTATAGAGCAATAGACAGTGAAGGTACTACGGTATTGGAGCGGGTATTTATTCCGCAGGATGCTCACTCATGGGGTAAAAGTTATACCTCAGAAGCGGTGAATGGTTACCGTATCGACAACTACACCCCATTGTCTCAGCCTAATAGTAATCGTAAGCACTTTTTTGGAACTGCGTCTTGGTCTGATGGCGGTGCGCCAGAGCTAAGAATCAAAAAGAACCAGAACAGTGAAATATGGGAGTGGGCGACTACAGAGCGTCCTGTATTGGCTGGAAATTATAGCGAGTCTTATGAGATTAGGGTTGAGGTATGTGTACAAGGCAAGTTGGAGGCTAACTGTAAAGAGTATCCCAACAAACAATATAAACCCACCGGATTGCTGCATGACTACGGCGAAGACGGCAGTATCGAGTTTGGGCTTATTACTGGTAGTTACGACAAAAACTTATCAGGTGGGGTTTTGCGTAAAGCGGTATCCCATTTTGGCGACGAGTTAATCAGCAATACCGGGCAGTTTAAAACCAGCGTAAACGGCATTGTAAGTACAATCAATAAATTGCGTATTTACGGTTTTAAATATGGCAGCTATGAGTATGGCTGTGGCTGGATTACCGATCGCGCAATTCGTAATGGCGAATGTACTTCATGGGGTAACCCTATTGGTGAGATGTTGTACGAAAGCTTACGTTATTTCCACGGCGAAGGTTTTGCTAGTAGCTCATATTCAAGCGGCAGCGGTACTATCGATGGTCAACTAGGCTTGCCGTTTGCAAAGTGGGACGATCCTTTTGCTAATCGAGAATATTGCGCAGCACCCTATAATTTGGTGATCAGCGATATTAGCCCGTCTTACGATTCTGATGAAATCCCTAACGCTCACCCAAGTTACGCAGGCTCTTATCAAGGGTCGATACTTGACGGATTTCACCTCAAAAACTTGTTAGATAATATTTCAAAATACGAAAGTATTGGTGGTGATTATTTCATTGGTGAGTCTGTTAGTGATACTACCGGTACCACTAGTGCACCCACGGCAAAAACTGTAAATACTTTATCGGAGATTCGAGGCCTCTCTCCTCAAGAGCCAACAAAAGAGGGCAGTTATGCGGTAGCTGCAGTGGCGCATTATGGTCACAAAACCGATATCTTCCCCAATAAGCCGGGTAAGCAAAACATTCAAACCACGGTGGTAGCTGTTTCTTCTCCACTGCCTGAGGTTGAAGTTGAAGTCGATGGAGAAACCATCATTATTGTTCCGTTTGCTAAGTCAGTAGGCGGCTGTGCTAGTGGTAGTTGTATTAGTACTAATAAGGGGGATTTTCAGCCAACAAATGCCATTGTTGATTACTACGTAGAAGAGTTTTCTCCCACTAAAGGCACCTTTAGGATTAACTTTGAGGATGTCGAACAAGGCGCTGATCACGAGATGGATATGATCGTAAAGTACCACTACGAAGTAAAACAGCTGTGTGAGAATGCCTACGATAATGAGGCCACGTGTAGTAAGCGCTTAGGTGTTCAATTAACTTTAGATTCAATTTACGCTGCGGGCAGTATTGACCAACATGCTGGTTACGTTATTTCCGGTACTGACAAAGATGGTATCTATTTAGATGTGAAAGATCGTGGTGGAAGTAAGCGTACTTATTACTTAGATACACCTTTACAAAATGATTCGGCTTTTCCAAATAACTCTCGGGAATCTAGCAACAACAGCTCAGATTTACCGCTAATTCGTAAGCGGAATTTCTTTCCTAGCTCAAGCTCTGAGGCTGCGACTTTATTGCCTTCGCCGCTTTGGTATGCGGCAAAATGGGGCGGTTTTACCGATACCAATAACAACGGCATACCTGATGACGGCGAATGGGACGAAGAAGAAAGTGGTCAGCCAGATAACTACTTCCCGGTAACTAACGCTGGGCAACTGGGCGCGCAAATTGGCAAAGCCTTAGAGAAAATCGCCAGTGGCAGTCAATCAGCTAGCCCTCCGGTGTTTAATAACAATTTTTTAAGCAGTAGCTCGTTTTTATATCAATCGTCATTTGATGGGGAATACTGGAGTGGCGATGTAAAGGCATTTAAAGCGGCAAGTGGAGGTGGATTCAGCTCTACTGAGACTTGGAGTGTGGCCAAAGAACTCGATTCAATGCCTCATCAACAGCGTACTATTTTCTCTCGTAATGATGAATCCGGCGAGGTCTTTGAGTTTACTGCGCCAAACAGTTTACAGCCTTCGGCTATTGGCTTTAGCCAATCGCAAATCTCCGCCTTGCTGGCAGGGCAAACAGGCTCCGATTCTCTGAAGTTAGATTATCTTCAGGCGGTAGTGAATTACCTGCGAGGTGAGCGCACTTATGAGCAAAGTGACTTGCAGTTTTCCATGCGAAAACGCGCTACTGCATTGGGTGATGTCATCAACTCCATTCCCTATTATGTAGATCTTGCTACTGGCCACAAAGTGAATAAGCCAGTGCTGGTGTTTGGAGCAAACGATGGCATGGTGCATGTGGTTGATGCTAAAACTGGCAAGGAGCTAATGGCCTATTTACCCAGCCAAGTTTATCAACATCTAAATAGCCTTACCCGCAGTACTTACACTCACAAGTATTTTGTCGATGGGGCCATTACCGGCTACACCGATGAATCGGATAAAACCACTGTAGTGGGAACTTTGGGCACTGGCGTGAAGGGCTTATACGCATTAGATGTTACCAATATGAATTGGCCAACTAAGAATAACATTAAGTGGGAAATTGATAGTTCCACCAAAGGTTTTGAAGGCCTAGGTTATAGTCGTGAGCAGCCCACTATTGCTAAGTTGGCCAACGGTACAACTGGAGTGATCTTTTCAAATGGCTATAACGCTGCAGATGACCAAGCAACTCTATATATTGCCGACCTAAAAGACGGCAGTTTAATTGCCGACCTAAGTACTGGGGTCGGTAGCACAGAGGACCCAACTGGACAAGGCCGGCCAAACGCATTGGCTTCTCCTGCGGTGGTCGACTTAACCGGTAACGGTGTTGCCGATCGCATTTATGCGGGTGATCTCTACGGAAACATGTGGGCATTTGATGTATCCGATACTCGAGCTAGCAACTGGGAGCTAGCTACCATTCAAAGTGCTGGGTCCAAGCCGCCGTTATTTTCTGCAACTAGCCCAAGCAAACGTTTAGTTGGCGCTAGCATGCAATATCAAGCGCAGCCAATAACTACCAAACCGTCGGTTGGCGCTCATCCAATGGGCTTGAATCAAGGTGTGTTAGTAGCATTTGGAACGGGTAAGTATATCGAAGTAGATGATAACGATGCAGATGATCAAGATACTCAAAGCATCTATGTCATTTGGGATCGTTTAAACGGCGAAGCAGTAAGTTCTAAGCGTTCTAGAGTGAGTGGAGAAGATGTTTATGATGCTAACTTATTGCGGCAAGCCATTATAGAAGAGGACTCCAGCAATCGCTTGTTAAGCGATAATCCAATTGATTGGAATACTCATAACGGCTGGTATTTGGATTTTGTGAATACTCAGAATAACAATACCAATAACTACGGTGAACGGCAGGTAAGTAACAGTTTACTGCTCGCTAATAAACTTAGCTTTACCACTATGCTACCCAATACTGATACTTGTGCCTCTGGCGGTAGTGGCTGGTATATGGAGTTGAATTTGCATTCAGGTAGAACCTGGAATACGGGAACTAATGGCAACACTGATCCCAACGATCCTAACGATACGATTAATAATGATAGCTCCCATCAAAAAGTAGAAGACGGCATTCCTTCTTCACCAGGAGTGATTATTGATCCCAACTTACCTAGTGATGGTTCAGTCCACGATGGCTCGATTAATCAGAAAAACTGCATTACTTTAAGTAACGGCACCATGCTCTGTTTTGACGACTTTACTTCGCCAACCGGTCGATTAAGTTTACGCCGCTTACACTAGTAAGCCGCAAAGCGTAATAAAAGCAGCCCTCTAGGGCTGCTTTTTTGTTCAAATAAACGTCGATTTATGTTGGCCTGTTTTGCTACACTAGCCGCCCTTTTTTTGGAGAGCCTGTTATGCATTGTCGTTTAGGCTGCGGTGCTTGTTGCATTGCGCCATCAATTAGCTCATTAAATAAAGTAGCGGGTGAGCGATGTGTTCATTTAAATGCTGATAATTTATGCGCTATTTTTGGTAAAGCTGAGCGACCTAAGGTTTGCAGTGATTTTAAAGCTGCAGAATGGCTGTGTGGAACTACCCAGCAACAAGCCATGGATAATCTCATCTACTTAGAAAAGCAAACCGCGTAATAATATTGCTTGGTATTAAGGTTTTGTACTGCTTGCTTTAATGCAACTGCCTAGAGCTGTTTGTTGTGCACAGGCTGCACAATGGGCTCTTCTGAACCCACTAAACGAATGCTAGGTTCACTCTCGAGCTCTGGTGCTAATAAAGCTATGCGTTGGGCTACCCCTACCAATTGCACATCTTCCGGCAAACTTAATTGACTAAGTAAATCCACCGAGTGTGGTCTGGGGTGAGCGATTAGCACTGCATGACCATATTTTCGAGCAAGGCTTATGGCCTTTTGCCATTGGCGCTCAATGGCCACGGGGTTGTCTTGGTGGTCAAGAAATACATGGCGTTTTAAATTGGGTACTTGGTACACCCTAGCTGTTTGCTGGGCAATACTGGCTAGGTGGGTGCGGCTATCCACAAAAAATAGCTGCTGTTTAGCCAGTACTTGCATCAACCAATGCATTTCTGTGGGCAGTTGGGTGAGTTGGCTACCCATGTGGTTGTTTAAGCCAGTGGCTTCTGGAAAGTTATAAATAGCTGCTTCTACACGTTGCTTAAAAGCTGCTTCTTCTAAATTATCGGGCAAGCCATATGGCCCTAAAGCAATGGTGCCACTGCCCTGCATCGGCAGGTGCAACATTATTTCGCGTTGCTGTTGCTGAGCTTGTTCGGCAATGTCTTTGGCATAAGGGCTTGATGGAAGTACCGATAGGGTAATATTGGGGTGCAGATCTAATAGCGCAAAATCGCGAGCACTATTACCGACATCATCAATGATGATACTTAACTGCGCAGCCATAGCTGAGTTTGTCGCCAGCATACTTAGGCAAAGTAGAATTATTTTAACCATTTACGTGGGTCTTGGGTCTGCCCTTTATGGCGAATCTGGAAGAACAAGGCGTTGGTCGTTTGGCCGCCAGTATTGCCGGCGTAAGCCACGGTTTGACCAGCACTTACTCGCTCACCAATTTCTGCATTTAAGCTTTGGTTATAGCCGTAAAAGCTAAGGTATTGCTCGCCATGGTCGATGGCGACTACCAGGCCATAACCACGCAACCAATCAGCAAATACTACATTGCCAGAGGCTACTGCTTTTACGTTAGTACCTGGGTGGGAGTCAATCACTATGCCCTGCCAGCGTGTTTGCCCCTGATTTTTACTGTTATAACTGTGAAGTACTCTGCCTTTGAGCGGCCAAGGCAGTTTGCCTTTTGCCTTGGCGAGGCCAGTGAGAGGCGTTTTATCTAAGTTTTGTTTAAGGGCAAGTTGTTGTTGCTGTTCAATTTGGTCACTAATCACTTGCTGTAAGTGCTGTTCATTAATTTGTAGCTGCTCTAAACGGCTTTGCTCAGTATTTTGCAGCTTATTAAGTTTAGCGAGTTGTTGCTTACGTTGATTTTGTTGAGACTGTAGCTGGTCCAGCTTTTGTTTTTGCTGAGCGACCAAGCCTTCTAGGTGCTTTTGCACCTCGGCCAGTTGGCTTTGAACTTTGCTTAACTCTAGTTGCTGGAAGTTGACTTGCTCTAAGGCCTTGCTGCGGGCTTTGGCCAAATATTGGTAGTAGCTTAACATCCGCTCTAAATCTGCGGCATTTTGTTGATTCAACAGCATCTTCATGTAATCGCTATTACCTAAGCGATAAGCGCTGTTGATTTGTGCCTTCAGTGCTTGTTGCTGTTGAGCCAGTTTTTCTTCTAGCTGCCGCTCTTGCTGCTGAATATCTTGCTGTTCGATTTTTGAGTGGGAAAGCTGATTGTTAAGTTTGCGTAGTTGTTGGCTGGAGTCCGCGAGCGCCAACTCATATTGTCTTAACTGTTCTTGCGCCTTGCTTATATCATTTTTGCGCTTTTTAAGTTGCTGTTGTTGCTGCTTAAGCTGTTGTTGAACGTCGAGCAACTGTTGTTGTTCGTTGGCATGAAGTGGCGGGAAGAGCAATAGCAAAACGCCAGCAATAAGGCTGGCGTTAAACAGGCGAATAAGGCGCTTGCTAGCGCCTTGTTTCGAAGCTGAAATAGGCTCTTTCATCAAGCCATTATTTCAAATTCATCAATACCTTGCCAGTCATTTCTGCTGGAGTTTCCATGCCCATCAAGCTTAGCATTGTTGGTGCAATATCACTTAAACGACCGCCTTCAACTGGAGTTGCTTCACGACCGTAGTAAATGAAAGGTACAGGCAGGTTGGTATGAGCTGTGTGGATGCCACCCGTTTCTGGGTCAACCATTTGCTCGGCGTTACCGTGGTCGGCTGTGATTAAACATTCGCCGCCAACTTTATCAAGTGCTTCAACCAAACGGCCAATGCTCTTATCTACGGCTTCACAGGCTTTAACTGCGGCATCGTATACGCCAGTGTGGCCAACCATATCGCCATTCGGGTAGTTACAAATGATTACGTCGTACTTGCCGCTTTCAATCGCTGCTACAAACTTGTCGGTTAGCATTTCCGAGTTCATTTCTGGTTGTAGGTCGTAAGTGGCTACTTTTGGAGAAGGGATAAGCTCGCGGTCTTCACCAACAAAAGCGTCTTCTTTACCGCCATTAAAGAAGAAGGTTACGTGGGCGTATTTTTCTGTCTCTGAAATACGTAGTTGCGTTTTGTTGTTCTTCTCTAGCCACTCACCTAGTGTGTTCACTAAATCTGTTGGGCCATAAGCACAAGGGGCTTTAATGTCCGCTGCATATTGGGTTAGGGTAACAAAAGCACATGCAGGCACTTTAGCGCGCTCAAATCCAGTGAAGTCTTGCTCAACAAAACAACGTGAAATTTCACGGGCACGGTCAGCACGGAAGTTCATGAACAATACCGCATCGCCATCGTTAATGCTGGCTGCGCTTTCGCCTACTACAGAGGCTTTAACAAACTCATCGTTTTCATCACGCGCGTAAGCAGCTGCTAGCGCTTCAGTGGCGTTAGCGTAGCTGTATTCAGTTTTGCCTTCAGTAAGTAATTGATAAGCTTCTTCTACACGTTCCCAACGGTTATCGCGGTCCATTGCGTAGTAACGGCCTACTAAAGAAGCAATTCGACCTGAACCAATTTCTGCGAATTTTGCGTCAAACTTGTCAATTGAGCCTTGCGCGCTGCGTGGTGGTGTGTCACGTCCGTCTAAGAAAGCGTGTAAGTAAATTTCTTTTGCGCCTTGCTTGGCGGCTAATTCAATCGCAGCTAGCATGTGATCTTCGTGGCTGTGAACACCGCCTGGAGAAAGTAGCCCCATGATGTGAACGGCTTTACCGGCAGCTACGGCTTTATCTACCGCACCTACTAATACTTCATTAGTGAAAAAATCACCGTCTGTAATTGACTTACCAACACGGGTAAGTTCTTGGTATACAACGCGACCAGCACCGATGTTAGTGTGACCAACTTCTGAGTTGCCCATTTGTCCGTCTGGTAAACCTACATCTAGGCCTGAACCCGAGATAAGGGTGCTAGCAGCCGTTTCCCAAAGGTTGTCTAATACTGGTGTGTTGGCGTTTGCTACAGCGTTATTGGCGCTGTCTTGGCGGTAGCCCCAGCCGTCCATAATAACTAGTGCTAAAGGCTTTTTGCTTGCAGACATTGCAATTTCCTCAATCGGTAAATGTTTAAGTGAAAAACGAAATAGTGAAATATTACTACATTTTTTGTCTGAGTCACCTGATTGAGCGCAAATCAACCGAGATTAGTTGTTTTTGCTCAGATTTGTTCTGGTGTATGAATCTTAGGTCAATTTGCGAGCTTTGGCGCGCTTGAGAGCTGCTATTCTTCTCGCTCAGGTGTATACTCTCGCCCCAATATCACTAACTATTTGCTTAACTGGAATTGTCATACTATGCAGCAAGTTGTCGAATTTGTCGGAAATAACCCTATCATTTCATTCGCTTGGGTAGGTTTGTTCGGTGCCGTTATCTACACTTTTATTCAACCAATGCTGTCGAAGGTTACCTCGGTAGGCAATCACGAAGCTACATTGCTCATTAATAAAGAAGATGCAGTAGTGGTGGATGTTCGTACTAACGACGAGTACAAAAAAGGGTATATTGCGGGCGCACGTCACATTCCTTTAACCCAAATACAGGCTAATAACTTTAAGCCTATTGAAAATTTAAAGGGCAACCCCATTATCGTTGTATGTGAAACAGGGATGCGTTCAGGCTCAGCGGCTAACGCTCTGGTTAAAGGCGGTTTTGAGAAAGTGTATAACCTACGCGGCGGCATGACCGATTGGAAATCAGCAAACCTACCGATCACTAAGAAGTAAGATCGAGTTTTAATGGCTAGCGCTCTAGCGATTAAGCAATTTTAAATAAATGTATTAAAGGTAATTATCATGGCTGAAGCAGCAACCACTGAAGCACCACAAGTAGAATTTGCAATTCAACGTATTTACACAAAAGATATTTCTTTTGAAACGCCTAACTCTCCACAAATCTTTCAACAAGAGTGGAAACCAGAAGTTAAGGTTGACCTAGACACTACTAGCAACAAACTAGCTGACAACGTATTTGAAGTAGTATTAACACTTACCGTTACTGCTAAAGTTGGCGAGCAAACTGCATTCTTATGTGAAGTTCACCAAGGTGGTATCTTCACTTTAGGTAACATGCCGGAGCCTCAACTTGCTCACGCAATTAACGCTTACTGCCCTAACATTCTTTTCCCTTACGCACGTGAAGCGGTATCTAACCTAGTTAACCGTGGTTCTTTCCCACAAATTAACTTAGCGCCAGTTAACTTTGATGCTTTGTTTGCTAACTATGTACAACAGCAAGCAGAACAACAGCAAGCGGCTAAAGCTGACGCTTAATGGTTAACTCAAAGGCTACTATGACCGTATTGGGCGCAGGCTCATACGGTACCGCGTTGGCAATTGCGATTGCTCGAAATGGACAACGTACCGTGTTATGGGGTCATGAGCCTGAGCACGTGGCTGCGCTTGATGCAGCCCGTGAAAACCAAGACTTCTTGCCTGGGGTTGCTTTCCCCGAAAGCCTAGAACTAGAAGCTGATTTAGCCACCGCGGTTGCGCAAAGTGACAACTTGCTAGTGGTAGTGCCTAGTTTTGCTTTCGCTGATGTAATGCGTCAGATAAAGCCAATGTTAAGTGAACAATCACGAGTAGCTTGGGCAACCAAAGGTTTAGAAGCAAATACCGGACATTTGTTGTCTGAGGTTGCGGTTGATGCCTTAGGTGAACAGGTGTCGCTAGCGGTGATCTCTGGGCCTACTTTTGCTAAAGAACTAGCAGCAGGTTTACCTACCGCCATTTCTGCGTCATCTTCAGATGCTGAGTTTGTGCGCTATTTGGCGAAGGTTATGCACTGTGAGCGAAGCTTTAGGGTGTACACCAATAACGATATTATTGGCGTGCAGCTTGGTGGCGCAGTTAAAAACGTTATTGCGATTGGCGCCGGTTTAGCCGACGGTTTAGGCTTTGGTGCAAATGCACGTACTGCCTTAATTACCCGCGGTTTACGCGAAATGGCGCGTTTGGGTAAGGCCTTAGGTGCTGATCCTGAAACCTTTAAAGGCATGGCTGGCTTAGGTGATTTAGTGCTTACCTGTACTGATAATCAAAGCCGTAATCGCCGTTTTGGCTTGGCACTAGGCGCCGGAAAATCCTTCGAGGAAGCCGAACGCGAAATTGGCCAAGTAGTAGAAGGTTACCGCAATACTAAAGAAGTCTATTTGTTAGCTGAAAGAGTTGGAGTTGAAATGCCAATAGTGGAGCAGGTTTATCAAGTGCTCTACAAAGGGAAACAAGCTAAACAAGCTGCTATTGATTTGCTTGCACGCGACCAGCGCGAAGAGTAGTGATAAGCGCCATAAGCTAGCAACAAAAAAGCCTATCAAATGATAGGCTTTTTTGTATTTGTAGTTCGCTGAGCCTAGTAGTAAGAGTGCTCACCAGCTTGGTGCTCGGTAACATCTTTAACACCGGTTAGCTCACCAGGGAAGGCTTCAAGCAACTGCTTTTCGATGCCTTCTTTTAGCGTAACATCTACCATGCTACAGCCATTACAACCGCCGCCGAACTGAAGCACTACCACGCCTTCTTCGGTTAGCTCCATTACGCTAACTTTACCACCGTGTGAGGCTAAATTAGGGTTAACCTGAGTTTCAATGGTGTATTCAACACGCTCAATCAAAGGAGCGTCATCATCTACTTTGCGCATCTTGGCATTTGGTGCTTTAAGCGTAAGTTGTGAACCCACTTTGTCGGTCACAAAGTCGATTTCGGCTTCTTCTAAAAACGGCGCGCTAGCGGTATCAACCATGGCTTTAAAGCCGTCGAATTGTAGCGCGGTATCATCTTCTTCAACCGACTCTGGTGGGCAATACGATACGCCACACTCTGCGCTTGGTGTTCCAGGATTAACCACAAATACACGAATATGGGTGCCTTCAGGCTGTTGTTCTAGCAACTTAACAAAATGCTGTTGAGCTGTTTCTGAGATCGATACCATCTGCTTCCTCGATACCTGACTAAAATACTAAGGTTTATTGTACGGCTTTTTAAACAGCGCTGCTAGTGTTGCGAGTGCTTATCTTCGTTGTGAAGGTTTTGGGGTGCGTGCAATAGCCCAGATGTCGACTCGTTCAGCGCCGGAATCTTTAAGCTGCCTAGCTAGCACGTTAGCGGTGCTGCCGGTAGTTACAACATCATCAACGATTACCCAGTGTTTATAGTTAAGCGTATCTTGGCAACTAAAGCTGGCCGCCAAGGCTCTTTGTCGCTGGCGGCGGGTAAGTCCTGCCTGGCTTGAACCATAATGTTTGCGCGTAAACGGCTTTTGCATTGGCTTAGCTGCGTGTTTTGCCAAATTCTTACATAAAACCTCACTTTGGTTAAAACCGCGTTGCCATTGCTTAAACCAATGCAAAGGTACTGGACAAAAAACATCTGGCAGCATTGCTTGAGTATGTTGAATATGCTGCCAAATAAGGTGGCCTAAGGGCTTCGCCAAGTGTTGCTGTTTGGCGTATTTGTAGGCTTTAATCACCGGCTCTATCGGCCATTGGTAGTCACTTAAACAGATTACTTGATCGTAAAAAGGAATGTTGCCTTGGCACTCGCCACATATTCCTGGCTCTGCTAAGGGCAAATAACACGTCTCACAACGGTGTTGGTTCGGCGTTAACAGCAGAGCGCTGCAGCTGTCGCAACAAACCTGATTGAGCCTTTTGCTTTGAAAACAAAAATCACAGTGTTTAGACAAAACTAAGCGGGAGTTTAAAGCCGCGTGAAATCTAGTTAACATGAGCATCCTTTTTGATGAGTAGTTAAGTGTAGATGAGCAAATTGCATTTTGAACGTCATGGCTCAGGCCCTGCGCTCATTCTTATTCATGGTTGGGGTTTAAACGGCGCTGTATGGCAGCCTGTTACCGAGCTATTAGCCGAGCATTTCAGCGTATATCTGGTGGACTTACCCGGTTTTGGTCACTCTCCTGCTATTGGGCCGCTTAGCCTAGACGGCATGGTGCAAGCTATTAGTGCTCAGGTGCCGGAGCGGGCCATTTGGCTAGGCTGGTCTTTAGGTGGTTTAGTAGCAAAGTATGCAGCTATTCACCAGCCACAGCAGGTTGCGGGTCTAATTACTGTGGCCAGCTCGGCCCACTTTATCGCTAAATCGGAGTGGCCGGGAATTCAGGCAAAAGTGCTGGATGGTTTTGCCAGCGGTTTACAGCAAGATTTTAAGAAAACCTTACAGCAATTTTTGGCCATTCAAGCCATGGGAAGCGATCAAGCTAAGCAAGATATCAAGCAGTTGCGAGAGCTACTGGCAAGTAGACCACTACCCCAGCTTAGCGCCTTAGAACAGGGTTTAGCGCTATTGCAAAGCCAAGACTTACGCGATGAATTGGCACAAATCTCAATGCCTTGGTTACAGCTATATGGTCGTAGTGATGCGCTGGTGCCAAAGGCCGCTATGCAGCAACATGCCGAGCTTCATCCTGAGGCTACTCAATACCTGTTTGCTAGTTCTTCGCATGCACCATTCATCTCTGAGAAGCAGCTATTTGCTGAAAAAGTACTCAGCTTTGCGCGCAGTATAGTGGTGTAAAAGTGAGCAATTTGCTAGAATTAAGGCTAACTATGATCGAGGCGGCAACTAACTAAGCGGAGGGCATATGCAAATTGGCGCAGCAAGTAGCGGTTTTCAAATTATTGCTAATGCAAATCAGCAGGTTAGTGAAAGTGCTCAAACCCTTGCTGAAGTAGCGACAAAACGTGAACCACAGCAGAACGAAGTGGTTGATGCCATGGTGAGCCTTAGCCAAGCTGAGCTTTATGCTAAAGCTGGCGCTAAGGTGATACAAACCGAATCAAAAATGTTAGGCACTTTACTGGATGTAGAGGCCTAGTATGAATATCAATGTTAGCTTGCCTAATGTTTTCCCCAATACCTTAACTCCGCCTACGGATTCCGCTCGTCGCGACAATCAGTTGCGTCAGGTGATAGCTCAGCCCAAAGAAGTCGCTAGTTTTGCTAAAGAGCCCGAGGTAGGCGCTGAGAAAGATCGCAGCAAGCCGCAAAATACGGCTCAATACCCACAAGTTCAAGAACAGCAGCAAGCTAAAATAAACGAGCGTGAAGCGCAGCAAGGTCGCGAGCAACAAGGCGAGCAGCAGGGTAAACAAGACGAGCAAAAAGGCAGCCAAGACCAGTCCGGTTCTGATCAACCCAGTGCCAGACAAAAAGGCCAAAACGAGCTTAGCGAAAGCGAACAGAAGAAAGTTGATGAGCTAAGTGCGCGCGACCAAGAAGTACGCACCCACGAAGCGCAACATCAAGCGGTAGGCGGGCAATACGCCAGTGCCGCCTCTTTTGAGTTTGAACGTGGCCCAGATGGAAAGCAATATGCGGTAGGCGGTGAAGTGTCTATCGATGTGAGTGAAATCCCCGACGACCCACAGGCTACCATTGCAAAAATGGAGCAGGTACAACGGGCGGCGCTAGCACCCGCAGAGCCTTCCTCGCAAGACCGGCAAGTAGCCGCACAGGCTCAACAAAAAGCAGCCGAAGCACAACGCGAACTTAATCATGCGCAACCGCCAGGTTTGCTGGCATCAGACGAACAACCTTCAGCCTTTGGCACCATTGCTGCCGAAGGTGCCGAGTTTGAACCTACTCAGCAAGCGCGAGAGCAGCAAAATGCTCAAGCTTTGCAGCAACGCTACCCCGATATTGCGCAGCAAATGGCGCAGCGTAATCAAACCATCGAACAGCGCTATAGCAGTGCTGCGGCCTTTAAGCCGCAATCTCAACTAAGCTTACAAGCTTAATTTAAATCTCCGCTTAAATTTATTTCTTCGCTTTAGCAAAAGCATCTGCAAAGGCGCTATTTATCGGCGCACTAGCTTGCGGCTTTTTGGCCGAATGAGGCTTATTGGGTGTTGGTTTTGTTTTGTTTGTAGATGGAGTAGAGCGGACGTCTTCATCTAAGCGCATGCTAAGGGCAATGCGTTTGCGTTGTACTTCTACTTCCAGCACTTTTACCTTAACAATATCACCGGCTTTAACCACTTGATGAGGATCTTTCACAAAGTGATTGGCTAAGCAGGAGATATGTACCAAACCGTCTTGATGCACGCCAACATCAACAAAGGCACCAAAGTTAGTTACGTTGGTCACAACGCCCTCTAACAGCATGGCTGGCTTTAGATCGCTAATGGTGTTTACACCCTCTTTAAAGGTGGCGGTTGCAAACTCAGGGCGAGGATCGCGACCAGGTTTTTTAAGCTCATCAATAATGTCGGTTACAGTGGGTAGACCAAATTTGTCGCTAATAAACTGTTTCGGGTCGAGTTTGTTTAAGCGCTCACCGTTGGCAATCAACTGGCTAACTTCACACTGGCTATGCTCAGCAATGGCCTGTACTACGGGATAAGCCTCGGGGTGAACCGCCGAACCATCTAAAGCATTTTTCGCTTGGTTAATCCGTAAAAAACCCGCGGCTTGTTCAAAGGCTTTAGGCCCTAAACGAGCCACTTTTTTAATTGCTGCGCGTGACTTAAACGCGCCGTGCTCGTCGCGGTAGGCCACAATGTTTTGCGCTATGGTGGTGTTTAAACCTGCCACAAAACTTAGCAGTGGTGCCGAAGCCATATTTACATCTACACCTACGGCATTTACACAGTCTTCAACTACGCTGTCTAATTGTTGTGATAGTTTGCTTTGGCTCACATCGTGTTGGTATTGGCCAACACCAATTGCTTTGGGCTCAATTTTCACTAACTCGGCTAAGGGATCTTGCAGCCGGCGAGCGATCGACACTGCACCGCGAATCGACACATCCAACTCTGGAAATTCTTGTGCTGCTAACTCTGAGGCAGAATACACCGAGGCTCCAGCTTCACTTACCATTACTTTTTGCAAACCTTGCGGTGGCAACATGCTTATGAGATCCGCGGCTAGTTTATCGGTTTCACGCGAGGCGGTGCCGTTACCCACACTAATCAACTTAACTTGGTGTTTAGTCACTAAGCTCGCTAATGTTTTAAGCGAGTCTTGCCATTGATTTCGTGGCGCGTGAGGGTAAATGGTATCGTAGGCAACCAATTTACCGGTAGCGTCAACCACCGCTACTTTAACCCCAGTACGCAAGCCAGGATCTAGACCTAAGGTGGCTTTAGGCCCTGCAGGGGCTGCCATCAATAAATCATTTAAGTTACGCGAAAACACACTAATTGCTTCGTCTTCGCCACGTTCACGTAGTTGATTGAGCAATTCTGTTTCTAGTTGTAGTTTTAATTTTACTCGCCAGGTCCATTGCACCACGGTCGCTATCCAACGGTCGCTAGCATGCCCTTTAGGGGCTAAAGCAAAATAGTCGCGGATCATTTGCTCGGCAGGGTGGTTTAGCCCGTCCTCTTGCTCAACTTCTACACTTAGGTTAAGTATGCCTTCATTGCGCCCTCGCAATATGGCTAAAGCGCGGTGAGAAGGTATTTTTCCTATGGCTTCGTGGTAGTCAAAATAGTCTTGGAATTTCTGACCATTTTGTTGCTGACCATCGATAACCTCCGCCTTTACAGAGGCATTTTGTTGTAAAAATAAACGAAGCTTAGCTAGCAGCGGGGCTTGCACGGCAAAGCGCTCCATCAGTATGAATTTGGCGCCATCTAATACTGCTTTGCTGTCGGTAAAACCTGCTTCGCTATTAATAAAATCTTCGGCTAGGCTTTCTGGGCTGGTATCTGGCTGGCTTAGCAAAAGCTCTGCTAAAGGCTCTATACCCGCTTCAATGGCAATTTGCCCTTTAGTGCGCCGTTTGGGTTTGTAAGGAAGATAGAGATCTTCTAGTTCTGTTTTACTGCTTGCTGCATTAATGGCTTGTTCTAATTGCGGAGTAAGTTTGTCTTGTTCGGCAATAGATTTAAGAATGGCGCTGCGACGTTGCTGCATCTCACGCAAATAAATTAAGCGTTGCTCTAACAAGCGTAATTGCCCGTCATCTAATCCGCCGGTAACTTCTTTACGGTAGCGGGCAATAAAAGGAACCGTTGAACCTTCATCAAGAAGCTTAATGGCGGCACTCACTTGTTGAGCTTGTGCGTTGATATCTGAAGCAATTTGTTGTTCTAAATTTTGCATGGGCTTATGTAATTTTAGAGGCGCTGCTTGCTGCAGCAAAAGAAAGTGCCCTCTATCTTATTCGCTTATTAACTGGCATCAAGCAGAAAAGTTAATATGTAGAATCTTAATAGCGTGAAAACTATTTCACAGCGTGACAAATTTTTCATGGGCACTTCATAGATACGTTTTGTTGCAGGCCCTTGGTCATAGTTATGTGAGCTAAGCCCATCAACAAAACCGACTTGCTGAATTAGAGTGAAGTTAGATTTTAATGCCTCAGTTCAAGGAGAGCGAAATGAGCGCGAGCGACAAGACTCTTATCAATTTTAGTTTAAGCCGTATTAGCCAAAGCATTGTATTGGCGAGTTTAATCAGTGCCCCAGCACTAGCGGCTAGCGATGAAATGCTTAGTAATACTGATTTTAGCAATGGAACCACCGGCTGGTGGTCTAGCGGTGCCGAATTAGTAGCCAAAGACGGCGAAGCCTGCATGGACATTAAGCGTGCCGGCTCTAACCCATGGGATGTAATTTTAGGCCAGCGCGGATTTGGTTTAGAAGAAGACCAAGACTATGCTATCGACTTTGTGGCGCGCGCCAACAAAGACACGGCCTTTACTGCACTAATTCAGCATAATGGTGCGCCTTATACGCAATACTTTAATCAAGTATTAGAGATTGGCACTGAGCCAAAAGCCTTTAGCTTCAAGTTCACTCAAGATCAAAAGAGTGATGCTAAAACCGAGTTTCAGTTCCAGCTAGGAGCCCAAAAAGAAGCGGTTCTGTGTTTTAGCGATATCTCGGTGAAAGGTAAGTCGTTCGTAATCGTAAACAAAATTCCTAATATTCGTTTAAATCAGATTGGTTTCTATCCTAAATCAGAAAAAATTGCGGTGATTCGCAGCGAAGAACAACAGCCTCGCGTTTGGCGAGTGAAAGATGCCGAAGGCAATCACCTGCTAACCGGTAAAACCAAAATATTTGGGGTGAATGCTGCGTCTGGCGAAACAGTGCATCAAGCGGATTTTTCTGCTTTAACCACCAAGCATGAAAACTTGGTGTTAGATGTGGATGGTCAAACTAGTCATCCTTTCAAAATCGCCGACGATATATATAGTGAGCTGAAACATGATGCCTTAGCTTACTTCTACCAGAACCGAAGCGGTATCGAGATTAAGCCAGAGTTTGTACAACGTCCAAACTTGGCGCGCCCAGCAGGGCATGTGCCAGATGTAGTAAGCTGTTTTAATAAAACCGATGACAAAGGCAACAAGTGGCCAGGTTGTGATTTTGACATGGACCTCACTGGCGGTTGGTATGACGCGGGCGACCACGGTAAGTATGTGGTAAACGGCGGCATTAGTACTTGGACCTTAATGAACCTGTACGAGCGCTCACAGTTTATTGAAGGCGCCAGCGAACCGTTTGCCGATGGCAAGCAACCGATGCCAGAAGCGGGCAATGGTGTTAACGATCTATTGGATGAAGCGCGCTGGAACATGGAATTCATGCTAGCGATGCAAATTCCAGAAGGCAGTAAAGTATCGGTGCCTGTGGGTAACCAACAAGAAAACATTCGTTCCCTTAAGCTAACCGAAATTGACGCCTCTGGTATGGCGTTCCATAAGGTAGCCGATGAGAAGTGGACCGGTATGCCATTGCCGCCGCACAAAGATACTCAAAAGCGCCATGTTGGCCAATCTAGTACTGCCGCAACCTTAAACCTAGCTGCAACCGCAGCCCAGTGTGCGCGTATTTGGAAAGATATTGATGCAGATTTCTCTGCTCAGTGTTTAACTGCGGCAAACCGTGCTTGGCAAGCTGCCAATAAACACCCAGAAGTATACGCTTATGATAACTTCACTGGCTCTGGCCCATACGGGGATCTAGAACTAGCTGATGAGTTTTATTGGGCAGCGGCAGAGCTATTTATTACTACAGGTGAATTTAAGTACTTAGAAGCAGCTAAAGCATCTCCTGCATTCTTAGCGGCGCCAGTAGGTGATGAAACCGCTAAAGGTGACTTATTCTGGCAAGATTTAAGTTCAGCAGGCACCTTGAGCCTAGCTCTTGTCCCTAGCAAGTTAGATCAAGCAACTCGTGATAAAGCGCGCGCTAAGATTGTTGCTACTGCCGATGCATACAGCTCTTTAATGACAAAAGAGGGCTACCACATTCCATACAGCGCAGAGCAGTATCCTTGGGGGTCTAACTCAAACTTAGTGAATCGCGGTATTTTCCTTACCTATGCAAGTGATTACAGTGGCAATAGTAAGTACATGCAAGCTTTGATACATGCCATGGATTACATCTTAGGGCGTAACCCGCTTGATCAGTCATACATCACTGGTTACGGCAGCAACCCGCTTAAGAATCCGCACCACCGTTTTTGGGCGCATCAAGCTGATGCTAATTCACCAAAACCGGCACCTGGCGCATTATCGGGTGGACCAAATTCAATCAGCTTTAGCGACCCAGTTGCGGCAGGTATGAAGGGCGGCTGTGTTGGCCAAACTTGTTTTGCCGATGAAATTGGTGCATGGACCTTGAACGAAATTACCATCAACTGGAATGCGCCTTTGGTATGGGTGACTACAGTGTTGGATGAACACCGTCTCAAGTAAGTAAATCCATAACAATTAAGTATTTTAGGCCGACATTATGTCGGCCTTTATTGCTTCAAAAATTAAGTAATTACTGATACTTGGGTGTAAGCACCAGCAGATTATGTGATCTGTCACGGCGTTCTAACGCTCAATATCATTGAAAACAAGTTCTTGGCTAAGTAGACGGTTATAGTGAGACAGGGAGTTATATCTTTCTAGGTCGCTATCACTATTTAGCAACACCGGGAGAGATATAATGCGAACTAGTGTTAGTTGTCAGAGAATCAATGTGAAAGATAAGAATAAATTAGAGCAACGCTCAACTGTTTATGATGTCGCTGCGTTGGCTGGGGTTTCACCTAGCACTGTATCTCGGTTTATGAATCAAACCACTTATGTGTCTGATGCAAAACGTAAGCAAATTCAAGCTGCAATGATTGAGCTTGGCTATAAACCTGGCCAGCAAACCGGAGCCAGTGCTAGCAGCCGCACCATGACAATTGGTGTATTGGTGCAAGACCCAGACAGCCCGTTTTATTCATCTATTTTAAATGGAATTGAAGAAGTTCTACTGGCTCAAGGTTACTCACATATTATTGTAACGGGCCACTGGAATAGCGAAGAAGAAATGGAGTCGATGCAGCTGCTGTTATCGCGCTCGGTGGATGGAATTATCATTGTAACTGGCGGGTTGAGTGACGAACAGGTAGTCGAGTTTTCAAAGAAGAGACCCATTGTTGCTTTAGGCCGTGAGTTAGAAGCAGCCCGCTTACGTTCGATAAAGATTGAAAACTCAGTGGGCGCTTACATGGCCACCAATCATCTTATTCAATTGGGCCACCGCGAGATTGTGCATATTAAAGGTGCCGAGGGGCATCCCGATGCTCAGCAACGTTATGAAGGGTATTGCCAGGCCATGGAGCACGCAGGTTTGCCTGTGAAGCTGCAGCTGGTTGAGCAGGGCGATTTTACCGAACAAGGCGGTTTTGATGCGGTGCAGCGTTTGTTAACCAACAAGCGTCAGTTTAGTGCTATTTTTGCTTCTAATGATTTAACCGCACATGGCGCAATGTTGGCTTTATACAAAGCCAAGCGACCAGTGCCAGAGCGGGTTTCGGTGATTGGATTTGATGATGTGCCGGGCTCGGCGTTTTTCATTCCGCCGCTAACTACAGTGCGTCAACCCATATTTGATACCGGTTATGCTGCCGCCTTAACCATTTTAGACATGCTAAATGGTGGTGCTAGCAATAACTTCCGTATTCCTCCAGTTGAATTGGTGAAACGCGAAACCACCCAAGCACATATCCTCTAGTTAAAGCTTGCGAGTTTGCTGCCTAAGTCGTTTATAATCGGCTTAGGCAGACTTAACTACGTAGCTATGAAAACCAATTTAATCACTCGCCCTGGCTGGCATAAACTCGATGAAGAATTAAAGTACTTGTGGAAGGTTAAACGCCCTCAAGTAACTCAAGCGGTATCCGAAGCCGCAGCACTGGGTGATCGCTCAGAAAACGCGGAATACAAAGAAGGTAAGCGAGAGCTTCGCCGCATCGATTCTCGATTAAGGTTCTTAACCAAGCGCTTAGATGCGCTAGAGATTGTTGACCATCACCCCCAACAAAACGGCAAAGTATTTTTTGGCGCATGGGTCGAGCTGGAAAATGATGAAGGCGATATCGTGCGCTACCGCATTGTTGGCACCGATGAAATAGACCCAAAGCTGGGTTACATCACTATCGACTCTCCCATGGCTCGGGCGCTTATCGGCAAACAAGTTGACGATGATGTGTTTGTAAAAACGCCCTCTGGCACTAAAGAGTGGTGGATTAATCTTATTCAATACACCCCTTTCGAATAGCTGAGATGATTCTGTTAGCTAACTATTTGTCTTAATGCATATTTAGCGAGTAGTTAGCGGCTAAAATCCCCATGTTGAAAATAATTCATCTAAAGCTATGTTTAAGATGAATAGCGTTGACTTACTTTGTCTTCTCTTTAGTATCTAGCGGTATAGACGTCTAAAAGTCTTTAACGGAGAAGGTCAATGGGATTTCACAACGCGCAACAAATCGAAACACTCAATCAAAGCTTAAGTGAGCTTAACCGCGATATTAACGTGTCCTTTGAGTTCTTCCCGCCAACCACCGAGACCATGGAGCAAACCTTGTGGTCGTCTATCGAGCGTTTACAAACCTTAAAGCCTAAGTTTGTATCAGTAACCTACGGCGCAAACTCGGGTACCCGAGACCGCACTCACAAGGTGATTAAGGCAATTAAAGACCGCACAGGCTTAGCGGCTGCACCGCATTTAACCTGCATCGACTCAACGCCCGATGAGCTGCGCCAAATTGCTCGCGATTACTGGAACAGCGGTATTAAAGACATTGTGGCACTACGAGGTGATTTACCAGAAGGCTCTGCCAAGCCGCAAATGTACGCCAGCGATTTAGTGGCTTTGTTAAAAGAAGAAGCTGATTTTGATATCTCGGTAGCGGCTTATCCAGAGATTCACCCAGAAGCAAAAAGTGCCCAAGCTGATTTGCTGGCTCTAAAACGTAAAATGGATGCAGGTGCCAACCGCGCCATTACCCAGTTCTTTTTTGATGTAGAAAGCTACCTGCGCTTTCGCGACCGCTGTGCAGCCATTGGCATTGAAGGGGAAATCGTACCCGGTATTTTGCCAGTATCTAACTACAATACCCTGAAAAAGTTTGCCTCTTTTGCCAATGTAAAAGTACCAAAATGGCTACACAATCAGTTTGCTGGCTTAGAGAATGACCAAACTACTCGAAACCTAGTAGGCGCCAGTGTAGCCATTGAAATGGTTAAAGTATTATCGCGCGAAGGAGTGAAAGACTTTCACTTCTATACGCTTAACCGCTCGGAGTTGTCGTATGCTATATGCCACACCTTAGGTGTTCGCCCAGCTGAAGCCGTACCTGCTTAGTGACGAATGCAGCTGAGAGATAAAAAGCCTAGCAATGCTAGGCTTTTTGTATCTGGGAATGCGTTCAATAACAGTAGATTATCTTCAAAAAAGCTTTCGGGAAAATATTGTTAGTTGCGTTCCTCAATTTCATGATGGATTCTAGTCATATATGCTTGTTGATGCTGAGATAACTCGCTCATAGGTGTTATACGCAGTTGGTCAAGTATGCTTTGATCTTCAATTATGCCTATGGGTTTAACTCTTATTTCATATTTATCATGACTCTCAATCGCTTGAAAAAACGTAAAGCCATGTCTCGTATCTGTTGTAGATGTGAAATGATAGCCTGCCGCAATAACTTTCCTTTTATCCGACTCAGAGACACTAGCTCCGAATATTATACCCTTTATAAGGTGTTGATTAATCTGAAGGCAACGTAACTCAGCAGGAAGGGGCCCATAAGTAGGGAAGAATAGCCGAACTTCTTTTTCATATTTCCAGTCAGTAAATTTTACCAAGCCAACTGAATTTTCCTCCATAGGAGCAACATCACTAGACAAAGACTCTGGGACATCGTAGTCCGCTTCGGCTGCGGTGTAACAAAACTTGTGAATTAACCTACTAAAGGCATTTATTTTGGCTGGTGTCCTAGAGTACTTAACTTCTTCTAGGCGTAGTCTCTCATTGTTATATAGTCCAAGTTCAATTACGGATCCTTTATTTCTAAAACCTGAAAGATTACATAGAGTTGACTTTACATCGACATATCCGTCATCAGATTCATAAATGACGACAATACCTTTTTCTGCGTTACCATAGTGCCCCCACATTGTTGGGTTTATAGCATTAGTTGAAAATGAGCAAATATATTTTGGCTCATGCATTTCTTTTAGAAGGTGTGCTTCGGTGAAATCACGAAAGCAATCCAATATGTATTGCCTTTCAGTATGGCTAAATTCACGGGTAAAGCTCAAGGGTATTGACTCTGTTAGTAACACTACCACCTCAGTGAACTCTAGCTTCCTTTTTCGAGTTTTATTAAAGACTGCTTTGTATATTTTAGGAGCTAATGATAGTAATTTAGTCGCTTCTTCAGGATTTGGGTAGAGTCTGTACCTTACACACAATTCTACTAATACATAGTCAATAAACCTTAACCAAACCTCCTTGGAGCCTTGAAAGAGATACTTGGGTCGGCACTCATGTTTATCGTTCAATTCTTCAGAGGATGCAAAAAAAACTTCCCCTCTTTTAAGCATCATCAACGACAACGCATTTATGCTCTGATACTTATAGAAATACATACAACAAGCCTCTTTAATTTCCCAGCAGCTAACAACAAGTAGGAAGCATGTGCCTCCCATCGCAGAAAATGTGACCAAGTGGAAAGCCGCTCGCGTGCTCTTGCTCTGCCTATAACTTATTGTCTACTTTGGTATTTTATTTCAATTTTATCAATAGTCAGAGTTCAAATCTTATGGATTGTTTTGACTGGAGCAGTATGATTGAAGGTAGGGTTTTATATGAGCGTTTCCTTATACCCTTCCTTCATTATCGCCGAGTCGCGGAAGTGACAAGCGATCAAGCTGAGCATTGTTTGAGCGTAGCGAGTTGCGCAGGCGCGCTTGCCACTGAGCAACGCGGGATAAAGATAATGCAGGGCGACCTTTCTTTTTGCTTCGTTTTTCTTTGGTCGTCAAAGAAAAATGACGTCGCCGCAGGCGAAAGCTTTTGCTCTATAGCTAACACTTAAAGGGGTAACAATGCGTTTGACTCTAGATAACCATATCGTGAACTAGAAGTTAAAAGCTCAAGCTTACGGTAAATGCAAACGAACTAACGACATGCCCACGACCCTTGTTACATCAACAGCGCATTTACCCCAGAGCATATTAGCCACATGATTAGGGCGTAGTACCAGTTGTTTTTAAGTATCTGCCGAGTCGAAAATTGGTAGCGGCCAATCATGGTTAGGCCTACGCCAGATAGCGGGCTGCTGCCGGTGGATATTGCCCAAGAACTTAAGAATAGAAAACCTAGCTGACTAGGCTCTGGATTAAGCGGCAATAACAAAGGGCTGGCTAAAGAAATGCTAATAACTGGGTGAATACCAAACATGCAGGCCACGATCATCATTGCTAACACTACTGCAAAGGTTTGATGATTAAAGCTTACGTTGTGCAGGCTTAAGGTTTCTGGATAGGCCAGCAACAAGGCTTTAATACCCGCCGAGAATACCCCAGCAGCTAAAAACAACACGTATTGGCTGCCAACGTTAGATAAGCGATGGCTAACAAAGTTTCTGGCAATGAGCACTTTTGAGTTCCCTTTGGCAAAACTTGAGGCTGCAAGAGGTGCTAGGCAGGTAATCATCAAAATAATGCTGAAATCGGGGAAGGCGAAATGCAAAGCTATCACGCTGGAGGCTAGCACAAAGGGAATGGTTAAGCTTTCTCGACGCAAGGGGTAACCAGCAAAACTGTCTTTCTCTCTTAGTGATACTTCGGCAGTGGTAAAGGCCAAGGCAATCAGCGCCATTAAAGCGCCCGGTAGTAGCACATCTAGCCATTGCATACCGGGGGCGTAAGTAATGGAAACCGCGGTGGCGATAAAAAATGGAGACCACCAGGCTGCGGCACAAAAGCAGCGCATTAATACTTTTTGTTGGGCGTTAGTTAAAGCTCGCTGTTTGGCCAAGCGGTCGCCGACAATGAATACAATCGATAGATTGATGACCGCACCCAGCAGGTTCATACCTAGGGCGGTTGAGGCAATGCTGCGTTTGCCAATAGGTAAAGGGTCTTGCTGATTCTCTGGATTGGCTAAGGCGAGAAAAGATACCGCGCTAAACATCGCCAGCAAGGGAAGGTTTATTGAGAGTATGTCGGAGGCACTTAGCAAGGTATTTTGCTTGGCTGCAATTAATAGCAATACGATGCCAATGCTTAACAAACAACCCGCCTGAATGCGAATGGCTTTGCTAAGTTGAGGCAAGTACAGCAAGGCGGCAGCCCAGGTTACTGCGGTGGCTAAACCAATGCCAATTACGCCAAAGGCATACAGTAAGTAAAGTAGCAGCGAGGCAAGAAATAACCACCCTTTGTATTGTTGCATTGAAGACATCCTAGCTATCAATGAGCCAACGCTGCCAAGCAGCAAAAGTACCCTGTAAAGTAAGCTATTAGCTTAGCCTAAGAACAAACAACCCCGCATAAAGCGGGGTTGCTACGGTTAAATATGTGTGTATTTAACCGGTGTTACGCATACCCGCAGCGATACCGGCAATGCTTACCATTAAGGCTTGATCAACTACAGGGCAAAGTTCTTCGTTAGCGCGAGAACGATTTAGCAGCTCAACCTGTAAAACATGCAAAGGATCGATGTAAGGGTTACGCAGATTAAGTGACTCAACCACCCAGGCTTGATTAGCCAATAGCTTGTTGTCTGGGGCTAGCGAAACAATGGCCGCTTTAGCGCCTTCTAACTTAACCCGAAGTTTTTCACCTAGCTCCTGTAGCTCTGGCTCCACTAAACGCTCGTCGTAGATTTTTGATAGCCAAGTATCGGCTTTCATAAATACCATTTCTAGCATTGCTAAGCGGTTGTCGAAGAATGGCCACGCGCGCATTTCGGTTAGCAGCTCGCTTTTACCTTCTTTAATTAAACCTTCGAATGCAGCACCACTACCTAACCAAGCTGGCAGCAATAGGCGGTTTTGGCTCCATGAGAAAATCCATGGGATAGCACGTAAGCTTTCTACACCACCGTCTGAGCGACGCTTGGCTGGGCGGCTGCCCAATGGCAGTTTAGCTAACTCGCGCTCTGGAGTAGCCGAGCGGAAGTAAGGCACAAACTCTTCTTCACCCCAAACAATGCCACGGTAGGCTTCACAAGAGGTTTCGGCAATTTGATCCATCACTTCGCGCCATTCGTCTTTTGGCTCCATAGGTGGGATCAAGTTGGCTTCTAAAACTGCGCTGGCGTAGAGGTTTAGGCTGTCCATGGCAACTTTAGGTAGGCCGAACTTAAAGCGGATCATTTCGCCCTGCTCAGTTACCCGTAAGCCACCTTTTAGTGAGCCTGGAGGTTGTGATAACAAGGCTGCGTGCGCTGGCGCGCCACCACGACCAATGGTACCGCCACGTCCATGGAACAAGGTTAAGCTGATTTGATGGCCTTCACAGATAGATACTAGTGCTTCTTGAGCGCGGTATTGCGCCCACGATGCGGCTAATACACCGGCATCTTTAGCAGAATCTGAGTAGCCAATCATTACATGTTGTTGGCCAGAGATGTAACCGCGGTACCAATCAACTGATAATAGTTTGCTCATGGTAGCTGGCGCATTGTTCAAATCGTCTAGGGTTTCGAACAAAGGCGCAACCGGCAAGCGGAACGGACAACCGGCTTCTTGCAGTAGCAATTGTACGGCTAATACATCAGATGGCTCGCTCGCCATGGAGATGATGTAAATGCCTAATGCTTCGCGCTCTTGCTTGGCGATAATAGCGCACGTGTCTAGTACTTCTTGTACCGATTCACTGGGCTCCCAGTCACGTGGGAACAGCGGGCGCTTAGAGTTTAACTCTTGCAGTAAGAAGTGCTGCTTATCGGTTTCGTTCCAATGTGCATAGTCACCCATGCCTAGGTAACGAGTGATTTCTGAGAACACTTCTTCGTGGCGGCCACTGTCTTGGCGAATATCCAAACGTAGTAAGTTGATGCCAAAACAGGCAATACGACGCAGTAGATCTAGCAAGGTGCCGTCGGCAATGATGCCCATGCCACAGTCTTGTAGCGAGTAGTAACAAAGCTCAAGTGGCTCACGTAGCTGCTCGGTATTGGTGATAATATCGCGCGCTTCGGTGTACTGGCCTTTTAGCTTGGCTGTAAGGTAGTCGTGAGTTTCTTGTAGCTCGCTGCGCAATACTTTTAATAAGGCGCGGTAAGGTTCGTTTTGGTCACCGGTTTGCTCAAGCAGTGCTTCGTTAGCATCGCTCATCGACAATTCGCTAACCAAGGTTTGAATTTCTTTTAAGTAAAGGTCTACCGCTACCCAGCGGCTAGACAGCAATACTTCTTCGGTTACTTTAGAAGTAACAAATGGGTTGCCGTCACGGTCGCCGCCCATCCAAGATGAGAACACTACTGGCGCGGCATCTAGGGCCATGCGCATATCGAAGTGCTGGCCAAGTTTTTTGTCTAACTGGCGCACAAAATCTGGCACGGCTTGCCATAGCGAGTTTTCAATTACCGCAAAACCCCACTTAGCTTCATCTACCGGAGTAGGGCGCTGCTGGCGAATTTCGTCGGTGTGCCATGCTTGGTTGATTAGCTGCTCTAAGCGGCTAAGCAATTGGCTGCGCTCTTGGTCTGGTAAGTCGAGTTCTAACCAATCTAAACAGTTATTAATGGCAACGTGTTTGTTGATTAGGGTACGACGGGTCACCTCGGTTGGGTGCGCGGTAAGTACCAGCTCGATATTTAACTGTGCCACTGCATGGTGGATCTCTGCTTCACTTAAGTTTTCTTGCTTTAGTTTATTGAAAACTTGGTCGATAGGATCTTGGGCACAGGTACTGCCTTCGCAGTTACGTGAAATGGTGTGGAATTGCTCGGCGATATTTGCCAAATTTAGGAATTGGCTAAAGGCACGGGTTACCGGCAATAGCTCGTCATCACTTAGGTTACGCAATAGCTCCAATAACTGCTCGCGCGCCTCATCATCGTTATTACGTGAGGCCTTAGCTAGCTGGCGTATGGTTTCTACTTTCTCTAGAAACGCTTCTCCCATATGGCTCTTGATCGTATTACCAAGTAGTTGTCCGAGTAGACTCACATTTCCTCGTAACGAGGCGTTAATCTCCTGAGGCATATTCTGGCTCATTGTCTTTCCTTCACTGTTTGCGTTTGCTAGCGATTATTGAAATTTTTTTACTAAATCACCCTAGTCCTAGGGCAAAAACATACCTAAGACCGAGCATATAGTCAAAATACCTGTAATTAAATTACAAATAACGCTGTTTCCTTTGCTTAGGATCAAGCGGCTATTTATAGATTGTTACTCATATTTTAATAAGGGCAACTTTGTTTGGCTTACTTTTTAACCTATACGCGTAAATCTAACAATAAATAAAAATTCATTTTTATTGCATAAAGAATTGCCTGTGGTATTCTCCGTTTATATTAAAGACAGCTAGTTTTTTTTGAGCTGACAAGCGTGACATTTTGTTCATTTGGTCAGTAAAATGCAGCTCAATAAATAACACTATGCCATAAGATTTCAAGGGAACAAGAAACGATGTTAAAGGCAGCGATTGTTGGTGCAAGTGGATACACCGGAGCAGAGTTGGCAGGCTATGTAAGTCGCCATTCAGATTTAGAACTTGCCGGGTTGTATGTTTCAGAGCGAAGTGTAGACGCAGGCAAGGCGCTATCTACTCTGCACGGCAAATTACGCGGTGTGGTTGACGCTCCTGTACAACCGTTAATTGTGGCTGATATCGCCAAAAACTTTGCTGATATTGATATTGTTTTGTTAGCCACTGCTCACGAAGTAAGCCATGATTTAGCCGAAGCATTTTTAAATGCAGGTTGTCAGGTCTTCGATTTGTCTGGCGCCTTCCGTGTTCAAAGCGCAGAGTTTTACGAAAAATTCTACGGTTTTACTCATCAATTCCCCGAGTTATTAGAAAAAGCGGTATACGGTTTAGCTGAATGGAATGCCGAGAAAATTAAGCAAACGGATTTAGTTGCTGTAGCGGGTTGTTACCCAACTGCATCGTTAACTGCGCTTAAGCCACTAGCTGAAGCAGGATTGATTGAGCCAAGCAACAAAGCAGTAATTAATGCTACTAGTGGCGTGAGTGGTGCAGGGCGCAAAGCCTCGTTAACTAGCTCATTCTGCGAAGTAAGCTTAGCGCCTTATGGGGTGTTTAATCACCGCCACCAACCAGAAATTGCTGCCCACTTAGGTCACCCAGTGATCTTCACTCCACATTTGGGTAACTTTAAACGCGGTATTTTAGCCACCATTAATGTGGTGCTAAAAGCAGGCACCACTGAAGAGCAAGTAAATGCAGCTTATCAGCAAGCTTATGCAGGCCAAAACATTGTACGTATATTGGAAGGTGAGTGGCCTTCTATTGCCAAAGTAGAAAACACACCGTTTATTGATGTGGCTTGGCAACAACAAGGTGAAGACTTAATTGTGGTATCGGCTGAAGATAACCTATTAAAAGGTGCTGCTAGCCAAGCTATCCAGTGTTTGAATATTCGTAATGGCTTTGCCCTTACTGAGTCGCTGGTTTAGGAGCAGGCAATGAAACCATTAGTGATTAAGTTAGGCGGTGCCGTTTTAAATAACAGCCTAGCCCTAGACAATTTATTTGCTGCCTTGCAACAAGTTAAGCAACCTATTGTATTAGTGCATGGAGGCGGCGTAGTAGTAGAAGATGTATTAGCTAAAACCGGCTTTGTATCAGAAAAGTTGGACGGCTTGCGCATAACACCTAAAGAGCAAATTCCTTATGTAGTGGGTGCCTTAGCAGGTACCAGCAATAAGCTGTTGTTAGCGCAAGCGCTAAAAGCAGGTTTGTCGGCTGTGGGCTTGTGTTTAAGTGATGCAGGCTCTTGTAAAGTAAGCCAAATGGATGCACGTTTAGGCCATGTAGGCGAGGCAACTTTAGGCAACCCTGCATTGTTAAATAGCCTTATTGAGCTGGGCCACGTGCCGGTAATGAGCTCAATTGGTATTGGTGAAGACGGCGAACTTTACAATGTGAATGCCGACCAAGCTGCGTTAGCGGTGTGTAAATTGCTGCAGGGCCAATTGGTGTTATTATCCGATGTGGCTGGCGTACTCGACCAAGATAAACAGCTGGTGGCTGAGCTAAATAGCGCGCTGGCTGACAAATTGATTGCCGATGGGGTAATTACCGATGGCATGACGGTAAAAGTTAAAGCGGCTCTAGAGGCTGCCGAGTTTTTGCAAACACCGGTTTCGCTAGCGTCATGGAAAGATCCTGCGAAACTCGCCAGCTTGTTAGCTGGACAAACATATAAAGGTGAGTCGGTAGGGACTCAGGTTACCGTTTAAGGAAAGATGATGAGTGATTTTAAACACCTGTTAAGCTTGCAGGACCTAACTCAAGAACAAATTTTAGGGCTGCTTGAGCTGGCCGCTAAAATCAAAAAAACACCCGCAGATTATGGGCAAACCCTTGCGGGTAAAAGTGTTGTAACTTTGTTTGAAAAACCATCATTACGTACACGAGTAACTTTTGATATCGGCATTAACCGTTTAGGCGGCCATGCGGTTTATTTAGACCAGCAAAATGGCGCGATGGGCGAGCGTGAAAGTGTTAAAGACTTTGCCTCTAACATTACCCGTTGGGCTGATGCGATTGTAGCGCGAGTGTTTTCTCATAAAACCCTACAAACTTTGCGTGAGCATTCGTCGGTACCAATTATCAACTCACTGTGTGATTTGTACCACCCTTGCCAAGGCTTGGCCGATTTCCAAACCATCGCTGAGCACTACTCAGATTTAAGCAAAGTTAAGCTGGCTTACTTAGGCGATGGCAACAATGTGACGCATTCATTATTGTTAGGTGGCGCTATCTTAGGCATGGAAGTGGCTGCAGTTTGCCCACTAGGCTCAAGCCCAGATGCGCAAGTTGTGCAAAAAGCTAATCAATTAGCCAAAGCGCATGGCGGCAAAATTGTAGTGACCAATACCGTTGAAGATATTAAAGGCTACGACGTAGTATATGGTGATACTTGGGTATCAATGGGTGACGATACGCCACTGCAATCAGTAAAAGATAAGTTTATGGCTTATCAAATTAACCAGAATTTGATGCAACAATGTGGTATTAACCACGTGCTGCACTGCCAACCTGCTCACCGCGAGTTGGAAATTACTTCGGAAGTGATGGACGGTCCTCAGTCTTTGATTTTTGATCAAGCCGAGAATCGTATGCATGCACAAAACGCCGTACTAGTAAGTTTATTAAGTTAGTGAATGTTCAGCTCTAGGCTGAGTTAAACAAGGAATTTTTAAATGTCAGATATCAAAAAAGTAGTATTAGCATACTCAGGCGGCCTAGATACTTCGGCCATCATTCCGTGGTTAAAAGAAACCTACAACAACTGTGAAATTGTTGCCTTTTGTGCCGATGTTGGCCAAGGCGAAGAAGAGCTAGTTGGCTTAGAAGAGAAAGCTTTAGCCTCTGGTGCATCTGAGTGTCACATCGTTGACCTTAAAGAAGAGTTTGTAGCTGACTACATTTACCCAACTATTGCTACTGGTGCAGTATACGAAGGGACTTACTTGTTAGGTACCTCAATGGCGCGCCCTATTATTGCTAAAGCGCAAGTAGAAGTTGCCCGTAAAGTTGGCGCCGACGCGGTATGTCATGGTTGTACTGGTAAAGGTAATGACCAAATTCGCTTCGAAAGCTGTTTTGCAGCATTGGCTCCAGAACTAACAGTAATTGCGCCTTGGCGTGAGTGGGACATGGAAAGCCGTGAAGATTTGCTGGATTACTTAGCAGAGCGCAACATTGCGACAACTGCTTCTGCAACCAAAATCTATAGCCGTGATGCTAACGCATGGCATATCTCGCACGAAGGTGGCGAGCTAGAAGACCCTTGGAACGAGCCAAGCAAAGGTGTTTGGACCTTAACTGTTGATCCAGTAGATGCGCCAAACGAGCCAGAATATGTAAGCCTTAAAGTTGAACAAGGCCGTGTTGTTGCGGTTAACGATGAAGCATTAAGCCCTTACCAAGTAGTAATGAAGCTAAACGATATTGCTGCTGCTCATGGTGTTGGTCGTATTGATATTACTGAGAACCGTACTGTTGGTATGAAGTCTCGTGGTTGTTACGAAACTCCTGGCGGCACTGTGATTGTTGCTGCACTGCGTGCAATTGAAGAATTAGTATTAGACAAAACTTCACGGGTATGGCGTGAGAAAGTGGGCCAAGAAATGGCACACTTGGTATACGACGGTCGTTGGTTTACGCCACTGTGTAAATCACTCATTGCCGCGTCTGAAGCGATGGCAGCTGATGCCAATGGCGATGTAGTGATTAAGCTTTATAAAGGCCAAGCAGTTGCGGTGCAAAAACGTTCGCCAAATAGCTTGTACTCGGAAGAGTTTGCAACCTTTGGTGAAGACCAAGTTTACGATCAAAAGCACGCTGAAGGCTTTATTCGTTTATACTCTCTAGCCAGCCGGATCCGCGCTTTAAATAGCAAGTAAGATTGGCAGAAGTAATAAGCAGGAATACTTAGACCTCAGAGGCAAGTTGCTCTGAGGTCTTTGCAATAATAAATGGAGAGTAAAATGGCATTGTGGGGTGGGCGTTTTAGCCAAGCTGCAGATACCAGGTTTAAGCAGTTCAACGATTCTTTACGTTTTGATTACCGTTTAGCGGAACAGGACATAACGGGTTCTATTGCCTGGTCTAAGGCCTTATTAAGTGTTGGCGTTCTCACACAAGATGAGCAAAGCAAACTTGAAGACGCGTTATTAGATTTAGGTAAGCAAGTCGCCGAAAACCCACAGCAAATTTTGGGTAGCGATGCCGAAGATATTCACTCTTGGGTTGAGATTCAACTGATCCAACGGGTGGGTGATTTAGGTAAAAAGCTACATACAGGCCGCAGTCGTAATGACCAAGTTGCTACCGATTTAAAATTGTGGTGTAAAAGCCAAGGGGTTGAACTTCTTGAGCATTTAGACAAGCTGCAACAAAAACTGGTTAAATTTGCGCGCCAGCAGCAAGACACCGTTCTGCCAGGTTACACTCACTTACAACGTGCCCAGCCGGTGACTTTTTCTCACTGGGCAATGGCCTATGTAGAAATGTTTGAACGTGATTACTCACGTTTGCAAGATGCACTGAGCAGGGTAGATGTTTGTCCGCTTGGTTGTGGTGCGCTTGCCGGTACTGCTTACCCAATGGATCGCCAACAAATTGCTAAAGATTTAGGCTTTCGCCGTGCGACACGCAATAGCCTAGATTCGGTATCGGATCGCGACCATGTGGTTGAGCTTATTTCTACTGCATCTATTAGCATGATTCACCTAAGCCGCATGGCTGAAGACTTAATCTTCTATAACTCAGGTGAGTCTGCCTTCCTCGATTTGTCAGACCAAGTGACTTCTGGCTCGTCATTAATGCCACAAAAGAAAAACCCCGATGCGCTAGAGCTTATTCGTGGTAAAGCCGGTCGAGTTTACGGCTCTTTGTCTGGCATTATGATGACCTTAAAAGCATTGCCTTTGGCTTACAACAAAGACATGCAGGAAGACAAAGAAGGTTTGTTCGACGCGCTAGATACATGGGGCGACTGCTTAGCTATGGCAGAGCTCGTGCTTGATGATATGAACGTGCACGAAGAAACCACTACCGAAGCTGCCAAAGGTGGTTATTCAAACGCAACAGAGCTTGCCGACTACCTTGTGGCTAAAGGCATCCCATTCCGTGAAGCTCACCATATTGTGGGTATTGCGGTAGTGAAAGCCATTGAAAAAGGTGTGCCTCTAGAAGAGCTAAGCTTGGCTGAGTTTAAAGAGCTAGCACCAGAGATTGAAGACGACGTTTATCCAAACTTATCGCTAGAGTCCACTCTTGCGAAGCGCCAAGCTCTAGGTGGTGTAGCGCCCGAGCAAGTTGAACATGCTCTAACCGAAGCAGAAGTACGTTTATCTAAGCGTAACGTAAAAGGTTTGTACGTACGCTCTGCCCGCATGACCGATTTAGACAACATCGAAGAGATGGTCAACTACTGGTCACAAGCCGGTGAAAACTTGCCACGTCCTCGTCCGGAGCTAGTTCAAGCAATTGGTGATTTCACGGTTAGTGAGCAAGCTGGCAAAGTTACCGGCTGTGCATCGCTTTACCTTTACGACACAGGTTTAGCTGAGATTCGCTCATTGGGTGTAAATCCAGGCTCACAGCGTGTTGGTCAAGGTCGTGCAATGGTGCAGCACTTAATGAAGAAAGCCAAGAAAATGGAAATCGAGAAGGTATTTGTACTAACTCGAGTGCCAGAATTCTTCATGAAGTTAGGTTTTAGCCCAACCTCTAAAAATATGCTGCCAGAGAAAGTGATGAAAGATTGTGATATTTGTCCTCGCCAGCATGCCTGTGATGAAGTTGCTTTAGAGTTCATCATTGATAACAGCACACTTATTCATAAGCAAAACGTGGCTTAACAGTCATCGTTTGTGTTGCTAAAGCCTCGCATCGCGAGGCTTTTTTTATTGCCGTTTCTATTGTCGTTTAGTGTGTCGGAATTTGAATCAGGCTAATTACAGGGCGATGGTCAGATAAGCTATCTGGCCCAACTTGGTAGTCAATAAAACTCAGGTCTTTAGAAAGAAAAATCCAATCTAAGCGTTTGCTTTTATAGCTGGCCAAGGCTTTGTTGCCCAGCTCAAATGCTCGGTAAGGACTATGCTGAAGAAAGTGGTTTACTTCATCTGGCTCGTCTAGCTGCCCCTCACTATTAAAGTCGCCCATGATAATGGTGTGATTTACCGTATCTTTTAGTTGTTTATTGAGTTGTTCAAGTTGTTGCTGGCGAATACTGGCGCGAGAAAAATCTAGGTGCACAGAAACTACATCAAGGCTCTGCTCAGAGTTAAGCCTTATGCGTGCATGGGTAAAGCCTTTACTGGTAGTGGGCGGGCTAGGTGCAAAGTTAATCGCAAGCGCTTCACTAATAGGATATTTGGAAAGAATGGCGGTGCCATAGCTGGCCAACTTACTGCTGCTGTGAATGCTATGTGCATACCAGCGATAGCCAGCATGTTGAGCGAGGTAAGCAACATGGTCAAAGCCACCAGACCAAGATGAACTTGCGTCTGCTTCTTGTAAAGCCACAATGTCGATATTTTGTTGTTGTAAGTAAGTGGCTATGTCTAACAAATTCTTTTTGGTGGTATCGCCGTTCACCAGCAGCTGGTTAAGTGCATGTTTACGCCCATGGGCAAGGTTTAGCGTAGCGACTTTAAGTTGTGGTAAAGGTGTGGTGCTCACATCAGGATGTGGCCAGTAAGCGATTTTTAGAGGAACTGAGCTGGCAGTATTATTACCATTACTCGAGCATGCAGATAAAGCCGGAATCAGGCCAATTAGCACTAGCTTAAAGGCTAACCTTAACGGCTGAGTCAAGATTAGCTTATGCCTAGCAGTTGTTGCTGAGCCTGTTTGTTCATGCCTTTAACCACCAACTCAAACGAGTTATCAATTAAGCGCAAGGCTTCTTGTTCGGCATCACTTCCATCAAAATAAAGAGTTAGCCAATGGCGTTTATTCATATGGTAGCCACGGGTGATGGCGGGATAAATATCGGTCAGCGCATCGATTTGCTCGGGTTGGCATTTCAAGTTCATATTCATTACGCCGTCTTTCCAACCTACTAGAGCAAACATTTTCCCGCGAACTTTAAATACCGGCACATCGGGGGCAAAGGGCAAATCTTGGGTCACCTCAGGTTTGCCCATTAAATACGCTTTTAGTTGTTCGTAATCCATAACTTTGCCTAATACCAATCGTACTAAGTAACTGTTCATTCTATCTGGTTAAAATACTGGATAACTGCGTTAGAATTTTTGATTGTAGAATAACTACTTATCGAAAAATCTTGCCTTATTCTCGAGTATTTTTCCTGCGTTATTTTTAATCACTTACCTAGCGTGATTGGTATAACTCTAGAATCCTGCTTTTATAATAAGGCTATTAAACAAATTTTTCTAAGCAGCAAGCATTCTCTACTGACATTTTGTTAATTACCTAGGTCTAGGCGGTGTTGGTTCATATGACTAAAGATCCGCTCTCCGTCTAGTACCTGAGCATAGGGCATAGGGTTGTCGCAATACTCAATAACAAAATCGGTTAGCTTTTCTTTAATGATGTTAAGCAGTTGCTCTTCTGACCATGGCTTAGCGAGATAGTAATTTAGTCCACCTCGATTAATCGCTTCTATGGTGTCGTGCAGACCAGCCTGCCCAGTTAATAGGATTTTTTTAGCTGATTCACTGGTGCTAGCGTGGTTGAGGTCGATGAGAAAATCGATGCCTAACTCATCGGGCATGATGTGGTCGGCAAGAATTAAGGCTAGCTTGCCGCCTTGCGCTTCAAAGTCTTTAATTACTTGGCGTGCTTCCGCAACGCTTTCAGCGCCATCTATAGTAAATGGTGGGCTTAAAGGGGCTATATCGTTAAGAACGCTATCCAATACTTCGCGTTCATCATCAACACACAAAATCAGTAGTTGTTCCATGGTGCGACTCCTCTAAGTCCTATTGTTGGTTTAATGGTAAGGTAATAATGAAACGGGTAAATTGTCCTAGCTCAGATTCCACTTCGATTCTGCCTAAATGTTGTGCAACTATTTGTTGGCAAACGGTTAAGCCTATACCAAGGCCAAAATTACCTTCTCGTTTGGTGGTGAAATTTAGCTGGAAAATCTTCTCAATAATCTCGGGCTTTATACCGGGGCCGGTGTCTTCTATAACAATTGAAAGATAGCTAGGTGAAGCTTCTACATATTGACTACTAATACTTAGCTTGCCACGACTCTCCATGGCATCTAAAGCGTTAGCGATGAGGTTAGTCCAAACTTGCTGTAAGGCGATTGGGTGACAACGATAAACTGGCAGTAAACCGTAGTTACACTCTACTTCGAAGCCGCGTAATCGGTTTTCTAAGATCACTAGCGTTTCGGCAATGCCTTCATTTAGGTCGGCTAGTACCGGTTGCTCAGGGTCTTGCCCTGCGTAGTGTTTTAGGCCTTTAACTAGCTCTGCGATACGTGCCGCGCAGACTTGAATATTGCGTAAAAAATTACCAATCTGATGGAAGCTAGATAAGGCGTTTATTAATTCCACGTTATCGGAAGTGCTTGCACACTGTAAATACTGTTGCCTAAGGTCTGGTCTATCTAAGCCTATGCTGACAGCCTTTCTGGCGGTTATGGCGTCACCAAATAAGTCGATTGAGTTATTGCTACGCTGACGAATCTCGCTAGTAGACATGGGGGTTAGGGTAAAAGCGGCTTCGAGCAGCTGTTGTCCCAATGTTTGCTGTGCATCACTAAGCGGGCTGTTAAGTACCTTAGGCAATTGCTTTGCGATAGTGTCACTGCCGCGGGTAATGGCGGCAACAGGATTATTTAGTTCGTGAGCAATGCCAGAGATGAGCTGACCGAGCACTGCCATCTTCTCCTTTTCGATGAGCTGTTTGTGGGCAGAATCTAAAGAGTTGAGCGTGCTTTGTAAGGTAAGTTTGGTATGAATACTTTTTTGTAGGCGCCGATTAAAATGCCGCAACAACAAGTTGGTAAACAAAGGCAATAAGTGGCTGCTAGAATCCAATACCTTGGCAAACGTGACCCTATCTAACTTAATCACATCGGTTTGCATGGTGGTCACTGCGCTAGTAAAACCGAGTTCGCCAGTTACAAAGGACATACCTCCTACCAATGAGCCAGCCTGCATGCGGGCAACTTCTAAGGTTTGTTGGTCTTGCTGTTTCTTTAAAACCACTTCTCCTTTGGCGATAAACCATAAAAACTGATTGGCCTTTCCTTCTTGGGTAAGTAAATGGTTGGCACTGTAAGTTCGGCACAAGTGGTCTTCATCGTTATCCTTAAAAAAGGCATACAGCGCCGAAATAACTTGGTCGGATAACTCTTGGTCGCTAAGCGCGGTGTAATCAAAAAAGTTAGCGCGAAACTGAGCTACATGCTCGGCCAATTGTTTTTCTAACCAACGTTGCTGCTGGTGATGTTCGGCAATTGGCCAATGCAATCTTAGCTGCTCAATCAACTCACTGTCAGAGTCTTCTGGAGACAGGATATGCATTGGCGTGAACTGATTCACTAGCTCGCATAATTGGTTAGCGCTAGGTAGCTTGTCGGCATAAAACAGCACATTAGCCGTTTCTGTTGTAGGCAGACTGAGCAAATGCCTTAGGCTGGCTTTGTTTTCAGGGCTTTGCAGTAAGGCGATATCTACAACGACCAGCGCAAGTTGGTGCTCTGAGAGTTGTTGGGAATTAGGAAAGGTTTTAGTTTGCCAGTAGATCCAGGGAGCATCTTCATGCTCCAGCTGCTTTGGCCAAAGGTGTTGGCTAACAATCAGTAAGCTATGTTGGGTATTCATACTAGCTCTATTCAATGCTTGTTGTTGAATATTATAGGCTTACAACTATTAAGGTTTTGCGAGCTGCTTAAAGATTCCCGCTGTTGTATGAAGGTGATTTGGTTAGCGATTGAACAAAATTTGTAGATTGGCTTGTTTTTTAACAGTGCTTGAGTATAATACCGCGGCTCACTAAATTAGTGGCTGAGTTGTTTCGGCAATTCATCAGTTAACTGGTTAAACGGTTAACTACTAACAGTGCTTCCGATTTGGAAGCAAACGTTACTCGTCGCATGCACTACCATCCCCAGATATTGGAATCGGATGTCGTTGGTGTGTGTTAGGTTCTTTTATTTTTTATTTGGAGCTCTGTCAATGCAGAACCAAAGAATTCGAATCCGCTTGAAAGCATTTGATCACCGTCTGATCGATCAATCTACTGCGGAAATCGTAGAAACTGCCAAACGCACTGGCGCTCAGGTTCGTGGTCCTATTCCACTACCTACTCGTAAAGAGCGTTACACCGTACTAGTATCTCCGCACGTTAACAAAGACGCGCGTGATCAGTATGAAATTCGCACCCACAAACGTCTTGTAGACATCGTTGAGCCAACTGATAAAACAGTTGACGCTTTGATGCGCCTTGACCTTGCTGCTGGTGTAGATGTGCAAATCAGCTTGGGCTAAGCCTGAGTCTGTTTAATAAGAGGTTTTTACAATGATTGGTCTAATCGGTCGTAAAGTTGGAATGACTCGCATCTTCACTGAAGATGGCGCTTCTATTCCAGTTACCGTAATCGAATGTGAGCCAAACCGCGTTACTCGTGTTATCACTGAGGACAGCGACGGTTACCGCGCTCTGCAAGTGACCACCGGCGCTAAAAAAGCAAGTCGTGTTAGCAAACCAGAAGCGGGTCAATTCGCTAAAGCTGGTGTTGACGCGGGTCGCGGCCTGTGGGAATTCCGTCTAGCAGACGGTGAAGGCGAAGAAGTTAACGTAGCTGATGAGCTAAAAGTTGACTTGTTCAATGAAGTTAAAAAAGTAGACGTTACTGGTACTTCTAAAGGTAAAGGTTTCCAAGGCGGTGTTAAACGCTGGAACTTCGCTACCCAAGATTTTACTCACGGTAACTCTTTGAGCCACCGTGCTCCTGGTTCTATTGGTCAAAACCAAAGCCCAGGTAAAGTATTCAAGGGCAAGAAGATGGCCGGACATATGGGTGCTGAGCGTGTAACTACGCAAAACCTAGATGTTGTACGTGTTGATGTTGAACGTAACCTAATTTTGGTTAAAGGTGCCGTACCTGGCGCTACCAATGGTGACGTGATCATTAAACCTGCTGTTAAAGCGTAACGTTAGGAGATAGTAATGGAATTGGTATTGAAAGACGCGCAAAGCGCTCTTGAAGTTTCCGAAACTACCTTCGGACGTGACTTTAACGAAGCGTTGATTCACCAGGTAGTAACTGCATATGCTGCAGGTTCTCGCCAGGGTTCACGCGCTCAGAAAACACGTTCTGAAGTATCAGGTGGTGGTAAGAAACCATGGCGTCAGAAAGGTACAGGCCGAGCTCGTGCCGGTACTATTCGTAGCCCAATTTGGCGTAGCGGCGGGGTAACCTTTGCAGCTAAGCCACAAGATCACAGCCAAAAAGTTAACAAGAAAATGTACCGCGGCGCAATCCGCAGCATCTTGTCTGAACTTGTTCGTCAAGAACGTTTGATTGTGGTTGAAAAATTTGCTGTTGAAGCGCCAAAAACTAAAGAATTAGTTGCTAAG
Organism: Agarivorans sp. JK6; assembly: GCF_045277145.1. Taxonomy (NCBI): domain Bacteria; kingdom Pseudomonadati; phylum Pseudomonadota; class Gammaproteobacteria; order Alteromonadales; family Alteromonadaceae; genus Agarivorans; species Agarivorans sp. JK6. Next base: position 4,098,446 of record NZ_CP113525.1, on the reverse strand, counting down.
TTGAAAGACTTCGATCTTAACGATGTTTTAATCGTTACTCCTGAAGTTGACGAAAACTTATTCTTGGCCGCACGTAACCTATATAAAGTAGACGTACGTGACGTAGCTGGTATTGACCCAGTTAGCTTGATTGCCTTTGATAAAGTGTTGGTAACTGCTGATGCAGTTAAACAAATTGAGGAGTGGTTAGCATGATCAGCGAAGAACGTTTGTTGAAAGTTCTAGTAGCTCCACATATCTCTGAAAAGAGCACTATGTCTGCTGAAGCCGATAACACTATCGTATTCAAAGTAGTGAAAACCGCTACTAAAGCAGAAATCAAAGCTGCAGTTGAAAAACTATTCGAAGTTGAAGTGACTGGTGTTACTACCTTGAACCAAAAAGGTAAAACTAAGCGTCACGGAGCACGTTTTGGTCGCCGCAACGACGTGAAGAAAGCGTATGTAACCTTAGCTGAAGGTGCAGACATCGACTTCACCGGTGCCGCAGAGTAAGGAGTATCTTAAATGGCTATTGTAAAATGTAAGCCTACATCTGCTGGTCGTCGCCACGTTGTTAAAGTGGTTAACCAAGACCTGCACAAAGGCAAGCCTTACGCTCCTTTATTGGAAAGTAAGTCTAAGTCTGGTGGTCGTAACAACCGCGGTGTAATTACCGTTCGTCATATCGGTGGTGGTCATAAGCAACACTACCGCATGATCGACTTCAAACGTAATGACAAAGACGGCATCCCTGCGAAAGTAGAGCGTCTAGAATACGATCCAAACCGCAGCGCAAACATTGCACTTGTATTGTTTGCTGACGGTGAGCGTCGTTACATTTTAGCACCTAAAGGTGTTAAAGCAGGCACTCCGCTAATGACTGGTGTTGATGCACCAATCGAAGCAGGTAACTGTTTGCCAATGCGCAACATGCCAGTAGGTTCTACTGTGCACGCGATTGAAATGAAGCCTGGTAAAGGTGCCCAAATGGCACGTTCTGCTGGTGCTTACGCTCAAATCGTAGCGCGTGATGGTGCATACGTAACTCTACGTCTACGTAGCGGTGAAATGCGTAAAGTTTTATCTGATTGTCGCGCTACATTGGGCGAAGTTGGTAACGCTGAGCATATGCTACGTAAACTTGGTAAAGCTGGTGCAACGCGCTGGCGTGGTGTTCGTCCTACCGTTCGCGGTGTGGTAATGAACCCAGTTGATCACCCACACGGTGGTGGTGAAGGTCGTACTTCTGGTGGCCGTCATCCAGTTACTCCATGGGGTGTTCCAACCAAAGGTTACAAAACTCGTAAAAACAAGAGTACGGATCAATATATCGTACGCCGTCGTTCTAAGAAATAAGGGGAATCGCCATGCCACGTTCTCTCAAGAAGGGTCCATTCATTGACCTACACTTGTTGAAGAAGGTAGAGAAAGCGGTGGAAAGCGGGGACAAGAAACCATTGAAAACTTGGTCTCGTCGCTCAATGATCATTCCACAAATGATCGGTTTGACCATCGCTGTCCATAATGGTCGTCAGCACGTTCCAGTATTTGTTACCGATGAAATGATCGGTCATAAACTGGGTGAATTTGCGCCAACTCGTACTTATCGCGGCCACGCTGCTGATAAGAAAGCGAAGAAGAAGTAGGAGTCTAAATAATGGAAGCTTTAGCTAAACATCGTTTTGCTCGTGGTTCTGCGCAAAAAGCTCGCCTGGTTGCAGATCAAGTACGTGGTCTACCAGTTGAAAAAGCACTTGTTACGTTGCAATTCAGCAGCAAAAAAGCAGCAGGACTTGTTAAGAAAGTTCTAGAATCTGCCATTGCTAACGCTGAGCACAACGAAGGTGCTGATATTGATGAGTTGAAAATCACCAAAATCTTCGTAGATGATGGTCCAACTCTAAAGCGTATTCGTCCTCGTGCTAAAGGCCGAGCCGACCGTATTATCAAGCGTACCAGCCACATCACTGTGGTTGTGTCTGATAACTAGGAGATAAGCAATGGGTCAGAAAGTACATCCTAATGGTATTCGCCTAGGTATCGTAAAACCATGGAATTCAACCTGGTATGCCGATAAAGGTGAATACGCAGATAACCTTTACAGCGACCACAAAGTGCGTCAATTCTTAACTAAAGAATTGAAAAGCGCTTCTGTATCTCGCATTACTATTGAACGTCCTGCTAAGAGCATTCGTGTAACTATTCACACTGCTCGCCCAGGTGTTGTAATTGGTAAGAAAGGTGAAGATGTTGAAAAACTTCGCAAGAACGTAGCTAAATTAGCTGGCGTACCTGCGCAAATCAATATCTCAGAAGTTCGTAAGCCTGAGTTAGACGCTAAATTAGTAGCAGACTCTATCTCTAGCCAGCTAGAGCGTCGTGTTATGTTCCGTCGTGCTATGAAGCGCGCAGTACAAAACGCAATGCGCCTAGGCGCTAAAGGTATCAAGGTTCAAGTTAGTGGTCGTTTAGGCGGTGCAGAAATTGCTCGTGCTGAATGGTACCGTGAAGGTCGTGTACCTCTACACACTTTACGTGCTGATATCGATTACTCAACTTCAGAAGCGTTGACTACTTACGGTATCATCGGCGTTAAAGTTTGGATCTTTAAAGGCGAAGTACTTGGCGGAATGCCAGTGGCTGCAGCACCTGAAGCTCCTTCTAAGCCGAAGCGCGGTAACAAGCGCAACGCTAAATAGGAGAACCGGGAATGTTACAACCAAAACGTACTAAATTCCGTAAGCAACACACTGGTCGTAACCGTGGTTTAGGCAAAGGACAAAACGTGTCTTTTGGCGACTTCGGTCTTAAAGCGACTGGTCGTGGCCGTCTTACTGCTCGTCAGATCGAAGCAGCACGTCGTGCGATGACTCGTCACATTAAACGTCAAGGTAAAATCTGGATCCGTGTATTCCCAGACAAGCCGATTACTCAGAAGCCTCTTGAGGTTCGTATGGGTAAAGGTAAAGGTAACGTGGAATACTGGGTAGCCCAAATTCAGCCAGGCAAAGTTCTGTATGAAATGGACGGCGTTTCAGAAGGTCTTGCTCGCGAAGCTTTCGAGCTTGCTGCGCGTAAGTTACCTATTAGCACCACTTTTGTAACGCGGACGGTGATGTAATGACAGCGAACGAACTTAAAGATAAAAGTGTTGAAGAGCTTAAAGCTGAGCTACTAAACCTGCTTCGTGAGCAATTCAACTTGCGTATGCAAGCAAGTACTGGCCAATTGGCTCAAACTCACTTGCTTAAAAACGTACGTCGCGATATCGCGCGTGTGAAAACAATTCTGAATCAGAAGGCAGGTGCGTAATGAGCGATATCCGTACATTGCAAGGTAAAGTAGTTAGCGACAAAATGGACAAGTCTATTGTTGTTGCTATTGAGCGTCAGGTTAAACACCCTATCTACGGGAAATACACCAAACGCACTACTAAGCTACACGCTCATGATGAAGCTAACGTTGCCGCTCAAGGCGATGTAGTTACCATCAGAGAATGTGCTCCAATCTCTAAGACTAAGTCTTGGACTTTGGTAGACGTAGTAGTTAAAGCCTAAGCTTTAAAACTATGAAAAAGGCTCCCATTGGGAGCCTTTTTTCGTTTATTAATAATAATTATATTATTATTGTTTTTTGCAGCATGAAGCATTTTTTTCACCTGCAATTCCAATATTTCCTAATTGCATCTGGCCCGCTGAGCTGGCAGTATCAGTTAGTTATAGGAAGTACATTAGGTAATGGAGTCACCGTTTAGGTTCATGGAAGAGCAGAAGTCGTCACAAAATAGAGAGAGCAAAGAAGTCGATTTACGTCATCTCTTTGTTACTTTGTGGCAAGCAAAATTAAACATTATCTTGGTTGTGATGGTCACGTTGCTGCTAAGTATGTTGTATGTAAAAGCGCTGCCTTCTTTATACCAAGCATCCTCCAAGCTAATGATCGGTTACAGCCAAACCAAAATGGTAGCTGTAGAAGATGTCTACAACTTCGATACCCAAGCTGAAGCTTACTTTAATACCGAAACAGAAATTCTCCGTTCTGAGCGTATCGCACTGGCGGTTATTCATAAGTTAGATTTACAACATCATCCTGAATTTTTACGCAAACCAATTGCCCCTTGGCGTTATTGGTGGCAGGTCATTACCCTTGGCTATAGTTCTCAATTTAGTAGCACTAACTCACCAAGTGAAGCTCAGATATTAAGGGTATTTAAAAGTCGATTATCGGTAACGCCGTTACCTAAAAGTCGTTTAGTCGAAATCAAATTTAGAAGCTGGGACAAGTTACTGGCTCAGCAAGTCTCTATTGCAGTAGCAGAAGCTTATATTGAGTATCACAGAAGCTCTAGCGAAGCGGCCACTGATCAAACTATTGGCTGGTTATTGCAAGAGCTGAATCGCTTAAAGTCAGCCCTGCAGAGCTCAGAAGTTGAACTGCAGCTGTATCGCGAGCAAGAAAACCTGGTTGATCAGGAAGGTATCTTAGGGCTTATCGGTAAAGAGCTGCAGCAACTGACAACTCAGCAACTAGAAGCTCAGCGGATTAAAAGTGAGGCCAGTGCGCTATGGAATCTTGTAAGACGCACCGCCACTGGCGATTTAAATAAACTCACCTCCCTAAGTGAGATTCAACGTGATCCTATGGTGCAAAATATTAAGCGCCGACGGATTGAGTTGGAATTAGAACAAGCCGACTTAGCTAAGCGTTATGGACCTAAACACCCTAAGCGTGTGTCCTTGACGGGAGAGATCTCAAGGGTTGAATTAGAGCTACGCAGCCAAACCGATTTTATTATCTCAGGTATCGAGAAAAGCTATCAGTCTGCTGTTGCGCGCGAAGCCGCTTTATCAGAATCTTTACGATTAGCTAAGGTGAGATATCAAGACCTTAGCCGCAAGACAACGCGTTTTAACCAACTGACTCGCGAGATAGAAAGTAATACCCGACTTTACAACACTTTCCTTGAGAAGTTTAAGGAAGCCGAAGCAGCAGAAGGATTCAACCGGGGTTATGCTCAGTTGGTTGATAGCGCACGGATCCCAGAGTCTCCAATTAAACCAAAGAAAGCAATCATCGTGATACTAGCCGGCATGCTTGCCGGTATTTTGAGTGTGGTGTTTGTATTACTTAGACAGGCTATGTCACGTACGTTCTCAACGGTTGATGAGCTGGAAAACGCTTTAAGTGTTGAAGTGATAGCTGAAGTTCCAAAAGTGAAGGTGCGCAGTAATAAATGGCTCAGACAAGGTGTTCACCCTTGGTTGGGAGAGCCACTGCGCTCGTTGCGAGCCCGTCTACAAATGCGACCAAACCGTGGCCAAGTTGTGTTGTTTACCTCTGCTTTAGAAGGTGAGGGCAAAACCAGCTTAACCATTCAAACTGCGTCGGCCTGTAGTGACGTAGAAAAGGTATTATTGATTGACGCTGATTTACGTCGCGCTTCGGTTTCTACCTACTTAAACTACTCATTGTCACAACCGGGTTTAACCCACTTACTGGCGCGCACTCATTCTGTATCGCAATGTATTCACCGTGATAACCAGTTAGGTTTTGATGTACTAACCGCAGGTTTGATTGACCGACACTCTACCTCTTTATTAGCCTCTAAAAAGTTCAAGCTGTTGCTCAAGGGCTTGCGTCAGCACTACGATCGCATTGTTATTGAAACCGGCCCATTAATGCAGGTTAGTGATGCGGTTATGGTTGCACCTTCGGTTGACGCCACGTTGTTGGTTGTACAGGCGGAACGAACCGATGGTAAATCAATCGAAAATGCATTGAATAAGTTGGCGCGGATGGATTTAGAAATATCCGGTGTTGTATTTAATAAAGTCGCCCGCAACAAACGTGCTTACGATTACGACCTACCTTCTGTTCATTTGGTTGAGCGCAGTCCTAAAGTGGTTCCTTTACGCGAAGACAAATTCCGCAAACAGGGTTAAATCCTGCCTTAAGCTGGAGAGTTATTTAGTTTTGGTATATGGTTGTGCCGCACTATATAGGAAGGGCCCATGCCAGCAACTTACACCACCGCGCCGCATGCGTTTAGTTATTTAGATTTTGAACGCGAAGCTTGGTCAACACTCCGTCAATCAGTACCTCTTACTCTTACCGAAGATGATCTTGAAAGCATTCGTGGTATTAACGAAGCGCTGTCCCTGCCTCAGGTTGTAGATATTTACCTGCCGTTATCTCGCTTGCTCAACTTATACGTTAAAGCGCGCCAAGACCGCCGAGAAGTATTAGCTAATTTTTTAGGTAGTGGAAAACATGTCCCGTATATCATAGGTGTTTCTGGTAGTGTAGCCGGCGGTAAAAGTACCACGTCACGGATCTTGGAGGCGCTGCTGCAACGTTGGCCGGAGCATCCTAAGGTTGATATTGTAACCACCGACGGTTTCTTATTGCCTAACGAAGAGCTTGAAGCGCGTGGCTTGATGCAGCGTAAAGGTTTCCCAGAAAGTTATGATCAAAAAGCCTTGGTCGATTTTGTGGCAGCGCTTAAATCTGGAGAGGAAAGTGTCTCGGCGCCAGTATACTCCCACCTTTCTTATAACATCGTAAAAGATAAGCAGATTAAAGTAGAGCAGCCGGATATTGTTATTCTTGAAGGCTTAAACGTGCTGCAATCGGCCCGCGATTATCCCAATCAACCTCGGCAGGTATTTGTTTCCGATTATTTGGACTTTTCGATATTTGTTGATGCCGAACCAGAGCTTCTTGAAACTTGGTATATCGAACGCTTTCAAAAGTTACGGGCTAGCGCTTTCACTCATCCTAATAACTACTTCCATCATTACGCTCGACTTGATGAAAAAGAAGCCGCGAAGATTGCTAAGCAAATCTGGTCTTCAATTAATCACGTAAATTTAATTGAGAATATTCTTCCCACCCGAGAGCGCGCTGATTTGATCTTAGAAAAAAGTGCTAACCATGAAGTAAGTCGGGTTCGTTTAAGAAAATGAGTGTAGTTTCCTCGATACAAAGTGATGTTGATTTAAGCACCTACAATACCTTTGCTTTAGCGGCCAAAGCTAAGCATTTTGTTGAATTAAAACATGCTGAAGACATCAACGAGCTCATTGCGTGGGCTGGCTCCAAGCAACTACCGTGGATTGTGATTGGTGGAGGCTCTAACTTACTGCTGCTAGAAGACTTTCGCGGGCTGGTTATAGTAAATAAGTTACGCGGCATTGATGTTAGTGATGACGCAGACTGCTACACCATTGAAGCAGCAGCGGGAGAAGATTGGCACCAGTTTGTGCAGTGGACTGTTAAACAAGGAATGCCGGGCTTAGAGAATTTAGCCCTGATCCCCGGAACAGTGGGTGCGTCTCCAGTACAAAACATTGGCGCTTATGGCATTGAGCTAGCCGATGTATGCAGTGAGGTTGAATTTTACTCCTTGCTGACAAACAGCATGCAAACTCTCAGCAGTAAACAGTGCAAATTTGCTTATCGAGACAGCATTTTCAAAGCTCAGCTAAAAGACCAAGTTATTATCAGCAAGGTTACCTTTAAGCTTAGTAAGTCATGGTTAGCAAAGCGTGACTATGGTGGATTGCAGAAGCTAGCTGAAGATGTGTCTGCGCAGACAGTGTTTGAAGAGGTGTGCAGAATGCGCATCAGCAAACTTCCTGATCCTAAGGTACTAGGCAATGCTGGCAGCTTTTTTAAAAACCCTCTGATTAGCCAAGAGCATCTTTCAAGCTTGCTATCTCGTTACCCTGAGATGCCAAATTATCCAGCAAGCAAGGGACAAGCTAAGCTAGCCGCGGGCTGGCTAATAGATAAACTTGGCCTAAAAGGTTATTCAATAGGTGGTGCAGCAGTGCATCAAGATCAAGCTTTGGTATTGGTTAACAAAGCCAATGCAAAAGCTAGCGACTTACTCGCACTATGTTGCCACATTCGCCAGCAAGTATGGCAATCCTTTAATGTGTTACTGCAACCAGAAGTTCGTTTTATTACCCACTCTGGTGAGATTGAGCCAAGCACAGTATTAGGCAGGCCCGATGCAACAGAGTAAACCTTATCAGCTGATAAGCGCTCTCTCATTAGGTGAATTTTGCTCTGGCGAAAGCTTAGCTAAGCAACTTGATGTTTCTCGAACCACAATTGCTAGTTATATCAAGCAGTACTCGGTTTTGGGTTTGGATATCTACAGTGTGAAAGGCAAAGGTTACCGCTTGGCCCAGCCGCTCTCTCTGCTAGATTCTAAAGTTTTAGAACAGGCTCTACCCAATAATATGCCCTTGGTATTCGACCAGGTTGATTCAACCAATGCTTGGTTGATGAGCAATATAGACAGCGTGGAACATGGCCAAGTGGTTCTCGCCGAATACCAAAGTGCTGGTCGTGGCAGGAGAGGGCGAGCATGGCAAACGCCTTATGCGGGTCAACTTTGTATGTCTTTGTTGTGGCGCCTGCAAGATGGCATTGAGGCCGCCATGGGCTTAAGCTTAGCTGTTGGGCTAGCGATTGTAGAAGCATTAGAAAAGGCCGGTTTTAAGGATTTAGGCTTAAAGTGGCCAAATGATATTTATCTTGGTGGTAAAAAGCTTGGTGGAGTACTAATTGAGCTTCAAGGTCACGCTAATAGCGAAGTTAGTTTGGTGGTTGGCTTAGGAGTGAATGTTAGAGTGGCTAGCCTTCAGGCAGAGCAAATTGACCAAGCTTTCGCTCAGTTAGAAACGAATGCTAAGTCCCCTTTAAACAGAACCGACCTCGCTATAGCTATAGTTGAGTCTTTGAATCAGATGTTCGAGGTATTTCGGTTGCAGGGCTTCGCTGCTCTACAGCAGCGTTGGAATCGCTACGATATTTTTGCAGAACAAGCGGTAAGCTTGCGCTTCTCCGAGGAGCGACAGTTAAAAGGCACGGCAAAAGGCGTAGATAAGCAAGGCCAATTACTGCTTGAAATAAACGGTCAACAACAAGCCTTTATGGCCGGTGAAGTATCGCTACGCGGCCAATAATTGAGCCTGCTGGCTGATTTTTGCGCGTTCACATCAATCCTTAGTTTTTTTTTCCATTTGGTTGTTGCATTTAATAAATGCATTACATAGAATGCGCAGCACTTAAGCGATGCCGATTTAGCTCAGTTGGTAGAGCAACTGACTTGTAATCAGTAGGTCGCCAGTTCGACTCCGGCAATCGGCACCATCTCTTAAGTGTAAGGCTTCACCTTGTTACAAGGTGACAGTGTGGGGGGGTTCCCGAGTGGCCAAAGGGAGCAGATTGTAAATCTGCCGCGAAAGCTTCGATGGTTCGAATCCGTCCCCCCCCACCATTTATTTTGGTAGTAGGTCGTCTTCCAAAGGTTTGATGCGGGCATCGTATAATGGCTATTACCTCAGCCTTCCAAGCTGATGATGCGGGTTCGATTCCCGCTGCCCGCTCCACAGTGCTGATATAGCTCAGTTGGTAGAGCGCACCCTTGGTAAGGGTGAGGTCGGCAGTTCGAATCTGCCTATCAGCACCACATTCCTTTTTTAGTCTCCCTATTACTTTTTACCGGTCGGTAAGCGTAAACCAATGGTGCTTTGTACCAATGACCTTTATCCAGAGGGACTATTATGTCTAAAGAAAAATTTGAACGTTCAAAACCGCACGTAAACGTTGGTACAATTGGCCACGTTGACCACGGTAAAACAACTCTAACAGCAGCTATTACTAACGTACTTGCAAAAGTATACGGTGGTGAAGCTAAAGATTTCGCAGCAATCGATAACGCTCCAGAAGAGCGCGAGCGCGGTATCACCATTTCTACTTCACACGTAGAGTACGACACTCCAACTCGTCACTACGCACACGTAGACTGTCCTGGACACGCCGATTACGTTAAAAACATGATCACCGGTGCAGCACAGATGGACGGCGCTATCCTAGTAGTAGCTTCTACAGATGGTCCAATGCCACAAACACGTGAGCACATCCTACTTTCTCGTCAGGTTGGTGTACCTTACATCATCGTATTCATGAACAAATGTGACATGGTAGACGACGAAGAGCTTCTAGAATTAGTAGAAATGGAAGTACGTGAACTTCTATCTGAATATGAATTCCCAGGTGATGACATTCCAGTAATTCAAGGTTCAGCGCTTAAAGCCCTAGAAGGCGAAGAGCAATGGGAAGCTAAAATTGTAGAACTAGCAGAAGCGCTAGATACTTACATCCCAGAGCCAGAGCGTGACATCGACAAGCCATTCCTACTACCAATTGAAGATGTATTCTCAATTTCAGGTCGTGGTACGGTAGTAACAGGTCGTGTAGAGCGCGGTATCATCAAGGTTTCAGAAGAAATTGAAATCGTAGGTGTTAAAGAGACTACTAAGACAACTTGTACTGGTGTAGAAATGTTCCGCAAGCTTCTAGACGAAGGTCGTGCTGGTGAGAACTGTGGTATTCTTCTACGTGGTACTAAGCGTGACGAAGTACAGCGTGGTCAAGTATTGGCAGCACCTGGTTCAATCACTCCACACACCAAGTTCGAAGCTGAAGTATACGTACTAAGCAAAGATGAAGGTGGCCGTCACACGCCATTCTTCAAAGGCTACCGTCCACAGTTCTACTTCCGTACAACTGACGTAACTGGTTCTGTAGAGTTACCAGAAGGCGTAGAAATGGTAATGCCAGGCGACAACTTGAAATTTGTTGTAGAGCTAATTTGCCCAATCGCGATGGACGAAGGTTTACGCTTCGCAATCCGTGAAGGTGGCCGTACAGTAGGTGCGGGTGTTGTAGCTAAAATCTTCGAATAAGAAGAGCAGCACAGCAAGAAAAAGGTCGCGTAAGCGGCCTTTTTTGTTTTTAAAGGCAAGATCTTTAAGTTCTGCTCTGGTGTTATAAATACCCGGGCAATTTATTGTTTGCCCAGTCGCGTTTTTTCGACATTCAAGGGTTACAATCTTGAAACAAAGTGCCTATAATGTCGGGCTTCGTGCTATAGGGGTGTAGTTCCAATGGCAGAACGTCGGATTCCAAATCCGAATGTTGGGAGTTCGAATCTCTCCACCCCTGCCACTATCCCTATATGAAGGGATTTATGATTTTGTGGGATTATTTGTAGGTTGTTTGATGAGTACCAGTACTGAAAACCAAAGTGGGTCGTTAGATGGCCTAAAATGGGCATTAGCTGCTCTAATTTTAATCGCCGCTGTTGTAGGTAACTACCTATATACAGATATGTCGATCTTGGTGCGTGTAATCGGTGTTGTGATTGCCGTTATTGCTGCTTTAGGCATTGCATCGCAAACCAATAAAGGCAAGCAAGCCTTCGAATTTGCTAAAGAGTCGCGTATGGAAGTGCGTAAGGTTATCTGGCCTACTCGTCAAGAAGCCATTCAAACTACCATGATTGTATTAGCTGCTACTGCATTCATGTCACTAATTTTGTGGGGCCTAGATGCGATATTGGTTCGCCTAGTTGCCTTTGTAACAGGGGTAGGTATCTAATGACTGAAGAGCGCAAATTGCGTTGGTACGTGGTTCAGGCTTTTTCTGGCTATGAAGCTCGCGTATCTAAATCATTAAAAGAGTACATCCAAATCCATTCTATGGAAGATTCTTTTGGTGAGATTCTAGTACCGACTGAAGAAGTAGTTGAAATGCGCGCTGGTCAAAAGCGTAAGAGTGAGCGCAAGTTCTTCCCTGGTTACGTTTTGGTTCAAATGGATCTAAACGATGAAAGCTGGCACTTAGTGAAAAGTGTACCGCGGGTACTAGGCTTTATTGGTGGAACGGCAGAGCGCCCAGCGCCAATTTCTGACAAAGAAGCGAAAGCTATCTTGGATCGCTTGGATGAAACCAGTGACAAGCCAAGACCAAAAACTCTATTCGAACCAGGCGAAGTGGTTCGTGTTACCGATGGCCCATTCGCCGACTTCAACGGTACTATCGAAGAAGTGGATTACGAAAAGAGCCGCGTAAAAGTATCAGTATTGATTTTCGGCCGAGCTACTCCAGTAGAGCTAGAATTCGGACAAATCGAGAAAGGCTGATAAAAAATAAACAATCAGTTGTTTTTAGGGCAGGGGATCGACTATAATCCGCTGCCCTTTGTTCTATCGGGAAGCTAATCGCATGTGCGAAAGGCGTTTGAACCCAAAATAAGGTAAATTTAAAATGGCTAAAAAAGTCCAAGCTTATATTAAGCTTCAAGTTGCTGCGGGTGCCGCAAACCCGTCACCACCAGTTGGTCCTGCTCTAGGTCAACATGGTGTAAACATCATGGAATTCTGTAAAGCATTCAACGCGAAAACAGATTCAATTGAAAAAGGCGCGCCAGTACCAGTAGTAATTACTGTTTATTCTGACCGTTCTTTCACTTTTGAAACCAAAACTCCACCTGCTTCTTACTTATTGAAGAAAGCGGCTGGCATCAAGTCTGGTTCTGGTGTTCCAAACAAAGAAAAAGTTGGCAAAGTAACACGCGCTCAACTAGAAGAGATTGTTAATACTAAAGCAGTAGATATGACTGGTGCTGATGTAGACGCAATGGTTCGTTCAATTGAAGGTTCTGCCCGTTCTATGGGCTTGGTTGTAGAGGGCTAATACGATGGCAAAACTTTCTAAGCGCATGCGTGCGATCAACGAAAAAGTTGATTCAACAAAAGAATACTCAGTAAACGAAGCTGTTGCTCTTCTTAAAGAATTAGCGTCAGCTAAGTTCCTAGAAAGCGTAGATGCAGCGGTTAACCTTGGTGTTGACCCACGTAAATCTGACCAAAACGTTCGTGGTGCTACTGTACTACCACACGGTACTGGTCGTAACGTTCGTGTTGCTGTATTTACTCAAGGTGCTAACGCCGAAGCCGCTACTGAAGCTGGTGCTGACGTAGTTGGTATGGACGACTTGGCTGCTCAAGTTAAAGCAGGTGAGATGGACTTTGACGTAGTAATTGCTTCTCCAGATGCAATGCGCGTTGTTGGTCAACTAGGTCAAATCCTAGGTCCACGTGGTTTAATGCCTAACCCTAAAGTGGGTACAGTTACTCCTAACGTAGCTGATGCAGTTAAACTAGCTAAAGCGGGTCAGATTCGTTACCGCAACGACAAAAACGGTATTATCCATACTACTATTGGTAAAGCCGATTTTGATGCTGACAAGCTTAAAGAGAACCTTGAAGCATTGGTTGTTGCTCTTAAAAAAGCAAAACCTGCTCAATCTAAAGGTCAGTTCATCAAGAAAGTTAGCCTATCAACCACTATGGGTGCTGGTCTAACTGTTGATGTAGCTACTTTAGATACTCAAGCTTAATCATTTACAAAGCGCAAAATTTATACTATCATTTTGCGCTTTGTATTTATGGGTCAGGGCTTATGCCCTCATCCAAGACCGTAGGTGCTAGTTTCTAGCTTAATCTCCTACGTAGATGGTGAGGAAACCCAAGAATAAATTTTTTATTCTGGACAACCAAACCGTAAAGGCCTCTAAATCTAATGACTTAGAGGGAAGTAAACACCAGATTTATCTGGTATTGGAATCCAGGAGTAAAGCCAATGGCCTTAAGACTCGAAGACAAGAAGCAAATTGTTGCTGGCGTCAACGAAGCTGCCAAAGGTGCACTTTCTGCAGTAGTTGCTGATTCACGTGGCGTAACTGTAGATGCGATGACTTCACTTCGTGCTAAAGCACGTGAAGCTGGCGTATCTATGCAAGTGGTACGTAATACCCTTGCTCGCCGTGCAGTAGCTGGCACAGACCTAGAATGTCTTACTGAGTCATTCACTGGTCCTACTTTGATTGCCTTCTCTAATGAGCACCCAGGTGCTGCAGCGCGTCTATTTACAGACTTCGCTAAAGAGCAAGACAACTTTGAAGTACGTGCAGCAGCATTTGAAGGTGCATTAGCAGACGTAAACGTTCTTGCAAAACTACCAACTTACGAAGAAGCAATTGCCAAGTTAATGGCAACTATGAAAGAAGCTTCTGCAGGCAAGCTGGTTCGCACTCTGGCCGCACTACGCGACCAAAAAGAGTCAGAAGCAGCATAATTTGCTTGTTGCTACATTATTTTATAAATTTAATTGAATTTAGGAATTTGAGTCATGTCTATCACTAAAGACCAAATTATCGAAGCTGTTGCTGAAATGTCAGTAATGGACGTTGTTGAACTAATCGAAGCTATGGAAGAGAAGTTCGGCGTATCTGCTGCTGCAGCTGTTGCTGTTGCTGGTGACGCTGGTGCTGCTGCTGAAGAGCAATCAGAATTCGACGTAATTCTTACTGCTGCTGGCGCTAACAAAGTTGCTGCTATTAAAGCGGTACGTGGCGCTACAGGTCTAGGCCTGAAAGAAGCTAAAGGTCTTGTTGATTCAGCTCCTGCTGCAATCAAAGAAGGCGTTGAGAAAGAAGAAGCTGAAGCTCTTAAAGCTGCTCTTGAAGAAGCTGGTGCTTCTGTTGAGCTTAAGTAATCTACCTATAAGTAGATTGCAGCCTTTATAGGCTATGGCTGGTGGTTATTTAACCACCGGCCTTTTTGCGCTGTAGGACGCCGTCTTTTTTATCACCGTTTTAGATGGTGCGTCTAGCAAAAAACTTAGAGAAGGAATTCTCTTCGACAATGACAAACGGTATGTAAGAACTGTCCCAGATTTTGCGGACAGAGTGGGTCACTTATCAGCGAGCTGAGGAACCATATGGTTTACTCTTATACAGAGAAAAAACGCATTCGTAAGGACTTTGGAAAACGTCCTCAAGTAGTGGACACGCCTTACCTGCTTTCAATACAGCTTGACTCTTTTGAGAAATTCATAGAGATCGATCCTGAAGGCGAGTATGGGCTGGAAGCTGCATTCCGCAGTGTATTCCCGATTGCCAGTTATTCAGGATATTCAGAGCTACAATATGTTAGCTATCGTCTTGGCGAGCCGGTTTTTGACGTTAAAGAATGTCAAATTCGTGGAGTCACCTACTCTGCTCCCTTGCGCGTTAAATTGCGTTTAGTGTTGTTTGATCGTGAGGCTCCGGCTGGCACGGTTAAAGACATCAAAGAGCAAGAAGTATACATGGGTGAAATCCCATTGATGACAGGTAATGGTACCTTTGTGATTAATGGTACAGAGCGTGTTATCGTATCTCAGTTGCACCGTAGTCCTGGTGTATTCTACGATCATGACCGTGGTAAAACACACTCATCAGGTAAAGTGTTATATAACGCGCGCGTTATTCCTTACCGTGGTTCATGGTTAGACTTCGAATTCGATCCTAAAGACAACTTGTTTGTTCGTATCGACCGTCGTCGTAAGCTTCCAGCATCTATTATTTTGCGCGCGTTAGAAATGACCACGCAAGAGATTCTAGAAACCTTCTTTGACTCTACTGCTTTCGAATTGAAAGACGGTAAAGTGATGATGGAGCTAGTACCAGCTCGTTTACGTGGTGACACTGTTTCTTTCGACGTTATGCTAAACGGCGAAGTATTGATTGAAGCAGGCCGTCGTGTAACAGCGCGCCATATTCGTCAACTGGAAAAATCAGGCGTTGAGCAAATCGAAGTGCCGGTTGAGTACCTTGCTGATAAAGTATTGGCTGAAGAGTACGTTGACGAAAGCACTGGTGAAGTTATTGCCGAGGCTAACAGCGAATTAAACCTAGAGTTAATTGCTGCGCTTTCGCAAGCTGGTCACTCGGTGATAAAAACGATTTATACCAACGACCTAGATCATGGTTCATTTATCTCTGATACTTTGCGTGTTGATTCTTCAACAAACCGCCTAGAAGCGTTAGTTGAAATTTACCGTATGATGCGTCCTGGTGAGCCACCAACAAAAGACGCAGCAGAAGCATTGTTCGAGAACTTGTTCTTTAACGGCGACCGTTACGACTTATCAACAGTTGGCCGTATGAAGTTCAACAGCCGTGTTGGCCGTGAAGACGGTTCAGTGGCTGGTGTGCTTGATAAAGAAGACATCGTTAAGGTTATGCAAACGCTAATCGAAATTCGTAACGGCCGTGGTGAAGTTGATGATATCGACCACCTTGGTAACCGTCGTATTCGTAGCGTAGGCGAAATGGCTGAAAACCAATTCCGCGTTGGTTTAGTACGTGTAGAGCGTGCTGTTAAAGAGCGCCTAAGCTTAGGTGACCTTGATGCATTGATGCCACAAGACTTAATTAACGCTAAGCCAATCTCGGCTGCGGTTAAAGAGTTCTTTGGTTCAAGCCAATTGTCTCAGTTCATGGATCAAAACAACCCGCTTTCTGAAGTAACACACAAACGTCGTGTTTCTGCATTAGGCCCAGGTGGTTTAACTCGTGAACGTGCTGGCTTTGAAGTGCGAGATGTACACCCAACGCACTACGGTCGTCTATGTCCGATTGAAACGCCGGAAGGTCCAAACATTGGTTTGATTAACTCGTTGGCGGTTTATTCTCGCACTAATGAGTTTGGTTTCTTAGAAACCCCTTACCGCAAAGTAATTGAAGGCCAAATCACTGATGAAGTAGATTACTTATCAGCGATTGATGAAGGCACTTATGTGATCGCTCAGGCAAACGCTGAAGCTGACGCAAACGGTAAATTACTTGAAACAGATTTAGTACCTTGTCGCCACAAGGGTGAATCAACCTACATGCCTACTGACCAAATTCAGTACATGGACGTAAGTCCTCAGCAGATTATTTCTGTAGCGGCATCGTTGATTCCGTTCCTAGAACACGATGATGCAAACCGTGCATTGATGGGTTCTAACATGCAACGTCAAGCTGTACCAACTCTACGCGCTGACAAGCCGTTAGTAGGTACTGGTATTGAGCGTGCAGTAGCGGTTGACTCTGGTGTAACTGTTGTATCGAAACGTGGTGGTACGGTTGACTACGCAGATGCAAGCCGCATCGTAGTTAAAGTAAATGAAGACGAGATGCTTCCAGGTGAAGCAGGTATCGACATTTACACGCTAACTAAGTACACCCGTTCTAACCAAAACACCTGTATCAACCAACGTCCGGTAGTTAAATCAGGCGAATTGGTAGCTAAAGGCGACGTACTAGCAGATGGTCCTTCAACTGACCTAGGTGAGTTGGCATTGGGTCAAAACATGCGCGTAGCGTTCATGCCTTGGAATGGTTACAACTTTGAGGATTCGATCGGTATTTCTGAGAACGTAGTTAAAGAAGATCGCTTTACTACTATTCACATTCAAGAGTTAAGCTGTATCGCTCGTGATACTAAGCTTGGCAGTGAAGAAATCTCAGCCGATATTCCAAACGTTGGTGAATCAGCGCTAAGCAAACTTGACGAGTCAGGTATTGTATACGTAGGTGCTGAAGTTAAGCCCGGTGACATCTTAGTGGGTAAAGTAACCCCTAAAGGTGAAACACAATTAACACCTGAAGAGAAGCTATTGCGTGCCATCTTCGGTGAGAAAGCGTCTGATGTTAAAGATACATCACTACGTGTACCTAACTCTGTATTTGGTACCGTAATCGACGTTCAAGTCTTTACTCGCGATGGCGTAGAAAAAGACAAGCGTGCTCAAGAAATTGAGTCTATGCAGCTTAAAGAAGCGAAAAAAGATTTAACCGAAGAATTCAAGATCCTTGAAGACGGTATCTTTGCTCGTGCTAAATCTGTATTGATTGCAGCCGGCAAGTCAGAAGCTGACTTAGACCGCCAGCAACCTGCAGAGTGGCTAGAAGCGGCATTAAGCGATGAAGACGCGCAAACGCAGCTAGAGCAAATTGCTGCGCAATATGACGAAATCAAAGCTGAATTCGACAAACAGTTCGACATTAAGCGCCGCAAGATCACCCAAGGTGATGACTTAGCGCCTGGCGTACTGAAGATTGTTAAAGTTTACTTAGCAGTTAAACGTCGTATTCAACCTGGTGACAAGATGGCGGGTCGTCACGGTAACAAAGGTGTAATTTCCACCATTGTTCCTCGTGAAGATATGCCTTATGACGAAACTGGTCGCCCAGTAGACATCTGCTTGAACCCACTAGGTGTACCATCGCGGATGAACATCGGTCAGATCCTTGAAACCCACTTAGGCCTAGCAGCTAAAGGTGTTGGTGAAAAAATTGATGAAATGCTGAAAGTTCAGCGTGAAATCGAAATGGATAAACTGCGTGACTTCATCCAGAAAGTGTACAACGTAGGTGATGATGCGCTTAAAGTTGACGTTGCTAGCTTCACTGATGAAGAAGTAATGACTTTGGCCAAGAACTTACGTGGCGGTGTGCCAATGGCTACCCCTGCATTTGATGGTGCTAAAGAAGCTGAAATTAAAGAGCTATTACGTTTAGCCGACTTACCTGATTCAGGTCAAATCGTGTTACGTGACGGCCGTACCGGTCAAGAATTTGAGCGCCCTGTAACTGTTGGTTACATGTACATGTTGAAACTTAACCACTTGGTTGATGACAAGATGCACGCTCGTTCTACTGGTTCTTACAGCTTGGTTACTCAGCAACCTCTAGGTGGTAAAGCACAGTTTGGTGGTCAGCGCTTCGGTGAGATGGAAGTATGGGCACTGGAAGCATATGGTGCTGCTTACACTCTACAGGAAATGCTAACGGTTAAATCTGATGACGTTAACGGTCGTACTAAGATGTACAAGAACATCGTTGATGGTAATCACCAGATGGAGCCAGGCATGCCTGAGTCGTTCAACGTGTTGCTCAAAGAGATTCGCTCTCTTGGTATCAACATTGAGTTGGATGAGCTGTAAGCACAGGACTTCACCTGAATTAAAAGCAAGGCGGGCGTTTCATTAGAAACGCCCCAGGTTTAACTCCAACCTGGAGAGAAACGTGAAAGATTTACTTAAGTTTCTTAAGCAACAAAGCAAGACCGAAGAGTTTGAAGGCATTAAAATTGGCCTAGCTTCACCAGACCAGATCCGCAGTTGGTCGTTTGGTGAGGTGAAGAAACCAGAGACGATTAACTATCGTACTTTTAAGCCTGAGCGTGACGGTTTATTCTGTGCCCGTATTTTTGGCCCAGTTAAAGATTACGAATGTTTGTGTGGTAAATACAAACGTTTGAAGCACCGTGGTGTTATTTGTGAGAAGTGTGGCGTAGAAGTTACCCAATCTAAAGTTCGTCGTGATCGTATGGGTCACATCGAATTAGCTTCTCCTGTAGCGCACATCTGGTTCTTAAAATCACTACCATCGCGTATTGGTTTATTACTAGATATGACTTTACGTGATATTGAACGAGTTCTTTACTTCGAATCATTTGTTGTGACTGAGCCTGGCATGACCAGCTTAGAGCGCGGTCAAATGCTTACCGAAGAAACTTACTTGGATTCACTTGAAGAGTACGGTGACGAGTTTGAAGCTAAAATGGGCGCTGAAGCTGTATTAGCTTTATTGCGTCATTTAGAGCTTGACCAAGAAATCGAAGTAATGCGCGAAGAGTTACAAACTACTAACTCTGAAACTAAGCGTAAGAAGACCACTAAGCGTCTTAAGCTTATGGAAGCGTTCCGCGATTCAGGTAACAAACCTGAGTGGATGATTATGACCGTATTACCGGTTCTTCCACCAGATTTACGTCCACTAGTACCACTAGATGGCGGCCGTTTTGCTACGTCTGATTTGAACGATTTATACCGTCGTGTAATCAACCGTAACAACCGTTTGAAGCGTCTATTAGACCTAGCTGCTCCAGACATCATTGTGCGTAACGAAAAGCGTATGCTGCAAGAAGCAGTGGATGCCTTGTTAGACAATGGTCGTCGTGGTCGTGCTATTACTGGTTCTAACAAGCGTCCGCTTAAATCTTTGGCTGATATGATCAAAGGTAAGCAAGGTCGTTTCCGTCAGAACTTGCTAGGTAAGCGTGTAGATTACTCAGGTCGTTCGGTAATTACCGTTGGTCCAACACTGCGTCTACACCAGTGTGGTCTTCCTAAGAAAATGGCACTTGAGCTATTCAAACCATTCATCTATGGCAAGCTAGAGCTGCGTGGTCTTGCGACTACAATTAAAGCTGCTAAGAAAATGGTTGAGCGCGAAGGCGGTGAAGTGTGGGATATTCTTGAAGAAGTTATCCGCGAACACCCTGTATTACTTAACCGTGCACCAACCTTGCACCGTTTGGGTATTCAAGCCTTTGAGCCTGTGCTAATTGAAGGTAAAGCAATTCAATTACACCCGCTAGTGTGTGCGGCTTATAACGCCGACTTCGATGGTGACCAAATGGCGGTACACGTACCGTTGACCCTAGAAGCACAGTTAGAAGCACGTTCGTTGATGATGTCGACCAACAACGTACTATCACCAGCTAACGGTGAGCCTATTATTGTTCCTTCGCAAGACGTTGTATTGGGTCTGTACTACATGACTCGTGAACGTGTTAACGCTGAAGGTGAAGGTATGTACCTTTCTGGCCCTAAAGAGGCAGAAAAGTTATACCGTGCTAAACAAGCCAGTATTCACGCACGTGTAAACGTACGTATTACTGAGGTTGTTGTAGCTGAAGACGGCTCTAAAATCGAAAAAACTGAGATTAAGCAAACTACCATTGGTCGTGCCATTTTATGGTTAATTGTACCTAAAGGTTTGCCATTTGATTTAGTTAACCAGTCAATGGGTAAGAAGCAAATCTCAGGATTGCTAAACACCTGTTACCGTAAACTAGGTCTTAAGCACTCAGTTATTTTTGCTGACCAATTAATGTACACCGGTTTCCATTACGCAACTTTGTCTGGTGCCTCTGTAGGTATTAACGACATGGTTATCCCTGATGCTAAGAAAGACATCGTGGAAGAAGCCAGTGATGAAGTAAGCGAAATTCAAGAGCAGTTCCTAGCTGGTTTGGTAACCGCAGGCGAGCGTTACAACAAAGTAATCGATATTTGGGCTTCGGCTAACGAAAAAGTATCGAAAGCGATGATGGACAACTTGTCTACTGAAACAGTTATCAACAAAGATGGCGAAGAAGAGAGTCAAGACTCGTTCAACAGCATCTTTATGATGGCCGACTCTGGCGCACGTGGTAGTGCTGCGCAGATTCGTCAGCTAGCTGGTATGCGTGGCTTGATGGCTAAACCGGATGGTTCGATTATCGAAACGCCGATTGTGGCTAACTTCCGTGAAGGTTTGAACGTACTTCAGTACTTCATCTCAACCCACGGTGCGCGTAAAGGTTTGGCCGATACCGCATTGAAGACTGCTAACTCTGGTTACTTAACACGTCGTCTAGTAGATGTTGCACAGGATTTGGTTGTTACCGAAACTGACTGTGGTACAGAAGACGGTATTATCATGACGCCTCATATCGAGGGTGGTGATGTTGTTGAGCCATTACGTGAGCGTGTTCTTGGTCGTGTTCTAGTAGGCGATGTAATTAAGCCTGGTACTGAGAACGAAGTACTGCTTAAAGACAAAACACTACTTGACGAGAAACTGTGTGACCTTCTTGAAGAGAACTCAGTAGATACCGTTAAAGTACGCTCAGTAATTAGCTGTGCTAACGACTTTGGTGTTTGTGCTCTTTGTTATGGTCGTGACCTAGCTCGTGGCCACTTGGTTGGTCGCGGTGAAGCGGTTGGTGTAGTTGCTGCTCAATCAATTGGTGAGCCTGGTACGCAGCTTACCATGCGTACCTTCCACATTGGTGGTGCGGCATCCCGTGCGGCTGCAGAAAACAGCATTCAAGTTAAGAACGCAGGTACTATTAAGCTGCACAACGCTAAAGTAGTAACTAACAGCGAAGGCAAGTTAGTTGTAACCTCTCGTTCTACTGAATTGACCATTATTGATGAAATGGGTCAAACCAAAGAAAGCCACAAGCTTCAATACGGTGCAATACTTGAAGTAGTAGACGGTGGTGCGGTTACCTCTGGTGACACAGTTGCTAACTGGGACCCACATACACACCCAATTATTACTGAAGTACCGGGGCGCGTTAAGTTTATCGACATGGTTGAAGGCGTAACTGTTAGCCGTCAAACTGATGAACTAACTGGTCTTTCTAGTATTCACGTTATGGATCCTAACGAGCGCCCCGGCGCTGGTAAAGAAATGCGTCCAATGGTGAAATTGGTAGACGGTTCTGGTAACGACGTACTTATTGCCGGTACTGATATTCCAGCTCAGTACTTCTTGTCTGCAAAAGCGATTGTAAACTTAGAAGATAATGCTGAAGTGGGTGTTGGTGATGCAATTGCTCGTATCCCACAAGAATCAAGCGGTACTAAAGATATTACCGGTGGTCTACCTCGCGTAGCCGACTTGTTCGAAGCTCGTCAGCCTAAAGAGCCAGCTATTTTGGCAGAAATTACCGGTACTATTAGTTTCGGTAAAGAAACCAAAGGTAAGCGCCGCTTGGTGATTACCCCTGCTGAAGGCGATGCTTACGAAGAAATGATTCCTAAGTGGCGTAACCTAAACGTGTTTGAAGGTGAGAAAGTGGCTAAAGGTGAAGTAATTGCCGATGGTCCAGAATCACCACATGACATTTTACGTTTACGTGGCATTAGCCCTGTTTCTAACTACATCGTAAACGAAGTTCAAGACGTATACCGTTTACAAGGTGTGAAGATTAACGATAAACACATTGAAACTATCGTGCGTCAAATGCTTCGTAAGTGTTTGATTCTAGATGCTGGTGATTCTAGCTTCTTGCTAGGTGAGCAAGCTGAAGTTGCCCGTGTGAATATTGAGAATCGTCAATTAGAAGCTGAAGGCAAACGCCCTGCTGTATACCGTCGTGAGTTACTAGGTATTACTAAAGCGTCACTATCTACAGAGTCGTTTATTTCTGCGGCTTCGTTCCAAGAAACTACTCGCGTGCTTACCGAAGCAGCAGTGGGTGGTAAACAGGACGAACTACGCGGTCTTAAAGAGAACGTTATTGTTGGTCGTTTGATTCCTGCTGGTACTGGTTATGCCTACCACGAGAATCGTCGCAACCAAACTGAAGCGCCAGCTCCAATAACTGCAGATGAAGCAGCTGATAACTTAGCAGCTCTACTAAATGCAGCCCCTGGCGGCGAAACAGAGTAGTAACTGACTATACTAAGATAAAAAGGCAGCCATTGGCTGCCTTTTTTAATGTCTGCGGTTTAATTATCTCTCTGCAAAATATTTGACAAGTGCTGGCGTTCGTCACAGACTCCATTTTTAAAAACAACAAAATCCAGAGCATTTTATGAGCAAACAAATTGTATCTACAGAGGCGGCTCCAGCTGCAATCGGCCCATATTCTCAAGCAACTAAAATTGACGAATTGGTCTTTACTTCAGGCCAAATCCCATTAGACCCAGAGTCGATGGAGATCGTGGAAGGCGGAATAAGCGAGCAAACAAAACAAGTAATGGAAAATCTAATGGCGGTATTAGCTGCTGCTGGTGCAGATGCTTCAACAGTGTTTAAAACTACCTGCTTTCTAAGTGATATGGCTAATTTTGTTGCCTTTAATGATGTTTACGCGAGTTACTTCCCAGAAAGTGCACCTGCGCGCTCATGTGTAGAAGTAGCGCGTTTACCTAAAGATGTGTTGGTAGAAGTAGAAGCTATTGCGCATATTAAATAGTTTATGAGCCTTACTTATACCTTAGTTGTTACTAGCCCCTTGTATGGCAAACAAGGAAGTGCTTCGGCGCTTAACTTTGCCAATGCTTTGATTGAAGCTGGCCATCAGATAAAAACGGTATTCTTTTATCTAGATGGGGTGAGTAATGGCCTGTCTACTTCGCTACCAGCAAGTGATGAAGTAAATATTCATCAGCACTGGCTCGATATAAAAAAAGCATCTGAGTGTTCGCTTCTTGTATGCAGTGCAGCAGCCTATCGCAGAGGAATTATTGGTCAGGAAGAAGCTGCAGCACATCAATTGCCAGCGAATATGCACAAAGAGTTTAATATGTCTGGATTAGCCGAAATGGCTACTGCGATGTTAAGTAGCGATAGAGTGGTGCATCTATGAGCAAATCATTAGTGTTTGTATTTAGTCGTGCACCACACGGCAACTCTTTAGCACGAGAAGCTCTGGATGCTGCACTTGCTGCCTCTGCCGTATCGGAAGATATTGTCGCCTATTTTGAGGGCGATGGGGTTTATCAGTTATTGAGGGGGCAAAACCCCACTAACATTAAGCAACGAGACGTGCTTCCTACCTATGGTTTGTTGGATCTTTACGATGTTGAAGAGATCTACGTTGATCAACAATCATTAAAAGAATGTGGCCTTTCTTTAGAACAACTTGCTATTAGCGTTAGAGTTAAACAAGCAAAACAGTTCTATTCAGAATGCTGTCATGCTCATGCAATATTGAGATTTTAGCATGCTACATATTATGCGACATCCTTATGCAAGTGACCCCTACGAACGCTGCCTTGCTCAGCTCGAAACCGGTGGACATCTAGTACTTATCGAAGATGCCGTGTACTCATGGCTGCGTAATGACACGCGTTTAAAGGTACTTGCACAAAGCGCTAGAGTCTCGGTGTTAAGTGCCGATGTGAGTGCTCGGGGTATCGAAGTCTGCGATAGCGTACTGATCGATTACCAAGGTTTGGTAACATTAACGGAACAACACACGCCCTCTATGACTTGGTAACTCAGCTCCCATTCATCAAAAATATCAAGCTTGTGATCATCGCAAGCCTTGACTCTTTACCTGCAAGCGCATAAAATTTCGCCTCCCCAAAATTGGGGTAGATTTTTTCACATGTTTAAATGTAATTTCAGGAGCTATTTCGAATGGCAACGATTAACCAGTTGGTTCGCAAGCCACGTGCAAGTAAGGTTGCTAAAAGCAACGTACCAGCACTAGCTGCGTGTCCACAACGTCGTGGTGTATGTACTCGTGTATATACCACCACACCAAAGAAACCAAACTCAGCACTACGTAAAGTAGCTCGTGTTCGTTTAACTAACGGATTCGAAGTGACTTCTTACATCGGTGGTGAAGGTCACAACCTACAAGAGCACAGCGTAATTTTGATTCGCGGTGGTCGTGTTAAAGATTTACCAGGTGTGCGTTATCACACCGTACGCGGCGCGTTAGACTGTGCTGGCGTAAGTGATCGTCGTCAAGGACGTTCAAAGTACGGCGCTAAACGTCCTAAGTCATAACGGCTCTCCGTTAAGTAAGGCCAAACATTTAGTTATAGCGAAATTTTTTTAAAATTCGTTTTGGGGAAACCTGAAGCAAACCGGAGATATTAAAATGCCAAGACGTCGAGTGATCGGTCAACGCAAAATCTTGCCAGATCCTAAGTTCGGATCAGAACTACTGGCTAAGTTCATCAACGTAGTAATGGTTGATGGTAAAAAATCAATTTCAGAAAAGATTGTATATGGTGCATTAGACGCTGCTGCTGATAAATCAGGCAAGTCTCACCAAGAAATTTTTGAAGTTGCTCTTGAAAACGTGCGCCCATCGGTAGAGGTTAAATCTCGCCGTGTAGGTGGTTCTACTTACCAAGTACCTGTTGAAGTACGTCCAGTACGTCGTAACACTCTAGGTATGCGTTGGATGGTAGATGCAGCACGTAAACGTGGTGAAAAATCTATGGCTTTACGTCTAGCGGGTGAAATCCTAGACGCAGCTGAAAACAAAGGTTCTGCGGTTAAGAAACGTGAAGACGTTCACCGTATGGCCGACGCAAACAAAGCGTTTGCACATTACCGCTGGTAATTGGTTGCGCAGCTGCTTAGCAGCTGCGCTACTTTCTATGTGAGACTAAGGATTACTCCTTAGCAAGAGGATAACAATGGCTCGTACAACTCCAATTGAGCGCTACCGTAACATTGGTATTGTTGCTCATGTTGACGCTGGCAAAACAACAACTACAGAACGTGTCCTTTTCTACACCGGTCTATCTCACAAAATAGGTGAGGTGCATGATGGCGCAGCCACCATGGACTGGATGGAGCAAGAACAAGAACGCGGTATTACCATCACCTCTGCGGCTACTACCACCTTTTGGCGTGGTATGAACGCCCAGTACGACGAACACCGTATTAATATCATCGATACCCCTGGACACGTTGACTTTACTATTGAAGTTGAACGTTCATTGCGTGTATTAGATGGTGCAGTTGTTGTATTTTGTGGTTCATCTGGTGTTGAACCTCAATCAGAAACAGTGTGGCGCCAAGCTGACAAATATTCTGTTCCGCGAATGGTATTCGTGAACAAAATGGATAGAGCTGGTGCAGACTTTGAACGAGTAATTGATCAAATCCGTGATCGTTTAGGTGCCAACTGTGTACCTATTCAGTTGAACATAGGCGCTGAGGACGAATTTGTTGGTGTTATTGACCTGATCAAAATGAAGGCCATTAACTGGAACGAAGCAGACCAAGGTACCACCTTCAATTACGAAGATATTCCTGCTCATTTGGTAGAGCGTGCAGAGGCTTTACACGAAGAACTCGTTGAAGCTGCTGCAGAAGCTACCGATGAATTAATGGATAAATATCTTGAAGAAGGCGAGTTGACTGAAGCCGAGATTAAGTTTGGTTTGCGTAAGCGCACCCTAAACAATGAGATCGTGCTAGCGACTTGTGGTAGTGCATTTAAAAACAAAGGTGTTCAAGCAGTGCTTGACGCGGTTGTAGAATACTTGCCTGCTCCAAACCACGTTGAAGCAATTAAAGGTACAGACGAAAAGGACAATGAAGTTGCTTGTCCGGCAGATGACGACGCGCCGTTTGCGGCACTTGCGTTTAAAATTGCCACCGACCCATTTGTGGGTACACTTACCTTTATGCGTGTTTATTCGGGGACGGTTGAAACCGGCACTGCGGTGTATAACTCGGTTAAACAAAAACGTGAACGTTTAGGTCGTATGGTGCAAATGCACTCAAATGACCGTAAAGAGATCAAAGAAGTTCGTGCTGGTGATATCGCCGCGGCGATTGGTCTCAAAGACGTAACCACGGGTGACACTTTATGTGATATGAACCGTAAAGTGATTCTTGAGCGTATGGAATTCCCTGAGCCGGTAATTCAGATTGCCGTAGAGCCTCGAACCAAAGCTGACCAAGAAAAAATGGGCGTAGCTTTAGGTAAGTTGGCTGCTGAGGACCCATCGTTCCGCGTAGAAACTAACGAAGAATCTGGACAAACCCTTATCTCTGGTATGGGTGAGTTACACTTAGATATCATCGTAGATCGCATGAAGCGCGAATTTAGCGTTGATTGTAATGTAGGTAAACCTCAAGTTGCTTATCGCGAAGCAATTCGCAAGCAAGTTGAAGTGGAAGGAAAGTTTGTACGTCAATCGGGTGGTCGTGGTCAATACGGTCATGTTTGGTTGCGTATGGAACCTCTAGAGCCAGGTGCTGGTTACGAATTTGTCAACGAAATCGTTGGTGGTGTTGTTCCAAAAGAATACATCCCAGCTGTTGATAAAGGCTGTAAAGAGCAGATGGATCAGGGTGTATTGGCTGGCTATCCGCTACTTGATGTTAAGGTCACCTTATTCGATGGATCATTCCACGATGTTGACTCTAACGAAATGGCGTTTAAAATTGCCGGTGCAATGGGCTTTAAGAAAGGTGCATTGGACGCTGATCCAGTACTGCTCGAGCCGATGATGAAAGTAGAAGTTACAACCCCTGAAGATTGGATGGGTGATGTAGTGGGTGACTTGAATCGTCGTCGTGGCATAATTGAAGGCATGGACGATGGGGCTGCGGGCTTAAAGATTGTTAAGTCTAAAGTGCCGCTGTCTGCAATGTTCGGCTATGCTACAGATCTACGTTCGGCAACTCAGGGGCGAGCCTCTTACTCTATGGAATTCCTAGAGTACAACGAAGCGCCGAAAAATGTTGCTGATGCTATTGTTGAAGCAAAGTAAACTAATTCAACTATGATTGGTCTGTCTCGGGTGAGGCAGATTGGAATGGAAAAGAAGGTACATATCGTGTCTAAAGAAAAATTTGAACGTTCAAAACCGCACGTAAACGTTGGTACAATTGGCCACGTTGACCACGGTAAAACAACTCTAACAGCAGCTATTACCAACGTACTTGCAAAAGTATACGGTGGTGAAGCTAAAGATTTCGCAGCAATCGATAACGCTCCAGAAGAGCGCGAGCGCGGTATCACCATTTCTACTTCACACGTAGAGTACGACACTCCAACTCGTCACTACGCACACGTAGACTGTCCTGGACACGCCGATTACGTTAAAAACATGATCACCGGTGCAGCACAGATGGACGGCGCTATCCTAGTAGTAGCTTCTACAGATGGTCCAATGCCACAAACACGTGAGCACATCCTACTTTCTCGTCAGGTTGGTGTACCTTACATCATCGTATTCATGAACAAATGTGACATGGTAGACGACGAAGAGCTTCTAGAATTAGTAGAAATGGAAGTACGTGAACTTCTATCTGAATATGAATTCCCAGGTGATGACATTCCAGTAATTCAAGGTTCAGCGCTTAAAGCCCTAGAAGGCGAAGAGCAATGGGAAGCTAAAATTGTAGAACTAGCAGAAGCGCTAGATACTTACATCCCAGAGCCAGAGCGTGACATCGACAAGCCATTCCTACTACCAATTGAAGATGTATTCTCAATTTCAGGTCGTGGTACGGTAGTAACAGGTCGTGTAGAGCGCGGTATCATCAAGGTTTCAGAAGAAATTGAAATCGTAGGTGTTAAAGAGACTACTAAGACAACTTGTACTGGTGTAGAAATGTTCCGCAAGCTTCTAGACGAAGGTCGTGCTGGTGAGAACTGTGGTATTCTTCTACGTGGTACTAAGCGTGACGAAGTACAGCGTGGTCAAGTATTGGCAGCACCTGGTTCAATCACTCCACACACCAAGTTCGAAGCTGAAGTATACGTACTAAGCAAAGATGAAGGTGGCCGTCACACGCCATTCTTCAAAGGCTACCGTCCACAGTTCTACTTCCGTACAACTGACGTAACTGGTTCTGTAGAGTTACCAGAAGGCGTAGAAATGGTAATGCCAGGCGACAACTTGAAATTTGTTGTAGAGCTAATTTGCCCAATCGCGATGGACGAAGGTTTACGCTTCGCAATCCGTGAAGGTGGCCGTACAGTAGGTGCGGGTGTTGTAGCTAAAATCTTCGAATAAGAAGAGCAGCACAGCAAGAAAAAGGTCGCGTAAGCGGCCTTTTTTGTTTTAGTGCACCAAGCCTTACCGTTGACTCCGCGTATATTAGCGATTCAAGCTAGAAAAATTGACCACCTTCAACATTAACAAAAATAATCTCTCTATAACTAATGACTTTCTACTTAAAAGTATTAAGGTCACTTAATTAAATGATATTATTGGCGAATATGTCATTTTTATTGAATTTTTGCTGACAAGGAAGCGGTATGTTTAAAGGACGTAAGATAAAACTTGCTATGGCATTTTTAGTGTCATTTAGTTTATTTGGGTGTGGAGGTGATGGTAGCGTTGCTTTAGATGGAAGTAATTCAACAGCTGATGAAAACAATACATCGACGATACCTACAAGTGCGGCATTTCTGAATCTATACATTAACCCTTATGATGCAGAGTACTCTCTTCCTCTTGACCTTTATTATAGTTACGTTAACACCCCCAGTAGTTTAATTGGTGAAGGCGTTGCCTACGCAAATCATAATGGTGAGTTTGTTAATTTTGATAGCTGGGAAGAAGATATATCCTCTAAAAGTGTTGTGTTTACCGCTTATGACTCAAACGCCGGAACGATTGTTGGTCAAGCTGGTTCAACTTTTACGATTAGCTCAAATAGTCGAAACTGGATATACGCATACGGTTATATAGGTAGTAATAAAGGTCTCCGTTTAGCGAAGGTACCTTTTCAAGACTCTAGACCTTCTAACGTGAGCGTTAATGTACGTCTACTTAACGTTTATAGTTATGCTGATTATGAAGGCCCTCTCGACTTCTATATGACCAAAGAAGATGGTGGGGAACTGGTTTTGGTAGCTAGCAGTGTGGCTGTTGGGGAGTATAGTAGTGCTATCAATGTACCTGCTCACCCTTATAGCAACCAATTTGCTGTAGTGCCAGCAGGAGACAGCTTACCAGCAGACCCAGAAACAGCTTTATTTTATACAGACTTTAATGATGGTGTTGGCTTAAATGGTGGCAATAACTACATAATGCTGCCAGTGTTGCAGCCAACAGGTAAGCAACTGCTTCCTCAATTAGAGTTTGTTATCGAAAAAACCTAAGTTTTATTTCTCTAAAGCTCTAAAGCTCTAAAGCTCTCGGGCATTAGAGCTTTCTATTTTTCTCCTGAAGCTGTCCTCGACATTTCCACGTTTAATTAATCTCTTTTCAATAATTGTTACACTAGTGAAGTTATTGATTTAGGATCTATAAATAGAGAGTTTAATAAAACCCTGGGGATATCTTTTGAATTTAAGAGATTTGGAGTATTTAGTCGCTTTGCAAGAGCAGAAGCATTTTCGCAAAGCGGCTGAAAAGTGTTTTGTTAGTCAACCTACCTTGAGTGGGCAAATAGCTAAGTTAGAAGAAGAGCTTGGTTTATTGCTTATTGAGCGTACCTCGCGCAAAGTGATATTCACTCATGCTGGTGATGAGCTTGCAGCGAAAGCTAGAGTCATCTTGCTCGAAGTAAAGGGCCTTAAAGACATGGCTAAGAGCTTCCAGGCTCCGATGGCTGGGCCACTTCATGTTGGCCTAATTCCTACCGTAGCTCCTTATCTGTTACCCAAGATTGTTCCGTATATTCGTTCAGAGTTTAGCGAAATGGAACTTTTTCTTTATGAAGAACAGACCAATGTATTGTTGCAGAGGTTAGAAGAAGGAGAGCTAGACTGCCTGCTGCTTGCTTATCTTCCAGAAATGGATCGCTTTGGAGCCATCGATCTGTTTGATGAGCCGCTAATGCTTGCTATGCCCTCAAACCATAAGTGGCAGCAGCAAAAAGAGGTGGAGCTTTCAGAGCTCAGTGGTGAGCAGGTACTAATGCTAGAGGATGGTCACTGTTTACGCGACCAAGCAATGGGCTACTGTTTTGCTGCTGGCGCAAAAGAAGATACTAGCTTTAAGGCGACGAGTTTGGAGACTTTGCGTCATATGGTGGCTGCGGGTATGGGAATTACCTTGCTACCGCAGTTAGCTATTCCTGATACTGAAGAACAAAGTGGTATCTGCTATCGAAGATTTAGTTCGCCTGAACCGAGCCGCCGAATAAGTTTGCTATATCGCAATAACTCTGTTCGGCGTCCCTGCTTTAACCAGTTGGCTAAATTGATTCAACAGCATTCTGCGCTGTCTTAAAATAGCTCTTCTTCACTATCGAACACTGAGTTAACAGATTGTTTTACATATTCAGTTGGCTCGGTGCCTTCCTCAAAAAATTCAAAGCGGGTGGTATGGTCACTAGATTTAGTGAGTAAGCCCGTTGTGCGATCAATACGAACTGTTGATACATTTCGGGGGGCTTGCCAAGTTTGTTCTGGCACCCCTGCTAAACCTACTTCCATAAAATCTATCCAAGCAGGTAGAGCTGTTCGTGCGCCAAATTCCTTTCCAGTAACTTGGTTTTTGTCTAAATTGGCATTATAAGCTGCTTCACCAAGCTCACGGTTAAAGTCATCAAAGCCTATCCAAGACGTAACCACCAAGTCGGGACCAAAGCCAGAGAACCAAGCATCCTTAGCATCGTTGGTGGTACCGGTTTTGCCGGCAATATCTCGGCGTTTTAAAGCTCTAGCAGCACGCCAACCGGTGCCGTTCCAACCGGTTTTATGTGCCCAGCTCCCGCCACCCCAAACAGCGCTGTTCATCGCTTGAGAAACTAAGAAGGCGTTTTCGGCACTGATGATTCTTGGTGCTAAGTCGCTTTCATCGGCAAAAGAGATATCACATTGCTTCAACGGATCGCCAGATTGGTTTAACAGGTCTTCAAGTTTTGGCGCTTTATCAATGATCTCAAAACAGCTATCACAGGCTACCTTAGGTACCTGTTGAAATATTATGTTGCCTTCACCGTCTTCGATTCGGTCAATAAAGTAAGGGCTTACTAGGTAGCCCCCATTAGCAAATGAACCATAAGCGCTAGCCACTTGCATCGGAGTTAGCGATGCTGAACCTAGCGACAGAGATTCGTTTCGTGGTAATTCGCTTTTAGGAAACCCAAACTTTGCCAAGTGATCAATAATAGTATCTACGCCTAGGTCTCGCATTAAACGCACCGATACCACGTTTTTAGATTGGGCCAATGCAACTCGTAGACGAATCGGTCCATCGTATACAGGCGGCGAGTTTTTGGGTCTCCACGCTACCCCCATTGCCTTATCCCAGCGGTTAATTGGTGCATCATTCTCTAAGCTTGCTAAGGTCATGCCTTGCTCAAATGCTGCAGAATAAAGAAAAGGCTTTATATTTGAGCCTACTTGGCGGCTAGCTTGAGTTACCCGGTTAAACTTACTTTGGTTAAAGCTAAAGCCACCCACTAATGCTTCAATCGCACCATCTAATGGCGATATGGCAACTAATGCTGCGCCAGCGTCGGGCAATTGAGAGAGTGAGTAGTTACTAACGCTTTGTTGTTCTGCGTCGTCACTCAAGGCTACATCGCTTACTTCAACAGTACTATTTACTTGAGTTGCTAGTGGCTCAACCCAAATCACATCACCTACATTAAGAATATCTTGAGCAGACTTTGGTGCTGGACCTTGGCGAGTATCAGTTATAAAACGCCGAGCCCATTTCATATCATCCCAAGCAATTACGCCAAAAGAACCACCTTTTACAATCACCTTTGCCTGTTTATCTTCAATGCTGGTCACGGCCGCAGCCCGTAGCTCTCCATAGTTAGGTAGAGAGCTAAGTTGCTTAACTATCTCGTCAGCGCTTAATTGGGCTTGTTCAGCCGTCCATAACTGTTTAACCGCTCCACGAAACCCGTGGCGTTGGTCATAACTTTTTAAGTTAGTTCTTAGTGCTAGAGTCGCTGCATTTTGGCGTTTGGCACTGATTGTGGTGTAAACATCCATTCCGGTGGTATAAGCGTCTTCGCCAAACTGCTGCAATATTTGCTGACGCACCATTTCCGCCAGGTATGGCGCCGCTAAAGTAATCTCAGCCCCATGGTAAGTCGCTGTCATTGGCGCTTGGCTGGCTTCATCAAACGTTGCCTGATCAATATAGCCTGTCTCTAACATGCGCCCTAACACCACGCGGCGGCGGTCTTTGGCCCTTTCTGGCGAGCGAATAGGATTTAATGCTGAAGGGGCTTTAGGTAAGCCTGCAATTACCGCAATTTGTGGCAGGGTAAGCTGGTCTACGGTTTTTCCATAGTAAACCTGTGCTGCTGCGCCAACACCAAAAGAGCGATAACCCAAGGGGATCTTGTTCAGATATAGCGCCAAGATTTCATCTTTAGATAGCTCTTGTTCGATTTTTATTGCTAGAAAGATCTCTTTGATCTTTCGGATGTAGGTTTTTTCTCGGGTTAAAAAGAAATTTCGCGCGACCTGTTGAGTAATGGTACTGGCGCCTTGGCTTTTTTCTCCCGTAGCAATTAAGTTAACCGCTGCGCGAGTAATACCGATCGGGTCGATACCTGGATGAGAATAGAATCGAGCATCTTCGGTAGCGAGGAATGCTTGTAACATTTGTTCAGGCACTTCTTCAATTTGTAGAGGGATCCGTCTTTTTTCACCAAATTGGGAAATCAATTCTCCGTCTGCGCTAAACACTCGCATTGGAGTTTGCAATTGCACATCGCGTAAGGTTGAGACGTCTGGTAGTTGTGGCGCAAAATAAAAATATAGTGCGGTGATGGCTGCTAAGCCTAAGCTTGTTCCCAGGAAAACTAAAAATAACAGTCTTTTAAGCCATTTCATTCCGAATTTTGCACTCTGTATCTAAAGAATCGCCGATTATATCGTCAAATTGTGACCTGTTTCGACAACTTTCTTAATAACTATTAGCACCTAAATCAATAACCCGTTATTCTGCAACAACAGGTAACTGTTTAAATTTAAAAAGATAGTTGGCGAGTCATGGTACTAGGGATAGGTAAAAAAACATCGACTGCTCTACTAGGGATCGACTTTGGTTCTTCCACCATTAAAGGACTTTTACTTTCTAAATCCTCAAAAGGTTTAAAAGTTGAGTCTGTGGCCGAAGTCGAAACACCGGTAGGCGCATTAGTTGATAACCAAGTTGTTTCTCCGGAAGAGATTACTGAATCTTTGCGTGAATTAAGGCGAAAGCTCCCTTCACGCAACCGTCAGGTTGCGACCGCAGTCGCAGGTAGTCATGTAATTACTAAAGTAATTTACATGGACAGTAGTTTGTCTGAATTAGAGTTAGAGACTCAAGTTGAACTTGAAGCTGAAAACTCAATTCCATTTCCTATTGATGAAATTAGTCTTGATTTTGAAGTGTTAGGTATTAACGAAAGTGAGCCTAACCGTAATAATGTATTGCTTAGTGCTGCGCGCACTGAGGCGGTAAGCATTCGTGCCGAAGTATTGGCAAATGCAGATTTTGACGCAAAAATTGTCGACGTAGAGTCGCATGCTCTAGGGCGAGCTTGGAATTTTGTATTAAACCAACAAGACGAAGAACTCGAAGAAAACAAAATCATTGGTCTGGTTGACATTGGTGAAACCACACTAAACTTCGCTATTTTAGATAAGGGTGAGGTGGTATATAACCGAGCGCAAAACTTTGGTGGGGCGCAATATACCCAACAAATTGCTAGCTTCTATAGTTTGAGTATAGAAGAAGCCAAAGAAATGAAGGTGAGTGGCCGTTTACCTGAAAACTATGAGATAGATGTTTTCGCTCAGTTTGTTAGCGGTGTCATTCAGAATGTACGCCGTCAGGTGTCATTGTTTTTAAGTTCAAGTGGTTATAAGTCGCTGGATGCGATTGCGGTTAGTGGCGGTAGTGCCTTATCGGATGAGCTAGTGTTTCAAATGCAGACTGACTTAGAAATGCCGGTCATAAAGGCGCAGCCATTTAACGATTGCTTATTTGATCGTTCTGTTGATCGAGAACGGCTTCGCCAGGAAGGCGGAAAGTATATGGTCGCTCTAGGCTTAGCGTTAAGGAGTTTTGATAATGTCTAACATTAACTTACTGCCTTGGCGTGAAGAGGTTAAAAGCAAACAAAAACGCGATTTTTGGGTAGCTCTAGCTTCATCTGCTGGTATCACTGTGTTAGCACTGTTGTTGGTGCAAAACTATTACACAGGCTTACAAGATAAACAAAGTGCTCGAAATCAGTTCTTAGAAAAAGAAATCGCCATTCTGGATCATCAGATTGGCGAAATTCGTAAAATTAAAGAACAGAAAAAGAGCCTTAAAGAACGTATCGCTCTTATTCAAACGCTTCAAGAAAGTCGAAATATTCCAACTAAGATTTTCAATAACCTGCCCTTGATTGCACCCACTGGCGTATATCTAGATAGTTTAGCCTTTAAGGACTCTGCAATTAATTTAGATGGTAAAAGTGAAGCGAATTACCGCGTAGCAAGCCTAATGCGTAATATTGAACAGCGTGTGTGGTTAGGAACGCCAAGTATTCGTTCTATTGTTGCTTTACCGGGTAAACAAGCGGATATGGAACTCAGTAAGTTCCAACTAAACTTTGCGGTTAATCTCGGCCTTCCTAATGATAAAAAGGAGGCTAAGTAATGGATTTACAAGAGCTTAACGAACTCGACTTAGAAAGCATTGGCACTTGGCCTAAGCTCGCTAAAATCGTTTTTGTTGTCGTAGTCTGTGGTTTAATCACCGCTGGGTACTATTACTATCAAATCGCCGATGAAAAAACCAAACTGGTTCAGCTTGAGGCGAAAGAGCAAGAGTTGCGACAAAAATTTGAAGTTAAAGCAGCTTTAGCGGGTAACCTACCTGAGTACCAGAAGCAAGTAGAGGAAATGAAAAAGGCTTTTGCTTCTTTGCTTAAACAGCTTCCAGAAAAGCACGAAATCCCAGGTTTGTTAGACGAGCTTAGCTTTATTGGCATCGATAATGGTCTAGAGTTCCGCCGGATTAACTGGGAGCCAGAAGTTGAGCATGAGTTTTCCACAGAACTACCAATCAAATTGGAAGTGAGTGGTAGCTATCACCAGCTTGGCGCCTTTGTTAGCGCAGTTGCAGCATTACCACGGATCGTGATTTTGGATAACATCACCATGAAAAAACAAGGTGATGGCGGGACATTAAGTATGGCCATGTTAGCCAAAACCTACCGCTATAAAGAAAAACCGGCGGCGAAGGGGAAATGATGAGAGCACTAGCAATTGGATTAACCATGCTTGCATTGTTTGGCTGTGAAGGTTCGAAAGACGATCTACAGCAATACGTAATGGAAGTGAAGGCGCGTAAAGTTCCGGTCAAAGAAGATGTACCTGAAATTAAACCTTTTGAGCATCTTGCTTATCAGGCGAGTGAACGGAGAAATCCATTTACTAGCCCTGCTCCTGAAGCGGCTAATACCGCTTTAAGCACTGAGAAAGAATGTTCCTTAGCGCCAAACGCCGAGCGCACTAAGCAAGCTTTAGAACAGTTTTCGCTGTCTAGTTTGACCATGCGAGGCATATTAGGTGATGGGCCCAGTCTTTGGGCGCTTGTTGAAGCGCCAGGTGGCGAGCTGTATCGCGTGAAGGAAGGCTACTACTTAGGGTTACATCATGGCGTAATCACTAAAGTAAGTGACTTAGGTTTAGATATTCAAGAAGTTGTTTCAGATGGCGAAGGCTGCTGGAACGAAAGAACTACTCAGCTTTCGCTCTCGAAAGCTGATCAATAGGGAAATAGGCATGAAGGGAAAGATGCTGCAAGGAGTATACAAAAGCGGCTTGGTGTTGGCTGGTGTGTTTTGTTGCATAACGCAGGCTTGGGCAAATGCTCAACTTATTCAATTAAATACCAACCCGATGGTTAAGGGGGCGGTGGAAATCGAACTGTTGTTTGATGGACCCGTGGAAAATGTCAGTGACCATCTCGAGTACTCTCCAAATCAACTTGTGATAGATGTCGCCAACGCAAGCTCGGCACTAAAAATTAACCCGTTACCAATTGATGGCGGCGGCGTTAAGCAAGTTCAGAGTTTACAAACTGAATCTGGCTTACAATTGGTATTGGCACTAGAGCGCTTGGTTCCGTACCAAGTAAGCAAAGAGTCACAGCGCATTTTAGTTAAGCTTGGTGCTTTGCCTGTGGCCGCGGCTGCAGCACAAAGCACAGTTGATGATGCTTTCGAAAATGCTAGTCGTGTAGAGCATGCGACTATCAATACCGTGCAAGGCATAGACTTTAGACGCGGTAAAGGCGGCTCTGGTCAGATTATGGTGGATCTCAACAACAGCTCTATAGCGGCTGATATTAAACGCCGGGATAATAGCTTAATTGTTGATTTTTATAATACTGATATCGCAGAAGAAAACGTTTATGTCATGGACGTAAATGACTTTGCTACTCCAGTAGAGAGTGTTGAAGTATTTAAGCATGATGCGAAGGTTCAGCTTAAAATTGCTATCGACGGCGAATTTGATTATCGCTATGACCAATCGGGCGAATTGTTCCTAGTTGAAGTTAAAAAGCTTGAAGCAGAAGAAGGCAGCATAGTTGAGTATCAAGGAAAACCTATTTCCCTGAACTTCCAAGATATTCCAGTGCGTACGGTATTGCAGTTAATCGCCGACTTTAACCAACTGAACTTGGTTACTACCGATTCTGTGCGCGGCAACATTACCCTACGTATGGATGATGTGCCTTGGGAGCAAGCGCTTGATATTATCCTTAAAGTCAAAGGCCTAGATAAACGCTTAGATAACAACGTATTGCTAATTGCCCCTGCTGCGGAGCTAGCAGAGCAAGAGCGACAGCAACTAGAAAGTGCCCAGCAAGTGGCTGACTTAGCGCCACTCTACTCTGAATACATTGAGGTAAATTATGCTAAAGCATCAGACTTGTCTGCACTGCTTAAGAGTGAGCAAACCTCTATGTTGTCTGAGAGAGGCTCTGTAGCGGTTGATGAGCGTACCAATACCTTGCTTATTAAAGACACTGAAGAGTCACTGGCCAACATTAAAACCATGGTTAAGAAACTCGATATTGCGGTTAAGCAAGTTGTTATCGAAGCGCGTATGGTTACCGTAACCGATGATGTAAGTGAAGAACTAGGTATTCGTTGGGGTGTAACCAACTCAGGTTCAGTGGGCAGTAGCACTGGTATTACTTCGGGTACACTTGAGGGCGCTGATGATGTGCTAGCAGGCAATATCCCAGATTTAGATGACCGCTTAAACGTTAACTTACCAGTGGCTGACCCAGCCGGTTCGATCGCGTTCCAAGTTGCTAAACTAGCCAATGGTCAGATTCTGGACTTAGAGCTTTCAGCACTAGAGCAAGAGAACAAAGGTGAAGTGATCGCCAGTCCGCGTATCACAACGGCCAACCAAAAAGCAGCATACATTGAGCAAGGTCGTGAGATCCCTTATGTAGAAAACGCTTCAAGTGGTGCTACGTCGGTTACCTTTAAGAAAGCGGTGCTAAGTTTAAGGGTGACACCGCAAATTACCCCCGACGGGAATGTGATTCTTGATTTAGTTATTACCCAAGATTCTGAAGGTGAAGCGGTACTTACACCAACAGGCCCTGCGGTTGCGATTAACAAGCAAGAAATTGGTACTCAGGTATTAGTTAAGAACGGTGAAACCATTGTGCTTGGTGGTATTTACCAACAGCAAAATGTTGACCGTGTGAAGAAAGTGCCAATTTTAGGTGACGTACCTGGCTTGGGTTACTTCTTTAGAACAACCTCAGAAAGCGTTAAAAAGAACGAGTTGTTAATCTTTGTAACGCCTCGAATCTTACTCGACGCACTATAAACACCCACCTCTTATCACTCCTATACCGAGTCATTCGGTATAGGAGTGATTTTGCTGTTGCCAAACTCCCGCTCAAACGAGATAATCGCGCCCTGATCTTTTTACTAAGGTTGGTACATCAGGTGCCCGCATTGCGGGGAGAAAATAGACAAAGACAAATTTGAAGAAGCATGGCTGAGAAACGAAATATCTTCCTTGTAGGACCAATGGGTGCTGGGAAAAGCACAATTGGTCGTCATTTAGCACAGCAATTACATTTGCAATTTTACGATACCGATCAAGAGATTGAACGCCGCACTGGTGCCGATATCGCTTGGGTATTTGACGTAGAAGGTGAAGCCGGATTTAGGGTTCGTGAAGAAGGTGTTATTGATGACCTTTCACAACTTCAGGGCATTGTATTAGCAACAGGTGGTGGCTCTGTAATTAGTAAAGAGAACCGCAATCATCTTTCTGCTCGTGGTATTGTTGTGTACCTTGAAACCACAATCGACAAACAGTTTGCTCGCACGCAACGTGATAAGCGTCGCCCACTGCTACAAACCGATGAGCCTCGCGAAGTATTAGAGAACTTGGCAGAAGAACGTAATCCAATGTACTCAGATGTCGCTGACTACACAGTGAAAACTGATGACCAAAGCGCAAAAGCAGTGGCAAACCAAATCATCGAATTATTAGGATTCTAAAATAACAATGGAATGTTTGACCGTTGCTCTAGGCGAGCGCAGCTACCCAATTAGTATTGGCCAAGGGTTACTAAACCAAGTTGACTTATTTAGTTCTGCGATTACCAGTAAAAAGGTAATGGTGGTTACAAATACTAAGGTTGCGCCGTTATATTTGGAGCAATTGTTGGCATGTTTAAGTCAGTATCAAGTGGATGTAGTAACCTTACCTGATGGTGAGCAATACAAAAACTTAGATACCTTAAACCAAATATTTTCTGAGTTATTAGCCCAGCAACATAGCCGTGATACCACCATTGTTGCGTTGGGCGGTGGCGTTATTGGTGACATGGCTGGCTTTGCAGCTGCTTGTTATCAACGCGCAGTGCCGTTTGTGCAAGTGCCTACTACTTTGTTATCGCAGGTTGATTCATCCGTGGGCGGTAAAACAGCAGTTAATCATCCTTTAGGTAAAAACATGATAGGCGCGTTCTATCAGCCTAAAGCAGTGGTGATAGACATAAATTGTTTAGCTACATTGGACAAGCGAGAACTTGCTGCAGGCATGGCAGAAGTGATCAAGTATGGCATTATCTACGATGCAGATTTTTTTGCATGGTTAGAGACTCATCTTGATCAACTTATGGCGCTCGACCCAGAGTTAATGACCCGCGCAATTGCGCGCTGTTGTGAAATTAAGGCTGAAGTGGTAGCGAAAGACGAAACCGAGCAAGGTATTCGTGCTTTACTAAACCTTGGTCATACTTTTGGCCACGCTATTGAAGCTGAGCAAGGTTATGGCGTTTGGTTACATGGTGAAGCCGTTGGCGCGGGTATGGTTATGGCCGCCGAAACAGCTGAGCTAGCGGGTATGATTGGTCAAAGTGAAGTAACGCGTATGCGGACGTTGATTGAACGTGCTGGGCTACCCATTGTTCCACCAAAAGGTATGGGCTTAGCTGAGTTCATTCCGCATATGATGCGTGATAAGAAAGTATTGGATGGAAAACTCCGTTTAGTTCTACCTAGCTCTATTGGTACAGCAGAAGTAGTTGATACAATTACTGAAAGTGATATAAAAACAGTTATCAATCGATTTCAATAAGGCAAATTTGAATGGTGGGAGTGCGGCGTGATGCCGAGTTTGCACAATTGCAAAGTCAATTGCGCTTACGCGATAGGCTGATCACTCAAATTCGCTTTAGCGCAAAGCTCATTTGCGTTAACGGAGAGGCGGGGTCTGGCAAGTCTTCAATGGCCAACTCCGTACTTGAAAGCGCTGCTTTTGCTAATCATGCCTTGGTAAGCGCTGCCAATGAGCAAGACGGTCGCTTACGCCGAGATTTATTGCAACAATTATTGAAAGACCCGCTGTTTAATCAAGACGATCCATTATTCGACAGTTTTCAACGCAATGTAAAAGAAACTTCAGCGCCGCTCATTATCATCATAGATGCAGCGCATAATGTGAGTGTAGAGCTACTAAAGGAGTTGGTGGAGTTCTACCAACATTACAATCAGTTGTATCAGCATGATTTATCATTAATACTGTTTGCCGAATCTAGCAGTAGTTTTAATGCGCAACTGGATGCGCTAAGCAACCAGGTTCTCTATTTTGATGTCCCGCCTTTAAATAATACTGAATCTTTCGAATTGGCTTCACTACTATTTAACCGTGCTGAGTACGTGGCGGAATTTGAGAACCAACAAGCAATTGAGCAACATATCGCCTCGGCGAAAGGAAATCCTCGTTTAATTCATCAGTTTGTCGATCAAATCGTTACCGGAGATATCCCCATGGCGGAAGCAAGTGCCCCAAATAGAAGTAAGTTATATATCGTTATTGCGGTGGTGTTATGTGCAGCGGTAGCCGGTTTACTGGTGCAAGTTATCAACGACTGGGGCGGTAATGAACAAAGCGATGACAGTCGTATTGCCTTAGCCTTAATGGAAGAACCTACTTTAGCCAATGGTAGCTCTCCAAGCCAAAGTGCTGCTAATGAATCACAACAAAATAGTTCAGAGTTCGCAGGTTCAAATAGCGAAGCAGACACGGCAGAGCTGCCGTCTCAAGATCTACCTAAAGAGTTAGATTTAACCAGCCAAAGCTCAGAGTCAGAGTTGCGGGTAGTGGTTGAAGATGACGTGGTTAATAAGCTCCTGGCTGAACAAAGCCAGCCTAATGAAGACGCAGAGTTAGTCGCTCAAATTCAAGATAGTGGTAATCTGTTGGCAGAGTCTGCAGAGGAGGTAGCTGTTGAGCAAGAGCCTAGCGAAGTGACTCAAGAAGAAGTACCTATCAAGGTTACTAACGTAAAAGCGCTGTTGGATGCTAAACCAAGCAAGCGTTATACCCTGCAGTTAATGGCGCTAAATAATCGCGAAAAAGCGCAGCAGTTTGTGTCGGCTCGACAGTGGGCGCATGAGGTGTGGGTATACCGTTCAAGCGCCAATCCAAATGTTCCTTATAAAATTATTTATGGTGACTTTGCCACACGCGAAGAAGCCCAAGCCGCTCGTAATAGTTTAAAACAGCAAAATCTTGATTCTTTGATTAAGCAATTTAAACAGGTTCAGTTTGAATTGACTCAATAGTAATGAAGAAAACACGTGCTTTTTTAAAATGGGCTGGCGGAAAATACGGCTTAATTGAAGACATCCAGCAACAATTGCCCGAAGGTGATTTGCTGGTAGAACCTTTTGTGGGAGCCGCTTCGGTGTTTTTAAACACCGATTATCCGCGCTACTTATTGAGTGACATCAATCCCGATTTGATCAACATGTATCAAATATTGCAGCAACGCCCGCAGCAGTTCATTGATGATGCCAAGCACTACTTCACGCAAGAGTGTAATCAAAGCGAGTACTACTATCAGGTGCGCAAACGTTTTAATGCCACCAAAGACAGCTACCAACGTTCTTTAATGTTTTTGTATATGAATCGTCACGGTTATAACGGCTTATGCCGCTACAACCGCGGTGGTGGCTTTAATGTGCCCTTCGGTTCTTATAAGCGCCCTTACTTTCCTGAACAAGAGCTGGAGTTTTTTGCCGAGAAGTCACAAAAGGCCGAATTTCGTTGCTGCTCTTACGTGGAAACCTTTGCCGAGGTAAAGGCTGGCGATATAGTTTATTGCGATCCGCCTTATGCTCCGCTTAGCCCAACAGCCAGTTTTACCAATTACGCAAGTAAAGGCTTTAATCGAAGTGACCAAGAACGTTTAGGCGATTTAGCCATAGAGGCCCAGCAGCGGGGCGCTTCTGTATTGATTAGCAATCATGATTTACCGCTCACTCGCAGCATTTATCAGCATAGTGAATTGAGCCAACTAAGTGTTCGCCGAACCATTAGTCGTAAAGGGCAGCAACGAATGAAAGTTGCTGAGCTACTGGCTTATTATCAGGCCAATTAATTACCCTTAGGTAATTACCGACACTAGCGCTGCTATCGCTAATACAAACAGCGTAACCATAATGATGCCAACTAGGATGAATTTCCACGCTTTGCCTTGGCTAAAGTCATGTTGGCGTTGTTTATCCGATTGAACACCAAACAATGCACCGAGAACACTTTTCAACACAGACATGATATTTCTGCCATTTGTTGCCCCTTTTGCTGAATAACTTCAGCATGACATAAAAACAATCTTTGTACAGAGATTGGATCACAGCACAAGCTGCGCTAAAATTGCGCACTTTCAAATCCAATGGTTAACCCAATGAGCAAACCTTTTTTAATTGCCCCTTCAATTTTAGCCGCAGATTTTGCCCGTTTGGGTGAAGAAGTGGATAACGTACTAGCTGCTGGTGCAGATGTAGTCCACTTTGATGTAATGGACAATCACTACGTACCTAATCTAACCGTTGGTCCAATGGTGTGTAAGGCACTGCGAGACTACGGTATAACTGCACCAATTGATGTGCATTTAATGGTTAAGCCGGTAGATGCCATCATTCCTGAGTTTGCTAAAGCCGGGGCCAGCATGATTACTTTCCATGCTGAAGCCTCAGAGCACATCGACCGCAGTTTACAGCTGATTAAAGAACATGGCTGTAAAGCAGGTTTAGTATTAAACCCTGCTACACCTCTGCACTGTCTTGATTACGTAATGGATAAGCTAGACATGATATTGTTAATGTCGGTAAACCCAGGTTTTGGCGGTCAAAAGTTCATTCCAAATACCCTAGACAAACTGCGTGCTGTACGTAAAAAGATTGACGATAGCGGCTACGACATTCGTTTAGAAATTGATGGCGGTGTAACGCCAGACAATATTGCTGAAGTAGCACAAGCGGGTGCCGATATGTTTGTGGCGGGTTCTGCCATCTTCAATCAACCTGATTACAAAGCGGTAATCGATAAAATGCGTGCCGAACTGGCGAAAGTTGCAAATTAAGGTTAAACAAATGAGCCAATTACAAGCGGTAAAGTTAATTGCTTTTGATTTAGACGGTACCCTAGTAGACAGCGCGCCTGATTTAGCTTTGGCTATTAATGTGATGCTGCTGGACTTGGGGCGCGAGCAATTTCCAGAACAAACCGTTCGCCACTGGGTAGGCAATGGTGCTGAAGTGTTAATAAAACGCGCTTTGTCTGGTTCATCTGCTATTTCTAGCGATATTGAAGAGAGCCTCTACCTACAAGCGAAAGATTTGTTCGTTCAACATTATTCAGAAAAATTGTGTGTCGCCAGCAAGCTCTATGAAGGCGTTGCAGAAAGTTTAGAACAGCTTTCTAAGTTAAATGTGCCAATGGCTATTGTTACTAATAAACCTGGCGTATTCACTCAGCCATTATTAGAAGCTTTAAATTTGGCACAATACTTCGACGTAGTATTATCGGGTGATTCTCTGCCACGTAAAAAGCCCGATCCACTGCCGCTGCAGCACTTAGTTGAACGCTGCCAGGTTGAGATGGCAGATTTATTGATGGTGGGTGATTCAAAAAATGATATTCAAGCTGCAAAAGCAGCGGGTTGTCGCTCGCTAGGCTTGACCTATGGTTATAACTACGGTGAAGATATCGCACTTAGTGGCC
This sequence comes from Agarivorans sp. JK6, assembly GCF_045277145.1. NCBI lineage: Bacteria > Pseudomonadati > Pseudomonadota > Gammaproteobacteria > Alteromonadales > Alteromonadaceae > Agarivorans > Agarivorans sp. JK6. Next base: position 4,053,988 of record NZ_CP113525.1, on the reverse strand, counting down.
CCGATTTTGTGGCTGACAGCCTAGTAACATTGATTGAGTTAATCAAAGGCTCGGTAACGGCTTAAGCCCATAGTATTAGTTTTTATAGGAAGAACATGAGTAAACCGATTGTATTAAGTGGCATTCAGCCTTCTGGTTCATTAACCATTGGTAACTATGTTGGGGCGATAAATCAGTGGATTGACATGCAAAATGACTATGACTGTTATTTTATGTTGGTTGATCTTCACGCCATTACAGTACGTCAAAAGCCCGAAGAACTTAAAGCGCGAGTATTAGACGGTTTAGCCACTTACTTAGCGTGTGGCTTAGATCCAGATAAAAGTACTATTTTTGTTCAGTCGCAAGTACCAGAGCATGCTCAGCTAGCCTGGGTATTAAACTGTTACACGCAAATGGGCGAGCTGAGCCGTATGACTCAGTTTAAGGATAAATCAGCCTCGCATGCCAATAACATCAATGCTGGCTTATTTACTTACCCAGCTTTAATGGCTGCAGATATATTGTTGTATCAGGCTAATGCTGTTCCTGTAGGCGATGACCAAAAGCAGCATCTGGAATTAACGCGAGATGTGGCTAATCGATTTAACGCGCTATATGGCGACATATTCAAAGTGCCTGAGCCGTATATTCCTGAGTTTGGCGCGCGGGTAATGTCTCTTCAAGAGCCAACCAAAAAAATGTCGAAGTCAGATGCTAACCCTAAGGCTTTCATTTTACTAAACGATACGCCTAAGCAAATTGCCAAAAAGATTAAAGCTTCGGTGACTGATTCTGATGAGCAAGCGCGTATCTACTTTGATCGTAATGAAAAGCCAGGTGTATCTAACCTACTAACTTTGCAGTCGGTGGCAACTGGTAAGTCAATTGATGACTTAGTAGCAAGCTATGAAGGTAAAATGTACGGACACCTGAAAGTAGACACCGCTGACGCTGTGGTAGCAATGATGGAGCCTATTCAAGCGCGCTATCAAGCGCTACGAGAAGATGAGGCCGCTCTGCAGGCTATTATGGCTAAAGGCGCAGAACGTGCCAGTGAGCAAGCCAGTAAAACCCTACGTGCAGTTTATGATGTACTAGGTTTTATTAGTTTGAAGTAACAGCGACTTAATTAATGACAAGCCCAGCCAATAGCTGGGCTTTTTTATGTCTAGTTAATACTAGTGGCATAGCTTAGTGCTTGCTAGTATCTATTTGTATATCAAAGTGTTGATAACTGGCTCTGTGAGGAATAGATGGATCTTGAACGTAAAACCTTAGTTGTGTCAGCAATAATTGCTTTGCTGCTTGCTATGTGGGGCATAGCCATGGGAGTTTACACCGAATCTGGCGCTATTATGCTAGATGGCGTATTCAATCTGTTATCCTCAGTTATGGCATTCATAGGTATCCGTATCGCCTACTTAACCAGCCAAAACTACAATGAACGTTTTCCCATGGGCTATTTTGCCTTCGAGCCCTTAATGGTCATGGTGAAAGGCATCTCGATTTTGGTATTGGTAGCATTTGCCTTATCAGCCAATTTGCAAACCATGCTAGCTGGTGGGCGAGAACCACAAATAGGCATGATGTTAGTGTATGTGGTGCCAGCCGTAGGGGGATGTTTACTTGCGTGGTATGTATGTTTGCGTAGCAATCAAAAACAAGCATCTAATTTACTCCTAGCGGAGCAGCAGGGTTGGTTAATCAACTCTGTGATCTCTGGTGCTATTGGCGTCGCACTTATCATTGTGTTGTTGATCCAAGATAGCAGCATCGGCTGGATAGCCCGCTACGTAGACCAAATATTGGTAATTGTGTTCTCCTTGGTGTTTTTAAAAGATCCGTATTTATTGGTTAAAAACGGTTTTAAAGAGTTACTGCTTAGTGCCCCTGATGATGCCCACACTAAGCCATTTTTAGCGGCACTTAATGAGCAACCTTTAGTTGATGGTTTTAGTATTGCTGATGCCATGGTAATGAAAACCGGTCGCAGATTTTGGGTAACTCTAGAGTTAGAATGCCAACAATCTCAACTTGCCCTTAGCGATTTGGTACAGCAGCGTAAACAGCTGCGAGCATTAGCCAATCAGTTTTATGAGAATAACTACACCGAGATAGTATTTGTTGAGCCTAAAGCTTCGAGCGAAGACGCTGCAAGTTGAATTAAACTAAACTGCACTGAATAGTCGCTGTGTCGCCGTTTAAAATCGGCTACTATAGCGACTTTCTTGGTTTTGACTTATACACGGTTTGCTCAAGCTACATGTTACTTATCATCGACAATTACGACTCATTTACCTACAACCTATATCAATACTTTTCGCAGTTAGGTATTCAGGTTGAAGTGCGTCGTAACGATCAAATTACTCTAGAGCAAATTGAACACTTAGCCCCTAGCCATTTGGTAATATCGCCAGGGCCCTGCTCGCCTAATGAGGCTGGTATATCTCTAGATGTGATTGCCAGGTTTGCTCAGCGCTTGCCTATTTTGGGGGTGTGTTTGGGTCATCAATGTATTGCGCAGCATTTTGGCGCTCAGGTGGTGCGTGCAGCAGAAGCTATGCACGGCAAAGTGCGGCCCATTTATCATCAGCAGCAATCAGTGTTTAAGGGCTTGGCTAATCCACAAATGGTAACGCGTTACCATTCTTTAGTGGTGGCGAAAGACAGCTTGCCAGAGTGCTTAGAAGTAACGGCATGGAGCCAAGATGGTGAGGGCGAAGCGCATGAAATTATGGGGCTAAAACACCGGGATTTACCGATCCATGCAGTGCAGTTTCATCCAGAAAGTATACTTACACAACAAGGTTTACAGTTATTAGCTAACTTTGTTGATTCTACAAAGTAGAACGTTTTAGATTCTATAGATGCTTATCTAGTGATTATATAGAATGAATAGATTGTGCATATTTATGCTGTAGTGGCTAAGTCTTTGGCTGTTTTCTGTCAGCTTAGCAATAATTGATTTAGAACTATGCACTGAATATGCGTAAAAATGGCCATATTTTGTATGGCTCAAAGGCACTATGCTCAGACAAGGCTCTTGAGATTTGCCATAATCGCCAAACTGTTTACAAACTATTAACCTTTCTGGCCCTGTATAACGGAATAGCCAGAAAGCTAAAAGGAGAACACTACATGTCACACGCTGTTACTCGCGCGCTATTCGATGAAGTTATGGTTCCAAACTATGCACCAGCGGCCATTATTCCGGTGAAGGGTGAAGGTTCGCGTTTATGGGATCAAGACGGTCGTGAGTATATCGACTTTGCTGGTGGTATTGCTGTTAACTGCTTAGGCCATTGTCATCCCGCGTTGGTGAAGAGCTTAACCGACCAAGGCAACTCGCTGTGGCACTTAAGTAATGTACTTACTAATGAGCCAGCATTGCGTTTAGCTAAAAAATTGGTAGACAGTACCTTTTCTGAGAAAGTGTTCTTTTGTAATTCTGGTGCAGAAGCCAACGAAGCCGCACTAAAACTAGCGCGCCGTTATGCTATTGAGCATGGCTCTGCCGATAAAACCAAAATCATCGCTTTTGAACAAGGCTTCCATGGTCGTACTTTCTTTACCGTAACCGTGGGTGGTCAAGCAACTTATTCAGACGGTTTTGGACCAAAACCCGGCGATGTAGAACACATTCCTTACAATGATCTTGCAGCTTTAGAAGCCATTATTGATGACCAAACCTGCGCGGTGATGATGGAACCCTTACAAGGTGAGGGCGGCATTATTAGTCCTGACTTAGAGTTTGCCCAAAAAGTTCGTGAGCTATGTGATAAACACCAAGCTTTGCTTATTTTTGATGAAGTACAAACCGGTGTCGGCCGTACTGGCGAACTATACGCATACATGGGCTTAGGTGTAACGCCAGATATTTTAACCTCGGCTAAAGCCTTAGGCGGCGGTTTCCCAATTGGCGCGATGTTAACCACTACTGCTATTGCAGCTTCAATGAAAGTCGGCACCCACGGTAGCACCTATGGTGGTAACCCATTGGCTTGTGCCGTAGCTGAAACGACTTTTGATATTGTTAACTCTGAAGAAGTACTAAGTGGCGTTAAGCAACGTGAACAATGGTTTAGAGAAGCACTTAATCGCATCAACGAGAAGTATCAGGTATTTGCAGAAGTACGTGGTAAAGGTTTGCTGTTAGGTGCGGTATTAAATGAGCAATACCAGGGCCGAGCTAGAGACTTCTTAGTAGCTGCAGCAGCAGAAGGCTTAATGGTTCTGGTTGCTGGTGCTAATGTTGTGCGTTTTACTCCTTCTCTTATTGTTCCTCAGGCAGACGTTGAATCAGGCATGCAGCGTTTTGAGCAAGCTGTTGCCAACGTGGTAAACGGCTAAATCAGTTGGGCTGAGGCCGTTAAAGGTTTCAGCCCAAGCAATACTTTTAATAAACACAAATAGTGGCTAATACTTAGCTACGGCTTCATGCTATTTAATAAAGGGAGAAATAGCCATGTTAGTTATCCGTCCTATTAAGGAAACGGATTACCCTGCCTTGTTACAAATGGCAGTGGGTTCGGGGATAGGCTTTACTTCTTTACCGGTAGACGAACCTTTATTGCGTGAAAAGCTCGCGCATTCTATTCGATCGTTTGCCAGTGATATCGACCACCCTGGCGACCTGCATTATTTAATGGTGGCCGAAGATACCGAAACTGGCGAAGTAGTGGGAACCAGCGCCATAGATGCCGCAGTAGGCATGGCCAGCCCATTTTATACTTATCATCTCGGCAAAGTTGTACATGCTTCACGTAGCCTAAATGTATACAACGTGGTGGAAACGCTCACCTTAACCAATGATTACACCGGCGTGACCGAGCTATGCACCTTGTTTTTGCAAGAGTCTCACCGACAAGGTCAAAATGGTCGTTTATTGTCGAAGTGTCGCTTTTTGTTGATGGCCGAGCACCCGCAACGCTTTAACGACTCGGTTATTGCCGAAATGCGCGGTGTATCCGACGAGCAAGGCCGTTCACCGTTCTGGCAATGGCTGCAAGATAACTTCTTTAGTGTTGATTTCCCTACCGCCGATTACCTAACGGGTGTAGGTAAGAAAGAGTTTATTGCTGAACTCATGCCCAAGTATCCCATTTACGTCAATTTGCTTAGCAAAGAAGCGCAAGCCGTAATTGGTGAAGTACATGAAAAAACTCGACCGGCGCTGCGATTATTGGAGGCCGAGGGTTTCTGCAAACACGGTTATGTAGACATCTTTGATGCTGGCCCTACCGTTGAGTGTCCACTCAAGCTGATTGAGAGTGTTAAGCATTCTTTCAAAGTAATCGTACATGTTGGGCAACCTAGCAATGCAGCCGAAGAAATGCTGCTTACCAATGCGCGTTTACAAGAGTTTAGAGCATGTGTTTCTCAGATAGAGTTAGATAGCAAAAAATGCCACGCAGTGATTTCTAAAGAAGCTGCCAAGGCCTTAGAAGTGACCGATGGTGATCAAATTCGCATTGGCGCACTGCGTTTCGAACAATAATTTTGCCCACGGGCAGCAATAAAGGATTTGAGGTTGTAGATGGAACATTTAAATCAGTTTATTAATGGTCAATGGTTGGCTGGTGAGGGCGAGGCTTTTAACTCGATTGATCCGGCTAAAAATGTGTCGGTGTGGCAGGGTAAGTCAGCGCTTGCGAGCCAAGTAGATAACGCAGTAACAGCAGCGCGAGACAGCCAATTTGCTTGGTACATGAGCGGTGTTGAGGCGCGCCTTGCAATCATCAAAAAATTTGCTGGCTTGCTTGAAGAAAACAAAGAAGCCTTAGCCTTGGTAATAGCTCAAGAAACGGGGAAACCTTTATGGGAAACTCGTACTGAAATTGCAGCAATGATCGGCAAGGCAGGCATTTCAGAGAAAGCCTATTTTGAGCGTACTGGCGAGTCAAGCTCTGAGCTGCCCATTGCAACTGCAGTATTGCGTCATAAACCCCATGGAGTGGTTGCGGTTTTTGGTCCATACAACTTCCCGGGTCATTTACCTAATGGCCATATCATCCCAGCGTTGATCGCAGGCAATACAGTGGTGCTTAAACCTTCTGAGCTAACACCTAAGACATCTGAGCAAGTTGTAAAGTTGTGGCAACAAGCAGGTGTTCCCAATGGCGTAATTAATTTGGTGCAGGGTGAAGTGCTCACAGGTAAAGCTTTAGCGTCGCATTCAGGCATTGATGGCTTGTTCTTTACGGGCAGTTCTACTACTGGCCACGTTCTGCATCAGCAGTTTGCTAGCCAGCCGGATAAAATTTTGGCCTTAGAGATGGGGGGAAATAATCCCTTGGTTGTGGCTGAGGTTGATGATGTAGATGCCGCGGTTCACGATATTGTACAATCAGCCTTTATCTCTGCAGGCCAGCGCTGCACCTGTGCACGCCGTTTGTATTTGCCAAAAACCGAGCAAGCCGAGCAAATCCTAGAGCGTTTAGTATCTGTGACTAAGGCGATTGAAGTCGGTAACTACGATGCCGAGCAACAACCATTCATTGGAGCCATGATCAGTGCAAAAGCCGCTGCAGGAATGGTTAGCGCTCAAGAAAAGTTAACAGCATTGGGTGGTGAGTCTTTAGTAGAGCTAGAGCAAGCAGATGCAGATAAGGGCTTTGTTAGCCCGGGCATTATTGAGGTGAGTGAAATAGCCGACTTACCCGACGAAGAATACTTTGGCCCCTTGCTGCAGGTTGTTCGTTATGACGATTGGGACAGTGCAATTGCTCAAGCCAATAACACCCGATACGGCTTATCTGCGGGTTTGTTAAGTAACGATGCAGCTCTTTGGGAGAACTTCCGCCACCGCATTCGAGCAGGCATTGTTAATTGGAATCGCTCCATTACTGGCGCTTCTAGCGCAGCGCCTTTTGGCGGAGTTGGCGCTTCGGGTAACCATCGCGCTAGTGCGAAGTATGCTGCCGATTATTGTGCTTACCCAGTGGCGTCGATGGAAGGTAAAGCCAGTGTAATGCCAGCTACCTTAAGTCCAGGCTTACACTTCTAAGGAGTTAGCGATGACTATCGATTTATTCTTTGAGCGTTTATGGCAACAGTATTTGGCGGTAACACCAAGCGTAGAGTCTATTCATGCCTTACTGGGTGGCGGCGCTCCAATCGTTAATGATCACATTGCGGTGCGCACTTTTAATCTGCCTAATACCGGTGTAGAGGCTTTTGCCAAGCACTTGCTAGCAATGGGCTACGTTCAAGGTGGTACTTATCACTTTGCTAACAAGCACCTTGATGCGGCTCACTTTGAACATAGTGACCCAACCGTACCCAAGGTGTTTATTAGTGAGCTACAAGTCGAAAGCCTTTCTCCTCAAGCGCAAGATATTGTTCAGCGTTTGGCCAGCCAAGTGAATGACGAGTTATATCAACGCCCAGAAGTATTCTTTTCTGGTCGACCTTGGCAGTTAAGCTACAGCGATTACCAAGCATTACTCGCTGAAAGCGAATATGCTGCATGGTTAGCAGCCTATGGCTACCGCGCTAATCATTTTACCGTGTCGGTAAACCAGCTGGCGGGCTACCAAAGCCTACAAGCGGTTAATCAAAAATTGTCGGAAGCTGGCTTCAACTTAAATACGGTGGGTGGCGAGATTAAAGGTTCACCAGAAGTATTGCTTGAGCAATCTTCAACAATGGCCGATCAAACTGAGGTGGTGTTTAGTGACAGTAAACACAGCATACCCAGTTGTTTTTATGAGTTTGCGCTGCGTTATGCAAAGGCTGATGGCGAGTTGTACTCAGGCTTTGTAGAAGCGTCGGCAGATAAAATATTTAGTAGTACCGACAACCGTTCTTAAAAAACAAAAAAGCCGCATTAAGCGGCTTTTTATTTGAGCAATGGTGATTTTATTAGCGTGTGCCGTAAACCACTATAGTTTTACCGTGTGCGGTAATTAACTCTTGCTCTTCTAGCATCTTAAGAATACGACCTACCGTTTCGCGAGAACAACCTACAATTTGGCCGATCTCTTGGCGAGTGATCTTAATCTGCATGCCATCTGGATGCGTCATAGCATCTGGCTGCTTAGCTAGGTTTAATAGCGTTTGAGCGATTCGACCAGTAACGTCTAAGAATGCTAAGTCACCTACTTTTTGGCTGGTGATTTGCAAACGGTTAGCCATTTGGCCCGAAAGGCGCATTAAGATTTCAGGGTTAACTTGAATTAGCTGACGGAATTTCTTGTAAGAAATCTCCGCTACCTCACAAGGACTTTTTGCGCGGATCCAAGCAGTACGAATTGGATTTTCAGTGTCTTCGAAAAGACCCAATTCACCCATGAAATCACCTTGATTCAAGTAAGACAAGATCATTTCCTTGCCTTCTTCATCTTTAATCAATACTGCCACTGAACCTTTTACAATGTAGTAAAGTGTTTCAGCTTTTTCGCCAGCATGAATCAAAGTACTTTTTGATGGGTACTTATGAATGTGACAGTGAGAAAGAAACCACTCCATCACCGGATCAGCTTGAGGTTTGCCAATTACCATATTAAAGAAATCCTCTGTCTTTATAATTGTTTGCTAGCTTTATAACACGCAAACTGTATTTATTTTAATAGTCGTCCATTCCGCCTCTAGCATAAAAGGCTTCGGGCTTTGCTGCAAGGCATTTATACGCCTTTAGTATGAGTCAAACGCTGGCCTTGAACCTTGACCTAGATTAAGCTGGTCGACGAAATATTCCCTAGGAGAATCTAACATGAAAGCGACCGTTTCGTGGTCTAAAGAACTGCAATTTATTGGAAAAAGTAGCTCAGGTCACCAAATTGAGATGGATGGTGATGGTGCAAAGGCTGCGGCAAGCCCTATGGAGTACGTTTTAATGGCGGCTGGTGGCTGTAGTTCGGTAGATATTATTTCTATTTTGAGTAAGGCTAGACAGCAAGTTACTGATTGTACAGTTAATCTCGATTCTGAGCGGGCAGAAGGCACGCCGCGAGTATTTACCAAAATTCACCTCGAATTTGTGGTTACCGGGGTTGATTTAAGTGAAAAGCATGTGGCACGCGCAGTGCAATTAAGCATGGAGAAGTACTGTTCTGTGTCGCTAATGTTGAGTAAAAGCTGTGAAGTAAGCCACAGCTATCGTATTGAATCTGCTTAACTTAGCGGATTTTTCCTGTCTCTAATAGTTGTTGAATCATTGGCGACAGGATTAACTCCATGGCAAAACCCATTTTCCCGCCAGGTACCACAATGGTGTTTTGCCGTGACATATAAGCACCATCGATCATTTGCAATAAAAATGGAAAATCGACATTTTTTAAACCGCGAAAACGAATAACCAACATGCTTTCATCTAAGGTTGGAATGCTTTTAGCGCTAAATGGGTTAGAGGTATCTACCGTGGGGACTCGCTGAAAGTTGATATGAGTGCGAGAGAATTGAGGGGTGATGTAGTTAATGTAATCATCCATCGAACGTACGATAGATTCTTGCACTGCTTCGCGAGAATGGCCTCGCTCGGTGGTATCTCTCACCAGCTTTTGAATCCACTCTAAGTTTACAATCGGCACCATACCGATGAGCAAGTCAACTTTAGAGGCTACGTTTTTATCATCGTAAGCCACTCCGCCGTGTAAGCCTTCATAAAACAATACATCGGTGTCTTCGGGTAAATCTTGCCAAGGCGTAAAGGTACCCGGCATTTGGTTGTAAGGTACTGCTTCATCGAAGGTATGCAGATAACGACGATATTGGCCAGTGCCAGTTTCGCCATATTGTTTGAAGAAGTCGTACAGCAAATTAAAGTCATTAGCTTCAGGGCCAAAATAGCTAATGTGTTTACCATGTTCGCGAGCTTTACGAATAGCCACATCCATTTCTGGGCGAGTGTAACGGTGAAAGCTGTCCCCTTCGATAAAGGCTGCGTTTAGCTTGTGCTGCCTAAACAGGTGAGCAAATACTTCGCTGGTGGTTGATGTTCCAGCGCCTGATGAACCGGTAACCGCAATAACGGGATGCTTAGCTGACATAGTGGCCTTATTTGTTGGTGATGATTATAAACAGGGTTTACCCATCATCCTGCTGCCCTTCCATGGCAGAGGCATCAAATTGCTCTTTGGCAATTAAGTTTACTGTTTCATGAAGTTCAGAGTATACGATTAAAACCGAGCCGTTAATAACTTGTTGTTTAATTTGTTCTAGTTTGTCACTAAGGCTCAACTCTTGATCACCATAGTCGGTGCCTTCGCGCAGTACATAGCTTTCTAGCAATGCATCTAAGGTGGCGGGTTCTAATTGTTGCCAAGGAATGATCATTTTGATGTTTGCTCAAGTTGTTGTTTAAACCAAGCTGGAATAGTTGATTCAAGCCAAAATTGCGGGCGCAGCAGGCTACCACCAACAAATCCTACATGTCCACCGGTATTGCTAAGGCGATATTCTACAGCTTGGCTTAATTGATCTGCTTTGGGAATAACCCGTTGGTCCATGAAAGGATCATCAGCCGCATGGATTAATAAGGTTGGCTGCGTAATTTCTTTTAATAAAGGCAAGCCGCTACAACGGTGGTAATAGTCGGCGGCGCCCTTAAAACCATGTGCTTTTGCAGTGTAGTGTTCGTCAAACTGCACGAAGTTACGCCAAGTTTGGACTTCCTTAGTATTAAGAGGAGCCTGCTGGGTGCGCTCAATTTTTTTACATAGATTACGTTTCATTCGTGACAACAGGTGATGTTGATAAACTTTGGAGAAGCCACGCTGCAAACGCTCTGAACAAGCTCCCAAGTTTAAAGGAGGCGATACCACAGCGGCAGCAACCACTGGAGAGCTGGGTGTTTTGGCTAAATAGTTGACTAACATATTTCCACCTAAGGAATAACCTAATGCCAGTAATGGAGCCTCGGGGTATTGCTGGTGTAAGTAATTGATACAGCTTGTAGCATCTTTAATTTCGCCACTGTGGTAACCACGCCACAAATTATTCGGTTTGCCGCTGCAGCCGCGAAAGTGCATAACTACTGCGCGCCAACCTTGTTGCTGGCAAGCCTGTAGTATCCCTTTCGCGTAAGGTGATTCAACACTGCCTTCTAAGCCATGAAACACCACCACAATGGGCTGGTTTGATGAACGAGCTTCAACACTCTCTATCCAAGCCAGGTCTACAAAGTCTCCATCAGCTAAATCCAGTTTTTGCCAAGCTAGCTTTAAGCGCTTATTCCGCCGTAAAAAAGTAGGTAATAAGGTTTGAATATGCTTGTTTCTGGCCCACCAAGGAGCGGTAAATTGGTTTGGATTAATGATTGCTCTCCCTTTGTTCGATGCGACTAAACTATGCTACCTGTCATAATTTTGTTCAAGTATCATCATTTATATTTTACAAGTTACCGTGGGTAACATAATCTATTTATGATTATAGAGTGTTTATGGTGACAGATGTGAATCAACAGCAATTTTCTAGTGACTTAACCAGCCTAAAGCAAGCCTTTGTTCAGCAAAGCTACCCAAGTTTGCAGCAACGCAAATACAACCTACAGCAGTTGCTAAAGTTGTTGATGGAAAATCAAAGCGCCATTATTGAGGCGATTAGCCAAGATTTTGGTCACCGTAGCTCACATGAAACCCAGTTGATCGAGTTATTTCCTTCTATTGAGGGAATACGCTATGCCTTAAAGCACCTTAAAAAATGGCTAAAGCCACAGCGGCGAGGTATTAGCATTTGGCACTTGGGCGCGAGCAATCAAGTGATTGCAAAACCATTAGGAGTGATAGGGGTAATCGTGCCCTGGAATTACCCATTATATTTAGCCATAGGGCCGCTTACTGATGCTCTAGCCGCTGGCAATAAAGTGATGATTAAGATGTCGGAACTTAGCCCAGCATTAACCCAACTGCTTATCGAGCTAATGCCTCAGTATCTTCCTGAGGACTTGGTAAGGCTATATGCCGATGAGGATGGCAGTCGCGGCGCCCTATTCTCAAGCCTCGCCTTTGATCATCTGGTGTTTACAGGCTCAACCAATACTGGCCGCAAAGTGATGCAAGCTGCAGCCGCTAACCTTACTCCAGTTACCCTAGAGCTTGGCGGTAAATCTCCGGTCATTATTGCAAAAGACTATCCAGTTGAACTGGCCGCTGAGCGCATCATGATGGGTAAGCTGTTTAATGCAGGGCAAACCTGCGTAGCACCCGACTACGTTTTACTGCATCACTCACAGCGCCAAGCGTTTGTTGATGCTTGTGTGGCTTATTGTAAGAAGCATTATCAAGCGCTGAGCGATCAGGCATTTTCCAGCATCATTTCTGAAACCTTTTTTGATAGGCTAAATAAGCTAAGCCAGCAGGCAATAGAGCAGGGTGCAGAGAGCATTACTTTACTTCCAGGGGAGAGTAAGCAAAAGCTAGCGCCGAGTTTATTGTTAAATGTGGCCGAAGACGCCGATGTTATGCAGCAAGAGATCTTTGGCCCAATATTGCCGGTAGTTGAATATCAGCAGTTAGACGAAGCCATTGCTTATGTGCGGCAACATGCTCATCCGCTCGCTTTATATGTGTTTTCTAATCAGGCCGCTACCCAGCAACAAGTTATTCAGCAAACTCAAGCTGGTGGCCTATGTATCAATGATGTGCTTTTGCACGTAGCCCAACATGAATTGCCTTTTGGTGGTGTTGGACCGAGTGGAATGGGGCACTATCACGGTTATGACGGTTTTGTGCAGTTTTCTAAAATGCTGCCCGTGTTTAAGCAAGGGCGTTTTCCGGCAATAAAACTGATGCGTCCACCTTATACAAAATTCAGTGAGTTATTGATCAAACTGATGACACGTGGATAATTTGCTTAGATTGTTTCTAACAGGGTTTAGCCGTGAGTTGTCAGTTTTGCCAAAAGGCATGGTTTTTAGAAAAGCTAGGCCGTTGCCAACAGTGTATGTGGCAAGCCAACCTAGGCAGTTTGCTGCTATTGGTGTGCTGTTTGGGCTACAGCGGTGAAGTGGCTGTTTATTCTGTTGCGCTATGGCTAGCTTTTGCAGCATTTGCCAGCTTAAGTTTGGCCCATTGGCTAATGTTTTTCTTTTACCGGTGGTTGACTAAGCAACCACCAAGTAAGTAGTTGGTTTAAGACAGCTCTGCACTTAAGCTTTCTAGTTGTGGCTCTACTAACTTTGCTGCTTGTTCTACCAGGCTTTGCTGAGGATCCAGCCAATGAATGGTATCACCACGGCGCTCCATCTTTCTAAACCAAGTATCTTGGCGCTTAGCAAACTGATGGATTTGAGAATTAAGCTTTTGAAACATATCGTTGTAGCTGAGCTGCTCTTGTAAATACTGAGCGACCAAGCGGTACTCCAAACCATAAAACTCTAGTTTGCTGTAACTCACGCCATCTCTATGAAGATTTTGTACCTCTTCAATTAAGCCCTCTTCTAAACGCTGCTTTAAGCGCAGGGTAATGCGTTTTCTTAGTACTGAGCGTTCCCACCGAATGCCCATATAAAGTGGATTGATCCTTGGGTGCTTGGGCTGGCTTTGTGGTTCAACTGTTTTATCCGATTCGGCTATCTCTATCGCTCTTACTAAACGAGGCCGCACAGTTAAATCAGTACTATTGTGCTGTTCTGGCTTGAGTGCCAATAAACGTTGCTGCAGCTGTTCTAGGCTTAGTGCAGCCAGCTCATCCCTAAGGGCTTTATTTACTGGTGCTTCGTGTAGCTGATAGTTTTGGGTTACTGCGTCGATGTATAAGCCGGTACCGCCTACCATAATCGGTAGTTTGTTAGCTTGTTTTATTTGCTGATAAGCCGCGAAGAAGTCTCGCTGAAAGTGAAATACACTGTACTCGGTGTCGGGCTCTACAATATCAATAAGATGGTAGGGGATCTCTTGGTACTCATCTAAGTCTTTTCCCGAGCCTATATCCAAACCCTTATATACTTGGCGTGAATCTGCCGATAGCACTTCACCCTTATAACGGCGTGCTAGTTCTACACCTAGATGGGTTTTACCTGAAGCAGTAGGGCCTAATACAACAATAAGGTTAGCGGCTTGAGTTTGCATAGTGGTTTTAATTGCGTGGAAATTGAAAAGCGAATGGTAGCAAGAAAAAACAAAAACGGCATGTGCAAAGCAGCATGCCGTTTGTAATGAGCCTGAGGTCCTTGGCGAAAAGCGTTAAAGGAGCTTTAGTTTTCCCAGAAGTGTTTGCGTGATTCTTGGTAGCGGTCTGCTTCGCTTAAACCAATGTCACGTAGTAAGTAAGCTGGTAGTTGGGCTAACTGACGGCGTGTTTTTTGACGCAAAATCCATGTATTGCAAAGGTGGTAAACCTCAACAAGTTGTTGGAAGAAAGAAGTATTTTTGTTGTTGCCAATTGAATTTACGTTAGTGCTCATAATGTAAGACCTCATCTCAGTTGATGGGGCAATAATAGATCTGAAAATTCGCCTTCTCAAACAAGTAAAACTGCAACTTAATCATTAGAAAAACTAATGTTTATTCTGGTTTTTGAGAGCGGAATTTTAGCGTGAATAAATCATGAATAATTATTCTTTTTTTACGATTTGTTAATATGGGGAACTTTAAGTATTTAACCTTTTTTGTGTGTTTATTAAGCTGCTAAGCCAGAATCGGCGCGATTCTGCAGTTTGGTTTTTTTGTAGCTCTAATAGCATTGCCTTTGAGTAATTATTCTATAACGAATTTTGTAGTGGATAGGTGGCTTAATGCCTTTTACTTAAAAGCTATTAGGGTGGTTTTTGATTTCGGTGTGTTTGTTGTTTTAGATCAATTTGTCGATGGTGGTTTTTGATCTTTTATGAAGATTCTAATGTTGCTTTTATGTGAATTTTGTTGTGTTTGAGTGTTGTTTAGGTAGCGTTAAAGATCTTATTCATATTTTGCTTGGATTATAGAATGGTTAGTTTAATAAATACTCGTTTTTATTAGCTTCTTTCTATTAGTTGTATTTGTCTTTTTAGGTTTTTTACAAATACCAAATGAGATGTGTATGGGGTTTATGGGCTTAGTGAAAAGATCACTCAAAGGCTTATGCTTCTGGCTGTTTTGTGTTCAATTGTTGCTACCTGAATGTTAGAGTAATTACGCAACACTCATAATTACAATAAATAATTAGATTAAATATAAGGACATGCTTTCATGGATATTAGCTCTTTTAACCCTCCTCGTAGAATTTTGATGGGACCAGGGCCTTCAGATATTTCTCCACAAGTATTGCAGGCACAAAGCCGCCCTATCATTGGCCATTTAGATCCTTTGTTCGTGAACATGATGGACGAAATTAAAGCTTTGTTGCAGTACGCATTTCAAACCCAAAATGCTCACACCTTTGCCGTATCCGCGCCTGGCTCTGCAGGCATGGAAACCTGTTTTGTTAACTTGGTTGAGCCAGGTGATAAAGTTGTTGTGTGTATTAATGGCGTATTTGGTCAACGCATGCTGGAAAATGTAGAACGTTGTGGTGGTGTTCCAGTGGTGGTAGAAGACAGCTGGGGAGAAGCCGTTTCTATAGAGAAAGTGAGTCAAACACTTGAACAGCATCCCGACGCTAAAATTCTGGCCTTTGTTCACGCAGAAACATCTACTGGCGTAGCTTCTGATGCTCAAGCCTTATGTGCCTTAGCGAAACAACACAACTGTCTAACCATTGTTGATGCCGTTACCTCTCTTGCGGGTATCCCCGTGAAAGTGGACGAATGGGGCATAGATGCTATCTACTCTGGTAGTCAAAAATGTCTATCTTGTGTACCCGGTTTATCACCGGTAAGTTTTAGCCAAGCGGCAGTTAGTAAGTTAACTAGCCGAAACAGCAAAGTACAAAGTTGGTTTTTAGATCAAAGCTTAGTCATGGGCTACTGGTCTGGGGAGCAAAAGCGTTCTTACCATCATACTGCGCCAGTTACTGCATTGTATGCATTACATGAGTCATTGCTGGCCCTATATAAAGAAGGCTTAGAACAATCTTGGCGGCGACACGCCGATATGCACAGTCAGTTGGCCGATGGTCTAGCTGAGTTAGGCCTAGATTTGATGGTGGATCAAAGCTGTCGTTTACCCCAGCTAAATTTAGTGGCAATTCCCAACGGGGTAGACGAAGCTGCAATTCGCGCTAAGTTGCTTAATAACTATAACTTAGAGATTGGTGCGGGTTTAGGTCAGTTTGCTGGTAAAGCATGGCGAATAGGTTTAATGGGTTATGCTGCCCGCAAAGAGAACGTGAGTTTATGTTTAGCGGCATTGGCTGAAGTTCTTGGCGAAAGCTGATATTTTCTTTCTATACTAGTGCTTGAAGCCCGCAGTTGCGGGTTTCTTTTTATTCAAACCTATTATCGGCATATAGGAAGAGCTTAGATGTACATCGATTTTTCAAGTTTAAGTGCTAATCAGATATACCACTGCATGACTCAAACAGTAGTGCCTCGCCCTATAGCTTGGGTGCTTAGCGACAACGGAGAGCCTAGCTCTTATAACTTAGCGCCTTTTTCATATTTTACAGCCGTTAGTTCTAATCCACCTCTGATGATGCTTTCGGTGGGTAAAAAACCAGATGGCAGTGACAAAGATACCAAAGTTAATATTGAACAACGTAAACATTGTGTAGTACATATCGCAAGCGCAACCCAGGCCGAGCAAGTCACCGAGTCGGCAAAAACGTTGCCGCATGGCGAGTCAGAAATAGAGCTCCAACAACTTGGCTTAACCCAGTTTGATAGCTTTTCTCTACCAAGGCTTACTAACGCCCCAATTGCCATGGCTTGCGAGCTATATGAAATGCATAAAGTGGGGTATACACCTCAAGCAATGATACTGCTTAAAGTATTGCACCTATATATAGAAGAGCAGTTTGTGACTGAAGTGCAAGGGCGTATCACTTTAGATACCAATAAACTTAATCCCTTAGGGCGATTGGGTGGTGGCGAGTATTGGGCAAATGGCAATAGCTTTTCTATTCAACGCCCTAAGTAAAGGTAGCGAGTTTAATGCTTAGAATCGCAGCTACTTCTAATTGCTTAGCAGTTTTACTCGTTTGTTATTTGCTCATGGCCTGTAGTGCTAAGCAAGGGAGCGAGTCTTCACATGTTGGCCTAGCTAAAAATGCTACGGCAACACAACAACTAATGTTGCAAGTTCATAAGCAATGGCAAGGAACACCCTATCAACTTGGGGGAACAACCAATGCAGGTATAGATTGTTCCGCTTTTGTTCAGCACCTATATATAGACGTTTATAATCAAGTTTTGCCGCGAACAACAGAAGTACAACTAAAACAAGGAAAGGCTGTATCACTAAACAACATTCAAACTGGCGACCTCATTTTCTTTAAAACCAGTTATAAAGTGCGGCATGTGGGTGTGGTATACGATGAAAATCACTTTCTCCATGCCTCCACATCTAAAGGTGTGATCTTTTCGCGCATCGATAATGTTTATTGGGCGCCAAAGATCATTGCAATAAAACGCCTATAAACGTAGATAAAATCGCCAATAAATACAGCGCCTGCCTACTATCTGAACACTTAAACGTGTTTCTGTGATTTTCTTCAAAAAACGCTTGCGCCGCGAGAATCGATCCCTATAATGCACCTCCACTGACACGGCACGCAGCGCGCTAAAGCGAAGCAAGGCTACGTCAGGGTTAGCAAGGCCTAGGGCTGAGTTAGCCGGTTGAAAAACTTCTTCTTAATTAATATTAAAAAGCGGTTGACAGCCACAGAGGAAAGCGTAGAATGCGCACCTCGCTTCGGCAACGAAGCAACGCTCTTTAACAATTTATCAAGCAATCTGTGTGAGCACTCACAGGACCTTAAGCGAAAAAATTAAGCTTAAGTGAACTGGAGTCTTGCACTGTAAAACACAGTAATAATTTCAGTTTTTAACTTTGAGCGAAAAAACTTTTGATTGAAGAGTTTGATCATGGCTCAGATTGAACGCTGGCGGCAGGCTTAACACATGCAAGTCGAGCGGTAACATTTCTAGCTTGCTAGAAGATGACGAGCGGCGGACGGGTGAGTAATGCTTGGGAATATGCCTTTACGTGGGGGACAACAGTTGGAAACGACTGCTAATACCGCATAATGTCTTCGGACCAAAGGAGGGGATGCTTCGGCACCTTTCGCGTAAAGATTAGCCCAAGTGGGATTAGCTAGTTGGTAAGGTAATGGCTTACCAAGGCGACGATCCCTAGCTGGTTTGAGAGGATGATCAGCCACACTGGGACTGAGACACGGCCCAGACTCCTACGGGAGGCAGCAGTGGGGAATATTGCACAATGGGCGAAAGCCTGATGCAGCCATGCCGCGTGTGTGAAGAAGGCCTTCGGGTTGTAAAGCACTTTCAGTCGTGAGGAAGGGGTAGTAATTAATACTTGCTATCTTTGACGTTAGCGACAGAAGAAGGACCGGCTAACTCCGTGCCAGCAGCCGCGGTAATACGGAGGGTCCGAGCGTTAATCGGAATTACTGGGCGTAAAGCGTACGCAGGCGGCTTGTTAAGCCAGATGTGAAATCCCCGGGCTCAACCTGGGAATGGCATTTGGAACTGGCAAGCTAGAGTTTTGTAGAGGGTGGTAGAATTTCAGGTGTAGCGGTGAAATGCGTAGAGATCTGAAGGAATACCAGTGGCGAAGGCGGCCACCTGGACAAAAACTGACGCTCATGTACGAAAGCGTGGGGAGCAAACAGGATTAGATACCCTGGTAGTCCACGCCGTAAACGATGTCTACTAGTTGTCTGTGAGTTTAACTCGTGGGTAACGCAGCTAACGCATTAAGTAGACCGCCTGGGGAGTACGGCCGCAAGGTTAAAACTCAAATGAATTGACGGGGGCCCGCACAAGCGGTGGAGCATGTGGTTTAATTCGATGCAACGCGAAGAACCTTACCTGCCCTTGACATACTGAGAACTTACCAGAGATGGTTTGGTGCCTTCGGGAACTCAGATACAGGTGCTGCATGGCTGTCGTCAGCTCGTGTCGTGAGATGTTGGGTTAAGTCCCGCAACGAGCGCAACCCCTATCCTTATTTGCCAGCACGTAATGGTGGGAACTCTAGGGAGACTGCCGGTGATAAACCGGAGGAAGGTGGGGACGACGTCAAGTCATCATGGCCCTTACGGGCAGGGCTACACACGTGCTACAATGGCATGTACAGAGGGATGCGAACTCGCGAGAGCAAGCGGACCCCAAAAAGCATGTCGTAGTCCGGATCGGAGTCTGCAACTCGACTCCGTGAAGTCGGAATCGCTAGTAATCGTAGATCAGAATGCTACGGTGAATACGTTCCCGGGCCTTGTACACACCGCCCGTCACACCATGGGAGTGGGCTGCAAAAGAAGTGGGTAGTTTAACCTTCGGGAGGACGCTCACCACTTTGTGGTTCATGACTGGGGTGAAGTCGTAACAAGGTAGCCCTAGGGGAACCTGGGGCTGGATCACCTCCTTATTATGATGCTTAGGTTTTGTGACGTGTTCACACAGATTGCTTGATGAAAAAGAAAAGAGAGAAGTTCTAGTGTGGTGTAGAACCAACGAGAACAGCTACTGCAGTGTCCCGTTCGTCTAGAGGCCTAGGACACCGCCCTTTCACGGCGGTAACAGGGGTTCAAATCCCCTACGGGATACCATTTTCTCTCACTGGTTTGAGAATACAAAGCTAAGCATTTGTTTATATAGTGCTTAGCTTTGGTTTCTAAGGAACCAATTGCTCTTTAACAATTTGGAAAAGCTGATAAAAAATATCTCAAGAATATGAGTTTAATAACAAGTGTTCTTGGTATTCAAAAATAAGGTGATCGTACTCGAATGGCAGGATTTATACAGCCTGACCATTCAAGTGATTTAAGCGACAACATTTAGGTGTTGTATGGTTAAGTGACTAAGCGTATACGGTGGATGCCTTGGCAGTCAGAGGCGATGAAGGACGTGTTAATCTGCGATAAGCCATGTTAAGTCGATAAAAGACGTTATAGACATGGATTTCCGAATGGGGAAACCCACTGCATTTTATGCAGTATCGTAACGTGAATACATAGCGTTGCGAGGCGAACCCGGGGAACTGAAACATCTAAGTACCCGGAGGAAAAGAAATCAACCGAGATTCTGGTAGTAGCGGCGAGCGAACCCGGATTAGCCCTTAAGCTTTTAGGTGATTAGTGGAACATTCTGGAAAGGATGGCGATACAGGGTGATAGCCCCGTACATGAAAATCTACTTTAAGTGAAATCGAGTAGGACGGCACACGTGATATGTTGTCTGAATATGGGGGGACCATCCTCCAAGGCTAAATACTCCTGACTGACCGATAGTGAACCAGTACCGTGAGGGAAAGGCGAAAAGAACCCCTGTGAGGGGAGTGAAATAGAACCTGAAACCGTATACGTACAAGCAGTGGGAGCCCCTTCGTGGGGTGACTGCGTACCTTTTGTATAATGGGTCAACGACTTAATTTCAGTAGCAAGGTTAAGCGAATAGCGGAGCCGTAGGGAAACCGAGTGTTAACTGCGCGCATAGTTGCTGGGATTAGACCCGAAACCCGGTGATCTAGCCATGGGCAGGTTGAAGATTGGGTAACACCAATTGGAGGACCGAACCGACTAATGTTGAAAAATTAGCGGATGACTTGTGGCTGGGGGTGAAAGGCCAATCAAACCGGGAGATAGCTGGTTCTCCTCGAAAGCTATTTAGGTAGCGCCTCGAGCGAATACTGATGGGGGTAGAGCACTGTTAAGGCTAGGGGGTCATCCCGACTTACCAACCCTTTGCAAACTCCGAATACCATCAAGTACTACTCGGGAGACACACGGCGGGTGCTAACGTCCGTCGTGGAAAGGGAAACAACCCAGACCGTCAGCTAAGGTCCCAAAGTGTATGTTAAGTGGGAAACGATGTGGGAAGGCTTAGACAGCCAGGATGTTGGCTTAGAAGCAGCCATCATTTAAAGAAAGCGTAATAGCTCACTGGTCGAGTCGGCCTGCGCGGAAGATGTAACGGGGCTAAACATACCACCGAAGCTACGGGAGCATGCTTGCATGCTCGGTAGAGGAGCGTTCTGTAAGCCGTTGAAGGTGATTCGTAAGGATTGCTGGAGGTATCAGAAGTGCGAATGTTGACATGAGTAACGATAAAGGGGGTGAAAAGCCCCCTCGCCGAAAGACCAAGGTTTCCTGTCCAATGTTAATCAGGGCAGGGTGAGTCGGCCCCTAAGGCGAGACTGAAAAGTGTAGTCGATGGGAAACAGGTTAATATTCCTGTACTTCGTATAATTGCGATGGGAGGACGGAGAAGGCTAGGCCAGCGTGGCGATGGTTGTCCACGTGAAAGGCAGTAGGCGGTAAACTTAGGCAAATCCGGGTTTACATTACGCTGAGAGTTGATGACGAGTGTCTACGGACACGAAGTGGTTGATGCCCTGCTTCCAGGAAAAGTCTCTAAGCTTCAGATTATACGAAACCGTACCCCAAACCGACACAGGTGGTTGGGTAGAGAATACCAAGGCGCTTGAGAGAACTCGGGTGAAGGAACTAGGCAAAATGGTACCGTAACTTCGGGAGAAGGTACGCTCTTGATGGTGATGGGACTTGCTCCCTAAGCTGCTGAGAGTCGCAGATACCAGTTGGCTGCAACTGTTTATTAAAAACACAGCACTGTGCTAAATCGAAAGATGACGTATACGGTGTGACGCCTGCCCGGTGCCGGAAGGTTAATTGATGTGGTTAGCGCAAGCGAAGCTATTGATCGAAGCCCCGGTAAACGGCGGCCGTAACTATAACGGTCCTAAGGTAGCGAAATTCCTTGTCGGGTAAGTTCCGACCTGCACGAATGGCGTAATGATGGCCAAGCTGTCTCCACCCGAGACTCAGTGAAATTGAAATTGCCGTGAAGATGCGGTGTACCCGCGGCTAGACGGAAAGACCCCGTGAACCTTTACTACAGCTTGACACTGAACATTGACCCTACATGTGTAGGATAGGTGGGAGGCTTTGAAGCGTTGTCGCCAGATGACGTGGAGCCGACCTTGAAATACCACCCTTGTAGTGTTGATGTTCTAACGTTGGTCCCTTATCGGGATTGCGGACAGTGTCTGGTGGGTAGTTTGACTGGGGCGGTCTCCTCCCAAAGAGTAACGGAGGAGCACGAAGGTTGGCTAAGTATGGTCGGACATCATACGGTTAGTGCAATGGCATAAGCCAGCTTAACTGCGAGACAGACACGTCGAGCAGGTACGAAAGTAGGTCATAGTGATCCGGTGGTTCTGTATGGAAGGGCCATCGCTCAACGGATAAAAGGTACTCCGGGGATAACAGGCTGATACCGCCCAAGAGTTCATATCGACGGCGGTGTTTGGCACCTCGATGTCGGCTCATCACATCCTGGGGCTGAAGTCGGTCCCAAGGGTATGGCTGTTCGCCATTTAAAGTGGTACGCGAGCTGGGTTTAGAACGTCGTGAGACAGTTCGGTCCCTATCTGCCGTGGGCGTTTGAGAATTGAGGGGAGCTGCTCCTAGTACGAGAGGACCGGAGTGGACGAACCGCTGGTGTTTGGGTTGTTATGCCAATAGCATTGCCCAGTAGCTACGTTCGGAACTGATAACCGCTGAAAGCATCTAAGCGGGAAGCAGGCCTCGAGATTAATTCTCACTAGGACTTTAAGTCCTCTGAAGGGCCGTTGGAGACTACAACGTTGATAGGCAAGGTGTGTAAGTGCTGTGAGGCATTGAGCTAACTTGTACTAATTACCCGTGAGGCTTAACCATACAACACCTAAAGGGTGTTGCTTATAGATACTTTATTTTAGAAACCATGAATACTTGTTAGTGCTCATGAGATGTTTCAGCTTTTTCGAATGTTAAAGACAACAGTTTTTGCCTGGTGGCAATAGCGTTGTGGACCCACCTGACTCCATGCCGAACTCAGAAGTGAAACGCAACTGCGCCGATGATAGTGTGGGGCTTCCCCATGTGAAAGTAGGTCACCGCCAGGCTCTCATACTAAGCCCTCGTCTGACGACGAGGGCTTTTTTATTGCCTGTGATTTATTTCTAAACTCAATACTCATATAGCTCTCCTTTCAGGTAAATCTTTTCATTAAGCCGATTTCCTTAATTCTATATTTGATTAATAAATCAGCACTCGGTGGGTTAAAGGTGTGGAAAAGTTTGTAAAGCCGATCTGGATGAATTAGCCTGAGATTGAACGTTTGCAATACTTCTCACATCGCCTGTTGGCCTATGGAGGGCAAATATGGAAAATAACGCTCCAAGTAAACTGTTCATTCTCGACACTAACGTGCTGCTGCACGAACCCCTCGCAATATACTCTTTCCAAGAACATGACGTCGTTATTCCAATGACTGTCCTAGAAGAATTAGATCGAATTAAAGATAGGCAAAAAGACGTTAGCAGAGATGCGCGAGTGGCTATTCGTTCATTAGAAGACGTATTTGCATCAGCCTCACCAGAGCAAATTGTAAATGGTGTAGAGCTGAAGAATGATGCTGATAACCAAGTGAGTGGTAAGTTGTCGATTTTTGCAGATCATACACTTGAAAAGAACCAACAAAACTTTACTGCCGATGAGCCGGATAATCGTATCATCAACGCAGCTATTTACTTGCAAGACAAACATGCTCCTCGTCAGGTGGTGTTGGTAACTAAAGACATTAATATGCGCCTGAAAGCAAAAGGTGCTGGCTTAGAGCGTGTAGAAGACTATCGAACCGACCAGCTAATCGACGATATTCGTTTGCTAGCAAAAGGCTTCACTGAGTTAGAAGGTAGCTTTTGGGGGCGAGTTAAAGATTGTGAAAGTAGTTCAGAAGGGCGAGATACCCACCATGTGATTGACGCCGAAATTCTTGGCCCTTGTTATGTAAACCAATACATCATCGATGACACCGAAAGCTTTGCGGCGCGAGTGGTTAAAAAAGACGAGCAAAATGTCGAATTGCTCGACTTGGGTTATGAGCGCTTGATGGCCAAACATGCTTGGGGAGTTCATCCCAAAAACATCTATCAAGGTATGGCGTTTGATGCCTTGCTCGATCCTAATATTGACTTGGTGATTCTTACTGGCCCAGCGGGCTGTGGTAAAACCTTATTAGCGATGGCTGCTGCGCTTGAAATGGTGGTGGAAAAAGGTATCTACGACAAAATTATTGTTACCCGAAATACCCCGGAAATTGCTGAATCTATAGGGTTTTTGCCGGGTACTGAAGAGGAAAAAATGGCTCCGTGGTTGGCAGCGATTACCGATACTCTAGAGGTGTTGCATAAACACGATGAGTCTATGTCTGGCTCTATGAATTACATTATGGAGAAGGCTAACATTCAATTCAAATCGGTAAACTTTATGCGTGGACGCAGTATTCAAAACGCATTTGTGTTTTTAGATGAATGTCAAAATTTAACAGCTTCCCAGCTTAAAACTATTATTACCCGCTGCGGCGAAGGAACCAAATTGGTATGCTGTGGTAACTTAGCGCAAATCGACAGCAACTATTTGTCGGCCGTTACTTCAGGGTTAACCTACATTGTAGAGCGTTTTAAAGATTTTGATGGTAGTGCAAATGTGTATTTAAATGGGGTGGTAAGGAGCCGTTTAGCCTCGTTTGCAGAAGAAAAACTATAGAAGGTAGAACATGATTGGAGAAGCAAACAAGCGTGCATTTCACCGTATGCTAATTAACGCAGAGTTGCGAATTGTGGTTGGTCAACAGCGTTATGCTGGTTTATGTAAAGACCTAAGTGCAACTGGTATGGGCATTAGTGTTAAAGACGTAAAGCTCGCTATTGGCGACGAAGTTGAAGTGGCTTTGAGCGGTGAGGGTGTTGCGCCTTTTAGCGCCAAAGGTAAAGTGGTTCGTTGCGCCGGAGATGGTGATATTGACTACGCAGTAGAGTTTACTTCTCTCTCTTAAATTCTGGTGGAACCCAGTCCATTTGTTGATAGGTATACAAACCTGAATGAATGTACTGGGCACTTTCTTTTGCCACCTTTCCTAGCTCGAACAAGGCCGGCCCGGTTGGTTCTAGTAATACATACTGCTTCCCTTCTATTCTTACAGTTTCATCACCAGCTTGTGGTGCCATATTTAATGCAAGCAGAGCATGATTAGGCACATAGATAATGGCAACATCTAAGCGTGGATAGAGGGTCTTCAAGGCGCTGGCTAGCAAGGTTGTTTTGCTGTCACAGTCGCCCACATTATTTCTAATTACCTGAATAGGTGTGAGAAAACCTGCTCCGCGTAAACGATCCTTTGAACGCAGTTCGCTATAAGGAATGGACTGAACAAAACTTAGTAGGTAATTGCTCACTTCCCGTTGCTTGGCTTGGTCTTCGAGTTGATTCAAACTGTTATTGAGCCAGCTAAATAAATACTCTGCACTTTCTTGGGCAAGCCTATTATGGTCGGGCATTATTCCCATCGCGCCATCGGCAGTTTGTTTTTCTACAAAATAGTGCTTAGTTAAGTAGTCTTGATAATGCTGCTGCACTTCTTTACCGAGTTTTTCTGATAGCTCTTGAATAAACTCCTGGTCATTTCCTTGTAGTTGATAACTCAGCTGACCGTGTTGAGTATTAAAGCTCACTTTGGCTTGTTTGGGATCTATTTTACGCAGACTAGGCTTGAGCTTGCTTAGTACATATTGCTGAGCTTGCTCGGGACGATATTGGGTAAATTTGGTGAGTTTATGTGGATAGTTTAATAGGCTAAAACTAAGCGTTTGAGTATTGTTTTGGTAGTCCTTCCAAAGGTAGTTGTAGTGTCCGGCATTCCTTTCAAAGCGAAGCTGTTCTGCTTGAGCGGACAACGAAAGGCAACCGGAGATCATGATAAAGCACAGTAATAATCTTTTCATGATGACTCCGGTTGTTTAGATGCTAGCCCAATTTAGACTGCTTTTGTTTTGCCACTTGCTCGGCGCGATGAATATGATTAAGCACGTGAACAAAAGCTTTGGCCGATGCTTCTACAATGTCAGTAGCTAAACCCATACCATGGTATTTTCGTCCTTGGTAATTGGCTACGATATCCGCTTTACCTAAGGCGTCTTTAATATCGGTTTTCTCGGCGGTTGCCGTTCCGCCGCCAGCGGCTTCGATGGTGTAATCGTCTATCTTAATGTCGTAACCAGTGATTTTACGTAAACAGCGGTAAGCCGCATCGATAGGACCATTACCTGTAGACGCTTCTAGTATGGTTTCTTCACCAGCTATCAGCTTAACTGTGGCTGTGGAAACAACGTCCGAGCCACTTTGTGCGCTTAAATACTCTAAACGGTAGTGTTCTGATTCATCTTGTAGATTATTGAAGAAGACTAAGGCTTCAAGGTCGTAGTCGAATACTTGTCCTTTACGATCAGCCAGTTCTAGAAAGCTGTCGTACAACTCATCTAGCTTGTAGTCTTCTTCGCTGTAACCTAGTTCTTGCATACGATGTTTAATTACGTGGCGACCAGAGCGAGAGGTAAGGTTTAAGCTATTTTTATTTAAGCCTATGCTCTCTGGCGTCATAATCTCGTAAGTATTTTCGTTCTTCAGCATGCCATCTTGGTGAATGCCAGAAGAGTGAGAAAAGGCGTTACTGCCCACAATGGCTTTGTTGGCTTGCACCGGCATGTTACACAAATGGCTTACCAATTGACTGGCACGGTAAATTTCTTGAGATTTGATGTTAGTACCTAGACCGCCTAACTGATCTTTACGGGTATTGATGATCATAGCCACTTCTTCTAGCGAACAATTACCCGCACGCTCGCCAATACCGTTTAAGGTACATTCAATTTGGCGTGCGCCCTGTTGTACCGCTGAAATAGAGTTTGCTACCGATAAACCTAGGTCATCGTGACAGTGAACGGATATTACCGCTTGGTCGATATTAGGCACTCGGTTAAATAAGGTAGAAATAATACCGCCAAATTCGCTAGGTACGGTATAACCCACGGTATCAGGAATGTTTACCGTAGTTGCGCCTGCTTTAATGGCCGCTTCTACCATGCGGCATAGGTTGTCGATAGGAGTTCGTCCTGCGTCTTCACAAGAAAACTCAACATCATTGGTATAGTTACGCGCGTGTTTTACTGCGTTTACCGCCATCTCAAGCACATCATCAAAACTGCGTTTTAGTTTGCTTTCAACGTGTACAGTTGAGGTTGAGATAAAGGTATGAATTCGAAAAGCATCTGCCACTTTCAAGGCTTCGGCAGCTACATCAATATCTTTGGGTAAGGCGCGCGATAGTGCACAAACCGTTGAGTCTTTGATTTCACGCGCAATGGTTTGCACTGAGTCAAAATCACCAGGTGACGAAATAGGAAAACCTACTTCCATAATGTCTACACCTAAGCGCTCTAAGGCAAAGGCAATTTGCAGCTTTTCTTTTACTGTTAAGCTGGCAGCCAGCGCTTGCTCACCGTCTCGTAGGGTGGTATCAAAAATTTTGACTAGGTCAGACATTCATTAATCCTTGTCTATTGTTATTTGTGTTTGCTTCACTGCACAAGTTTACGATTAGGCTTATTATTGTTTTAGGCCTTTCTGTGCACAAGTTTTCGGCTAGTTTAACAAGCTCTCGGCAAACTGGCTAACAGCAAATGTAGTGGCATGAATTTAGCGTGAATCAGGAGAGATAAATTGACTAAAACTGCAATTGTAATTGGTGCTACAGGCCTAGTTGGAAGTGCCTTACTAGAGCAACTATTAGCGGATGAAAGTTGGGATAAAGTGCGGGTATTTGGCCGCAAAAGCACGGGTGTGAATGCGGATAAACTGGAGGAGCATGTTGTAGATTTTGCCAAGATAGACAGTTGGCAGCAGCTTATTCAAGGCCACACCCTGTTTATTTGCATTGGCACTACGCTTAGCCAAGCCGGCAGCAAAGCCGCAATGCGAGCCATTGATTTAGAACTTCCTTTAGCTTTTGCCACAGCGGCAAAGCGCAATCATGTTGAAGGCTGTTTGCTTATCTCGTCTTTGTTCGCAAACGCCAAGTCTCCTTCTCATTACTTACGCATAAAAGGAGAATTAGAGAATCAGCTAGCTTGCCTTGGTTTTAAACACTTAATGCTGTTTCGCCCTGGGCCATTGCTAGGCGAGCGCACACAGGTGCGTTTTCCTGAGCAAGTAGTGGCAGCGCTGCAACCGGTATTCTCCGCTAACTTGTCACCTTTGCGGCGCTGGCGTGGTATCGAAGCAGCTCAATTAGCCACAACCATGCTTAGCTACGCGAACAAGCCGCCAGCTGAAGCGAGGCTGGTTATTCAAGGAGAGGCGCTTTTTACCCCACGCTGAGTCAATTAATCTCACACTCTAGCTCTATTACTGGGCTCCGTTCTATTTTAATTCTGCAGTAAAAGCACCTAGCTCTACTTGTGTAATTTGTCACCAAGTGGGTCTTTGTCATGGATTTGTAAAATTAGTTTCATTTCTCGGTAAAGCATTTTATCCAGTCTGTGGAAAAGCACGAGAAGGAGCTTGGTATGTTACAACGATTGAGCCAGTGGGATTATGCAATCTCAGCAACCTGTTTGGGGCACCGCTTTAATGCACAGGTGGCCCGCCTAGCCAGAGTAGTATCGCATTCCGGTGATGGTTACTACTATGCCTTGTTTGGTGGCATTATAGCCTTCACTTCATATGCCGGCGCCTTTTGGAGTCTCGCCTTACCTGCATTTGTTATTGAACTAATGTGCTATCTGCTGCTTAAGCAAATTTTCCGACGAGACCGACCACAAGCTTTACCGGTGTTTATTCGCCCTTCCGATCGATTTAGCTTTCCCTCTGGCCATAGTGCCGGGGCCTTTGTGATGGCTGGCAGCGTGGCTCAGATATTTCCGTCTTGGGCAGGTGTTGCTTTTACCTGGGCGAGTTTGGTCGCCTGCTCTCGAGTATTGCTTGGGGTGCACTTTATTAGCGACGTTATCGCGGGTGCCAGTTTAGGTTTGTTAATTGTTTACGGTATTAATTAGGTAAGCCAAATAATGCGAATTCTTTATGGTGTACAAGGAACAGGAAACGGCCACATTACGCGAGCTCGTTTGCTATGTAGCGCTTTAAAAAAGCAAGGCATCGAGGTAGATGTATTGATGTCAGGGAGGGTTGGCAAAGCGCCCGAAGTGGCAGAATTTGGTGAATACAAAAGCCTTAAGGGAATTAGTTTTCATCATCAGGGCGGCAAAATAGATAAATGGGCTACTTTCAAGGATCTTTCTTTAAAACAATTTCGCAAAGACCTTGCCGAACTTGATTTGTCTGGTTACGACTTACTGATTAATGACTTTGAACCGGTGAGTGCTTGGGCGGCCAAAAAGCAAGGTTTAACCAGCATATCTATCTCTCACCAAGCAGCCTTTTTACATGACATTCCCACTAAAGAGATGGGCTTATGGAATCGATTATTAGTCCGTAATTTTGCACCATGTGAATATAACCTCGGTGTTCACTGGTGCGACTTTAAGCAAACTATTGCGCCGCCCTTAGTGGAGAAGCTGGATGCACTAAGCAACAATGGCAAAATTCTGGTGTATTTGCCGTTTGAGTCGCTTGAGCAAATCCGTCCCTTGTTAACCCGCTTTACCGGCTATCAGTTTGTCTGTTTTCACCCGGAAATTAAGCAAGCAGAAAATGATGGGAACTTAGAGTTGCAACCCATTCACCGGGAGAACTTTCTTGAGAATTTGCGCAGCTGTGCCGGAGTTTTTTGTAATGCTGGTTTTGAACTACCGTCAGAAGCCATGGCGGCAGGTAAAAAATTGTTGGTTAAGCCATTATTTGGCCAGTTTGAACAAGTTACCAATGCCTATACTTTGCAAAGCTTGGGCCTGGCACATATAGCCGAAAGCCTAGAACCTTACATACTAGATTCATGGCTTCAGCTAGATCAAAGTGAGCCGGTATATTATCCCGATGTGGCCAACATTCTGGCAGAGCACATTAGAAACAATACTTGGCAAGATTTAGATGCTATGGCGCGTGAAATGTGGCAGCAAGTGAGTTATCCGGCGGCGAGTCAATTATTGATGGCCAATATCATGAGCGACAGCACGGTAAGTGCAGAATCCTTGACTAAAATAAAAGTGTCTGGGTAAACGATTTGGAGGGAATATGCGTTTTACTAATGAAGACGGTGAGGTCATGGAGCTAGCTAACAATATGACCATCCAAGAGCTGTACGACATGGGGGTGAGTATCTCCCTGAGTGAAGATTCTGATCCTGAGCAGCAAATTTGGCTAACAGAAGAGCATGATACTATTAAGTAGTTAAGTGCTTTAAGGTAGTGCTGAATCACCGGGTGTTAACTTGCTTATCATCCGGTTTTTTGTGCCTTGCTTAGAAGATAACTCTTAAGTGGCTACGAGAAGCTTGAGCTGTTTTATATGATTAGCTGCTTAAAAGAATAGAAAGAGCAGACAAAAGCGTAGACGCTGGGGGTAAAGAAACGTTAAAGTGCTAGCCTTGGAAGACAGGATATTAAGTCCCATTTCCCGCAACACAATAGAGTTATCCCCACAATTACAATAAATAAAGCCTGGAGGCTTGAACATGGAGAAGTTATCCGGCGCCGAAATGGTCGTCCGCTGTTTGCAAGATCAGGGTGTTAAACACATTTTTGGCTACCCTGGTGGCTCAGTATTAGATGTATATGATGCACTGTTTGATAGTAGCGATATTGAACATGTATTGGTAAGGCACGAGCAAGCTGCTGTGCACATGGCCGATGGCTATGCACGAGCAACTGGTGAAGTAGGTACGGTATTGGTTACCTCTGGACCTGGCGCTACAAATACCATTACCGGTATTGCTACGGCTTATATGGATTCGGTTCCAATGGTGGTGTTATCTGGTCAGGTACCAACAGGCTTGATTGGCCAAGATGCCTTCCAAGAAACCGACATGATCGGCGTTTCGCGCCCCGTAGTAAAACACAGCTTTTTAGTTAAAAAGGCCGAGGAAATCCCAGCGGCTATCAAAAAAGCTTATTACATCGCATCTACTGGTCGTCCTGGTCCGGTTGTTATCGACTTGCCTAAAGATGTTCAAAACCCTCTACTTAAGTTCCCTTATGAATATCCTAAGTCAGTTAGTATGCGTTCTTACAACCCAACGCTAACTGGTCACAAAGGGCAGATTAAGAAAGCGGTTAAAGCCTTAGCCGAAGCCGAAAAACCAGTGTTATACATTGGTGGTGGCGCAATTATGGCTGAAGCGGGCGAGCAAATTAGCAAGCTAGTTGAAATATTCAACATGCCGGTTACCTCAACCTTAATGGGTTTAGGTGCCTTCCCTTCTACAGACTCACGTTTTGTGGGCATGTTGGGTATGCATGGTACTTACGAAGCCAACATGTCGATGCATAATGCAGACGTTATTTTTGCCGTAGGTGCACGCTTTGATGACCGTGTAACTAACAACGTGAAGAAGTTCTGCCCTAATGCCACTATTTTGCATATTGATATAGACCCAACGTCTATCTCGAAAACGATCCGTGCAGACATTCCCATTGTTGGCTCGGTTGATTCGGTTATCGATCAAATGCTTGAGTGCATTAAAGAAACTGACGCTAAAAACGATGCTGACAGTCTTAAAGATTGGTGGGCACAAGTTGAAGAATGGCGCAGCCGTAAGTGCTTAAACTACGCCAAAAGCGATACGTTAATTAAGCCGCAACAAGTGATCGAATCAATGTATCGCGCTACTAAGGGCGATGCTTACGTAACCTCTGATGTGGGCCAGCACCAAATGTTTGCTGCCTTGTATTATCCCTTTGATAAGCCGCGTCGTTGGATTAACTCTGGTGGTTTAGGCACCATGGGCTTTGGTTTCCCGGCTGCTATGGGGGTTAAGTTTGCTTTCCCTGATGCAACTGTTGCTTGTGTAACCGGTGATGGCTCGATTCAAATGAATATTCAAGAGCTTTCAACCTGTTTGCAATACAACGTACCGGTAGTAATTGTTTCACTAAACAACCGTTCGCTGGGCATGGTTAAGCAGTGGCAAAAAATGTTCTACGATGGTCGTCAATCGCACTCTTACATGGATTCGGTGCCTGACTTTGTGAAACTAGCAGAGGCCTATGGCCATGTTGGTATGCAAGTTAATCATCCCGATGAGTTAGATGAAGCCATGGAGAAAGCCTTCTCGATGAAAGATCGTGTGGTATTTATGGATATCATGGTTGATCCTGAAGAGCATGTTTACCCAATGCAGATTAAAACCGAATCAATGAAAGATATGTGGTTAAGCAAAACGGAGAGAACATAATGCGCCGAATTATTTCAGTATTATTAGAAAACGAAGCCGGCGCTTTGTCTCGCGTAACCGGATTGTTTTCACAGCGTGGTTTCAACATTGATTCACTAACTGTATCAACCACGGAAGACCCAACCTTGTCACGTATGACTATTTGTACCTTTGGTGATGAAAACACCATCGAGCAAATTACTAAGCAGCTGAACAAGCTAGTCGACGTGCTAAAAGTATCTGAACTCACCGAAGCTGAGCATGTAGAACGTGAGATCATGTTGGTTAAAGTGCGTGCAGCGGGTTCAACCCGTGAAGAAGTGATGCGAACTTGTGACATTTTCCGCGGTCAAATCGTCGACGTTACACCAAGCATGTATGTGATGCAGTTAAGTGGTGACAGCGCGAAGTTAGATGCCTGCTTAAAGACACTATCTCAATCTACTGAAATTTTAGAAGTTGTACGTAGTGGTGTATGTGGCATGAGCCGTGGCGAGAGAATGCTACGCCCCTAATATCTGGTCACTTTTGAGCTAAAGACCAGCCTCGGCTGGTCTTTTTGTTTGTGATTACCAAGCTATTTGCAATTTACTGATATACTCAAGCAATGGTCATACCAAAGGATGGTGCGACTAAGAGCTTGAAGGTGAGGAACACCCTTAATGAAATTTTCCAGTCGGATCATAGTATTTACCATTAGCTGCGTAGTGGTGGCAGTGCTATTGGTATTGCTTGGGGGTGCGCTTACCTTCCGTCAGTTGGCATTTAATCAGCAACAGCATCAGCTGCGCTCTGTCGTTGAAGTGATCGATGGACAGCTGAGTGTTCAACCAGAAACGCCAGAATTTGCCCAATGGTTACCAAATTGGCTGCGTGCTCATAATATTCAAGTGCTTGAGGTAGCTAATCGCGGCGGGGTTATTTATACCTTTCGTGAGCTTAATTACACTGGCAATAGCAATAACTTAATTCCTTATCGTTACCCCTTAGCGGCTCATCCTGATTTTTTTATTCAAATTTGGGTAGAACAACCCTTTAAACAGCTCACCTATGAACCTGAAGCAATGTTAGGTATTGGTGGTGGTGTGCTGATTGTTGCCTTGGGATTAATCGCTGTATTTCGCTGGCTAAAAAGCATTATGTACGGTGCTGAATTGCTGCAAACTCGCGGCAATCAAATTCTCGCAGGTCGCCTGCGCGATGTGCAGCAAGGCAGTGGCAAAGAGTGGCCCAATGCTGCAAGTAAGGCGATTGAGCAGTTGATCACCCAACTTATTGAAGCTCGCCAAGAACGCAGTCGCTTTGATTGTATCATTCGCAATAATGCCTTTGTTGATGAACTTACTCAGTTATCTAATCGCACTCACTTTTTAAATCAGCTGGAAGCGGAGATTGGCGATGCCGATGCGCACACCGGCGCGGTGTTGTTAGTGTATCTGCGTGGCATGGACGATGTTAACTACCAATATGCACGTAACGAAGGCGATGCAATTTTGCAGCAAAGCTCTGAGGCTTTAAAGCAGTACACTCGCCGTAATATTGATGTGAACCTAGCACGCTATAGCGGCGATGCCTTTGCCTTGTTAATGCCGCTATCTACCTTGGATGAAGCGGAAGACACTGCCGCAGGTATCTTAAAATTACTCGAGCGTATTCCCTTGCCTGAAGTGGCCGAGGCCGATGACTTCTTCTACATCGGTATTGCGGGTTATGAATATGGTGATAACGCGCAGTTGGTTATTGAGCAAGCTGAGGATGCCTTAAGAGTGGCGCAGATGCAGCGACATAATGGTTGGTATGCCATCCCTCGCGAGTTGAGTTCTACCCAAACCGGCAAGGGCTCGGTGCGCTGGCGTACCTTACTGCAGCATGTGCTAAGTAATGAGGCGCTACACTATTATCAACAAGAAGTTTTTGATGAGGATGGACGCGTTTGTTACAAAGAGCTGCTAGCGCGTATAACCGACTACCAAGGTGAAGTGATTAACGCGGGTGTATTTTTACCTTGGGCTGAAAAAAGTGGTTTGCAGGCTGATTTTGATCAGCATGCCTTAAAATTTGCGATGCAACAGGTTAAATACTCTCGCCAGCCCATTAGTATTAACTTAAACATAGCGACTGTGATTAAGCAGTCGGTAATGCGTGATTTACTACAATGGGTATTTTCTGTTCCATTTAAAGAATGCCAAAAGCTGGTGCTGGAGTTTCCTGAAACCCAGCTATCGCAACTCAACGATACTGAAATGCTACGCTTAAAAGCCTTAAATAAAAAAGGTATTAAGCTGGCTGTTGAGCGCGCAGGTCAGCGTGTTGTTAGCACTCAATACATTAGCGAGCTTAAGTTGGAATACTTAAAACTGCACACTAGTTTGGTTCGAGATATTCAAGTGCGGCAAGTTAATCAGTTAGCAGTGAGCTCATTGGTAGCCAGTTGTGCAGGTCGGGTGCAAGTGATGGCAGTAGGAGTTGAACGTAATGAAGAGTGGCGAGTTTTGCAGCGTTTAGGCGTTCATCATGCTCAAGGCTTTTTGTTTAGTAAACCCGAGCCTATTTAACTCACACTTAGCTTAGATTTATTTGATGAATAAGTGTGGTATTTGTATAGCTAATCTACAGTTACTAGATATACCGCTTTTAATCTTGAGAATTAGCACATATTTGTCGGCCAATGCTTTAAAAAATAAAAGAAAAGTTTAGACTAGATGACTAGTGTTTGACATGGATATCATCAAAGGACAATGACTCGATGGGCTTAGCGTTTTGGCGAAGAAACACCGCAAAAACTCGTTGTAGTGCTTATTTGCGCCCTGACTTTTTGGTTCTGGCTAACCAAAATGAACAAACCTTTGAGCAAGCTATTGATTCTATTGAGCAATGGCCCGCAGCCTTTGCGAGCTTATGTAAGGAAGCTCAGTTATCTAGTGACCATCAAATTGTGTTTGTATTGGGTAGCCAGCACTACCAACAGTTTCAGGTTGAAAAGCCTAGCGTTCCCGATGAAGAGTTGGCTGGCGCAGTGCCTTGGACCATCAAAGATATGGTTGCCGAACAAATCCCCGATTTAGCTATCGATTACTATCAAGCTCCTACCACTCCCATGGCTAGCGAAAAGCTGAATGTTGTTTGTGTGCGTAAACAGATTATCCAGCAGCTAGTGCAAATAGCTCAGCAGCAAGATATTCAGCTTGAAGGTATTACAATTGAAACGTTGGCTGCAGTTAACTTGTTGGAAAACAACGACCGTTGCCAAATGCTGCTGTGGCAACCAAAAGCCGGAGATTTAGAGCTGATAGTAGTGCGCCAAGGGCAAGTGTGTTTTTCTCGGCAACTGCGGGCATTTTCTGGTTTAGGAAAAATGCAGGAGATTGAATTTACTCAAACTTTCTTCGACAGTTTAAGTTTAGAGCTACAACGTTCTATCGACTACATTAGTGCCACTTTGAAACTGCCCGATGTAAGCCATATTCAATTAGCCATTCCTAGCCGCTTTTGCGATGAAATAGCCCAACAGCTACAGCAGAATCTGACCCCCAACGTCGCCTTGTTGGATATCTCGGCGATAGAGTCTAGTGACCAATACTATAAAATCCCTGCTCTTGCCGGCTTACAAGAAGGGGTGCTGTCGTGAAAACAAGGATTAACCTCTATACCGAAGAGTTCAGACCCAAACCAGAGCGTGGTTCCTTAAGGCAAGCCGTAGGACTATGGTTATTGGTTGGTATAATTGCTTTAGCGTGGGGTTTTTGGCAACAGCAACAAACAGGTTCCGCCGTTGTTAAGGCTGCCGCTCAACGTAAACTAGTTAACTCGCAAGAGCAGCAGCTTGCTCAGCTAAAAGCAGCGATAGAACAACGAGCTGTGGACCCGAAATTGCAACAGCAATTGAGCTTAGCTGAGCAAGAGTTGAAACTAAAACGGCTGCTTGAGCAACGCTTGCAAGGCCAAAGTTATGCAAACAACGGCTTCTCTTCTTCTTTATCGGCCTTGGCATCTATTCAAGACCAGCAGATTTGGCTAACCCAAATTAGCATCCAGCGAGGCAAAATGGCTTTGGCTGGTCAATCAACTAGTAGCGATGCGGTGCCCAAATGGCTGAAGCAATTTAAACACTATCCTGATTTGTCACAGCAGCAGTTTGCCGGTTTAAAAATTTATCGCGATGAGCAACAACAATTGCACTTCAGTTTAAGCGGCTCTAACCATGACGAGCGTATGCTAGGAGGTGCCAGTGAGTGAGCAATGGCAACAATGGCAGCTACGTTTTGCCGCCTTAAGCCTTCGAGAACGGGTACTTATTTTCATCACCGGTTTGGTTATTGTAGTGCTTCCCAGTTATTACCTGTGGATAGAGCCTGCGAGTTTAAAGCAGGCGCGAGCTGAAAAAGAGCTGGTACAAGCAAATGCAAAGTATAACGAAAATATAAATCTCATTGAGTTTAGTAAAAATAAATTACGTGAAGATCCTAATCAGGATATTAGCCGGCAGCTAAAACAGTTAAAAATACAATTGGCGCAAATCGATCAGTCACTAGAGCAGCAGCAAGCTGGCTTGATTCCTGTTGAGCAAATGGCGGAAGTACTCGAGCAGTTATTGCAAAAAAGCCCAGGCTTAGTATTAGTGGCTATGGACTCTTTAGCACCAAAGCCAGTATTAAGTAGTGAAGAAAGCAATCCCGATAGTTTGAATTTCTATCGTCATGGGATCCGCTTAAAACTCAGTGGCGGGTATTTTCCATTACTTAAGTATTTACAGATTGTTGAAGAGCTTCCGCAGCGATTTTTGTGGCAACTAATTGATTATCAAGTAGACGAGTATCCCAAGGCAGATATCACTATCGACATATATACCTTAAGCACCAATAAGGACTTTATCAGTGGTTAAATCTCTTTGCTTGATATTGTTCGGGTGTTCGTTAATAGCTAGCAATGGCTACGCTAGCTCTTTGAGCGATCCTACCGCGCCACCAAACAGCAGCAAGCATACTAGCACCACCAAGCGAGCAGCTTTACCGAGTTTACAGGCAATTATTGTCGGTGGTGAGCAACCAGGCGCTATTCTTAATCAGCGCTTTGTGGCAATAAATCAGAATATTTCCGGCTTTACTTTAAGCCGACTTCACCAAGATTATGTGGTGTTAGCCCGAGCGGGTAAGCAATATAAAATCAAATTGGACAAGGTGTCGGTAAAACGCGTCACTGTGCAGGGGCAGTAATACATGTATATCAAACGGATTTTTATAGGTTGTATGGTGGTATTGGTGGGTGCTTGTCAAAGTACCAATCGCCCCGATCCTGTAGAAGCTAAGCAAGCAATTTCCGAGGCCCAAGTGCCAACGGATAACGCCATCAGTGCTCCTGAGCTTCCAGCGGAAGTTGAAGCTGAGCTAATGCCAGAGCTAGCCTTGCAGCCCGGTAATTTATTGCAAGTTGAACACCGCTTCGATGTGAATGCCCGTAATGTAGATGCTAAAGCGTTTTTCCCCGCACTGATTAAAGGCTCGCCGCTCAGTGTGGCTTTACATCCAGGTGTAGAAGGTCAAATTACCTTAAAACTTAAAGAGGTAACGCTTAAAGAAGCGATTGATGTAGTGGCTGATATGTATGGTTACGACATTAAGCGTCGCGGCAAAATTTTGCATGTATATCCGGCCGGCATGCGCATCGAAACTATTCCATTAAACTACTTGATGCTAGAGCGTTATGGTTATACTCGTACGCGTATTAACTCCGGCGGTATAACCGGCAGTGACAGCGACAATAACAATAGTTCGGGTAACAACTATTCGAATAACTCATCAAGTAATAATTCGTCTAACAACTATTCGAATAACAACAATAACAACAGCAGCTCTAATCGCAGTGATAGCTTCAACGGTACCAAGATTGAGTCGGCTACTGAAACGCGTTTTTGGTATGAATTAGAAGAAACCTTACGCGGCATGATAGGCATAAACATGCGCCGTGATCGTGGAAACGATACTTCTTACGCCAACGACGGACGAATGGTTGTGGTTAGCCCGCAAGCCGGTTTAGTGACGGTTCGCGCTTTTCCTGACGAAATTCGTACCATTAAAACCTTCTTAAGTCACTCAGAGAAAAACCTGCAACGCCAAGTGGTGTTAGAGGCCAAGATTATTGAAGTGACCTTGAGCGACGGTTACCAGCAAGGCATTGATTGGACCAATGCTGGTGATGTATTTGGTTCTACCGAAGTATTATTCAACAGCGTATCGCAAATCCCTGGTGATGCCATCAGTAGCGTGCTGGGCGGCGGCGGTGCCTTAACGGTTACCGACGGCAACTTCCAAGCTGTGGTAAAACTTTTGCAAACTCAAGGTGATGTAAACGTGCTGTCTAGCCCACGCATTACAGCCTCCAACAACCAAAAAGCGGTGATTAAAGTCGGTACCGATGAGTACTTTGTAACCGACGTATCCAATACCACTATTACCGGTACTAACCCTGTTACTAATCCAAGTGTGGAGCTAACGCCGTTCTTCTCTGGCGTTGCCTTAGATGTTACCCCACAAATTAATGACCAAGGCGAAGTGTTGTTGCATGTTCACCCTTCGGTTACCGATGTAAAAGAGCAACGTAAAGTAATTAGCTTTGGTAGCGATGCGGATAGCTTGGATTTACCACTAGCACAAAGCGATATTCGAGAAACAGATACGGTAATTAAAGCTAGCTCTGGTGATGTGGTGGTTATTGGTGGCTTGATGAGCTCTAAGCAGGAAGAAATAGTCTCTAAAGTGCCGTTCATTG
This sequence comes from Agarivorans sp. JK6, assembly GCF_045277145.1. Taxonomy (NCBI): domain Bacteria; kingdom Pseudomonadati; phylum Pseudomonadota; class Gammaproteobacteria; order Alteromonadales; family Alteromonadaceae; genus Agarivorans; species Agarivorans sp. JK6. The sequence goes on along the minus strand of NZ_CP113525.1, from coordinate 4,015,038 downwards.
GTTCTATTCCTGGTTTAGGTGAGTTGTTTACCAACCGTGCGGTATCAAACCAAAAAACCGAGCTAGTGATTTTGATTCAGCCAACAGTGGTTACCCAAGATACTTGGCAAAACGAACTGCAAAAATCACAAGAGTTGTTAAACACTTGGTACCCAGAAGATAACTAGGCGGACATTGGTGGCGGTATATCTCGAACATTTTGGCCTCTCACAAGCCCCTTTTGGTTTAACACCAAATACCGGTTTGTACCAAGCCTTGTTGCCTCATGACGAAGCTATTCAAGTGTTGCAAACGGCGCTTAAATCGGGTGAAGGTTTTATAAAAGTAAGTGGTGAAGTAGGCACAGGCAAAACCCTGTTATGTCGAAAACTGCTTAATGAAATGAGCGATGATTACCAGTTTGCTTATTTGCCAAATCCTTGCTTATCTGCAGAGCAAATTCATTCTGCACTAGCCAGTGAGCTAGGTTTGCAAGTGGATGCGGCAGCGTCATCTCATAGTGTATTAGAAAGCATTCATCATCACCTAATTGATTTAGCCAGCAAGCAGCGTCCGGTTGTATTGCTTATTGATGAAGCGCAAGCCTTAAGTGATGAAGCCTTAGAGGTGATTCGCTTACTAGGTAACTTAGAAACAGAGCAGCGCAAGTTGTTGCACGTGGTGTTATTTGGCCAGCCAGAACTTGATGAGCGCTTGGCTAGCCAACAGTTACGTCAATTACGCCAACGCATAACCTTTTCTTATCGCCTACGGGCTTTAGAAAAGGATGAAGTGGCCAGCTATATTCAGCATCGCTTGCACTTAAGCGGCTATAGAGGTGGCCCTTTGTTTACTGCTGCTTCCTTAAAGATGCTTACACGAGCTAGCCGCGGGGTCCCTCGATTAATCAATATATTGGCCCATAAAGTATTAATGCTTTGTTATGGTCAGGGTGCTCAACAGGTTAGTGTGAAAATGGTTAAACAAGCAGTGGCTGATACAGAAGATGCGGTAAGGCCACAAAGCCAAACAACCTGGTTAGTTCTTGCTGCAAGCGCCTGTGTCGCTATTGCGGCTGCAGCATGGTGGAGTTTGTCACTATGAGCGTAATTAACCAAATGCTAAAAGATCTGGATAAGCGGCAAAATAGCAATCCGCAAAGCATGTCTCCCTTGGTTGAAGACAGCGGAAAAAGTGCCAGAGCTTATATACTAATGGCTTTAGTATTAATTGCCTTGGCTATTTCGGCTTGGTTAGCACTGCGTTATTTTAAGAATATTGAAGTGGGCAGTGACGTTGAAGTAGTGGCTGAAGCAGCTCAAAAAGCTAATCCATTGGCCGTTTCATCCGAAACTGAACAGTTACAAGCGGTGGCCGAAGCCATTGATGTAGAACTGGCTGAGCCAATAAACCAGGCTGCTACACCGCAGGCTTTAGTTAGCGTAGATGCTAATTCAGCCGAACAATCTGGCCTTGAATCCGACTCAAATAAACAGGTGGCTGAGCCTACAGCTGCAATAGTTGTAACAGCGCCTAAAGTTGAGCCAACAGTGGCAGTGGAAACAACTTCTCAAGTGCTTGCCGAGCCTGAAACAAAACAAGCGCCAAACAATAAGCCGGTGGAAGCTAAAGCAAAAGAACCTGTAAAGCACAAAGCAAAAGAGCCGAAAAACACTGAGCTCGCTAAAGCTAAGCAGCCCTCGGCTGAAGCTAAAGACAAGTCGCAAGCCGGGCAAGAATCAACGCTAGAGATTAAACCTTTAAAGCTTACCCGTGAGCAGCAAGTGGCCTTATACACTCGCCGCGGTTTTCAGGCTTTAGATAAAAATCTACCGGACGAAGCCCGCAAAGAGTTCCAAAAAGCCTTGCAGCTTGACCACCAAGCGCATGAAGTACGAGAGCAGCTTGCAGCCCTTATGTTTGGTCGTGGAGAATTGCGCTCTGCCGTTAGCTTGCTTGAAGAAGGTTTACAACTAAGCCCAATGCGAGGCTCGTTTAGAGTGATGCTAGCGCGAATTTTTGTACAACAAGACAATCTAGCGCAGGCTATTTTTTATTTAGAAAGTGCTGAACCTAGCATAATCGGTAATGTAGATTATTACGCGATGTTAGCGGGTTTAGCGCAACGCTTAGATAAACAGGAATTGGCTTTAACTAGCTATCAAAAACTCGTTAAGCACGAACCTTCACGAGCTCGCTGGTGGCTGGGGTACGCCATTGCCAACGATAAGCTTGGCAGTTATCAAGAAGCCTTAGCCGCGTATCAGCAAGCCGAACTTATGGGACAGCTTTCCAGTAATTCTCGCGATTTTGTGGTTAATCGCATTCGACAGTTGGAGCAGTAAACGATGGCACAACCAAAATTACGAATGCGCTTAGGTGACTTGCTGGTTAGCGAGCAGGTGATCAGTGAAGCCGATTTAATGAGCGCCTTGGCGCAGCAAAAACAGTCGGGTCGAAAACTAGGTGCAACCTTAATTGAGCTTGGAGTAATTGCCGAGGTGCAATTGCTGGAGTTTTTGGCGCGTCAGCTAGGTATCCCGTTTGTTGATTTAGCGCAGATTTCGGTAGATGCCAACGCTGTTGTGTTGTTGGGCGAAGTGCATGCTCGCCGCTTGCGCGCATTGGTGATTCACAAAGATGGCGACGTGTTAACCGTCGCTATTTCCGATCCCGCCGATCTCTCGGCAATTGACACCTTAGCATCGCTGTTAGCTCCTCATCAGCTTAAATATGTGGTGGCAAGGGAGTCTCAGGTTGTCGAAGCCTTTGACCGTTTCTATCGAAGAACCCGTGAAATTGAAGGCTTTGCTCAAGAGTTAAAAGAAGAGTATGCCAGTAGCGATGAGTTTGATATTGGCCTCGCTACCGCAGATGATGAGAGTAACGAAACCACCGTTGTTAAGCTGCTTCAGTCCTTGTTTGAAGATGCTGTTCAAGTAGGTGCTTCAGATATTCATATTGAGCCAGACGAAAAAGTACTGCGAATACGTCAACGGGTAGACGGCGTATTGCAAGAAAGTGTGCTTAATGAGGTGCAAATTGCCTCGGCCATGGTGTTGCGCTTAAAGTTGATGTCGGGCTTGGATATTTCCGAAAAACGTTTACCACAAGATGGCCGTTTTAATATTAAAGTACGTGGTCATTCCATCGATGTACGTTTATCCACAATGCCTATTCAGGCCGGCGAATCAGTAGTGATGCGTTTGTTAGATCAATCGGCAGGCATATTGTCGCTTGAGCAAACCGGTATGCCAGCCGACATTATGGAGCGTTATCGTCGTCAGCTTCATCGCCCTCACGGCATGATTGTGGTAACTGGCCCAACAGGTAGTGGTAAAACAACCACTTTGTATGGTTCTTTGAGTGAGTTGAATCAGCCTGAGTCGAAAATTATTACCGTAGAAGATCCGGTTGAGTACCGACTGCCGCGGATTAACCAAGTACAAGTAAACAGCAAGATTGGCCTCGATTTCTCCAATATTTTGCGTACAACTTTGCGTCAAGACCCCGATATTTTGCTGGTGGGGGAGATGCGTGACCAAGAAACCGTGGAAATTGGCTTGCGAGGCGCATTAACCGGTCACCTTGTATTAACAACGCTGCACACCAATGATGCGATAACCAGCGCCTTACGTTTAATCGATATGGGCGCAGCGGGTTACTTGGTGGCAAGTTCTTTAAGAGCGGTTATCGCCCAGCGATTGGTTCGCCGACTATGTGAAAACTGTAAGCAGGAACATACGAGTTCACTAGAAGAAAAAGTTTGGCTCGAGCACATTAGTAATGAAGATTTGAGTCAACAAGTTTTCTACAAAGGGCACGGCTGCCAAAGTTGCAACTACACGGGTTACAAAGGCCGTATTGGTGTGTTTGAGATGCTTGAGCTCAATGACGCAATGATGGAAGGTTTGCGTAGAGATGATCCCGATGAGTTTTCTAAGGCTGCAAAAGCCTCGAAAAATTACCGCCCCTTGTCATTAGCTGCTTTAGATTACGCTAAAGAAGGGGTTACTGCGGTTGAAGAGGTGCTGCGATTGGTAGAAGAGATTGATGTTTATGGCAGTGTTACTAATGCCCAGGAAGATGTTCAATAATGGCTTTGTTTCGCTATCAAGTTCGCGATAGCACTGGTCGCCTGATTAATGGTGACATTGAAGCTGCCAATCAAAATGCTGCGGCAGAGAGCTTGCTGCGCCGAGGGCTTACCCCAATTAAAATCGCAGAGGGTAAAGGCAAGGGCGAAGGCTTAGGCTCTTTAGATGTTAGTACTTTGTGGGAAGGGCGAATAAAGCTTGATGAGTTAGTGGTATTTACTCGCCAAATGTATTCGTTAACTAAGGCTGGCATTCCAATAATGCGCGCCATTAATGGCTTAGCCGAAACAGCTCATAGTAAGCTGTTACGTCGCTCGTTGGCTGGCGTATCTGATGCGTTGAGTAGCGGGCGAACCTTGTCTACCGCCATGGCGGAGTACCCTAAAGTATTTTCTCAATTGTTTGTGAGTATTGTTCATGTTGGCGAAAATACCGGTCAGTTAGAAAAAGCATTTTTGCAGCTTTCTCAGTATCTTGAGCTTGAAATGGATACTCGTAAGCGAATCAAAACGGCGATGCGTTATCCCACGTTTGTGATTTTAGCGATTGTTATCGCCATGGTGATTCTAAATATTTTTGTGATCCCCCAGTTTGCTGAAATATTTGGCCGTTTTAACGTGGAACTGCCTTTAGCCACGAAGATCTTGATTGGCACCTCCAACTTTTTTGTTAACTATTGGCCCTTGTTACTGGTGCTAACTATCGGCTCGGTATTTTTGGTGCGTTGGTATGTCAGTACTCCCAAAGGCCGTATGTTATGGGACAAAACGCGATTGCGCTTACCAGTTGTTGGCTCGGTGATAGAGCGCTCGTTGCTGGCTCGTTTTTCGCGCAGTTTTGCGATGATGGTGGGAGCGGGGGTTCCGCTTAACCAAGCCTTATCCTTAGTGGCTAGCGCCGTTGATAATGCGTTTATGGCTGAGCGAATTGTTGAAATGCGCCGCGGAATTGAGCGCGGCGAAAGTTTGCTGCGTAACGCGATTGCCAGTGAGTTATTTACACCTTTGGTATTGCAGATGATCTCGGTGGGCGAAGAAACCGGGCAAGTTGATGAATTACTTACCGAAGCGGCCGAGTTTTATGAGCGCGAAGTAGACTATGATTTAAAGAGTTTAACCGCGCGTATTGAACCAATACTGATTACAGTGGTCGCAGGTATGGTATTGATTCTTGCACTTGGCATCTTTACCCCAATGTGGGACATGATGCGCGCTGTAAGAGGTGGTTAATTGAATCAGCATGAGTTATTGGATAACAATCGCTCGCGCTTTAGTTGGCTTGTGACCTTCTGCATAGTTTTATTAGTTGTATTGTTGCTTTTAATTAGTTTTATTAGGACAATTAATCAAGCAGAACGGCAAGTCGTAGAAGAATATGCTCAAACTTGGGTGAGACAACTGGCGCAAGTTCATGGTTTGTGGATTGCTAGATTCCGCCCTGAGCAGCTGGAGATAAATTTATACCAGCGCGATGCACTTAGCGGTGAGCAAAAGCCATTAGAAGTAATACGCTTAGCGATGAGTAAAGCGGGGTGGCCTAAGGTGACATCAAACCAGCAGTGCCAAGATTTGTGGCGTGATATGGTTGGCGCTGAGCTTAGTGGGCAAGGCAACGCCGTGACAGCGGCCTATAAAAACCAGCAATGCCATTATGAGTTTTTAGGTGTGGCCATACTGATATATGACCCGCAACAAGGTTTGATGACAAAGGAATGGCTGTAAAGCCGATTTAAGAGGTAGTCTAACAGTGACAACAATTTCTACGGTATCAAGATCTACAATGAGACAAGCAGGCTTCTCGCTGATTGAGTTGGTGATTGTAATTGTTATTCTGGGCATTTTAGCTGCTACCGCTTTGCCGCGATTTTTAGATGTTACAGAAGAAGCCAAGGTAGCGAGCTTAGAGGGCGTAGCAGGCGGCTTTGCCACTGGCGTCTCGTTAGCACGCGCCCAATGGGAGGCTGAAGGTCGCCCTAGTGAAAATGGCAAAAATGCCGTTATTTATGATACGCAAAAAGTGTATTTAACCACGCCTACTGCAGCGCAAATAAGCAATGGCAGTGTTGCTCCTGGTTACCCGATGACCAGCGACGATGAAGACGTGGATCCCGGAACCTTATCCGGAGACAAGTGCTTGAAAGTGTGGGACGCAATTTTACAAAATCCAGCCCGCGCTACGGCTACCTTCTCTGAGGTAGCTAACCAAGGTGATTATTTCAAGTATTACACCACGGTAACGGGAGCCGCAGAGGAAACACGATGTATTTTCTATCAAGTAAACTCTTTGGCTAAAAATAGTGACGGTTCCTACGTGGATCCTGGTAACGATGAAGGTTCATATAACAATTTCACGTATCAACCAGCCGCAGGGCGGGTTTTTACTAACATTCCTAACTAACGATTTATAAATCAATAATTTTCTAAGGATATAGAAATGAAGGCAATTAAACAGCAAGGCTTTACGCTAATTGAATTGGTGATTGTGATTATCATCTTAGGTATTTTGGCAGTAACAGCTGCACCTAAGTTTTTGAACTTACAAACGGATGCTCGTGCTTCAACCATTAAAGGTCTAGAAGCAGCTGTAAAGGGTGGGGCAAACTTAATTTATAGTAAAGCAGCAATTGCTGGTATAGAAAGTACTTCTGGCGATGTGTCTGGTGCAAATAGCACTAATGTTACAACTTTATTCGGGTACCCTGATACGGCAGCGTTTGGTACGGCTCAAATTGATGGGTGGCTAGACATTGTTGATACTGAATGGACTGTGGATAGCTCAGGTACTCCAATTACGATCACTCCTGCTGGTTTCACTGCTGCATCAGGCGCTTGCCAGGTTCAATATACAGTGGCTTCGGCAGCTAGCTCTGCACAGACTACTTCGGTCGTTACAGGCTGTTAATAGTTTATAAGGCTAGCTTCGGCTAGCCTTTTACTTGTTAATGTAGAAATTGGAACTTCCGCGAGTACCTCATCCTAAACCCTCCGGCTTTACCATTATTGAGCTGGTGATTACGCTCATCTTAATTGGTATTCTTGCCATCACAGTTTTACCCAAGTTCTTTCGCGGTGGCTTTGCTGAAATAAGCCTGCGCGAACAATTGTTAAGCCGTTTGCATTTAGTGCAAACCCAAGCCATGAACCATTATCAAGACTGCTTCTTTCTGCAAGTAAATACTGATAACTATTTCTCTGGCGAGTTGTCTACCGATGGTAGCTGCGCCAATACATCTCCTCCTTTGGAAGCTGTTTCTTATTCTAGCGATTTGTTGGTGAGCCAAGGAACGATTCGTTTTGATGGCATGGGGCGAGTAAGGCTTGCCGATTCATCATTGTGCAGTCAGTTCCCTTGTGTAATTAATGTAGAAGGCGATGATACTCACACTATTATCATAGAATCAGAGGGCTATATTCATGCGCCCTTATAAGCAGCCTTTTGCAGGTGGTTTTACCCTTATCGAATTAATTGTAGGCATTGTTGTGTTGGCCATATCGTTAGTGGTGATTACCTCTTTTCTAGCACCACAAGCGCTTAAAAGTGTTGACCCAGTTTACGAGGTGCGCTCGGCCGAGCTTGGTTCAAGTTTAATGAATGAAATCCTTGGTAAATCATTTGATGAAAACTCTGATCACACTGGGGGAGGGTTGTGGCGCTGTGGTGAAACCGGGCAGTTAAGCTGCACGGCAGTCAGCGACTATGGTCCAGAGGGAGAAGACCGTGGACAGTACAATGATGTAGATGACTATCACACCAACGGCAACTTCATTACTATTGATGATAGTTTAGGTGTTGATTTATCGGATATTTATCGTAATTTTTCTTACCGAGTTAACGTTGATAGCAGTGATCATGGCATCAATGCTGCCAAACGTATCGATGTAACAATAAGAGCTCCTAATGGTATTGATTATGCCTTTAGTGCCTATCGGTGGAACTACTAATGCGTCGCTTGTATGGGTTCACGCTAATTGAATTGGTCATCACCATAGTGTTGTTGGCGATTTTAGCGATTGCTACTAGTGATTTCCTGCGAACTGGTAGTTTGATATACCGCCAAGGCGCAGACCGCCAAGTATTGTTGGGTGAAGCGCGTTTTGCCATCGAGCGCTTAAATCGCGAGCTACACAATAGCTTGCCAAACAGCGCAATGCTTAGCCAAAATAGTGCTGGCGAAGCTAATCACTGTTTAACCTTTGTGCCTACCTTTTCTAGTCATACCTATATTAACTTACCGATTACACCTAGCAGTGCAGCTTCTGGCGCGGTGGTCACTTCACTTAATCAACCGGCTGTTGCCGCGGCTGGCAATGCTTGGTTGGGAGTTTATGTATTAAACAGTGATGAAGTGCTGAATGCCAATGGTGCCTTGTTAGATGCCAATTGCACCGCAGCCACAGGCAAGGTGTTTTGTTTAAGTGATATAACTGCCGACGCTAGTTCTGGTGTTAGCACGATTAGTTTTGCTGGCTCGGTTAGTGTAAGTACCGATTCTCCGTCACAGCGCGCATTTATATTAGATGAACCGATCCGTTATTGTGTGGAAGGCAGTAACTTGCAGCGCTTTCAGCCGGCTGATAGTGGTGTTGGCGTATTAATGGCCAGTAAGCTTGAAGCAAATAGTGCTGTTCAGCCATTTCAAGTGTCGCCTGCTAGCTTGACGCGAAATGGTTTGGTGAACCTTCGCTTGCGCTTTGTTGAGAATAGAGAAGTAGTGGAATTTAATCATGACATCGTCGTTCTTAATCAGCCCTAACATAAAGGCTTACCAAGCACTTCCTACCCGCCAAAGTGGTAGCGCTTTAGTGGTGGCTATTTTTGTTATCGTGGTCATGGCACTAATCAGCGTGGGATTAACGGCGATGATTCAAGACACCTCCCGCAATGCCGCATGGGATGTTCTAGGAACGCGTGCTGAGTTAGCGGCTTATTCTGGTTTAGAGCAAGCACTGTCAGAACTATTTCCTCTCAACGTACCGGCAGCAACTTTGGGCCAATGTAGTAATGTGACCTCAGCACCAATTCTTAATGGTCAAGGGCTGTCGTCATGCGGCGTTACCGTGACTTGCCAGCAAAAAGACATCACAGAGTTAAGTGCGCGTTTCTTTGATCTTCAAGCTACTGGCCAATGCGGCTCTGGAGAGGTATTGGTCCAGCGTAGCCAAAGTATTCAAGCAAGGAGTGCCTTATGAAGTTGTGGTCCTTATTTGCTAGCTGTTTAGGCATAAGCCTTTTGCTAGGAGCTCAGCCTGTTCAAGCGGTTGAGTGTCGAGAGGTGTTTTCTAGCCCTATCGCATCGTCACAAAACAATGCTCGCTTAGAAATTAATTGGCTGTCTAGAATTTATGGTTCTAATCAAGGGCGCTTAGATATCGACCAAGTGGATAATCAAGATACCTCTGGGGATACCTGCCCAGATGCTAATACCGATTGTATCCCCAGTGGAGATCGAGCCAGCTCCGGTAATAATGTTTCCATCGAGAAAATAAACAATGGCCAATCAGTTAATGCCGGTTATCAACAAAGCGTGGTATTAGGCAGCGGCAGCTACGATACGAATAACTTTGCCGATGTTGAAGGTGAAACTCAAAGTACCATCACTTTTTCAGCTAACCAAGATGAATATTTTATTGAAAATATAAACCTTGGCTATCAAAGCACTTTAAATCTTTATCCTGGGACTTACTGGGTTGATGGAAGCTTTTCAATAGGCTCTGAAGCGACCCTCCAAGTATTAGGAGGTAGCGGCACAGTAAAGATTTTTGTGAAGGGGGATGTCAGTGTTTTCTACCAAACTGAAATTAATCAGGGAGGTGACCCTCTGCGCTTAGCTATTTACTCTCGTGAAGATATTAACCTGGCAAATGAGACTAAATCTGCCTTTATTGCTTATGCTAGACGAAATGTCTCACTTGGCTATCAGGCTCAGGTAGACGGCGCATTATTCACTCAACAGCGGGATGTGATTTTAGCCAACGAAGTGCAAGTTCGTGGGATTAGCAATGCCGGAGAAGTCGACTTTGCTCCTGTATGTGATGGCTCATTGGTTGAGCCTCTGCTATTACAGTTTGGTAATTCAGGTGCAGGCCAAAACGGTGGAACAGTTATCTTTGATCAAGCCTATCAGTCTAAACCTTTAGTTTTTTTGATGACGCCAATGGATGCCAGTGACCCAAATAACGATGGTCCTGTGGCGGCGATTTTAACCAGCGTAATTCAAAGCAACGGAGAGTGGACGGGTTTTACTTGGGCTCGGCAAGAGCCACCAGGCAATACAACTGCCTCAAAAAATATTCAAGCGGTTGATTGGATTGCTGTGAATGAAGGTGAACATTTTCTGGAAGATGGTACTGAGTTAAGAGCGGGCACCATTGATACTAATGAAGCCTTCCCCTTCCCAGATAGAAACTACTTCAATGTTGATATGCCGAACTATCTCACAGTAGTTTTGCATCAAATGCAATCACGTAATAACAACTGTTGGTTAACCTCAAACTCAGAGTACAACAATAACGGCATTCGCCTAGCGATAGATAGCAGTGAAGCCTATGACTTTCGATTTTTCTCGCGCTATTGTGTGTCGGACAATGCTTCAATCTATTACGAAGATTTACAGGATGAAACAGTCGCCTACCTTGCTACAGAGCCAACGGTAGGCGCTATAACTGTAGACAATCAGGTGGTCAATTATCAGTTTGGCAACTCTGTTACTCATGGCAGTGGCAGCAGCACTATCAACCCTGCAGCCACTTGTAACTACACCACCAGTTATCAAACGAATCTGTTTTCTACTCCACCTATCTTGGTGGGTAGCAAAAATGAGCGAAGAGGCAACAACGGCGGTTGGTTAAGGCGATGTCAGCACAATGCTGCCGACTTTTCGATGATCACTGAAGAAGATCAATACCTAGATAACGAACGAAGTCACTTAGCGGAGGAATATAGCTATATGGCATTCGCCTCTAATTCTTCGGTGCAGGTGCCTGGCCTTAATATCTTTGCTGATAGCGCAGGGCTTACCTGTGATATCCATGAGGTGACTATCCAAGCGACTTTAGATGGGCAAATTGACCAGAACTTTCAAGGAACCGTTGGACTGAGTACTTCAACTAATCGTGGTACGTGGTCGCAAGGTGATGGTCAAGGCAGCTTGCAAGCTGGAGCCGACAACGGCCAAGCCAGCTATAGTTTTGTACCTAATGATTTAGGTGAAGTGACTTTGGGCTTACTACATCCCTTAGAAGGCGCAGTAACGCTTACTGTAGCCGATGGCGGAATTAGTGCCACTACTGTTGTGACCTTTAATGCCTATGGGTTTAAAGACGAGCTAATTGGAACCTGGGGAGAGAATCCCCATAAAGCCAATACTGAGTTTATCCTCAAGCTTACCGCAGTGGGGAAAGACCCCGATGGCGGTGCTGGCTGTAGCCAAATCGCTAACTATGAAGGTACCAAAGATTTGAGTTTTTGGACTGATTATACCCAGCCTGCATCAGGAACACGGCAACTCGCGGTGCAAGACCAAGCTAGCAATGAATTTGTAGATGTAAGCACTAGTCAAAGTGCCAATACCAAAATCAAAACAGTATTTGTTGATGGTGAGGCACAGCTTAACTTGCGTTATCCCGATGTTGGCCGTTTGGGTATTAACTTTTGGGATGAAGTAGGCTCAACTGTTGACGGTTCAACTACCACCTTACTCGGAAGCACGACTGCAGAGCTAATTCCAGCGGGCTTTGTTTGGCAGGATATAAAAAATCAAGCTGATGAAAGCAGAGTCAACCCTGCAACTTACTTCACTAAAGCAGGTGACCCTTTCATTTCATCCTTGATTGCGGTTATAGACAACTGCGATATCAGTACTCAAGGGCAAGACTGTCATGCACCTAACTTTGTTGCAGACCCCGATTACTTAGAGCAGGAAGCTAGCTTAGAAAGCCCCTCAAATGGAGAGCTAGGAACACTTAGCGATGGAACGATTGATAGCCAATCAGCAGGTGTGGCGCTAATTATCGACACCAACTATTCAGAAGTGGGCGGTATTAATTATACAGGTTGGGTGTCTGAGTACTTAGGTTATGTCTTGGAAGATTATGCTGTAGGAAAAGCCAGTGATGTGGTTGGCAGTTTTTATCCACATCATTTTGAATTGACTTCAGCGAGCATTCAAGCTGCCTGTTTACTTGGTGACTTCACCTATATAGGCCAACAGGAGCAGTTAGTTTCTTGGACTCTTGTAGCTGAAAATGCATTTGGTGCTACAACTCAAAACTATTCCGAGGGTAAATTCCAGGTAACGAATGTAGGCCGAAACCCCAATGATGATTGGAGTTTTGTTAGTAGCTCTGCGGTGGCGGGTTTTGATGATGGCTTTATGATAGAAGAATCTACCAGTACATGGGCTGATGGCGTATTTACCCAAACTGATTTACTTTCTGGAGTTGAAAAGCCGGTCACGGCGCAAGCTCCGGTAGTAGACGGTGCTATTAGCTTATTTTATCAACATAGCGATGCTGGTATTCAGTCTACCGACGGCACTTATGTGTGTGTGGGAGATGATGATACTGCTTATAGCTGTGTGTTGGGTACTGCTCCAGAATTGCGCCATGGTCGCATTAAGCTTAATAACGGCTTTGGCTCAGAGCTTCAAGCTATAGCAGTTAATGGCGAATTGCAGTATTACGAAGGCAATCAGTACGTCCGAAATATTGATGATGTTTGCAGTAATTTCAATCTGCCTAGCTTAGAGTTTTTACCTAAAGTTGATTCCGACACAGCCCAAGTTGGCGGAGGCAGTTCTGATGTTTCACTTCGTTCACCTGGCATCGCAGAGCAAGGCGTAATTTGGGTCGATTTTACTGCTCCGGGTGACAGCAATACTGGGCAAGTGGATTATTGGTTTAATTTAGACAGTAACCTTAATTGGTTACGTGAAGATTGGAATGGCAATGGTAGCTTTGAAAGTGCAGATGATGCTATCGGAAGTGGTCAAGTAACCTTTGGCATATTTCGTCAAAGCGATCGGGTTATTGATCGCAGGATGCGCTATTAGATGTTGATTGGTTGAAAAATATGCAATCTAAACCGAGGATTTAACGAAAGGCAGGTGATAGCCTTCACTATCCTTGGCATCTCTCTAGAGTATGCTTGCTAGTCGCGGTTTGCATTGGTAAAGTGAGCCAAGTTTTAATCGCTTATCATCGACACTATTTCTCAGGATTCGCCCAGCTATGTTTAAAAAGCTCCGAGGCTTGTTTTCTAACGATTTGTCTATCGACTTAGGAACAGCCAATACACTTATTTATGTAAAAGATCAGGGGATCGTTCTTAACGAGCCTTCAGTAGTGGCGATTCGCCAAGAGCGCGCTGGTAGCCCCAAAAGTGTCGCTGCGGTAGGTCATGCCGCTAAGCAAATGCTAGGCCGTACTCCTGGTAACATTTTGGCGATTCGTCCAATGAAAGACGGCGTAATTGCCGACTTTTATGTTACTGAAAAAATGCTGCAGCACTTTATTAAGCAAGTTCACGATAATAACTTCTTGCGCCCAAGCCCTCGTGTTTTGGTTTGTGTTCCTTGTGGTTCTACCCAAGTTGAGCGCCGTGCAATTCGTGAATCGGCTATGGGAGCTGGAGCACGAGAGGTTTACCTCATTGACGAACCAATGGCTGCAGCGATTGGTGCCGGCTTGCCAGTATCAGAAGCTACCGGTTCTATGGTGGTAGATATTGGTGGTGGTACTACCGAAGTAGCGATTATCTCGCTAAACGGGGTTGTTTACTCTTCTTCAGTTCGTATTGGTGGTGATAAGTTTGACGACGCCATTATCAACTACGTGCGTCGTAACTACGGTAGCTTAATTGGTGAAGCAACTGCCGAGCGCATTAAGCATGTTATTGGTTCTGCCTACCCAGGTGACGAGGTTCGTGAAATTGAAGTGCGTGGCCGCAACCTTGCTGAAGGTGTGCCAAGAAGCTTTACTCTGAACAGCAACGAGATCCTAGAAGCTTTGCAAGAGCCTCTTTCAGGTATTGTAAGTGCAGTAATGGTAGCGCTTGAGCAAAGTCCTCCAGAGCTAGCATCTGATATTTCAGAGCGCGGCATGGTGTTAACTGGCGGTGGTGCTTTGGTTCGCGATTTAGATCGCTTATTGATGGAAGAGACCGGTATACCTGTAGTGGTTGCTGATGATCCTCTAACGTGTGTGGCACGAGGTGGCGGTAAGGCTATTGAAATGATCGACATGCACGGCGGTGACTTGTTCCATTACGAATAAGTAACACCTAACGAAGAACACACCTTGTGTTCTTCGTTTTATTTAACTTTGTTCCAAACAGACAACTACTTAGGTAACGACCGATGAAACCTATCTTCGGCCCAGGTCCATCTTTAGAGCTTCGCCTTGTGCTCGCTATTTTGTTGTCCATTTCTTTGATTTTCATCGACAGTAAACTGATTGCCTTTAAGCAAGTGCGAGTATATTTGCATTCCGCTGTGAGTCCCTTGCAATACATTGCCAATATGCCGGGTCAAGTTATGGACTCGATGTCCAATCAAGTGATTACCCGTGAACAGCTGAAAAAACAAAATAGTAGCCTGCGAGAGCAGCTACTGCTTAACCGCGCAGATCAATTGTTAATGGAAAGTCTAGCCAAAGAAAATACCCGTTTACGGGCTTTATTGGGCTCTCCTGTGCGCAATGATAGCCGCAAGCTGGTGGCCGAAATTATGGCCGTGGACTCCGATCCATTTTCGCATCAGGTGGTTATTGATAAAGGTAAACTTGATGGGGTGTTTGAAGGGCAACCTGTTATCAACGATATTGGTGTTATTGGCCAAGTATTGCATGTAGGCACTACTACCAGTCGAGTATTGCTTATCACCGATGCGAGTCATGGCATCCCGGTGCGTATTGCGCGAAATGACATTCGCGCAGTGGCTACCGGTACTGGCGAGTTAAATCGTTTGCAGTTGCCGCATATTCCGCGAAGTACCGACATAGGTGAAGGTGATGTGTTGGTTACTTCTGGTTTAGGTGGTGTATTTCCTGAAGGCTACCCGGTGGCGGTCGTTAATCGCTTTGACTATCAGGAAGGCAAACCCTATGCCGACGTAATGGCTACACCAGTAGTTGAGTTAGATCGCTTACGTTACTTGTTATTAATTTGGCCCTAAACATTCGCTTGGTAAAGGCATAGCATGATTGAAAAAATTAATGGCCGTGGTGCCATTATCGGCAGTTTATTCATCGCATTGATATTGGCAATCATACCTTTGCCTTTGATTGCTGACGCCTTTCGCCCGGATTGGGTATTGGTGTGTGTGTTCTACTGGACAATCGCTTTACCCCATCGCAGTAACGTGGGCATTGCCTTCGTTGTAGGCTTTATTCTAGACCTTTTGCTCGGCTCAACCTTAGGTGTTCGGGCCTTGGCAATGTCGATTGTGGCTTATATTGCCGCCACTAACTTTACCCGTTTGCGTAATTTTTCGGTTTGGCAACAAGCACTGGTGGTAGGCGGTTTAACAGGTTTAGCTAAAATAGTGGTTTTTTGGGCGGAATACCTCGTTCAAGATATTCAGTTGCCTTATGGTTACTTTTATCCGGTTATTACCACTACTGTTGCTTGGCCTTGGATATTTTTACTGCTGCGTAAATTGCGCCGCCAGTGGAAGATTTCATGATACCACAGTGCCCACTTATTTTAGCCTCGGCTTCGCCAAGAAGACGTGAACTACTAGGCCAATTAGGCTGGGTGTTTACATCCCAAGCCGCGGATATTGACGAATCACCAAAAGAGAATGAAGCGGCTGCAGATTTAGTGTGCCGCTTAGCCGAAGAGAAAGCTGCAGCTGTAGCTAGTTTGCATCAAGCGGATTCGGCAGCGGTGCTTGGCTCAGATACGATTGTGGTTTGTGGTGACCAAGTGCTGGGTAAACCAAAAGACGCCAATCATAGCAAAACGATGTTACGTTTGCTAAGTGCTAAGCAGCATCAAGTAATGACCGCAATTTGCTTGTATTATCAAGGTCGGGCGCATACTCAGCTAGTGACCACAGAGGTGTTCTTCTGCGAGGTTTCAGATAGCCAAATCGCTGAGTATTGGGCCAGTGGTGAACCGGCAGATAAGGCCGGAAGTTATGCCATTCAAGGGCTTGGCGGTAGGTTTGTCGAACGTATTGAAGGTAGTTATAGTTCGGTGGTTGGTCTGCCATTGGTAGAGACCGACCGCTTACTCCATTTACATTTAACTCGCTAGGTTACTATGTCAGCAGAATTATTGATTAACGTTACCCCAACCGAGACTCGTGTAGCTTTAGTGGATAGCGGGATCTTGCAAGAAACCCACGTAGAGCGTGATGCACGGCGCGGTATTGTTGGTAACATGTACAAGGGCCGAGTGAGTCGGGTATTACCCGGTATGCAGGCGGCTTTTGTTGATATTGGTTTGGAAAAAGCGGCATTTTTACATGCCTCTGACATTGTTCCTCATACCGAATGTGTCGACATTACCGAGCAGGAGCATTTCCAAGCGGGAAATATTGCCGAGCTAGTTAGGCAGGGCCAAGACATTATGGTGCAAGTGGTTAAAGACCCACTGGGTACCAAAGGTGCCCGCTTAACCACCGATATTACTTTGCCTTCTCGTTACTTGGTATTTATGCCTGGCAGTAGCCATGTTGGGGTATCACAGCGGATTGAAAGTGAAGAAGAGCGCGAGCGCTTAAAAGAGATTTGTGGCGACTTTGTTGATGAGCTGGGCGGTTTTATTATTCGCACAGCCGCAGAAGGCATTGGCGCCGATGAGCTTGAACAAGATGCGGCTTTTTTAAAACGAGTATGGCGCAAGGTTCTGCAGCGTAAAGAGAGCTCGCCAAGTAAAAGTAAGTTGTATGCAGAGCTAAATTTAGCGCTGCGGATCATTCGTGATTTTGTGGGGACTCATTTAGATCGAATTCGGGTGGATTCACGGGAAACTTACGAACAACTGGTTTCTTTTAGTGCTGAGTTTGTGCCCGAGTTTACCGAAATTCTCGAGTACTATGCTGGCGACAGACCGATCTTTGATTTGTTTGACGTAGAGAATGAGATTCAACGCGCCCTAAAACGACGGGTGGATCTTAAGTCTGGCGGCTACCTGATTATCGACCAGACCGAAGCGATGACCACCATCGATATCAATACTGGCGCTTTTGTAGGTCACCGAAACCTCGAAGAAACGATTTTCAATACTAATATTGAAGCAACTCAATCAATTGCTCGCCAGCTGCGTTTACGCAACTTGGGTGGCATTGTGATTATCGATTTCATCGATATGGCTGATTCCGAACATCAGCGCCGTGTGCTGCATAGTTTGGAACTGGCTTTAGCTAAAGATAGGGCTAAAACTAACATTAGCGGCTTCTCTCAGTTAGGTTTAGTAGAGATGACGCGTAAACGTACTCGCGAAAGTATTGAACATATTCTGTGTGGTGAGTGTCCAACTTGTCGTGGTCGCGGTACGGTAAAAACAGTTGAGACAGTATGTTACGAAGTGCTGCGTGAAATCATTCGGGTTAATCGCGCTTATGACGCCGATAACTTCATCGTTTATGCGTCGACCAAAGTGGCAGAGATGTTGATGGGAGAAGAGTCTCACAGCCTAGCAGAATTAGAGGTGTTTATTGGAAAGCAAGTTAGAGTTCAAACTGAACCAATGTACAGTCAAGAGCAATTTGACGTGGTATTAATGTAGGTTTATGGCAACTCCTTTACGCCGTGGCGCCAGAAGATGCTGGTACGGCCTTGCAATAGTATTAGTGATTATTGCCGTGTGCTTAAGTATTGCACGCGGCATTTTATCATTTGCCAGTAACTATAAAGACGACCTTGCACAGTGGTTAGTGGCCGATCAAGACGCCGAGTTGCGTATTGGTCAGTTGAGTGCTCGGTTACGCAACTTTAGACCAATGCTGGTGTTTGAAGATTCCGAGGTAGCGATTGGCGAAGACCGCAATACCCGCTTCAGTGTTGGGGCGCTAATGCTAGAACTAGATCTTTGGGAAACACTTGAGCAACGCCAAGTGGTATTCAAAGATTTGGTGCTTGATGAATTCCATTTAAAACTTAGTGTTGACCCCAACAACAGTAGGTCTTCCCGCGATTTTAGCCAAAGCTATCAAGCCATTAGTAATGTGTTTTTGGGGCAGTTAGCGCAATTTAGTTTAACCAATAGCCTCATTGAGCTGAGCTTCCCAGAACATAGCATGAATTTTGATATTGCTAGTTTAGATTGGGTGAACAAGGGGGATTTACACCAAGGTAATGGTGAAATTCTGATTGGCCAAGATTTGCAAAATGGTCAAGTAAGTTTTCGCATTGACCTAATCGGCGACGCTGCCGATGTAAGTGGCCTAACGGGGAAGTTATTCGCTAAGGTTGAGCATCTTAATTTAAAAGCCATGCGCAGATTGCTGGGTGCTTCGGCACAGCATTTCGAGAGTGATGTGAACCTTTCGCTATGGGCAGAATTTGGCGCAGAGCAGCAACAACGTTGGCTAAGCCAGTGGCAACCCAGCCATTTATCGTGGGGCAAACAGAACCAACAAGTACTGCGTATTGACAACGGCCTTGTTCAGGGCCTGAAGGTGGCTGATAAGTGGCGAATTGATAAGCTACCTTGGCAGCTAAATGTTAATGATCAAAGCACCGATTTCTCGTTACAAGGTTTGGTGAGCAAACAGCAACAGGCATGGCGCTTGGCCGAGCTTGATTTAGCGACTTGGTCACCGGTGTTAGCAGTGCTAGAAGATAGCGAGTCGAGCATAACGTGGTCTCAGTTACTAAAGGGAGGGCAACTTAGCCAGCTGGAGCTTGAATATCAGCAAGCCACTAAGCAACTCACTTATCAAGCTGAGCTACTTGATGTGAGTACCCAAGGCCAAGCGTTTATTCCTAGTCTTAGCGGCTTAAATGCTAAGGTGCAAGGCGATAAATATCAGGCCAATGTCAGGTTGCAACAACAAGGCGACTTTCACTTGGGAGTACAATTTGAAGAAACCTGGAAAATTGAAAAGCTCGATTCTGATATAGCGATTCGTTTTGCCGATCCCGGATTGAGTTTACGCAGCCGACATACTCACTTAATCACTCCTGAATTAGATTTTGCTGGCATGTGGTCGCTAACTTGGCCAAAAGATGGCGCTTGGCCAGTATTGAGCTTAATGGCGAACGCCGAAATTAGAGATGCAGGTAAAGCTTATTGGTATTATCCAGAAGTCATGCCAGATAAGGTGTTTTCTTACTTAAAAGATGCCTTGGTGGAAGGGCAGGCAAAGCATAGCCAAGTGCTGTGGTATGGCCAACTTAATAACTACCCCTATGATGCGAAGAACGGCATCTTCCAAGCCTTTGTTCCACTAGAGAATGCCACTTTCAAATTTGACCCAGATTGGCCGGCACTGGAAGAGTTGCAGCTAGATTTGCTGTTTCAAAATGATGGCTTATTCATGGAAAGCAACCGCGCACGTTTAGGCGAAGTCCCCGCCCAACGTATTAGCGCTAGTATTCCTCAATTTCAAAGTCGTTCGGAGCTTTTCATTACCGGTGAAATTGCTGGCCCGGCGGAAGGCGTGCAAGACTATCTATTGCAGTCCCCCATCGAAGCGCTTAGCGATAGCTTAGCGCAATTGCCTTTAGGTGGCGGAGACGTAGCTGGTGAGATTTACTTGAACATCCCGCTTTATGATGGCGAGGTTGAGGTAAACGGTCATGTTGATTTTAATGGTAACAGCATTGATGTTAAGCCGGCCGGCATGAGCTTGAGCCAGGTGAATGGCCGCTTATATTTTCAAAATGAAAAGTTACGTACCAATAACTTAAGTGCACTGTGGCGCGGCATGCCGCTGGACATTAAATTTAGTACTCAAGCCTCGGCAGATAACTACTTACTTAACTTCGATCTCGTAGGCCGTTGGCCGCTGCGTGATGCGCAGCGAGCCTTTGGTATTCCGCTTAGCGATTATACTTCTGGTAGCCTTAATTGGCAGGGCGATTTAGATATTCGCTTAAAACCCGAAGGCCAATTCGATTATAAGGGCGATTTTCGAAGTGACTTGCTAGGGCTCGCCCTAACGCTTCCTGAACCTATTCAAAAACGACCAGCAGAAACTTGGCCTACCGCACTGAGCATTAGTGGCGATGGTTTAAGTGGAAAACTGCAGCTGGAATCTAACCAGTTGATCTCTGCTGCTGCTCAAGTTGATTTTGTCGATGAGCAGAAACAGCTTAAATATGCCTTGCTTAATTTAGGTAAAGATAACGATTTACTGTGGCAGGGCGAAGGCTTAGCGATGTCTTTTGATTTCGCTAAGCTAGATTTAGAGCCATGGTTAAAGTGGTCAAAGCAACAAATTAAGTTCACCCCAGAAAAACCAGAATCAAGCTACACCAACGTGAGTCTCACTGTGCCTCCTTTGATGTTTATCCGCGGATCAGTTGATGAAGCGCAGTTACTCGGCCAAAAACTAAACAACCTCAATATTGCTTATTTGCCGCGCAGTAAAACCCAGCTGCAAATTGAATCTGAACAGTTGATAGCTAGTGTTGCGGTGCCTGATGCGCCAAGCATAGAAGACGCCGTGAAAGTAAACATTGAGAAAGCACAGCTGAATGAGCTAGATTTTTCCCAACTGGATAGTGAAGCTGAGCAAACCCAAGCAGTGGCTGAACAGCAAGGCAGTTCTTTACTTGAAGTATTGCCACCAATAGCGATTAGCTGTAACGACTGTCAGTTTGGTGACTATCGTATCGGTAACGTTAAACTAGACCTGCCAATAGAAAACCAAGCGATGGAGAATGGCCGTTTATGGGTTGATTGGGGTCATAGCCAACTTACCGCAGCGATGTTTTGGAACGTAGTCGACGAGCAAGAGCAAGCCGGGTTTGCTGGTAGCTTCGACAGCTCTAGCATGGAACAAGTGATTGAAGATTTAGGCCGAGATAGCCCCTTAAAAGGCACACCTGCACGCTTTACCTTTGATGTAAGTTGGCAAGACAGCTTACTCAAACCACAAATGAACAGTTTGGATGGCTCTATATCGGTGAAGACCGATAAGGGTGTTGTTACTGAGATGAGCGACAAGGGTACGCGCTTACTCACTCTCGCTAGTCTAGACACTATCCGACGCCGCTTACAGCTCGATTTTAGTGATGTATTTGAAAAAGGGCTGCACTTTGATTCAATGAGCGGCAGCATTAATTTTGATAATGGCGTGGGTAATAATCAAGACTTTTACCTGGATGGCGTAGCTGGTGCAATGCGTGGTAAAGGTGAAGTTGACTTCCGCGATGGCCAAATTGATTATCGAGTGAGTTACTCACCTAAAGTGACATCCAGTCTACCGGTACTTGCCGCCTTTTTGGTAACACCGGCTACTGGGGTTGCGGTGTTGGCATTGTCTAAACTGCTAGAGCCGGTGGTGGAAGTGGTGACGCAAATTGATTTCGCCCTTACCGGTAATCTTGCTGAGCCAGAGCTTATCGAGCTTGAGCGGGTGAAACAAGAAATTAAAGTTCCCGATGAATTTAGAGCCAAAGAGTCTCGCCAATGAAACTGATCGCTCTACAAATGACCTCAAACGGTGTGGTCGAAAACAATCTCAAGCAGGCTGAAGGTATACTGCACCAGGCTAAGCCTAAGGCCGGTGACTTAGTGCTATTGCCCGAAAACTTTGCTTGTTATGGTGGTGGCGATAAGGCCTATATGTCTATCGCTGAGCATTTAGGCAAAGGGCCGATTCAAACTTGGCTTAGCCAACAAGCCAAGTTATATGGCATTTATTTGGTGGCTGGTAGCGTGCCTACAAAAGCTGAAGAACAGCACCGTTGTTACACCACCAGTTTGGCTTTCTCTCCTGCTGGAGAGTTGTTACAGCATTATCACAAACTCCATTTGTTTGATGTGGATGTGGCTGACAACGTGGGGAGTTATCGAGAATCAGACAGTTTTGTTGCTGGTGAGCAGCTCGCTTGGTTTGATATGGGCGCAATTCGAGTAGGAATGGCGATTTGTTTTGATTTACGTTTTCCTTACTTATTTCAGCTGCTGCGCCAACAGGGCTGTGATATTGTATTAGTTCCTGCTGCATTTACTGCATTAACTGGGGAAGCCCACTGGCAAGCGTTACTGCAAGCCAGAGCCATAGAAAACCAACTCTATTTAGTGGCCGCCAATCAAACAGGAACACATAAAAATCAACGCCAAACTTGGGGGCACTCAATGATTGTTGACCCATGGGGGCGTTGTTTAGATCTACAGCCAAGCGGAACGGGGCCAGCAAGAGCCGATTTTAATCCGCAGCTATTACAGCAAGTTAGGGACCGGATGCCCGTGCCGTTGCATGGTCAATTACAACTAGGGTGGAGAGAATAAACACTATGTCGTTTGAAAAAGTCAGTCAGTCATTACTGGTGCCGGGAGGCATTGGCGAACAAGAGCTAAGTATGGCGCTGACCGAAGTGGCAAAACACCAAATTGATTATGCTGATCTGTTCTTCCAACATAGCCGCCACGAATCGTGGGTGTTGGAAGACGGTATTGTAAAGGAAGGAAGCTATAACATTGAGCAAGGCGTAGGAGTTCGCGCGATAAGTGGCGAGCAAACCGGTTTTGCCTATTCCGATGTGATTAATAACAGCGCGTTATTACAAACGTGCCAAGCAGCACGAGGCATCAGCTCAAAAGGTGTAAACGCCAAGATTAAACCTTTTAGTAAGGTTTCTGCTG
This sequence comes from Agarivorans sp. JK6, assembly GCF_045277145.1. Taxonomy (NCBI): domain Bacteria; kingdom Pseudomonadati; phylum Pseudomonadota; class Gammaproteobacteria; order Alteromonadales; family Alteromonadaceae; genus Agarivorans; species Agarivorans sp. JK6. The sequence goes on along the minus strand of NZ_CP113525.1, from coordinate 3,992,200 downwards.
AACAGTTTTATCAAGCTGATAATCCATTAGTGAGTCTGTCTAATCAGCAAAAGATTGCCCTATTAGAGCGAGCAGACAAATATGCGCGCAGCTTAGATCCTGCTGTTACTCAAGTAATTGTTAGCTTGAGTGGTGTTTATGAAGAGGTATTGGTTGCTGCCAGTGATGGTACCTTAGCGGCCGATATTCGGCCCTTGATTCGCTTTAATTGTAGTGTGTTGGTGGAACGTAATCAGCGCCGGGAGCGAGGCTCTGCTGGTGGCGGTGGACGTCGAAATTACAGTTACTTTTTAGAAGATGTTAATGGGCGCGAGCGGGCCATGGGCTTTGTTGATGAAGCAGTGCGCCAAGCCTTAGTAAACTTAGAGGCTGTAGATGCCCCAGCTGGCTTAATGCCGGTGGTATTAGGTGCTGGTTGGCCTGGTGTATTGCTGCACGAAGCTGTCGGTCATGGTCTAGAAGGCGATTTTAACCGTAAGGGCTCTTCGGCTTTTAGTGGTTGTATGGGTGAGCAAGTGGCCTCAAGCCTATGTACTATTGTTGACGATGGTACCTTAGGGCAGCGCAGAGGCTCTGTAAATATTGATGATGAAGGCACACCAGGACAATACAATGTATTGATAGAAAATGGTGTACTGAAAGGCTATATGCAAGACAAGCATAATGCTCAGTTAATGAATACACGCTCTACTGGTAATGGTCGTCGTGAATCTTACGCGCATTTACCTTTACCACGTATGACCAATACTTATATGTTACCTGGCGAAAGTGAACCAGAAGAACTGATAGCCTCGGTGAAAAAAGGGATCTTTGCGCCTAATTTTGGTGGCGGACAGGTGGACATTACTTCGGGTAAATTTGTATTTTCCGCTTCAGAAGCTTATTTAATCGAAGAAGGAAAGATTACCGCGCCAATTAAAGGTGCAACACTGATTGGTTGTGGTCCAGAAGCAATGCAACAGGTGTCTATGGTAGGCAATGACCTCGCTCTTGATCAGGGGGTTGGGGTATGTGGCAAGGAAGGCCAAAGTGTACCTGTCGGAGTTGGTCAACCCAGTGTTAAACTCGATGAGTTAACGGTTGGCGGTACGGCGTAAACTAATTGCATAAAAAAGGGGCTTAGGCCCCTTTTTTTGTTCTTAGCTTATTAAGCGTTTTCTTTTAAATACTTAGCTAAATCTTGGTGAGCCTTTGCTGGTTTTTCTTGCTCGGCTTCTTTTTTGGCTTGGCGCACTAATTGGCGTAGTTTTTGGCGTTCTAAACTTGGGTTTTGCTCAAGCAACTGATTAATTGCAGCATCGCCTTCGGCAACCAATAAATCTCGCTGTTTTTCCAATGCTAGCTGCGCTTGAGCTTGATAAATGTGCTTGTTGCGAATTTTATCTAAGCCTGCACTGATTGCTTCTTCATCTTCGGTACGCATTACCTTGCCAATGTAATTCATATGGCGACGCGCCGCTTCCCGTTTGTCTTTTAGGCGTTTAGCTAAGGCAATGGCTTCGCGCAGTGTTGGGCTCATTTCAATAGTGGCGAGCTGCGGGTTGGTAAGGGCAACTAACTCGGCACCAATTTTTTTCAGCCGATCTGCTTCACGTTTGATTTCAGACTTGCTGATCCAATCGTCTTCATCATCATAGGGCTGTTGATTCTTCATTTTTAACTCTCGTGGTACTTTTTTTCATATCTTACCAGTTCTTGCATATGGTCGCTCGATGAGTTTTGTTATGCTAGTGCCATGCATGGAGATGAAGAATAACAATGAGCCCTGAAAAACAAGTTAGCCAAGAGTTAAGTCAATTGAAGCAGGCGGTGGAATTCGCCTTAGAGCAAGCCAAACAGTTGGGTGCCGATGAGTCTGAAGTATCGATTTCGAAGCAAACCGGGATTTGTGTAGCAACCCGTGATCAACAGGTTGAGACTTTGGAGTTTAATCACGATGGCGCCTTAGGTATTGCCGTATACTCAGCTAATTGTAAGGGCAGTGCTTCAACCTCAGACTTAAGCCCAGAAGCGATTAAAAATGCAGTGAAAGCTGCCTATGATATTTCGCAATACACCTCTAAAGACTCAGCCGCTGGAATCGCCGATAAACAACTTCTAGCTAGCGATATACCTGATCTAGAGTTATTTCATCCTCATCCCTTAGAACCTGATTATTTTATTGATGTGGCTAAGCAGTGCGAAGATATTGCTTTGCGTAACCCACAAATTAAGGCGAGTGATGGTGCTAACATCAATAGCCATTATGGTGTGAAGGTATATGGTAATAGCCACGGCTTTTTAGCCGGTTATCCAACTAGTCGTCATAGCATTAGTTGCATGCTAATTGCTGGCGAAAAAGAGATGCAACGTGACTATGCCTATAGTGTGGCGCGTGATTTTACAGATCTTGATAGTATTGAAACTATCGCAGCTAAGGCCCAGCAGAAAACCTTAGGGCGCTTAAATAGCCAAAAAATCTCTACCTGCGAAGTACCCGTAGTATTTGACCAAGATGTAGCAAGTGGGCTATTTGGTCATTTAGTTGGGGCCATTAGTGGTGGCAACTTGTACCGTCGTTCGTCGTTCTTGTTAGATAGTTTAGGCAAGCAATTATTCCCTAGTTGGTTGTCGATTTATGAAGACCCATTTATTAAAAAAGGCTTGTCGAGCACGCCATTTGATAGTGAAGGCGTTGCACCAACCGCGAAACACATTATTGCTGACGGTAAGTTAGAAACTTACTTACTTACCAGTTATTCGGCGCGTAAGCTGGGAATGCAAAGTACCGGCCATGCTGGTGGTATTCATAACTGGAAGGTTAAGCACAGTGGCATAAGTCGCGCAGAGTTACTTAAGCAAATGGGCACTGGCTTGCTAGTTACAGAGATGATGGGCCAAGGGGTAAATACCGTAACCGGTGATTATTCACGTGGCGCAGCAGGTTACTGGGTCGAAAACGGTGAGATTGCTTTCCCCGTGCATGAAATTACTGTGGCCAGCACCCTACAAGAGATGTTTGCTAATATTGTAGCGATCGCTGACGACTTTGATAAAGAAAGCGCAATACAGTCGGGCTCTGTGCTGATTTCATCGATGAAAGTAGCAGGTAGCTAGGCGTTAATTCTCAGCTCTTAACCTTGTTGTTTGAACAGGTTAAGAGCCCTTGACCAGATAACTCTGTCGTTTAGGCCAGCACTAAGGTGGCCATCCCTAAGAAAGAAAATAGCCCCATTACATCTGTCACGGTGGTTAATGCCATACCGCCTGCTAGTGCTGGGTCAATTTTAAATTTCTTCATTAACAGCGGAATAGTTACGCCGGCCAAACCGGCCAGTGACATGTTAATAAACATCGCGCCAGCAATAATAATCCCTAAGGTCCAATCGCCTTTCCATAGAGTAACGACCAAGGCAATGACAGTTGCCCAGATAATCCCATTTAGCATGCCAATCGCAGCTTCTTTGCCTATTAACCAACGTGAATTACCTTCACCAATATGACCTACGGCTAAACCACGAATAACCAAAGCAAGGGTCTGATTGCCTGCGATTCCTCCCATGCTGGGTACAATAGTCATTAAAATGGCCAAGGTGGCTAACTGCTCTAGGGTAGATTCAAACATATTGCTGATGGAGGCCGCGACTAAGGCAGCGCACAGGTTTACTGCTAACCAAAAGGTGCGGCGTTGGGTACTTTTAACTACTGGGGCAAAGGTATCTTCATCATCGTCCATGCCCGCCATACCCATCATGCTGTGTTCAGCATTTTCGCGAATAATATCGACCACATCATCAATGGTGATCCGACCTAGCAGTTTGCCTTGTTCATCAACTACCGGAGCCGAAATCCAGTCATGGCGTTCAAATAATGCTGCTACGTCGTTTTCATCCATAGATACATGGATGGTCTCTGCGTTCCCATCCATTACTTCTCGAACATTAACGTTGGGGCTTACTGTAAGCAGAGTAGATAAAGGAATATCGCCCAGTAGCAAGTCATCTTCGTCAACTACGTACAGGGCGTCGGTAGCCTCTGGCAGTTCGCCACGTAAACGTAAGTAGCGCAATACCACATCGATACTTACGTCGGCTCGCAAGGTAATGGTATCGGTATTCATGATACTGCCAGCAGTATCTTCAGGGTAAGCTAGAGCCGCTTCTACACGGTGCCTGTCTTGACCATCCATTTGCTCAAGAACTTCTTGGTACACGCTGTCGGGCAGACTTCTTAGTACATAAGCGATGTCGTCGGTGTCCATGCCTTCAGTTGCGGCGGCCAGTGTTTCTGGTGCCATTAACTGAAGTACCCCTTCCATTACATCTTCGTTTAGCTCTTCGAGAATTTCACCATGTTGCTCGGGGTCGGTAAGTTGCCATAATACTTTACGCCCTGCTGGTGGGCTAGATTCTAGTAATAGTGCTACGTCACAGGGAGGCATTTGATGAAGCATGCGCCTAACATGCACGAACATACCACTGTCGAGGGCTTGATTTAGCTCCTGTAAGCGTTTGTGCTGATTAGGGTTTAACTCCATCTCTTCTGGCATAAGCGATCCCTATTGTTATTTTGTTATGTGCTGCTTGCTAATAGTAGCTTGGCTTTATTGCGTATAGATTTATTCTTCGTTGAAGTTAGCTTCTACTAGGGCTTGAACCGCATCTAGAGCGGCTTCTGCGTCTGCACCTTCAGATACTATGGTTAGCGTACTTCCTTGCGCGCTGGCTAGCACCAGTAAACCCATAACGCTGGCAGCAGAAGCCGTTTTCTCACCATCTATAATACTCAGCTCAGCGTCAAATTGCTGTGCCAGCTCAACCAACTTGGTGGCAGGACGTGCGTGCAGGCCTAATTTGTTTTTTACTACTACTTGTCTAGTGAGCTTCAAGGCGATGTTCCAAAGTTCGGTGGCGTCGTTGTACTTTTCGATGAGCGCTAAAGAGGCTAGCAAGTTGCTCGGCCACATACACCGAGCGGTGTTGTCCGCCAGTACAGCCAATCGCAATGGTTAAATAGGCACGGTTGTTAGCTTCTAAATGCGGTAACCAAGATTGCAATAACTGGCTAATTTGTTCGATATATTGGCTAACTAAAGGCTGCGCAGCCAAGTATTCTTGCACGGCTTTATCTAAGCCGGTAAGTGGGCGCAGCTCCTCTTGCCAATGTGGGTTAGGTAAAAAACGCGCATCAAACATGTAGTCGGCATCGTTAGGCACGCCATTTTTAAATCCAAAGGATTCGAACACCAAAATTAGCTGTTGTTGTTGGTCACCAGTAACGCGTGAGCGAATCAAGCCGCTTAGCTCGTGTACCGATAAACGGGAAGTATCGATACGCAAATCGGCATTTCTAGAAATGGGAGCTAATAGCTCGGTTTCTGATTCAATCGCTTCTGCTAAAGATAAATTACTTTGGCTAAGCGGGTGTACCCTGCGTGTTTCGCTGTAGCGACGGATCAGCGCTTCATCTTTAGCATCTAAAAAAATGCTTAATAGATTAATGTCTGGTCCTGCATCTCGTATTAGCTGTCCTACCGGTGATAGCTCATCGGGAAGATTTCGAATATCAATGCTAATGGCTACTTTAGAATAGGTTTTTTTTAAGTTGTCGATAAGTGATTGCCAAAGCACAACCGGCAAGTTGTCGACGCAATAGTAGCCGAGATCTTCCAATACTCTTAAGGCGACGGTTTTACCTGAACCCGAGCGCCCACTAACGATGATCAGTTCCATGATAATCCCTAAGGCTGATTAGAGTATTAGGCTACCATGATGTCGTACAATTCGTCATCACTTTGTGCACAACGAAGTTGTTTACATATTTGCTTATCGTTAAGTTTTTCAGCTACTTGAGCTAGAGTATTAAGATGTTGCTTACATTGATCTTCGGGTACTAGTAATGCAAATACCAAGTCTACCGGCTTGTTATCTATAGCATCGAAGGAAATAGGGGGATCGCAACGCAAGAAAACCGCTGTGGCTTGATGCTGATTGTCGATACGGCCATGAGGAATAGCGATGCCTTGGCCAATACCTGTACTGCCCATTTTTTCTCGATTTAACAAGCTTTCAAAAATGCATTGAGTAGTGGTATCAAGCTGCTTGGCGGCCAGTTCGCTTACTATTTCTAGGGCGCGTTTTTTTGAAGAGCATTGAACTGCACTTTGGGTGCAGTCCAAGCTAAGTACTTTATTTAGTTGCATGGGGGTGGCTAACGTTTGTTAAGTTTTTCTTTATGTTTGATGACTTGGCGATCAAGTTTATCAATCAGACTGTCGATGGCGGCATACATGTCAGAATGCTCAGAGGTTGCAAATACTTCGCCGCCGTTTAAATGTAATGTGGCTTCAGCAATTTGGTTCAGTTTTTCTACGTTGAGGATGACGTGAACGTTATTGATCTGATCGAATCGTCGGGTGAGTTTGGCAAACTTGGTGTGGACATATTCTTTCAAAGATTCAGTTATTTCTACGTGGTGTCCAGTAAGGTTAATTTGCATAGATATCTTCCCCTTTTAGTGGCCTTAGATAAGGCTCTTACGTTGGTTAGAAGGTGGAATTGCTAAAGACTCACGATATTTAGCAATCGTACGTCTTGCCACCTTGATCCCCTGATCTGCCAAAATATCAGCAATTTTGCTGTCGCTGAGTGGTTTACTGGTATTTTCGGCAGCTACCAGTTTCTTGATTAATGCACGAATAGCGGTTGATGAGCACTCACCCCCGCCATCGGTAGCCACATGGCTAGAAAAGAAATACTTAAGCTCGAAGATGCCGCGAGGTGTATGCATGAATTTTTGGGTGGTTACCCGGGAAATGGTGGATTCATGCATTTCTACAGCTTCTGCAACATCGTTCAGTACCATTGGCTTCATGGCTTCTTCGCCATACTCAAAAAACGCCTGTTGATGATGAACAATGCAGTTGGATACTTTTAATAGGGTTTCGTTGCGGCTCTCGATACTTTTAATAAACCACTTGGCTTCTTGTAAGTGGCTACGAATAAACTGGGTATCGTTAGCGTTGGTAGAGGTTTTACTTAAAGATGCATAGTGGGAGTTAACACGCAACTTAGGCATTGCATCTGGATTGAGTTCTACAACCCAGCGACCTTGGCGTTTTACAACCGATACATCCGGGATAACATACTGGGCTTGATTAGGCTCAACCGCGTTACCAGGCCGAGGTTCAAGCGTATGAATCAAACGCATGACTTCGCGTAGCTGGTCTTCTTTAAGTTTGGTTTTGCGGGCTAATAGACGAAAATCGCGATTAGCTAATACATCTATGTGATTTGAAACTACATCTTTGGCTTCATTTAGCCAAGGTGTGTCTTCGGCAAAACGGCTTAATTGGATTAGTAAACACTCTTGCAGCGAGCGCGCTGCTATACCAACGGGGTCGAAATGTTGGATGCGTTTAAGTACTGCTTCTACTTCATCTAGCTCTACATCTAAGTCATTGTTATCGCTTGAACGTAAGCCTTCTAGTAGCTGCTCACAGTCTTGGGTGAGGTAGCCCGATTCATCTACCGCATCAATAATGGCTAAAGCAATGGCTTGGTCTACTTCACTAAATGGAGTGAGTTGCATTTGCCACAATAAGTGGTCTTGTAAAGAGTCGACAGTTTCGCCCTGAAACAACATATCGTTGTCATCGCTCACGGCGCTGCCAGATGAGCTGGCTGGGGCAGAGCTGGCGCTGTAGATATCGTCCCAAGTAGAGTCAACAGGAAGGTCGTCAGAAACAGTTTCTTGGTTAATGGCATCGCCTGCTTCAATTTGACTGTTGTCTATGTCCGCAGTGGATTCGGCCTCGGTAGACTTCTCGTTGGCAGATTTAGCGTCGGTTGCGTCACTATCACTGGCGTGAGACTCATCCGCCTCAAGCAGAGGGTTACTTTCCAGAGCCTCTTGAATCTCTTGCTGTAAATCCAGTGTTGAAAGCTGGAGTAAGCGAATGGCCTGTTGTAACTGGGGGGTCATGGTTAACTGCTGACCAAGACGCAACTGCAAAGATGCTTTCATTAACTACCGCTGTTCCTTCTTCTTATTGTCTTTTTTTAAACTTGCACTTTAACTATAGCTTGAATTGTTCTCCGAGATAAACTCGTTTCACATGTTCGTTTTCGAGAATTTCTTCTGGCTTTCCTGAGGCTATCAATTCGCCTTGGCTAACGATATAGGCATGCTCACAAACATCGAGAGTTTCTCGAACATTGTGGTCGGTAATTAGTACACCTAGACCGCGATCACGTAGGTGTTCAATGATCTTTTTAATATCGATAACAGAAATAGGATCTACCCCTGCGAAGGGTTCGTCAAGCAAAATAAACTTAGGTGCGGCGGCTAGAGCTCTAGCAATCTCAACTCTCCGGCGTTCACCACCTGACAAGCTCATGCCTAGGTTTTTGCGAATATGGCCAATGTGAAACTCTTCAAGAAGGTCGTCTAACGCACCAATTTGTTGCTCTTTATCGAGGTCTTTTCGGGTCTCTAATACGGCAAGAATGTTCTTCTCCACAGATAAGCGGCGAAAGATAGACGCTTCTTGCGGAAGGTAGCCAATGCCTTTACGTGCACGAGTGTGCATCGCTGTACTAGAGATATCGTCATCATCGATGAGGATTCGGCCTTGGTCACGAGGCACCAAACCCACCACCATGTAAAAAGTGGTTGTTTTGCCAGCGCCATTGGGACCTAACAAGCCAACAATTTTACCGGTTTCTACATTTAGACTAACGTTTTTAACGACCTTACGGCCCTTATAGGCTTTAGCTAGGTTTTCAGCAATTAGGGTACTCATTATTGCTGGTCTTCCTTGGGCGTTAGTTCGTCAAGCTGCTGCGGTAGGAAAATAGTAGTTACACGGCTGTTTTCGTCGCCTTGTGCCACCATTTCTTGTTTGTTGATGCTGTATTTGATCATTTTACCTTTTACCAAGCTCTCTTCTTGTTTGAGTTGAGCATTGGTAGTGAGTGTTAGCGTTTGGGTTTTTAGGTCGTAACGCACTTCGTTAGCCTCAGCTTCAATTGGCTTGCCGCTATCAAGTAATTGATAAAACGTTGCTGGTTCGCCTTTAGCGATCATTACTTCGCTGCCTTTTTCCTCGCTACCAATAACACTGAGTTCTTCGGCGTGCATTTTAATCGAGCCTTGAGTCACCACAACATTATTGTAAAAGGTAACTCGGTTTTCTTTGATATTGACCTGCTGGCGGTCAGCATCAACAATAATTTGTTTGTTGAAGTCGTCTTCTAGTGCTTGTGAACCCCAAGAAAGCATAAACAAGCTAGCTGCAAGTGCTAACTTACTCTTGTGGGTTGTGGTAAACCGCTTCGATATCATCTAATAAAGTCACTATTTCGTTGGCTAAATCACCGTCCATGCCAACGCCATACAGTTCGTATGAAGGGCCATAAACGGTAACAGGTTGATCGCTGCTCATGGTTTCTGTTTGCAGGTCGATCTCCAATTTTTCGGTTATTAAGTCGCGAACATACTCGCCACGGCTTAAATTTTTAATTACTACATTGTCATTTAAAATGACGTTTTGCTGCTGCTGTACTGTAGCGTGATCGGCCACAATTTGCCATACAGGTTGGCTTGGATCTGGGTACACTAAGATCTTTGGTTGAGCAAAAGTTGTGTGCTTAAGTTGTTCAAAAAACTCCATTTCCTCAGCGTAGATCCGATAGCGCGGGCTGCCGTCTTCGCCAAAACTCACGCTGTAGAGCTTTTCGGCAACAAAGTTTGGTTTGCTGGCTTCGCGTTTAGCACTTAGCTGCTGAGTTTCCGAAGGACTCAGCTGCCACAGCACCAAGGCTAAGATGAATAAGCTCGCAAAGAACCAGGTTGGGCGATTCATACACTCATACCTTGAGCATTATCAAGCTCGCCTTTTGCTTGCAGTATTAGATCGCAAAGCTCTCGAACCGCACCAAAACCGCCACGGGTTTGGGTGATAAAGTTGGCACTTTGTTTACACAAGGGATGAGCATCTTGCACGGCTACACCTAAACCACAGGCGCGCATTACGGAGGTGTCGACCACATCATCGCCAATATAGGCTACGTTTTCAGAAGCTAATGACAATTGTTCAAGCATTTGCTGGTAGGCGACGAGTTTGTCTTGTTGGCCTTGGTAGATACGAGTAATTCCTAAAGCCTGCATACGCTGTTGCACAATATTAGATTGGCGGCCGGTGATGATAGCGACTTCGACGCCGATATTCAGTAGCGCTTTAATGCCAAATCCGTCGTGGGTATGAAAGGCTTTAAGTTCTTCTCCGTCATTGCCCATATAAATGCGACCGTCTGAGAAAACCCCGTCTACATCGCAAACTAAAAGTTTAATTTTTGCTGCCGCGTCAAAATTGCTTTGGCTTACCGCGCCATAGGGCGTGTTAATTGTCACTAGTAAACTCCAGCTTGTAATAAGGTATGCATATTAAATGCACCCACAACGGCTTTATTGTTCAGCACAAACAAACCGTTAATAGACTTGGTTTTCATCAATTTTAAGGCATCAAAAGCTAGCCAATTGTTGTCAATTACTTTGGGGTTTTGCGTCATCACTTGGCCAATTTGGGTATCGTGAATGTCGATGCGCTGATCAAGGATACGTCGCAAGTCGCCATCGGTAAAAATGCCGGCCAGCTGCTGCTTGGAATCAAGTACTCCCACCATGCCTAAACCTTTGGCGGTGATTTCGAATAGCGCTTCGCGAATAGTTTGTTCGACTGTTACTAGCGGAATTTGTTCCCCAGTTAGCATTAAGTCGCTCACACTGAGTAGCAGTTTTTTGCCTAAGGTTCCGCCTGGGTGGGACAGGGCAAAGTCGTCGGCTGTAAAGCCACGAGCTTCTAATAAAGCAACTGCTAGAGCATCGCCCATTACCAAGGTGGCAGTAGAGCTTGCTGTTGGTGCTAGCCCTAAGGGGCACGCTTCACGTGGCACTGAGATGCATAAGTGATAGTTGGCCTGCTTTGCCATGGATGAGTTGGGGTTACTAGTCATGGCAATAGAGCGCACACCAATGCGGTTAAACACCGGGTAAAGAGACAATATTTCCTCAGATTCGCCTGAGTTAGACAAAGCTAATACGATATCGTCGGCGGCGATCATGCCTAAGTCACCATGGCAGGCTTCGCCAGGGTGGACAAAAAAAGCGGGTGTGCCAGTAGATGCTAAGGTGGCAGCAATTTTGTTGGCAATATGACCTGATTTACCCATGCCTGTGAGGATAACTTTGCCCTTACAGGCCAGTATCATTTCGCAGGCAGCCGCAAATTCTTGGTCTATATATTGGTGAAGGTTATCAATACCTAAGCTTTCAATTTCTAGTACTCGCTTAGCAACAGCGATGTAATCAAATGACACTCACTTCCCCTTAGTTTTAAAATTAGTGACAACAGCGGCTTATGCTAAGAATAATAGCATTTGGTAGCCTATGAAGCCGCTTAACAATAAGCCGCCTTCCCATCGAGATATCTTACGGCTTTTACCAAAACCCATGGCCATTACAAACAGCACCACGGTTACACCCATCATCACATAAAAATCGCGGCCCGCAGCGTTGGCGTCGATAGGACCTGGCGCCAACATGGCTGGTACCGCCAATACAGCCAAAATATTGAAAAGGTTAGAACCAATAATGTTGCCTAAAACTAAATCGTCTTCTTTTTTTATCACGCCTGCGATACAAGCAGCTAGCTCTGGCAAACTGGTGCCGATGGCAATAATGGTTAAGCCGATAACGAGGTCACTCATACCGAAGTAGCGGGCAATTTCGGAGGCCGAGCCCACTAATAAATCAGCGCTAAGAGGTAGCACCACCATACCTACCGCTAACCAAAACAATGCTTTACCAGTTGGCACGTCATTAGGGACTTCCGACTCAGCTTCCTCAACCATTGGGTCTACGGTGTTGCTATTACGTTGGCGTAGGGAGTTAACGATTAAGTAGGCCATAAGCGCTATAAATAAGATAAGTAGAACAACCCCTTCAAGGTAACCCAGTTGTTGGTCGTGTAATACCCAGCCCGCTACTGCAGTAGCACCTAACACCATCGGTAGTTCTCTAAACAGAGTAGAAGAAGATACCAGCAAGGGTTTGAGCAGCGCAGTTAAACCTAGTACTAAGGTAATGTTGGTAATATTAGAGCCAATGACATTACCCACCGCGGTATTCATTTTGCCTTCTAAAGATGCGGTGGCAGAAACCATAATTTCGGGGGCCGACGAACCTAAGGCCACAATGGTTAAGCCAATAATCATTGGTGATAAACCAAAATTATTGGCGATAGCAGCCGCACCAAAAACAAAACGGTCGGCACTCCATACCAATAATGCTAAGCCAACAATTAACAATAAACATTCAACTAGCATGCAAGTCCTTAAATTAAAAAATATCCGCGATGTAAAAAAATCGAGGCATTGTCGGCATTTTCCCGGTAAAAGGGAAGAGTTTAGCCTTGAGTGTAAGCAATTATCTCAATAATATGTCTGCCTTGGCCAATCAAGATTGCTCACGGAGTGGCGGATAGTTTGATTGAAGTAAAACAACTGGCGTTTCAACGCGGTGATAAAGTCATTTTTGATGGCTTAGACCTACATATCCCAACCGGCAAAGTGACAGCCATTATGGGGCCTAGTGGAATTGGCAAAACAACACTACTTAAATTAATTGGTGGTCAGTTAAAGCCGACTGCTGGCCAAGTGCTGATTGATGGCCAAGATGTTCATCAACTAAAGCGCAGTGATTTGTTCAAATTGCGTAAACGTATTGGCATGTTGTTTCAAAGTGGCGCTTTATTTAGCGACCTGAACGTTTTTGAAAATGTTGCTTTTCCATTGCGTGAACATACCAAGCTACCCGAGCCGGTGCTGCGTAACTTAGTGTTGATGAAATTGCAGGCAGTAGGCCTACGCGGAACAGCCGAGTTAATGCCTGGCGATTTATCTGGTGGTATGGCGCGTCGTGTGGCGCTAGCTCGTGCGATTGCTTTAGAGCCAGAAATTATTCTTTATGATGAACCTTTTGTTGGTCAAGATCCTATCTCGATGGGGGTACTGATTAAGCTTATTCAAGGTTTGAATCAAAGCCTGCAACTCACTTCAGTCATCGTTTCTCACGACGTGAATGAGGTGCTAAGCATTGCTGATTATGTCTTTGTTATTGATGGCCACAGTGTTCTAGCACAAGGGACGGTTGAAGAAATTGCCAATAATCAAGACCCTCGTTTAGCCCAATTCCTGCAAGGTCAGGCTGATGGACCCGCGGCATTTCACTATCCTGCTGAAGATTACGCGCAAGCATTAAAGGCGAGTTTATGATTGATGCTATTGTGGCCTTAGGCCGCAACACCTTATTACGTATTGGTGCGCTAGGGCGTGCCAGCTTAATGCTTTGGCATGCTCTACTATGTTTACCAAGCAAACAATTACTTAAAGATACTATCCGCCAGATTTACGTAGTAGGTGTGCAGTCTCTGCCTATTATTGTGGTTTCCGGTCTATTTATCGGCATGGTTCTCGCCCTACAGGGCTACCACATTTTGGTAGATTTTGGCGCCGAGACTAGTCTTGGTCCTATGGTGGCGTTGTCGCTGTTACGCGAGCTTGGCCCAGTGGTTACAGCATTGTTGTTTGCAGGTCGGGCTGGCTCAGCTTTAACGGCTGAAATAGGTTTGATGAAAACCACCGAACAGCTTTCGAGTATGGAAATGATGGCCGTTGATCCACTTAAACGGGTAATTGCTCCACGTTTATGGGCTGGTTTTATTGCCATGCCGCTGCTTACTTTAATGTTCAACCTAGTAGGTATATGGGGCGGATTTTTGGTTGGTGTTGAGTGGCTTGGAGTGGATAACGGCAGCTTTTGGTCAATTACCGCAGCTTCAATTGAATTTGGTCAAGACATTGGCAATGGCATTATTAAAAGCGCGGTGTTTGCTATAACAGTAGTTTGGGTGGCGTTATTTAATGGCTACGATGCGATGCCGAGCGCTCAGGGAATTAGCCAAGCGACTACACGCAGCGTAGTGCATGCCTCTTTGTTGGTTTTAGCCTTGGATTTTGTACTAACCGCCTTGATGTTTGGCAGCTAGGTTTAGGGAATAACATGAAAGTAAATAAATTAGAATTGTCGGTTGGTTTGTTTGTGTTGCTAGGCATTGCAGCCTTACTGATCTTGTCACTAAAGATAGCTGATAGCCAATTAGGTAAAAACACCGATACCTATACCTTGTATGCTAAGTTTGACAATATCGGCGGGCTAAAAGCACGCTCGCCAGTGAAAGTTGGCGGTGTGGTTGTTGGTCGTGTAGAGAAGATTCACCTTGATACCGAGGATTACATGCCAAAAGTCACCTTAAGCATGTATCGTCAATATGGTTTTTACCCCGAGACCAGTTCATTATCCATTCTTACAGCCGGCTTGTTAGGTGAGCAATATATTGGTCTGACACCGGGTTTTGTATTGGATGACATTGAAGAGCTGAATGACGGTGATGTGATCGAAGACACCAAATCGGCGTTAGTACTTGAAGAACTAATTGGGCAATTCCTGTTTTCTATAACGGAGAAATAGCATGTTTATAAGACGCTTGATGTTGGTAGTAACGCTGCTGTTTAGTGTTAATGCTTTAGCTGAACAAGTAAACGAAAACCCCTATCGTTTGATGAGCTATGTGGCAGAGCAAACCTTTAGTCGCTTGGCTGAAGTCGATCGAGACGCCGCGGATTCAGCTCAGCAAATTGAAGATATTGTGCGCGAACAATTAATGCCGCACATCGATTACCGCTACGCCTCTTTTGTAGTGTTAGGTAAGCAAATTAAAAAAACGACTAAGCCGCAACGGGTAGAGTTTACCGCCGCTTTTAAAGAATATTTGGTAAGTACTTACACTCAAGCTTTGGGTCAATACAAGCAACAACAAGTAAATATTGAGCCAGAACGTTCAGTAGAAGGAAAATCTAAAGTTGGCGTTAAAGCGCAATTTGTTGATGGTGAACGTCCACCGATCAAGTTGGAGTTTAAATTCCGTAAGCTTAAGAACAAAACACCTGACAGCCCCGACCGTTGGCTGGCTTACGATCTCATCGCAGAGGGTGTTAGTTTACTTTCAACAAAACAATCTGAGATGGATAGCCTGATTCGCGCCAATGGTATTGATGGGGTTATTAAGCTGCTACAAGACAAAAACTTTGCGGCTAATGAGTCTAAGTCATGAAGGCAGAATTGAGCGTTGAGCAGCAGTGTTTATCGCTTAGCGGAGATTGGGATAGCCAGCAAGTTGCACTTAAGTGGAACGAATTACTGACTTGCCAAGCTCAAGAATTAGATCTCGCCAAGCTCAAGCGGATTGACTCTGCAGGAATAGCCGCTATTATCACCGCCTTAAAACCGGAACCCAGTAAGCGCTTATTAATTAAGCGCTGTCCTGAACAAGCCAAGTTGTTATTTAAACTCTATGAGTTAGACAGCTTGCTGCACTTTGAAGATTAACGCACTTAACGCGGAGCGAATTATGCAACCAGAACAAATCGAAGAAATTTTATCGCAAGCGCTTGAGTTAGAGCATGTGCAAGTTAGTGGTGAAGGTAATCACTTTCAAGTTGTTGCTGTTGGTGCAATGTTTACGGATTTATCGCGAGTTAAAAAACAACAAGCGGTTTATGCACCACTGAAAGAGTACATTGCGAGTAATGAAATTCACGCTTTAGGAATAAAAGCGTTCACTCCTGATGAATGGCAAAAGCAACAGAAGTTTGGCCAATTGTAGTCTTTAGGAGTTTTAGTGGATAAGTTTAGAATTGAAGGTGGCTGCCGCCTAGAGGGTGAAGTGGCTATCTCGGGGGCAAAAAACGCGGCTCTGCCAATACTTTTTGCAACCTTATTATGTGAAGAGCAAGTTACTCTACACAATGTTCCTCAGCTAAGAGACATTGGCACTACTTGTAAGATGCTTGAGCATCTTGGGCGCGAAGTAGAAGTTAAGGGCGAAACCGTTATTGTTAAAGCGGGTAAAGCTAATGATTTTGTTGCTCCTTATGAATTAGTTAAGACCATGCGAGCTTCTATTATGGCCTTAGGGCCATTAGTGGCGCGTTATGGTGAAGCCGATGTATCGCTACCTGGCGGTTGTGCCATTGGTGCGCGCCCAGTTAATTTACATATTCATGGCTTAGAGCTTATGCAAGCTAACATGAGTGTGGAAGATGGTTATGTAAAAGCTCGCGTAGATGGCCGTTTAAAAGGTGCTCGCATCTTTATGGACATGGTGAGTGTAACCGGTACTGAAAACTTAATGATGGCTGCTGCGCTTGCTGAGGGCGAAACCATTATTGAAAACGCTGCTCGCGAACCTGAAGTGGTTGACCTAGCCGATTTCTTGAATACCTTAGGTGCCAACATTAAAGGTGCTGGTAGCGACACCATTGTAATCAATGGCGTAGAGAGCTTACACAGTGGCGAATACAGTGTTTTACCCGACCGAATAGAAACCGGTACTTACTTGGTAGGTGCTGCGGTAACGGGTGGTAAAGTGCGTTGTACCCATACCGATCCAGGTTTAATGGAATCGGTGCTTTCTAAGTTGGAAGAAGCGGGCGCTAAGGTTACTACTGGTAAAGACTGGATTGAAGTTGATATGCAAGGCTGTCAGCTTAAAGCCGTAAACGTGAAAACTGCACCTCATCCAGCATTCCCTACCGATATGCAAGCACAGTTTACCGTGTTAAACATTGTTGCTGAAGGTACCGGGCATGTGACGGAGACTATCTTCGAAAACCGCTTTATGCACGTGCCAGAGTTAATGCGTATGGGGGCAGAAATTGAGTTAGAAGGCAATACTGCTATTTGTAAGCATTCAGAGCACTTAACTGGCGCGCAGGTAATGGCGACAGATTTACGTGCCTCTGCTAGCTTAGTGATTGCTGCATTGGTAGCTGAAGGCGAAACCGTAGTTGACCGGATTTACCATATTGACCGCGGTTATCAAAATATCGAAACCAAGTTTGCCAACCTAGGCGCAAAAATTACTCGTTTTAACGACCGCTCGTAGGTCGAGTAGGCAGTTTTAACTCAGTAATTTTAACGGGGAGCTCAAGTAGTTCCCCGTTTCTATATAGGCGAACCATAATCTCCGAGCCTGGGCGCGTTTCCGCCACAATATCCATGGCCTGTTTGATTGACTCAATATCTGTCCCAGCAATGCTCACCAATATGTCATTTGCTTGAATACCTGCTTTACCAGCTGGGCCGCTTGGATCAAGCCCACTCACAATTACCCCGCGGGTTTCATTTAGCTTTAAGCGAGAGGCAAGTAAAGGCGTAATTTTTTGCCCGTCTAAGCCTAGATAACCACGTACTATGGTGCCGTCTTTAATTAGCCCCTGCATGATTTTTTGGGCTAATACATAAGGAATAGCAAAACTAATCCCGTAAGTATCAGCTGCGTCGTTTAAGTGATAGGCAGAGGTGTTAATTCCCACTAACTCACCACGAGTATTCACCAAAGCGCCACCAGAATTACCACGATTAATCGCCGCATCGGTTTGTAAAAAGTCTTGGCGACCGGTTGAGCTCATACCGCTGCGTCCAGCAGCGCTAATAATGCCTTGGGTAATGGTTTGGCCTACGTTGTATGGGTTACCAATTGCTAATACTACATCACCAACCTGCGTCGCCAATTGGTCGTTTTGCGGAATAACAGGGAGATCTGGAGAGGCTTCAATTTTTAATACCGCGAGGTCGGTGATCATGTCTCCACCCACTAAATCGGCGTTAAATACCCGGCCATCTTGTAAGGCGATGACAATTTGATCGGAGTTGGCTATAACGTGAAGGTTGGTTAATACAAAACCTTGTTTAGACATAATAACGCCAGAGCCTAAACCTTGAGACTCGAGTTGAGTGTCTACATTCACATAGGATTGTAAGAAGCTGCGGGTATAAATATTTACCACTGCAGGCGCCGCACGCCTAGACGCTTGTGCGTAGCTAACTAGCGGTGTATCGGTATAGTCATCGAGCAGTTGCTTACTGTTTTCACGAAATTCCGGAAACGCAAACAAAATGCCCAGAGCTATTGCTAATCCAAAAAAAGCGGGCTTGAGTAAATACTTGATTATAGCTAACAATTGTTCTTCTCCAGCTAGATTCTCAGCATAGCACGCAGATACTGGAGACAAAAGAAAAGGCGACTAATAAGTCGCCTTTATTGTTAATCATCTCAATCTATTGAATGATTCGGTAGAGGTTTTCATCACCGCGTTGAATGTTTACGGCTAGCACCTTGGGCTCGGTTTCCAAGAGGGCGCGCAAATCAGCGATACTCGTGATGCGAATTTTGTTGATGCCAATAATGATATCGCCTTCTTCTAAGCCGTTAGCAAAGGCTTTAGAGTTACGCGCAACTTTATTGACTCGCACGCCTGATATGTCGGCGTCTTTACCGGTAGAGCTCAAACTTGCGCCTTCAAGGGCAGGGTGCATTACCTTGGCATTAATGTTTTGTTCTTCCGCCTGCTGTAAGGTCACTTTAAAATCGATAGGCTTACCATCTCTAATTGCGCCAATTTTAATGGTTTTACCTGCGCCCATGGTGCCAATTTTGGCACGCAGTTCAGCAAAGCTTTTCACCTTTTTATCATCAACGGCAATGATGATGTCGCCAGGCTCAATGCCGGCTTTATCGGCCGCTGAACCCTGCATCACTTGGTTAACAAACGCGCCATGTTGCGAGTCGGTGCCAAAAGCCTTGGCTAAATCACTGTTTAGCTCGCCACCGGTTACACCCAGCACGCCTCGACGTACTTCACCGAACTCGATAATTTGATCCGCTAGGTTACGCACCATGTTACTAGGGATGGCGAAACCAATACCGATGTTGCCACCGTTAGGCGCAATAATTGCGGTGTTGATGCCAATAAGCTCACCGCGTAAGTTGATTAAGGCGCCACCTGAGTTACCGCTGTTAATCGCAGCATCGGTTTGAATGAAGTTTTCTAGGTTTTCAATGTTTAAACCACTCCGCCCCAATGCGCTCACGATGCCAGAGGTTACAGTTTGGCCTAGGCCAAAAGGGTTACCAATAGCGACAGTAAAATCACCTACACGAAGCTCATCAGAATCTGCCAGCTTAATATCAACCAGTTCATCAGCTTCTATTTGCAGCAATGCGATATCGGTATGACGATCACTACCCAATACTTCCGCTTCAAAGGTGCGACCATCTTTGAGGGTGACAACAATTTCGTCAGCTTCGTGAATCACATGGTAATTGGTGATTACGTAACCCTTTTTCGCATCAACTACCACACCAGAACCAAGACCTTGAAAGGGACGCTCTTGTTCGGCGTTACCTGGATTACCTTCTGGGCCGAAGAAGTACTTAAACAACTCTGGAAGTTGCTGTTGAGAAACCTTGGTGCCAGCAACAGAGATATTAACCACCGCTGGGGTGGCTTGTTCAAGCACTGGGGCTAAGCTGGGAAGTTCTTCGCCACCCACTGAGAATGGCAGGGCTGCGTGAGCTTGGAAGGTATTGATGCCAAGAAACAGTGACAACAATACAATGACAAATTTCTTAGTGGAAACACTCATCTAAATACCTCAATAAACACATGTCATTATAAAAAAGCAGGATCTTAATGACCCTGCTTAGTTTAAAAAGTTCAATGATTTAGCTAGCTTTACGCTGAGCTTCGGTAAATAAACCAGATGGTTGATTAGAGTAATCTTTAGGCTGAGCTTCGCTTGATTCAACCGTTTCGTCTAGCTCTAATTTTTCTTGATAATCAGCAAATAGTTGCGGTTGAGCTACGTCTTCGCTGATTAATGATTTTGACTGGCTGGCCATATGCTCGTATATGCCTTGGTATTGCTTGGCCATGTCTTCAAGTAGCTGAGCACTGGTTGCAAAGTGCTCTTGAACTTGCTCTTTATAACTGTCTAGCTCAGCTTTATTTTGTTCGAGTTCTTGCTTCATATTGGCATCGCTACCAACCGGCTTTGATGCTATACGACTAAGGAAGAAGCCAATAGCGACACCAATAAGAAGAAAAATCATACTGCTAATTGCGCTCATATTATTCCTTTGTTGGTCTTGATGAACTTTCAATATACTTGAGAATGCTTTCACATGGTACTATCAATTTTCGACTAATTTTAGCGGGTTCTGGGAATAGGGAAAGGATGACTCCACAGCAACAATACGAGCAAGATCTGCAAGCTCATGATTTTATAAAAGACAATGCCCAGGCATTTGCAGTTACTCAATTGCAACGTGTATTTGATCAGTTGAATGAAAAGCCCGCTTCCGCTGCTGTTCCCTCATCTTTTTTTTCCAAGTTAAAAAGTCGATTTTCCAGCGCAGATGTATCCACTAAGCCTTCTGTTCAAGGGCTTTACATGTGGGGAGGAGTTGGCCGAGGAAAAACCTACCTCATGGACACATTTTTTAACTGCTTACCCCAGCAACGTAAAATGCGAGTGCATTTCCACCGCTTTATGCAGCGGGTGCATCAAGAGTTAAAAAGCTTAACTGCCCAAACTAATCCCTTAGAGGTAGTGGCAGATCGCTTATATAAAGAGGCAGAAGTTATCTGCTTTGATGAGTTTTTTGTCTCAGACATTACCGATGCAATGATTTTGGGAACGCTATTCGAAGCTTTGTTTGAACGGGGAGTAACGCTTGTTGCTACCTCAAACATACCGCCTGAAGATTTGTACCGAAATGGTTTGCAGCGCCAACGCTTTGTGCCAACCATAAAGTTGATTCAACAACATTGCCAAATTATCAATGTAGATGGCGGCAGTGATTATCGAATGCGCACCCTTAATGAGGCAGAGATTTATCATTACCCCTTAGATCAACAAGCGGAGCAAAACTTAGCCCAATACTTTTTGCAATTGTCTAACGAACCGCGCCAAGCATTAGGTCAGATTGAAATTAATCAGCGGATGATTAATTTTGTGAATGAAGCCGATAGTGTGTTACACGTTGAATTTAGTGAGTTATGTGAAGGGGCGAGGAGTCAGTTAGATTATATTGAACTGGCAAGGCTTTATCACACAGTGCTGTTGTCGGGTGTAGTGGCAATGGGGGCTAAAAATGATGATGCCGCTCGACGCTTTATTGCTTTAATTGATGAATTTTATGAGCGAAACGTTACTTTAATCATTGCTGCTGAAGTACCCTTAGAAAAACTCTATCAAGGCGGGCGGTTGAGTTTTGAATTTGAACGTTGTCTATCTCGCTTACAAGAAATGCAGTCTCATGAATACTTGGAAAGAGAGCACTTACCTTAAATAATCTTAATTAGGGGTGGTTTTTTTTTGTACTTCCCCTATAATCTTGCCACCCCACGTTACATGTCACCGATTTGGTGATACTAACAATCCAGCTTACTCCGTATTCGAAGGGATACTATGAGTGGCTACTTTCACGTTTGTGATTATCACAAACACATGTGTAACAGTTATTTTGGGTTATATATACAAATGAAAACTTTTGTAGCCAAGCCAGACAGCGTTAAACGCGACTGGTACGTTGTAGATGCAGATGGTAAAACTCTGGGTCGTATCGCAACTGAAATCGCTTCTCGCCTACGCGGTAAGCATAAAGCTGAATATACTCCTCACGTTGATACTGGTGATTACATCATCGTAATTAACGCTGAGAAAGTAGCCGTAACAGGCAACAAAGCGAAAGGTAAAATTTACCACTCGCACACTGGTTACCCAGGTGGCTTAAAGTCAATTAGCTTTGAAAAGTTAATCGAAAAAGCTCCTGAGCGTGTTATCCAGTCTGCAGTGAAAGGTATGTTGCCAAAAGGTCCTCTAGGCCGTGCAATGTTCCGTAAACTGAAAGTATTCGCTGGACCTGAGCACACTCATGCGGCTCAGCAACCACAAGTATTAGACATTTAAGTTACGGAATTTGAATAATGGCTGAGAATCAATACTACGGCACTGGCCGTCGCAAAAGCTCTACTGCTCGCGTATTTTTAAAAGCAGGTAGTGGTAACATCACTGTAAACAACCGTACTTTGGACGTTTACTTTGGCCGTGAAACTGCTCGTATGGTAGTTCGTCAACCACTTGAACTAACTGAATTGTTAGAAAAAGTTGACCTACTAGTTACCGTAAAAGGTGGTGGTACAACTGGTCAAGCTGGTGCTATCCGTCACGGTATCACTCGTGCTCTTATGGAATACGACGAAAGTCTACGTCCTGAGTTACGTAAAGCTGGTTTCGTTACCCGTGATGCGCGTAAAGTTGAGCGTAAGAAAGTTGGTCTACGTAAAGCACGTCGTCGTCCGCAATTCTCTAAACGTTAATTGCTATACACATTCGTGTTACAAAAAAGCTCGGCTATGCCGGGCTTTTCTTTATTCTAAAAGGTTAAAAACCTTGATTTCCCTTGTCAATTTGTGTGTTTTTTATTACTATTTTGTTCGCATTTACCTGCAATAATGTAGTAGCAAGTAAACGCTACCAGTAGCAGAAAAACGCTACCTTGTGCAGCATGCCGCAAGGAAAATTACAATAATTGCGCGGATCCTTACCGGAGAGACATTGGATGAGCAACGCTCCTGTCGATGCTGGCCGCCGTCGCTTCCTAACCTGGACAACAGCTGTTGTCGGTGGTGTAGGAGCTACGTTTGCCGCAGTACCTTTTATCAGTTCATGGAATCCGAGTGCCAAAGCTAAAGCAGCTGGAGCACCGGTAGAAGTGGATATTAGCAAAATAGAACCTGGACAATTACTACGTGTTGAATGGCGTGGTAAACCTGTTTGGGTGGTTAACCGTCCTCAATCGGTTCTAGATAACCTAAACACCATTGGTGATAGGTTGCGTGACCCCGATTCCGAGGAGCCTCAACAACCCGATTACACAGTCAATGTACACCGCTCAATCAAACCTGAGTTGTTTGTAGGTGTGGGCTTATGTACTCACCTTGGCTGTTCACCCACCTATTTACCTGGCAGCTTTGCTGAGCAAGTTCAAGGTGTTGAATATGGATTCTTCTGTCCCTGTCATGGTTCGAAGTTTGATATGGCCGGACGAGTATTCCAAAGTGTACCTGCACCACTAAACTTGGTTGTTCCTCCGCATCACTATGTTGATGAAACCACCATTTTGGTCGGCTTGGACCAGGGAGAGGCATAAGATGAAGGCACTTATCGGTTGGATCGATGAACGGATCCCGTTGACCAAGACCTACAATAAACACGTGGGCCAATACCCAACACCAAAAAACTTTAACTTTTGGTATATTTTCGGCTTTATTGCCATGGTGGTATTAGTTAACCAAATCCTTACAGGTATTTGGCTAACTATGAATTACAACCCATCAGGTGATGGAGCATTTGCCTCTATTGAATACATCATGCGTGATGTGGAATATGGTTGGCTACTGCGTTACATGCATTCCACTGGGGCGTCAGCCTTCTTTGTGGTGATTTATTTGCACATGTATCGTGGCTTGATTTACGGTTCTTACCAAAAACCTCGCGAACTGATTTGGTTGTTCGGGATGTTAATTTTCTTGGTATTGATGGCCGAAGCATTCATGGGTTACTTGCTTCCTTGGGGACAAATGTCTTATTGGGGCGCGCAGGTAATTATTTCACTGTTTGGGGCTATTCCGGTAATTGGTGATGACCTAACCCTGTGGATCCGTGGTGACTATGTTATCTCTGGTGCAACCTTAAACCGCTTCTTCGCTTTGCATGTTATTGCATTGCCCCTGGTGTTGGTAATGTTGGTGTTCTTACACATTGTAGCGTTGCATGAAGTAGGCTCTAACAACCCAGATGGTATCGAGATTAAAGCTAACAAAGATGAGAATGGTTGGCCGAAGGATGGTATTCCTTTCCACCCTTATTTTACAGTTAAAGATTTAGCCGCCATTGTTGGCTTCTTGTTCTTCTTCTGTTGGGTGATGTTCTTCTTCCCAGAAGGTGGGGGGTTCTTCCTAGAGCCGCCAAACTTTGAAGCAGCTAATCCGCTTAAAACGCCAGAACATATTGCGCCAGTTTGGTATTTCACTCCTTTCTATGCAATTTTGCGTGCGGTACCCGATAAGTTACTGGGTGTAGTGATGATGGGCGCATCTATTGCGGTGTTATTTGTATTACCGTGGTTAGACCGCTGTAAAGTGAAGTCAATTCGCTACCGTAGTGTCATACATAAGCTTAACATCGCTCAGTTTGTTATATGTTTTGTGATTCTAGGGGTGCTAGGTGCTTTACCTTCAACCGACCTATTAACTTGGATTGCACGTATCGCAACTGTTGGTTACTTTGGTTATTTCCTACTACTGTGGATTTACAGTAAAAACGAGAAAACTAAGCCAGTTCCAGAAAGGGTGACCAAATGATGAAAAATATTTTTTTAGCATTCGCGTTGCTGGTTCCTAGCTTGGCGTTTGCCGCTGGTTCGACCGTTCCTTTAGACAAAGCGAACTATGACTTAAGTGATAAAGCTTCGTTACAAAACGGCGCCAAGTTGTTTATGAACTACTGTTTTGGCTGTCATAGTGCTCAATACCAGCGTTATAATCGTGTAGCAGAAGATTTAGGTATTCCAATTAAGTTAATGGAAGAAAACTTGATTTTTACCGGGGTAAAACCAGGTGAATTGATGGAAAATGCCATTCAAGAAAAAGACGCTGCTAAGTGGTTTGGTGCACCAGCTCCAGATTTAACCTTAGTAGCTCGAGTTCGTGGAGCTGATTGGGTATATACCTATTTACGTTCATTTTATGTTGATGAGACGCGTCCATTTGGGGTGAATAACAAAGTATTCCCAAGTGTTGGTATGCCACATGTATTGCAAGAGTTGCAAGGTGTGCCAAATGCGGTTTATGAAACAAGAATGATTGATGGTGAAGATCAGCAAATCTACGTTGGCATCCAATCAGATGGCAGCGGTGAGATGAGCGATGATGAATATGACCACGCTGTTTTAGACCTAGTTAACTTTTTAGTTTACTCTGCTGAACCTATTCAGCTAGAGCGTAAACGACTTGGTTACTGGGTGCTTGGTTTCTTATTCATTTTCTTCATTATTAGTTATCTATTGAAGAAAGAATACTGGCGCGACGTACACTAAGTCTTGAGCTAGTATTTAATTATCGGCAATAGCATTTATGCTGTTGCCGTTTGTGTATTTATTTTAGATGGTTTTTGGAGGATTCAATGGCTGTAGCTGCCAACAAGCGTTCGGTAATGACGCTATACTCTGGTGCTAACGACTTATATAGTCATCAGGTACGTATCGTTTTGGCTGAGAAAGGCGTCAGCGTAGAAATTAATCAGGTAGATCCGGACAACTTACCGGAAGACTTAATTGATTTGAATCCGTACAGCTCTGTTCCAACCTTAGTTGATCGTGAATTGGTGTTGTACCAATCGCAGATCATCATGGAATACTTAGACGAGCGTTTTCCTCACCCACCGCTAATGCCGGTTTACCCTGTGTCGCGTGGTTCAAGCCGCCTTATGATGCACCGCATCAAAAACGACTGGTACACCTTGGTTGCGCAAATTGAAAAAGGTGAGAACGCCGAAGCTGCACGTAAGCAATTAACAGAAAGTCTGTTAAGCATTGCACCGGTTTTTGCTGAAATGCCTTACTTTATGAGTGAAGAATTCAGCTTAGTAGATTGCTACTTAGCACCTCTATTATGGCGTTTACCTACTTTAGGCATCGAGCTTGAAGGTGCGGGTTCTAAAGAAATCAAATCTTATATGATCCGTGTATTTGATCGTGAATCTTTCCAAGCTTCACTGACCGATGCAGAGCGTGAAATTCGCGATGGGTTTTTAGGTTAATGAGTGAAGAGATGACCCCAAATAGGCCTTATTTGCTTAAGGCTTTTTTTGATTGGTTGTTAGACAACGAGTTGACTCCTCACTTGGTGGTGGACGCTACCCAAGCTAACGTGACCGTGCCCAGCCAATTTGTTAATGATGGGCAGATTGTTCTAAACATTGCTCCGTCGGCGATTGCGGCCTTTAATATGGACTTACAGCACGTAAGCTTTAGCGCACGCTTTGGTGGTAAACCGTTTCAGGTTTATGTGCCTATGGCAGCTGTTGTCGCGATTTATGCTCGAGAAAATGGTGCAGGTACCGTATTTGAGCCAGAAGCTGCTTACGAGCAAGTAGAAGAGCTTGAGAGTCAGCCTGAAGATGTTTTGGTGAAAGAGGATACTCCGAAGAAGCCGACACTCACCATCGTAAAATAAAAAAAGCGCCGAAAGGCGCTTTTTTGTATCTGCTTTAAATTTGTTAGCTGGCTTCTATCAGCTCAAATACTTTAATTACTTTGGCTACGCCGGTCTCGTGGCGGGCAATATCAATCGCTAAGCGTTCTTCTTCTGCGGTAACAAACCCAATGAGAAACACTTCACTGTCTTCGGTAATAACTTTTATCTTACCAGGTGGAAGCTTGCTGTCTTCGTAGATCTTAAATTTGATTTTGGTGGTAATCCAAGAGTCATTGCTACGTACACCTAAAGATACAGGTGCTTTGATGCGTACTTCGTTGAGTACTTGTTGTACACCACTTACATCGCGGACAACTTGAGTGATTTTGTTGAAATATTCTTGATTCGGAGTTTGGCCAATGACCAGTACTCTGCCGTTAAGCGCAACTACCGATAGCTTGCTTTCTCGCCAAATATTCTCTTCTTTGCCCAGTTCACTTAGTGCTTGGAGTTCTATAGTTTGGTCATCAAATTGAGTGCCTATGGTGCGCCTATCTGTTGCTGCACCTGCTGCTACTCCGGCACCCACTACAACTGCTCCAGCACAGGCTTGTAGTAGCCCTGCCAAAACAACAACGGTGATGATACGTAACATTCTTTAATCCTCCTGTTGGGGAAACAACGTACGGTCTACTAAATCACATAAACTGTTTAATGCCAGTAAGTGTACTTCGTTAATGCGTACGCTCTGTTCACCTGGCACTCTAATTTCAACGTCTTGCTCGCTAAGCAGACCGGCCATTTCACCGCCATCTTTTCCGGTTAGCGCAATAATTGTCATGTCGCGGTTTACCGCAGCTTCCATGGCTTTAATTACGTTGCGACAGTTGCCTGAATCGGAGATGGCAACAAGTACATCGCCTTGCTGGCCTAGTGCACGAATTTGTTTGGCAAACACTTCATCAAAGGAGTAATCATTCGCAATGGCACTTAGCACTGAGCTGTCGGTGCTAAGTGCTAAAGCTGGAAGGCTAGGGCGTTCTGTATCAAAGCGGTTTACCAAGTTAGCTGAAAACTGCTGAGCGAGCGCCGCTCCTGCGCTATTGCCTGCAATGAGCAGTTTGTTACCGTTGAGCAATGCTTGAGCGATGATCACTGTAGCTTTTTCAATCGCATCGGGTAGTGCTTCTGCAGCGGCAATTTTGGTTTGTATGCTTTCTCTAAATATTTCTTTGATTCGTTCTTGCATGTTATTCCCCAAACGCGTTCTGAAACCATTCTAGGTAAGGTGCTTGCTCTTGAATAGCAACAACATCAAAACGCATTGCAGTATCAAATTGGTTCAAATTTTTTTGTTGTAAATAGTGTTGTGCGCTTAGCAGTATACGGTGCATTTTGTGTTGGTCGACTGCTGCAGCTGCTCCGCCATGGCTAAGGCTTTTGCGGTATTTAACTTCCACAAAAACCCAGGTATTGCCCTGTCTACAAATTAGGTCTATCTCGCCGCGGCGGCAGTGATAGTTTTGCTCAATCAGCCGTAAACCCTGCTTGCTAAGATAGCTAGCTGCCTGCTGCTCTGCAGCTTGCCCTTTATTCAATATCTTGGTCTTGAAGCGTGTTAGCTTGGATTTCCAAGGGAACCAGTTGGCCATCTTTATATTGAGTCCAAGTAAGTTGTCGTATCACTAAACCTTGTTGGTTAACACTAAGCTTTCCGGTTAAACCATTTAGCTGATAGTCTGAATAGCCGCGCATTTGAGCTAGTTGACTAATTAGCGAGTAGGCATCATAACCCAAAGCGTACAAACGTTTCTGCGAGTCTGAAGAGCTAGGCCAAAGCTGCTGATGGCGAATCGCATTTACCGACTGTTGCTCTAATATCCAAGGCATCTCGCTGATGTAAATGCCGTCTAACTCGTTTTCGCTGGTTTCATCATTTTTGTCGTAGCTGCGCGAGCTGGCATATAAGCGTGGGCTTACTGCAAATGGGCTTACGGTTACATCAATAAACGCCTTAATCAGCTTGGTTTCTGTATTGTTGCCCACCAAATACAGAGAGTTTGCATCGCTTCTAGAGCGTACTTCAGCTTCTAAATCCTGTCCCAAAATCTGCTTGAACTGGCTAATACGCTGCTGGCTCATATCGGTATGCAACAATTTACGCACCGCGCGTTGTAGATCGTTGCGGTTAGCGTAGTAGATAACATCTACAGGAGAGCTAGAAAGGGTTTGCCATTCTTCTGTAAATGACTCAGCCATGCGCTTGCCCAAGCTGCTTTGTGGAGCTAACAGTAGGGGATTTTGCTCTTCACGTTGCGCCATAAATTGAGCGGCTTGTTTGGCTTCATCCTCAGGCGAGAGTGGGAAGAAGAACTGTTGCTCCTGTTCGCCAGCTTGCACATCGTTAAGAGCGAACACTGGTAGGGTTGGTGCAAGGCTTAACAAACTGCGTAACTGCGATTTTAATAGCGGCCCAACGATGAAATCGATTTGGTCTTGTTCAAGCTGGGGATAGAGCGTTTCCATTGCTTGGGATTGGGTATCGTAAAACACCAATTCAGTATCACTGGAAAACTCTGTTTGGCTATCTAAGAACGCAGATACTAAGCCGTCTTTTACCGCCAAACCGTTGTTTTGGTATTTACCACTTAACGGCAGCAAAACTGCAACTTTTTGTGGCGTATAAGGAGTAATGCTTAGCGCTTTCGCTAGGTCACCAGCGACATAATCTAGCGCTGGGTGAGCTGGATATTCGGTTTTCCAAGTTTGTAGCTTAGCAACCAGTTTCTCCGGTGATTGCTTGGGTTCGTTACTTATCGCAACAATTTCTAACCAGCCGTTGCGTAATTCGTTACCTGGCTGCTGAAAGCTGCGAAGAGTAAACGCGGTAAGCGGTTTAAGCAGTTGCCAAATGGTTTGATGGTTTGCTTCTCGGGCTTCTTCCGATAGATAACGGTCTAAGTCGATAAAAGCGCCAGAGGCAGCTAAAGGATTATTTTGTTTTTGATAAATGTTGCCGCGGGTTTGAAAGTAGGCATACCAATAATCATCGGGTAGTTGCCAGGCTGGGTCAAAATCTAACAATGCTAAAGCCGGGGTGTATTGGCCTTGAAGCTCCAAAGCGTAGGCGCTTACTAAGCGCAAGCCTGCCCCACGTTGTACCGTGTTTGCTTGTTTATTTAAGGATGTGGTTACAGCATCACCAGCTTGGAACATGCCTTGTTGGTAGTATGCCTTAGCTGCAAGGAGCTCCCATTCAAAGGTTTGCTCTACTGGCGCAATGCTAGCCTGATCCAAATAAAACTCTGCATTATGTTCAGGCGCAACAGCAATAGAAGGAAGGTCTATAGCAACAATAGGCGGCTTGGTTGGGCCACTACTACAGGCTGCGAGCAAAAGCATAAGGCTTAAACTGAGATAACGTAGCGCTGAGATCAGGTTATGTTTCAAGGTTTATACCACTAGTATTGATTAGTTAGTGCATATATTAAGAGCCAAACGCTAAATAATCTACAATCGAAGTGGTGAAAGATTGAGGCAAGTGAGGCTTTTGATTAAAGTAGAGGCCGTTTTTATCAGAGGTGAGTTTATGTCAGCCATCGGTACTCTTTATATTGTAGCCACTCCTATCGGCAATTTAGCAGATATCACACAGCGTGCTATTCAAGTGCTAAAGGATGTGTCGATGATTGCAGCCGAAGATACGCGCAACACTGGCCGGTTATTGAGTCATTATGAAATTGGTACTCGCTGTGTGGCGGTACACGATCATAACGAGCAACAAAAAATAGCCTGGTTAGAGCAGCAAGTGCTAGATGGGAATGACATTGCGTTAGTCTCCGATGCAGGAACGCCACTGATCAATGATCCCGGCTACCACCTAGTTAATGCGTTTCGCGCTAAAGGCTACCCGGTTGTGCCTTTGCCGGGTGCTTGTGCGGCTATCGCCGCGCTGTCGGTTGCGGGTTTGCCTACAGATAGGTTTTTGTACGAAGGATTTTTACCAGCTAAAACCAAAGCACGCCAAGAGCGATTAGACGAACTTCGTCAAGAAAGTCGCACAGTAGTGTATTACGAATCGCCTCACCGTATCTTAGATAGCCTCGCCGACATAGTTAGTTGCTTAGGGGAAGATAGGCAAGTTGTGCTTGCTCGCGAATTGACCAAAACCTTTGAGACCATTAAATCCTTGCCCGTTGCAGAGCTGCTTGCTTGGGTTAAAGCCGACCCCAATCAACAAAAAGGGGAGATGGTACTAATTGTGGCAGGTTACCAAAAAGACAGTGAGCAGTTACCAGTAGATGCTTTAGATACGCTTAAGTTATTGCAAACAGAGTTGCCATTAAAGAAGGCCGCGGCACTTACCGCCAAAATTTATGGTTTAAAGAAAAATGCCCTTTATGATTACGGACTAAAGCACAGCGAATAAGCGCTATTCTTGCTGATAATTGTTTGCTATAGTCCGCCACCGGAGTTGGCTAGGCAATCGCTGCTTCGTCGTTGTGCGCTCTTTCGGGAGTGGCAGACGGGCGAAGGGGAGGAAAGTCCGGGCTCTATAGGGTAGGGTGCCAGGTAACGCCTGGGGGGCGCGAGCCCACGACAAGTGCAGCAGAGAGAAGACCGCCGATGGCTCTTCGGAGTACAGGTAAGGCTGAAAGGGTGCGGTAAGAGCGCACCGCGCGTCTGGTAACAGTATGCGGCGAGGTAAACTCCACCCAGAGCAAGGCCAAATAGGCCCCCTTAAGGCGCGGCCCGCGTTGGGGGCGGGTAGGCTGCTTGAGCCATTAAGCGATTAATGGCCTAGACGAATGATTGTTCACGACAAAACCCGGCTTATCGGCCAACTCCCTTTTTATTAAAGCCCTGTTGTTTAGCAACAGGGCTTTTTCAATTCAATCACACAATTCGCACTCACTGCCTTTTTAATGCCTCCAGTTCGCTATTCCTCAAAATTAATATGACATTAAATTTTAATTATTTTTTGGCCAAAAGTAGCGTGGCCGCTTTGTATATCAAGTCTTTAGGCTTTTCTTTATTTGGGTTGGTGGAATTTTGTTCATTTTCTTGCTCAAGGTCGCTTGCAAAGGGCGAGACTCGTCCTTAAACTTAGTGAATTGTGGGATAAAGTGGATCATAGTGGATCTGTTTGCCCAACAACTGAATTAATTAGGGATAAATGGGGAATTAACACTGATGTTACGCGGCGCTAGCTCAATCAACTTAGACGCGAAGGGACGCATGACTATGCCGACCCGGTATCGCGAGTGGTTGATGGAAGAGTGTCACGGTCAATTGGTGTGCACCATTGATATAAACCATCGCTGTTTACTGCTTTACCCTTTAGCGGAGTGGGAAGAAATTGAGCGTAAACTCAAACGCTTATCTAGCATGAACCCGGCTGAGCGTCGTTTGCAACGCTTGCTATTGGGTTATGCCGATGATTGCGAGATGGACAAAAATGGTCGTTTGTTAATTCCACCTCCGTTGCGTCAACACGCAAGTTTGGAGAAAAAAATAATGCTGGTTGGCCAGCTCAACAAATTTGAGCTGTGGTCAGAAGAGCAATGGCAGCAACAAATTGCTGCAGATATAACCCTAGAAGAGGACGTTGATATGTTAACTGATAACCTAAAAGATTTTTCGCTTTAGTATGAGTACTGAATTTGTTCACACCTCGGTACTGTTACAAGAGTGTATCGACGGCTTAGCCATTAAAGAAGATGGCATTTACGTGGATGGCACCTTTGGCAGAGGTGGGCACAGTCGCGCTATTTTACAGCAACTAGGTCCTAAAGGACGTTTGATTGCTATCGACCGTGACCCTCGCGCGATTGAAGCCGCTAAACAGTTTGCCGACGATCCTCGTTTTCAAATTGTTCATGGTCCTTTTTCTGGCATTGAACAGTACATTACAGAGTTGGGTCTAGCGAAAAAAATTGATGGTGTACTGCTCGATCTAGGCGTGTCGTCCCCGCAACTTGATGACGCTGAGCGTGGATTTAGCTTTTTGCGCGATGGCCCTTTAGATATGCGAATGGATACTTCGCAAGGACAAACCGCCGCTCAATGGCTAACTCATGCCGCGGAAGAAGATATTGCTTGGGTGATTAAAACCTTTGGCGAAGAGAAGTTTGGAAAACGAATTGCTCACGGGATTGTGAATGCCCGTGAAGAGACGCCTCTTACCAGCACTTTGCAGCTGGCCAAGATTATTGATGAAGCTTGCCCTGTTAAAGATAAATACAAACACCCGGCTACTCGAAGCTTTCAAGCCATTCGTATTTATATTAACAGCGAGTTAGATGAAATAGACACAGCCTTGCTAGGCGCTATGAATAGTTTAGCGACCGATGGCCGTTTAGCGGTGATTAGTTTCCATTCTTTAGAAGATCGTATGGTGAAGCGCTTTATTAGAAAGCAAGAAAAAGGCGAGCAGTTTCCTAGAGGCTTGCCGCTTACCGAAGAGCAGTTAGCCAGCGGACGTTATTTAAAGAGTATTGGCCGAGCGATAAAACCTAGCGCAGCAGAAATTGAAGTAAACCCGCGCTCACGTAGCTCGGTGTTACGGGTAGCAAAACGTTTGTAATGGACGAGGTTAGCCGCCAGCCCAATTTATTGCGGGCGATTTTGAAAGATGTGTGGCGTAACAAGCAGCACTTTTTGTTGTTAGTGGCTGCGGTTGTTTCGGCCTTTTGTGTGGTATG
Organism: Agarivorans sp. JK6; assembly: GCF_045277145.1. Lineage (NCBI taxonomy): Bacteria > Pseudomonadati > Pseudomonadota > Gammaproteobacteria > Alteromonadales > Alteromonadaceae > Agarivorans > Agarivorans sp. JK6. Next base: position 3,959,292 of record NZ_CP113525.1, on the reverse strand, counting down.
GACAACTCACCACACCAGAATGTTTGTTGAACAACGAGAATCATTAATGATGAGCCGGGATGCACTCAATGTTGAATGGCGACATTTATTAATAGAGCAAAACGCGCTGGCTGAACACAGCCGCGTAGAGAGCATAGCTAAAAAGCGTTTAGATATGCACCGACCCAAAATTGAAGAACAAGTGGTAATCACAAACTAATGAATGCTAAGGCAAATAAACAAGGACTGTTCATCCACTGGCGCTTTGTGCTAGTGATGGCAGTGGTTTGCTTAGTGTTTACTGCCTTGGTAAGTCGTGCGGCTTATATTCAAGTTATTGCACCGGATAAGCTTATTTATGAAGGTGACTTACGCTCGATTCGCACCAAAACCGGCTATGCAGAGCGTGGTGTAATTACCGACCGTTTAGGTAACGAGTTAGCCGTGAGTGTACCTGTGCGCGCTATTTGGGCTGATCCTAAACATGTGGCAGACCAAAATAGTTTAGCTAATCGTGATGCTTGGGCGGCCTTGGCTAAAGTATTGGATACCGACGTAGATAGCTTGCAACAACGAGTCAGCAACCCGAAACGTCGTTTTGTTTATTTACAGCGCCAAGTGAGTGCGGCGGTTGCTGATTATGTTACCAAACTCAAAATTAAAGGGGTTTATTTAAAACCTGAGTCCCGTCGTTTTTACCCTACCGGCGAAGTGAGTGCTCACCTTGTTGGCTTTACTAATATTGATGACCACGGTTTAGAAGGTATAGAGCGTAGCTATGATGACTGGCTCACTGGTGAACCCGGTAAGCGTAAAGTACGCAAAGACCGCTTAGGTCGCGTAGTTGAAGATCTGGATGTTATTCATCAAGCCAAACAAGCGCAGAATATTGCTTTAAGTATTGACCAACGGATCCAAGCAATCGCTTATCGTGAGCTTAAAAAAGCCGTCACCGAGACCAAAGCTACCTCTGGCAGTGTGGTCGTGTTAGATATTGAAACTGGTGAAGTGTTAGCTATGGCTAATAGCCCGTCTTTTAATCCTAACAATCGTAACGAGTTTCAAAGTTATCGCTATCGTAATCGTGCAATAACCGATAGCTATGAACCAGGCTCTACGGTTAAGCCACTATCGGTTATCGCGGCGCTTGAGCGCGACCACATTCGTTCAAACAGTATGATTAACACCAGCCCTGGTTGGATGCAGATTGGCGGGCGTAGAGTTCGTGATTCGCGCAACTACGGTGAAATTAGTTTAACCAAAGTCATTCAAAAATCGAGCAACGTTGCCACTAGCCAATTAGCCCTAAAAGTGGGCGTAGAGGGGATGCTTGATACATTTTACGATGTGGGTTTTGGTAACGATGCTGGTTTAGGTTTAGTTGGCGAATCGGGCGGTCAAATGCCGCAGCGTCGCCGTTGGTCAGATTTTGAACTTGCTACCTTGTCGTTTGGCTATGGCTTAATGGTTACTCCTCTGCAACTCGCCCAAGCGTATGCAACGATGGGAGCCGGTGGAGTGTTTCGACCAACATCCATTATTAAGTTGCAGCAGCCGGCCACAGGCGAGCGGGTATTTGAACAAAACAAGGCACAAGCTGTATTAGAGATGATGGAATCGGTTATTCAAGATGGTGGTACCGGGCAGAAAGCCGCTGTGCCAGGTTATCGTGTAGCCGGCAAAACTGGTACCAGCCGTAAAGCTGTTCGTGGTGGTTATGGTGATGACTACGTTGCTATTTTTGCGGGCGTTGCTCCAGTGAGTAACCCTAAACTCGCCATTGCAGTATTTGTTAATGAACCACAAACCGACCGCTATTATGGCGGCGACGTAGCCGCTCCGGTTTTCTCTAAAGTGATGCAAGGCGGATTACAGTATTTAAATGTTGCCCCCGATGATAATACCAGCCAAGTGGTACAGCTAAATGGAGGCAATAATGGTGAAACCTAGTTTGTCTGCTTTGTTGGCGAAATTTTCGGTAACGGTTGCCCCAGACATCGGCTTTAATCACCTCTCTCTAAATAGCAGAGAGATTGAGCAGGGCGATATATTTGTTGCGGTTAAAGGCCACCAAGTTGATGGTCGTAACTATATTGATTCAGCGATTAGTGTCGGAGCTGTGGCGGTGCTTGCTGATGCGGATGATGAAAAATCTCATGGTCAAATAGTGTGGCACAAGCAAGTTGCCTGCATTTACTTTTGGCGCTTGAACCAACAGCTATCGCAATTAGCGTCAGCGGCCTATTTCCCAGACGGTAATCCGCTTACTTTAGTCGGTGTTACTGGTACCAACGGCAAAAGTACAGTAACCCATCTAATTGCTAACTTGGCAAAACTAAGTGGCCTTCGTGCTGCGGTGATGGGAACGTTAGGTAATGGTGAGCCAGGTAAGTTGGTTGCGAGTGAAAACACCACTGCTGACGCGATTACTATTCAGCGCCAGCTTTGTGAAATGAATCAGCAAGGCTATGAATTAGTCGCTATGGAAGTGTCGTCGCATGGTTTGGTGCAGCAGCGAGTGGCGAGTGTGCCGTTCAAGGTTGCGATATTCACAAACCTTAGCCGAGACCACCTTGATTACCATGGCAGCATGGCTGAGTATGGCCGCGCGAAACAAGCCTTATTTAACTGGCCAAGTTTAGAATGTCGTTTAATCAATGCAGATGATGGTTTTGGCAAGCAGTTGCTGCAGCACTATCCAAGTGCTCAATCTTTGTCTTTAGAAGATAGCACTGCCGATTGGCAAATCGCTAACCTGCAGTTCAGTGAGTTAGGGGCAAGCGGTTATTTGTTTAGCCCACAAACAAGACATGAAAAGCTTACTTATAAGAGCCCGCTTTTAGGGCGTTTTAATGCTGATAATTTACTAAGCGCTATAGCTTGTTTGCAGTTCTTAGGTCTTCCATTAGAAAGCTTACTTACTCAGTTACCTGCTCTTAGCGCGGTACCTGGTCGAATGGAGTTATTTGCCGGTAAACGTTCGGTGGTGGTTGATTACGCGCATACGCCTGACGCCTTAGAAAAAGCCTTAACAGCCCTGCGCCAGCATTGTAGCGGCGAGCTTATTTGTATTTTTGGTTGCGGCGGCGACAGAGATAAGGGTAAACGGCCTTTAATGGCAGAAATAGCCGAGCGCTTGGCAGACCAAGTTATTGTTACCGACGACAACCCTCGTTTTGAAGATCCTCAAGCGATTACCGACGATATATTGCTTGGCTTTAATCAAGCTGAAGCCGTAACCATTATTCACGATCGCTGTGAGGCGATTGCACATGCGCTTACGCACTCTCGTGATAAAGATATTATTTTGGTGGCTGGTAAAGGCCATGAGAGCTATCAAATTATTGGTGCTGAAGTGCGTGACTATGATGAACGCGCAGTCGTTAAGCAGCTAGTGGGGGCGAAAGCATGATTGCCTTAAGCCTTAAAGAACTCACACAAGCCTTAGATGCTCAGCTAGTGGGCGATAGTTTAATTGTTCAGTCAATTAGTACTGATACTCGCGAGCAGATGTCTCAAGCCTTGTTTATTGCTTTGGTGGGTGAGCGATTTGATGCTCATAACTACGCGCAACAAGCTATTGAGCAAGGCGCAACTGCGCTGTTAGTCGAGCGTGAATTAGCACTTGATGTGCCTCAGTTATTAGTTAAAGACACCCGTTTAGCGCTCGGACAACTGGCCAGTTATGTAAGAGAGAAACTAGCGCTAAGTTGCTGTGCTATTACTGGTAGCAATGGTAAAACCACGGTGAAAGAAATGACCACGGCCATTTTGTCACAGGGTTTCGAGGTATTAGCCACTAAAGGTAATTTTAACAACGATATTGGGGTGCCTTTATCGCTGCTGCGCGCGACCGAAAAGCATCAGTTGGGTGTATTAGAGTTAGGCGCAAATCATATCGGTGAAATTGCCTACACAGTGAGCTTGGTAAACCCCAAGGTTGCCTTAATCAATAATGTATCTGCTGCACATATTGAAGGCTTTGGCTCTCAAGACGGCGTATTAAAAGCTAAATCTGAGTTATTTGGCGAGCTAGGTGCTGAGCAGTTAGCGCTGTGTGAGTACCAATCTAGCTATCAAGAGTACTTAGATGAAGTAGCTCGTCCGGCTAAAATTGAGCACTTTTCTTTAAATAACGTTAATGCAGATTATTATGCCAGCGCTATCGAACCTCTAGGTTTAAGTGGCAGCCGTTTTGTATTGCACACTCCAAACGGTGAGGCGCTTATCCAAATTAATTTGGCGGGCGAACACAATGTTAAAAATGCTGTCGCTGCGGCTGCGCTTTCGTTGAATATGGGAGCCAAGCTAGAGCAAGTAAGCCAAGGCTTGGCACAATTAGATGAAGTGCCGGGTCGGGTGAACGTACAATCGTTAAATAACAGCATCCAGCTAATTGATGATAGCTATAACGCTAACCCAGCGTCATTTAATGCGGCTATCAATATTTTGGCCAATTTTGAAGGTAAGCGCTTCCTTATCGCTGGAGCCATGGGGGAAATGGGACAGCAAACAAAACAGGTGCACAACGACTTAGTTAAACGGGCACTTGACAGTGACATCAGCTTGTATTCTTATGGCGCGTCTTTTGACGAAGTGCTGGCTGAAATCGGTCAGTATTCACTCGGTTTCGACAGCCATGAAGTGCTTTGTGAGCAGCTTATCACTGCCTTAGAAGCGCAACATTCTCCGTGTCTTGTGTTGGTTAAAGGGTCTCGTTCGACCCACATGGAAAAAGTGGTTAAACAGTTACAGCAATATTATAAAAAGGGTTTGGAATGTTAGTTTGGTTGGCGGAATATCTGCAGCAATACTTTAGTGGATTTTCGCTATTTGGGTATTTAACCTTTAGAGCAATTGTCAGCATTTTGACCGCCTTAGTCTTTGGACTATGGATGGGGCCAAAGCTTATTCGCCGCTTACAGTTGTTACAAATTGGTCAAACCGTGCGTAACGATGGGCCAGAATCTCACTTGAGCAAGTCGGGTACTCCCACTATGGGCGGCGTGCTGATTATTGCCTCGGTGTTTTTGTCTACCTTATTGTGGGCGCGTTTAGACAACCCTTATGTATGGGTAATGTTATTTGTATTTGGTAGCTATGGCGCAATTGGTTTTGTTGATGATTACCGTAAAGTTATCCGCAAAGACCCTGCGGGCTTAATTGCCCGTTGGAAGTATTTTTGGCAATCAGTTGTCGCGCTAATTGTTGCGGTTTATCTATTCTGGAGTTCTGACTCTGCGGCTCAAACCCAACTGGTGTTGCCGTTTATCAAAGACATTATGCCGCAATTAGGCTGGCTATTTATCCCTCTCACATATTTGGTCATTGTAGGCAGTAGCAACGCCGTTAACCTAACGGACGGCTTAGATGGCCTAGCGATAATGCCAAGCGTGATGGTGGCATCAGCCTTTGCTCTCGTCGCATACTTAACCGGCCACGTAAACTTTTCAAGTTACTTGTTTATTCCTTATATCCCACAAGCCAGTGAGCTAGTGGTGGTTTGTACCGCCATGGTGGGAGCAGGATTAGCCTTTCTTTGGTTTAATACCTACCCAGCTCAAGTATTTATGGGCGATGTAGGTTCGTTAGCCCTAGGCGCAGCATTGGGCGCTGTAGCTGTATTGGTTCGCCAAGAGTTGTTGCTGGTGATTATGGGCGGCGTATTTGTGATGGAAACGGTGTCGGTAATCCTGCAAGTAGGATCGTACAAGTTACGTGGGCAGCGCATTTTCCGAATGGCGCCGATTCACCACCATTATGAGCTTAAAGGGTGGCCAGAGCCTCGAGTAATAGTGCGTTTTTGGATCATTTCATTAATTTTAGTTTTGATTGGCTTAGCCACACTTAAGGTGCGTTAGGCGAGCTGTTTAAAGTATAGGAAGAGTAATTACAGTGAGTAAGTTACAGCCACAACTACGCTATGCGGTCGTTGGCCTTGGTGCCAGCGGGCTTAGCTCTGTGCGCTTTTTACTTAAACACGATGTATTGCCTTTAGTTTGCGATACTCGCCAGCAGCCTCCTGGCTTAGCCTCGCTACCTGATAGCTTGCAAGTGGTGTGTGGCGAGCTGCCTCTTAAGCAATTGCTTGAATGTGACGTGGTGATTGTTAGCCCTGGGGTCGCGTTAGCTACGCCAGAGTTACAAAGCTTGGCGAAAGCTGGTGTTCAGCTAATGGGTGACGTTGAGTTATTTTGTCACTATGCCGAAGCCCCCATTGTTGCGATTACTGGCTCAAACGGTAAAAGTACGGTCACTAGTTTGTTGGGCGAGATGGCTAAACACGCCGGGGTTAATGTTGCTGTAGGCGGGAATATTGGGGTGCCTGCCTTAGATTTGCTTTCGCCGCAGGTCGAATTATATGTTCTTGAGTTATCCAGCTTTCAGCTGGAAACAACCAAAAGTCTTCGCGCTAAAGCCGCTACATTGCTAAATATTAGCGAAGACCATATGGACCGATACCAAGGCATGGGCGATTACATTGCCGCTAAACAAACGGTTTATCAAAATGCTGAATATACGGTTATCAACTTGGATGACGAATTATCTCAGCCACAATTCAAGCCCCAGAGCAGCTTGAGTTTTTCTCTTCATTTAGATGCTGATTATCGCTTAAGTGAAGATCAGCAATATCTAATGCGTGGGCAACAAGCGCTATTAGCCACCAATCAGTTGGCGCTGGTAGGCACCCATAATTTTGCCAATATACTAGCTGCATTAGCCTTAGCAGAGGCTGCAGGACTAAACATTGACGCTTGTTTACAAGCTGCAAAAAATTACCAAGGCTTAGCCCATCGATGTCAATTGGTTGCTCGCAAACAAGGTGTTGCTTGGATTAACGACTCTAAAGCTACCAACGTTGGCGCTACCTTAGCTGCCTTAAACGGCTTAGCTGGTGGCCAAGGTCAGCTTTGGTTAATTGCTGGTGGAGATGCCAAAGGCGGCGATTTACGTGAGTTAAAAGCTGCCTTTAGCCAAGTTGCCGGCGTTGTTGCCTTCGGTAAAGATAAGCAACGCTTTAAAGATTTAGATCAGCGTATCGAGCTAAAAGAAGATTTAGCAGAGAGTTTTAGTTGGTGTCAGCAACAAGCAAAAGAGGGTGACATAGTTTTGTTGTCTCCTGCCTGCGCCAGCTTGGATATGTATAAGAATTTTGAAGTACGCGGACAACATTTCTGCGAACTGGTGGAGGCGCTATGAAAGTAATGTCTAAACCACTTTGGTTCGAGAATACCTTACAGTGGTTAAACCCAGCCGCTAAAGAAAGCCAAGAACCGCTTTTGTTCGACCGTCATTTATTGTGGTTAGCCTTATGCTTAATGGTGATGGGGCTAGTGATGGTGGCATCTTCATCTATTCCAGAAGGCATCGCGATTAACGACGATCCATTCCGTTTTGCTAAACGGCACGGTATTTATTTGTTGTTATGTTTAGCCGCTATGACTTTTGTAGTGCAAATCCCGCTGGCGTGGTGGCAATCTCATAATGCTAAATTGCTTCTATTGTCGGGTGTTGCTTTAGTACTGGTATTGCTGATTGGCCGCAATATTAACGGTAGTAGTCGCTGGATAGGCTTAGGGCCTATAAATGTACAGCCTGCCGAATTTGCCAAACTTGCGTTGTTCACTTATTTAGCCGGTTATCTAGTACGTCGTCATGAGCAGGTACGTGAAAACTTAAAAGGCTTTTTAAAGCCGCTAATCGTGTTCTTTTTCTTGGCGGTATTGCTGCTAGCACAACCCGATTTGGGCAGTGTGGTAGTTATGTTTGTAACCACTGTAGGCATGCTGTTTTTAGCTGGCGCCAAGCTTATTCAGTTCTTTGGTTTGATTTTTACCGGTGTGGTAGCGGTGGTGACTTTGGTTATCGCAGAACCTTACCGGATGCGCCGTGTTTCTTCGTTTCTAGACCCTTGGCAAGATCCTTTTGGTAGTGGCTATCAGTTAACTCAATCTCTAATGGCTTTTGGTCGAGGCGACTGGCTAGGCGAAGGTTTGGGGAACTCTATTCAGAAGCTTGAATACTTGCCAGAAGCGCATACCGATTTTGTGGTTGCTGTATTAGCCGAAGAACTCGGATTTATCGGTGTCTGCGCGGTTTTGTTGCTACTTATTTTGTTGGTAAGCCGCGCCATGAAAATTGGTAAGCAGGCTTTACTGGCAGAGCAAGCGTTTGCCGGTTACTTAGCTTGTGGTATTGGTATCTGGTTTAGTTTCCAAACCATGGTAAATGTCGGCGCGGCTTCAGGCTTGGTGCCAACTAAAGGGTTAACCTTGCCGTTAATTTCTTATGGTGGTTCCAGCTTATTGGCGATGTCGATAGCGGTAGCTATCTTATTGCGTATTGATCATGAACTTCGATTGGCCAACTGTCAGGCCTATAAGAGAGATGCTCATGGTTAATGCTAAGCAAAATAAACTATTGGTAATGGCTGGTGGCACTGGTGGTCATGTATTCCCGGGTTTAGCTGTCGCCGATAAATTGGCGGCGCAGGGCTGGGATGTGTCGTGGTTAGGAACCGCCGAGCGTATGGAAGCTCAATTGGTGCCTAAACATGGTTACCCTATCGACTTTATTAGCATTAAAGGGGTTCGTGGCAATGGCTTGCTGCGCAAACTGGCGGCGCCGTTTAAATTGCTTAACGCGGTTCGTCAAGCCCGAGCCGTTATTAAGCGCTATCAACCCGATGTTGTATTAGGTATGGGCGGCTTTGCCAGTGGCCCAGGTGGTATAGCGGCCTGGCTGCTAGGAAAACCATTGGTTTTGCATGAGCAAAACGCGGCTGCCGGTCTTACCAACAAAATGTTGAGTAAAATTGCCAGCAAAGTACTAATGGCGTTTCCGGGAGCCTTAGATAAAGCCGAAGTGGTTGGCAACCCAGTGCGTGAGTCGGTATTAGCTTTAGACGAAAAGAGTGAAAGTGATTCAGCTAGTTTTAACTTGTTAGTGATTGGCGGAAGTTTAGGGGCACAGGTGTTTAACGAGCAGTTAGCCGAGGGCATAAAACAAAGCCAACTTGATTTAAAAATCTGGCACCAAGCGGGTAAAAACAAACATAGCAGCGCAGTGGATGCTTACCGTCAGCAAGAACTTGATAAAAATTTGAGCGAAGCACCTAAAATTGTCGAATTTATTGATGACATGGCAGCAGCCTATCAATGGTCAGATGTGATACTCTGTCGCGCTGGCGCGCTAACGGTGTCAGAGGTGGCTGCAGCGGGGATCCCGGCTATTTTTGTTCCGCTGCCTTATGCCGTTGATGACCATCAAACCAAAAACGCGCAGTTTTTGGTTAAAGCTGATGCCGCACGTTTGTTAAAACAAACAGAATTTACGCCGCAAAATATTGCTGCAGTACTGAATGAATTTGCTGATCCTGCATTGCGTTTGTCTTGTGCTCGCAATGCACGAAAGCAGGCAATCACCGATGCTACTGACAAAGTAGCAGCGGTGTGCCAAGCGTTAATTAAAGAGTAGTTAGATGAGTAAAGTTGAGTTAGCCAAATTACGAACCATGATTCCAGAAATGCGCAAAGTGAAGCGAATTCACTTCGTGGGAATTGGTGGTGCCGGCATGGGCGGTATTGCCGAGGTATTGGCTAATGAGGGCTACCAAATCTCGGGTTCAGATCAAGCCGAAAGTGCGATGACAGTGCGCTTGCAAGGCGTTGGCGCCGAGGTGTTCTTCGAGCACAGTGAAAGCAATATCGAGGGTGCTAATGTAGTAGTGGTATCAACTGCTATTAAAGAAGATAACCCGGAAGTACAAGCCGCCAGAGCTGCGCGTATTCCAGTGGTTCGTCGTGCAGAAATGCTAGCTGAATTGATGCGTTACCGCCACGGCGTTGCTGTAGCCGGTACCCACGGTAAAACCACAACAACCAGCTTAATTGCCAGCATCTATGGGCAAGCAGAGTTGGATCCTACTTTTGTGATTGGTGGTCTGTTAAATAGCGCAGGCACCAATGCGCGTTTAGGCAATAGCCGTTATCTAATTGCAGAAGCCGATGAAAGCGATGCATCTTTTTTGCATTTGCAGCCAATGGTTGCAGTGGTCACTAATGTAGAGCCCGACCATATGGAAACTTATGGCGGCGACGAAGCTCAGCTCCATGCAACGTTTATTGACTTCTTACATAACCTTCCATTTTACGGTGTAGCGGTGATGTGTATCGACGATCCCGGTGTTCAAGCTTTGCTGCCGCAGATTGGTCGTCAGATTATTACCTATGGCTTTTCAGAAGAAGCTGATGTACGTATTACTCACTTTGCTCAGCAAGGTGACCGTTGTTCATTTACGGTAAACCGCGAAGATTGTGAGCAACTTGATATATCGTTGAATATGCCTGGTGAGCACAATGCTCTAAATGCAGCGGCAGCCATTGCTGTAGCCAGCGAAGACGGCATTGAAGATGCCGCAATTGTAGAAGCCTTAAATCGTTTCGCCGGCATTGGTCGTCGTTTCCAACAGTACGGCGAGTTTGCGACAGGCAATGGCTCAGCCTTGTTAGTGGATGACTACGGGCACCACCCAACAGAAGTTCTGGCAACGGTTAAAGCTGCGCGTGCTGCTTGGCCTGAGCGTCGTTTAGTGATGGCATTTCAACCGCACCGCTATTCACGTACTCGCGACTTATATGAAGACTTCGTGGATGTATTAGCGCAAGTAGATAGCTTGCTGCTGCTTGAGGTGTATTCGGCTGGAGAAGAAGTCATTGCCGGTGCAGACAGTCGCGCATTGTGTCGAAGTCTGCGCCAGCGCGGTTTGGAACCCATCTACGTAAAGCAGCCTAGTGAACTAAATGGCTTATTGGCTGATGTAATTGAAGATGGCGATGTGGTGTTAACCCAAGGCGCGGGCAACATTGGAGTTTTAGCGCGTCAGTTGGGCGAGTTACAGTTAAACATTAGCAAGCTTAAAGGTAGTGAAAGTTAATGGCGAGTTTACGAATGAATCGAGTAGCAGTGCTGTATGGCGGCGATTCAGCTGAGCGCGAAGTGTCTTTAAAATCGGGTAGCGCAGTGCTGGCGGGTTTACTTCGTGCTGGTATTAATGCAGAAGGCGTAGATACCAAAGGTTTTGATTTAAATTTGCTTAAGCAAAAAAAATACAGTCATGTATTTATTGCCTTGCATGGTAGAGGTGGCGAAGACGGAACCTTACAAGGTGCACTTGAGTATTTAGGTTTGCCATATACCGGTAGCCGAGTGCTTGGTTCGGCTTTAGCAATGGACAAAATTCGCTGTAAGCAAATTTGGCAGAATATTGGCTTGCCAACAGCGGCATACGCGATTGTAGAACGAGATAGCTACAAGCCAGACGAAGCAGCGAGCATTTTAGCCAAGTTGTCTGGCGAGGTTATTGTAAAGCCGGCGTTAGAAGGTTCTAGCATTGGCATGGCTAAAGCCAACAGTGTCGAAGAGTTACAAGAAGCGATTGAAAATGCCTTTGAATATGACTCTAGAGTATTGATTGAACAGTGGATTACTGGCGCAGAATACACGGTGTCTATTGTTGGTGGCACGGTAATGCCTTCAATTAGAATGCAAACGCCACATAGTTTTTATGATTACAGCGCTAAGTACCAAAGCAGTTCTACCGAATATTTCTGCCCTAGTGGTTTAACTGAGGCGCAAGAGTCACAGTTAGCCGATATTGCCTTAAAGGCATTTAAATCTGTGGATTGTGAAGGTTGGGGGCGCGTTGATTTTATGGCCGACCAACAAGGCAATTGGTATTTGTTGGAAGTGAATACCTCACCGGGCATGACTGAAAAAAGTTTAGTGCCTATGGCAGCGAAGCAGCATGGTTTAAGTTTTGACCAGCTTGTCGTCAGCATTTTGGATCTGGCGCACTAGTCATGACGCTAAGTGACCAGCAAAAGCAGCGGGCAAGCTACTGGGCTGGAGTGGGATTTTTTTGTGCAGTGTTGTTGGGTTTAGCTTATTCAGTGCACTCGGTGTACAGCAGTGTAAGTGATAAGCAATTGAGTCCAATGACTCGGTTGTTGGTATCGGGTAAGCGTGATTACGTGCTCGATCAAGAATTACAGCAAAGCTTAGCGGCTTTGCCAGAAGCGGGTAACTTTTTTAGCCTCGACGTTTCTGAGGTGAAGCTTGCTTTAGAGCAGTTGCCTTGGGTTAAGCAGGTAACCGTTCGTAAGCAATGGCCAGATAAACTGTCGATTGCTTTACAAGAACAAGAGGTGGTGGCGCGATGGAATAATGCCGCTTTGCTTAATCAGCAAGGGCAGATTTTTGAAGCGCCGCAACAGCGAGTGACCAAAGCATTGGCTTCACTAAGTGGACCCGACGAACAGGCAGAAGCTGTGCTAGCTACTTTTCGCCAGCTGCAGCAAGTATTGCAAGCTCGCCAGTTAAACATTGTTAGTTTGGCGCTAAACGAGCGCCATGCTTGGCAAGTAGAATTAGCCAGCGGAATTGTTTTAAAGCTGGGCAAAGAAGATAAGTTAAATCGCATAGAGCGTTTTGTGTCGGTGTATCCGAGATTAAAACCGAATGCGGTGGATTATATAGATTTACGCTATGACACTGGATTTGCAGTGGGATGGAAGAAACAGGAAGGTTTGGCAATAGATGACCAAAGTAACGGATAGAAAACTGATCGTTGGCCTCGATATTGGTAGTGCCAAAATCACCGCCTTAATTGGCGAGATTTTGCCTAGCAACGAGATGAGCATTATCGGTGTAGGTAGTCATCCGGCTAAAGGTATGGACAAAGGTGGTGTAAATGACCTTGATTCTGTAGTGAAGACCGTTCAGCGGGCGCTGCAAGAAGCGGAGTTGATGGCTGATTGCAAAATTAGTTCTGTTTACTTAGGTGTTTCTGGTCGTCATATTCGTTGCTTGAACGAAAAGGGCATGGTGCCAATTAGCGACGAAGAAGTCACTCAAGATGATGTAGATAACGCTATTCATACGGCTAAATCAGTAAAATTGCCAGATGAGCACCGCATTCTACATGTATTGCCACAAGAGTTTGCCATCGACTTCCAAGAAGGAATTAAAAATCCGATTGGCTTGTCTGGTGTTCGTATGGAAGCAAAAGTGCATTTAATTGCTTGCCATAACGACATGGTTAAAAACATTGTTAAGTGTGTAGAGCGCTGTGACTTGAAAGTTGATCAGTTGATATTTTCAGCCTTGGCTTCTAGTTATGCGGTGTTAACCGAAGATGAAAAAGAATTGGGTGTGTGTGTGGTTGATATTGGCTCAGGGACCATGGATATCGCAGTTTACACCAGTGGTGCGCTGCGCCACACCTCGGTAGTACCGTTTGCAGGAACCTCGGTTACTCGTGACATTGCTACTGTGTTTGGCACACCACTTAACGACGCCGAGGCGGTAAAAGTGCGCTATGGCTGCGCCTTAGGCAGCATGGTAAGCCGAGACGATACCATTGAAGTGCCAAGTGTGGGGGGAAGGCCTTCACGCAGTTTACAGCGACAAACACTCGCTGAGGTTATCGAACCTCGATATAGCGAATTGTTTGGCATGATTAAAGCCAAGCTCGACGAGCTTACTGAAGATTTGCAAGCGCAGGGAACCAAGCTGCAATTAGGTGCCGGAGTAGTGCTTACTGGCGGCGCGGCTCAGATAGAAGGCGTGGTTGAATGCGCCGAGAAAATTTTACAGTGTCAGGTTAGGGTTGGCTCTGCCAACAATGTGGCTGGCCTGACAGAATACGTACAAGCGCCAACTTACTCAACAGCAGTAGGTTTGTTGCATTACGGAATGGAAAACCAAAGTGAAAAACCAATTGAAGTAAAGAACATTAGCAGTGTTAGCAATATCGCCAAGCGATTGCACAGTTGGTTTAAGGGTGAATTTTAGTTTTTGCTAAGTAGCGAAAATCAAGCGGAGAGAGAACTATGTTTGAGATTATGGATAGTCATACCGATGAAGCGGTAATTAAAGTTGTAGGTGTGGGCGGTGGCGGCGGTAACGCTGTTGAGCACATGGTTGCGCAATCAATTGAAGGTGTAGAGTTTATCACCATTAATACCGATGCTCAGGCATTGCGTAATTCTGGTGCAGATAACACCCTGCAAATTGGTGGTGCTATCACCAAAGGATTAGGCGCTGGCGCTAACCCTGAAGTAGGGCGTGAAGCTGCAATGGAAGATCGCGATGCGATTATGAGCCAGCTGCAAGGTGCCGATATGGTATTTATCGCAGCCGGCATGGGCGGTGGTACTGGTACTGGTGCTGCACCAGTAGTTGCAGAAGTAGCAAAAGAATTGGGTGTTCTTACTGTTGCTGTTGTAACTAAACCTTTTGGCTTTGAAGGTAAAAAACGTACTAGCTATGCTCAGCAAGGTATTGAGCAGCTTAGTAAAAACGTAGACTCCTTGATTACAATTCCAAACGACAAACTGTTAAAGGTATTGGGTCGAGGTGTATCTTTACTTGATGCATTTAAAGCAGCAAATAACGTATTGCTTGGTGCTGTACAAGGTATTGCAGAGCTAATCACGCGCCCAGGTTTAATCAACGTGGATTTCGCCGATGTTCGCACGGTAATGCGTGAAATGGGTACTGCAATGATGGGTACCGGGATCGCATCTGGTGAAGATCGCGCTGAAGAAGCAGCTGAGCTAGCTATCTCTAGCCCATTACTAGAAGACGTTGATTTAGCTGGTGCACGCGGTATCTTAGTTAATATCACAGCTGGCTTTGATATGAGCATCGAAGAGTTCGAAACAGTAGGTAATGCGGTTAAAGGTTTCGCCTCTGAGAATGCAACGGTAGTGGTTGGTGCGGTAATCGACCCAGAAATGAGTGATGAATTGCGTGTAACCGTAGTTGCTACTGGTATTGGCGCAGAGCGTCGCCCAGATATTTCTATCGTTAAACCTCAACAACAAGCAGTAAATGCTGAGCCAGTTGCTCGCACTACGCCTATGGATTCAGCGCCAATGGTTGAAGAGCCAGCAGCAGTTGTGAACGCTGAACCGCGCAATACCGCAGGGGATGGTGACTATTTAGACATCCCAGCATTTTTGCGTCGCCAAGCAGATTAATCTGTTAGGAAATGGTGAAGTTTTAGACAAAAGTTTGTGATGTGTCTCAAACTTATGTTAAGATGTCCGACCATTCTAGTTTATTGGTCGTAAAGCAGAGGAATTTTTATGCTTAAACAACGGACTCTTGAAAAGTCAGTACAAGCGACAGGGATCGGTTTGCATTCCGGACACAAGGTCACCATGGTCTTACGTCCTGCTCCTGCAAATACAGGTATCCTGTTTAATCGTACCGATCTCGATCCGGTTGTAACGATCCCTGCAAAAGCAGAGTTAGTGCGTGACACTATGTTATGTACGTGTCTTATCGATGATGCGGGTAACCGTATTTCAACGGTAGAGCATTTAATGGCTGCGGTTGCTGCGTTAGGCTTGGATAACTTGATTATTGACGTTGATGCTCCTGAGCTTCCGGTTATGGATGGCAGTTCGAGCCCGTTTGTATTCTTATTACAATCTGCGGGTATCGAAGAGCAGGCAGCGGCAAAGAAATTTATTCGCATTAAACAGCCTATTCGTGTTGAACACGAAGATAAATGGGCTGAGTTGTTGCCGGGTAATGATGGTTTTACTATCGATTTCTCAATCGATTTTGACCACCCAGCAATGGAAGGTCGTAACCAATCGATTTCGATGAACTTCTCAGCTGATAGCTTTGTTAAAGATATTAGCCGCGCGCGTACTTTTGGTTTCATGCGTGACATTGAGTATTTGCAATCTAAGAACTTAGCCTTAGGCGGTAGTTTAGAAAATGCAGTAGTGTTGGATGAATATCGAATTCTTAATGAAGATGGCCTTCGTTATGATGATGAATTTGTTAAACACAAGTTGTTAGATGCAGTGGGCGATTTGTACATGGCAGGACTACCCATCCTAGGTCATTTACGCGCTCATAAATCTGGCCATGCACTAAACAATAACTTAGTGCGTGCAATGCTTGAGCAACAACATGCTTGGGAAATTGTTACTTTCGAAGACAAAGCCGAAGCACCAGCTGCATACCAACAACCGGTATTCAGTTTCTAAATAACAATATTGTCGGCGCTGACTAACTCTCTCCGCTCAGCGCCGCTAATTTTTCTAGCTTTTCCCTCAGTTCATCTGGTACGTGTTTCGCTAATTCTGTGATATGTTTGGCTGCTTGAGTGCTTAGCTGGCGTTTTCCAGTGCTTTTTTCCTCAGCTTCTGGTTTAATGTTTTTCAATTCGGGATTTATTTTAAGTTCCAAACTGACAACCCCTGGTATGGCTTTTCGTAGCTCACTTAACAGGTCGAATCGAAACTGTTTTAAGCGGGTTAACCAAGCCGAACTAGGAGCCTCGATAATAGCGACTCCTTGACGCATATTAACGATACGGCATTGCTGTAGTTTATAGCGTGCCAAAATTTCACCACCCAGTTGCTGTAACTGAAGGCGTTGCTGCAGTGGTTGTTCGATTTTTGCAAACTGTTTCTGATGAAATAGGCGCTCTATCGAAATGGGTTGGTGCTGTCGTTTGGACATAAGTTTAATAGTTAGGTATGAAATTAACTTTAGTATACGCCCATAAGGGCGAGACAAGAACTGTTCGTTTAAATCCGCTACGTTTAGCGTGGTTTGCGTTTTTGTTGGTATCACTTATTTGCAGTATTGCCTTATGGGGTGTACAGCAATATCAAAATTTAGCTAAGCAGCAAACTCAGTTGTTATCGCAGCTGGATAGTTTGAAAGCGGAGCCAAAGCTTGAGCAGTTCGAGCAGCAACTGCGTCACCGTTATAGTCAATTGGCGGTTAAAGTGGGCCAAATGCAAGTTGAGATGACTCGCCTTAAAGCATTAGGCGCGCGTTTGATTGAAGATACCGAGTTTGCTGCTGAGTTTGATTTCGAATCAATGCCTCCGATGGGCGGCCCGATGTTAGACACTCAAGATACCAGCCATCAACCAAACAACCTGTTTTTAGACTTATCTTTGCTCGAGCAGCAAGTAGAGGCCAAGAAAAAATCACTTAATTTGCTTGAATCTTGGCAACAAAGTCACCATCTAGTAAATAGTAGTTATATATCAGGTTGGCCAGCGAAAGGGCCGGGCATTTGGATATCTTCGCCATTTGGTAGCCGCATAGATCCTTTTACCAAACGTAAAGCACGCCATAAAGGTGTAGATATCGCAGGCAAAGAGGGGACTAAAATCCGCTCTGTAGGAGCCGGCGTAGTGGTTTGGGCCGGAAGTCGCTTTGGTTACGGTAACTTAGTTGAAATTGAGCATGGTAACGGGATGGTAACACGTTACGCGCATGCTAAAGCTGTATTAGTAAAAGAGGGTGATGTAGTAAGTAAAGGGGATGAGATTGCCTTAATGGGCAGCACCGGGCGTTCAACCGGATCTCACGTACATTTTGAAGTGCTTAAAAATGGTCGTCCACTAAATCCCACTAAATTTATTTACCGCAAAGCCAGTGCCTAGAAAATTGGATTTCGTCTTAGCAAAAGTAGTTTTTCATGATTAGTAAATTAGTAACAAAAATCGTTGGTACTCGAAATGACCGTACCATCAAAAAAATGCGCAAAGTAGTGAATACTATTAATGCGCTAGAGCCTGAATACGAAAAGTTGTCTGCTGAAGAAATTAAAGCTAAGGCGGGCGAATTTAGGGAGCGCTTGGAAAAAGGCGAAACGCTTGAAGCGATTCTTCCAGAAGCTTTTGCTGTGGTGCGCGAAGCATCAAAGCGAGTATTTGAAATGCGCCATTTTGATGTGCAAATGTTGGGCGGCATGGTGCTCAATGACAACAAAATTGCTGAAATGCGCACCGGTGAAGGTAAAACGCTTACCGCTACATTGCCTGCTTACCTTAATGGTGTAACTGGTAAAGGTGTTCACGTGATTACCGTGAATGACTACCTAGCCCAGCGTGATGCTGATTGGAACCGCCCTTTATTCGAATACTTAGGTTTAAGTGTTGCAGTAAATATTTCTGGGATGGACCATGAGGCTAAAAATGCCGCTTACGCAGCTGACATTACTTATGGCACAAATAACGAGTTTGGCTTCGATTACTTACGCGACAACATGGCATTTGCGCCAGAGCAACGGGTACAGCGTCCGCTAAATTACGCAGTTGTGGATGAAGTGGATTCGATTTTAATTGATGAAGCGCGAACCCCTCTAATTATTTCTGGCCCTGCTGAAGATAGCTCTGAGCTTTATAAACAGATTAACGATGTTATTCCGCTATTGGTTCGCCAAGAGGAAGAAGACACCGAAGAGCAAATAGGTGATGGTCACTTCACCCTAGATGAGAAAAACAAACAGGTTCATTTAACAGAAAACGGTCAGATTTTTGTTGAAGAAACCTTGCAACAGCGCGGTATGTTGGAAGAAGGTGATTCACTTTATAACGCTGCTAACATTAGCTTGCTGCATCACGTTAATGCTGGTTTGCGAGCGCATACTTTGTTCGAGCGCAATGTTGATTACATTGTTAGTGAAACCAATGAGATTGTTATTGTTGATGAGCACACCGGCCGTACTATGCCAGGGCGTCGTTGGTCTGAAGGCTTACACCAAGCTGTTGAAGCTAAAGAAGGTGTGCCAATTCAAAACGAAAACCAAACGCTGGCGTCTATTACCTTCCAGAACTACTTCCGTTTATACGACAAGCTTTCAGGCATGACTGGTACTGCGGATACTGAAGCTTTTGAATTTCAATCAATTTATGGCTTAGACACAGTAGTTGTGCCGACTAACAAGCCAATGGTACGTGATGACCAAGGCGATTTGGTTTATCTGACTGCAGAAGAAAAATACCAAGCGATTATCAACGATATTCGCGAGTGTGTGAAAGCAGAGCGTCCAGTGCTAGTGGGTACTGTGTCGATTGAAAATTCAGAACTGCTATCTAACATTCTAAAGAAAGAAAAAATTAAGCATAACGTGCTTAATGCCAAGTTCCATGAAAAAGAAGCCGACATTGTTGCTGAAGCCGGCGTGGCTGGCGCCGTGACGATTGCTACCAACATGGCGGGACGTGGTACCGATATTGTGTTGGGTGGTAACTTACAAGTAGAAATAAATGCTCTAGGCGAAAACCCAACAGAGCAGCAATTAGCTGAAGTTAAGCAAAAATGGCAACAGCGCCACGATGCAGTATTAGCAGCAGGTGGTTTGCATATTATTGGTACCGAGCGTCATGAGTCACGCCGTATCGATAATCAGCTACGTGGTCGTGCTGGTCGTCAAGGTGATGCCGGTTCAACCCGCTTCTATCTCTCTATGGAAGATAGCTTAATGCGCATATTTGCGTCTGACCGTGTTACTGGCATGATGAAGAAGCTAGGCATGGAGGAAGGCGAAGCTATCGAGCACCCTTGGGTAACTCGTGCCATCGAAAATGCACAGCGTAAAGTTGAAGGCCGTAACTTCGACGTACGTAAGTCATTACTTGAGTTTGATGACGTGGCGAATGATCAACGCAAAGTGGTCTACGAGCAGCGTAATGACTTAATGGATAGCGATAGCATTTCAGAAACCATTGAAGTGATTCGTGAAGATGTTTATTCATCGGTTATTGATGAATACATTCCACCACAATCTCTTGAAGAAATGTGGCAAGTTAGCGAGCTAGAGCAGCGCTTGAAGAGTGATTTTGGCTTAAATCTTCCTATTCAGCAGTGGTTGGATGAAGATGACAAATTACACGAAGACAAGCTTCGCGAAAAAATTATCGAAGCTGCTGTCGCTGACTACCAAGAAAAAATTGATAAAGTTGGTGCAGATGCGATTAAACAGTTTGAAAAATCGGTGATGTTGCAAACCTTAGATCAACTTTGGAAAGAGCATCTAGCGGCGATGGACCATCTACGCCAAGGTATTCACTTACGCGGTTACGCTCAGAAGAACCCTAAGCAAGAATACAAGCGTGAGTCTTACGAGTTATTTACCCAAATGCTAGAGGCGCTAAAACTTGATGTAGTGAGTATTTTGAGCCGTGTGCAAGTACAAGCGCCTGAAGAAGTTGAGGCAATGGAAGCAAAACGTCGTGAAGCCGAGCAGCGCGCGATGCAATTCCGCCAGCAACAAGCTGCACAGCAAGCTGATGAGCAAGCAAGCGAAGCGGGTAAGACCGTTATTCGTGAAGGGCAAAAAGTAGGGCGGAACGATCCTTGTCCTTGTGGCTCAGGTAAAAAGTACAAACAATGTCATGGTAAGCTTTCTTAAGGCTTAGTTTGGCACCAAAAAAGGAGAGCTTACGCTCTCCTTTTTTATCAACTCAAGGAGTACTCAGTGAAGGTTGTAAATGTAGCTGTCGGTGTAATTGTTAAAGGCGAAGAGATCTTACTTAGCCTACGTAACCCGCAACAGCATCAAGGCGGAAAATGGGAATTCCCCGGCGGTAAAGTTGAGGCTGGAGAGTCAACAGTGAACGCTTTAGCGAGAGAATTGCGAGAGGAGCTGCTGATTAACATTGATAAAACTAGCTGTAAGCCTCTTATTCGCGTTGAGCACGACTATGGCGATAAAAAGGTATGTTTAGATGTTTATACACTTACTCGCTTTGAGGGTGAGCCTCAGGGCGCTGAACAACAAGAGATTCGTTGGGTAAGCAGAGCCGAGTTAGCGAACTTGGAATTCCCAGATGCAAATGAGCCTATTCTGGCGCAAATTCTTAAACCCGACTTTCTATCCTAAGTTTAAAATTCCCAGCTGTCGGGCTTGTCTTCATCTTCTTGCAGATTTTGCCCGGCTATGTATTTTTCTTCGTTGGCCCATTCGCCAAGATCGATCAGTTTGCAGCGTTCACTACAAAAGGGTCTAAATTCACTAGTTGGCTGCCAAACGACTTCGGCGCTGCAGGTAGGGCATTTTACGGTGGCTTGATTTTTAGTTTTCATTAAGCAATTTTACAACAATAGAGTCGGCAAGGAATGTCTTCAATTTCTTGGTTTAAAGCACTGATGAATTTGATGGCGAAGCGGTGCTTGTGGCCACTCACCGTTGGGTAACATTGATATTCGGTATCTACTTCAATTCGTAACAAGCCACAATCGGCGGCCACCCCCTGATAAAACCCTTTGTGAGCCATCACTTCAATATCACTGTGCTGTTCTCTAAGCAGTTTAAGCAAATGACTAATTGCTTGTGCGACTAACTGAAAAGGGCCTAACCATTGCTGTACTTGTTGATTAATCTGCGCTTGGGGCTGATTCAGCCACAAGTGCAAATAGGGGAGGTCGAAGCTACTGTTGCCACCGGGTAAACACAAGCGCTGGCGAATGCTGGCTAATAGACGGTCGTTTTTTAAGTGGTCGGATACCCGTGCATGTTTAGAAATAGCAGCAATTAACGTTTTTACTTGTAAAAGTAACTCTTCAATCTTGCTGGTATCTACATTGGGCATAGAGGCCCAATGGTCGAGTTTTTCCGCTTGTTTAGCTAAATCTTTGAGAAGATCTGCCCGCCATTCACAACGTTCCAATACCTCAGATACTTCAAACAGTACCCGAAAGAATTGTTGTTGCTGTAAGGGATGTTGCAGTGCCTTAGATAGCATTAGTTGTTCGAACAATTGCTCTAAGCGTAAGTAATTACGTACTTTTTCGTTTAAAGGGTGCTCAAAGATCAATGCGGTCATAGCGGTTCAAATTCACAGCTTTTTAGGAAGTATCTAAACTAGTGTAACCATTGAACAATCAACTGTCATGGCTTTTGGCTATATCCAGGTAGAATTGGTGTAAATCAGCCACCTTTCGTTTGAGGTTAGTTAGGTCACTGTTATTTTCGATAACATCGTCTGCAGCTTGTAGTTTTAGCTCTCGATTCATTTGTGCGTCAACAATTTGTTGCGCTTGATGTAACTCGACGCCATCACGTGCCGTAGTTCGGCTGAGTTGAATATCAACAGGTACGTCTACAACCAAAACGCGGTCAACTAGCGGATGCAGCTTGTTTTCTAACAATAGCGGCGCAACCAGTATCTTGTATGCGCCCTTAGCTTGTTCAAGTTGGCACAGCATTTCTTGTCGAATTAAGGGATGTAATAGCTCGTTTAGCCATTCTTTCTGATGTGGTTGCGCAAAGACAATCTCACGCAGTTTACTGCGGTTTAAAGAGCCGTCAGTGAGCAAAATTGATTGACCGAAATGCTCGGATATTTTGCCTAGGGCAGGTTGATTAGGTTCTACCACCTGACGAGCAACAATGTCAGCGTCTATAACCTTAATACCAAACTCTTCGAATAGTTTTGATACTTGGCTTTTACCGCTAGCAATACCGCCTGTTAAGCCGATTATCACGATGCAAAACCTAGGTATGAGAAATACCAAGTATGAATCACTTCACCAAAAAACAAGTAGCAAGCGCCACCTAAAGCTAGGTACGGGCCAAAAGGAATGGCTTGCCCTTGTTTATTTTTACCAAGCACAATCAGGCCAATACCAATAAGCGCGCCAGCAAAGGAAGAGAGTAAAATGGTTAATGGCAGGGCTTGCCAACCAAACCAAGCCCCAATCATTGCTAGCAGTTTAAAGTCACCATAGCCCATGCCTTCTTTTCCGGTTAATAGCTTAAATAGCCAAAACAGGCTCCACAAAAAGCCATAACCAATAGCTGCACCCAATACGGCGTCATGTAGGCTAACGAAACCTGAATCTAAATTTATCAGCAAGCCTAGCCATAAGGTGGGCAAAGTAAGCTGATCAGGCAAATACATGGTGTCCAAATCGATAAGAGTTAGACAGAGCAATATAATGCAAAACAAGCTTGCAAATACAAAGGGTAAAGTAAGGCCAAACTGCCACCAACAGGTCAGGGTTAATCCTGCTGATGCAAGCTCAACCATAGGGTAGCGGATGCTAATGGGGTTACTACAGTTAGCACACTTGCCGCGAAGGACAAGCCAGCTAATCACAGGTATATTTTGCCAGGCGGTAATTAAGCTATTGCACTTAGGGCAGGCCGAGCGTGGCAGCATCAGGTTATACACTTCTTGCTCTGAGGGGGGCTCTGACTTCAACTCTTCAGACAAGAAACTGCGGCATTCATTTTTCCATTGTCGCTCTAACATGATGGGCAAGCGATGAATCACTACATTGAGAAAGGAGCCTACGCATAGGGCGATTACAAGGCAGAAACCCAGCGCAGTGGCTGGGTATAGTTCAATAAAACTAAGCATGTTTAGCTAACAACTGATCCGAGTTTAAAGATAGGTAAGTACATGGCGATCACCATACCACCAACTAGCACACCAAGCACAGCCATAATTAGAGGCTCAATTAAACTGGTTAAGCCGTCGACTGCATCATCAACCTGTTGTTCATAAATGTTGGCCACCTTATCTAACATGCTATCAAGTGAACCGGACTCCTCACCAATCATCACCATTTGCGTCACCATGTCTGGAAATAAATCCACAGTACGCATGGCCACGTTCATTTGCATACCGCCAGTAACCTCAATTCTAATCGCATCTACGGCATTTCGATAGACTACGTTACCTGATGCACCAGAGGCTGACTTTAAGGCATCAATCAGTGGGATACCGGCTGCAAAGGTAGTGGACAAGGTGCGAGCAAAGCGTGCCATTGCTGCTTTATGCAAAATAGGATTAATCACTGGAATCTTAAGAATAAATCTATCGGTAGCATCCTTTACCGCTTGGGAGCGCCGAAAGGCTTGCACATAGCCATAACCAAGCGCGAATATGCCACCAAAAATATAGGGCCAATAATCTTGTAAGAAGCGTGATATACCAATTACAAACTGGGTGAAGGCAGGTAACTCCGCACCAAAGCCTGCAAAAATTTCTTCGAACTGAGGAATCACAAATAACAGCAGAATAGTAGTAACGATAATGGCTACAATGATCACCGAAACTGGGTAGAACATGGCTTTTTTAATTTTTGATTTCAGCGCCTCTGCTTTTTCTTTGTATATTGCTACACGGTCATAAATGGTTTCTAAAGCACCACTTTGCTCACCCGCTTCAATTAAATCGCAGTAAAGTTGATCAAAATACAAAGGGTGTTTGCGTAGCGTTTCAGATAGTGCAGTGCCGGATTCAACTTCGGCGGCAATTTCGCCAATTAGCTCGCGCATGGCAGGCTTTTCTACGCTTTTGGATATGATGTTGAAACTTTGAACTAAGGGTACGCCAGCCTGAAGCATGGTGGCAATTTGCCGAGATACCACGGCAATGTCCATGGGCTGGATTTTGTTGCCCATTTTAGAAAGAAAGCTTTCAGTTTTCTTTCTAATTTTGGTAACCGTAATGCCTTGGCGTTTTAGCTCTGCTTTAACTTGGCTAATGCTTTCCGCTTGATACTCGCCGCTAACTTTAGCGCCTTTGCGGTTAACTCCACTCCAGGTGTAAGCATTTATTTTTTTAACTTCAATTTTTCGTTTGCTGGTAGTACTTGCGGTAGCCATAACATCCTTGCTAAGAAAATACGCTCATAGCGACAATAAAGTAATTACTTAAATTTATCAGATCTTTAGTGACAGAGAAGAAAACACTTATACATTTGTGACCCGCTCTACCTCTGTAAGACTAGTTACGCCTAAACGGGCTTTTTCTAAAGCTGACATACGAAGGGAATACATGCCTTCTGCCACTGCTTGTTCAGCGATTTCAATAGAGTTGCCTTCGGCCATGATTATCTTTGATATCTTGCTGCTCATTGGCATGACTTCATAAATACCTACTCGCCCCTTATAACCTCCAGTGCATTCATCGCAACCTACTGGCTCATACAATTTAACTCCGGCATCAATTTGTGCTTGGGAAAAACCAATCTGGGGAAGTAATTCTGCCTCAAGCATCTTAGGCTTCTTGCATTTTTCACATAAACGTCTAGCCAGTCGTTGAGCAATAATCAAACTTACCGAAGAGGCAATATTAAAGGCGGGCACGCCCATATTAAGTAAACGGGTTAGCGTTTCTGCAGCAGAATTGGTGTGCAAGGTAGATAATACCAAGTGACCGGTTTGAGCCGCTTTAATGGATATCTCGGCTGTTTCTAAGTCCCGAATCTCACCCACCATTACAATATCGGGATCTTGACGAAGAAAGGCACGCAAAGCGCTAGCGAAGGTCATACCGGCTTTGTTATTGATTTGTACTTGATTAACCCCGGGTAAGTTAATTTCCACTGGGTCTTCCGCGGTTGAAATATTCGTTTCAACTGTATTTAAAATATTTAAACCAGTATATAGCGAAACAGTTTTACCTGAGCCGGTGGGGCCGGTCACTAGAATCATGCCTTGTGGGCGAGCGAGAGCATCTAAGTAAAGCTTTTTCTGCTTGTCGTCGTAACCCAGAATATCAATGTTTAAGTTGGCAGCAGAGGAATCAAGAATACGAATTACGATCTTCTCTCCCCACATGGTGGGAAGGGAGTTAACCCGCATATCAATGGCTTTATTGCGGCCAGTTTTTAGTTTAATGCGGCCATCTTGCGGCAAGCGGCGCTCGGCTATATCCATGCGCGCCATTACTTTAAGGCGAGCAGAAAAGCGGTTAGCTAAATTAATTGGAGGGCTGGCAATTTCATGCAAAATACCGTCGATGCGAAAGCGGATCCGGTACTTGTGCTCGTAAGGTTCAAAATGTAAATCTGATGCACCGCGGCGAATGGAGTCCATTAATATCTTATTAATGTAAACAACAATCGGTGCGTCATCTTCTTTTTCGTTTTGCTTTTCGTCTAAACGCGAGCTTTCGTCACTAACCTCTAAATCGCTTATATCCTCGTCGGAGATATCGCCAATCTCTAAGTCCGAACCATCGCTAACTAAAGCTTGAATAGCTTTTACTAGTTTGGTTTCTTCAACGAGCAAAGCTTCGACATGCAGTCCAAAACTAAAACCAAAATCTTCTAGGGCGGTGACATTACTAGGGTCAGCCATAGCAACATAAAGAGTTTGGTTTTGGCTATAAACTGGTAATACGTGATGTTTGAATATTAATTTTTCGTTGAGGAAATTCTGAGGTATTTCACTAAGTTCTATCGCATCCAAATCTAATAATGGAATGCCAAACTGAGCCTCACAATAATCTGCAAGTTCTTTGCTAGAAATGAATTTATTTTCAACAATAACAGTAGTAAATGCGGTTTGCTCTTGAATACTACGTTTGTAGAGCTCAATGAGCTTATCTTCTTTTTCTGGAAAAGAAACGGCCAAGCTTGATGCTAGGCCGTTTAATATTGAACTCATATTATTAACAAAGTGCTGAGTCAGCACAAGTAGTGGTCCAAGTTACTCCGCCATTGGCAACAGTACCATTCAATCTATAAGTATCTGTTGTAGCAAACCCATTACTAGCAGTAGGGCTTACAATAACCACAGGATTTGTGTCGGTACTACCTGTAAATAATACTGAATTGACAGAGGCTAGGCCTGCCGCCGCAGAAGCTGCGCTTGTAACTCGAGCTGAAGTTGTGCATCCAGTGACATCAGTTTGAACACAAACTTCTATAGCAGTTTTCACACCAGATGCGGCAGAGATTACCTCGGCGAATCTAGCTCGCTTGGTATAATCTTGATAAGCAGGCAGTGCTACTGCAGCTAAGATAGCCACAATCGCTACTACGATCATCAATTCAATTAGAGTAAAACCGCCTTGTTTTTTCGCGGCTTGAAGGTTTTGGATGGTTTTCATTGCGTCTTTCCTTTACACAAGTTTTTGAAGTTATTTATTTACCGTTGTTTTTATCAGAGCTGCATTGAAACAACTTTTAATTCAGTAACATCCCTGATACCACGGTGCTATAAATGTGATTCTCATTAAAGCACACGTGACATATAAGTATAGTGATTATTGTAAAAAGGCAATAAAATCGTGATCTTAGCAGCACTTATAAAAATCGCGCTGTACAAAATTTTGTACAGCTTAATGTTAGCATTAACATAAACTATGCGACAAATCGCATACTTAGGTCTAAGGCCTTGACATGTTTGGTCAAAGCGCCCACCGAAATGAAGTCCACGCCGGTTTCTGCATATTGGCGAATAGTACTTAAGGTCATATTGCCGGAGGCTTCTAATTTTGCTCTGCCTTGGTTAAGTGCTACAGCTTGTTTCATTAAATCTACCGAGAAGTTGTCTAACATCACTACATCGCAGTTAGCAGCCAAGGCTTGTTCTAATTCTTCTAGATTCTCTACTTCTACTTCAACCTTTTTACCAGGCGAAAGCTGGCGGGCTTTATCTATGGCGGCTTTAATGCCACCGCAAGCCATAATGTGGTTTTCTTTAATTAAGAATGCGTCGTGCAGGCCAAAGCGGTGATTAGTGCCTGCGCCACAAGTTACCGCATATTTAGAGGCGTGACGTAAGCCGGGTAGGGTTTTACGGGTATCCAATAACTTACAATTGGTCCCTTCCAGTAAAGCCATGTATTCGGCTACTTGGGTAGCAATGCCCGACAAGGTTTGAATAAAGTTTAGCGCCGAGCGCTCGCCGGTAAGTAGAATACGTGCAGGGCCAGTTAAGTAACATAAGGCTTGATCTTCAACTACTTTGTCGCCGTCTGCTACCAGCCACTCTATCTCTACTTGCTCGCCTAGTTGCCTAAATACCTCATCGGCAAAAGCTTTTCCTGCGAAGGTTGCGCTTTCACGGCTGATGATTTTTGCTTTGCTAATTTGTTGTTCTGGAATAAGTGCAGCGGTAATGTCTAGTTGCGGGTCTAGTTGTCCTAAATCTTCAATTAAAGCGGCGCGTACATTGGCCCGTAGTTGTTCGGCGTTCATGCATCGTATCTCTGATGGTTTGCAGGAGGAGACAGTATTTAAAGGCTGTCACTTAAGTGTGGCGCATTTTAGCGCAGAAGTTCAGTACTTGCATGGTCAAATAAGCTGTTTATGCTAGACAATAGTTATTGGCTTGGTTGGAAAGCTAAACTATATGCTTTTATGGAGTAGCTCTTGCAAATAAAACAACATCGATTGACTGGCGTTAAGTGGCTAGAAAGTGAGTTCTATAATCAGCGGCCTAAGGCTGAGATTAGTTTGCTGGTTATCCACTGTATTAGCCTGCCAGAAGGCTGTTTTGGCTTACCGCATATAGATGAATTGTTTTGTGGAAAGCTTGATTGTAACGCGGAACCAAGCTTTAACGACTTGCAAGGTTTAGAAGTATCAGCTCATTTAATGATAAACCGCAGTGGCGAAGTGACTCAGTATGTCGACTTCGATAAACGAGCTTGGCATGCGGGGGTATCTAGCTTTGAAGGTCGAGAAGGGTGTAATGATTATTCCATTGGCATCGAGTTGGAAGGTACCGACCATACTGAATATACCAAGCAGCAATACCAAAGTTTAATTAAGGTAAGTCAATTATTGCTGCGCCAATATCCTAAACTCACTAAACAACGTATTGTCGCGCATAGCGATATAGCGCCCGGCAGAAAAACTGATCCTGGTGAATATTTTGATTGGTCTGTTTATTTAGAAGCGCTTTGAAGTCACTTGGTTTGCTTGGGTAATTAGCTTATTATTTAAAGGTCGCCTGATGTTTATGGAGCAAAATCAGTAACATGTCTCTTATTTCCTTACTGCTTGCATTGAGTTTAGAACGCGCTCGTCGCATTGGTGCTAGCTGGTGGTGGCAACATGTTTTTCATTGGTGGCTACAGCGCTTTGATCGCGTTTCAGCGATTTGGCAGATTGCTATGGCAGTGGTGTTACCCACTCTATTGATTGCGTGGCTACAAGTAAGCATCAGTGGCTTGCTATTTGGCTTAACAAATCTTGCACTATGGATCTTTATCCCTTTACTCACACTAGGCTGTCCTCCAATTCAGCAAGGCTATCGAGACTACCTACGTGCTGCTGCTAGTGGCGACGAACAGGCCTGTAGTGACTTTAATCAGCAACTGCTAAAACAAATTCATCCCCTGCATCAGGTGAGTGAGCAGGAGTCGATTGCCCTTACCACCGGTACCCAATTAATGTGGCTGAATTACCGTTACTATTTTGCGGTGATTTTCTTTTATGTATTGGCTGGGCCGGCTGGTGCAATTTTCTATGGTTGTAGCCGGGGTTTGCACTTGCATAAAAGTACCGAGGTGCAGGCTTTGGAGCCTACGGTTAACAACTTTATGCATTATCTTGATTGGCTACCCTCTCGTTTAGCCAGTTTGTGTTATTTGGCGGTTGGCAATACCAGCGAAGCACTACCTATTTGGTTACACGCTTTGCGTGATACCAAGCACAGCAATGGTTATTGGTTGGCGAAAGTAGCAGTGGCAGCAGAGCTTTCAGAGCAAGAAAGTGAACATGAAATGTTGTGTGTAGCAACCACTTGCCGATTTGTTAGCTTAGCCAAGCGCGGCATTATGCTGGCTATTGCGATTATTGCTATTTTAACCATTGCTGGCTGGCTTATTTAGGCCGCTGCTCAGCGGCTTCTTGTTTTCATCTATTTTTACATAATCTTGTAAAATCCTTTCTCCTTGTTACATTTGCCCGATCTTGTGCACAAAAAAAGGTCTGACCAATTATATTTGTCGTACAAAAGACTTTACTTATTTTGCGATAAGTGCTGGCTAAATTGATGTGGGTCAATTTTTCTGGACAGCGTGTTTCTGATTTGTTAATTTGCTGCGTGTAAATTGGTATTACCAATATTAAGTGCAACGGAAACTAATGAGCTACCAACGAATTAAGCCACCTAAACTCGCTGATGTTATTGCAAAGCAATTAGAGCGAATGATCTTAGAAGGAAGTTTACCGCCGGGTGAACGCTTACCTGCTGAGCGCGAGTTGGCCAAACAATTCGATGTATCACGCCCATCATTGCGCGAAGCGATTCAGCAACTTGAAGCAAAAGGTCTAGTTGTAAGGCGCCAAGGCGGCGGCACTTATGTGCAACAAAAGCTGCGTGAAGCGCTAACCGATCCGCTGTTTAATTTATTGTCCAATCATGATGAAAGCCAACTAGACTTGTTGGAGTTTCGTCATGCGGTAGAAGGCATCTCGGCTTACTACGCGGCACTGCGTGGCACCGAGGCTGATTTAGAAAAAGTGCAAGCCAGTCATGAACGGATTGAACTTGCACAACAAGACGGCGATACCATTAGTGAAGCAAAAGCCGTTTTACGTTTTTATGAAGCCATTACTGAGGCGTCACACAACTTAGTATTGTTTCATTTAATTAGAGGTTTGAGTCCATTGTTAGAAAAAAACATCATGGACAATTTTCAGGTGTTGTATACGCGTCCTAATGTGGCAGACAAAATCCGCCATCATCGGTCACTTATGTTACAAGCCATTCTCGATGGTAAGCCTGATGACGCCAGAGAAGCCTCACACAAGCATTTAGCGTTTATTGAAGAGACGCTGTTACAAATCGAACGAGAAGAAAGCCGAGTTGAGCGTTCTAATCGCCGTTTAAAACAATTGAAAGTGTAACCCAAAAGCTGCGTTGCAGTGGTTTGGAAACTATTAATAACTGATAAGGAAACAGCCATGTCAGAGGTACTGAAGCATGATGTTGACTCACTAGAAACTCGTGAGTGGATAGACGCCATTGAATCTGTGATCCGTGAAGAAGGCGTTGAACGTGCCCAGTTCTTGTTGGAGCAGGTCATCGCTAACGCGGGCATAGATGGACTCGCTGGCCCTGGTGGGTCAATCACTAGTGATTACATCAACACCATTTCGGTGGCAGAACAACCTGAATACCCGGGTGACAGCGCAATAGAGCGTCGTATTCGTTCAATTATTCGCTGGAATGCGATTATGATTGTATTGCGTGCCTCTAAAAAGGACCTCGACTTAGGTGGCCACATGGCTTCTTACCAGTCTTCTGCAGCATTTTACGAAGTGTGTTTTAACCACTTCTTTAAAGCGCGTAATGAAAAAGATGGTGGCGATTTAGTTTATTACCAAGGTCATATCTCTCCTGGTATTTATGCTCGTGCCTTTGTTGAAGGCCGTTTAACCGCAGAGCAACTAGACAGTTTCCGCCAAGAGGTAGACGGTAAAGGCTTAAGCTCTTACCCACACCCTAAGTTAATGCCTGAGTTCTGGCAGTTCCCAACAGTATCTATGGGTCTTGGTCCAATTTCTGCCATTTATCAAGCTCGCTTCCTTAAGTACTTAACCGGTCGTGGCTTAAAAGATTGTTCTGGCCAACGTGTATACGCCTTCCTTGGTGACGGCGAAATGGACGAGCCGGAATCACGTGGCGCTATTTCTTTCGCAGCGCGTGAGAAATTAGATAACTTATGTTTCCTTATCAACTGTAACTTGCAGCGCCTAGACGGCCCGGTTATGGGCAACGGCAAAATCATTCAAGAGCTAGAAGGCCTATTTAAAGGCGCTGGCTGGAATGTGATTAAAGTGGTTTGGGGCAGCGAGTGGGATAGCCTACTAAGCAAAGATAGCTCAGGTAAGTTGTTGCAACTGATGAACGAAACAGTTGATGGCGATTACCAAACCTTTAAGTCTAAGTACGGTGCTTACGTGCGTGAACACTTCTTTGGTAAGTACAGTGAAACGGCTGACTTAGTTAAAGATATGTCTGATGATGAAATTTTTGCTCTACGTCGCGGTGGTCACGATCCAGTTAAGCTTTACGCAGCTTTTGATAAAGCACGCAAAACCTCTGGCGCTCCAACAGTAATTCTTGCTAAAACCGTTAAAGGTTATGGTATGGGTGAAGCGGCTCAAGGTAAAAACATTGCTCACCAGGTTAAGAAAATGGACATGACTCATGTAGAGCAGTTCCGTGACCGCTTGGGTGTAGATGTTAGTGATGAAGCGTTACCTAGCTTGCCGTACATTGAACTTAAGCCGGGTACACCAGAGCACGATTACTTGCATGCTCGCCGTAAAGAGCTAGCCGGTTACACGCCATCGCGTTTACCTAACTTCACTCAAGAGTTAGCGATTCCAGAACTAAGCGAATTTGATGCGCTATTAGGCGAGCAAAAACGTGATATTTCAACCACTATGGCTTATGTTCGCGCCTTAAATGTAATGCTTAAAAACAAAGGCATTGGTAAAAACGTAGTGCCAATTATTGCCGATGAAGCACGTACTTTTGGTATGGAAGGTTTGTTCCGCCAAATTGGTATCTACAACCCAAGTGGCCAAACTTACACTCCGCAGGATAGAGAGCAAGTGTCTTACTACAAAGAAGATACTAGCGGTCAGGTATTGCAAGAAGGTATTAACGAATTAGGTGCTATGAGTTCGTGGGTAGCGGCTGCTACTTCGTACAGCACTAACGACGTGCCAATGATTCCATTCTACATCTACTACTCTATGTTTGGTTTCCAACGTGTGGGTGATATGTGTTGGATGGCGGGTGACCAACAAGCGCGTGGTTTCCTATTAGGTGCTACGGCAGGTCGTACTACGCTAAACGGCGAAGGTTTGCAGCACGAAGATGGCCATAGCCTAATTTTGGCTAACACCATCCCTAACTGTATTTCTTACGATCCAAGCTTTGCTTTTGAAGTTGCGGTAATTCTGCAAGATGGTTTACGCCGCATGTACGGTGACCAAGAGAATGTTTACTACTACTTAACCTTAATGAACGAAAACTACCATCAACCAGCTATGCCAGCAGGCGCTGAAGAAGGTATTCGTAAGGGTATTTACAAGTTTGAAGAAAACAAAGGTGCTAAAGGCCAAGTTCAGTTACTAGGTTCGGGCACCATCATGCAGCAAGTATTGAAAGCAGCCAAAGTATTGAGCGAAGAGTACGACATTGCATCTGACGTATTTAGCGTAACGTCTTTCAACGAGCTAACCCGTGAAGGTCAAGCCGTTGAGCGTGCCAACATGTTAAACCCAGAAAGCGAAGCGCAAGTGGCCTACATCACTGAGGCGCTAACTGACGCACCAACTATTGCTGCGACCGATTACATGAAGCAATACGCAGAGCAAGTTCGCGCTTATGTACCAGGTAGCTACAAAGTATTGGGTACTGATGGCTTTGGCCGTAGTGATAGTCGTGAGAACTTGCGTCGTCACTTTGAAGTAAATGCTGACTACATCGTAGTAGCTGCACTTACTGAGCTAGCTAAAGCTGGCACTTTAGATAAGAAAGTTGTGAGCGAAGCGATTGCAAAATACGACATCGACACTAACAAAACTAACCCTCTCTACGCGTAAGGGCGAATAGCTATGAGTATTGAAATTTTTGTACCAGATATTGGCGCTGATGAAGTAGAAGTGACCGAGATCCTTGTTGAAGTTGGCGATAGCGTAGAATTAGAGCAATCGTTAATTTCGGTAGAAGGCGACAAAGCGGCAATGGAAGTTCCGGCTTCTCAAGCTGGCGTTGTAAAAGAAATTAAAGTAGCGGTAGGTGACAGTGTAGCCACCAACGCATTGATTATGATCTTTGAAGCTGAAGGCGCAGCCGAGCAACCAGCGGCAGCTCCGGTAGAAGCCGCTGCTCCTGCAGCAAGTTCAGTTGAACTGGTTCATGTGCCAGATATTGGTGATGATGAAGTTGAAGTGACCGAAGTAGCAGTAAGTGTTGGCGATATAATTGAAGCTGAGCAAACGCTTATTTCGGTTGAAGGCGACAAAGCGGCAATGGAAGTACCAGCGCCATTTGCTGGCACGGTTAAAGCCATTAGCATTGCAGTAGGCGATAAAGTGTCTACTGGTACGCTAATTATGGAATTTGAAGTTGCTGGTTCTGCACCTGCTGCGCCTGTGGCAGAGGCTCCAGCGGCTGCTCCTGCAGCTTCGCAGCTTCAAGAAGTTAACATTCCTGATATTGGCGATGATGAAGTTGAAGTGACTGAAGTTGCAGTTTCCGTTGGCGATAGCGTAGAGCTAGAGCAAATGCTTATCTCTGTTGAAGGTGATAAAGCGGCAATGGAAGTTCCTGCACCTTTCGCTGGTGTAGTGAAAGAGCTTAAAGTAGCTGTTGGCGATAAAGTTAAGACTGGCTCGCTGATCATGGTGTTTGAAGTAACTTCTGCAGCACCTGCTGTCAGCGCTCCGGCTGAAGCTCCAAAACCAGCTGCAGCACCTGCACCAGCAAGTAAGCCTGCTAGTGCACCAGCTAAATCGGGTGAGTTCGTAGAGAATAGTGCTTATGTACATGCCTCTCCAGTAATTCGCCGTTTAGCACGTGAGTTTGGTGTTGATTTAGCCAAAGTTAAAGGTTCGGGCCGTAAAGGGCGTATCGTAAAAGAAGACGTTCAAGCTTACGTTAAGCAAGCGGTTAAAGTTCTAGAGTCTGGTGCTAGCGCCGGTGGCTCAGGAATGGACGTAGCAGCATGGCCAAGCATTGATTACTCTAAGTTTGGTGAAGTGGAAGAAGTGCCACTATCACGCATTCAGAAAATCTCTGGTCCAGCACTGCACCGTAACTGGGTGAAAATCCCTCACGTTACTCAGTTTGACGAAGCCGACATTTCAGAAATGGAAGCTTTCCGTAAAGAACAAAACGTGATCGCTGAGAAGCAACAGTTAGGCTTTAAGATCACGCCGCTAGTATTCATGCTAAAAGCCGCAGCTAAAACTTTAGAGAGCATGCCTAAGTTTAACTCGGCACTGTCTGACGATGGCAATAGCCTCATCATGAAGAAGTACATCCATATCGGTATCGCTGTAGATACGCCAAATGGCTTGGTTGTACCGGTAGTGCGTGATGTGAATAAGAAAGGCATTTATCAGCTTTCTGAAGAGTTGGTAGAAATTTCTAAGAAAGCACGTGCTGGTAAGCTTACTGCCTCAGACATGCAGGGTG
Source organism: Agarivorans sp. JK6 (assembly GCF_045277145.1). Classification (NCBI taxonomy): domain Bacteria; kingdom Pseudomonadati; phylum Pseudomonadota; class Gammaproteobacteria; order Alteromonadales; family Alteromonadaceae; genus Agarivorans; species Agarivorans sp. JK6. Next base: position 3,924,566 of record NZ_CP113525.1, on the reverse strand, counting down.
GTTGTTTCACTATTTCTAGCCTTGGCGGTATTGGTGGTACCCAGTTTACACCTATCGTAAATGCTCCAGAGGTAGCCATTTTGGGTGTTTCGCGCAGTGAGATGAAACCAAAATGGAACGGCAAAGATTTTGTACCGAAGCTAATGTTGCCATTGGCACTGTCTTACGATCACCGAGTGATTGATGGGGCCGACGGCGCGAGATTTATCTCAACCTTAAGTGGCTTGTTGGGCGACATTCGCCGACTAGTACTTTAGTAATAAGAGCTGGGTGTTTATCACCCAGCTCTTCTTTTTTATACCGATTAACCGTAAACTCAGTTTAGCTGCATGGTTGACACTTTTACCCTACAGCAGCTTTACAACATAACAATACCAAGAGGTCATCAATGAGTAAGGAAATCAAGACCCAGGTGGTAGTACTGGGTGCAGGCCCTGCAGGTTATTCTGCTGCCTTCCGTGCTGCCGATTTAGGTTTGGAAACAGTAATTGTAGAACGCTACGCCACCCTCGGCGGAGTATGTTTGAATGTGGGGTGTATCCCATCAAAAGCTTTGTTGCATGTAGCTAAAGTGATTGAAGAAGCAAAATCACTGGCTGAGCACGGCATTGTGTTTGGTGAGCCACAAACCGACATTAATAAAATCCGTACCTGGAAAGAGAAAGTAATCAGTCAGTTGACTGGTGGCCTCGATGGTATGGCTAAAATGCGTAAAGTTAAAGTAGTACAAGGCTTAGGTAAGTTTACCGGCGCTAACTCACTAGAAGTAACTGGTGATGATGGCGAAGCCACTACTATTAACTTTGACAACGCAATTATTGCAGCGGGTTCTCGCCCAGTTAAATTACCGTTTATTCCACACAATGACCCACGTGTATGGGATTCAACTGACGCACTAGAGCTTAAAGAAGTTCCTGGTAAGTTGTTAGTATTAGGTGGCGGTATCATTGGCCTAGAAATGGGTACAGTATACGGTGCACTTGGCAGTGAGATTGACGTTGTAGAATTTGCTGACCAACTTGTACCAGCAGCTGATAAAGATGTTGTTCGCGCTTATACCAAAAAAGTGAAAGACAAATTCAACATCATGCTTGAAACCAAAGTGGTAGCAGTTGAGTCGAAAACAGACGGCTTATACGTAACCTACGAAGGTAAGCAGGCACCACATGAGCCAGTACGTTACGACGCAGTATTGGTTGCGGTAGGTCGTGTACCAAATGGCTTAGGTTTAGATGCTGAGAAAGCTGGTATAGAAGTGACTGAGCGCGGCTTTATTGAAGTTGATAAGCAGCTTCGTACTAACGTTCCTCACATCCATGCTATTGGCGACATCGTAGGGCAACCTATGTTGGCACACAAAGGGGTGCATGAAGGCCACGTAGCGGCAGAAGTTATCTCTGGTAAGAAACACTTCTTCGATCCTAAAGTGATCCCTTCGATTGCTTACACCGAGCCAGAGATGGCATGGGTAGGTCTAACCGAGAAAGAAGCTAAAGCACAAGGCATTAACTACGAAGCCTCAGTATTCCCTTGGGCTGCTTCGGGCCGTGCAATTGCATCAGACTGTCCAGATGGCATGACTAAGATGATCTTTGATAAAGAGTCTGGTCGAGTAATTGGTGGTGCGGTAGTAGGTACCAACGGCGGTGAATTGTTAGGTGAAATTGGCTTAGCGATTGAGATGGGTTGTGATGCTGAAGACATCGCGTTAACCATTCACGCTCACCCAACCTTACATGAATCGGTTGGCTTGGCTGCAGAGATTTTTGAAGGAAGCATTACCGACCTTCCAAATGCGAAAGCCAAGAAAAAGAAAAAATAGACTGAATTAGTCTAAAAAACTACAGTTATAAAGGCAGCCTAGGCTGCCTTTATTGTTTAGATTTCAAAGGAATGACTCTGCATGCGGCTATTGCGTAAAGCCTTGTGGCTTATATTGCTAATACTTTTTTCTTCTTCTGTTATTGCTCGCCCAAAAATAGGCTTGGCGCTCAGTGGCGGGGGGGCAAAAGGTGCGGCGCATTTGGGGGTTATTCAATTACTCGAAGAAAACCAAATTCCTGTCGATTACGTAGCTGGAACCAGCATGGGCGCTTATTTTGGTGCCATGTTAGCGATGGGCTATAGCGCGCAAGAGATTGAAGATTTAACCTTTTCTATTTATTGGGAGAGTGGCTTTGTTGATGAAGTCACTCGCAGTGAATTATCGCTGAGAAGTAAAAAGCAACAAGATGACTACCAAATAGCCTTGCCAATTGGGGTTAATAAAGACGGCGTTCAAATACCTAAAGGCGCTGTGCAAGGCCAAACTATGGCCGAGATTTTGCGTTATGCCACCAGCAACTTAGAAGCGCTAGAAAGTTTTGATGAGTTGGCCATTCCTTATCGCGCAGTAGCCACCGATATGGCTGCTATGACCCCTTATATTCTCAAGCGTGGCGACTTAGCCGTTGCTATGCAAGCGAGTATGTCGGTGCCCGGTGCGTTACGCCCAGTAGAGCTTGATGGCAAACAGCTTTCTGACGGAGGCGTGGTTAACAACATGCCTGTGGATGTATTAAAAGAAATGGGTGCAGACATCATTATCGCGGTAGATATTGGTGCGCGGCTAAAAACTCAAGACGAGCTTAACACCGCGGTTGACGTGGTAGACCAGCTCTCTATCTTTCTTACTCGATCTGGTACCGAGCGACAAATTGCCTTGCTAGGGGCTGATGACTTACTCATATCACCCGATGTAACTGGCATCGATACCGCTGACTTTGCATTAATGCCTTTAGCGATTAAACGAGGTAAGCAAGCGGCAGCAGAGCCGATAGCACAGTTAGCTAAGCGTATTCATAGTGATGACCAAGAAAAGGTATATTTAGCCTATCAACAAAAGGTTAAAGATCGCAGAGCCACACTTAAACTACATGAACAATTTGTGGTGAGTAAAATTGAACTCAATAACAACTCAGCTTTGAGCGATGAGGTTATTTTATCTCGTTTACAACTCAATCAAGGTGAGTTGCTTTCCAAAGCTCAACTTGAGGAAAAAATTAGCCAATTGTATGCCTTAGGAACCTTTGAGCGAGTCGACTATCGAATTAGCAGTGAACAGGGCGCTAATGTGATTCACGTGGATACTCAAGAAAAGCGCTGGGGGCCAGGCTACTTTGATATGAAGCTTGGTTTGCAGGAGAACTTTTCGGATCGCACCGAAGCGAATTTGGGCCTTGGGTTTACCTTAACTAATCTAAATGAGTATGGTGCAGAGTGGCGTAATGAGTTTGAAATCGGGTCGATAAAGCGTCTATTTACCGAATACTACACGCCATTTACCGATAACCTTAAATATGCTTGGTTAGTATCAGCAGAGTACGATAAACGCAGCCGCCGTTTATATGGTTTAGGTGAAGACATTGAGTACCTAGAAGCCGATTTTAGTGACGCCACTTTTCGCACTCAACTAGCCTGGAACTATAAACCCTGGCAAGAATGGGGGCTAGGCTTAGCGGCTAGGCACGGTGATATCGAATTAAAAGGATTTAGCGGCGATGCCAGCTATTGGTTATATGGTCCTTACTTTAGATTTGACTATGACACCCTAAACAGCTGGGCTTTTCCTACCCAAGGCAAAATGCTGGATGTGGGTTTAACTCTTTATCATGAAGATGTACAAGGGTTTTCTAGTGTATTAGCGCCCAGTTTTGAGGCTCGCTGGAAAGTGCCATTTGGCTGGGATAAGCATAATTTAAATTGGTTTGGTGAATATGGCAGCACAGGTAGTGACTTTGTTGTGCCAACTGATGCTCAAGACTTAGGTGGCTTTTTACGTCTTTCAGGCTTTAAGTATGAACAGTTATCGGGTCGTTATAAGGCGCTAACGGGCCTCATGTACTTTTATCAGCTGCACTATTTTCAATCTCCCGTATTACAAGCGCCTGTTTTTGTCGGGGGGTCTTTGGAAAACGGCGGAGTATGGAATAGCTCTGATGAAATTTCTTATAGCAGTGCGCTGTGGGCCGGCAGTATTTTTGCTGCTCTAGACACCAGTGTATTAGGGCCGGTGGTACTTGCCTATGGGCACAACGAATCGGAGCAAACTTTATATTTATTTATCGGCAATGACTTCTAAATAAGTGATAAATGTGAATAAATTGTAACTTTTCCGCTTGTGGCTAAAGTATAATAAAGGCTGTAAGTTGTTGTTATAAAATGATTTAACTGTTTTTTTGTTAGCTTAGCTGAAACGTCGATATTTTAATTTATAGTTAAAACGGCTATAATCTCAGCCCCATGAGGCCAGCAAAGCTCTGGCCCATATATATGGATATCCCCTACGGGCATTATTACAATAAGGAGCGAGCCGTGCTAGAAAGCTACCGCAAACACGTCGAAGAGCGTGCTGTTGAAGGTATTGTACCTAAACCCCTCGATGCTGAACAAACCGCAGGATTAGTAGAGTTATTAAAAGCTCCGCCAGCCGGTGAAGAAGAGTTTCTACTCGATTTGTTAGCAAACCGAATTCCCCCAGGTGTAGATGAAGCCGCTTATGTTAAAGCCGGTTTTCTTGCTGCTGTAGCAGCTGGAGAAGTAAGCTCTCCTATTGTTTCTGCCGCGTATGCCACTGAACTGTTGGGTACAATGCAAGGTGGTTACAATATTGAACCACTCATCTCATTACTTGATAATGCTGAGCTTGCACCTATCGCAGCTAAAGCCTTATCACATACTTTATTGATGTTTGATGCTTTCCACGACGTGGAAGAAAAAGCCAAAGCGGGCAACAACTTTGCACAACAAGTGATGCAAAGCTGGGCCGATGCAGAGTGGTTCTTAAGCCGCCCTGAGCTTGCTGAAAAATCAACACTTACTGTTTTCAAAGTGACCGGCGAAACCAACACCGATGACTTATCGCCTGCTCCCGATGCTTGGTCTCGACCAGATATCCCACTGCACGCATTAGCTATGCTTAAAAATGCCAGAGAAGGGATCGAACCTGATCAAGCGGGTTCAATTGGCCCAATGAAGCAAGTTGAAGCCTTGAAAGAGAAAGGCCATCCACTAGTTTACGTAGGTGACGTTGTAGGTACTGGTTCTTCGCGTAAATCTGCTACTAACTCTGTGTTGTGGTTAATGGGCGATGATATTCCTCATGTACCAAACAAGCGTGGCGGTGGCTTTTGTTTAGGCGGAAAAATTGCACCAATCTTCTTTAATACCATGGAAGATGCTGGCGCATTGCCTATCGAGTTAGACGTAGAAAAACTAGGCATGGGCGATGTTATCGACATTTACCCGTTTGCTGGTGAAGTGAAAAAATCAGGTACTGACGAAGTTATCTCAACCTTTGAGCTAAAAACCGACGTATTACTTGATGAAGTTCGCGCTGGTGGCCGTATCCCTCTCATTATTGGCCGTGGCTTAACTGACCGTGCTCGTACATCTTTAGGCCTAGAGCCTTCGGAAGTATTCAAGCGCCCTCAAGACGTAGCTGCTTCAACTAAAGGCTTTACGCTTGCCCAGAAAATGGTAGGTAAAGCCTGTGGTGTAGACGGTATTCGACCTGGCCAATACTGTGAGCCGAAGATGACGACAGTGGGCTCGCAAGATACTACTGGCCCAATGACCCGTGATGAGCTAAAAGATTTAGCCTGTTTGGGCTTCTCTGCAGACCTAACCATGCAGTCATTCTGTCATACCGCTGCTTACCCTAAACCAGTAGATGTGAATACTCACCACACGCTTCCTGATTTCATCATGAACCGTGGCGGCGTATCTCTACGCCCTGGTGACGGTGTTATCCACTCTTGGCTAAACCGTATGTTGTTACCAGATACTGTTGGTACTGGTGGTGACTCGCATACCCGTTTCCCAATTGGTATTTCTTTCCCTGCAGGTTCTGGTTTGGTGGCATTTGCTGCTGCTACAGGTGTTATGCCCTTAGATATGCCGGAATCAATCTTGGTTCGCTTTAAAGGCGAAATGAAGCCAGGTATTACCTTACGTGATTTGGTGCATGCAATTCCTTATGCTGCGATTCAACGCGGTCTATTAACGGTTGAGAAGAAAGGCAAGAAAAACATCTTCTCAGGTCGTATCTTAGAAATTGAAGGCTTAGAAGAGCTAAAAGTTGAGCAAGCTTTTGAATTGTCGGATGCATCTGCTGAGCGCAGTGCTGCAGGTTGTACTATTAAGTTAGGTAAAGCCCCAATCATTGAGTACTTAAACTCAAACATTGTGATGCTTAAGTGGATGATTGCTGAAGGCTACGGCGACCGTCGTACTATCGAGCGTCGTATCACTGCTATGCAAGAGTGGATCGCTAACCCTGAATTGATGGAAGCAGACAAAGACGCAGAATACAAAGAAATCATTGAGATTGATTTGGCTGATATTAACGAGCCAGTATTGTGTGCGCCAAATGATCCAGATGATGCGCGTTTACTATCTGAAGTAGCAGGCCAGAGCATTGATGAAGTGTTCTTAGGTTCATGTATGACTAACATTGGTCATTTCCGTGCAGCAGGTAAATTGCTCGACAAGCATACTGGCTCATTGCCAACACGTATGTGGGTTGCTCCTCCAACACGTATGGACCAGAAGCAGCTTACCGAAGAAGGCTACTACGGTATTTACGGTCGTGTTGGTGCACGTACCGAGATCCCTGGTTGTTCTTTGTGTATGGGTAACCAAGCACGCGTGGCCGATAACTCAACGGTAGTCTCTACCTCTACGCGTAACTTCCCTAACCGTTTAGGTACCGGCGCTAATGTTTACTTGGCTTCTGCCGAGTTAGCTGCTGTATCGGCCATTTTAGGTAAGTTACCTACTCCAGAGGAGTACCTTGAGTATGCGAAGCAAATTGACGCTACTGCAGCTGATACTTATCGTTACCTCAACTTCGATGAAATCACTGATTACACTAAAGTGGCAGATGAAGTGATTATTCAAGCCGCCGTGTAGATTTTTCACACCGCATTAAAAACGCAGCTTTGGCTGCGTTTTTTTTTGCACAATAGCCAAGTAACACACTGAGGTGGTACTATATATACGCCTAAATAAGTAAAATTATGAACATTTTATTATAAAATAAATATAATTTGCGTTATTATGTGCTGCAAAATATGGATAATTTTAGCATTTACTGGTATAAAGGAGCCCGCTAGATTTACTAGCTCATTCGCTTGCAGTTGGAAGACAATATGTCCTTTAATGATGTTGTAGTAGTTGGCCCGTTGGCCGTAGATATGAGCCAAAATAGTATTACGTTTAAGGATAAAAGTGCCTATTTGGGACCATTAAGAACCCATTTGTTGGGATATTTGTGTAAACATGTCAATCAAGTTGTGGGGAGAGACGACTTGTCTGATGCTGTGTGGGGGCGTAGTGTCTCAGACCATACAATTAACCAGCATATATCTCAGTTACGAAAAGTAATCACTACTTTGAACAATACTGAACTCACTATCGCTACCATTCCCAAAAAGGGTTACATAGCAAGATGTGAAGCAGTAGGTCAGCCAAACCGAGTAAAACCGGAGCTGGTTCAAAATCAAGCTAAAGCCTTGTTACTAAGTGATACTGAGACCTGCCAGAAAATTCAAAACCTGAAGGCAGATGGCGAGTTAAAACAGTTAGAAATGTTCTCTAATGCTGGTTTGTTGCATGAGCGACTAATGAGCAACGAGTTTCAAGCTGTGATCATCGACACCGAGTTAGCTAATGCCGAAGGCTTAAAGCTAATTAAGGCAATTCGAACTGGCCAAACTTTAGCTAGCTCTGATATCGCTATTCTATCTTTAGCATCTGAAGCCACTAAGCAATTGCTTGGTTTTAATGTATTGATGGACGTGCAAGGCTTAATCGTTAAGCCTGTTAACATTGAAGTATTGGAAAAACAAATCAAAACAGCCGTAGCAATGCGCTTTAAGCTAAAGCCAAATGCCGCTTATGATCTTGTTCCTACTATGTTAAACAGCGCAGCTAGCGTAAACTTACAGTCTGCTTGTTTAAGTAACTAGACTGAAACTATGGAACTGACGATTCGCCGTTCATTGGACGGCGCATTTTTTATTGATTGCGGTGACGAACATCGGTGTTTTTCGATGTGGCTAGAGCGCGAATTGAATAAAGACCGTCAGTTTATTTCTTCCTTACTCGCCCGCTTGAAAAATCTATCTGGCTTAGCAGAGCTACACATAGACAGTGATGAGTTCCGTTTTGTGGCCAATCTAGATGAAGTTAGCATCGAGGTTTCTCAAGACGACGCTTCAGATAATCCAGCGCTCTTACAAGATGCCATGAGTTTAGATGCAGCGCATAGTGCTTGCGGTTACGACGATTTCCTAGAATTGTTAAAATCTATCGAGACTTATTAACATGGTGCAAAATTAGCATCTAGTTCGAGAATGTTCTAAACCCTTCTTCAGCTCTTTTTATTCAGCCAATTCATTACTTTAACCCTAACTTATATGCGGGTTAACTGCCAAGTTGCTACATATTCTTCGCTAGCTGCACTCTATTAGTGCTGATAGAAATACCACTACCAAAATGTGAACCATGTTGGAGCGTTGTTAAAAAATATAGCACCATAATGGTGCGGCTGTATTTGTTCTATTTTATGTTTTGTTTCTTAACTTATTGTTTTGTATATCTAATTCTGTTTTGGCACAAGCCTTGTATTTTGTTATTCGACAAAAGTTAATCGATGACTCTTTGGAGGAGCTCAAATGAAACTAATTAGCGCGATAATCAAGCCATTCAAATTGGATGACGTGCGTGAAGCCATCGCCGAAGTTGGCGTAGATGGTTTAACCGTATCTGAAGTTAAAGGTTTTGGTCGTCAAAAAGGTCACACCGAATTATATCGTGGTGCCGAGTACCAAGTTGACTTTCTACCTAAGGTAAAACTAGAGATTGCTACTAGCTCTGAAAATGTGGATCGCATTATTGAAGCGATTTCTAGTGCTGCTTACACCGGCAAAATCGGTGACGGTAAGATTTTTGTATACGACTTAAGCAACGTAGTACGTATTCGTACTGGCGAAATGGATGCAGAGGCTATCTAAGGGCAACCTTAGCAAGCTTATAACAGGGATTACGGGGAAGTAATTATGGAAAACGAAATTTATCAACTGCAATATGCCATCGACACCTTCTACTTTTTGGTGTGTGGCGCATTAGTAATGTGGATGGCTGCTGGCTTCTCTATGCTAGAAGCTGGTTTAGTTCGCGCTAAAAACACCACTGAAATTCTAACTAAGAACATCGCTCTTTACTCTATCGCTTGTATCATGTACTTGATTTGTGGTTACTCAATCATGTATGACGGCGGTATCTTCTTATCAGGCATCGAAGCCTTTGACCTAGGTGGCGTATTAGCTTCTAAAGCTGAAGAAGGCTTTGAAGGCGGCAGCGTATACTCAGGTGCTTCTGACTTCTTCTTCCAAGTAGTATTCGTTGCAACTGCAATGTCTATTGTTTCGGGTGCAGTTGCTGAGCGTATGAAGCTTTGGGCATTCCTAATCTTCGCTGTAGTGCTAACTGGTTTCATCTACCCTCTAGAAGGTAGCTGGACATGGGGCGGTGCAGACGTATTCGGTCTATACAACCTAGGCGACCTTGGTTTCTCTGACTTCGCTGGTTCAGGTATTGTTCACTTAGCAGGTGCTGCAGCAGCATTAGCCGGTGTACTACTACTAGGTGCTCGTAAAGGTAAATACGGTAAAAACGGTTCTGTTAACCCAATTCCTGGTTCAAACATGCCGCTAGCTACTGTAGGTACTTTCATCTTATGGATGGGTTGGTTTGGCTTTAACGGCGGTTCTGTATTGAAACTTGCTGATGCTTCAAACGCTCACTCTGTTGCAATGGTATTCTTAAACACTAACGCTGCAGCTGCGGCTGGTGCAATCGCTGCACTACTAGTATGTAAGCTTACTTGGGGTAAAGCAGACCTAACAATGTTATTAAACGGCGCATTAGCTGGTCTAGTAGCGATTACTGCAGAACCTTCTACTCCTACTGCGCTTCAAGCCACTCTGTTTGGTGCTGTAGCTGGCGTATTGGTTGTAGCGTCTATCGTATTCTTCGATAAGATTAAGATTGATGATCCAGTAGGTGCTATCTCAGTTCACGGTGTAGTTGGTCTATTCGGTCTATTGATTGTTCCACTAACTAACGATGGTTCAAGCTTCTCTGGCCAAATCATCGGTGCATTAACTATCTTTGCATGGGTATTCGTAGCAAGCTTCATCGTATGGAGCATCCTAAAAGCTGTAATGGGTATCCGAGTTTCTGAAGAAGAAGAAATGAACGGTATGGACATTGCTGATTGTGGTATCGATGCATACCCTGAGTTCGTAACAGTTAAGTCTTCTAGCTAAGATTAAAAAGTAATAAAAAAGGCCCGCATTGCGGGCCTTTTTTTGTTTTAAAACATAGCGAAAGATGTTGTCTCATGTTAATCTAAAGTCAAATGATAACGATTTGCGTTTAACATATATTGAAGGACTCATTTGTGAATAAATCAGTATTCTCTTCATTAGTGGCCATGGTGGCTTCACTAGTGGTTGCCACTCCAGCCTTAGCTGCAGAAGAAGTAAACTTATACTCTTACCGCCAACAAAGCTTGTTACAACCTTTAACTGATGCGTTTACCGAAGAAACGGGCATTAAAGTGAATGTTGTGCATGCTGCTAAAGGTTTAGCTGAAAAGATCAAAGCGGCAGGCGAAAACAATCCTGCTGATTTAGTACTAACCGTTGATATCGGTCGTTTGGAAGAAGTGCGCGCTGCTGGTTTATTTGAAGCCGTTAACTCTCCAGTTATTGACGAAGTTGTTCCGGCTCACTTACGCCATCCAGATAACTTATGGTTTGCCTTAACCACACGCGCTCGGGTTATTTATGCTCATAAAGACCGCGTTAAAGAAGGTGAGCTTAACTCACTTAAAGACTTAGCCGATCCAAAATGGCAAGGCCGTATTTGTACTCGTTCTGGTAAGCATGTTTACAACATTGGTTTGATTGCTTCAGTGATTGCTGAAGACGGTGAAGCTGCCGCAGAAACGTGGCTAAAAGGTTTAAAAGCTAACTTGGCACGCAAGCCACAAGGTAACGACCGTGCTCAAGCTAAAGCCATCTTCGAAGGCCAATGTGATTTAGCGATTGCTAACCGTTACTACATGGGCAAGATGTTCTACAACACTAAGAGCCCTGAGCAGCAAGAGTGGGCCGAGCAGATCCGCGTTGTATACTTAGACCAAGACATTGGCGGCCGTGGTCAGCACATTAATATTTCTGGTGCTGGTTTATTGAAAACAGCTAAAAACAAAGAGAATGCCATTAAGTTGTTAGAGTTCTTAGTTGGTGAAAAAGCTCAAGGTTTATACGCTACTGCCAACTACGAAGAACCAGTTCGCACCGGTATCAAAACTGATGAGTTTATTGAAAGCCTAGGTGATTTCAAAGCTGACCGTATTTCCCTTCAAGAAGTGGCAGACCAACGTGCTGCAGCAGCACGCTTAGTTGACCGTGTTGGCTATGACATGTAAAGGTTGTTAAACTTGCTATTCTATTAGCAAGCGTCAATAAAGCTGGCCTTAGGTCAGCTTTATTAGTTTTCGGCTCTGTGCCGTTTTTTTATTTGGAAGCTATGAGCACTACCGCCAATTCTACTTCGCCTTTCTCGTTAGCTCGTTTACGCTTTGACCCTTGGGTATGGCTTGCCTTAGCAATTGCTGCCTTAGCCATTGTCCCTATTGCCACCATTTTGATGCTCTCATGGGCCGACAACCAAGAAATCTGGCAACACTTACTGGATACGGTATTTTGGATTTACGTTAAAAACACTTTAATGCTGTGTTTGGGCGTGGCTTTATTTACCAGTTTAATGGGTACCGGTGCGGCCTGGTTGGTCACGCGCTTTAATTTTCCCCTGAAATCGGTTTTGGTATGGGCGCTATTGCTACCCTTGGCGGTACCAAGTTACATACTCGCCTTTGTTATTACTGACCAACTTGAATACGCAGGTTTTGTACAAAAAAGCTTGCGCGCTTTGTTTGGCTGGCAAACTGCACGAGACTACTGGTTTCCGGAGATTCGCTCCATTCAAGGCGCCATTGCGGTATTGAGTTTAGTGCTGTATCCCTATGTGTATTTGTTAGCGCGTGCTGCTTTTGTAGAGCAAGCTGCACAGCTTTTTGAAATGAGCCGCTGCCTAGGCAAAAGTCAAACTCAGAGCTTTTTTAAAGTGGCATTGCCACTAGCGCGACCTGCCATTGTGGTTGGGGTTACATTAGCGCTAATGGAAACCATTAATGAATATGGCACGGTAGAGTTTTTTGCAGTGCCTACGTTAACCGCGGGAATATTTGATGTGTGGCTAAACATGAGCAGCCTGTCCGCCGCCGCTCAAATAGCCTTAATGCTGGTGAGTTTTTCTATCTTGCTGCTGGGTTTAGAGCGCTATAGCCGCAACGCTGGTAAGTTTTATAAGCTGACTGGTCAATCTCCCGCTATGTTTGCCGAACCGCTTTCGGGCTTTAAAGCATGGCTAGCCACCGCTTTATGTTTATTGCCTATTAGCCTTGGTTTCATCTTGCCTATCACGGTGTTAACTAATTATGCATTACGCAATTTAGACCAAGGAATAGAGCAGTACTTAAATAGTGCTTGGAACAGTTTTTCTTTGGCGATTATGGCCGCGTTGCTAACAACGATTTTGGGTTTGTTGCTAGCCTACGGGGTTCGCTTATCTAAAAGCAATAAAATGCGCAGCATCGCCGAGGCTGCAACCTTGGGGTATGCCATCCCTGGTGCGGTGCTAGCAGTAGGCATTTTGTACCCGCTTGGTGTGTTTGATAATGCTGTTGATAGCGTAATGAAAGCCTGGTTTGATTATCCAACCGGCTTATTGCTCACTGGCACCGGTGGCGCCTTGGTATTAGCCTATTCGCTGCGTTTTATCGCTTTAAGTTACCGTACGCTTGACGCAAGCCTTACCAAAATCACTCCTGAAATGGATGACGCCTCACGTATTCTTGGTAGCCGTTCAGGTAAGACGCTATGGCGAATTCATCTCCCTTTAATACGACCAAGTGTGCTCACCGCCATGCTACTGGTGTTTGTAGACACCATGAAAGAGTTGCCTATCACCCTGATACTAAGGCCGTTTAATTTTGATACTTTATCAACCCAAGTATGGGATTTGGCGTCTTTAGAACAGCTTGAGCAAAGCGCTTTGGCTGCATTAACTATATTACTGGCGGGCATTATCCCGGTTATTATCATGAGTCGAAATATCGGTTCTTCTGAACGTCGCCCACAAGGACAATAAACCCGCAATGAGTATTGTTTTACGCAAAGTTAATCATTTTTACGGCGAACAACAGGCATTAAAAAATGTCAGCATTGAAGTGAGCGAGAATCAAATCGTTGCGCTATTGGGTCCATCGGGTTGTGGTAAAACCACACTGTTACGCCTTATCGCCGGTTTAGAGCGACTACAAAGTGGCGAGCTTTACTTGCAAGACAAGCTAGTGGCTGCGCCTAAGCAAGCGATTCATCTAGCACCAGAGCAACGGGCCATTGGCATGATGTTCCAAGACTATGCCTTATTCCCTCATATGAGTGTGCGTAAAAATATCGAGTATGGTTTACGTAAACAGCAAGATCTTGCGAAGCGGCGTAATTGGATTGAGGAAAGCCTAGATAATATGGGCATGCAAGGCTTGTTAGAGCGCTTTCCGCATACCTTGTCGGGTGGCCAGCAGCAGCGGGTAGCTCTACTTCGTGCCTTAGCTCCAGAGCCAAGCACTTTACTGCTAGATGAGCCTTTCTCCGCGCTTGATGAGCATCTTCGTCAGCAAGTACGTGAAGAAACCCTTGATGTACTGAAGAAAACCAATACCCCTGCGGTAATGGTGACTCACGATCCACTAGAAGCAATGTTTATCGCCGATAAAATTGTAGTGATGGAGAAGGGGGAGATTGTGCAAAATGCTAGCCCTCAAGAAATTTACAACAATCCGAAAAACGCCTTTGTGGCAGCGTTATTTGGCCCTAGCAATCGCTTTGAAGTGGAAGTTGAAGGGCACAAAGTTAACACGCCACTTGGAGCATTTGCTGCAGCTGACATCGAAGATCAGCAGATGGCAGAGATTATTGTGCGGGCTAAAGATATCGTGGTACACCAGCTCGAAAACAAAAACCAGATAGAAGCTACAGTGATATCAGTGCATGCAATGGGTAACGAAACCCACTTTAGATTGCAGCTAAGCGGTATGCCTGAGCGGGTAATACATGCGCGTATGCGCGATCATTGGCAGGCGAGTGCTGGCACAAAAGTATGGTTGTCGGTAGATGGGGATGCGGCATTTGTCTTCCCTAAAGCATCGCTTTAGGGAAGCTAATTAGGCTTAGTTAGCCAACTTCAAAGAGTTCTTTCACTGACTGGAAGACATCGGCAATATCTACTTGGCGAGTAGGGGTGATAAAAATGGTGTCATCACCAGCAATGGTGCCAAGAATACCTTCAGCCTTGCCTAATGAATCTAACAAACGGGCTATTAGTTGAGCTGCGCCGGGGCTGGTGTGGATAACGATGAGTGCGTCATTGAAATCCATTTCTAATACTAAGATTTTTAGTTGGCTAGAAACGGTTGGAACCCCTAATTCTGCTGGTAAGCAGTAAACCATTTCCATTTTTGCGTTACGAGTACGCACCGCGCCAAACTTACTTAGCATGCGTGACACTTTCGATTGATTAATGTTTTCGAAACCTTGCTCTTGCAGGGCGGTCACTATTTCGGCTTGCGAGCCAAATCGTTCCTCTTTTAACAGTGATTTAAAGGCTTTTATTAACTGTTCTTGTTTATCGCTATATTTCATCGGTGATCCGAGCTTATAAATCCGTTGCCATTGTCGCCAACTTTTTACTCTAATTCAACTTTATTCTAGTTTTATGCATATAAATGCATACTCTGACACAGAATTATTATTGCATTTAATAACAATTAGTTGTGAGCCTTTGCTAAGCTGAATTATGATAGCCCAATCCGACTCGATGAGTAGTTGATTATGTGGATTAAACTTTTCATTCTTCTTCCTGTTTTTGTGTTTAGTTCAGCCTTTGCTGAAGATAAACCCTTACGAATTGTTACCGAAGCCTCTTACCCACCATTTGAAGCCTTTGACGAGCAAAAGCAATTAGTAGGTTTTGATATCGAATTAGCCAAAGCGGTGTGTATACAAATAAACAGAGAATGTGAGTTTTACCATCAGCCTTTTGACAGTTTGCTGACGAGTGTTGCGGCAGGGCACTATAACTTGGCGATTTCAGCTTTAGATATCACCGAGCAGCGAAAACAGTTAGTTAATTTTAGCGATGCGTATTTTGACAACATGGCGGTATATATAACTAGCTCGGAACAGGTTTTGGCTAATAGCGCTGTTGTGGCAGTGCAAAGCGGTTCTAGCTTTATGCGTTTTTTACGTGAGCAACGACCAGATATTTTGTCGATTGCTTACCCCAGTTATCAATTGGCACTTAATGATTTAGAACAAACGAAAATAGATGCGGTGTTTTTGGATGCCGCTGCTGCGCATTACTGGTTAGCGAGTCATCCCAACTTTGTTATTCAAGTTGATGAAAGCTATCCTGCTAGTGGTTTGGGAATGGCTGTTTCCAAGCAAGACGAAGACCTGCTGAATCAAATCAACCATGCGCTTAAAGTGTTAAAAAATAATGGCACTTACCAAACAATATATCAGTCCTTTTTTAACTAACAAATACTGTTAGACCAAGGTCTTAAGCCATATTGTTAAAGTGTGATTAAGGCAACCTTTTCCTGTTTTAAACTTGCTTTAAAAATGTTGCTAAATTGTATTTTGAGGCGGATTCCGTTATCTTGTCAGCTGTCTCTATAGACATCCCCTCTACAACTACAAAAAGCATGGAGAAGTTTGATGAAAGTTGCCGTATTAGGTGCTGCAGGCGGAATTGGCCAAGCCCTTTCATTACTATTAAAAACTCAGTTACCCGCTGGTTCTGAACTTTCGCTTTACGACATCGCCCCAGTAACACCAGGTGTTGCTGTAGATTTGAGCCACATCCCTACACAAGTGGCCATTAAAGGATTTGCAGGCGAAGACCCAAGCCCGGCCCTAGAAGGTGCCGATATTGTTCTTATTTCAGCTGGTGTGGCGCGTAAGCCAGGTATGGATCGTTCAGATCTATTCAACATCAACGCTGGTATTGTTAAAAACCTTATCGAGAAAGTTGCTGTTACCTGCCCTAAAGCGTGTATCGGCATTATCACTAACCCTGTAAATACTACTGTGCCAATTGCTGCAGAAGTATTGAAAAAAGCCGGTGTATACGACCCTGCTAAATTGTTTGGTGTAACGACTCTTGACGTAATCCGCTCTGAAACATTTATTGCTGAAGCAAAAGGCTTAAACCCTGCCGACATTAACTTAAACGTTATTGGTGGCCACAGTGGTGTAACTATCTTGCCATTGTTATCTCAGTTAGATGGTATTTCATTCACCGATGAAGAGATTGCCGCGATGACCACGCGTATTCAAAACGCCGGTACTGAAGTAGTTGAAGCTAAAGCGGGTGGCGGTAGCGCTACACTTTCTATGGGCCAAGCAGCCGCACGCTTCTGTTTGTCTTTAGTTAAAGCAGCTCAAGGCGAAGACGTAATTGAGTGTGCCTACGTTGATGGCGGCAGTGAGCATGCTAAGTTCTTTGCTCAACCAGTGCGTTTGGGCCCTCAAGGTGTTGCTGAAATCTTACCTTACGGTGAGATTAGCGCATTTGAGAAAGCTGCAATTGACGGCATGTTAGACACCTTACACGGTGACATCGATAAAGGCGTAGAATTTGTTTAATTACAAATTTTAAATCCTAATAAGGAGTGCAATGCACTCCTTTTTTGTATCCGCATGTTGTCGAAGTACCTAACTAAGCTAGGCTTGGGATAATAAATGGTTTTTGACGGCCTCTTCTACTTATTTCGGTGTTGCAGCTACTTGCAATAGGCGCGCGGCTTCGCCTTGAACTAAGCAAAACTATCTCGCCAGAAACATGAAGCTAGATTAAGTACTGGCTTGCAGAGTTATCGTCACTTCCTTATCTCTAATTCAGGTTAATTATAAAGCTGTTGTTGCCCATTTACTTGCGCTAAACCAATCTTAAACAAGCTTCAAAGCTAGCTTTAGCGTAGAAATGGCCATTTAGATTATCAGAGATAAAAGTGGCTTTAGTTTTTTGGCATGATGCCGATAGCTTAAGTGTTAAGACGATAGGAACGGCTATGAATAAGCAGATCATTTCACTACTTCTTGCTGCGGGAATAAGTTCAGCGGCCTTTGCAGAATCTATTGATGCCTTGTCAGTGGATGATGAATTAGACACGCCAGCACAGCAAGCTGAGCCAGTTACTATTGATCCAACCGAATACACCAGTCCATCAGATATTGAAGCGGTTCAGCTTTATAAGCAAGACGAGTTAATCACTTGGATTAACAACAATCAGCACCTTGCTCGGGTGAAAGCAGACGATTGCCAGTTAGTTGAAGACATTGAGGCTCGGGCCGAAAAAGTCGCGATTCCCGCCTATCAGTTTTTATGGGGCGATATGCTGGCATGGGGAGTCTGTGTTGATTCAAATCCTGAGCTTGGCGTTATGTATATGTGGCGAGCGGCTAATCAAGGTTTAGCAGCAGCCATGGAGCAATTAGGTCGCTATTACGCAACGGGCACCTTAGTTCAGCAAGATTACGCCAAAGCCATTCCATTATTACGTGAAGCTGCCGGACAAGGTTTTCTACCCGCTCAGTTGCGCTTAGTATCACTCTATGTGGAAGGTAAAGGCAGCCCTTACGATTATGAAGATGCCTATCGCTGGTTACATCATTCAATCATTGCCGACAAACAAACTCACCGTGAAGCCAGCCAATTATTGGCTGCTCTCGCTAGCAAAATGCCTGAATATGTAGTGGTTAAAGCTAAAGCAAGCAACCAACCCTACTAAAGCCACGCGCAAAGCATTAACATAGAGCTATTCTTGAAGAGTAATACTTTTTGTTGCTCAACTTAGTAGGTTAGTTAATGCAAAATCAGGCTGTGTCGGCCACACTAAAATCGACCTTACTCGCTGCCTTAACAGAAGAAATGGCCCCCGTTTCTAAAGACTGGCTCAAAGCCTTGTGTAGTGAAGAACAAAGAAGCCAGTTCTCGGCAAGCCTTGCTGAGTTGCTTGATGAAGGTGCTTTGGTAACTACGCGGATTGGTGCTTATACCTTACCTGAGCGTTTAGGTTTAGTGACCGGAACCATTATTGGTCATCGTGATGGTTTTGGTTTCTTAAAAACTACCCAAGAAGGCACCGATTTATTCTTACCCGCAAAAGAAATGCGCAAGGTTTTCCATAACGATTTTGTGTTGGCTGCGCCATCTAGCATGGATAAGCGTGGTCGCCGTGAAGGCCAAGTCATTCGAGTATTAAAACCAGGTAAATTAGAGTTAGTGGGGCGCTTTTTTGTTGAGGGCAATCACCGCTATGTCGTGCCGGACGATTCTCGAATTAACCAAGATATTCTCATTGGCAAAAATGACACAGCGGGTGCTCGTCAAGGCCAAGTGGTAGTGATTGAAGTGCTAAGTCGCCCTTCGGCTCCCAAGCTAGCTGTAGGTAAAGTGATTGATATTCTCGGTGAGAAAATGGCACCGGGCATGGAAGTGCAAGTTGCTTTGCGTAATCACGATATTCCACATGAGTGGCCAAAAGCGGTCACTAAAGCCGTTAGTAAGCTTGAAGAAGAAGTGGATGATGCGGCTAAACAAAACCGCGTTGATCTGCGTGAACTACCATTGGTTACCATTGATGGTGAAGATGCGCGCGATTTTGATGATGCAGTATATTGTGAAGCGAAAAAGTCTGGCGGCTGGCGTTTATGGGTAGCTATTGCAGATGTGTCTTATTACGTACGCCCCGATGCAGCACTCGATAAAGAAGCACTAAATCGTGGTAACTCGGTGTATTTTCCAGACCAAGTTATCCCTATGTTGCCAGAGCAACTCTCCAATGGATTGTGTTCACTTAACCCAAAAGTAGACCGCTTATGTATGGTGGCAGAGATGACCATTTCCGCTGCTGGCCGTTTATCGGGTTATAAATTTTATGAAGCGGTAATGCACTCGCATGCGCGATTTACCTATAACAAAGTGGCGGCGATTCTGGATGGTGATGAAGCTTTAGCCCAGCGCTACGCCGAACAAGTTCCGCACTTGCAAGAGCTGCATCGCTTATACAGTGCTTTAAAAGTAAGCCGTGCCCAGCGCGGTGGTATTGAGCTAGAAACGCAAGAAACCCGTTTTATTTTTAATGCCCAACGCAAAATTGAGCAAATTGTTCCGCTAACCCGTAATGATGCACACAAAATGATTGAAGAGTGCATGATTCAGGCAAACGTGGCAGCGGCTAAGTTTGTAGAAAAGCATCAGCAAGCCATTTTATATCGGGTGCACGATCGCCCCGGTAAAGAGCGTTTAACTAATTTTAGAGGTTTCCTGAACGAGTTAGGTCTGCCATTAGGCGGAGGCGAAGAGCCACAGCCGAGTGACTACTTTAAATTAGTTGAAGCCATTCAAGAGCGACCTGATCTTGAGCTTATTCAAACCATGTTATTGCGCTCTATGATGCAAGCGGTCTATCAACCTGACAACATTGGTCACTTTGGTTTAGCGCTTAAATCTTATGCGCACTTTACTTCACCTATTCGTCGTTACCCAGACTTGTTATTGCACCGAGTGATTAAGTTTCTAGTTAATAAGTTAGAAGCTGAGGCCGCCGGCAAAACCGTTAAAAACAAATGGACGGTTACCGGTGGTTACTCTTATCAAGATGATGAAATGGATAAGTTTGGCGAAGTGTGTTCAATGACCGAACGTCGCGCCGATGATGCCACCCGCGAAGTATCTGACAGTCTTAAATGTGAATACATGCAAGATCATGTGGGCACCGTGTTACCTGCAACCATTGCTGCAGTCACCGGTTTTGGCTTTTTTGCCCGCTTGGATGAGTTTCATATTGATGGGTTAGTACATATCAACTCTTTACGTGGCGACTATTATCATTATGATGCCGCTCGCCAGATCTTGGTGGGAGAGAAAACCGGAAAGCGCTTTAGAATAGGTGATGCGGTTACAGTTAAAGTAGCCTCGGTAAACATGGCCGATCGTAAAATGGAATTTGTCATCGTTAATAAAGATGGTCAGGCCGATGAATTTGACCGCCCAGAGCGAACTGGCAAAGATGGTGGTCACGGCAAACGCTTTGCTAAATCTACCGGGGATTCCGAACGCTCTAGGGATGGTAAAAAGAAACAACGCCATCGCGACAGTAAAAATAAAGGTAAACGCCGCGGCACTGCTAAATCGAAGAGCAATGAGAGTAGCAGCGAGAACAAAGGTGGCTTTAGCCCTTGGCAGCAACGTGATCCAGCGGCCAAAAAGGCAAAATCAAATAATGAGGCTAATGCCAAAACGCGCAAAAAGCCTAAAAAGAAACGTAAGCAGCGCCCTGGTAAACAAGAGCGTAACGCTGTTAAACAACAGAAGAATTAAACATGAGCCAACAAGTTATTTATGGTTTGCACGCAGTGCAAGCTTTGCTAGAGCGCAGCCCTGAGCGAATTATCGAAGTATATGCCTTAAAAGGGCGTCAAGATGAGCGTTTATTACCCTTGCTGAATGAGCTGCGTCGTTTGGGCGCTTCGGTTCAGTTTATGCCACGTAAAGCCCTAGACGACAAAGCCGAAAGTTCGCAACACCAAGGCATTGTGGCGCGAGTAAAAGCTGGCCGTGGTTATAACGAAAATGATTTAAAGCAGCTGGTGGAATCAAGCTCTGCTCCGCTGTTTTTGGTATTAGATGGGGTAACCGACCCACATAACCTAGGGGCATGTTTACGTAATGCCGATGCTGCCGGCGTGGCTGGGGTAATTGTGCCAAAAGACAAATCGGTTCAATTAAATGCCACTGTGCGCAAAGTAGCCTGCGGCGCAGCCGAAACCGTACCGCTAGTAGTGGTAACTAACCTTGCTAGAACACTGCGCGAACTGCAGCAGCTAGGCGTGTGGGTAGTTGGCACGGCAGGTGAGGCCGAACAGTTTATTTACGACAGTAAATTACAGGGCCCAATGGCGATTGTGATGGGCGCCGAGGGCAGCGGGATGCGCCGCTTAACTCGTGAAACCTGCGATGAACTAGTGAAGTTGCCAATGCTAGGTGCTGTATCAAGTTTAAACGTATCGGTTGCAGCAGGAATCTGCCTTTTTGAAGCGGTGCGCCAGCGCCGTTAATACCCAATTTACCCTGCCAAAAATACTGAGTTACTAGCCTCTGCGTGGAATATCATTCAGAGGCTTTAATTTAGCTTGATTAAATTCTCGCCTTCACATAAAATCAGCGCCCCTAAAACAGCCATTTTACTTTTAGTTCCTTGCCTCTTCGGTTCGGCTGTACCATGAACGAGGCTATAACCCGTAGGGAGCAATCATGCGTCATTACGAAATCGTATTCATGGTCCACCCAGACCAGAGCGAACAAGTTCCAGGTATGATCGAGCGTTACTCAGCAGTTATCACAGATAACGGCGGTAGCATCCATCGCTTGGAAGATTGGGGCCGCCGTCAATTGGCTTACCCAATCGAAAAATTGCACAAAGCCCACTATGTTCTTTTGAACATCGAAGCTAGCGCAGAAGTTGTTGATGAATTGGAAACTGCTTTCCGTTTCAACGATGCTGTTATCCGTAACATGATCATGCGCACTAAGTCTGCTGTTACAGAGATCTCTCCAATTGCTAAAGCTAAAGATGAGCGTCCAGCTCGTCGTGACGAAGAGCGTCCAGCTCGTCGTGAAGAAGCAGCACCAGCAGCTGAAGAAGCTCCAGCAGTAGAAGCTAAAGAAGAGTCAGCTAGCGAAGAATAAGACCTTATGTCTGAAAATAGGTTGGTTTTGCAGGGGCGAGTATTACGCGCACCAAAACGCTCTACCAGTCCGGCCGGTGTTGCACATTGCCAATTTTGGCTAGAGCATCGTTCGCAGCAACAAGAAGCTGGATTTTCTCGCCAAGCCTATTGCCAAGTAGCAGTAGTTGCCAGTGGCGATATTTTGAAGCAAGATTCATCGCATATAAGTATGGGGTGTGAAGTAAGAGTAAGTGGTTTTATAAATAGCCACAAAGCGGCCAACGGTTCATATCGATTGGTACTTCATGCTTCTGAAATTGATTTGTTATCACGAGGATAATGTTATGGCACGTTTTTTCCGTCGTCGTAAATTCTGCCGCTTTTCAGCGGAAGGTGTTGTTGAGATCGATTATAAAGATACAGCAACATTAAAAAACTACATCACTGAAAGTGGTAAAATTGTACCTAGTCGTATTACTGGTACAAGCGCTAAATACCAACGTCAACTTGCACGCGCTATTAAACGTGCTCGTTACCTGGCTCTATTGCCATACACTGATTTACATAAGTAAATCGGCGTTTGCAACTAGCCTAACTCAATCGAATTAATCGAGGAAAGGTAATGGAAATTATTCTATTAGACAAAATCGCTAACTTAGGCGGTTTGGGCGATCAAGTTAATGTTAAAGCAGGTTACGCACGTAACTTCTTGATCCCACAAGGTAAAGCTGTTCCTGCAACTAAAGCTAACGTAGAAGTTTTTGAAGCTCGTCGTTCAGAATTAGAAGCTAAACTAGCTGAAACTTTGAAAGCATCTGAAGCTCGCGCTGAGAAACTAAATGCTCTAGAAGCAATTGTTATCGAAGCTAAAGCTGGTGAAGAAGGTAAACTATTCGGTTCTATCGGTACTCGCGACATCGCTGATGTTGTAACTGCTGCTGGTGTTGAAGTAGTTAAATCTGAAGTTCGCCTACCAAACGGTGTACTACGTAACACAGGTGAAGTTGAAGTTGTTATTCAAGTTCACACTGACGTAACTGCTACTGTTACTCTACAAGTTGTTGCTGCTGAATAATTTCAGCTAAATAGCTTGAAAAAACCGCGCCTAGGCGCGGTTTTTTTGTATATTGGCTATGATTTTAAAGGATTTTGAAAGATAGTTGAGATAAATCCGGTTTTGACTATTAGTATTTCGTTGTCGCAAATTGGTTACTTGAACAAGGAGAGTTAGAGTGCGTTTATTTTTGGTTTTAGCGACCGCCTTTATCAGTGTTTTTTCCCATGCCAATAGCAGTTGGTCAGACATAGAGCAGCAAGCTAAAGGGCAAACCGTGTATTTTAATGCCTGGGCTGGCGCCGATAATATTAACGCCTATATTCGCTGGGCGGGTGAGCAAGTTAAGCAGCGCTATGGTGTTGAGCTTGAGCATGTAAAAATTACCGATACCGCCAATGTGGTCAGCCGTATTTTGGCAGAGAAAGTGAGTGGCAGAACTAACGGTGGCAGCGTTGATTTGGTGTGGGTTAATGGCGAGAACTTTCGCGCCTTAAAAGAGGCCAAATTGCTCTATGGCCCATTTAGCCAGAACTTGCCAAATTTAGCACTTACCGATACCAATAGCCCAGCCTTGCAGTATGACTTCACCATACCTGTAGAAGGTTATGAGTCTCCTTGGGGAGGTGCTCAGCTTACATTCTATTATGATGGTGAGCGTATCCAACAAGCTCCAATGTCTATGCAAGCATTATTTGGCTACCTACAGCAAAGCCCCGGTTTATTTAGTTATCCAGCGCCGCCAAGCTTTTATGGCACCACTTTTGTAAAACAAGCCTTATTTGAAACCATTGACGATACCGAGCAACTTTACCAGCCGGTGAATAAGCAAACCTTTGATAAGGTGACGAGTAAGTTGTGGGCTTATTTGGATCAGTTACACCCATTAATGTGGCGCCGCGGCCAAAGCTTCCCTAGTGGTAGCGGGCAAATGCAGCAGCTCCTAAATGATGGCGAGCTAAGTATCGCTTTTAGCTTTAATCCTAATGACCCAGCCGCTGCTATTGAACAAGGTCTATTGCCGGAATCGGTACGTAGTTATGTGCATCAGGTAGGTACAGTAGGGAATACTCATTTCTTGGCTATTCCGTTTAATAGTGACGCCAGCGCGGGTGCGATGGTAGTGGCCAACTTTTTATTGTCGCCTGAAGCGCAAGCACGTAAAGCCGATTTAACCTATTGGGGTGACCCTACGGTATTGGCGTTGGATAAACTTAGCGCTGAACAACAACAGTTTTTTGCTGGGCAGCAAAACCAAGCTAGCTTAAGTGCTGCAGATCGCGCCAAGGTTTTAGGTGAGCCTCATGCTACTTGGGTCGCTTTATTAGAAGCAGAATGGTTGCGTCGCTATAGCCAATGAGTCTATTTTCCAAAAAGGCAGCAGTGTTATTTCCAGTTGTGACCTGTGCACTGCTGATGCTGCCTTTGCTGTTTGGTTTTATTGATACGCTTTTACCTGCTTTTGGTTACTTTCCGATTGCGTCAAAACACCAATTTAGCTTAAGCGTTTGGCAACAGCTATTTAGTTATTCTTCATTATGGCAATCGGTATTGCTTACGCTGTTTACTGGTTGGGCTGCTGCTTTATTGTCATTGATATCAGCGCTTTGGCTAATCATGCACTGTTATCAAAGCCGTTGGTGGCAGTTTCTAGAAAAAACGCTGGCCCCATTTTTGGCCATCCCACATGCTGCAATGGCCATTGCTTTATTATTTCTATTAGCGCCAAGTGGCTGGCTGATGCGTTTAGTCTCCCCTTGGTTAACCGATTTTAACTACCCGCCTTTATGGCAAACCACTCAAGATGCTTGGGGGCTAAGCTTAATACTCGCTTTGTGGGTGAAAGAGTTACCATTCATGTTACTGGTATTAATGTCTGCTTGTTCTCAATTGCCAGTAAAACGCAGTTTGGCACTTGGCCAAAGCTTTGCTTATTCGAGCCAGCAAGTATGGCAAGATATTTTGTTCCCGCAGTTAATTAAACGTATTCGCTTGCCGTTTTTTACGGTGCTTGCGTTCTCACTTACGGTTGTGGATGTGGCGCAAATTATCGGCCCGAGTAAGCCAGTAACCCTGGCACTATTGGTTTGGCAGTGGTTTAGTGATAGCAATATCGATCTGCGTTTAGTGGGAGCGGCGGGCTCATTGTTACTGCTTGCTGTAGTGGTATTGAGTGTGCTGCTGTCTTTAGGCTTAGAAAAGCTCTATCTCACTAGGCAACTAAATAAAGCCATGCAAGGTGTTCGCAAATCAGCGAGTAGCGGCAAACTCGCCCGTGGTTTGTTAGTGACACTGGTGCTTAGCTTAGTATTGAGCTTATTGGTGATCCTTATTTGGTCAATAACTTGGCGATGGAGATTTCCTGATGTATTGCCTGCACAGTGGAGCTTGCACTATTGGCAGCAAGCAGGGAGTTATTTGCTATCTCCATTGTTTAATAGTTTAGGCATTGCGTTTTCTTCGGCCGCCATAAGTTTAATATTGGTTGTTGGCTGCTTGGAGTACCAATTAAAACAAGCCGATACGTCGCGCTGGTGGTCAGTAATGATGTACCTGCCTTTGTTGTTGCCTCAAGTGGTGTTTCTATTTGGTGTGCAAGTTCAGCTGTTTAAGTATCGCCTAGATGGCAACCTCATCACTGTTATCTGGGCACACATTATTTTTGTTCTACCCTATGTGTATTTATCTTTGGTTGGCAGTTATCGGGCCTTTGATAAGCGTTATATGCAGGCAGCGGTTAGTTTGTCGCATAGTTATTGGCGCAGTTTTATGGCGGTAAAATTACCCATGCTTACTCGTCCTTTAGGCTTGGCTTTTGCTATTGGTTTTGCTGTGAGTATTGCTCAATACTTGCCTACTTTGTTTGTGGGAGCAGGGCGAGTGAGTACTCTAACCACCGAAGCAGTTGCGCTGGCTTCTGGTGGCGATAGGCGAGTCACTGCAGTTATGGTGATATGGCAAACTTTACTGCCACTGCTGGTGTACAGTACTGCTATTGCTTGGCCTAAATGGCGCTACCGGCATTTTCGAGGGATGCATAGTTAATGTTAGAGATTAAAGATTTTGGTTTGGCGTTTGCTCAGCAGCACTTTTTAAGCAAGCTTAATATGTCGGTGGCCGGTGGTGAAATCGTGACTATTATGGGGCCGAGTGGGTGTGGTAAATCTAGTTTTTTAGCGGCTATTGCCGGCACTTTAGACGAAGGCTTTACTTGCTCGGGAGAAGTGAGTCTGGCCGGGAAATCTTTGCTCAACGCGCCGCAAGCGCAACGCCAAGTTGGAATGCTGTTTCAAGATGATTTGCTGTTCCCGCATTTTAATGTTGCTCAAAACCTGCAATACGGCTTAGCGCATGCCAAACAAGGCCAAGCAGCTCAACTTATAGAACAAGCTTTGGCTGATGCTGGTATGCCTGGCTATCAGCAGCGTGATATTGCTAGTTTGTCGGGCGGTCAGCGGGCGAGGGTAAGTGTATTACGTAGTTTATTGGCAGAGCCGAAATTGTTATTGCTTGATGAGCCTTTTAGCAAGCTAGATAAACCCTTACGCAAACAGTTTCGCGAGTTTGTTCGAGATAAAATTGAAGAGCTGTCAATTCCGGCTCTGTTAGTTACCCATGATGCAGAGGACTGTTTACAAGCTCCGCCTATTTCGATTTTTTGATAGTGGTTTTTGCCTAAGTATTAAGCTGTTGCTGTTGAGTTTTATTTGATAAGCTTAATTTTCCTGAGGCTTTATTGTGTGGAGCGAAAGCGTCAGGACTCACATAGAGATCCCCAATAACAATAAAGAGGATGAAGATGAACAAATTGATTATTGCGTTGGCATTGTCACTACCATTTGTCGCATCAACCGCAAGCGCGGCTCCAGCTAAAGCGCCATTATGTGCTGCGTGCCACGGAGCTGAAGGAAAGGCTATGATTCCGGGCTACCCGCATTTAGCCGGCCAAAATGAGCAATACCTAGTATCTTCGCTTAAAGCCTATCGTGATAAGCAGCGTAATGGCGGGCAAGCTGTTGTAATGCAGGGCCAAGCGGCTAACTTAACCGACGCCGAAATTGCCGAATTAGCTGCCTACTACGCTAAAATGTAAGCAGCCGTTTTTTGCAATAAGCCAGCCTAGAGCTGGCTTTTTAGTTTCTAAATCTGGGAGAAATGTTACTTGGTGTGGCTGCATAATTCCCGCATAATAGGCGCCAGTAACAAACAACCGCAATGAAAGATTATGGCAGCCAGCGCGCCCTCTCGTAAGTTTAAAGATAAAGATAGAAAGCCTAAAGATTCGCAAATTGATCAGCTTAAAGTGCCTCCACACTCGTTAGAAGCTGAACAGGCAGTATTAGGTGGCCTAATGCTCGACAATAACGCTTGGGACAATGTGTCGGAGCTGGTAGTTGAGCAAGATTTCTATCAACGTGCCCATCAATATACATTTTCCGCCATGCACCGTTTGGCAGAAAGCGGTCAGCCTATCGACTTGGTGACAGTATCGGAAGAACTAGAGCGCCAAGAGCAGTTAGACGATATTGGTGGCTTCGCTTACCTCGGTGAGATCGCTAAAAATACTCCAAGTGCTGCTAATATTCGCGCCTATGCTGAAATTGTTCGCGAGCGAGCGGTAACTCGAGAGCTAATTTCAGTGGCTAATGAAATTGCCGATAGCTGCTATGAGCCGGCTGGACGAAAGAGTAGTGATTTGTTGGACTTTGCCGAGAGCAAAGTATTTAAAATTGCTGAGTCTCGCGCCAATGCCAACGAAGGCCCTAAAGAAGTAAAAGGTTTGCTGGCCGAAACCATTGATAAAATTGAAGAGTTGTACAAAGCGCCTAACGATGGGGTAACCGGTGTATCTACCGGTTTTGCTGACTTAGACAAAAAAACAGCAGGCTTACAAGGTTCCGATCTTATTATTGTTGCTGCTCGTCCATCAATGGGTAAAACCACCTTTGCGATGAACTTATGTGAATACGCAGCAATGACCCAAGATAAACCAGCTCTGATTTTTAGTTTGGAGATGCCCTCTGAGCAAATCATGATGCGTATGTTGGCCTCTCTGGGTCGAATTGATCAAACTAAGATCAGAACCGGCGCCCTAGATGATGACGATTGGGCTCGCTTATCTTCCACTATGGGTTTAATGGCCGAAAAATCGAAGATGTATGTGGATGACTCTTCTGGCTTAACCCCCACCGAAGTTCGCTCTCGTGCTCGCCGTGTTGCGCGAGAAGAAGGCGGGCTTAGCATGATCATGATTGATTACTTGCAGCTGATGCAAGTACCGGGTTTAAGTGAAAACCGGACCTTAGAAATTGCCGAAATTTCCCGCTCGCTTAAATCGCTGGCGAAAGAATTAAACGTACCGGTTGTGGCGCTTTCTCAGCTTAACCGTAGTTTGGAGCAGCGCGCCGATAAACGCCCAGTAAACTCCGACCTACGTGAATCGGGCTCTATTGAGCAGGATGCCGACTTAATTATGTTTATCTATCGTGATGAAGTTTATAACGAAGGAACGGATAACAAAGGCCTTGCCGAAATCATTATTGGTAAGCAGCGTAACGGCCCTATTGGTCGTGTTCCACTTACCTTCCAAGGTCAGTTCTCTCGTTTTGATAACTGGGCTGGCGAATTTTACGACGACGAATAGGTACTAATGGAAATCGCTAACGCGCAAGTTTCGCTATCTGCTTTAAAACATAATTACGCAGTATTAAAGCAACGTGCACCTAGTAGCAAAATTTTAGTTGTTATTAAAGCTAATGCTTATGGCCACGGCATGTTGCAAGTGGCAGAGGCCTTGGCGGAATTAGCAGATGGTTTTGCCGTTGCTCGTTGTAAAGAAGCGATCGCGTTGCGTAAAGCGGGGATTAAATCGCATATCCTAGTGCTAGAAGGTTTTTTTGATGGCGCAGAAGCACAAGAGTTAGCGCAACATCAAGTTGCTACGGTCATTCATAGCGAGCAGCAATTAGAGCTGGTAGAGCTGTTATCATTAAAGCAGCCCTTAGAGACGTGGATTAAGCTCGACACAGGGATGCATCGTTTGGGCTTGTTGCCCGAGCAATTTAAGCATTTATTACCACGAATTCGCAGTTGCCAAAATATTCAGACACCTTTCAAGCTGATAAGTCATTTTGCATGTGCTGATGAGCTTGAACATCCCTTAACACCCCAGCAAATTACATTGTTTAGCGAATTAACCAAAGAGCTTGGCGTTGAATGCTCGTTAGCTAATTCGGCTGGAATTCTTCTTTGGCCAGAGGCTCATGCGCAGTGGAATCGTCCAGGGATTTCCATGTACGGTATTTCTCCTCAAGTGGATAATAACGGTGCGGGTTTTGGTTTGATTCCAGCCATGACCTTGCAAACTAACCTTATCGCGGTGCGTGAACATCCAAATGGTGAGTCGGTAGGCTATGGTGCTACTTGGCAAGCAGAACAAGATACTCGGTTAGGCGTAGTTGCTATGGGTTACGGAGATGGTTATCCGCGCAGCGCCCCTAATGGCACGCCGGTGTGGCTTAACGGTCGCTTAGTGCCTATTGTTGGGCGGGTCTCTATGGATATGTTGTGTGTTGACCTTGGCCCAGATTGTAAGGATAAGGTCGGCGACAAAGTAATACTTTGGGGGCCCGAGTTACCCGTTGAGACGATTGCAAAGGCGGTTGGCACTATCGCTTATGAGCTGGTCACTAAGTTGACATCAAGAGTTCGTATAACATACACAAACTAGGGTCTGTAGATCTTTGCTGATGGTTTTTGCAGCAATTTATTAGCCATTTAGGCAAGGCAGTGAGTGTGCAGTTAAGTGGGCTTATTAATCACTAGCTAACGCTGAATAAATGGCTAAGAAATGCTGCCCGAAGGGTTCGGATACGCGAACTTTACTCTTTGTTAAGCACTTCTTGCTTAGCTCACTAGGCTTCTAAGTGCTCGCCGCGATTAAAGCCCGCTTATCTCGAACAAAATTTCAACACCAAAGATCTACAGACCCTAGTATTTACAAGTTCATCAAATTAGGCTATTAATTGGGTGCTGAATTATTAATCTATATTTTGATAGTTACAGCCTATCGAATTAATTGATTAGATCAATTCGTCAAGTCGACAATTTTGGCGCATTATTTATAGCGAAATTGATAACCTATTTAACAAGGAATACGAAATGAGTGTATTAGTTGGTCGTCCTGCTCCAGACTTTACTGCCGCTGCTGTTCTAGGTAACGGCGAAATTGTTGATGCCTTTACGCTAAGTGAGCACATCAAAGGTAAAGCTGCGGTAGTATTCTTCTACCCACTAGATTTTACTTTTGTTTGTCCTTCTGAGTTGATCGCTTTTGATCACCGTTTCCAAGATTTCCAAGATAAAGGCGTTGAAGTAATCGGTGTATCTATCGATTCTCAGTTCTCTCACAACGCATGGCGTAACACTGCTATTGAAGATGGCGGTATTGGTCAAGTTAAATACCCACTAGTAGCAGACGTTAAACACGAAATCTGTCAGGCTTACGATGTAGAGCATCCAGAAGCTGGTGTTGCTTTCCGTGGTTCTTTCCTAATCGATACTAACGGTGTTGTTCGTCACCAAGTAGTTAATGACCTACCTTTAGGTCGTAACATTGACGAAATGCTACGTATGGTTGACGCATTAAACTTCCACGAGAAGCACGGCGAAGTATGTCCTGCACAATGGGAAGAAGGTAAAGAAGGTATGGACGCAAGCCCTGAAGGCGTTGCTAAGTACTTATCTGCTAACGCTGAAGGCCTATAATAAGCCGTTAGTTAGCTAGAAAGTAAAAAGCCCGCAACAGCGGGCTTTTTTTGTATTTATCGCATAAAACTAAATATTTTCGAAACAAATCTCGATGGTGGCGTGACCATGAATAGAAGTGAAAGGGATCAATACTTTAGGCCCTTCAGTTTTATGAGTAATGGTATGAGACGGACCTGATACTACCACCGGGGTCGCCATATCAAAATCGTAGCCATCTTCAGCCAGCAAGCGTTTCGCACCACCAGTCACCATGTTAGTAATTTCACCAACCATGTCGGTGACTTCTTCATTAATAGATTCTGGCGCTTCACCTAACATGCGGCGCATAATTTCAATAGCCAAGCCTTTATCAAAACTGATTGATAAAGAGCCTTTAGTTTGTGGGCCAACCATACCAATCAGTCCAGAAACATCACCGCGTGCAATTTCATCTTTTTTAAGCCCTGGCTTACCTGGCTTTAGCTCTAGTTGAGCCATGGTTTCGAGCACGTTTAAAAGAGACTTTAGAAAAGGGTTAACAAAATTTACGTCCATAGTGACCGATAACTTCCTACTGTGGGTGATTTTGGTCAAATTTAAATCAAGCGCTTAAACAGGCTGAAGACCAAAGCCACAAAAACTATTGAGAATTATTATAAGAATCGCACGAGATCCGATGAGCTGCAACTATTAGTCATATTTTTAAGAAGTGTTTCACTGAATCGTTGAGACTCAGTTGATATTCTCATTTATATCCTTTTAGCTTTCGGCTCATTTATAGTTGTTAGGAATTATCGTCGCGAAAAGCCTAAAAAGATAATAAAGAATGCCGCTGGTTCTCCAAGCTGCTAGTTCAAAGGTTCGCTGTAAGTTATTACACAGTGCCCAAGTCCCCCCTTCTTTATATAAATCTCGCCAGTGTTTTTTAAACACCTTTAAGCGTCCGTAAAAAATGTATTGCCAACGACCAGACTCGTTCCCTTGATTTGCTCTGCGAAACCACACCAGTGGTTTCGCAATAAACTTATATCGATGACCTTTGGCAAGCAGTGTGAGAAACAAATCATAGTCTTCAGCGATAACCTGAGAATCGAAGCCCTTAGCCTCGATAAAGTCTTTTCGTTTAACTAGCCAACTCGAAGGAACAATATGCGAGTCTACCAGGCTATCACTCATACTAAGATAAAGAGGTTTAGCGTCGCAGGTTTCACTGGCTTCACCTTCTTCAGAAAAGATATTGGTGGCGCAGTGACAACCAGAGAGTTCCGGTTCGCTCTCCATAATTTGTTGTTGAAGTGCAAGTTTGTGTTTATCCCAATAATCATCGGCATCTAGAAATGCAATGAACTCACCTTTCGCAGCCTTAACTCCGTTGTTTCGTGCTTCTGCTATTCCGAGATTACTAAGGTGATCAACAATAGTCGCCACCGAGCTAAATTGCTCGAGATAGTGTCGGGCTTCCTTGTTTGAACCATCATTCACAATGATTAGTTCTAGCGCTGGCTGAGTTTGTTCAATTACAGAGCTCACAGCTTTAGAAATAAACTGCTGATTATTAAAATATGGGATCACCACCGAGGTTTTGGCTTCCATTCTTTCATCCTTGAAAGTTTCATCACCTTAATCAGGTTTTATACAGTTGTGCTAGTTATTACAAATGCCAGACTACCAGTTAAAGTTAGTTGAGCAAGTGACTTAAGATAAGTTTATCGATGATGCCGGCGTAGAGTTTGAACTAGCACGCTCAACAGACCTTGCCTATTGCATGGTTAAATACAAGGAAGTGAAATGAAGAAATTAATCGCTGCAGCTTTGCTTTTCTCTCTTTTTGAAGGCGCTGTTTATGCTGCTGCAGAGATAAACCATGATGAAATGTTTGTGCTCAATTTTGAAGGCCCTGATTATTTGCGAACCATTCGTTATACCGAGCCATTTCGCGACGGCGATGAATGGAATATGGGCTCAGTGGTACATGATAAAACCGTTTACCATAATGGCTGGATAACAGTATTTGATGGCGAACTTGAGCTGCGAAAACAAGCACATGGTAGGGTGTTTGTTTACCCAAATGCTGAGCAGTTGGCGGCTCAAAACTGGACTATATCACTGATTATTCAGCCTGATTTAAGCGGTTCATTTATTGATAGAAGTGGAGCAGAGATGCATGAGTTTGTTGGTGAGTTTGCAAGGCTCCCCGAGCCTCAAAAAGATAGCTCTATCAATGGCTATTCTAATTGGCAGCTGGCTTTTAGTATCGTGCCAAAACGTGGCGTATACTCAGTTAATGGAGAGCAGCGTTATGAAGGCAAACTTGTAGGCCGTGCAAGCTGGTTAGCCGAGTGGGTAAAAGCTGGCGAATTTCAATTTTTACTCGAATAAATAAAGCTTAGTTAAGGCAAAGTATTCTCTGACAAGATTGGGCAATACCTACTCAGCCGTAGTATAATTGCTGGCTGAGTTAAGTTAACTCAGGTATTTAGATGCACTTGATAGATGCTAGCTAAAACAAGCTTGGCTTATGAATATAGTGCTTTGATCTTTTAGCTTTTTATTATTATGTTGAGCCCATGACCCAAGTTTCACCCTACCAACCTCATCGCTTTTCTGTTGCTCCAATGCTCGATTGGACTGACCGTCACTGTCGTTACTTCCACCGTTTGATGAGCAAAAATACCCTGCTTTACACTGAAATGGTAACGACAGGTGCGATCTTACATGGCAAAGGGGATTACTTAGGCTTCTCTGAACAAGAGCATCCACTAGCTTTACAACTGGGCGGCTCAAATCCGCAGGAGTTAGCCGAATGTGCAAAACGCGCTGAAGATTTGGGATATGACGAAGTAAACCTAAATGTTGGTTGCCCATCAGACCGTGTGCAAAATGGTCGTTTTGGCGCTTGTTTAATGGCTGAGCCAGAGCTGGTGGCTGAATGTGTCAGTAAAATGCAGCAACAAGTTAAGATTCCAGTGACGGTAAAAACACGGATTGGTATCGATGAGCAAGATAGTTATCAGTTTCTAAAAGACTTTATTGAGCCGGTGGCTGAAGCTGGCTGCGAAACCTTTATTATTCATGCGCGTAAAGCTTGGTTGTCTGGTCTTAGCCCTAAGCAGAATCGAGATATTCCTCCGTTAGATTACCCAAGAGCTTACCAAGTAAAAGCTGATTACTCGCAGTTAACCATAAGCGTAAATGGCGGAATTGCTAGCTTAGAACAAGTGCAAGAGCACCTAAAGCATCTCGATGGCGTTATGCTAGGTCGCGAGGTTTATCAAAATCCTTACTTATTGGCGGATGTGGATCAACAGATCTTTGACGATCCGCAGCCAGCATTAAGCCGCCATCAAGTGGCTGAGTTAATGCTGCCATATATTGAAAACCATTTGGCACAAGGCGGTCGTTTACAACATATTAGCCGCCACATGCTGGGGCTGTTCCAAGGTTGTGTGGGAGCGCGTGCTTGGCGTAGGCATTTAAGCGAGAATGCCCATAAGAAAGGTGCTGGCATTGAAGTGATGCAAGCTGCAATGGATTTAGTTCCCGAGCATCAATAAGCCTAGTTAGCTTACTTACTTGTTTAATTGAGGCCGCTTTATGCGGCCTTCTCATTATCTGGCACAGCCCTTGCTATCACTACCTGCGAAGAGTCAGCTTTTTGTCAGGAGTGCAAAACAATGGAATTTTTAGGACGTTTAATCGCCCGCTGGGGCATATTAGACATTTTTATGGCGTGGGTGCTTACCGCCAGTGGCATGTTACTGGTTATTCCCAAGCAGTGGTTACCTGAAGCAGGTTTAAACGCGCAACTGAGTATGGTGTTAACTATTAGTTGTGTAACGGGTTTGGCTTATTTTCTTAGCCGAGGATTGTTGTTGATTATGACCAGTATCACGGGAGCCGTTCAACATCGTCGAGAATTACAACGACTCGCTTCGATGATCTCGTGTTTGGATCATTCTGAGCGCGCTATTTTACGCGAGTTTATTATTACTCGTCGCAGCGTATTAAGTCTGCCTTTAAAAGAGCCTGCCGTAGCAAACTTAATGGAA
Organism: Agarivorans sp. JK6; assembly: GCF_045277145.1. Lineage (NCBI taxonomy): Bacteria > Pseudomonadati > Pseudomonadota > Gammaproteobacteria > Alteromonadales > Alteromonadaceae > Agarivorans > Agarivorans sp. JK6. Next base: position 3,889,740 of record NZ_CP113525.1, on the reverse strand, counting down.
AATGGTGTGTTAAAGCCAATGAATGAGCAACATGTTCACGAGCAACGAAGCAATGTGGACATGATGATCAATTTAGCGGCGCGGCCATTATTGAGTTACAAAGCTTTAGGCTTACCGGTTGGTAAGTTAAACGAAGAGCAAATTGAACATTTGAAATCAATTCGCCCTCGCTTTTTACAACCAGATTACAAAGCAAATCGTACTCACTCTGGGAAACTATTTAGGATCCGTGCCGGTGATACAGAAAGCCAAACGGCGGCATAGTTTAACTAGTACGCTGTTTTAGATAACCCGCGTAATCGGGGACATCTACCGAAAACTCCTGATTAAAGTGACGGCTGGCTAAGATAAATTCAGCCGTCGCTTGGTTGGTAGCCATTGGTATATTCCATACCGCAGCCAAACGCAGTAGCGCTTTGACATCAGGGTCATGCGGCACCGCGTCTAGTGGATCCCAGAAGAAGATCATTAAGTCTATTTTACCTTCCGCAATCATTGCGCCTAATTGTTGGTCGCCACCCATTGGACCGCTTAATAAGGCCTCTACTTCAAACCCTTGTTGTGACAACAGCGTACCGGTGGTGCCGGTTCCAAATAACTGATGTTTAATTAAATCATCGCGATGATTCTTCGCCCAGTTAATTAACGCCGTTTTTTTATGGTCGTGGGCTACCAATGCTATACGTTTGCGAACGTTCATGGTGCGGGTGGTTGTATCCATGTTACCTCTTAAATACGATTAGTTTGAAAGCGTTTACTACAGATTATGTTACTGTTTGTATTTACTATTAGCTAGCAACAGCCAGCAGATAATCAAGGTGGGATAGCAAAAACGTGTGCGGTAGCGTAATGATTGGCGGTGAATATGAAATACGACAAGCCGTAGGTGTGGATTCGTTATTTCTAGATTTTGGCGAAACCAAACAGTATCGCCCTAGCGAGTCGTTGCCAGCTTTGATTATTGAGCAGGAAACCCTGCGTTGTAAGCCTTTTATATGGGGAGTAAAGCACCCTCGACATACCCAGCTTGTTATTAATGCTCGAGTAGAAAGCGCTGCTAATAAAGCTATGTTTCAAAACGCCTGGATAACCCAGCGTTGTTTACTGCCGGTAAAAGCGTGGCATGAATGGCGTAATCAAGAACGTTTTGAGTTTAGTTTGGAGCATCAAAATGTATTATTGCTGGGCGGTTTGTATTTGCAGGCTTCTGAGGGAAAACAGCACTTAGTTGTTCTCACTCAAGCTGCAGCGAGTGCTTTACAGCAATATCATCATCGCATGCCTTTGTTGTTTGAACTCGAGCAAGGCTTGCGCTGGTTGGGCGGGCAGCCCTGTAAATATGAGGCGGAGCAGTTTCATTATCATGTGTCGAGCGATAGCCCACAGGTGGGCTTGTTTTAGTTAGTATATTTTGTCGCATCAGGTTTCTAGGAGTGATTGATGATTTACATTTTTGGTTATGGCAGTTTAATTGATGCAGATTGCAGACAGTGTACCTTTCCTGGTGAACATGCGTATGCAGCGCGGTTACATGGTTACCAACGTTATTGGAGTGGTTTGAAAAGCGCTGATGATCGTTCCGCTGTTGTAATTACTCCCGATAATAATGCCAGCGTGAATGGGGTGCTGATTCCCTTTGATGAAAGCTTCTTGCCTGAACTGGATAAACGCGAAGAAGATTACGATAGAGTGTTACTCGATGTTTCACAGCTTGATCTCTTAGATACGCTGCCAAAACCAGCCGTTAAGATATATACCTATGTGGCTAAAGAGTATTGGCATCCACAGAGCAATAGCCCTATTTTACAGTCTTATTTAGATGTGTGTTTGCGAGGGTGTTTGGCGGTAAATGAGCAATACGCGCGTGAGTTTTTGCTTTCGACCAATTATTGGGTAAGCCACTGGTTAGATGACCGTCATCAACCTATTTACCCAAGGGCCATTAATATGGATGCTCTAGCCTTAGAGCAAATTGATTCGATACTAAATGATATGGCGCATTTGGCTGATTACAACCCGGTCGCTCAGAGCTAAGAATTTAGGTATAAAAAAAGGCGCCTTAGGCGCCTTTTTTAGCTTCGATAAACGTAAATTACAGTACGTGTACAGAAGAAGTGTTAGTAGTACCAGAAGGTACTAAGGCACCAGATACCATCACTACGATGTCGCCTTTGTTTGCAAGACCTGATTCCATCGCTAAATCTTTACCAAGCGCGTAGAAAGAGTCAGTGCTTTCAATGCTTTCAACAACGTGAGGAATAACACCTTTAGTTAAGCAAAGTTGAGCAGCAGTTTTAGTGTTAGTAGTAATTGCTAAGATGTTAGCTTGTGGGAAGTATTTACGAACAGATTTCGCAGACTTACCACCTTCAGTAGCAACAACAATAAGAGGAGCACTTAGCTTCTCAGAAGTTTCTACAGCACCTTTACATACCGCTTCAGTGATGCGTAGTTTACCGCTATCACGTGCTGGATCTAAGTTAGAAGGCATTACTGCGTCAGTACGACCACAAATAGTTGCCATGATAGATACAGCTTCTACAGGGTATTTACCTTTAGCAGACTCACCAGAAAGCATTACTGCATCGGTACCGTCTAGGATTGCGTTAGCAACGTCGCCCGCTTCTGCACGAGTTGGACGTGGGTTTTTGATCATTGAATCAAGCATTTGAGTTGCAGTGATAACCAATTTACGAGCACGGTTACACTTCTCAATCATCATCTTCTGAGCGAAGATTACTTCTTCAACTGGGATTTCAACACCTAAGTCACCACGAGCAACCATGATACCGTCAGAAACTTCTAGAATTTCGTCGAAGTTATCTACACCTTCTTGGTTTTCGATTTTAGAGATGATTTGGATCTTCTCGCCGCCATTCTCTTTAAGAAGTTGACGAATTTCTAGTACGTCTTCCTTCTTACGAATGAATGATGCTGCGATGAAGTCAACACCTTGCTCACAACCAAAGATTAAGTCGCCTTTATCTTTAGCAGAAAGAGCAGGAAGTTGAACGATAACGCCAGGAAGGTTAACACCTTTGTTTTCGCCTAAGTCACCGTTGTTAAGAACAGTACACTTAACTTCGTCATCAGATACTGCGATAACTTCCATTTCAATTAGGCCGTCATCTACTAGGATGATGTTGCCTACTTTCAAGTCAGCAGCAAAACCAGGGTAAGTTACCGCTACGCGAGTTGCATCGCCGATTACAGTTTGGTCTGTGGTGAAAGTGAACTCTTGACCAGCAACTAAGCTAACGTCTTCGCCGCCAGCTAGTTTAATAGTGCGGATTTCTGGACCTTTGGTATCCAATAAAACAGCAGCAGATTTGCCAGTGTTCTTAACAACTTCACGTAGGTTGTTGATGCGAGTGCCGTGCTCAGCAAAGTCGCCGTGAGAGAAGTTAAGGCGCATTACGTTCATGCCTGACTCAACTAACTTAGTTAGCATTTCTACCGATTCAGTTTTTGGACCAATGGTACAAACTATTTTGGTTTTCTTCATTGAAGTGACTCTCCGTTAAGGATGCTAGTAAAAAATCTGCGCACATTATACAAGATTGATCACAAAAGGATATGTAGAAAAATAACTACAAATCCGAATGTCGATCAAAATAATGTCGATTTATAATTCACAAATGTGGCTTGTTAATTGTGCAATTTTGTAAAAGCTCGCTGTTTTGCTCATTATTTGAGCATCTAGCAAGTATAAAAAAACCTCGCCAAACTGCGAGGTTTTGATGCGATTTTATCGCTTATTCAATTTCACCACAGAAACGATAACCTTCACCGTGGATGGTGGCGATAATTTCTGGTGTTTCAGGGATCGATTCAAAGTGTTTTCTGATGCGGCGAATAGTCACATCAACTGTACGATCGTGTGGTTTAAGCTCGCGGCCAGTCATTTTCTTTAATAAGTCTGCGCGGGTTTGAATTTGTCCCGGGTTCTCAACAAAGTGCAACATAGCGCGAAACTCACTACGTGGCAGTTTGTAAGTCTCTTGGTTTGGACTTACTAATGAGCGACTATTAATGTCTAAAGTCCAACCGTTGAAGCGGTATTCCTCAACTGTGCCTTTATCTTCACTCGCTACTTGACCATTTACGGTACGGTTAAGTAGGTTGCGAGCTCGAATAGTTAATTCACGTGGGTTAAATGGTTTGGTGATGTAGTCATCGGCACCAATTTCCAAGCCAAGGATCTTATCTACTTCGTTGTCGCGTCCGGTTAGGAACATCAATGCAATTTGCTCACGGTCGCGTAACTCACGTGCTAACAACAGACCATTCTTACCAGGAAGGTTAATGTCCATGATAATTAAGTGAACAGAATGCGCTTCTAATACGCTGTTCATTTCATTGCCGTCAATCGCTTCGAACACATTGTAACCTTCGGCTTCAAAAGTGCTTTTTAGCGTATTACGAGTGACCAGTTCGTCCTCGACAATTAGAATATTTGGTGTCATGGTCTTCCCCAATGCTGTTTAGAATAAAGTTGGCTTGTGAACAGGTAGCGCTATACAGAAGGTGAGGCAATGGCTACTTATTCATCCATGTTGAGTTTGTGTTAAAACTCGTTGAATGGCAAAAAAATAGACAAATAGTTTGTCTAAAACGCGTGATAAATCAGCGTACGAGACCTTCCACATGCATTGTTCGTTACAAGCAGTAAACATATTCTATGGGCTTAACAGTGATATAACAACTTGAGTCTGAAAAAAGCTTACGTTTTCTGCGGTGCTTTTGATTCAAATCAATCGAAAATTGCGAATAAAGCGAATTTTACTAATCAATACTGAAAATAAACTACATGTTTAATTTGTATCAAAACACCATTTTTCTGGCAAATACCGACTTTAAATATCAAGAACTTGCTGTTATCACCGCGAGTAATCCTGATGGTGTGACGCGAACTCGACGATTTAATCACTGGCTAGATTGTCATTTTATTTCATTTTTGCAGCGTCATCAGTTTCGACACTTTTGGGTATTTGCTGGCTCAAGGGATCTAAATCATTACGAATATAGTGCAATTGTTGACTGCTCGTTAATTGATGCTCAACATATTGCAAAGGCTTTCAGACAAAAGGCCTTTTATTGGTTAGATAACGAATGCTACCTTTACGACACAAAGCGTTTAGCGAGCGCCCATTCTAGCCTCGGAGAAATATCGCCCCGCTGGTTTAACAACCCTTGGGCTTACAACAAGATGATAGAGGACTATCACTATGCAAGATCTACTACCCGAATTGTGCGACCTATATCCAGCGCAAGTTAAATTATTCGAGCCCGTTTTCCAGATTTATGGAGCTAAAAAGCTGTTTCATGGCCAAGTGGAAACCGCTAAATGTTGGCAAGATAACAGCCGAGTAAAAGAGTTATTGGCCTGCCCTGGTGAGGGCAGGGTATTGGTTGTTGATGGCGGAGGAAGTACCCAAAGAGCCTTAATGGGAGATCTCATTGCAGATTCTGCTTACCTACAGGGCTGGGCAGGCGTGGTAATTTTTGGTGCTGTTAGAGATGTAGCTGCCATTAACACTATGGAATTGGGGGTTAGGGCATTAGCAGCTTGCCCGATGAAAACAGAGCGTAAGGGCTTGGGGGAAACAGCTGTGTCAGTAAGTTTTGCTGGCCAAACTATTCGGCCGGGTATGTACTTATATGCTGATGAAAATGGAATTTTAGTGAGTGAGCAAGCGTTGCAGTTGCCGGAAGGGTTTGCTTAAAAGCGATAGCCTAAACCAAACTGCACTTGTTGTTGTGTTTCTTTATCTTGTTGGGCCTCAACTTGATAAACGGCTTTCACATCAATGTTCTTCAGCAGGTGGTAGGTACTAGATAGTTCTAAGCTATGCTCAGTATTGTCGTACTTGGGTTGGTGAACTTGCACGAGTTTACTTTGGATAGACAAGCTTTTTAAGGGTTGGTAGTTAAGCCCAGTTGAAAGGTTAAAGCCTTTACGTGTGGCAATGTCGTCGTATTGGTTGTTAACCCCAGCTTCAACGAACAAAGATAGCTCGTTGCGAAGCTTGTGTTGATAACCACCGTTGAAAAACCACGAATCAACATCATTGGCTTCACCGGTACTCACAAACTGGCTGTTGTTGTAACCAGTGATGTACCAATTTTTCACTTGGCTACGTGACGATAGCTGAACGTGTTCGCCATCGCCGTAGCTTAAGCTCATTTCATTTTCTACTTCAGCGGCCGCTAAAGAACCGCTGGCAATAACAAGTACAGCAGCAATCGAATGCTGGAATAGTAACTTAGCCACTGCCGTCTCCTTGTTATTATTTTTCTTAGTAACAGTAGTATGGTTGATCATCACTTTAAGATCATTGTGGATCTTCAAAAATTTGCAGAAAGCCCAATAAATGATTTTAAAGCCAAATTTTCTAGCACAATCGTCTAGCGGTTAATAAATCGACGGCGTCTTCTGTATGGATATACGTCTTCAAACTGGCCGTTTTTAATGTTTTGCTGCAGCTCTTGCCAAAAACTGGCTTGAAAAAGCTCTGCATGTAACTCTTTAAATACCTGTTTAACGATGGGTTTTCCCAATAAAAAGGTGGCAAACTCCTCAGGGAAGATATCGTTTGGTCCCACCGAATAACAGGGTTGTGCCGCCCATTGATCTTCAGGATATTGAGATTTTGGAAACTCTCTAAAATTACATTCCGTCATATAGGAGATTTCATCATAGTCGTAAAATACTACACGACCATGACGGGTGACCCCGAAATTCTTAAACAACATATCTCCGGGGAAAATATTGGCAGCAGCTAGCTGTTTAATGGCATTGCCATACTCATCAATAACTTGCCGAGTTTGCGCTTCGTCAGCTTGATCCAGGTACATGTTAAGCGGGATCATTTTCCGTTCTGTATATAAGTGTTTAATGGTGATGGAATCTCCCTCGATATGCAGCACCGAAGGTGCAACCGCTTGCAGTTCATCTAGTAAGCTCTGGCTGAAGCGCGCTAGCGGAAATTCAACGTTAGAAAACTCTTGAGTATCTGCCATTCTACCCACTCTATCGTGCTGTTTTACCAGTCGATATTTCTCTTTCACAATGGCGTGGCTTACGTCTTTGGGCGGGGTAAATTCATCTTTAATAATTTTGAATACAACATCATACGAGGGCAGGGTAAATACACTCATCACCATGCCTTTAATGCCGGGTGCTAGCTCAAATTGATCACTGGAATTGTGCAAGTGATTGAGGTAGTGGCGATATAATTCGGTTTTACCATGTTTTTGACAGCCAATGGCGGTAAATAGCTCGTAGTCAGTTTTATTGGGTAAAAGTTGCTTAAGAAAGTTGACTATTCGGCGCGGGGCTGGGGCGTCCACCATGAAGTAAGAGCGCGCAAAGCCAAAAATAATACTCACTTCGTCACTATCAATTAGCACGCTATCAATGGCCACGTTGCCTTGCTGGTTAAGTAAGGGAAACACTATGGGAAAACTATGAGCTTCACTTGTGTATTGGCCAATAAGGTAAGCGGCTTTGTTTCGGTAAAACACCGGTTGTAACATGGTTATTTTGTGCAACTGTTGCTGAGCCAGTTGCGGAAGTTCCGTCAAGCGTTGCTTAATAAACTCTGTGTCGCGAGGTAAATCTTCGTATTCGATATTAAAGCTATAGTCTTCGAAGAGCTGCTTTAATAAGGTATCCAACGAGGTATTCTGATAAGTATGGGTAAGCAGTTGGTAATCAAACAGTTTGCTGCATCGGCTAGGGCGAATAAACAGTTGGCTTTCTTCTATATAGCGATGATGAAACAAACGTTGATAGACAGAATTGAAAAACGACTCGGCTACTTCAAAATTATCATGCTGTTTAAGCAACTCTGAGTAATGCGATTTTACCGCTGCGCAAAAGGCATCGCTTCGTTGCAGGTGGCCGGTGAGCTGTTTAATCGCTGCTCGGGCCTCAGTTACGTGGTGGTCATAAAGGCGAATACGTTCTCGTGAGGCAAGCTGCACCGACATCCAGTCGGCTTCTTCAAAGCGTTTTTGAGCACCTCTAGTTACTTCCAGGAAGCATTGATAAAAGCTATTGAAGCGCTGCAACATGGCGTGGGCGGCTTGGTGTTCCATTAATTGCGTCATAGGCTATTTCTTATTGTTGTTTTTTTATCCACTATGGCAGGATTTAAACACCTGTTCAAATTTTTGTTGTGAAGTTGCGGCAGTGGTAATTCACCTTCATATCTAGCACCTTACTCGGTTGTTTCGTCTATTTTTCGCACATCGAGTAAAGGTTGCTTTCAAGCGCTGAGGTTAAAAGGCGCTAGTGCCCTGAATTTTCGTTTAAAAGCTGCTGTTTTAAGCTATTTATTGTGCTCAATATCTATTACGCGGGGCCAAGCTTATTCTTTAAAAAACCTTCCTTTAAAGCATAAATAAGGCTAAAAGCGCACTTTTATGCATTTGGCTTAGATAAATAAAGCTTGACTATCCACCTCAGCTGGTTAAGGTATGGCCATAAATTGGATTTAGTTTTTTATTAAGATGCTAGTACGTTTTGCTTACACAACCACCGGAACTATTACCCGCACCACCACATGCGGGTCGGGCTGGTTGTAGCAACTTACTACATCGAAGAAAGCCCGTATCAACCACGATACGGGTTTTTTTTTGGGAGGAATAATGCGAGTCTTAAAATTTGGTGGATCATCTTTAGCTGACGCTGAGCGCTTTAATCGCGCTGCAGACATTGTGTTAAGCAATCAGCATCAATCTCAAATGGCAGTGGTATTGTCTGCCCCTGCTGGGGTGACCAATGATTTGGTTGCTGTAGTAGATAAAGTTAGTCACGGTAACGATGGCGAAAGCTATTTGACCCGCATTGACGCTACCTTCCAAGAGCTATTGTCAAAACTAAAAGAGAAGTATGCTGGCTTTGCCATCGAGCAAATGCAGTTAATGGTGCACCAAGAGTTGGGCGAGCTTCGCCAATTATTGAAGGGCGTAGCATTATTACAGCAGTGCCCAGACAACATTCGCGCCAAAGTACTGTCTACTGGCGAAAAGCTTAGCATTCATACTATGAACCACTTATTGTCGGTTCGTGGTCATAGCGCCGAAATCATCATTCCTCAGCAAAAGTTAGTGGCTACTTCCGGTGGTTATCTAGAAGCGGTTGTTGATATTCAAGCCTCTAAACAGCGTTTGAACAAGGCGATGATTCAAGAAGATCTCATCTACTTAATGCCTGGTTTTACTGCGGGTAACGAGCAAGGTGAAACTGTAGTGCTTGGGCGTAACGGTTCTGATTACAGCGCAGCAGTTTTGGCAGCTTGTTTAGATGCGGAATGTTGCGAGATTTGGACCGATGTAGATGGTGTTTACAACTGTGATCCTCGTATTGTTGAAGATGCTCGATTGCTGCGCAGTTTAAGTTATCCAGAAGCGATGGAGCTTAGCTACTTTGGCGCTAAAGTACTTCATCCCAAAACCATTGCCCCAATTGCTCAATACCATATTCCTTGCCTTATTAAGAACACCTTTAACCCACAAGGTGAAGGCACCTTAATTGGCGCGCAAAGCCCTGCACAAGATGACTTGCCAGTTAAAGCTTTATCAAGCTTGTCTGAACTAACCATGCTGACGGTTTCAGGCCCTGGCATGAAAGGCATGGTTGGCATGGCCGGGCGGATCTTTGAGAGCATTTCGCGCAGTAAAGTATCGGTTGCCCTTATTACGCAATCTAGCTGCGAATACAGCGTAAGTTTTTGTATTCACAGTATTGATGCATCGCGTGCCTTGGCTGCGCTAAACGAAGAGTTTGAACTTGAGTTAGCTAACCAGCTGTTGGAGCCAATTGAAGCCATTGATAAGTTGGCGATTATTTCTTTGGTGGGCGATAGCATGCGCCGCAGTAAAGGCGTTGCCGCACGCTTTTTTACCTCTCTGGCAGAAGTGGCGATTAACATTGTTGCTATTGCTCAAGGTTCGTCTGAGCGTTCAATTTCTGCGGTTGTGTCACAAGACAAAGCTGCTGAAGCAATTCGCGCTTGTCATCAGAACTTCTTTAACAGCATGCACTTTATCGACTTATTCCTAATTGGGGTAGGTGGTGTTGGCGGCGCTTTGTTAGAGCAGATTCATGCCCAGCAGAGTCATTTAAAAGAACAGCAAATCGGTATTCGCGTATGTGGCGTAGCTAACAGCCGTAAGTTGCTATTAGATTCAAAAGGTTTGGATCTTGAGCACTGGCAAGAGCAACTGGCAGCAACCGAAGAAAATGGTGGCTTTACTTTAGACAATGTCACTAACTTGGTAGACCAAAGCCACTTAATTAATCCTGTGATCGTAGACTGTACCAGCAACGATGATATTGCCGGTAAATATGCAGAATTTTTAGCGAATGGCTTCCACGTGGTTACAGCCAATAAAAAAGCCAATACTTCGAGCATGGAGTACTACCAGCAGCTACGTAAAACAGCCATGGCAATGCGCCGTAAGTTCTTATACGACACTAACGTAGGTGCTGGTTTGCCAGTGATTGAAAACCTACAGAACCTGCTAAAAGCGGGCGATAAATTAGAGCGCTTTAACGGTATTTTGTCTGGTTCTCTGTCATTTATCTTTGGCAAGCTAGACGAAGGCATGAGCTTTTCTGAGGCCACTACAATCGCCCGTGAAAATGGCTTTACCGAACCAGACCCGCGTGATGATTTATCGGGTATGGATGTAGCGCGCAAGCTGCTAATACTCGCGCGTGAAGCAGGCATGCCACTAAGCATTGAAGATATTCAAATTGATATGGCCTTGCCACCAAATTTTGATTCAAGCGGTGATACCGAGGCGTTTATGCAACGTTTGCCTGAAGCAGACGCTTATTTCGCTAAGCTTATGGATGAAGCGGCCGCCGAAGGCAAAGTACTGCGTTATCTAGGCAGCATCGATAAGGGTGTTTGCAAAGTGTCGTTAAGTGCCGTTGCGGCAGATGACCCATTACACCGCGTGAAAGACGGTGAGAATGCCTTGGCCTTCTACAGCCGTTACTACCAGCCAATTCCATTAGTATTACGTGGTTATGGTGCGGGTACTGCAGTAACAGCAGCGGGCGTATTTGCCGACGTATTAAGAACGCTTAACTGGAACCAAGAGGTGTAATATGGGTGTTGTTGTTTATGCTCCAGCCTCTACAGCCAATGTAAGTGTAGGTTTCGACAGCTTAGGTGCAGCGCTGTCGCCAATTGATGGGCAGCTGTTAGGTGACCGAGTATTGGTTGAAGCTGCCAGCGGCGATGATGTGATCATCGAAAATGTTGGTCCATACGCACATAAACTGCCAGCCGATCCTAAACAGAACATTCTTTACGATTGCTACCACTACTTTGTTAAGCAGTATGCAGAGCATCATGGCAAGGTACTTGGCTGCGTTAAGATGACCCTAGAAAAGAACCTGCCTATTGGTAGTGGTTTGGGTTCTAGCGCGTGTTCGGTAGTGGCTGCGTTAGAGGGCTTAAATGCCTACCTTGATTCGCCATTTAATAAAGAGCAAATGCTCATTATGATGGGCGAGTTAGAAGGCCAAATTAGCGGCAGCGTGCACTACGATAACGTAGCGCCATGTTATTTAGGTGGCATGCAGCTAATGTTGCAAGAAGCTGGGGTGACTAGCCAAGCTATTCCCCATTTTGAAGATTGGTATTGGATTGTTGCCTACCCAGGCATTAATATTTCAACCGCTCAAGCACGCTCTATTTTGCCGGCGCAGTATCGCCGCCAAGACACCTTAGAATTCGGCCGTAATTTGGCAGGTTTTGTTCATGCCAGTTATAGTAAGCAGCCAGAGTTAGCCGCAGCCTTATTAAAGGATAATATTGTGGCTGAACCTTACCGTGCGAAATTGATTCCAGGATTTGATGAAGTACGCAGCTATGCAGCGCAAAGTGGTGCATTAGCGAGCGGTATTTCAGGCTCTGGGCCAACGGTTTATATTGTTACCCCAGTATTAGAACAAGCTGAGCGAACCAAGGCTTGGTTAGAACAACACTTTATTCAAAACGAAGATGGATTTTGCCATGTTTGTAAAATTGATGAGCAAGGCACACGAGTAACAGGAACGTCGCTATGAATTTATATAACTTAAAACACAACGAAGAGCAGGTGAGCTTTACTCAGGCTGTAAAACAAGGCTTGGGTAAACAGCAAGGTTTATTCTTTCCCGATAGCATTCCTGCATTTGATGATATTGATGCGGTGCTGGACTTAGATTTTCACGCCCGTTGCGCAAAGTTGCTCGCGGCTTTATTAGACAACGAGTTGTCTGAAGCTGAGCTATTTGACATGGTAAGCAAGGCTTTCACTTTTACTGCACCTTTAAATAAGGTGACTGAGCAAATCAGCGCGCTAGAGCTATTTCATGGCCCAACCTTAGCCTTTAAAGATTTTGGCGGCCGCTTTATGGCTCAGTGTTTAGCCAAGTTCTCTAATGGTAATAAAACCACTATCTTAACCGCTACCTCGGGTGATACCGGCGCAGCTGTGGCACATGCTTTTTATGGCATGGAAAACATTAACGTAGTGGTGCTTTACCCGAAAGGTAAGATTAGCCCACTGCAAGAGAAGTTGTTTTGTACCCTTGGTGGCAACATTACTACGGTAGCGGTAGAGTCTGACTTCGATGCTTGTCAAAGCATGGTTAAACAAGCCTTTGACGACCAAGAGCTTAAACAAGCTATTGGCCTAAACTCGGCAAACTCTATCAATATTAGCCGTTTGGTGGCGCAGGTTTGTTACTACTTTGAAGCTGCTGCACAGCTACCTAAAGCGCAACGTGAGCAACTAGTGGTTGCAGTGCCTTCAGGCAACTTTGGTAACTTAACCGCCGGTTTAATTGCTAAAGCTATGGGCTTACCGATTAAGCGTTTTATTGCTGCCACAAACGTAAACGATACGGTGCCACGTTACTTAGCGTCAGGTAACTGGGAGCCTAAACCAACACAAGCTACCTTATCTAATGCGATGGACGTTAGCCAACCAAACAACTGGCCACGTGTTGAAGAGCTGTTTAAAACCAAAGGCTGGCCGCTAAGTGACCTAGGCAAAGGTGCCATGACTGATGAGCAAACTGCTGAAGCGGTTAAAGCATTAGATGACTTAGGTTATGTGTGTGAACCGCATGGCGCGATTGCTTACCAGCAGCTTACCGAGCAACTAGCCGATGGCGAACAAGGTTTATTCTTATGTACCGCTCACCCAGCTAAGTTTAAAGAAAGCGTAGAAGAGATTTTACAACGTGAAATTGACCTACCTAAACCGCTAGCTGACCGCGCAAACTTAGACTTGTTATCTAAAGAAATGCCAGCTGATTTTGCTCAACTGCGTACTTTATTAATGAGCATCTAAGCTGATTGGTTAAACGACGTAAAACAGCGCCCTTTATGGCGCTGTTTTTGTTTGTAAAAGAAATGGTGAAAGCATGAAAGCCAGCCTGATAATTAGCATAGTGAGTGGTTTAATAAGCGCTGCTACAAACGCTGAGCCTAGTAATGCTTGGCACTACCAACAAAGTGCTGAGCAGCAATTGAGTTACGCGGAATTAGTTGATCAATCTGGTGAGGTTAGTCTAATGTTTCGCTGCATTCATGGCGAACTGGACAGCTTAATGCGCCTTGCAAATGGGCCTTTGCAGCCAGCGTATAACTTTATGGATTGGCAATTCACCCAGCCGCAGAATCAGCTAACTAGTTTTAATGTTCTCTATCATCACTTTGATGACGATTATTATCAGCTGGGGGCGGGTTATAACAGCTGGTTTGAGCTGTACTTTACTATTATGCAGTATTCGCAGATGCGTTGGTCTAGCAATGACTTTGCTGGCATAGAGTTTTTGTATCACGACTCAGCCGCGATTAGCCTAGTGATTCAGCAATGCCCAGAGGCTTTTCAAGCTTCTTATGGCGAGTTGGCTGAGCAGTTAAGCCAAGAGCTAGTTGCGGCACGTAATGCCGGTAAGCATCAACAAGTTAATGATATTGAGCAAGCTATTGAGCAGCTGGTACATTTCGCCACTCAGTTGGCTCAATTAACGCAAGTGCCGTTGCTGATTAGTGACTAGGGCCTGTTGATCTTTGCTGATGGTTTTTGCAGCAATTTATTAGCCATTTAGGCAAGGCAGTGAGTGTGCAGTTAAGTGGGCTTAATAATCACTCGCTAACGCTGAATAAATGGCTAATAAATGCTGCCGGAAGGGTTCAGATAAGCGAACTTTACTCTTTGTTAAGCACTTCTAGCTTAGCCCACTAGGCTTCTAAGTACTCGCCGCGATTAAAGCCCGCTTATCTCGAACAAAATTTCAACACCAAAGATCAACAGACCCTAGTTAGTCAAATAAATATCGCTTAGCTATCAAGTTGATCTTTGCAGCGTTCTCACGCATATTGCAAAGATTGCTAGAACAAAATACGAAAACTATGAGTAAAGTGTTAAAAGATTTGCTCGAGCTATTAAGCTTAGAGCGCATTGAAGAAGGCCTATTTCGCGGGCATAGCCAAGATTTAGGCTTTGGTGCAGTATTTGGCGGCCAAGTAATGGGGCAGGCCTTGTCTGCCGCTAAAGAAACAGTGAGTGAAAAGCGCCAGGTTCACTCTTTCCACTCTTACTTTTTACGACCGGGCGATCCAAATCATCGCATCGTTTACGACATAGAAAGCATTCGTGATGGTCGCAGTGTATCTACTCGCCGTGTTAAAGCGATTCAATTTGGTAAGCCTATTTTCTATATGACGGCGTCTTTTCAGCAGCCGTCTACTGGTTTTGAACACCAAGATGAAATGCCTGACGTCGCAGCTCCAGAAGAACTGCAATCAGAGCAAGAGTATGCTTTTCAGCTGCGTGACATGCTACCCGATGCAGTGCGTGACAAGTTCATTTGTGATAAGCCGTTAGAGATGCGTCCGGTGGAGTTTGTTAATCCCCTCCAGCCAGAAAAACTCGCCGCTAAACGTTGTGTATGGTTTAAGGCTAATGGCCAAATGCCCGATGACGGGCGGATTCATCGCTATTTATTGGCCTATGCATCTGACTTTAACTTTTTGCCTACTGCTTTGCAGCCTCATGGGCGCTCATTTATTGAGCCGCAGATGCAAACCGCAACCATTGATCACAGTATGTGGTTTCACCATGATTTTCGCTTAGACGAATGGTTATTGTATGTGGTGGATAGCCCTGCAGCATCTAATGGCCGAGGATTGGTAAGAGGGCAGTTCTTTACTCGTGATGGCAAGCTGGTTGCGTCTACCATCCAAGAAGGCGTAATTAGAGAACGAAGTTAGCTTGTGTAGAGCCTAGATAACAAAAAAGCATGCCTAGGCATGCTTTTTTCGTTTTAGTTACTGAGTCTTATAGTGATTCAGTAAAAGTACGCGTAATTACGTCTTGTTGTTGCTCAGTAGTTAGAGAGTTGAAGCGAACAGCGTAACCAGAAACACGAATAGTAAGCTGCGGGTATTTCTCTGGGTGCTTAACTGCATCTTCTAACGTTTCGCGACGAAGAACGTTAACGTTTAGGTGTTGGCCACCTTCTTCGATTGGCTGAGCTTTCATTGGTACTTCGCGATATTCGATTTGACCTAGTTTATCGATAGCTACCACTTCATCTTCAGCGTATAGCTCGTCTTTTACACATAGGCAGCGAGCTTGATTTTGCTCGTTGTCTAGTAGCCAAAAAGAACCTAATAGTGCGTCGTTATCTGCTTTAGTGATTTGAATACCGGTGGTCATAACATACCTCATTAGCTAAAAGTTGTAATTTTATTACAGAATATAGCGATCTTTGAGCCACTTACGAATCATTATCGCCACTTGCTGTAACTATACTACAATTGACCTTAATCAAAAAAGGGTTTTTTTTGAATTTTATTATTATCTTTGTTGATTAAGGTTAAGAGGAGGTTTGATTGCTTGTGTTAGTGCCTTGAGCTGTGCTTGAATAAGAAATAAGCGTTTATCATTGATGTGTTATACAAGCATTTGTTTTTTATGGCTTAGTAGTTAACAAACAGTACAAACCCGCTTTTTGGCGTGTTTATCTTAAAAAGTGTGAACTGAGCGAAAAGCAAATCTGTCTAATAAACGATCTAGCGCAATAATAGTACAACGGTGAGTCCTTTATACTGATTTGAAAAGTGCTGGTTAGCCAAGGAGAAGCAATGTTACAAAGTCTTCAACAAGATCATCAAAATATCGCTAAATTGCTGAAGGTGTTAGAGCAGAAGTTGGCTCATATTCGCAATGAAAAAGCGGTTAAATATAAGTTGATCGCCCATATCATTAGCTACATGCAAGAGTACGCAGACCGTTATCACCACCCTAAAGAAGATCTTATTTATGATTACTACGTGAAATACCGTGTAGTAGAGGATGATTTATCCAATCAACTTAAGAAGCAGCATGAAAATCTTATGGCGATGACCGATGAGTTGAGCGATATCTTAGATATCATCTTGCTTGACGCAGTGGTTCCACTGGATCAATTTAGTGACAAGCTGGAAGCCTTTATTAATGCTCAGTGGGAACACCTTAATTACGAAGAGGATGTTGTTTTCCCTGCCTTAAAACGCCACCTTACAGCGGATGATTGGCGCGCAATTGAGCAAAGCTGGCAGCACGGTAATTACGAAGACCCATTATTTGGTCACCGTGTTCATGAGCAATATAAAGCTTTGTCTGAGCGAATTAAGCTGTCTCAACCTCAAGAAGAAGAGTAAAGAGTATAATTTAAGCAAATAAAAAACCCGGCTAAAGCCGGGTTTTTTTGTTTAGTATTCGTACTCTGATTGAAGATCAAAACTGTGGTCGATTGACTGTAGTTCTTTTTGTAAGCGAATCTTATCTTTAATTGCCTCAATCTCTCGCCACTTACGTTTCTTATTTGAACTGCGAGAAGATTTGCTGGTTTCAACAGTATCCAAGTCTAGCCTATCCATGGTTATCTCCTTGTATGTTGTTGCAATTTAATAAGTACCATACGAGCACAAAAAGTAAAATACTAATGTTGCAAAATAGTTACAGTGGCTCACTTTTTTAGGCTTTTTTTGCGAGATTTTCTAAGCTTTATCTGTAGTTGCTATTTGTAGCTCTGGATTTTTATACCGTTAATTTATATCAATGTGAGTTTTTATCTTGTTTTTGTTATATATCAAAGCATAGTCGCGCGCAGTTCCTTAAAATCCGCGTCCATTCAAACCTAGCTTAGGTTTTTAACCAACATTAAACGTAAGGTGAATCCGAACCATGAATGAGATTGTGAACTGGTTAAACGATGTGTTGTGGGGCAACTTGCTCATCTACTTGTTGTTGGGTACGGGTGTGTTGTTCACTGTAAGAACCAAATTTATTCAATTTCGCCATTTTGGTCATATGTTTTCGGTAATGAAGTCTAGCCGTAAATGTGATGCTAGTGGTATCTCCTCATTTCAAGCTTTATGTACTAGTCTTGCGGCGCGGGTAGGTACCGGTAATTTAGCTGGTGTGGCTGTTGCGGTAACCTTAGGTGGGCCTGGAGCGGTATTTTGGATGTGGCTAATCGCCTTGTTGGGTATGGCAACTAGCTTTGCTGAAAGCAGCTTAGCCCAGCTTTATAAAGTAAAAGACAGCGATGGTAATTTTCGCGGTGGCCCGTCTTATTACATGGAACAAGGCTTAGGCAAACGTTGGATGGGCGTGGTATTTGCCATTTGTCTAATTATTGCATTTGGCTTGGTGTTTAACGCCGTACAAGCTAACTCTATCGCCTCTGCTTTGCATGAAGCATTTGGCTTTGAGAAATACCTAGTAGGCTTAGTACTGGTGATAGCGGCTGCGCTAATTATTTTTGGCGGTATTCGCAGCATCGCTCGTTTTGCCGAGTTGGTGGTGCCAGTGATGGCCTTAGCTTATGTGGTAGTGGCCTTGCTGGTTGTATTGGCGAATATTCAACAAATGCCAGAGGTGTTCGGCCTTATCTTCCGCTCGGCTTTTGGTTTTGAGGAGGCTGGTGCTGGTGCTTTAGGTGCGGCTATGATGAACGGTATTAAGCGTGGCTTATTCTCTAATGAAGCTGGTATGGGTAGTGCGCCTAATGCAGCTGCCACAGCAACGCCCTATCCACCACACCCTGCTTCTCAGGGCTATGTGCAAATGCTTGGGGTATTTATCGACACTGTGGTGATTTGTACTGCCACTGCAGCGATTATTTTGCTTAGCCATAACGAGCAACTTACCGGTGATGGCATTGCACTAACCCAGCAAGCTTTAAGTGGTCAAGTGGGTGCCTGGGGAAGCTACTTTGTCGGTATTGCGATTATTTTCTTTGCTTTCACATCGATAGTGGGTAACTACTCGTATGCAGAAACTAACTTAATCTTCTTAGAGCACAACCATAAAGCCGGTTTGTGGATCTTCCGTTTATTGGTACTAGCAATGGTAATGGTAGGCGCAGTGGTGAAGATTGACATTATTTGGAATTTAGCTGATGTATCTATGGGCTTTATGGCGCTAGTTAACCTTGTGGCAATTTTGATGCTCTCTGGTGTGGTAGTGAAACTAGCCTCTGACTACAATCGTCAGCTAGACGCTGGCAAAGTGCCAAGTTTCAACAGCGACGAGTACCCAGAATTGAAACAGCAAATAGATAAAGATATTTGGTCTGGCTCAAGTAAATAGAAGGCTTAGTTCTTCAAACAAAAAAGCCTCGATAATATCGAGGCTTTTTATTAACTAATTTAAGTGAACTACTAGTATTGCTCGGCGCACCAGCTTTCAAAAATTAAGGCGGCGGCTAGGCTATCTACAGCGCCTTTTTCTAAGGCTTTATAACCGCCTAACTCAAATAACTTTTCTTTGGCGTCTACCGTGGTCAAGCGCTCATCTTGCATCGCAATTGGGTAGCCAAAACGGCCATGTAGGCGGTTGGCGAACTTCTTGGCTCGGTTGGTGAGATCTTGCTCGGTGCCGTCCATGTTAAGCGGCAAACCAATTACCAGTAGATCGGGCTGCCATAGCTTGAGCAGTTCTTCTAAAGTTTGCCAATTTGGAATGCCATCTTGAGCTTTGATGGCGGCCAGCGGCTTAGCTGAGCCCGTTAACTCTTGACCGATGGCAACACCAATACTTTTGGTTCCAAAGTCAAAAGCAAGGGCTGAGCGCTCTCCAGATCTGGCCATTAAGCGTGACCTACTTGGTTAGATAATTGCCAGATATCAATGCCCAAACTTTTGGCCGCGGCTTCCCAACGTTTGTGAATGGGGGTTGAGAAAATAATGTCGGTACTGGCCGGTAAGGTTAGCCAAGAGTTTTCAGCAATCTCTTGCTCCAGCTGTCCCGCTTCCCAGCTGGCATAACCTAAGGTGACGATATAATCACTGGGCTGGGAATCAGTGCCTAAGGTGTCGAGCACGTCCTTAGATGTGGTGACCATGAGCTCTTCACTCACTTTTAAGCTGCTGCTAAAGCCTTTTACCGGTGAGTGCAGCACAAAGCCTCGCTCCTGCGACACAGGACCGCCTTGATAAACCGGGCGGTCCAAATCTTCACGGATCATTTCTACTTGGTCTTGCAGTTCTATTTGTTGCAGCAGCGATTCTACCGACAAGTCTACCGGTACATTAATCACCAGGCCCATTGCGCCTTCTTCATTATGTTCACACATATAGACTACCGAGCGTTTGAAGAAGGGGTCTTCTAGGCTAGGCATGGCGATTAAAAACTGATTCTGCAAAGTGTTCATTGCGTCCAAATTAACCCTTTTAACTACTTAGGTTGATGATTTAAGTCTAGCTTCTATTGCATCCATTAACTTACCGGTAATGGAAATATCGTAGGCTGCTTCAATTTCTTTGATGCAGGTAGGGCTAGTGACGTTTATTTCAGTCACCTTATCGCCAATCACATCTAAGCCTACAAATACTAAGCCTTTTTCTTTTAGAGCCTGGCCTATGGCATTAGCGATGTGCCAGTCACTGTCTGATAGTGGTTGAGCAACACCTCGGCCACCTGCAGCCAAGTTGCCACGGGTTTCGCCTTTCGATGGAATGCGCGCTAAGCAATAGGGCATAGGCTCGCCATCTACGATCAAAATGCGTTTATCGCCATCTACAATCTCTGGGATGAATTTCTGCGCCATGCAGTACTCTTGACCATGATTAGTGAGCGTTTCGAGTATCACGCCAACATTTGGGTCGCCTTCTTTTAGGCGAAAGATAGATGCGCCGCCCATGCCATCTAGCGGTTTCATAATGACGTCTTTGTGTTGCTGGTGGAAAGCTTTTAAGCGCGGCATATCACTGCTAACTAGCGTAGTTGGGGTAAACTCGGCAAACCAAGCAGTAAACAATTTCTCGTTAGCGTCGCGTAAGCTTTGCGGCTTGTTAATGATTAAGCTGCCCTCAGCTTCAGCGCGCTCTAAAATATATGTAGCGTAGATAAACTCGGTATCAAATGGAGGATCTTTACGCATTAAAATGACATCTAGCTCACTCAAGCTTTGATCCACTTCACTGCCTAATTCATACCATGATTGCTCGTCATGTTGTACGGCTAATGGGCGCATATTCGCTGCAGCTCTGCCGCCATCTAAATAGAGATCTTGCATCTCCATGTAGTAAATCTCGTAGCCGCGTGATTGAGCTTCTAGCAACATGGCGAAACTAGAATCTTTTTTGATGTTAATGTCGGCGATGGGATCCATCACGATACCAAGTTTAATGCTCATTTATGCTAAGTCTCCAAATTGACATTGCAAAGCGGTTATAGCCGTAAGGGCTGCGGTTTCGGTTCGCAGTACCCGCGGCCCTAAAATTGTCTCTTGAAACTGATGCTGATTGCAGTTCTCAATTTCTTGCTCGCTTAAGCCACCTTCTGGCCCAATAAGTAGCCTTACTCCGTGTTCAGGAGTTGGCAGGGTCTTAATGCTATATGGGGCCTTTGGGTGCAAATTCAACTTCATAGCGGCAGACTCTTCACTGGCCCATTGCTCTAGGCTTTGTAGTGGTGCTATTTCTGGCACAACACTGCGCCCCGACTGCTCGCAAGCAGCAATAGCAATTTTTTGCCATTGTTGGCGCTTCTTCTCAAAGCGCTCTTGGTTGAGCTTGACCCCACAACGCTCGCTGGTGAGAGGAGTGATTTTATTTACTCCCAATTCCACAGATTTTTGAATGGTAAATTCCATTCTGTCACCACGAGAAATCACTTGGCCTAGATGGATATGCAGAGGAGACTCGCTAGGGTTAGCGGTAGCTGCGGTAATTTTCACCGACACATGCTTTTTACTGGCGCTTTCTATTTGTGCTGCGTAGTTATTGCCATCGTTATTAAACAGCTCAAGTTGCTGGCCTGTTTCCATGCGCAGTACCCGCCCAACGTGATTGGCTGCTTCATCATCAAGCTCTGTGACCATGTTTAGCGAGAGCGGCTGAGAGTGGAAAATTCGTGGAATGCGCATGGTGAAAAATAGGCCCTTTGGGTTGTTGTAATGGTTAAGGATTTGACCGTTAAAGGATAAACCTAAAAAGTAGTTAAGCCTAGAATAGCAAAACTAGAATTACAGTTATTTTGTATTATTTGTTGATTTATATCCTGATTCCTTCATATTGTTGCTTTTGTCGATAACGAAAAGGAAATCGTGTTGTTTATTAAATGGACTTTACCTCTAGCCTCTTTATTTCTCTTTAGTGGCTGTGCGAACCTAAATCAAAATGCAGAGAGCATTGCGTTGGCTTATCAAGCTGATCCTGCATCTTCAATATCAGAAGAGACCAAGGAGCTGGTATTAAGCCATTGTAATACCGACGTGGAAACTCCTCCTTATTTACGCCAGCAATGTTATTTCAAAGGAGATGTTTTGGTTATTGAACGCAGGCTTCGTGATAAACGTAGGGGCTGGACTGCAAATTCAGTCGGTATAATGGAAAGCTGGCTTACTAAAGTTGTTTGTGACGAAAGTAATTACTTAGAGAACTCTGCACTTAACGATGGCTTAGGCTTTATGGTTGACCTTAAAGGTGGTCGTAATGGCTTACCTACGAAGGTGATTTCAAAAGAGAGTTGTATAGCGAGTGAACAAACTTAGCATTGAAAGAGTGGTTGTTGGCAGTTTCGACATTGATAACTGGCCCCTTTTAGCACTTTGTTATGACGCCGAACGCTTAATTGATGAACTTGGCAGGCACAGCGATATTCAAAACTGCTTAGCTGTAGTTGTTCTAGTGAGTAGTTGTGAGTGGTAGCTGCGGGGCAGTTAAAAACCTGCTGCATTATCTGTTGCCATTCTACACCGTGGGGTTTTACTCGACCGTAAACCGCGTGGCAGACCAGATGAGCCACTTCATGAGGGACGGTTTGTGCTAAAAAGTGTTCTGGTTGCTGCTGATAAAAGTGGGCGTTAAAACGCAAGCGCCATTGGCTTAAATTGGCACTGCCCGCCACTTTACTTTTTCGCGATGACAGCACCAGCTCGGGGCGCTGAAAGCTTTGCTTAAAATAGCTTTCAGCCAGCCTAAAGCACTGTTCTACTTGATGAGTTAATTGCTGCACAAATTGAATTCTTAGACTTAGCCAATAAAAAAGCCGAAAGGATAATCGACGATTATACGCTTTCGGCTTAATTTAACGAGTGAGCAATAGCTTATAAGCCAGCTTCACTCTTTAGTAGTTCTGCTTTATCAGTCGCTTCCCAAGGGAACTCTTCACGACCAAAGTGACCGTAAGCAGCGGTTGCTTTATAGATTGGGCGCTCCAAATCTAGCATGCTTAAAATACCGTAAGGGCGCAGGTCAAAGTGCTTACGCACTAGAGCCACTAATTTGTCATCGGCAATTTTGCCAGTGCCAAAGGTATCAATGCTGATTGAAGTCGGCTCCGCTACACCAATTGCATACGATACTTGAATCTCACAGCGATCGGCTAAACCTGCGGCAACAATATTTTTAGCTACATAGCGGCCAGCATATGCGGCACTGCGGTCAACTTTTGAAGGATCTTTACCAGAGAATGCACCGCCACCATGACGTGCCATGCCGCCGTAAGTGTCTACAATAATTTTACGACCGGTTAAGCCACAATCACCCATTGGGCCACCAATTACAAAGCGGCCAGTAGGGTTAATGTGAAACTGGGTCTTATCGTTAAGCCACTGTGCAGGTAGTACTGGCTTAATGATTTCTTCCATTACGGCTTCACGTAAATCGGTAGTAGAAATACTGTCACAGTGCTGTGTAGACAAAACTACAGCGTCAATGCCAGTGATAATGCCATTCTCGTAAGCAAAGGTAACTTGTGATTTAGCATCTGGGCGTAACCAGTCAAGCGTGCCATTTTTGCGCACTTCTGCTTGGCGCTTAACCAGCAAGTGTGAGTAAGTAATTGGTGCAGGCATTAACACGTCGGTTTCGTTGGTGGCATAACCAAACATTAAACCTTGGTCACCAGCGCCTTGATCTTCTGGGCGTGAGCGGTCTACACCTTGGTTAATGTCTGGGCTTTGTTTGCCCACAACGTTAAGCACAGCGCAAGAGTCAGCATCAAAACCCATATCTGAGTGGGTGTAGCCAATGTCACGTACTGTTGAGCGAGCAAGTTCTTCGATATCAACCCAGGCTGAGGTATTGATTTCGCCGCCTACCATTACCATGCCGGTTTTTACATAGGTTTCACAGGCTACACGTGCCTTTGGGTCTTGCTCTAAGATTGCGTCCAATACTGCATCGGAGATTTGATCTGCAATTTTGTCTGGATGCCCTTCAGACACTGATTCTGAAGTAAATAAATGAGTAGCCATGTTTATATCTCGTAAATGGAATTATATACGTATGGATGTTTTACCATCTGGACGTCTATTCTAAGTGAGGGGTAAAAGATTTGCTAGCGCTTATTAATGAAAATAATTCACATTGGCCGATTAGTTTTATTGAATTTGTCCATTAATACGCAGGCTTTCAATTTTAAGATCTTAGCAAAAACTATTTTGTTGCTAATCGCTTAGCTATCTTTAGGGGCTGGTGGTATGTCAGAACGGCAGATACAGAGCACTGCATAGAAAAGACTATAGATGGTGGTTGTTAGAGCTTAGCTTGAACTACAAATCACTTAGCCACTTTGAAAGCGGCTAAGTGTACAATTTTGAGTGCAAGTTGCGTTGTTAGGGTTTGCTCAGCTCGTGCTTGATCCAGTTGCTCATGTTTTGCCTGGTTTCAAGTCCGGTTTTTCGAGCGATTTCTTCGTCGCCACGCACAATCACTACGACCGGCAGAGTAGAAACTTGATACTTGCTACGAGCGGCTCTGTCTTCACTCAAGTTAATTAGCTCAATTTTTTTGTCGTTCTGCTGGTTATAAAGCAGCACTAAATCAGCTTGAATTTTACTTTGGTCATTTCGGTCATGCACAAAAGAGACTAAGCGAATCGGAGGACGAGGGCTACGGGTTAAATCTAGGCACTGGCCGCCATCATCGTATTCTTTACATGACCAAACAAAGTCGTGGTACTTAAGAGTTTGTGAATAGAAGTATTGGCCAGCATCGAACTTTTTGATGCTAGGTATGTGCTTGGTCGTTTCACCATGTTCATCGGTGAAGCTTTTAATCACTCTACTATTAGCTTGAAAGGTGGTGGTGTCGGTATTTACGGCAGCAAAAACGTGACCTGAAAACCAAGCCATTATTAACAGTACAACTGGGCGGCGCATAAAAAAAATCCCTATAAAATACAAAGCCACTATTAATATCCGTGTCATTCTAGAACACTTAAGCCTGCAAGCCTATCGTATTTTTCTGTGATACCGTTCTCATTTTCATTTCGCCTAGTTTTTCCGGTGAATAGCTCCTTTCTTGTCTTATTTGACAGGTATTATCGGCTCATTTTTGCTGGTTAGGGTTTTGCTATTTGTAATGCTGGGACTGAGCTATTCGTTTCTGCATTTGTTGGGAGAGCGCTGCTCAGTTTATCTAGCTACTTACATTTAACTTTGCTGCAACTGTTCACTATCTAGCGTTTTGTTTTCTTCTTTAACTAGAACGGGGCTATTGATTAAGCGGATTTGCGCATTGAGTAGTTGCTGCTCAATTAAACTGGGTGAACGGAAGATATATTTGGCAATAGCACTGGCGCACAAACACGCCACTATGGCTGGAATAACAATTTCAACCTGCATGGTTTGTTCGGTAATTAGTAAAAACGCTGCCCAGGGAGTGCGAAATACTGCGCCAAACATGGCGCCCATACCTACTATCACTAGCATTAAGTCTGCGCTGTTAGGAATAACCTCGCCAATGATACTGCCTAAAATACCGCCAATTACCAACATGGGGCCTAAACTGCCACCGGGTAGGGCAAAGGCTAAAGCTACAGTGGTTAAGATGATCCTAGCTAATAACCAGAGGTGCTGTTGGCCAAGGTCTAGCTCCCAATAAAGTAAACCGTTTGGCGTAATAGGTTCTAAACCTAACCATTGAGGGTTTAGCAGTCCTGCTAAAGCGGTCACACTAGCCGCAATAGTTACTGCATAGTTGCGGTTAAGTTTAGGCATGGCGCGAATAAGCTTAACCAGCAAAGTAGCAAATACACCACACAACATGCCGAGTAAGGCAAACTGCGCTAAACCATGCCATTCAAAAGACTGCGGAGGCAGGTTAATTGTTAACATGCTTCCACCATGCAATTGCGATATAACGCTAGCTGTTGCTGCCACCACCGCTATGGTGGCGATAGAGCGCCAATTAAAGCGGCGCATCACCAATTCATAAGCTATCACCGTACCGGCCAATGGCGCATTAAATAAAGCCGCTACTGCCGCGGCAGTGCCACATGCAACACTTAAGCGTACTTGACCTTCGGTTAAGCGCGCGGAGTAAGACAAATTACTGGCAACAACCGCACTTAGATAACAGGCTGGGCCTACTATTCCCACAGCATAGCCACCCCACGTTAATAGCAGGCCTACCGCAAACTGGTATATCAGGTTACCCCAGTGCAGCTGCCCCTCATCAAAGTGATATGCCTTCACTACAAAAATTAAACCCACTTGTTTGTAAAGACTAAATAAGCGCTCAAACAACAGAATACAAATAGCTGCAATAAAGGGCAGTGAATAAGCAGGTAAGGGCGAATCAAGAAACTGATTAGGATTTAGGTGGGCGAGATCACTAAACAATAATGCTAAGCCACTGGAGAACAAACCTATGAACAGGTAAACAAAAAAACTGCGGCTGCGAAAAGCAAAGTTGTTCGCCATTTTTTGTTTAACGTCCTTGTTTGGTTCTTATATCAAGACTTTATCACGAAGATTCAAACTGTAAATATGCGATTGCTTAAGCATTCAGCAGAAAAAATGCATAAAACTGGAGATTCTTTTTAGATAAATATTGAGTAACACCGTTGACTTTGTGACAATACGCGCCTCTCGATACCCAATAGCCCTAATATTTGCAGGAGAAATTCATGTCTTCTCGTCGTCAATACGCCAACGCTATTCGTGCTTTAAGCATGGATGCAGTTCAGCAAGCTAACTCTGGTCACCCTGGTGCACCAATGGGAATGGCAGACATTGCTGAAGTTCTATGGCGCGACTTTTTGAAACATAACCCAACTGACCCAAACTGGGCAGACCGTGACCGCTTTATTCTATCTAACGGCCATGGCTCAATGTTGCTGTATTCTCTACTGCACCTTTCTGGGTATCAGCTACCTATTGAAGAGCTTAAAAACTTCCGTCAGCTGCATTCTAAAACGCCTGGTCACCCAGAGTACGGATATGCACCTGGCGTAGAAACCACCACTGGCCCATTAGGCCAAGGTATTACCAACGCAGTTGGTATGGCGCTAGCCGAGAAAATCTTAGCGGCTCAATTTAACCGCGATGGCTTCCCAGTAGTTGATCACTACACTTACACTTTCCTTGGTGACGGTTGTTTGATGGAAGGTATCTCGCACGAAGCATGTTCTTTGGCGGGTACTCAAGGCTTAGGCAAACTTATCGCATTTTGGGATGACAACGGCATCTCGATTGATGGTGAAGTTGAAGGTTGGTTTACCGATGACACCGTTAAGCGTTTTGAATCCTACGGTTGGCACGTAATTGGTGGCGTAGATGGTCACGACAGTGAAGCTATTAGCGCTGCAATTAAAGCTGCTCAAGCTGAAACTACTCGCCCAACCATGATTTGTTGTAAAACTGTGATTGGTTTTGGTTCGCCAAACAAATCTGGTAGCCACGATTGTCACGGTGCTCCATTAGGCGCTGAAGAAATCGCAGCTGCCCGCGAATTCTTAAACTGGCCACACGCTGCTTTTGATATTCCACAAGATGTTTATCAAGCGTGGGATGCCAAACCTAATGGTGAGAAGGCGCAATCTGAATGGAATCAGTTATTTGCTGGTTATGAAGCTGCTCACCCAGCATTGGCTGCTGAATTTAAGCGTCGTGTTGATGGTCAACTACCTGCCGACTGGAAAGAATTTGCCGATAACTACATTAGCGAGTTGCAAGAAAGCCAAGCTAAAATTGCTACCCGCCAATCTTCACAAAAAACACTAGAAGCCTTTGGTCCTAAATTGCCAGAGCTACTAGGTGGTAGTGCTGACTTAGCGCCATCTAACCTTACTATGTGGTCTGGATCTGAAGCTGTTACTGCTGAAGATGCTTCAGGCAACTACATGCACTACGGTGTTCGTGAGTTTGGTATGTCGGCCATTATGAACGGCATTACTTTGCACGGCGGCCTAAAAGCTTACGGTGCAACTTTCTTAATGTTTATGGAATACGCGCGTAACGCTTTGCGTATGGCTGCATTAATGAAGCAACCTGCGATTTTTGTATACACGCACGATTCAATTGGTTTGGGCGAAGATGGCCCAACTCACCAAGCAGTAGAGCAAACTGCAAGCTTACGCTTAACGCCTAACATGAGCACCTGGCGCCCATGTGACTCGGTTGAGTCTGCAGTAGCTTGGCGTCATGCGGTAGAACGCAGCGACGGCCCAACCTCACTAATTTTCTCTCGCCAAGGTCTAGCGCCGCAAGCGCGTGATGCTCAGCAGTTAGCTGACGTAGCACGTGGTGGTTACGTGCTTAAAGACAGTGCAGGTACACCAGAGTTAATCTTAATTGCGACCGGTTCTGAAGTAGAACTAGCGGTTGCGGCTTACGAAGAGCTGACTGCTGCTGGTAAAGCGGTACGAGTAGTGTCTATGCCTGCTACCGATGTATTTGATGCGCAATCTGCTGAATACCGTGAATCTGTACTACCTAATGCTGTGCGCAAGCGTATTGCAGTAGAAGCCGGTATTGCTGACTTCTGGTACAAGTACGTTGGCTTCGACGGCAAAGTTCTAGGTATGACCACCTTTGGTGAATCAGCGCCTGCTGGTGAACTATTCAAGCTATTTGGCTTCACTAAAGAAAACTTAGTGAGCATGGCTAACGAACTACTATAAGCGCTAGCTTGGTGTAAGTTCAGTAAAAAATAGAACCCTCTGCTAAGAGGGTTCTTTGTTTCAGCGTTATCAAAAGGCGATATGTATGCCTAAGCAAGCTATTAGAGTAGCCATTAACGGGTTTGGTCGTATAGGCCGAAGTGTGGTTCGCGCTCTTTTTGAATCTCATCGTCAGCATCAAATCAAAATTGTCGCGATTAACGAATTGGCAAGCCCAGAAGCCATGGCTCACCTGCTTAAGTACGATTCTACTCACGGTACTTTTGCCGAAGATGTACTACTACAAGGCGAAACATTGCTGGTGGAAGGGCAAGTTATACAGCTGCTACATCAAAGCGATCCCAGCACACTACCTTGGCAAGATCTGGAAGTAGATATTGTGATGGAGTGTACTGGCCGTTTTAGCTCGGTAGCCGATGCGCAAATGCATATTGACGCGGGTGCTAAGAAAGTTTTGTTTTCTCATCCTGCCGATCCTTGCGTAGACCAAACAGTAGTCTATGGTGTAAATGACCAGCTATTAAGTGCAGTCGATAAAGTGGTGTCAAATGGCTCTTGTACCACCAATTGCATTGTGCCGGTGATACAGGTCTTAGATGAAGCCTTTGGGGTTGAATGTGGTACTATTACTACAATTCACTCGGCAATGAACGACCAACAAGTGATTGATGCCTACCATACAGACTTACGTAGAACACGTGCTGCAGGGCAATCAATTATCCCTGTTGATACTAAGCTAGCCAAAGGTGTAGAGCGGATCTTGCCTAAATTTGCAGGTAAATTTGAAGCAATTGCGGTAAGGGTGCCAACGCAGAACGTTACGGCGATGGACTTAAGTGTAACATTGTGTAAAAAAGTTACAGTTTCTGATATAAATCAAGCCATCCAAGCGGCAACTTGCGGTAAATTAAGCGGCATCTTGAGTTATACCGAAGAACCATTGGTGTCTATCGATTTTAATCACGATAGTCATTCAAGCATTATAGACGGTTCACAAACCCGGGTAAGCGGCGAACATTTAGTAAAAGTGTTGGCCTGGTGTGACAACGAGTGGGGCTTTGCCAACCGTATGTTAGACACCGCAGAGTTAATGAGTAACACGGAATTGTAGGTTTAGCCATGCTGGCTAAACTGTAAGTTTAAATTGAAACTATAGAGGACAGATAATGTCAATTATCAAAATGACCGACTTAGATCTTGCAGGCAAACGCGTATTTATCCGTGCTGATCTAAACGTTCCAGTAAAAGACGGAAAAGTAACTTCAGATGCGCGTATTCTTGCATCTCTTCCTACCATCAAGCGTTGTCTAGAAGCTGGCGCTAAAGTAATGGTTACTTCTCACCTAGGTCGTCCAACTGAAGGCGAATACGCAGAAGAGTTCTCTCTAGCTCCTGTAGTTAACTACTTAAACGACGCATTAGACTGTGACGTTAAATTAGCTAAAGATTACCTAAATGGCCTAGAGCTAAACACTGGTGAGTTGGTTGTTCTTGAGAACGTTCGCTTCAACAAAGGCGAAAAGAAAAACGAAGAAGAGCTATCTAAGAAGTATGCTGCATTGTGTGACATCTTCGTTATGGACGCATTTGGTACTGCTCACCGCGCCCAAGCTTCAACTCACGGTGTAGGTACTAACGCTCCTGTAGCATGTGCTGGTCCTCTTTTAGCTGCTGAGCTAGAAGCATTAGGTAAAGCGATGGACAACCCAGAGCGTCCATTAGTAGCAATTGTTGGTGGTTCTAAAGTTTCTACTAAACTAACCGTACTTGAGTCTTTATCTAAAATTGCTGACCAACTAGTAGTAGGTGGTGGTATTGCTAACACCTTTATCGCTGCTGACGGCCACAACGTAGGTAAGTCTTTATACGAAGCTGACCTAGTAGATACTGCTAAAAAGCTAATGAAAGAGTGTGCGATTCCAGTAGCTACTGATGTTGCATGTGCTAAAGCATTTGACGAAAACGCAGAAGCAGAAATTAAGCCAGTATCTGAAGTACAAGACGACGACATGATCTTCGACTTAGGTCCAGATTCTACAGCAGCACTAGCTGAAATTATTGGCAATGCTAAAACAATCCTTTGGAATGGCCCAGTTGGCGTATTCGAATTCAAAAACTTCGAAGCTGGTACTGCGGGTATTTCTAAAGCCATCGCAGAATCTGCGGGCTTCTCTGTAGCGGGCGGCGGTGATACACTAGCGGCCATCGACAAGTTTGGTATTAAAGCCGATGTTTCTTACATCTCTACTGGCGGCGGCGCTTTCCTAGAGTTTGTAGAAGGCAAAGTATTACCAGCTGTAGCCATGCTTGAAGAGCGTGCAAAAGGCTAATTACTTGATCGGGAGCTTCGGCTCCCGTTTTCTGTATTAGAATGTTCTATGCAGAAATGAATAATTTTTAATCAATAAGACTAAATGGAACCATTGCTATGTCTAAGATCTTTGACGCAGTTAAGCCAGGTGTAATCTCTGGTGATGACGTACAGAAAGTTTTCGAAATTGCTAAAGAAAACAAATTCGCTTTGCCAGCAGTTAACGTAGTTAACACTGACTCAATCAACGGTGTTCTAGAAGCTGCTGCTAAAGTTAAAGCTCCAGTTGTAGTTCAGTTCTCTAACGGCGGTGCAGGTTTCTTCGCTGGTAAAGGTCTGAAACTTGAAGGACAAGAAGTACAAATCAAAGGTGCTGTAGCTGGTGCTAAATACGTTCACGCAATTGCTGAATCTTACGGCGTTCCTGTGATTCTTCACACTGACCACGCTGCTAAGAAATTGCTACCTTGGATTGACGGCCTACTAGACGCTGGTGAAGAGTTCTTCGCACAAACTGGCAAGCCATTATTCTCTTCCCACATGATTGACTTAAGTGAAGAGTCTCTAGAAGAGAACATTGAGATCTGTGGTAAGTACCTAGAGCGCATGGCTAAAATGGACATGACGCTAGAAATTGAACTAGGTTGTACTGGTGGTGAAGAAGACGGCGTAGACAACTCTGATATGGACGCGTCTGAGCTTTACACTTCTCCAGAAGACGTAGCTTACGCTTACGAAAAACTTAACCCAATTAGCCCTCGTTTCACTATTGCGGCTTCTTTCGGTAACGTACACGGTGTTTACCAGGCGGGTAACGTTGTACTTACTCCTACTATTCTTCGTGATTCTCAAGCTTACTGTGCAGAGAAATTTGGTATTGCACCAAATGCACTTAACTTTGTTTTCCACGGTGGTTCAGGTTCTTCAGAAGCTGAAATCCAAGAGTCAATTGGTTACGGTGTTATCAAAATGAACATCGATACTGATACTCAGTGGGCAACTTGGAATGGTATCCGTGAATATGAAGCGGCTAACCGTGAATACTTGCAGGGTCAAATCGGTAACCCTAAAGGTGCTGACCAACCTAACAAGAAGTTCTACGACCCTCGTGTTTGGTTACGCGCTGGTCAATCAGGCATGGTTACTCGCCTAGAAAAAGCTTTTGCTGACCTAAATGCAGTAGACGTACTGTAATTTAGTCATCAAGACCTTATCAATTAAGGCTCACTTCGGTGGGCCTTAATTGTTTTTGGTCGCCCAGTAAATAGTTTAAAACTAATTAATAATCTAACACTTTTCTTTTTTGTAAACTTTTTTATACATTTTTTCTGGTTCTCAATTCTCCATTTCTAAACAATTTCAAGCATTTCATTTTTCTCGCTTTTAGTTCATGATTGTTTTACTTTAGCTTCATAAGATAATGAATTAACTCTATTTATTCTTGTTCGTTGTGAAAAATAACTATGTGATTCAAGCGTTTATGGTGCTTGTTAGAGCAAGATTAGAAAAATTCATTCGTTAAAACTAGCAGTATTGGCTAAAATTTATACTCTAAGTCCAATAAATTGGCGTGAGTCGCGGGCTGCGGACAGCAAGCGTATCGAAAAAGATTGAAAGGAATAATCAAATGGAACAGAGCATTGCAACTTCAAGTGCAACCATTGTATCTATTCAGGGTCAAGCGTTTGCCGTAGATGCCCAAGGCAACATTAGACCCCTCCAAGCGGGAGATACTATTGCGCCTGGAGAATTGATTATAACTTCTCAAGGCGCGCAACTTGGTTTTTATTATGGTGATGACCAATATGTGCTGGGCGATAATAGCGCTACTCAATTACCTGAATTTGATCCAAGCCAAACACTTTCGCAGTTAAATGCAGCCAATGACCTTGATGTAGAAGCGCTACAACAAGCCATTTTGGAAGGGGCCGACCCGACCGAACTATTTGAGGCCACTGCTGCAGGTGATGCTCCCGCAGGAGATGGCTCCTCGGCCGGTAATGGTGGATTTGTAACTATCGAAAGAATTGGCGTTGAGACCATCGCTCAAGCTGGTTTTGATACGCAACCTCCAGCTACCAGTTCTGAGCTCGCAGACACAGACAGCGAAGCTACAGAGCCCTTAGCAATAAATAACTCATCCAATGAGCCACCCCCTCCAGCACCAAGCCCTGATCAAGCGCCAACTATTAGCTTAAGCGTACAAGCTATTACCGAAGGGAGCGTTGATACTGATACTGTTGTGGCTACATTTAGCTCTAGCGATCCCGATGGTGATGAGATCACT
The DNA here is from genome assembly GCF_045277145.1 of Agarivorans sp. JK6. NCBI lineage: Bacteria > Pseudomonadati > Pseudomonadota > Gammaproteobacteria > Alteromonadales > Alteromonadaceae > Agarivorans > Agarivorans sp. JK6. The sequence continues at coordinate 3,856,711 of NZ_CP113525.1, read as the reverse complement.
CATAGCCTAGTTAATGATCCTCAAGGCTTTTTTGTCATCGATGGCAATGAGATAAAGCTAACTGAAGCGGGAGTGGCAGCAGTAAATGATGATCAGCTAAACCTGACGTCTCTAAACATTACAATACAAGCTGAAGCAAATGGTTTGACAGCAAGTGACAGCGCTGATGTAAGCATCGCTCGCACAGACGATGGAGTTACACCTCCGGTTGACCAAGGTCCAAGCATTAGTGTCGCTGCAGAAACGCTCACCGAAGAATCCGTTTCTACTGATACTGTAGTAGCTAACTTTACGTCTAGCGATCCAGAAGGTGATGCGCAGACCTACGCCTTGCTCAACAATAGCGATGGCTACTTGGTGCTTGATGGCAACCAAGTCAAACTGACCGATGCCGGTGTAGCCGCGGTTAACAATGACCAGCTGAACCTAACTGAACTTGATGTCAGTGTGGAGGTTACAGCAAACGGCCAAACGGCCAGCGATAGCGATACAGCCGCTATTACTCGCGTGGATGAAGGTCCAAGCATTAGCGTCACTGCAGAAGCACTCACTGAAGAATCCGTGTCTACCGACACTGTGGTAGCTAACTTTACCTCTAGCGATCCAGAAGGTGACGCGCAGACTTACGCCTTGCTCAACAATGGCGATGGCTACTTGGTACTTGATGGTAACCAAGTCAAACTGACCGATGCGGGTGTGGCCGCGATTAACAATGACCAGCTGAATTTGTCAGAGCTGAACGTTAGTGTAGAAGTGACCGCCAATGGCCAAACTGCCAGTGATAGCGATACAGCTGCCATTACTCGTGTGGATGAAGGTCCAAGCATTAGCGTGACCGCTGAAACGCTCACTGAAGAATCCGTTTCTACTGATACTGTAGTAGCTAACTTTACCTCTAGCGATCCAGAAGGTGATGTGCAGACCTACGCCTTGCTCAATAATGGCGATGGCTACTTGGTGCTCGATGGCAACCAAGTAAAACTCACCGATGCCGGTGTGGCCGCGGTTAACAATGACCAGCTGAATTTATCAGAGCTGAACGTTAGTGTAGAAGTGACCGCCAATGGTCAAACTGCCAGCGATAGCGATACAGCTGCCATTACTCGTGTGGATGAAGGTCCAAGCATTAGCGTTACCGCTGAAACGCTCACTGAAGAATCCGTTTCTACTGATACTGTAGTAGCTAACTTTACGTCTAGCGATCCAGAAGGTGATGCGCAGACCTACGCCTTGCTCAACAATGGCGATGGCTACTTGGTGCTTGATGGCAACCAAGTAAAACTCACCGATGCCGGTGTGGCCGCGGTTAACAATGACCAGCTGAATTTATCAGAACTTAACGTTAGTGTAGAAGTTACTGCCAATGGCAAGACTGCTTCTGCCAGCGATATGGCAGATGTTATTCGGGTGAACGATGCACCTACCACCAGTAATGTGGTTCTTGACCCAGTGGCGGAAGATGCTGAGGATGGCCGAGTGATCACCGAAGCCGAGCTCCTAGCTAATGCCGGTGATATCGATAATGACCTAGCGGATTTATCGGTGAGCAACCTAAGCCTTAATGGTAACGGCACGCTCACCAACAATAATGATGGCACTTGGACCTACACGCCAGCTAAAGACGATGATGGCAGCGTGAGCTTTAGCTACGACATTAGCGATGGTGACGCCACCATTAGCACAGGTACTGCCGACCTAGACATTACCCCCGTGAACGATGCACCTACCACCAGTAACGTAGTGTTAGACCCAGTGGCTGAAGATGCAGTGGGTGGGCGAGTGATCACCGAAGCCGAGCTCCTAGCTAATGCCGGTGATATTGATAATGACCTAGCGGATTTATCGGTGAGCAACCTAAGCCTTAATGGTAACGGCACGCTCACCAACAATAATGATGATGGCACTTGGACCTACACGCCTGCTAAAGACGATGATGGCAGCGTGAGCTTTAGCTACGACATTAGCGATGGTGAAGCGACCATCAGCACAGGCACTGCCGACCTAGACATTACGCCTGTGAACGATGCTCCTACCACCAGTAACGTAGTGTTAGACCCAGTGGCTGAAGATGCAGTGGGTGGGCGAGTGATCACCGAAGCCGAGCTCCTAGCTAATGCCGGTGATATTGATAATGACCTAGCGGATTTATCAGTGAGCAACCTAAGCCTTAATGGTAACGGCACGCTCACCAACAATAACGATGGCACTTGGACGTATACGCCAGCTAAAGACGATGATGGCAGCGTGAGCTTTAGCTACGACATTAGCGATGGTGACGCCACCATTAGCACAGGTACTGCCGACCTAGACATTACGCCTGTGAACGATGCACCTACCACCAGTAACGTAGTGTTAGACCCAGTGGCTGAAGATGCAGTGGGTGGTCGAGTGATCACCGAAGCGGAGCTCTTGGCTAATGCCGGTGATATCGATAATGACCTAGCGGATTTATCGGTGAGCAACCTAAGCCTTAATGGTAATGGCACGCTCACCAACAACAACGACGGTACTTGGACCTATACGCCAGCTGAGAACGATGATGGCAGCGTGAGCTTTAGCTACGACATTAGCGATGGTGACGCCACCATTAGCACAGGTACTGCCGATTTAGACATTACCCCTGTGAATGATGCGCCAGACGCACAAGATGATAGCTTCGCTAATATTGCATCATCAGAGACAGTTTTGCTTGACCTTGTTGCTAACGATAGCGACTTGGAAGGCGATGCAATCAGCGTTAAATCAATTCAGGGTACAGATCTAACTCCTGGTGTCGCTCAAAGTATCTCTGTACCAAATGGAGTGGTGAATGTAACTGCTGCTGGAGTTATCAGTTATACAGCCAGTGCAAATGGTAGTGGCTTAGTCGAGTTTTCATACGTATTACAAGATGAACATGGCGCGGAAAGCAGCGCTGATGTAAGCGGCAATGTCGTTAACTTGTCCAACGACAGCGCTCAAGTATATGAGTCTGGCTTGGTCAGTGGTTCTGCACCTAGTACTGAAACTAGCTCAGCCACAGGTAATTTGTTAGCAAATGATGATGGTTTAGTTGACGGTTTAGAGTTAAGCAGTGTGATTTATCAGGGTATTCCGCATACTGCTGACGCGAATGGCGTAATTACGATTGGTACTGCTCAAGGGCAGTTAAGCGTTTATACCCAAGACTACAATGGTTTTAGTAAAGGTGATTACGAGTATCAGCTAGAGAGTTCAAGTTTAGATGGTGATGGAGTAAGCGAAAGCTTTAACTATTTGGTGGCTAATCCAACTTCGGGCTTTGTTACTCAAGCAAGCTTAGAAATAAGTATTGAAGACGATGCTCCAATTGGCCACGACCTTTCTCATAGCTTAGAGTCAAGCCCATTATTGGTAACGACCAACCTTGTTCTGGTTTTAGATACTTCTGCCAGTATGACTAATGGTGAACACGGTGATGGCTTAAACTACCTAGAAATCGCCGTTAAAGCTTTGTCTAATTTAATAGAACAAGCTGATGCTGCAGGTAACGTCAATGTGCAAATTGTTGGCTTCTCTGATTCTGTAATAAGCAGCGGCTGGATCAGCGATAACGTTGAAGACGCTTTAAGCTATTTACAAGATTTGAGCTCAGGTGGTGGTACTCACTACGATATTGCGCTTAATGAGGTGATTTCAAGCAGTACCAGTGCTCAGCAGCCAGAAGCTGACAATACCTTGCTGTATTTTATCTCTGATGGTGAGCCAAACTTTGGTTACGGTATTGATGATACTGTTGAGTATAACGGCTCCAATGGCCTTGCAGCATGGGATGAGTTTGTTCAAGACAATATTGATACAAGCTACGGCATTGGCATTGGTCAGGCAGATTTAGATGTATTGAAGGATGTGGCTTCAGAATCTGCGACAGATGAATTTGCCTTCATCGTTGATGATGTAACAGACTTATCTTCCACACTTGTTGAAAGCTACCTTGAAGCTGAAGTTGATGCTTCACTTGGTTTACTGCAAACCGCCTCTACAGACGGCTTCATGGTTGGTGCTGATGATGGTTACGTAAGTGCCATTACAGTAGACGATGTAACGTATAGCTATGATCCTAGTGCAGTTCCAGAGCAAGAGAAAAACGTCAGTATTACTACTGCTTTAGGCGGAGTTCTGCTGCTTAACTTTGTAACCGGCGCATACTCTTATGAGCTTGATGTTGGTGGCGATGGATGGGGACAACAAGAAAACATTGCGGTAACCGTAACCGATTTTGATGGTGACACAAGCTCTATTAGTATCGAAATTAACACTGTATTTGAAGCAGTGGTTGATGCTAACCGCGATGTGATTATTACCAATCAAGATGGTAGCAGCACTATAAGCGTACCAAGCCTAGCACTACTCTGGAACGATACTGGCGACGACATCAGTTTTGATGGAGTAGGCAGTGCCGTTGGTGGTTCGGTAAGTGGTAGTGATGAAATCTTGTTTGATTCAGATGACGGAGTTGGCTTAGGTATTCACGATAGCAACTTTGAAATCGAAGAGTTATCGATTATCGCAACTGCTGAAGATGTGAGCTTTGTTGATTTTAATGGCCACGATGCGGTGGACTTAAGTGACCGTTCCCTATTTAGCCTAAATGACGGAAATATTCCTCAAATCGTATCGGGAGGTTATTCATTCACCTACCAAAGTGAGTTGGTAAATGATAACGACCCAGTAACAAATGCCGATGAAGATTGGATTAAAGTTACTTTAGCGGAAGGTGAAGTGCTGTGGGCAAATATGGCCACTATTTCTGGTCAAGAAAGGGTCAAAGTAGATGCCTTCATTTATGATGCAGAGGGAAATCTTTTAGTCACTGATAACGGTACTACCAAATTCGAAGAAGATTGGCAGGGACCTAGAGGTAGCTTTACTGCAACCGAAGAAGGTGAATATTACATACAAATCGTTGCCGATGATGACACCGATAGCGGTTTTTATCAGATGCATCTAACCATTGATGCTAGCAGTGCTGTTTATCAAAAATCAGCGCTTACCGATACCCAGGAGGAATTTGAATATAGCATCATAGGTGATGGTGGTGCCTTAGATACAACCACTGCAGAGCTTATTGGTGTTCAAGGTAGCTCAATTGATGGTGGCGAGGGTGATGAAGTACTTGTAGGCAATGAGGCGGCTAATGTTATTGATGGTGATGCCGGAGATGACGCCTTAGTTGGTTATGCGGGTGACGACCAACTTGATGGTGATGTTGGAGAAGACTTGCTGATAGGTGGCCAAGGTAATGATATTCTTACCGGTGGTGATGACAGTGACATGTTTGCTTGGTTAGATGGTGATGATCAATCTACCGGTAACGATACGGTAACTGATTTCACCTTAAAAGCTGATGGCGACGCCGATGTGCTTGATTTAAGTGATTTGCTGCAAGGTGAAACAGAGGCAAGCTTAGAATCGTATCTGTCTTTTGAAACGGTCAATAATGGCGGTAATGTTGAGACGATTATCTCAATCGATAAAGACGGCGCCAGTAATGGTGAAAGTGTTCATCAAACTATTACCCTTAAAGATGTAGACTTCTCAGGCATGAGCGATAGTGAGATTTTGAGCCAATTAATTGAAGATCAACAGCTTAATGTAGATAACTAGCCGCTTAAGGTTTGGGAAATTGTAGATTCAAGAGTAAGCTAAGGCTTACTCTTGATGTTTTTGTTTATGGAAAGGACGCTCGGTGCAGGACGCTAACCCACAGCAGCAATATCGCGATTTAGATTTAACCGCAGAAAGAACAGACCCTTTACTGAGTAGTTTAGTGTTTTTATCTAAGTATTACGGCAAACCTTTTTCTGCGCGCGCGCTATCTGCTGGCCTGCCTTTAGAGGAAGGCTTGCTTACACCAGCCTTATTGCCTCGTGCCGCTTTGCGTGCCGGTATGGACGCCTCTATCGTTAAAAAGCCAATTAACAAAATACCTGAATTGCTCTTACCTTGTATTTTGCTGCTAAAAGATGGTCGTTCTTGTGTGCTGCTTTCACGAACTGAAGAAGGCATAGAAGTCGCTTGGCCGGAGCTTCCCGATAGTCATGAACACATATCTTTAGATAAGCTTGAACCAGATTACACTGGCTTTTGCTGTTATGTTCGTAAGCGTTATCGCTTTGATGCTCGTTCTCCAGAGTCATTAAGCAATAAACAAGGCCATTGGTTTTGGAATACCCTGCGTCGCTCAGCGCCCATTTATCGTGATGCCTTGGTCGCTTCCTTGTTTCTTAATTTGTTTGCTATAGCCTCTCCGCTGTTTGTAATGAATGTTTATGATCGGGTGGTACCTAACTCGGCGATTGATACCTTATGGGTACTTACCGCAGGTATGGCCTTGGTGCTGGTGTTTGATTTCGCTCTCAAGCAAATGCGCGCTTACACCTTAGATTTAGCGGCGAAAAAATCTGATATTTTGCTCTCTGCGCGGATCTTCGAAAAGCTACTCAATATCAAAGCAGAAGTGCGGCCGCCTTCGGTAGGGGCTTTTGCTAAGAACGTACAAGAGTTTGATTCCATTAGGGAGTTTGTTACTTCGTCAACCATTGCTGCCCTGGTCGATGTACCGTTTTCCTTGCTGTTCCTATTGGTCATTGCCATGGTGGCTGGGCCATTAGCTCTGGTGCCCGCTGGTGCCGCTCTACTGATGCTACTTTACTCTTTTTACATTAAACGCAAAATGCATCAAGAAGTTGAGTTGGGTAGTCGCTTTGCCAGTCAAAAAAATGCCCATCTTATCGAAAGCTTAAACGGCATTGAATCCTTGAAATTGGCTGGGGCTGAGAGTCAGTTTCAACACAAGTGGGAAGAGTTAGTGGGTAACATTGCCACTTGGAACATGGCTATTCGCAAGCTAGCCACTTCGGTAGGTAACGTTAACGCCTTTGTCTCACAAAGTACCACGGTATTGATTGTGGTTGTTGGGGTATTCCAAATCTCTCAAGGTGAGTTATCGATGGGCGGCTTGGTTGCCGCTGTTATGCTCACTGGTCGCGCCTTAGTGCCATTCTCTCAAGTATCTTTACTCGCAACACGTTATAACCAAGCACAATCTGCATTGGAAAACCTCGAAGATATTATGCAATTGCCCGATGAGAACTTAGAGCGTTATATGCATCGTTCTCATTTTGACGGAGCAATCAGTTTTACGGATGTGAGCTTTACCTATCCTGGTAGCGATCAGCAAGTACTTAAGAATGTAAGCTTCTCTCTAAAAGCCAAAGAAAAAGTTGCGATTATTGGCAAAATTGGCGCTGGGAAAACCAGTTTAGAGAAAGTCTTATTGGGGTTCTATACGCCTCAGCATGGTGCTATTCGCCTCGATGGTGTAGATCTCAACCAAATTAGCCCAGCAGATATTCGACAAAAAATGGGCTGCTTACCGCAAGACATCAATCTGTTTTTTGGCTCTATTCGTGAAAACATCACCTTAGGCGTGCCGCATATTGAAGATGAGTTAATCTTCCGAGCCGCTGAATTGGCTGGTGTTACTCAATTTACCGATGTGGACCCAGAAGGCTTAGACAGACAAGTCGGCGAGCGTGGTCAATATCTATCGGGTGGGCAGCGCCAAGCTGTCGCTTTAGCACGAGCACTGTTGTTTAATCCGCCAGTATTGGTATTGGATGAACCAACCAGCAGCATGGATGCCTACTCAGAAAATCTCGTCAAAAAGCGTTTGAAGCAAGTCGCTGAAGATAAAACTTTTGTATTGATTACCCACAAGATGTCGATGTTGGATTTAGTTGATCGGATTATTGTACTCGAACGAGGCCAAGTGGTTGCCGATGGCAGCAAAGCAGAAGTACTAGAGTTGTTGCGTAGTGGCAAAGTGAGGGCGCCAAATGAGTAAGCGCAAGCAGGACCTCTCGGAAGCTGAGCTAAAGTTTGTTGACGATATTAATGCTGCTATTTTGATGAAAACGCCACGTCGTTCTAAGCGTTTGTTGTGGCTTATTTTTGTTTTGCTAGCTTGCGCACTGTATTGGGCTCACTGGGCCAAAGTTGATGAAGTTACAGTAGGCAGCGGTAAGGTCATTCCTTCGCAACAAATTCAAACCATTCAGAATCTAGAAGGCGGTATTCTCAAGCAGATTTTGGTTAAAGAAGGTGAGCAAGTTGAGCCAGCTCAACCCTTATTATTAATTGACGATACCCGCTTTCGTTCCGACTTTAGAGAACAACAACAACGAGTGATTAATCTAGAAGGCGACGTGGCTCGTCTTAAAAGTGAAATTGCCAGTATTCAATTAAACCCAGAATTACCAACGCAGCAGTGGCGTGATCAAGTGCAAGTTGTTGAAGTCGACATTGCCTTTGATGATGAGTTTAAACAGCAATACCCCTCAGAAGTCACTGGCCAGCAGCTGCAAAAGTCAGCACGTTTAAGCGCATTACAAAATCAGTTATCCATTACTGCTGGTCAAATAGAGCAAAAGCAGCAAGAGCTACTTGAGCTTAAGTCCAAAATTACCCATGTAAATACTAGTTACAATCTTGTCCTAGAAGAATTGCGAATTACCAAGCCTTTAGCCGAAGAAGGCATTGTCTCGCAAGTTGAGATATTAAAACTACGCCGCCAAGCCAACGATTTAAATGGTGAGCTGCAAAGCAGTAAGTTGCTAGAACCAAAGATCAACAGCGCCATCGGCGAAACCATTTATAAACGCCGAGATATCGCTCTTAACTTTCTTAGTGAGGCTCGCCGTGAGCTCAACCAAATTGAAGCAGAGCTACAACCTTTAAGCGAGGGGCAGGTTGGCTTGCGTGATAGGGTTGATAGAACCTCGGTGGTTTCTCCGGTAAAAGGCACGGTAAAGAAAATCTACATTAATACCGTTGGCGGCGTCGTCCAGCCAGGTATGAGCATCATGGAAATTGTCCCGATCGAAGATAACCTTTTAGTTGAGGCGAAAATTCAGCCAAAAGATATTGCATTTCTTCGGCCAGGGCTTAAAACTGTTGTTAAATTCAGTGCTTACGATTTTTCTATCTACGGTGGATTGGACGGCCAACTAGAACATATTAGTGCCGACACCATTTTGGATGAAGAAGGGAATAGTTATTATTTGGTCAGGGTACGAACCGATAAAAACTATTTAGGGAATGATGAAGCTCCATTGCCTATTATTCCCGGCATGCTATCTAGTGTAGATATCATCACTGGCAAGAAAAGTATTTTAGATTATTTGCTAAAACCAATAATTAAAGCGCAACAATCAGCGCTACGCGAACGATAAGAAAGTCTGTTTGCTAACCCTTTGGTTAGCCTACGACAAGGAGTGTTAATGAATAAGCTGACCTTAACCCTAGCGTCTGGTCTATTGATGTCTTGTAACTTGGCTTCAGCACAGTCATTGGAGCAAGCGGTAGCTAAAGTGCTTACCGAGCATCCACAGCTGCAGTCATCTTTTAATCAATTTAAGGCCAGCAGCGAGCAATACCAAAGTGCCAAAGGCGGTTACTACCCAACGGTAGATCTCACCGCTGGTGCAGGTTGGGGCCAACGGGAAACTGAAACTCTGGGCGTAAATAGTGCTAATCCCACAGAAATTGGCGTGAGTATTCGCCAGCTTCTATTTAGTGGTTTTGCTACGTCAGGAGAGGTTACTCGTACTGAAAACGAAACCTTGGCCGATCAATGGCTGTTATATAATGATGCTGAAAACATTGCCTTGCGGGTAGTTGATGTTTACCTAGAAGTAATAAAGCAGCAACAGTTATCGGAACTTGCCGAAAGTAATCTGCAAACTCACTTGGCCATTCAAAAAGACATTAAAAAACGCACCGATTCGGGCGTTGGTTCTAGTGCTGATCTAACCCAAGTAAATGGCCGTGTTGCCCGAGCAACCACCAACTCGTTATCGGCAAAAAATAACCTGATGGACGCGCAAACTCAGTTTTTGCGAGTGGTTAACGAGTTACCCAAAGATTTAGTGCAACCGGGGGCCGATGTCGCCTTGCTTCCTGCCGACCTTGATGCAGCGCTTGCCGCGGCTTTAGATGTTCACCCAACCCTTAAGTCGGCTCAATACGACGTTGCTGCCGCGAACGCACAAACTACCGTAGCTAAAGCTAACAACTATCCAGAAATTGCCTTGGAGTTAGATGGTAACTGGGATCGTAACCAAAATGGTTTGGATGATACTAAAGATTATGAGTTAGCCGCGATGCTCCGCCTGCGTTACAACTTGTTTAATGGTGGCAGTGATGCTGCTGAAATTCGCCGCAGTGCTTACGATGTTAATCGTGCAAAAGCCGTGGGCGAAGACGCACATCGCCAAGTTAGCGAGGGTACCCGTTTAGCTTGGAATGCTTGGGATGTATTGGTTCGTCAAAAATCCTTTCTGCAACAGCATGTTGAGGCGAGCTTTCAAACCGTTGAAGCCTACAAAAAGCAATTTAACTTAGGCAAACGTAGCCTGTTAGATGTACTGAATACCGAAAATGAACTATTTGAAGCGCAAAATGAGTTCATTAGTGCCGACATTGATGAACTTCGCGCGAAATACCGTTTACTCAATGCCACAGGCTTATTGCTTGAGGCTTTACGTGTTAATCGACCAGAGGACTGGACTTTTTAATGAAAAACAAGAGCTTAATTGTCGCAGCGGCTGTTTTGGCCTTAACTGCGTGTAGTCAAACTGCTGATACTTACCAGGCTGAGCCTGCTAACTACGACCGCCAAGACCAAGATGGTGATGGCGTTATCAATGAGCGCGATCTTTGCCCAGATACCGAAGCGGGTGCAGCGGTTGATAACGATGGCTGTTCAGAGTTCCAAAGCGTAGATGATGGTTATGAGTTGATGGTCTTTTTTGGCCACGACTCAAGCAAGCTAACTGATGAATATGCTCCGCAGCTTCAACAAGTTGCCGACTTTATGCAGAAGTATCCAGAGGTGAAAATCAGTGTTGAAGGCTACGCTAGCGCTAGTGGCAGTAAGTCTTACAACCTTAAGCTGTCTAAACGTCGTGCCGCAAGTGTACGCCAGCAATTAATCGACGATTACGCTGTGAGCGCAGAGCGCATTGAGCTAGAAGCAATTGGGGAAGAGGAGTTGTTGGCTGCTGGTGATTCAGAACAGGCAGAAGCAGCTAATCGCCGAGCTCGAATTTTTGTACAAGAACAATACCGCGAAGCGGTTCCTCGCTGGTCAATTTATACGCCGCACTTAAAGCAGCAATAGGCTAATGCGAGGGCTTTTAGCTAGGTGGTGGATAGCAGTATTGGCTTGGCCAATATTGTTATTTGCTACCGCTTACCAGCTAGAAGAACTCGCCAGCACAGTTCGTAATTTCTATGGTGAAAAAGCCGAACTTAGAGTTCGAGCTTGGCGCCAAACCATCAACGATGGTCATGACTTAAGCGAAGCAGACCAGCTTCGCTCCATTAATGATTTCTTCAATCAAATGCAATTTGTTGATGATATTGATGTGTGGGGGCAAGAAGACTACTGGGCTACTCCCGTCGAATTCTTGGGCGCCGCAGCCGGAGATTGTGACGACTTTAGCATTGCCAAATACTTCTCATTAATAGAACTGGGCGTGAGTGATGAAAAGATGCGCTTGGTTTATGTAAAGTCGCTTACTTACAACCAATTTCATATGGTGGTGGCATACTATGAAACGCCTTCATCAATACCGATTATTCTCGATAACATCAATCCAAATATATTGCCGGCGACGCAACGTGGCGATCTAGTACCTATATACAGTTTTAATGGTCAGCACTTGTGGTTGATGAAAGAAAAAGGCCGTGGTCAGTTAGCCGGCAAATCTAGTCGTCTTAAGCTTTGGACCGATCTCCAGCAACGCTGGCGACTAAATAAACTCAAAAAACCAGTAAAGAATTTCGATGCTTAGGGGAACACTATGACCTTATATCGCCAGTTGTTAATTGTGGTACTGCTTATCTACGGCGGCCTGCTGGCTGTGGTATTTAGTATCGAAATTGGCAATACCCGTAGCTACTTGTCTGAGCAGCAACTATCAGATGTAAACAATACAAGCACTTCTTTAGGTTTATCCCTAAGCCCCTATCTAGAAGATGAAGATGTAATAGGTGCCGAGTCGGTAATTAACGCCATGTTCGACAGTGGCTACTATCAGCAAATTAGTCTTAAGTTGTTTGCCGATGACAGCCTTATCGACCGCCAAAACTCTCGCTCTATCGATGGCGTGCCCGAGTGGTTTACTTCACTTGAACTATTTCAGCCCAGCGCTCAAGAGCAGGTATTAACCAGTGGTTGGATGCAGCTAGGCGAACTAAAAGTAGTTGGCCACCCTGGTTTTGCTTATTTGCAACTGTGGAACGCCATGGTTGATTTAGCAAAGCTATTTGTCGTGGGGTATTTAGCAACGGTGTTGCTATTAATGCGGGCGCTGCGTTATTTGTTAAAACCACTGGAGCAAATTCAACAGCAAGCTAAGTTAATTGAGCAGCGTAATTTTGGCCAAACAATTCCGTTGCCACATACTCAAGAGTTGCGCAGTGTAGTGGGTGCAATTAACCATATGTCGGATAACATTGCCCAGCAGTTTGAAAGCCAAGTACAAGAAGCTAGCGCTTTGCGCCAGCAAGCGTTTCAAGACTCGGTATCAGGCTTAGGTAATCGCGCTTACTTCATCAATCAAAGCAAATCTTGGTTAGCTGAGTCCGGAGTGGGTGGGGTTGCGTTATTGTCTCTCGATATTATTGAAGCCATTCACGTGCGCGATGGTTTTAGTGCTCGGGATGAGTTTATTCATTCTGTAGGGGAGCTGTTTACCGCTTATACCCAGCAACAGCAGCATTTGGTATTTGCCCGCATTAGCAATTTAGAATTTGCAGTATTAGCCGAGGGTTTCGATCAACAACAACTGTTGGATCTCGCTGAGCAAATTAATAAAGATTTATTGTCCCGCTTAGCCACGTGGAAGCAGTACATGCCTCGACCATTGGTGATGGGCTTAGTATTGCGCCAAAAAGATGAAAACATAGGCGAGCTATTAACCGCAGCCGATACCGCGTTACATAACGCTCGCGAGTTGCGCGAAGGCTTCTTTAGTTTGGCTGATGTTGAGCATACGCATATTCCGCGTAGCCAATGGAAGCAGCTACTTGAAAATACCATTAGTCGCCAAAGCTTGGCTTACAAGGCGCAAGTAGTTAACTTTATTCATAGTGACAAAGTATTGCACCACGAGTTGTTTACCACCATTGAAGTGGATGCTCAGCATTACGCTGCTGGTCAGTTTATGCCGGCGGTTGAGCAATTTAGGTTGGGCGCTCAGTTTGACCAAATGGTGGTTGAGCAAGCCGCGCGAGCTTTGCTGCAAGACAATAACTTAAGCTTGGCGATTAACTTAACGTTATCGGCCATTAGCGAAGCGAGCTTTTTAGCGTGGTTAGTAGAACTGGCACAGCAGTATCAAGCGGTGGCATCGCGAATGGCCTTTGAAATTCCAGAAACGGCTTTTTTGCAAGAGAATACCCAGTTAGAAGCCAGTTTAGACAGTTTAAGAGAGTTGGGTTTCCAAATTGGTATTGATCAATACGGGCGTAATCTAAACTCTCTAAACTACTTAAGTCGGGTTAAACCTAATTACGTTAAAATTGACTATGGTTATACAGCACAGGCCTTGGCCGAAGATGGCGATAGCCACTTCTTAAGTGCGATATGTAGAGCCGCACGCAACCTACAAATTATCACGGTGGCACAGCGAGTCGAAAATCAACAGCAAGTTGAACTGCTGTCGGCCTTGCCAGTAGACGCCTATCAAGGTTATGTTGCTCCTCCTCAGCGTTTTACGTTGAATGATTAAGTGCACTAATGAGCAGAGGTAAATAATGAACAAATTATTGTTAGTGGGCTTGGTTGCCTGCAGTGTTAGCATCTCTCCGGCATTTGCCGCTTTGCTGCATACTAGTGGCGAGGCTAAGTTAGTGGTAATTGCCGACCAAGTGCAGGTGGACTTACATGCTACTAGTCTGGCAAAAACGGCCAGTGATGCTAAACAGCAGGTAGATAAAATAGTTAAAGTTACTCAATCAAACCTCGCCAATTTATTAACTGACTCTGACCGCTTTGAAGCCAGCCAACTGCAAATTCAGGCTGAATACAAATACCAAGACAGAGAACGGGTGTTTGTGGGTTATCGCGCGCAGCGCAGTATTATTGTTGAGCTGGCCAACCTAGACGGGCTAACTCAAGTACTAGATGCAGCTATGTTGAGTGGGGTGAATGAAGTGCGTCAGCTACAATACAAAAGCTCACAAGAAGAACAGTACAAGCAACAAGTGCGCGCTATGGCTGTGAACGATTCTTATGTTAAGGCTAAGCAGTTGGCAGAAGGCTATGAAGGCCAGCTAGGACCGGTGGTTGAAGTTAACTACCGCAACCAATCGGCTATTCCAGTGATGAAGATAGAACGCGCTACTCTAGCAGCAACCGATGCTAACGCTGGCTCTTATCAGGCTGCTCAACTTATTTATAGAGACAGTGTTGATGTGAGCTTTGAATTGCTAACCGAAGAGTAGCTGCGCCAAACTAGTGATTTGGTTATTATTGCTATGTTAGTTAGCTGAATTAATAAAAGCCCAAACAATATTTGTTTGGGCTTTTGCTTCTTAGTTAAATTTAGTAAGCGGCGTCTGCTACCACAAATTCGCTAGCATTATTGGTGTCGATAAGCTCTGCCGCTAAGATAACTCGCGAAGGTGCACTGTGGTACATCTTGCCTAGCATTTCATGACGAGCGCCCGTAATCGCTAAAGCAATGCCAGAGGCAACCATGCTAGGTGGGTAGGTGACGGTAGCGCGAACTACCGGGTTACCATCTACCACCATTTTGATGATGTCTTGCGAACCCGCTCCACCTAATACGGTTTTAATGTCGGTTCGGCCAGATTCTTTAATCGCCTGCATCACGCCTTTTAGCATGTCATCATCTTGGCACCAAACCGCATCAATCTCTGGGTGTTTTTGTAAGTAGTTTTCCATTACGGCTAGTGCTTTCTGGGTAGACCAATCGGCTGGTTGGCTATCGAGAATGCTCATGCCTTTATGTTGAGCAATCACCTCGTTAAACGCGTCTACCCGTTGCTTGTTAATAGGAATAGACATGCCTTCAATCACTACTACCTTGCCTTTGCCATCCATTTCTTTAGCCAGCCATTCGCCACTTACGCTACCTAAACCCGCGTTGTCACCAGCAATAAATACATTTTGCGCTGGCGTTTCTAATTCGCGATCTACTACTACGGTGTAGATGCCACTGCCGTAGGCTTCTTCAATTACTTTTTGTAAGGTGGCGGGGTTGTGCGGCAAAATAACCAAGGCATCAATGCCCTTAATCATCAAATCTTCCACATCGCCAACTTGCTTTGAACCAGAGCTGGCAGCCACTACGTAAAACTCTATATCGTCTTCACTTTTCTTAAAGTCGTCGGCGGCCTTTTCTGCCCACCACAACAAGCCTGCGGTCCAACCGTGGTCTGCCGAGGGAACGGATACACCCACTTTTAAGGTTTTAGCTACTGCGGCGTTTAATCCCAGTGAGGCAATAAAAGTGGCGGCAAGTAGTAATTTTCCTATGTGTTGCAATAAACGCATGAGTTACTCTCCTTTGTATTAATGTACGGTGTTGGTTTAGCGGTCGCGTTTAAATTGCATGAGCACTGCAATCAAAATCACTAAGCCTTTTACCGTTCCTTGTAAGTAGGGGGACACCCCCATTAAATTCAGCATGTTGTTAATAATGCCTAATATGATGGCGCCGATAACGGTGCCCCATAAGGTGCCTTTGCCGCCAGACAGCGAAGTGCCGCCTATTACAACCGCTGCAATGGCGTCGAGTTCGTAAAACAAGCCCGCATCACCAGGGCTCACCGAATTTAGTCGTGATGACAGCATCACCGCAGACAAACCCACGGTGAAACCAACAATCACAAAAGTAAGAAAATAAACACGTTGTACATTAATCGCAGAATAGGTGGCCACTTTGGGGTTAGAGCCCACCGCACATACATGGCGGCCAAAAGCGGTATGCCGCAAGATAAGGTGGCCTAAAAATGCAAGGCCGATAAACAGCCAAACAGGAATAGGAATGCCCAGCCAGTAGCCACCGCCAATGTCGGGGTAGTGGTTATTTTGCGAGACCATTTCTCCGGCATCACTAATGTATAGGGTTAAGGAGCGGAATATAGACATGGTTGCCAAGGTGGCGACAAACGCGGTGATTTTCCCTTTGGTGGTGAGTAAACCATTTACCGCGCCAAAAGCTGCACCCATGGCCATCGCCGCAGCAATAGAAACGGTCACGGCCATCCAGCCGTCACCTAAATAGTTGAGCAACATAATCACCAGTACACCCACTAGGGCGACCATTGAACCCACCGATAAATCTATTCCGCCGGCAATAATCACAAAGGTCATTCCTAGGGCAATAATGCCGGTATAGGAGACTTGTCTAAGCACATTGGTAAGATTTCTTGGGATCAAAAAGTGGTCACTGGCCATGGCCGACAGCACCACCAAGATGAGTAATGCGACTAAAGGAGCCCAGTTAGATAGAGTAAATTTAGGCAGCTTATTTAACCAACTGGTATTTGGGCTTAGCCCAGATTTTTGATTCATTTTAGCAACCTCACTCATTGGGGGCTCTCCTGCATCGGCGTAGATACCGGCGTTGCCTGGCTTTGCAGACCTGCGGCCAAAAACATGATTTGTTGTTCGTTGATTTCTTGTTCACGCAGCTCTCCTTGAATTTGGCCTTCGCGCATCACCAAAACTCGGTGGGCAAGGCCAATGAGTTCTTCCATGTCTGATGAGATCACCACAACTGCTAAACCTTGCTCGGTCATGCTTTGGATAAAGTGGTAGATTTCTTTTTTGGTATTTACATCAACGCCCCGAGTGGGTTCGTCGAGAATCAGTATTTGCGGCTGGGTATCCATCCATTTTGATAAATACACCTTTTGTTGATTGCCTCCGCTTAAGTAAAGAAGTTCGGTATCTAAGGAGGCCGCTTTAATGTCGAATTTACGCACATAGTGCTGAGCTTGTTGGCGAGCCTTGCCGTGGTTAATTAAGCCTTTGCAATAGTTGCCTAGTGAAATAAGGCTAATGTTCTCGGGTAAATTAAAGCTCATGGTTAACCCGCAGCCTTGGCGATCTTCGCTTAGATAGGCCAAGCCATGTTTTACCGCATCTTTAATATTGTGAATGGTGACGGATTGTTGATGAATAAAGATCTTGCCGCTTTGGCGACGGCGTAGCCCCATTATCGCTTCTGCTGTTTCGGTGCGCCCGCTGCCAATTAAGCCGGCAAACCCCAATACTTCACCTTGGCGCACTTCAAAGCTAATTTGCTTAAGTAAGTTTTTAACATTCAAATCATCGACTTTAAGTGCCACTTTGCTTTGTACTTTAGAGCGCGGCGGAAAAACTTGGTTAAGCTCACGCCCAACCATTTTTTTCGCCATGTCTTGTTCGTCAATGTCACTCACTTGGTCAACCGAAATTAACGCGCCATCGCGCAAAATAATTAGGCGATCGCATAGCTGTTTCACTTCTTTAAGTTTGTGCGAGATAAACAAAATCGTTACGCCTTGCGCTTTTAGCTTATCGATAAGCTTGAATAGCACGGTAACTTCTTGGCTGGTTAATACCGTGGTGGGTTCATCCATAATCAGAATGCGCGCATCATTTACTAATGCTTTTGCTATCTCGACCATTTGTTTTTCGGCCACACTCAGTGCTTCAATTAGCGCATCTGGCGATAAGTCTGTTTCTAGTAAACTCAATAGTTGGAGGGTACGTTGGCGCATGGCTTTTTTGTTAAGAAACAAGCTGCCTTTTAACTCTTGGCCTAAAAAAATATTTTCAAACACACTTAGGCTGGCAATTAAGTTAAATTCTTGTGGAATCATCGCAATGCCCAAGGCTTTGGCGTTTGCTGGACTGTTTATCTCAACGGTTTTGCCATTAACTAGCACTTGGCCGCTACTGCGCTGATAAATGCCAGAGATAATTTTTAGCAAGGTAGATTTGCCCGCGCCATTTTCACCAAGAATGCCCATTACTTCGCCTGGTTGCACCTCAACGCTAATGCCGTGTAAAACTTGTACTCCAGAAAAGCTTTTAGTGATTTTATCCAAGCTAAGAATAGGTTTAGGCAAGCTCATGAACGTTCTCCAAAGCGGTCCATTTACCATTGTTTTGCGAGGAGTGGATCATGGCATTGATGAACTGTAAGCCTTCTACACCTTGTTTCACTCCTGGCAATAAACTATTAGCCAGAATGTCGGTGGCCGATGAGCCACTGCGTGCTGTACGAATAGCCTTGGCGGTTTCGGTGTAAATATTGGCAAAGCCTTCCAAATAGCCTTCGGGGTGGCCAGCTGGAGTTCTCACCAAATGTTCAGGCTCGGCGTTGTATCCATAACCTGCACGGCTAATAATTCGGCTAGGCTGGGAGAATGGGCTGTACAGTAGTTGGTTGGGCTGCTCTTGCGACCATTCAAGCCCTCCATCACTGCCATAAACCCTGATCCGCAGACCATTTTCATTACCTGGGGCCACCTGCGAGCTCCATAACATGCCGCGTACACCTTGCTCGAATCGCAGCATGGCATGCACGTTGTCGTCTAGTACTCTCCCATTTACAAAAGTAGACAGCTCTGCGCTTACTTGTTCTAGCTGTAAGCCACTTATAAAGGCCGCTAGATTAAAGGCATGAGTGCCTATATCTCCCAAGCAACCAGCAGGTCCCGAGCGCTTTGGATCGGTGCGCCATTCGGCTTGTTTATTGCCAGTATTTTCCGCTGCGGTAGTGAGCCAATCTTGCGCATACTCCACTTGAACCAAGCGCAGCTTGCCAAGCAAACCTTCCCCAACCATTTGTTGGGCTTGGCGCACCATGGGGTAAGCACTGTAGTTATGAGTGAGCACAAACAGCTTGCCGCTATTATTCGCCAGCTCTTTGAGCTCCATTGCTTCGTGAAGAGAGCAGGTCATGGGTTTGTCACAAATCACATGAATACCTGCGGCCAAAAATGCTTTAGCTATAGGGAAGTGCAAATGATTAGGCGTTACGATACTTACCGCTTCAATGCCATCAGGGCGAGCGGCTTCTGCCTCAGCCATATCTTGATAGCTTAGGTAGCAACGGTCGGCAGCAATGCCTAAATCCTTGGCTGATTGTTGCGCTCTGGCTGGATCGGCACTTAATGCGCCAGCAACTAATTCATATTGGTTATCTAAGCGCGCAGCAATACGGTGAATGGCACCAATAAACGCACCACTGCCACCGCCTACCATTCCTAGTTTAATTTTATCCATGAGTTACTCCTATAAACCCAGAATTCGCAGATTTGCTGCTTGGTCGATGGCGCTGTCGGCAAAATCATCAAAGGCTTTGTCGGTGACTTCAATGATGTGTTGCTCTACAAAGGCTGCACCTTCCAGCGCGCCAGCTTCAGGGTGTTTAAGGCAACATTCCCACTCAACCACCGCCCAGCCACTAAAGTTGTATTGGGCGAGTTTGGAAAAAATCCCTACAAAATCTACTTGGCCGTCGCCTAAAGAGCGGAATCGACCCGCACGTTCAGTCCAACTTTGGTAGCCGCCATATACGCCTTGTTGACCAGTGGGGTTAAATTCCGCGTCTTTTACGTGGAACATTTTGATGCGAGGGTGATAGCGGTCGATAAAGTCTAGATAATCCAGCTGCTGCAGCACAAAATGGCTAGGGTCATACAAGATATTGCAACGCGGATGCTGGTTAACTGCATCCAAGAACATTTCGAAGCTAACGCCGTCATGTAAATCTTCTCCTGGGTGAATTTCGTAACATACATCTACGCCAGCCGCGTCAAAGGCGTCTAGGATCGGTAACCAACGCTTAGCTAATTCCTCAAAGCCAGTTTCAACTAAGCCTTGAGGACGTTGTGGCCATGGATACATATATGGCCACAGCAGCGCGCCAGAGAAGGTAGCATGAGCACTTAAACCTAGGTTTTTAGAAGCCCTTGCCGCCAACATCATTTGGTTTACCGCCCATTCTTGACGGGCGCTTGGGTTAGCCCTTACGGATTCAGGAGCAAAGCCGTCAAACATTTCATCGTAGGCTGGGTGCACTGCAACAAGTTGGCCTTGCAGGTGCGTCGACAGCTCGGTGAGAGTGAGGCCATTGTCGGCAAGCAGGCTTAATATCTCTTGGCAATAGCTTAGATCTTCTGCAGCGCGCTCCAAATCAAACAAACGTTTATCCCAGCTGGGCATTTGCACTCCTTTGTAACCCACACTGGCTGCCCAAGCGGCAATTGAACTTAGTGAGTTAAAGGGCGCTTCGTCACTAGCAAACTGGGCGAGGAACAGCGCGGGTCCTTGTAGGGTTTTCATCGGCAATCCTTTTATCGAAGTTCAAACCAAATGTCGTATTTTGTTGAGACTAAATGTAATCGATTACATTTAGTCTCATAAAAAAACCATGCGCTGTTCAAAGCTGGAGGCGTATAAAGCCGCACTGCATGGCATTTATTTAGTAGTTGAATAAAACTTATACAATAAAATAGTGTTTATCTAGCGTATGTTGCGAAAATGTGATCAGTTTAAAAGTTTATTTTTTGTACAAATTGCTGATTGAGTTCTTAAGTGATTTAAAATAAAGTACTTTATGATAATTGATGTAATCCGTTACATTTGGGCTAAGCTTTCACTAAGGTTAGCCTTGCTTATTACCAATCTAAGGACAGTAAATGCCTACCATAAAAGATGTGGCCAAATTGGCAGGCGTATCTACCGCAACGGTATCTCGGGCGATGATGAGCCCAGAAAAAGTATCCGAGAAAACCCGTTTGAAAGTCGAGTTAGCGGTAGCCGAGTCGGGGTTCTCTCCCAATGTTATTGCCCGAAATTTAAGGCGTAGCGAATCGAAAACCATCGTGATTATTGTGCCAGATATTGCCAATATGTTTTTCGCCAGCATTGTGCGCGGGATCCAGCAGGTTGCCTTGCAAAATGGCTACAAGGTGTTGCTGGGGGACTCAATTCACACGGTTGAGCAAGCAAAAGTGTATATGGACTTGGTACGCAGCAAGCAAGCCGACGGCATTATTTCGCTTACCGCTGAGCTGCCTATGGAGATCCGCCAAGGCACCGAAATTCCAATGGTAATGGCATGTGAGTACTTTCCTGGTTTTCCTATTCCCACGGTGCGTATTGATAATCGCGGCTCGGCTAAGCGAGCAGTCGATTATTTATTAGATATTGGGCATAGCCAAATTGGCTGTATTACCGGCCCTATGGAAAACCCAATTTGTGTGGATCGTAAAGCCGGTTATCAAGACAGTCTGCAGCAGCTAAATATTGCCGTCGACGAAGCCGCTTTTGAAGACGGTGATTTTAGTTTTCAGTCGGGGTATAGCGCGTTCATGCGTCTACACGAACACTACTCAATGACAGCGTTATTTTGCTTTAACGATATGATGGCTCTAGGAGCAATGAAAGCGGCAACGCAACTGGGTATTAAGGTGCCGCAACAGTTATCAATAGTGGGCTTTGATGACCTGTTATTTGCCGAGTATACCAACCCAGAGCTCACCACCATTCGTCAGCCGCAAGAAGATATTGGTAAGACAGCAGCCAACACGCTAATGAAGATTCTGCAGGGCAGCAAAGCCAGCCAAGATACCATTGTGCCAACTCAGCTATTGGTTCGCTCTAGTTGCTGTTCGCCAAGTAAGTAACAATGTCGTTTGTCTAAGCATTGCTATCGGGAATGAAAAAAAGCCAGTGGTATTATCACCACTGGCCAAAGGAAGGAATTGCTAAAAAATACTACTGGAATTTAAAACGTTGGTTGGTACCTCCATCACATGACCATTGTCTAAGATCTGCGCCATTAGCGCCCGAATTATTGGCTATTTCTAAACACTTGCCGCTTTGTTTATTGCGGATTTCAAAGGTATTGCTGCCTTTATCTACAAGACTCCATACTTGGCTTGTATTGGCGTGGTTACAAACCCATTGTTGAACTTTAGCGCCGTCTGCAGAGCTGCCAGATGCTAGCTCCATACATAGTTGGCTTACTTTTGCGCTAATGCTGTATTCGTTATTGCCTAAAGCGGTAAATTGGAAACGCTGGTTATTGTTACCGGTGTTGCATGACCACTGTTGATAGGTGCTACCGTTCCATAATGCGCCGCTTTTCACATCTAGGCATAAGTTAGAGTGAGCCACTTGAAGGTTGGTATAACCGCTAGGTGGAGTAATGTCGCCTGTTGGCGGAGTAGTGCTGCCACCAGTAGGTTTGTAAACCCTAATCCAATCTACGTACATTTTGTTTTTATCGCCATCTGCTAGGTCTGCATCGGTGGCAATATGGCCTGCTTCAGAGCGCCAAGAATGGTCCTCGGTATCAAGAATAATGAACATTTCTTGATCCATGTTGTAACGGCTTTTATCTAGTATGGCACCGGTATAATCTTTATCTTTCATTACCACTTGGCTCCAAGCGCCTTTAGTGGTTTTTTGGCCATTAATGTAGAAGGTCACCTCAGTGGGGCTTTTCCAGTAAACGCCAAAACGGTGGAAGCCTTCACGCCAGTAATTGCCCCAAGTAGGGGTATTGTGTGTTTGGTCGTTAAAGTCACTGCTAATTGAGTTATCGTTGTTACGGAAGAATACGTGGAAGTTGGTTGACATGTTTTTGGCAAACCAGTCTTGGCGGGCTCCGCCATACACTTCCAGAACATCAATCTCGCGCTGGTCGTTTTCACTTAGTAACCAAAAGTTGGAAGAAAGCTCTAAATTGCTTACCTTAATGTTGGCTTCTAAGAAAATGGGGTATTTCACTTTGGTTTTAGAGGTGACAACACCAGCATTAACTTGGTTAGTGCCTTGGCGGCGAGATGCACTAATAATTAAGTTACCATCACCAACCCACGATTCATCGCTTGACCAGTAGGTGAGGCCAGGGCCTGTCCAGTTATGAAAGTAAGCGTCTTTCCATTTGCTAGTAAAGGAGCTTGGCTTACCCGAATAGTTAAAAGAGTCTGAATAGCTTTCTTGTAACTCCCAGCTTTGTCCTGGGTCTAGCTCTGCTGGAATTGGGATATTATCCCAGTCTGCCGCATAAGTACTGAGTGATAAACCTAAACCGCAGGCTAATAGTAGTGGGTGCTTAGTGAATCCTTTCATTGTTATCTCCCTGTTTAGTGTGATAACAAATATCGCACAGTTATTAACCTGTTTATGCGATCTGGTCGATCAATTTATGCTCATTGTTAACCTGTTGTAAGGTGTGTGATCAAGTTATTGTTTTTGTTTTGCAGAAGGGCGGTTTTGGTGAGCAAGATCTCGGAAGGGCAGATAAAAAAAGGCCTTGGTATGACTACCAAGGCAAAGTGCTAACAATTGTCAAAAGGAATTAAAAAAGATTACTGGTAGTTCAGGTAAATGGTTTTCTTCTGCAAGTATCCCTCCAAGCCGTATTTCCCATCTTCGCCGCCGATACCACTGCGTTTAAAGCCTGTATGGAAGCCATTTAACAGCTCACCATTAGGGCGATTAACATAGATTTCGCCGACCTCTAACTCGTTAACAACTTGCATTATTTTGCGCATGTCGTTGGTATATACGTAGCCAGACAAACCTAAGTCGATGTCGTTGGCATACTGTAATGCTTGCTCCAGGCTATCAATTGGCATTGCAGCTACAACTGGGCCAAACACTTCTTGTTTCATGATGTCCATTTGGTTGTTTACATCGGTAACCACGGTAGGTTCAAACCAGTAACCATTGGCAAACTCTTCGCCACTTGGTTTACCACCACCACAAGCGATGGTTGCACCTTCGGCCTTGGCTTTGCTGATCATCTCAACCAGTTTTTCTACTTCGCGAGCATTAACTTTAGGGCCAACATTAGTGCTAGCTAACATTGGGTCGCCTATCTTAAGTTGCTTCACTTTAGCGATGAACTTATCCATAAACTCTGCGTAAATCGCTTTGTGGATATACATGCGCTCGTTAGACGTACAAATTTGGCCGCAGTTGCCAAAGCCTGAGTTAACCGCGATCTCAACAACCTCGTCGATGTTGGCGTCATCTAACACGATAAACGGCGCTTTGCCGCCAAGCTCTAGGTTTAGTGCTGTGATGTTCTCTGATGCAGAGCGGTATAAAATAGAACCCACTTCCGAGCTGCCGGTTAGAGTCACAAGCTTAGTAATAGGGTTGCGCACTAGCTCGTCGCCTACCTCACCACCTAAACCTGAAACAATATTTACGACGCCTTTAGGGAAACCTACTTTAGCGATTAGTTTTGAGAACTCTAATACCGTGAGCGGAGTGTCTGCTGGTGGCATTACTACCATGGTATTGCCGGTGACTAAGGCGTTACCTAGTTTGCGTGCCGCTAGTGCTAGCGGGTAGTTCCAAGCTAGCAGGCCCACGGTTACGCCAAAAGGCACACGTTGGATCCAAATCTGCTCATCTTGATTTTCGCTGGTTACTATCTCGCCCTCGATGCGGCGAGCTGATTCAGCAGCGTAACGCAAAAATCCAACAGAACCGGCTACTTCGCCACGTGCATCGCTTAGCAGTTTGCCTTGTTCTTGGGTAATCATTTCAGCGTAACGCTCAGCGTCTGCTTCTAGTTCGTCTGCTAGTGCTGCTACTAGTTCTGCACGTTTTTGTGCCGGTAATTTAGCCCAGTCTTTTTGAGCCGCTTCTGATGAGCGTAAAGCATTAGCTGCTTCTTCACGGCTCGCTTGCGGAGCATAGCCAACCAACTGTTCGTTACTTGGATTTACAACTTCAATGGTGTTGCCGGTAGCTGATTCTAACCATTCACCATTGATAAACATTTTGTGAGTAACTGTGCTCATCTAACTTCCTTTAGATTCCCAGTGGAGATAAAACTAATTTGGTAAACCAATTTGTGCATTCTACGCCATAAAGGTTGACCTTTAAAGTGATGAGGTTCACAAGTTATTCTGTCAATTTTGTAGAAATTCATTTGGTAAATGAATATTTTCTAAATTTCATGTATTTAAGGCGTGATTTATTATTAGTCGTACAATTTAGATCAAAATGAGACATCGGTAGTTGTGGTTGACTACCGATACGCGCTAAAAGGCGTTACTATTCAGGCTTCGGTCTAGAACTTACTTGAATTGATTTACCAAAAGTTAGATAGTTTCTATATTTCCCCAAAGGTTAAATGACATTATGGCTAAGATGGATACCAAGCGGCGCTACTATGATATTGGCGTGCAAATCGAGGAATTGTTGTTTTCAGGCGTGTTTAAAGCGGGTGAACGACTGCCATCAGAGCGAGAGCTAAGTGAACGATTTGAAACCAGCCGTGCAACTATCCGAGAAGCTGTAATTATGCTTGAGTTGAAAGGCTTGGTCGTGGTTCGCCAAGGTGCTGGTATTTACTTCATTGATTCTCCTGAAAAAGTTAACAAGCGTACTATATTGCCAAAAAGTGATGTAGGACCTTTTGAGTTGCTCCAGGCGCGCCAGATTATCGAAAGCAGCATTGCCGGATTTGCCGCCACTCAAATTAAGTTTAACGAGCTACGTGAACTTAAAAAGGTACTGCAACTGCAAGAGAGTGAGATAAATGGCGACAGCGAGAAGTTTGAAGCACTGGATCAGCAATTCCATAGCTTAATTGCTGAGTCGACTCAAAACCGAGTGCTGATTAACCAAGCGGTTGACATGTGGAGCACGGTACGTACCACCAACCCGCTGTGGAATGAGCTTAATCATCAGTTTTTACACGAAGAGCGTTTACAGTCGATGTGGATTAATGACCACAAGCGCATTTTGTTAGCCTTGCAAAAACGCTCTCCAGAAGATGCTAAGCAGGCAGTGTGGCAACATATCGAGAACAGTAAGCAAGAGTTACTTAAGATAGCTAGCTCTGACAATAGCGATACTGATTTAGACGATTACTTCTTCGCAATGGAATTTGATAGCAACTTTACCGAAAGCCATTAATTACAATTGTTATAAGAAAAAGCCGCTAAATGAACATTTAGCGGCTTTTTTATTTGGTTTTAACAGCTAAACGTTATGCACTAGGTGCGTTACTGCCTACCGGGTTATCTGATACTTCTGCGCTGGTGGTTGGCTGGTTGCGCTTATTTACCAACGTATCTTCAATTTCCTCAATGGTTTTATTCTTAGTCTCTGGCAACAGTGGCCACAGCAGTAATAGGCCTATTAAGCCAAACACTGAGTACATTAAGAAGGTATTTGCTGCACCTAGGTTGGCTAGCTGCCAAGGGAAAAACTGCTGGATTAAGTAACTGGCAACACTGGTGACCAATGCAAACAATGGGATCGCAACGCTTCGTACCGAGTTAGGGAAAATCTCCGAAAACAGTACCCACATAATTGGCCCAATAGAAATGTGGAAAGCCGCGATAAAGGCCAAAATGCCCACTAAAATAACAATTGGGTTCACTGAAATAGCGGCTTCAATAATATGCCCTTCGCTTAGCCGCAGCGTATCGGCATCATAGTTAGTGGCTAGCATTTCCTTAAAGCTAACATCATCAGCATATTGGCTATTTAGCTGCGCTTTAAGTGGAGTAGTATCGATTACCTCTTCTAGTTTATCGATGGTTTGTTGATTAATGCTGTAGCTGGCGTTGCTAAAGCCGTACCAACAAGTTGCATGGCTTAGTACTACCGCTAATAGCCCAAAGATAAGCAGTGGTTTTCGGCCGACTTTATCAATGAAGAAAACAGCTAATACCGTGAATACCACACTCGTTATGCCAATGTAGATAGCTTGTTGGAACGAGGCATTTAAGCCAAAACCAATTTGTTCGAACACAGTGGGAGCATAAAACAGAATCGCGTTCATACCGGTAATGCCTTGTACAACCGCCATGATAAAACCAATCGCAAAAATGGTTTTCATTGGCGACGAGAACAACAGCTTAAGTTGTTCGGTAATGCTACTGGTGTCCTGATGTTCTTTTAGGTTCTGCTCAATCTCAGCCTGTACTTCTTCGGCGCGTTGCTCTGGCAATAGTTTTAGCAGTACTTCTTTAGCTTGTTCCTGTTTGTTTTTCATCATTAACCAGCGAGGGGATTCTGGCACTCGGCAAAGTAAGATCACCCAAAGCACCGCTGGAATAAGCTCCGAAGCTAACATGGTTCGCCACACGGTATCGGGGGCAAACAATAAGGAGTTCTCGCTTACATGCAGCACTAAATAGTAGTTAATGAAGTAAGCCGCTAATAAGCCAATCACGATGTTAAATTGATTTGCCGAGACGAGTTTGCCACGTTGTTTAGCTGGGGCTATTTCACCAATGTACATAGAGGCTAAAGAAAGCGAGCTAAAGGCTAGTCCGCCAATAAAGCGCGCCATGGTTAACATCATAAAGCTAGTTGCTAGAGCTGACAGCAAGGCTGAGACAACGTAAAGACCAGCAATGATTATGAGGGTTTTTTTACGGCCCAAGGCGTCGGCAGTTTTGCCGGCGACTAGCAAGGCCAAAATTGCACCTAAACTTGGCGCGCCTACTACAGTGCCAATTTGCAAATCAGTGAGGGAAAACTCCGACGCGATAAAGCGCACTGTGCCGGAAATAATGGCGGCATCTAAGCCAAATACAAAGCCGCCAATAGCCACAATTAACGCATACTTGTAAGCATTCCATGTTTTTATGTCCATCTTTGTTCCTCTTAGAAGGTTATTTTCGGAAGTTATTTAAGCATGTTTGGTTAGCCAATTTGTCGATCAAGATCGACATTGGTTGATCTTTTGTGTGTATTGGTTATCAATTGTGGTGTTTTATTGATTTTTTTGTTGTTAGTAGGGGAACAGAACAGAGCAGATCAGAAGAGAGTAAGCACTGAAGCGGGGGGAGCTATAAAACAAGTATAAAAAAACACCGCGCTAGGACGGTGTTTAAAGAAGGGGCGATTTACACTTCGAAAGGTTTAATCTTATCCCAGTCAAACTCGACACCCACGCCTGGGGTATCTGGTGCTACAGCACGATGATCTTTAACCACCAATGGACGCTTGGTGTATTCATCAATTGGGAAGCTATGTACTTCTAACCAGCCAGAATTTGGCTGAGAAGACACTAAGCTCACATGTAATTCTTGCATGCCATGAGAACATGCCGGAATGCCATGTTGGTCGGCTAAGCGGGCGGCTTTAAGCCAGCCAGTAATACCGCCACAGTTTGAAGCATCGGGTTGCACAAAAGAAAGTTTGGCGCGCTCAAAGGCATATTCAAATTCGTGAATGGTATGTAGGTTTTCACCCATAGCCAAAGGAATAGAAGTGGCATCGGCAATTTTGCCGTAACCTAGGTAGTCATCCGGAATGGTTGGCTCTTCAAACCAGGTAATATCGTATTGCTCTACGGCTTTAGATAAAGCAATGGCTTGCTCAACACTTAATGAGTAGTTGGCATCGATCATAAAGGTAACGTCTTTACCAATTAGCTCGCGCACCGCTTTAATACGAGCAATATCTTCATTGGCATCGGCGCGACCAATTTTGATTTTAACTGCGTTGTAGCCCTTATCTAAGTAACCTTGAATATTGGCCAATAGTTTTTCGGTGGTAAATTGTAAATCGATACCGCCGCAATACGCTTTACAGCTAGAGTTTTTAGCACCAGCCATTTTCCATAAAGGTTGATTTAAACGCTTACCTTTTAGATCCCAAAGGGCAATATCTACCGAAGATATGGCAAAAGAAGCGATACCACCACGGCCTACATAGTGAATATGCCACTCCATAAAGTCGTAAATTTCGTCGATTTGGCTGGCATCTTTACCGATAAGAGCTGGTGCTAAGTCGTGCTCAACCATTGCTTTAATGGCATAGCCGCCTTTACCGCCAGTATAGGTATAACCGGTACCTTCACTGCCATCTTCTAAAGTAATGGTGGTGGTCACTAACTCAAAGTGGTCGTGATCGCCGTGTTTGGCGTCCGATAAAATCTCCGCTAAAGGAATTTTAAACAAACGCGCTGTAACTGATTTAATTGCTGTATTCATGTTTGTTCTCTTACTCGGCAAGTTGCGCCACAATGTCTTTCACTAATTGACCGATGGTATCCCATTCGCCCTTATTAATAAGTGATTTATCTACCATCCAAGTGCCACCACAGGCTAAAACGCCGGGTAATGCCAAGTATTTTTCAATGTTGTTTTGATTGATGCCACCAGTAGGCATTACTTGAATGTTGGTATATGGACCAAGTAATGACTTAAGCATGGCAATGCCGCCAGAGGCTTCTGCTGGGAAGAACTTCACTGTGTCTAAACCTAGCTCTAGTGCTTGCTCTACCGTTGACGGATTATTAACGCCAGGAATAATAACAATGTTGTGCTTCTGACAGGCTTTAACGGTATTTGGGTTTAAACCTGGAGAAACAATAAAGCTAGCACCGGCCTCTTTAGCGGCTATTACTTGTTCTTCGTTTAAGATGGTTCCTGCACCAATTAGCATATCTGGCTGTGCTTCGCGAAGTAGGCGAATTGCCTCTGCTGCCGCGTCTGAGCGGAAAGTGATTTCGGCAACTGGCAAACCATTTTTACTTAACTGTTCGCCTAGTGGCACGATGTCGCTGGCTTTATCGATAGCAATTACTGGAATTACTTTAAATTGCTTCAGCAGAGAGTTTAAATTTTCCATGTTTTTGTCCGTAATATTAAAAGTAAAATTAACTAAGGCCGATACGTTGCTCTACTTGAGCAAGAGTAGGTAGCGGCGCTACAGCGCCATAGCCAGTGATGGTGATAGAAGCAGTAGCATTAGCGTATTTAAGGCATTCTTGTAGTTCTGCGCCGCGTACATAATGGGTACAGAATGAACCGGCAAATGAGTCACCCGCGGCTGTTGCGTCTACAGCGTTTACCTTGTGGGGTTTGATGCTAAATCGCTCGTGTTGGTTAGCCACTGTTGCGCCTTCAGAGCCCTGTTTTAGCACAACAATTTTGGCGCCTAACTGTAAGTAATGATCGATGATTTCATCGGCATGTGTAAGGCCGGTAAGCAGTTGTGCTTCATCAATGCTAGGGAAGCAAATGTCTACTTGGCTAATGGTTTCATTGATGATGGCTTTGGCACGATTAAGCGACCACAGTTTTAAGCGTAGGTTAGTATCGTAAGAGACCAAGGTATCGGTTTTACGCGCCAGCTCAATGGCGGCAAAAACTGCGTCACAGCTGGTGTCACTAATGGCTTGGGTAATTGCAGTAGTATGTAGCAGTTTAGCATTGGCTATCGCTTCAACAGGAAGTTGCTGCTTACTAATAAGGCTGGCTGCAGAGCCTTTTCTTAGGAATGAAAAGTGATGCCCTTCTTCATTATGAGTAATAAAATAGACGCCCGTGTGTGCACTCGCGTTACTTACTACTAAATCACTTGCTACAGATTCACGTTTCCACAGCGCTCTAAATTGCTCACCAAATTCGTCGTCCCCTAAATGGGTGATCATGCCTACGTTGGCGCCTTGACGTGCTGCTGCAATGGCGAAGTTAGAAACATCGCCACCAAAGCCGCTTAAAAAATCTGGCTCCATGGCTTTAGACTGCTTTATTTGGCTGAATTCATACATGGGTTCGCCAAAACTTAATATCTCGCTAAACATGACCTGTCCTATTTGATTGAATTAATAAGAAGGGTTAATCCCTTAATGATGTTGATGGTATGGGATGAATTTATTTTGGTCAACCAAAATGGTTTTTAGAGCCTCAACATGGATAAATTAAATCCAATCTTAACGGTCGTGTTTCAAGTTGTTGTTTTTATTGTGTTTTATGTCTTTTTGTTGATTGTTTTTATTGATCTTAAACAATATTGGACTGCTATTTACTGTATTATTGTTAGCCATTCATGCCGTATTGGTTTACCATTTTGTGATTATAGTCACGGCTATCTAACCGCTTTGTCGGTATAAATGCCGTATTGGTTGAACAATTGGGTGAGTGAATGGCAGCAAGTAATCAAATAAGCCAGTGTAAAGATCGGTTTAATGAAGCAACAACATACGACAGGGAACAGTTAAGCACTAAGATTGTTCACATAGGTTTTGGCGCGTTTCATCGCGGCCACCAAGCGGTATACAACGATTTAACTAACCAAGCATCTGGCGAGTTATGGGGCATTTGTGAAATTAACATGTTTGGTAGCGAAGACTTAGTTGCCAACTTAGTTGCTCAAGACTGTTTGTTTAGTGTTGTTGAAAAATCTAAAGACACTACGACTTCTCGCTTAGTTCGTACCGTTACCGAAGCTATTCATACGCCTGTAAGTGGTATTGCAACGGCCATTGCTAAAATAGCCGAACCACAAGTAGCGATAGTCTCGCTAACCATTACCGAAAAAGGTTACTGCGTTGACCCACAATCGGGTGAGCTTGATGAAGCAAACGCACTAATTAAACACGACTTAGCAAATCCGCAGCAGCCGCAATCAGCCTTAGGTTTAATTACCGAAGCGTTGCGAATTCGTCGTGACAATGGCTTAGCGCCAATTAGCGTATTGTCTTGTGACAACATTCCTGAAAATGGTCACCTAACCAAGAATGCTTTGTTGTCTTACGCTCGTAAGTTAGATAAAGAGCTGGCCAGCTGGATTGAGCAGAATGTTAGCTTCCCTAGCACTATGGTTGACCGAATTTGTCCAGCTATGACAGCTGAAGCCTTTGCCGCGATTGAAGCTGAAGTTGGTTATGCCGACCCGTGTGGCGTGGTGTGTGAAGATTTCCGTCAATGGGTAGTAGAAGACAACTTTGTAGCTGGTCGCCCAGATTGGGATTTAGCCGGTGCAATGTTTGTTGCTGATGTATTGCCTTACGAAGAAATGAAACTGCGCATGTTAAATGGTAGTCACTCTTTCTTAGCATATAACGGCGCGCTTGCAGGATACGAGTACATATACCAATGCATGCAAGATCCTGCGTTTAAAGCGGCAACGCTAAAACTGATGACTCAAGAGCAAGCTAAGTCATTAAGCCCAAGCCTTAACGTTGATTTACCAGAATACGCCGATCTATTGATAGCGCGTTTTAGTAACGCCAACGTAAAACACAAAACTGCACAGATCGCGATGGACGGCTCTCAAAAGCTTCCACAACGCGCGGTTGATCCCTTATTACACCTACAAAACGCCGGCTTAAAAGTCACTTGTTTGCCAATTCTTATTGCAGGTTGGATGCATTCAGTTATTCGCGCTGTAAAAGCGGGTGAGCAAATTGTTGACCCATTAGCCGACGAGTTTAAACAGATTGTAGAAAGCAACGGCGAAGCGCTAGACCAAGCGAAAGCCTTGTTAGCAATTAACAAAATATTTGGAACGCTTGCTAAAGATAACGCCAAGTTTAGCCAACAGGTGGTATCAGCATTTGCCTCTATCGAAGAATACGGCATTGAGTCAGTTGTAGACTCCATTGCAGCGAATTAGGAAATATCAATGAAAACATTAGTTTGTAACGAACCATTCTCAATTGAGTATGTAGAGCGAGAGAAACCGTCTTTTGCCGAAAACGAAGTACTACTGAAAGTTAAAGCAGTAGGTATTTGTGGCACCGACATTCATGCCTTTGCTGGCCGTCAGCCATTTTTTAGCTACCCGCGGGTACTTGGCCACGAAATTAGTGGTGTAGTTGAAGCCACCGGCAGTGCTTGTAGCACCGCTAAAGTGGGCGAGCGTTTCTCGGTTATTCCGTGTATTCCTTGTGGCGAATGTTCTGCTTGTGCAGAAGGTAAAACCAACTGCTGTGAGAATGTTTCTTTATATGGCGTACACCAAGATGGCGGCTTTACAGAGTACCTAAGCGTACTTGAAAGCAACCTAGTTAAATTGCCAGAAACCGTTAGCGATAGCCAAGGTGCATTAATCGAATGTTTCGCTATTAGTGCTCATGCGGTGCGTCGCGCCGAAGTTAAAGCTGGCCAACGAGTGCTGCAAGTTGGTGCTGGCCCAATCGGTTTAGCGGCAGCTGCTATTGCTAAAGCCAATGGCGCAGAAGTGGTAGTTGCAGACGTAAGTGATGAGCGCCGCGCACATGTAGAAAAAGCCTTGGGCATTAAAACCTTAAATCCTCTTGCTGAAAATTATGTTGATGACTTAAAAGCAGCCTTTGGCGGCAACTTGGCATGCACCTTATTAGACGCTACTGGGAACAAAGGCTCTATGAGCCGCAGTGTTGAGCTAATTCGCCATGGCGGCAAGATTGTATTCATCGGTTTGTACATCGGTGACTTGGTGCTAGACGACCCAACATTCCACAAAAAAGAAACCACATTATTAAGCAGTCGCAACGCCACTCGTGAAGATTTTGAGCGCGTGATTGAGTTAATGAGCAAAGGCGAAATCGACGAGAACATCATGAAAAACCGTGATTATGACTTTGACACAGTTGGTCTTTCTTACCAACAAGATGTAGTGAACAACGCAACGCTGATTAAGGGCGTTATTAATTTTTAGTCGCGCAGGTAAATATGACAACAGTACACGTAAAGGAAGCCGAGTTAAAAGGACTTGCGCTTAACAAACTTATTGCCGCTGGCCTTGATGAAAACACGGCCAAGGAAGTAACCGAAGTATTAATACACGCGGATGCTACCGGTGTTCATTCACACGGTGTTATGCGCGTAGAGCATTACTGTGAGCGTTTAGCCAAGGGGGGCTTAAACGCTAAAGCAACATTTTCAGTAGAGCAAGTATCGCCTTCGGTAGCGGTATTAGACTCTGATGACGGCATGGGCCACTCGGCGCTTATTGCTGCCACCAAACACGGCATAAACCTAGCTTCTGATACCGGCTTAGGTTTTGTAAGTGTCAAGAATACCTCGCATTGTGGGGCGCTTTCATACTTCATGGAGCAAGCCACAAATGCGGGTATGATTGCCATTGGTATGACTCAAACCGATACCTGTGTAGCACCCCATGGTGGCGCAGCAAAGTTTTTGGGAACCAACCCAATTGCCTTTGGTTTTCCGGTTGAAGGCTCAACGCCAATGATTATTGACATGGCTACCAGTGCAACCGCATACGGCAAGTTACTGCACGCCAAAGAAACCGGTAAGTCTATTGGCAAAGGTTTAGCTATTGATGCAGAGGGTAACGAAACCACCGATCCGCATAAAGTGGCTAATTTACTGCCCTTTGGTGGACATAAAGGTTCAGGCATTGCGTTAGCGATTGATGCGCTAACGGGCATTTTGATGGGCGCTAATTTCGGTAACCACATTGTGAAAATGTATGGTGACTACGAAAAAATGCGTAAGTTGGCGAGCTTAGTGATAGTGATTGATCCTAAGAAACTCGGTAACCCTATGTTTGCAGTAATGATGGCTGCAATGGTGAAAGAACTACACGAAGTTCCACCGGTTCCGGGTGTTGATAAAGTGCTTGCGCCAAATGACCTTCAAGTGGCTTATCGTGCCGAGTGCGACCTTAATGGCATTCCGGTTGCGCAAGGTGTTTACGACTACCTAGTGAGCTAAGTGTTTTAAAAAAGGTAGCAATATGGTGTCGCTCTGTGTTGCTACTAGCCTAGGTGCTCTCCTGCAATGGTTCCGCGGGCACCTAGGTTTCTCCTCTTTTTATCTGTGACTAGCCCTTAGTTACGGCGCCTTTCTTATTGGTATTACTTATTGTTTTTAATGACTTTTTTATTGGTATTGAGTTTTCCAAATATCGCTTTGGCTCACATTAGAACTTGAATTGGTGTGCTAATTTTGTAATCTGGTTATCCAATATTGCTTAGTGGTTGTCCAAATATTGGTTTTGGTTATCCTTTTAAGGGAGGAAATATTGTGTTGTTTAAAAAGAGCAACTTAGCAATCCTAGTATCAGTTGTATTAGCTGGGGTATCTACATCAAACGTCATTGCAGATGACACTAAGCAGTCTAGTGAAAATGCAGCCACTTCGGGTGATATGACCAGCGCGGCAACGCCGCTTGATTTCACCGAGCCAGCAGTATTAGAAAAAATTACCAATAGTCATAGTCAGTTCTCGGTGCTTAAGAAAACCGCAGAGCAAAGTAAAGATGGCTTAAAGATGAATTTTGATGCGATCTCTGAAGCCGAGGCGCAATCTAAATGGCCAAACGTAAAAATCCACTCTAAGGCAGGCCCTTGGGATTGGAATACCAAAGGCGGCTTAAAGGTAGCCCTAGAAAATCCAGGCAGTGAAGACGTTCGCATCGAAATGAAAGTGAGCGATAACATTGGCATTATGGGGTCGGCCGACAACCAAGTTGATTTACCAATTATTTTGCCAGCGGGCAAAACTACCACCGTAGACTTTTTGTTTAACGGTACACAAATGAATATCGACGGCTACCGCGGTGGTGCTAAGTTAAACCTAAAAAGCATTGCCGAAATCCAATTCTATTCAGTGGGGCCTATTGCTGCGCAAGAAGTGGTAATTCGTGACATTAACTTTATTGAACGTACCGGTGATTTTGTAAAATCGGAAGCGCGTGAAGCGGAAGTTATTGCTGCACCCATTCCAACTCTTTTAGCGTTGTCTGATTTTGATGATGGCTCAAAAGGCATTGTTAGCAAAACTCATGGCACAACCATCACCTCAGTAAAGCGTGATGAGGGTAAAGGCCTTAAAATTGATTACTCCGCAGACGCGTCTTACCCCAGCGTAACTTTTAGTGCCGATAAACCTTGGAACTGGTCAGAATACGGTGACTTTACCTTAGCCCTTGATATTGAAAATATTGGTGATGCCGGCGCACAACTGTTTATTCGCGTAGACGATGACGTAAATGAGAAGCAAGGGGGTAGCGCAAATGGTGTTATCCATAGTCGTACTGGTTATGTTCAGTTGCCAGCAGGCGAAGCGGGTACTTACTACTTCACTTTAGAAGAGCTAGCTAAAACGCTTGATTCTGGAATGCGAGGCGAGCCACCGAAGAAGTCTTATCAGGCGCAAGCAATCAACTTTGGTTGGGGTGAGCAGAAGCTAGATCTAAGCAATATTGTTAGCTTCCAACTCTATATGCAAGATCTGCAAAAAGACCTGAGTTTAGTTATCGACAACATTCGCTTAGTGCCTAACTTGAGCGCCGATACCAGCCGCTATGAAGGTTTGCTGGATGAATTTGGTCAGTTTACCAATGAAGACTGGGCAGAAAAAATTCACTCAGCTGAAGAGCTGCAGGCGCATGCAAAAGCCGATGTTAAGTTGATTGATTCGGCCAAACCTATGGACGACCGTACGCCATATGGTGGTTGGAAAAATGGACCTAAACTAGAAGCGACGGGTTACTTTAGAACTGAGAAAGTAGATGGGAAATGGTCTTTAGTTGACCCAAGCGGTTACCTGTATTTTGCCACAGGTTTAGACAACATTCGCATGGATGATACCTACACCACCACCGGCGTTGGCTTTACCGATTTGGTGTTGTCGGAAGATCTTAGCTTGCGTCCTAGCCAGATTTCTCAAGACAGCTATGTAGATAATCAAGATGCTCGTTCAGTGGCTTCGCAGTTACGTAACAGCATGTTTACTTGGTTACCTAGCTATCAAGATGCCTTGGCGCAAAACTATCAATATTCCACCATGATTCACACCGGCCCGCTTGAGCATGGCGAGGTTTATAGCTTTTACAGTGCTAACTTGCAGCGTAAATATGCGCCTGACTCTCGCGATGAAGCGATTGCGGTTTGGCGCGACGTAACGCTGGCTCGTATGTTGGATTGGGGTTTTACCTCGTTAGGTAACTGGGCCGATCCAAGTTTTTACGGTAATCAAAAAGTTGCGTACGTAGCAAACGGTTGGATTGTGGGCGATCACCAACGCATTAATACCGGTAACGATTACTGGGGGCCAATGCACGATCCTTACGACCCAGAATTTGTAGAGTCGGTGAAAACTATGGCTAAGCAAGTTGCCGCAGAAGTAGAGCAAGACCCTTGGTGTATAGGCACCTTTGTGGATAACGAAATGAGCTGGGGTAACACCGAGTTTGACGCTAACCACTATGCCTTAGCGATTGCCGCTTTACGTGCTGATGCTAAAGATAGCTTTGCTAAAGCTGCGTTTGTTGGCTTGTTAGAAGCGAAATATGCGCAAGATATCCAGGCGCTGAACAAGGCATGGGGAAGTGAACTTAAATCATGGGATGAACTGGCTAAAGGCTATGTGCATCAAGGTGATTTGAACGACGCTCTTAAAGCCGATTACAGCATGTTCTTGGCTGACCACTCTGATCGTTACTTTGCGATTGTACAGCAACAGATGAAGCAGGTATTACCTAACCATCTTTACCTAGGTGCGCGTTTTACCGAGTGGGGGATCACTCCTGAAGCTGCGAATAGTGCTGCCCAATATGTAGATGTAATGAGCTACAACCTCTACGGCAACGACATGTCGAAGGGCGATTGGAGCCACCTTGCTGAGTTGGATATGCCAAGCATTATTGGTGAGTTCCACTTTGGTGCTACCGACAGCGGTATGTTCCACCCTGGTCTAGTGGCTGCCGATACCCAACAAGGGCGTGCCGAGAAGTATGCCCACTATATGGATAGTGTTATTGCTAATCCTTACTTTGTTGGTGCGCATTGGTTCCAGTACCTAGATTCGCCAACTACTGGTCGAGCTTGGGACGGAGAAAACTACAACAATGGTTTTGTCACTGTAGCTGACTCGCCCTATGAAAAACTGGTAGCAGGAGCAGCAGAAGTTAACCGTAAGCTGTATCCACAGCGTTACCCAGAGCTGGTGAAGTAGGCTCTGCTTATAGCCAAAAGACGAGCCTAGCTCGTCTTTTGTTTTATCTAAATCACTATAAAAATCATTACACTAAACGCGTAGTAAGGAAACATATGCCCACTATCATAGACGTAGCAAAAAAAGCTGGCGTGTCTGTTGCCACGGTATCGCGAATAATTAATCAAACCACTTTTGTTAGTGAAGCCAAGGTGGAAAAAGTAAATCAGGCGATAAAAGCATTAAATTTTATTCCAAATTATCATGCGCAAAATCTCACCAATAATCCCAAAATTGGTCCAGCGATGATTGTGCAATCGATACAAGATCCGCTTACCGCAACCTTGCTAAAGGCTTTGTCGGCAGAAGCGTCCAGTAACTCAATGCCGCTACACTTGGTTTCTGGTGCGCATTCAGAAGCACAAGAAATTGAGATGTTAGAAAACTACTTAAGCCTTGGAGTGCAGTCCTTATATTTTGAAAGCGTGTATATGGAAGAAGCGAGACTGGGCGAATTTATGCGTTTACATCCCGGTTTATTGGTCGCTAAACGTTACTTACCAAGCTATGCCAAACAGTGTTTGCACCTAGACATTGTTACCAGCCTTTGGCTGGCAGTAAAGCTGTTGGTAGAGCACGGTCACAAGCATATTACGGTAATGTGCGAAGCGCAGCAGTACTTCGCTATTGAGCAAGGCTTAAGCCATATCGATAGCCCATTTAAGCAAGCTAACATTACTCTTAGTCGCTTATCCCATGATCCCAACGACTGCTTGAGTAGTGATGCTTTATCGTCGCCTGCTTCGGCTTTTGTTTGTTTGTCTGCTCGTTTGAGCTGGCCGGTATGGCAACAGCTAAAAGAGCGGTTGGGCTGCACTAATCCTTTTGAATTTATTGGCTCATCCAATAATGCAGCAGATAGCAAAGCCAGCTATAGCACTCTCTATTACCCGGTGCAGGCTATGGCGCAGCAAGCCTTAAACTTCTTAAGTAGCCAACAGCAGGCTATTCCCAAAGTGTTTATGGCGCAGCTTCAAGAGCGTTACTCAGACCAAGAATTGGGTTATTTAAGTGATTTAGGAGCAACCGCTTAATGCTAGAATAGCAAGCTAGTTAGGCTAGCTTGCTGTTATTTATCGCCTATTATCGCCTAGGCTTACTCAAGTATAAAGCGTTGTACTTTAAAGAAGCCCTCGGGCGTAGTAATTCTCACTAGAATATTTTCTTTTTCTCCAGTGTATTTTATTAAGGCTAGGGCCCGACCTTGATGGGTGTCTATGTGGCTTGCGTTAAAGGCTTGCACGCTGGCTGGGTGGCCATTATCTAGCCCTACTAACTCGGCTGGACCGGTTAGCTCAAAACTTAGTTGGGTGTTTTGATGGCTAACCCATTTTCCTTCACTATCTGCAAGTTGTACCACCAAGTGTTGGTAACCCGGTTGGCCCTTCTGTAAAGGAGCGCCTTCAACAGTCACCACTAAGTCACTGGCGGCTTGAGTGGTGCTAAGGCGGTGGGTTGCCAACACCTTGCCACTGTTTTTAGCTAGAGCGACTAGCTCGCCTGGTTGAAACGGCAAGGCCCAGCGAAACATTCTATCGGCTTGGTCAGCAAGTTGCTTACTGCCAATTGTTCGCCCGTTGAGTTGCAGCTCTACCTCTTGGCAATTGCTGATGACTTCAATGGCGATTAATTGGTTGCTGCTAAAATTCCAATGTTGTTGTTGCTCTGGCCAAATCCACAGTTTTTTCTTCCAAGCTTGTGGGTCTCGCTCTTCCAGGCTCAAACTATCGGTTTTGTATACAAAGCGTTCTTCATCAAATACCTGATTATGAATTTGCACCATGGGCGTGGTGGTCCACAGTGATTGAAACAGATAGTAGGGTGCTTTTTCAAAGCCAGCTGTATCGAGCAAGCCTGCGGCCAGCGCTTTAGTTGGCCACTGCTGATGCACTTCACCTAAATAATCAATACCGGTCCATAGGAATAAACCCGCAACATGTGAGCGCTCACTTACCGCATTCCACTCGTGCCATTGGGGCAATGCCTCGTTACTTATAATAGGAAGTTGGGGATGATGCTGATGGCCATAATCGTAAAGTACTTGTCGGTAACTAAAGCCAATTACATCTAAGGATTTTGCATAGCCATTTAAATAGCTTACCGAGGGCAATATACAGTTGGCGGTAACGGGCCTTGATACATCTTCTTCGCGCACCCATTGCGCTAATTGATGGGCTGTTTTGCCTATGTCGTAGTTATGATGAGGCAGGGTCTTGAGTTTATTGCTGATTTGTTGGGGAGAGTTTGGCGGTAAGTTCCAAAAGTAATTGCCATTCCAGTTGGCATCGAAAAAGCCGGTTGCTTCTACATTTCTTGGGTAGGTCCATTCTATCTCGTTGCCGATGCTCCACATGAATATGCATGGGTGGTTGATGTGAGCTCTTAAGGCATTTTTGAGGTCTTGTTTGGCGTGAGTTTGAAAATGCTCCGCATAACCTCGCGAGGCTGCATCATTATGCTGCTCATTCATGTTAAGGCGTTTATCTTTGGGGAAGTCCCATTCATCAAAAAACTCGTCTTGAACCAAAAAGCCTAAACGGTCACACAGTGATAGAAGCACCTCAGATGAGGGATTATGTGCCATTCTAATCGCATTTACGCCAGCTTCTTTTAGCCTAGTGAGTCGACGTTCCCACACCGCTTCTGGCACAGCTGCGCCGACTAAGCCACCATCGTGATGTAAACAAACACCTTTAATTTTGGTGGCTTGCCCATTCAAGAAGAAGCCCTGTTGGCTGTTAAAATGAAAATCTCTAAGGCCAAAGCGTGTAGTGATGCAATCTAACTCTTTAGAGCCAGCAGTTAGCTTAGTGGTCATTTGATAGAGGGTTGGGGAATCGGGAGACCACAGTTTGGGTTGCAATATGTCACAGCTAAAGGCAAAAGCTTGTTCTTTGTTGCTTAGTGTTGCTTGATGTTGATAACTGGCGACTGGGCGCTCGGTGTCTAACTCAACAATATGACTATCTATTTGAATACGTTGATTTAGCTGCTCACTAACTACTTTAAACTTGTGCAGTATTTGAGCGAAGCCTTGATTTATTTCTATGCTATCAACAACGCTACTCCAAATGGGAATATGCACAGGGTTTACGGTTATTAGTTTTACTTCTCGATAAATGCCTGCTCCGGGATACCAACGGCTGTCGGCTATCCGACTGCGGTCTACTTTTATCTTCAGCAGATTATCGCTCGCTTTTAAATACTGGCTTATCTCGAAGTAAAATGGTGAGTAACCATAGTGCTGTTTACCTAGTAATTGCTTGTTTAGCCAAAGGCTAGCGTTGTTGTAGATCCCGTCAAACAAGATAAACACCCGCTGGCCTTTTTTTAGCTCTTTCATATCAAAGCTTTTTTGGTACCAGCCTATACCGCCTGGCAAGTAGGCCGTTGCACCTTCCAGTTCAGATGAAAATGGCTGCTCAATGCTCCAGTCGTGGGGCAGGGTAACGCTACGCCAGTCTGCTTCAGTTGTTGTTTGGTTAGCTGTTTGTAATTGGAACTGCCAATCAGTATTAAAATCGATAGTTTGGCGTGATGCTTTAGGCGTATTGCTGGAAATAGACATGAAATCTCGACGTACAAAAAATAGGGAGTGATAGCTGCTGAGCTAAGGGGAAATAGTTAGCCCACCGGGCGGTGGGCTAACAGCTTACTTAATTTGAATTTTGATAAGTTGAAGCATCAAGGACTTGTTTCTTCACCCGGTAGCGACAAATAAAGTTCCAGTTCCACGAGGCGTCATACTTGTGGCACAAGCCCCACTCAAGGCCTGGTGACTCGATGGCTGTCTGTTGATTTGGGCGGAATATGCCCAGCGCTTCTGGCGCGCCTTTAATATAAGACATAATTTCGAAGTTAATCCCATCGGCTGCCCACTGCACGGTATTCTTCTCTGGACCGTCTGTGGTGATTAGCGAGGCTATCCCGCCATCTTTGTGCCAAACCGCAACTTCGTGGCCGCTGTTTGAAATTGGGTTGTACTCCGATTTCACATACGGGCCAAGAATGTCTTTTGCTATCGCCACGCCATGTTTAATTTCGCGGCCGCCCATGTTCATTTCTTCGCCCATGGTTTCACCTTTATAGTAAAGGTAGAACTCACCCTTGAAGAACATTAGGCAGGGATCGTGCACTTTATGGCTGTCGAAACTGCCTTTCGAATTGACCAAAAATCGATTGTCTTCTTCGGTGCGCCATTCGCCATCTTTAGCTGGGCTTACAATTGGAGCTGGTGATTTGGTCCATGGGCCAAATGGGCTATCGGCCCAAGCAATGGCAATCTCTTCAAATTGTCGGTTGGTGTAAGGCGCCTGAACAGTTTGGTAAACCAAGTAGTATTTGCCGTCGTGGGCTAAAACTTCTGGGGTGAATACGGCGCGGTCGTCGTAGGCTCCTGCTTCACCTGGGGCAATAGCACAACCGTGCTCTTTCCAAGTAATGCCATCTTCAGAACTGGCATGCCAAACTTCGGTAAGATCCCAAGGAAAAACCTTATCTTGAGGGTTGCCAGTAAAGCCGAGAGTTTCGCCTTCACCTTTGGTATACCAGCAGTGGTAAACACCCTCTACCTCTATTACTGCGGTGGGGTCACGACGAATCACACCCTCTTCAAAAGCAAAGTCACCTTGTAAGCTTTGCTCTTCAAACTCAACCATCCACTCAGGCCCTTTTTTATCGTAACCACGCTCAATAGCGCGTTTACTGGCCAAGCTTAGCTTGCTACCTGTCCCTGACATATCTACCTCTATTTGTCG
Organism: Agarivorans sp. JK6; assembly: GCF_045277145.1. Lineage (NCBI taxonomy): Bacteria > Pseudomonadati > Pseudomonadota > Gammaproteobacteria > Alteromonadales > Alteromonadaceae > Agarivorans > Agarivorans sp. JK6. The sequence goes on along the minus strand of NZ_CP113525.1, from coordinate 3,814,160 downwards.
AAAATCTAAATTGCTTAATAACTACTGGCTACAAAGGTAAACCAATTTCGAGCAATGGTACATTAACTTACTCTGAAGCAGCTATTGAGATGAAAGAAAAGTGACCAATGACACACTTTTGTAACTTAATTTTTAGCTTTCATAACCCACTTGTTTAATTTGACAATCTTTTTGTATGACAAGCTTTCCGGCCGCAAACCCCCGTGAATAAAGGCTTAGCGAATGTTAACGCTTATTAACTCATCAACCAATTGGCTGTAGGGCCTAGCATTTTGCCAACCAATAGCCGTATTTATGTCGAAATGTTAGCGGTGTCACTTTAAATTGGTTGATCATTATGTACGATGAAGCAAGTTATTTAGATATTGGTTTACCAGTGTGCTAGGCATTGAGTAGCTATCGCAAAATTAATGGAGTAATCATGAAAACCGATTCTAACCGAGTCGCCATGGGCAAAGTTTGCCTTATGTACTTTTTTTACAACTTCTTCTGGTCGTTAAGCTCAGGTTCCTTATTTGCTGTATGGCTAAACGACAAGGTTGGCATTGATGGCTCTCAGATTGGCGTATTATTTGGCTTGCAAACCGGTATTGCGGTTTTGTTTAAACCTGCTTTTGGCTATATTCTCGATAAGCTTGGTCTTAAAAAACACCTTATATACTTCATCTCTTTCTTAAGCTTGTTAATTGGTCCTTTCTACATTTATGTTTACGGCCCACTACTGGGTAACGATTCAACATTTGTATTGGGTATTGTGGCTGGTTCTGTGTACTTGGGTATGTTGTTCCAAGCGGGCAGTGGTGTTATTGCTTCTTATAGTGACCGTTTTGCGCGTTGCCATGATAACGATTTCGGATTGGTTAACGGCTTTGGTATCGCCGCTTGGGGTGTATCGGCAGTATTGGCTGGTTACTTGTATAACATCAACCCAGACTTCATTTTCTACGCCTGTAGTATTGCTGCTTTCTTAATGCTGTTGTGTGCTTGGTTGCTTAAAGTAAGCCACTTAGAAAATGTTGATAACGAAGTTATCTCGCAGGACAAAATTCAAAAAGAAGATGTTATTCGCCTATTGAAGAACCCTAAAATGTGGGCCTTCATGACCTACGCGGGCACTATTTCGGTGGTGTTCTGGACTTCAATGAGCCAGTTTACTCGCTACTTTATTAGTTTCTTTCCTACCCAAGAAGAAGGTATTTCTTTTAGCTCTAACATGGACGGGCTTACCGCTATCTTCCTGTTCTTTGTGAGTGCTGGTGTGCCTTTTATTATTCGTAAAATTGGTGCTAAAGGCAGCCTTATTCTTACCGCTGTTGGTATCACCTCTTTCTTGCTAATGATTGGTTTTGCAGGCTTAGGTGAGAAAAACCTCTACTTAGCCATTGTTGCTAAATTGCTGTTCGGCATCGTTAATCCGCTGTTGATTGTGTCGGTATTTGCTTACACCGCCGAGCAGTTTGATAAGAAAGTAAATTCCTTCACTTACATGTTTGGATTCCAAGTGGTTAATAACCTGATGACGGCCGTTGCTGCGCCAGTTATGGGTGTGATGTACGACCAACATGGATTCCCACATAGCTATATCTATTTTGGTGTGTTCGCTGCTGTTGCCACGGTATTAGCGATGTTCACACTAAGTTCCAAGAAGACGCTGACTACAACAGATCAACAAGAAACCGTAGCAGCTTAAACAATCGAAACACTATTTTTAAATAAGGATGTTAGGTAAACGTATGAAAACACGTATTTTTGCACTATCCGCTTTAGCGCTATCTTGCAGCATGGCTCATGCTCAAGAAGCTGCTTTAGATTACTTAGGAGCACAAGTAGTAGAAGGTGCTCGCTTCTGGGGCTATGGCCGCGGCGGTACAGGTACCTCTACTGACAAAGTAATGGGCTTACGTTCAGATTTAGCCAACAACGGCTTTAACATTATCGAAACTGCAGGTAACCCACATGCTCAAACGGGTCGTTTGGGTAACGAAGGTAACTTTGCTGAATTCCATGTTGATTACGGTTTAGTTCTTAACGACATGAACTGGGTAATCAAAACCAACATCGCTACAGATATGGAGAAATTCAATCTGGATGAGTGGTGGGTAGCAGGCCAAGGCGTATTCAAATCTAATCCTGGTGCGGTAATTTGGGTTGGTAAGCGTTACTACCAACGTTACAAAGCTGAAATCCTCGATTACCACATGCTGCAAAATGATGGCGTAGGTGCCGGTATCGATGATTGGGACTTTGGTTTTGCTAAGTTTAACCTAGGTATTACCAAGCAAGAGAATGGCGATAGCTACGGTCAAGATTTCTGTTCAATCAATGATCCAACTTATGCTTGTGACAGCAGCGGTCGTTCTGGTTACCGCGGTGGTTACCACTCGGTAAATACTCGCTTACATGGTATGAAAATTACCGACAACATTGCTGCGGGCTTGTTCTTTAACTATGGCTTCTACGCAGGCTCTGATACTAGCTTGAGCGAAAATGGCAGCATGACTGCCAAAGATATGAACCCAAATAGCTACCAGGCTGGTTTCCAAATTAAGCAAGGCCAATGGGCTGACTTTAATGAATTTGTCGTTCGTTACAGCAGCGACATTGGTAAGTCGATGACTCAAGATTGGTTAGATACTCCATCAACTCAGATTGGTGCGTTCTTCCAAGGTATGCAAGAGCTAGGTGACTCATTCCGACTTCAATACGCATTGGTATATGAAGGACAGAAGTTTGATGACGAAGCACTAAAACGCAACTTAGTATCTATTGATAAGTCTGATTGGGGCAACATTACTATTCGTCCTACTTACATCTGGGATGATCGCTTCTCTACGGATTTAGAACTGAGCTACGACCAAATCAAGCTAAATGCTCGTGAAGGTTACGGCGAGAGCGGTACTAACTCATCTTACAAAGTTACTCTGTCGCAAAACGTACACATTGGTGGCACCTTCTGGGATCGTCCAGTACTACGTTTCTTCGTGACTTACGGTCAATCTGATACTCAAACCACGGTTTACAACAACCGCCATGGTGAAGGTGTAGAGAACCCAAGTTGGGAATGGCGTCACAACCCTTACGTAACAGAGAAGGGTAAAAACTCTGCTACTACAGTTGGCGCACAATTCGAAACGTGGTGGTAGGCCGCCCATAGTTATACCCACTTAGCACTAGAGCCCGTAAGCCACGGCTTACGGGCCTCCCACTCGTAATGGTAGAAGTTATGAAATTTACAAAAAATAAAATTGCTGCGCTGTTATCGCTCACTTTGTTGGGTGTTTACGGATGTGGCTCAACTCCTAGCTCGAGCGACGCCGAAGGCGCTGTTGAAGATGTAGGCGGAACGATTCCAGATTTTGAATCTGCCGCTTTTTTCAAAAAAGTTAAAAAAGACCATGCTAAAGCCGAAGTGGTTAGCGACCAAGGTGTTACTAGCGGAAGTAGTGCGCTAAAAGTAAACTTTGATTCGGTATCCGAGGCTAACAAATTTAAGTACTGGCCAAATGTTAAAGTACACCCAGATTCTGGCTTTTGGAACTGGAATGCGAAAGGCAGCTTAAGCTTAGACATTACCAACCCAACTGATAGCCCAGCAAACATCATTCTAAAATTGGCTGACAACGTGGGCGTAATGGGCTCTGGTGACAACCAATTAAACTACGCGGTTAATGTACCCGCTGGCGAAACAGTGCCAGTTGAGATGTTATTTAACGGCACTAAACGTAAGTTAGATGGCTACTGGGGTGGCGAGAAAATCAACTTACGTAACATTGTAGAATTCCAAATCTTTGTGCAAGGTCCAATGGATGCACAAACTGTCATTATCGATAACTTTAACTTAGTGGATGCTACCGGTGACTTTATTGAAGCCTCTGGCCAAGAAGTTAAAGTAAGTGGTCCAATTCCAACAGTTGCTTCAATTACTAGCTTTGATGAAGGCCAACCTACCTTTGTTGCTTTTGACCGCAGTGCAGCAGCAACGGTAACCGAGTTAAAAACCGACATGGGCGGTTTGCTAGCTGTTAAATTAGCAGCGACTAACGCCTACCCTAATATCACTTTTAAAGCGCCACAACCATGGGATTGGAGCGAGTACGGTGATTTTAGTTTAGCGTTTGATCTAGAAAGTAAAACAGACGAACCTTTACAGTTATTTGTTCGCGTGGATGACGCAGAAAATGAAAACTGGGGCGGCACTGCAAACGGCGTAGTCGACAGTATGTCTAGCTACGTAACGCTAGCTCCTGGTGACGACGGTACCTTCTACTTGCCACTAGGCCAAACCGGCAGCCAAATCGTTTCTGGTATGCGTGCCGAGCCACCTAAAAAGTCTTACAACGCGCAAGCGATTAGTTATGGCTGGGGTGAAAAGAGCTTAGATACGTCAAACATTGTATCTTTCCAGCTATACCTGCAAAACCCAACTAAAGATGCAGAGTTCAATATTAAGAGTGTTCGACTTATTCCAAATATTGATGCAGATGCAACCCGTTATGAAGGTTTGATTGACCAATATGGTCAGTTTACTGGTTCTGAATGGCCTAAGAAAATTACCGAAGACGAAGAACTAGAAACCATGGGTAAGCTGGCAAAAATGTCGCTTAAATCAACCAGCCAAATGCCAGGTCGAAGCATCTATGGTGGCTGGGCCGATGGTCCTAAGCTGAAAGGCACAGGTTTCTTCCGTACTGAAAAAGTAGACGGTAAGTGGTCGTTAGTAGACCCACAAGGCAACTTGTTCTTCGCAACCGGTGTCGACAACATTCGTATGGACGACACAGTAACCATTACTGGCCACGACTTTGCCGACAAAGACAAACGTAGCGGTAAAGAAGTGGCTTCTGAAGTTCGCCGTTCAATGTTTACTTGGTTACCAGAAGATGACGATGTATTAGCCGAGAACTATGACTACGCAAATTGGGTGCATTCAGGGGCACTTAAGAAAGGCGAAGTATTTAGTTTCTATGGCGCTAACTTGCAACGTAAATATGGCGGTACTTTCTCAGAAGCTGAAAAAGTGTGGAAAGACATCACCATAGATCGCATGGTTGATTGGGGCTTCACAACCCTAGGTAACTGGGCTGACCCAATGTTCTACGACAACAAAAAAGTTGCTTACGTAGCAAACGGTTGGATTTTTGGAGACCACGCACGCATTAGCACTGGTAACGACTACTGGGGTCCTATTCACGATCCGTTTGACCCAGAGTTTGTAAACAGCGTTAAGGCGATGACTAAAAAGCTAATGACAGAAGTAGACAAAAATGACCCATGGATGATGGGGGTGTTTGTCGACAACGAGATTAGCTGGGGTAACACCAAAAACGACGCAAACCACTACGGTTTGGTGGTTAATGCGCTTAGCTATGACATGAAGAAGAGCCCGGCTAAAGCAGCCTTTACCGAGCACTTAAAAGAGAAGTACTGGGCCATTGAAGATCTAAACACTAGCTGGGGCGTGAAAGTTGCGTCATGGGCAGAGTTTGAGAAGTCATTTGATCACCGCTCTCGCTTAAGCAAGAACATGAAGAAAGATTATGCCGAAATGCTAGAAATGCTTTCTGCTAAATACTTCTCAACGGTTCGTGCTGAGCTTAAGAAAGTACTGCCTAATCACCTATATCTAGGCGCACGCTTTGCAGACTGGGGTGTTACGCCAGAGATTGCCAAAGGTGCTGCACCTTACGTAGACGTGATGAGCTACAACTTGTACGCCGAAGACCTTAACTCAAAGGGTGATTGGAGCAAGTTAGCAGAGCTAGATAAGCCAAGCATTATTGGTGAGTTCCACTTCGGTTCAACTGACTCAGGCTTATTCCACGGCGGTATCGTGTCGGCAGCTAGCCAGCAAGATCGCGCTAAGAAATACACCAATTACATGAACAGTATTGCCGACAACCCTTACTTCGTAGGTGCTCACTGGTTCCAATACATTGACTCTCCAACAACGGGTCGTGCTTGGGATGGTGAAAACTACAACGTAGGTTTTGTTTCAATCACTGATACACCATACGTTCCACTGGTTGAAGCCGCTAAGAAATTCAACCAAGACGTTTACATGCTTCGTTACAAAAAATAATCGCAACAACGATTTAGCACTCCTCAGTTAGGTGGGGAGTGCAATCTGCTAGGTACAAGGAATGGGCAGGAAATATGAAGATTAAATTTTTATCTGCAGCAATTGCTGCAAGCTTAGCATTGCCATTAAGTGCTGCTACTTTAGTCACCTCTTTTGAGGAAGCCGACTACAGCAGCTCTGAAAACAATGCTGAATTTTTGGAAGTGTCTGGAGATGCCACTTCTGAAGTTTCAACAGAACAAGCTACTGATGGTAATCAATCGATTAAAGCGTCTTTTGACGCGGCTTTCAAACCAATGGTTGTTTGGAACTGGGGAAGTTGGAACTGGGGCGCTGAAGATGTTATGTCAGTAGATGTTGTTAACCCTAACGACACTGACGTTACCTTTGCTATTAAGCTAATCGATAGTGATATTCTTCCTGATTGGGTAGATGAGTCTCAAACCTCATTGGACTACTTTACGGTTTCAGCTAATACCACGCAGACCTTTAGCTTTAACTTAAATGGCGGGAACGAGTTCCAAACTCATGGCGAAAACTTTAGTAAAGATAAAGTTATCGGTGTGCAGTTCATGCTCTCTGAAAACGATCCTCAAGTGTTGTACTTTGACAACATTATGGTTGATGGCGAAACAGTCACTCCGCCACCAAGTGATGGTGCAGTGAATACACAAACCGCGCCTGTAGCCACCTTAGCGCAAATCGAAGACTTTGAAACCATTCCAGATTACTTACGACCTGATGGTGGGGTAAACGTTTCAACTACTACTGAGATTGTGACTAAAGGCGCTGCAGCAATGGCTGCTGAGTTTACTGCAGGTTGGAACGGTTTAGTGTTTGCAGGTACTTGGAATTGGGCAGAACTAGGTGAACACACCGCAGTCGCCGTTGACGTTTCAAATACTAGCGATAGCAATATCTGGTTGTACTCACGTATCGAAGACGTAAATAGCCAGGGCGAAACTGCGACTCGCGGCGTATTGGTTAAAGCTGGCGAATCGAAAACCATTTACACCAGCTTAAATGATAATCCTTCATTGCTTACTCAAGATGAGCGTGTGTCAGCTTTAGGTTTACGTGATATTCCAGCTGACCCAATGAGCGCTCAAAATGGCTGGGGTGATTTTGTTGCTTTAGACAAATCTCAAATTACCGCTATTCGTTACTTCATTGGCGAATTAGCCAGTGGTGAGACTAGCCAAACACTTGTGTTTGATAACATGCGCGTGATTAAAGACCTTAACCACGAATCAGCCTATGCAGAAATGGCCGATGCTATGGGGCAAAACAATTTAGTCACTTATGCAGGTAAAGTTGCCAGCAAAGAAGAGTTAGCTAAGTTAAGTGATCCAGAAATGGCTGCTTTGGGTGAGTTAACCAATCGCAATATGTACGGTGGTAACCCAGATTCGTCGCCAGCTACAGACTGTGTGCTAGCTACGCCTGCCTCGTTTAACGCTTGTAAAGACGCTGATGGTAATTGGCAATTGGTCGACCCTGCTGGTAATGCGTTCTTCTCAACCGGTGTTGATAACATTCGTTTGCAAGATACTTACACCATGACCGGCGTGTCGAGTGACGCCGAATCTGAGTCTGCACTTCGCCAGTCAATGTTTACAGAAATTCCAAGTGATTATGTAAATGAAAACTATGGCCCTGTGCATAGTGGACCTGTTTCTCAAGGCCAAGCTGTAAGTTTTTACGCTAATAACTTAATTACCCGCCACGCTAGCGAAGACGTATGGCGAGACATTACTGTTAAGCGCATGAAAGACTGGGGCTTTAACACCTTAGGTAACTGGACCGATCCTGCGTTGTATGCAAACGGTGACGTTCCTTACGTGGCAAATGGTTGGTCAACCTCTGGTGCCGATCGTCTTCCCGTTAAACAAATTGGCAGCGGCTACTGGGGACCACTTCCTGATCCGTGGGATGCTAACTTTGCTACCAATGCCGCCACAATGGCTGCAGAGATCAAAGCTCAGGTTGAAGGCAACGAAGAGTACTTAGTGGGTATTTTTGTTGATAACGAAATGAGCTGGGGCAATGTCACTGATGTTGAAGGCTCTCGTTATGCGCAAACGCTAGCGGTGTTCAATACCGACGGCACTGATGCAACAACTAGCCCTGCCAAAAATAGCTTTATTTGGTTCCTAGAAAACCAGCGTTATACCGGTGGAATTGCTGACCTAAACGCAGCCTGGGGAACCGATTATGCGTCTTGGGATGCGATGCGCCCAGCGCAAGAGTTAGCTTATGTGGCTGGCATGGAAGCTGATATGCAGTTCCTTGCTTGGCAATTTGCTTTCCAATACTTCAACACCGTAAACACGGCATTAAAAGCTGAGTTACCAAACCACTTGTACTTGGGCTCTCGCTTCGCAGATTGGGGACGTACTCCTGATGTAGTAAGTGCTGCTGCGGCTGTTGTTGATGTAATGAGTTACAACATCTACAAAGACAGCATCGCAGCTGCCGATTGGGATGCTGATGCTTTAAGTCAAATCGAAGCCATTGATAAGCCAGTAATTATTGGTGAGTTCCACTTCGGTGCGCTTGATAGCGGTTCGTTTGCAGAAGGTGTAGTAAATGCCACTTCGCAACAAGATCGTGCAGACAAAATGGTTAGCTTTTACGAATCAGTAAATGCCCATAAAAACTTTGTAGGTGCGCATTGGTTCCAATACATCGATTCACCATTAACGGGTCGTGCATGGGATGGCGAAAACTACAACGTTGGTTTTGTTAGCAATACTGACACGCCATATACATTGATGACAGATGCTGCGCGTGAGTTTAACTGTGGTATGTACGGCACTGACTGCTCTAGCTTAAGCAATGCTACTGAAGCTGCTTCGAGAGCGGGTGAGTTGTACACCGGTACCAATATTGGTGTTAGCCACTCTGGCCCAGAAGCGCCAGATCCAGGTGAGCCAGTAGATCCACCAATTGATCCGCCAACACCACCAACGGGTGGCGTAACTGGCGGTGGCGGTAGCGCAGGTTGGTTATCGCTACTAGGTTTGGCCGGCGTATTTTTACTAAGACGTCGTAAAGTGTAAGGACTGTGCCGCCTCGTAAATTAAGTTGTATTGCGAGGCGGCCTTTTTATTTTCAGGAAGAAATATGAAGTATCTATATATTGTCCGCGGGCCATTTGGCAGCGGTAAAACCGAGTTTGCAAAAACCATCACCAATGACGTGGTGTCCTGCTGGGATTACTACGCTCAATATGGCCAAAACAAGTGGAATGAAGAACTTAAGCCGCATGCCGATGAGTATTGTCGTGCCTCTGTTGCTGAGTTAATGGAAAAAGGCGTTAACAGCATCGCCGTGACTAACTCCTTCTCTAAATCTAGTGACTTAGATTTTTACCTTGAAGCCGCCAACCTGCATGAATACAAAGTATTCACCCTGGTGATGGAAAATCAAAACAGTGAAGAATACAAGCGAGATGCCCCAGAAGATGTGGTACTCAAGCAGATTATCAACTTAAAAAATAGCGTGGTATTCCACCAAGGTTTTTAACAGCAATTGATAGCGTTTTGGTAAGAGAAAAAGTATGAAAAAAATAACCATTGCCAGCTTCTTTTTGTTTTGCGGTTTAACCTTATCTAATAGCGTTCTAGCACAGGTAACAACGCCCATGGTTTTGGGCGAACGCGACCGCTTAGTCGTTGATTTGATTAAATTAGCATTTGAAAAAAGTAACTATTCGCAAAAAATTCAACCCATCGATACCTATTACAGTGAGGCTCGATTAGTTGAAGAAGTAAAACAAGATCAGGTGAGTGTTATTTGGGCTGGTGCGTCAAACTCGATGCAGCAACAGCTTAAAGCCATCAAGATCCCTATTTTTAAAGGATTATTGGGCCACCGCGTTTTTGTTATTGAAAAAAGCAATCAAGCAGCCTTTGAAGGTGTGTCTAGTTTAGCCACGCTAAAGCGCTTAAAAGCAGGCTTAGGCCGTTTTTGGGGCGATACCGAAATCCTAGAAAATGCCGGACTAGAAGTAGTTAAACCGGTTAAAGCACAAAGCTTATTCTACATGGTAGATGGCGGGCGTTTTGACTACCTGCCTTTAGCCGTGCACGAAGCCTGGGAAGTGGTAGAAACTCAAAAGGAAGTAAACCTTGCCGTAGAAGATGACATTCTGTTGGTCTACCCAATGGCGATGTATCTCTACGTTAATCCTAAGAATCGCGCCTTGTATGATGCGATTAACGATGGCTTAGAAACCGCCATTGCTGATGGCAGCTATAACCAGCTGTTTTATCAATCTCCCCTTATCTCAAAAACCTTTGAAACAGCGCGCCTTACCGAGCGCCGAATAATAAAAATAGATAATCCTTTACTGCCCGCAGACGCACCTTTGCACCGCGAAGAGTTGTGGTTGGACATACAAGAAAGATAGACATAAGCGAGACTAAACGTGAAAGCAAGTTTGAGTAAATCCCTAATTATTATATTACTGCTATTTGGTTTGCTAGGCCTGTTATTAGGCGGTGGCGTTAGCTACTTCAATACCAAAAGCAAATTGGCTGAAGGCTACTTAGTAGAGCAACAAGCCATTACCGAGATGGCCAAAGCATCATTAATAGAGGCCGTGTTTGTTTATGATTTTGAACAAGCGCAAGCTATTGTAGATGCTCTGGTTCAATCCCCAATCCTAAATGCAGTGGAAGTAGTAGACCAGCGTGGTAAAGCTATTTCTCAGGCCAGCATTGCCAATCAAAAGCAAGACTTCAATCTAATTGAGCTGCAACGTGGCGAGGACTTTATTGGTACCTTAAAGCTGCAATTTGATGATAGCAGCGTGATTGCCACGCTTAACAGCGAAATAACTAATGTAATGCTCAACATTATATTGGTATTAGCGGTTGTGGTTGCGGCCGTGTTTTTCTACGTGCGTAAGCTGGTGGTAATTCCAATCAACGACGTGGCAAACTCTTTGCACCAAATTGCCACTGGTGACGGGGACCTTACCCGACGTATTCCAGTGAACAACGATAACGAGATAGGTGTACTTAGTAGCAACTTCAACTTACTGATGGACAACCTATCACACCTGCTTAATAGCATTCGTTCGGTGAGTGAGCAGGTAAGCTCGGTGTCTCATTCGTTAAGTTCATCTTCTAGCGAATCTCAGCGTGATTCTTTATCACAACAAGATCAGATGGAGCAGGCCGCTACTTCACTGCAAGAAATGAGTGCCTCCGCTGAAGAGGTGTTTGTAAACGCTGAGCAAACCGCCGAGAAGTCGCAAACGGCCCGTGAGCAAACCTTGCTTGGTGTAGAGTTGGTGCGCGAAAACAGCCAATTAATTACCCGTTTATCGCAAAGCATTACCGATACCTCTTCACGCATCGATAAGTTAATTGATTCAAGCTCAGCGATTGGCTCTGTAGTGGAAGTTATTCGTAATATTGCCGAACAAACCAATCTACTTGCCTTAAACGCGGCAATTGAAGCCGCTCGAGCTGGTGAGCAAGGGCGAGGGTTTGCGGTGGTTGCCGATGAAGTAAGAGCACTGGCCCAGAAAACCCAGGAGTCTACCCAAGAAATTGAATCTATTGTTGCTGCGCTGCAAGACAATGCCTCAAATGCGGCTAGCTCTATGGGGGCAAGTTTGCAATCGAGTAAAGAGGTGGATAATGCGGCGGGGTCTATTTCACAAGCCTTACAAGATATCTGCGAGCACATTGAGAACATTAACCAAATGAACACCCACGTTGCGGTAGCTGCTAAACAACAAAACAGCGTTACTCAGACCATTGCTGAAAATGTTACCACCTTAAATACTCTGGCTAGTTCTATTGCAAATAATGCAAAAAATGTGAACGGACAAGTGATCTCACTCGAAGAACACAACAATGAGCTTGTAGTAAATATCAAACGTTTTAAAGTATGACAAATAAACTTAAATAGTAGGAAGTAATCAATGTTATTTGGAAACGTGAATAAGCTCTCTTTAGTAAAATATGTAAATCCATCCTTTGTTACCTGGATTGATGAAGCGATGGCTTTAGCTGCTGAGAAAGAAGACGGTAGATATGAGCTTTCTGGTGAAGGTGTATTTGTATTACTAATGTCGCCAGAAACTGAAGAATTTGCTAAGCGTAAAGCGGAAATTCACAAACAGCATTTAGATATTCAAATCGTGTTAGACGGCGAAGAGCAAATTGGCTATACCCACGAACTAGCCGAAGAAGCTTTAGCCTTAACCGAACTTGAAAATGATGTGGCGTTTTTTGAGCAAGCGAGCAATGAGCAAATGGTTAAGCTTGGCAAAGGTGACTTTGCAGTGTTTTACCCAGATGAAGTTCACCGTCCTCTTTGTGCGGTAGCCGAGCCTCGCCAAGTGCGCAAAGCGGTGGTTAAGATCCCTGTTAGTGCTTTGTAAGTGCACTAAATCCACTTAGCCAAGGCTAAGTGGATTCTTTTTTGCTGTTATTCGCTTATTAGCCTTTCACCCATCACTACTGATATTCCTTGATTAATGCCAGTTAGCCTGCGCGCTGCTGTTTACTTCACCATAAAAAATCCCAGCAATATTGACTGTTATGCTAGTCGAACCCCATAGTGATACCTTTATTGACTTAGGGTTAAAGCATTAAGGCTTAGCACTTCGTTTACGCTTAAGCTTGGCTAACACGAGGCATGGTTCACAAGTTTGCAAAAATTGGTTTTCCAATAATTTGAATTGGTTGACATTTGTTTGGCTGAAGTCATTATTACCCTTAGATATTTTTCTGTTTTAACGCGTCGCTTGGCAGCTAGAAAGTTTAATACTTAAGGTTTGTTAGTTAAGTTTTCTCTATGGCTTAGTTATATTGCCTAGACTCTGCCATGGCTATCAGGACGCTAATCATTTGAGGATACATAATGGAAACGCGCTTAAGGGCTGACTCAGCTAAAACTATATCTGAGCATGAGCAATCAATTTTGATTTATGATTTTGCTGAGCAAATTCCTAAGGCTTTTAGTTTTAGCAACGTGGACGCAGAACTGGTAAGTGAAGGCAACGGCATTACTACTGGTTCGCAAGCCTTAAAAGTTACTACACATAGCAAAGAAAACTTTTACACCTCAATCTTTATCGAACCTGAGCAGCCTTTTGATTGGAGTGCGCTTCCTAACTTTAGTTTTGCATTTGACGTCACAAACTTAGGCCGTCGTTCAACACAGATTTTCATCAATATCTTCGACAAGCAGGGGCAAATGCATAGCCGCAGCATTAACGTGGCGGGCGGTTCTTGCAAAACCTATTTAAACGAGCTTAAGGGTGAGTTTTTAAAGGGTGGGCTTAACTATGAATCGGGTTTTCGCTCTAACCCTGCAGCCTGGGATACGCCATTTCACTATGCAACGTGGATGTGGGGCGAGATGAACATCGATTTAAGTGCTGTTGCCAAAATTGAACTAAGCATTCACGGTACATTGATTGATCATCAGTTGGTGTTAGATAACTTTAGAGTGATTTTTACCCCGGAATGTAATCCCAATTTTCTTAAAGGTTGTTTAGATAAGTTTGGTCAAAATGCTTTAGTAGAAACCGCGGAAAAAGTGCATTCTGAAGAAGAGTTATTGGCGGTTACAGCCAAAGAGCTTAAAGCCTTAGAGCAAGGTGCTATGCCCCAGCGTTCGCGCTTTAGTGGTTACACTGGAGGTCCGCAGCTAGAGGCTACCGGCTTTTTCCGTACCGAAAAAATCGACGGTAAATGGTCGTTAGTTGACCCCGATGGCTACCCATACTTTGCTACCGGCCTCGACATTATTCGCCTAGCAAACTCATTTACCATTACCGGTATTGATTACGACCACTCAAAAGTGGCTGCGCGTAGCGATGACGATGTAACTCCTGAAGACTCTAAAGAAAAGCTCGAAATTAGCCAAGAAGCCTTTGATTCAGCCTATGTTGCTAACCAAACTCGCCGAGACTTTTTTGATTGGTTGCCTAGCTACGACGACCCCTTAGCTGAGCATTACAGCTATATGCGTGAGCTGTTTGAAGGGCCAGTTGATCGCGGCGAGATCTTTAGTTTCTACTCGGCAAATCTACAGCGCAAGTACGGTCAAGATGGCGCCGATTACATGGGCAAGTGGCGCGAAGTTACCATGGACCGCATGCTTAACTGGGGCTTTTCTTGTTTAGGTAATTGGACTGCTCCAGAATTTTACAGTAACGACAAAATTCCTTATTTCGCCAATGGCTGGATTATTGGTGACTTTAAAACAGTGACTAGTGGCGATGACTTTTGGGCGCCACTGCCAGATCCTTTCGACCCGGTATTTAGAGAGCGCGCCGAAGCAACGGTAAGCCAAGTTAAAGCCGAAATGCAAGGTTCACCATGGTGTGTGGGTATTTTCATTGATAATGAGAAAAGCTGGGGCCGAATGGGCACCATTAATGGCCATTATGGTATTGCGATCCATACTCTAGGTCGCAGCGATGAAGAAAGCCCAACTAAGGCGGTATTCACTCAAGCCTTAAAAGACAAGTACGGCACTGTAGAACAGCTTAATCAAGCTTGGGGGACGAACATCGACTCTTGGCAAGCAGTAGCTGGTGGCGTTAGTGATTTAGCCCATAACGAAGCACAGCTTAGTGACTACTCCATGTTATTAGAGTTGTACGCCAGCGAATACTTCAAAGTGGTAAACGAGTCGCTTAAAGCTCAATTACCTAATCACTTGTATTTGGGGGCTCGATTTGCTGATTGGGGCTGTAATCCAGAGGTGGTAAGAGCGGCTGCAAAACATGTGGATGTTGTAAGTTACAACTACTACAAAGAAGGGCTACATCCAGAACCTTGGAAGTTTTTGGCTGAAGTAGATATGCCGAGCATTATTGGTGAGTTTCATATTGGCGTTAAAGAAGGTTTCTTCCACGCAGGTTTGGTGACGGCTAATGACCAAACCGAGCGCGGCGAGATGTTTGAAGATTACTTAAACTCAGTAATCGACAACCCATATTTTGTCGGCGCACATTGGTTCCAATACATTGATTCACCGATTACTGGGCGTTCGTTTGACGGTGAAAACTACAATGTGGGTTTTGTAGGCATAACCGATGTGCCATATCAGCCAATGGTTGATGCTGCTAAGCGGTTAAATGGCGGCATGTATCAGCGCCGTTTTAATAAGGCGAAAAAGTAGCGCACTTTGACGTTTAACCATAAGTAAGAAAGGGGGCTTCGGTCTCCTTTTTATTGATATACCAATACGTGGTTTATCTACTGGGAAAGTCTGTTGCTACTTCTTGTTTATCGTGGTTAATACGATCAGCGGTAAGCATGTCGATGTAATGATTGGCTTTGCGCCAGGTGATACAAGAATTGTAGCCACACCTTAATGAATCCGTTTGTTAAATAATCCAGTGTGGCTATAACGCCAGAAGTGCAAGATCGGCTTCTGGTGTTTTTTTGTCCTTTCTACTCTCGTTACTAAACTTCAACAATTAGCTTGTGACTCATTACTCTTGGCTCATGATAGTCTTACAAGCTGATGGCTTAATTGCTTAGTTATATAAAGCTGCGTGATGTCTGTTTAGTATGATGCTGGTGGCTTAAGTATGCTTCGACTAAGGGGCGCTTAATGATTGCCAGTGGCTAACCCGCTGCTGTTTAACTCCTGATTGCTGAATGGCTTTTTCAACTAAACCTAAGCGAATGATCTCAGCTAAGCCTTGATCAATGGCTTGAGCAATTTCAGCGCCGTGTGGGTGCTGTTTCGACACCATAAAATGACGGCTTTCTTGAAATTCTATTTTCATATTAGGGATCGGATAAAAGCTGCCATAACTATCTTGAATGGCTAGATCTGGGGTATTCGGGAACTCTAAAAAGGCAACGTTAATTCGGCCCTTACTTAACATGCCAAACAATGACTGATTTCGGTTGAGTTTATCTATGTTGTTAAAGCCACTACGCTGTAACTGGGCTATGTCTTGATACCAAGTACTTCCCACACTGATGGGTAATTCTCTGAGCTGTTCATGAGTTAAGGTTTGGCTGAGCAGGGGAGAACCTTGGTTTACATAAAAGCCTTTTTCAAAGGTATTCTTAGGGATAATAGCCACCGATTTGTAGGTACTATCATCAAAGTCACTCTCCCAGATGTCGGCTTGATATACCGCCACATTGCCTTGTTTCAACTCTCGCAGGCTGCGACCGGTATTCGGCGAGGTTACAAAGGTGAGCGAATACTGCAAATCGCTATAGCTAAGGGCTTGAGTTAACAGCAGCAAGCTTACGGTTGCGCGATCTGAGTAGGGCGATTGATAATCACTGATTTGGGCTGGGTTGCCGCCTTTTAGCTCAAGCACTTGCTGGTAATTTGAGAAGGTGCCTTGGTCACCAATAATCGACACTTCTATAGCGGCGAAAGAAGAAAAGCTATACAGGCATAATATGCTAAGTATCCACGATCTCACTATTGCTCCTTATTTGTTTAGGGCGGCCTTAACTAATTTGGCAGTTACTTACTGTAGCGTAAGATAACAACTTAAAGTGTAGACCGCTTCACAGTCGCTATTAGGAACAGCGGTTTTAGGAGCGATTAAGCCTTGTTTTTAGATGATTTAATACGCTGAATAATGGTGAGAATCAGCACCCAGGAGGCGAGGATAAAGGTAATAATATTGGCTAAAAAAACCGATAAATCTTGTATTAAGAAGCCGTAAATCATCCACAGACCTACGCCAGTGGTTAATATGGAATACATGGTTAATGAAATTCCAGCAACATTCTTGGTCTTAATAATGTGAATTACCTGCGGGACAAACGACAAAGTGGTACAGCTAGCTGCTATTAATCCAAGAACCGTAAGGGCAGTCATCTAAACTCCATTTTATTGGTAAACCAATTTTGGTGAATTATACCTTTTTGGTTAACCTTGTAAATGATGAAACCGATTAAACCCTGCACTCATCACTTAGTTAAGCACGCTAGCTTCTAGGATGTTTTGACTAACCAGCTTTTTGAGTAGTTGCTGGGTATTCTCCCGCAAGTTATCCCGTAACAAACGCATCGCTGGAGTAATTGATTGGCGGCTGGGGCAAATAAGCCATAACTCGGTAGGAGTAGGTTGGTAATCGTGCATCATGCTCACTAAGTTACCGGCTAAGATATCAGAAGCCATATCTAAGCTAGATTTAACCGCCAGCCCATGGCCGGCTACACACCAGCGCCTTACTAAATCGCCATCGTTTGCTGCTCTGTTGCTTGTCATTTTAATCTTGTAGCTTTGTTGCTCATCACTAAAGCGCCAAACATCATGAACAATGTCGTGCAGCTGATAGAGCAAGCCGTTGTGTTTGCTTAGCTCTTTAGGGTGCTTGGGCGTCCCATGTTTTAATAGATATTCTGGGCTAGCGCACAATAGCCGTGGAGCGTTACATATTTTGAAGCCGTAAACACTGGCATCGCTGGGTGAACCATAGCGCAAAGCCATATCTACTGAATCACGATAAAAGTCGATGTTGCTGTCGCTAATACTGCTGCGCAGGTTTAGTGCAGGGTAGTGCGACATAAATTCATCTAGCCAGGGGCTGATTACATTTCTTCCCAGATCAGAAGAAAGAGCGATTCGTAGCTCACCGTCAATCACATCCAAATCGTGTTTCATATTTTGTTTGGCTTGTTCAAGCATTTGCAGCGCTTGTTCGCATTGCGGAACATAACGCTCACCCGCGGCAGATAAACGCAGGTGTCTGGTTGTTCGAATAAATAGCTCCGCACCTAGTTGGCTTTCTACGCGCTTTAGTGCGGCACTAGCCGTGGCTGAACGCATATCTAGCTTGGCTGCAGCGGCTGTAATACTGCGGCATTCTGCTACCTTTAAAATTACCTGTAAATCTTCCAGTAGCATAACGGCACCTTTTATTGTCTATTTATTTTTGATAATGATTCAAATATTACCCTGTTTATTGAGCTGTATGCAAAAGGCTACTATTTAACCCGTTAAAGCGAACCAGCAATTTACTTATTTAGAGGATAGCCAAATGGCCAAGTTAACTATCGTTGCAAACATTAAAGCAAATGCAGACAAAATTGAGTTAGTAAAAGCAGAGCTGCTTAAGCTGATAGATATCACTAGAGCCGAAGAAGGCTGTATTAACTACGATTTGCATCAAGACAATGAAAACCCAGCGCACTTTATGTTTTACGAAAACTGGGAGTCACGTGAACTATGGCAAACCCACATGGGCAATACTCACTTAGCAGAGTACATGGCGGCCACTGAGGGCGCAGTAGCAGAGTTTACCTTGAATGAGATGACGCAAATTGCTTAGGCTGTTTGCTTTGAAATGAGCAACAAAAAAGCCAGTCGAATGACTGGCTTTTTCTATATGGGCAATAAAGCTTAGTGAAGGATTCGGGCGCGAATAGTGCCGTCAATTTCTTTAAGCTTAGTAATCGCTTGTTCGGCTTGCGCTGTTTCTACATCAATCACTACATAGCCAATGCTGTCATTGGTTTGCAGGTACTGGGCTGCGATGTTGATTGAGTCTTCGGCAAAGGCCAAGTTAATTTTGGTTAGCACACCCGGTTGGTTATGGTGAATATGCAATAAACGGCTAGTGCCAGTGTGCTCTGGTAGTGCTACTTCTGGGAAGTTAACTGCAGACAAGGTTGAACCGTTGTCAGAGTATTTAGCCAGTTTAGACGCTACTTCAATACCGATATTTTCTTGTGCTTCTTGGGTTGAACCACCAACGTGTGGGCTAAGAATTACGTTGTCGAAGCCACGTAAGTTAGATACAAACTCTTCTTTGTTTGATTTTGGCTCAGTTGGGAATACATCAATCGCCGCACCAGCAAGCTTTTTGCTTACTAATACCGATACCAAAGATTCAATCTCAACTACCGTACCGCGAGAGGCGTTAATCAGAATAGAACCTTGCTTCATAGCGGCAAACTGCGCTTCACCAAACATGTACTTGGTTTGCGCGGTTTCTGGTACGTGTAGGCTTACTACGTCACTCATTGCTAGTAGTTGGTCAAGGTCGGCGATTTGGGTGGCGTTACCCAAAGATAGCTTGTTTTCTATATCGTAGTAGTAAACTTGCATGCCTAGGGTTTCAGCCAAAATACCCAGCTGAGTACCAATATGGCCGTAACCGATAATGCCTAGCTTTTTACCACGTGCTTCATAAGAGTTGTCGGCCGATTTTATCCATTCGCCGCGATGTGCTTTGGCGTTTTTCTCTGGAATGCCACGTAGTAGTAAAATAATTTCACCTAATACTAGTTCAGCTACGCTACGAGTATTAGAGAACGGTGCGTTGAATACTGGAATACCTTTTTGCTGAGCAGCTTTAAGGTCAACTTGGTTAGTACCAATACAGAAACAACCAATTGCAACAAGCTTGTTTGCTGCTGCTAGCACACGTTCGTTTAGGTCTGTACGGGAGCGAATACCAATGAAGTGAACGTCTTTAATTTTTTCAATCAGCTCTTCTTCTGCTAGCGAGGTTTTGATCATTTCTACATTTTCATAACCCGCAGATTGGAAAGATTGCAGTGAGCTAGGGTGTAAACCCTCTAACAACAATACTTTGATTTTTTCCTTGCCTAACGAATACTTTGCCATGTTTGCTTCCTAATACCCATGTTACCGCTCGAGCGGCTAAATTTAGCAAAAAAGCAGCACTTAGGGAATGTAATTTTATTACATCAAATTTTATTCATGATGTGTTTATTATTCTATACGATGATTTTTTTGTAGTTTTTAATGTTGCAGTGAGGGTTTGGTTTAGTGCTTGATCGAGATTATTTATGGGGTGTTGGAATATTTCACAAAAAAAAGAGCGCGCAATGCACTCTTTTTTTTTAAGGTCTTACTTGATTAGCGTTTTTTAGCGCCTTCTGGGGTGCCAATGATCACTTCATTTGCGCCGCGAGCAGCAAATAGACCATTAGTTACTACACCTACAATTGCGTTAATGTCGCGTTCCATTGTCACTGGATCTACAATCTTCATGTTGTGAACATCTAAGATCACGTTACCGTTATCGGTTACTACACCTTCACGGTAAACTGGGTCGCCGCCAAGCTTAACCAGCTCGCGCGCTACATAGCTACGGGCCATTGGAATCACTTCAACCGGAAGAGGGAAATTGCCTAATACTGGCACTTCTTTGGTATTGTCTACGATACAGATGAACTGGTCGGCAACCGCGGCAATAATCTTTTCACGGGTTAGGGCTGCACCACCGCCCTTGATCATGTGGTTTTGTTCGTTGATTTCATCGGCACCGTCTACGTAAACCGACAAGTCACTCACACTGTTTAAATCAAACACTTCAATGCCATAAGCAAGTAGCTTTTCGGTAGACGCTTCAGAGCTTGAAACAGCCCCTTTAATGCTGTCTTTCATGGTCGCTAAGGCGTCAATGAAATGGTTCACGGTAGAGCCTGTGCCTACGCCAACAATGGTGTCTTCTTGAACATATTCCAATGCGGCCCAGCCAGCGGCTTTTTTCATTTCATCTTGTGTCATTACAGTGCTCCGAGCAAAGTGAGGGGGAGGGCAAAAGTAGCCCGCTTGTTTGGCGCGGATTATAACCAAGCGCTGGCGTTAACGCCATGCTCGTTTGGCGCTTTTTTCGGCGCTTTTATTATTACTGTTTTAGTTATTACCAGCACCAATATCTGCTAGGGGTAATAATCCGTTTAAGTGGTTGATCCCATGCTTGAACCGGCACTTCGTTTATTTGCTGGCAATCGTGAGCGAGGCCAATAACTAAAGGTTTATCTCCACTGATTTGTGCCAGCAAGCGATCGTAGTAGCCGCCGCCCATGCCTAGGCGGTTACCCTGCGAGTCAAAGGCTACCAAGGGGGCTAATATTAAATCCAGTTGCTGAGCGTCAATTACCTGTTTGGCATCGAAGATGGGTTCGCCAATGCCAAATCTATTGGCTTGTAAGGGGCTACTGGCTTGGTAACGATGAAAGCACATCTCGCCATTTTTCGTGGGGTCAACTAAGGGCACATAAACCTGTTTGCCTTGTTGCCATAGCCAATTGATTAACAGGCTCAAATCAAGCTCGCCGTCAAAGGCTAAATAGAGTGCTACCCGTTGCATAGGAATAAGCTCGGGATCGTCTTGCAAGTATTCAAGAATGGCTTGGCTGGCCTCTAGTTGTTGCAAAGGGCTTAAGGCGCTACGCTGTAGGCGTATCTGTTTGCGTAATTGCTGGCGAGGATCTAGCTGGGGCATATAAACAGACTTAACTGACAAATTAGACTTTTAGTGTGTATCTATATTGGCAATCAAGCAAGGCGCTGCAAAACATTAAGCCAAAATTTGAGTCGATACCGAGAAGAGGAAGTAAAGGTCACCAAGCCTGATGAACAGGCTTGGTAAAAACCAGTAGAGTTATTCTTGCTCTACGTTGTGATACACGTTTTGCACGTCGTCACAGTCATCAAGCATGGCTTGAAATTTCTCGAACATCGCCACGTCATCACCGCTAATGGTGGTGTAGTTTTGCGGAATAAAGCTAATTTCTTCTAGTTCAAACTCTAACTCAGGCAAGGCTTGAGTTAATGAAGTTTTAACTTTGAAGTATTCAGTATGTGGAGCAAATACGGTAATCATTCCGTCTTCACTTTCTACATCGGTAACTTCCACGTCGTCCATTAATAGGATTTCTAGAATGGCGTCTTCGTCGTCACCTTTAAAAGCAAAAATAGCTTGGTGGTCGAACATATGCGCCACGCTGCCTTGGTTACCAATCTTAGATTTGGTTTTTACAAAGGCTTGGCGAACGTCGGTAAAGGTACGGCTGTTGTTATCGGTTAAGCAGTCAACAATTACCATACAGCCGCCTGGGCCGTAACCTTCGTAACGTGCTGGAACGTAGTCTTCGCCAGCGCCGCCTTTGGCTTTGTCGATAGCTTTATCGATTACGTGACTAGGAACTTGATCTTTCTTAGCGCGGTCTACAACACTGCGTAATTGCAAGTTAGCTTCTAGATCGGCACCGCCATTTTTAGCGATAACGTAGATTTCTTTACTGTATTTAGAATAAACCTTGGTTTTTGCACCAGCGGTTTTGGCCATTGAGGCCTTACGTACTTCAAAACTTCTGCCCATAGGGATGCTCTTTTTGTTCGATGCTTAAAAATTCTGGGAAAGGATTTTACCAGCTGAAATACAAGGAACAAGGGCTGGCGCGGGTTCTCGATCAATAATGCGGTTAATTTAGTTAAATCGTGAGGTATTTAACTGTTAAATCCTCACGATTATCTAGGTGCTTGAGAGCCTTTTGCGACTAAATAGCTGTTTGTAGCATATTTAAAGCTGCTCTAAAGACTGCTTACTTAAATAGGCAGGGTTATAGTATTTGTCGGCAAGGCTATGCGCTTGCACCGACTCGTAATCAATCACCGTGCTTTTATTGGTTTGGATGCTATCAACCAAGGTCATGGTTTTAACTACGGTTCGCCCATCTCGCTGGCCTTGCTCAAAGTAAGCTTGTTTTGCCAGTTTGCCAGACTTTAAGTAGAGGTCGGCTTTTAGTGGGAAATTGCTGCGGTGATCCACCCACAAGTCTATTTTTTGATAGCTGGCACCACTGGTTTTAGCCTGCAATTGTAAGTGCAGAGCCGTTACCCCATCTAACTCACTAACTTCACCCAACTCGCCTTGGTAATCTTCGCTCCAAGTGAGGGTGGAGATGTCGCCTACCGAGGCTTCTCCCAATAGCTTTTGCATGGGTGTAATGCGAATTGGCCTGCGGCTATTTGGCATAAGCAGCCAGTAGTTGTCGCCAAGCATCAGCATTTTTTGCCCCAGCTCCGATTGCTCTTTAAACACCACCAATGATTCACGCTCCGGGCGAATATACACGTTGTAACGGTGTTTCTTTTTTAGCTGCTGTTTATCAAATTGACTCACCTCGGTAACCACTTTGGCCGATGCGCTTTGTAAGCGGTAACTGTCGGCTTCAAGCAAGCGCAGGCTAACTTCTTCATTCGCTTGCACTAAACCAATGCTAAACAAGCTACCTAATAACCACAGTTTAAATAGACTAAACATAAATAAGTGCCTCGGTAATGGGCTTTTTTAAGCCTTTGTTTGCAGCAATGGCAGACGCCAATGCGCATATACACACCACGCCTAAAGAGACGATGGCAGCCAACATGAATGAGAAACTAATATGTAGTGGGTAGCCTACGCTGCGCCCCGGTGGAGGAGGCATTTGAATATCAGCAAATAGCAGCGTTAATGATACTGAGCCACTAAGTAGCACGCCTATTAGGCTGCCAATTAAGGCCAGAACTACAGCTTCTAATACAAAGCCAATTAGCTGTTCTGAATTGGCAGTGCCCAAGGCTGATAGGGTGCCTATTTCTCGGGTTCGCTCGGTGACCGACATGCTCAAGGTATTAAATAACGACACAAACACCACTAGCGCCATAATAAAGCCCATCACTCCAAAGATGCGGTTGTACAAGCCTTTTACCGCTTCGTAGAAGAAGGCCTGTTCCCACCATGGCGTTACCAACAAACTTGGTTGCTGTTGCTCAACCTGTTGTTTGAGCTGGCTAACATCTTGATTAGCGAAGGCAAATACCGACATTAGGCTCACCTTATCGGTGGCGAGCAGGGCTTGGCTATCACTTAATGAGATATACACTAGGCGTTTGTCCATCTCTGGAACACCAGTAGAAACAATGCCTTGCACGGTAAAGTCGAAGGCATTTAGCGCGCCCTCTGTGGTGGTGCTAAGCAGCGTTAGCCAATCACCTGGTTGTACCTTCATGTTGCGAGCTAACTCGTCGCCTAGCAGAATTTGTGGCAAGTCTTGGTCACTTTGCTCGGTGAGCAATTTACCAGCCTTTAGGTCTAAAAAGGGCCCTTTCTGGGTGAACTCGCTGGGCAATACGCCTTGGCCAACAAAAATTGCCGATTTGTCGCCGTTACTAATTAAGCCGCTAAATTCGATGCGCGGTTGCACCGCCTTTATGCCGTTTAAGGCCATTAAGCCTTGGCGCTGCTGTTGCCAATTCGCTAAGCCGTATTGCAGGGGAGTGTCTTCTTGCTCATTAAAATACTCTGGGCTAGACAAGGTTAAATGGCCTGTGTCGCGTGCTGCAGCTTCGGCGAGAGATTGATAGGTAAACAAGCCAAACCCGCCGGAGGTGACCAAGGCCATTACCGCAATGGCGATAATAAGTACCGACATAATGCTGCGGCGGCGATTTCGTTGCACATTAAGTAATGCATGTTTTAGGCGACGCATGCGCTAACCTCCTTGGATAATACCTGTCCGTCTAGTAGTTCTATTTGTCGATCACAGTGTTCACTCATCCGGTTATCGTGAGTGGCGATCACAAATGTAGTGTTGTGGCTCTTGCCAATGGCCTTCATCAGCTCTACAACTTGGTGGGCGGTGTGGCTGTCGAGGCTAGCTGTTGGTTCATCGGCAATGACCAAGCGTGGCTGGTGAATCAAAGCTCGTGCCACAGCAATGCGTTGTTGTTGGCCTCCCGACAAACGGTCGGGTTTAGCTTGTGCAAAATCGGCCATGCCTACTGCATCTAAAATTTGCATAATGCGCTGCTTGCGTTGTTGGCTAGGCACTTTATTTAGCATTAGCGGGTACTCTACGTTTTCGTAGGCGCTCATTACAGGCACCAAGTTGAAGCGTTGGAATACAAAGCCCAGCTGTTGTCGCCTTAGCTGCATACAATGCTGCGGATCTTTATCCAGTTTTACCCCATCAAAATACAGCTCGCCTTGGTAGCTAAGATCTAACAAGCCACAAATATTAAGTAAGGTGCTTTTGCCTGAGCCTGATGGGCCGCAAAGGGCAATCATTTCACCAGCTCGAATATGTTCATTAACATTGTTTAACGCCTGCTGGCTTACTTGGCCGGTTTGGTAAAACTTACTTAAGCCTTTAAATTGCAACATATTCTGTCCTTAGCTCTTGTTTTGTTTAGCCATTAGCTGCGCGGTGAGCTGGCTGTAATCATCATTTACACCGCTTTGCTTAAGTTGCTTAAACCATTGTTGAGCCAGTGCCGGTTGCTGATTGTTTAAGGCCGCCTCTACAGCAAAGCGGTACACCCAAGAAGTGGCTTGCGCAGGAGATTGCAAAAAGCGCTGGTCATTAAGTACTTGTTTGAACAACTGCATACCTTGGTCTTGGTAATTAAAAAAGTCTGGCACGCTGGTAAAGGTAACTGCGGCCGTTGCCTGCATATATATCGCTTGAGGAAGGTAGCGATATTGCTGCTGCCATTGCTCTTCACCAATCAAATTTAAGGCTTTATCCATGCGTGCTAAGCCATCTTCGGTGTAGCGCATTTTGCTCCAAGGCATCCAAGCATCGTCACCTTTTAGAGTCTCGGTGCCGCCTAGATAGAACAAAGTCCAAGGGTCTGAAGGTTGCTGCTGATGGGCGAGTTGTAACTCTTTATACAGTGAATCTAGCTGCGAGTAGTCGCCTTGAGCTGCTTGAAAGTAAGAGGCAAGTTGTTGCTCGTTAATGCTAGCGCTTGCTGAATAAGAGCAAACAAGTAGTAGGCTGGCTAAAGTAAGCTTTTTCATGATCAATCCTTGTCAGTTGAGTACATGAGCAAGATTACGATTGATGTTCCCTTACAGCTGCATGATGCGATAAAAGGCAAAACCGCCGGACTAAATGCCGATAGCGAAGGATGAATGGATTGAGAGTACCGTTATCGATGGCGACGCTTTTCTGTAAATTGCGGCTAGCATTGGATTGTCATTAAAACCTTATAAGTTAATCCTTAGCGCTGCCATTGCTGAGGTTGAATGGTTATTTGGAGTGGTAGCGTTGTTTACCTGTGAAAAATGCGCTGCTTGATGAGTTCACCATTTAAAAGCTGAATAAATATAAAATCTTAGAATTTACAGATTATAAACACTGCTTTAATGTCAGCTATTTATACAAATATTTTTTTTGAATCACTTATTATTTATTAACTACTTGTTTTAAAAGATATTAGTGTTTTGGTATGACAAGTGCATCCGTGTTTAGTGATATGTAGGAAATTACTTGCTACATCCTAAAAAGGAATTAAACATGCTGAATCTACGTCATTCATTGGTATTAAGCTTATTACTGGTGTTAGGTAACGCCCACGCTGGAGTGATAGTTGTTGATTACAATGGGTCTTTTGATGAGGCAGATGTAGTTGCAGAAGGTGGTTTGCCTGCTGGTGATTTTGACACCATTGGTGGGGTCGATGATGTTGCACTTTTCAATTTAGTGGAAGGTGAGAACGCCTTTTATGGTTCAATTTACAGCCCGCTGGACAGCGGAGATGTTTTCAATATTGGCATCACTGCAGGTATGCGTTTAGTGGGAGCCAGTATCGATTGGGGAACCAACTTGCCTGGTATTAATTGGACCTTCGGCACACCTATTTCACCTGATTATCGCCAACAAACTACATTTGGCGCTACTGCGCCAACTTGGTTCCTTGAAGAGAGTTCTACAACGCCAGAAATTTTTACCATTCCTGAACTAGAAGATGGGGTTTTGGGTTTAAATGGCAAAAGCTTTGATGCACCAAGTTTAGATGTTACTGAAGGTATTTACTTGAGTAGCCTGCTTGATCAAGGCAACACCTGTGCACAAACCTATGTGGTTAATTTTCCAGGTTATAGCCCTGAATGTGTGGAAGGTATCGATTATAAACTTACTTTCATTGTAGAGAGCACTTTGCCGGTAACGCAGGTTTCTGAGCCGAGTACTATTTTGTTAGCTATGTTTGCGATGCTTGGATTTGGTGTTTCAAGAAAAAGACTTAGCAAATAACAAGCTAGTTGTTTATTCATTAAAGCCTTGGTCTCACCAAGGCTTTTTTTATTGGCTGGTTTAGCACTACAGCACAATATTAGTGGTGATTTTGCTGTTCACGGAGTTGGCAATAAAACATTGCTGGTGGGCTTGATGATGCATTTTCTCAAGCTTAGCTAGGCTCACCTCTTGCCCTGAAAAAATCACTTTAGGGTTGAGCTTTACCTCTGTCATGGCCATTTCTCCTTGTTCATTTAAGGCCATTATTCCTACCGCTTTGTCTTCATAGCTATCCACTACCAAACGGTTTTTCGCGGCAATGGATAAGAAAAATAACATATGGCAGCTAGACAGTGAGGCAACAAAAGCTTCTTCTGGGTCAACGTTTGCTTCTACCGAGTAAGGCAGCGGCACCACATGCGGTGACGACGAGGCGGCAACAGTTTGGCCGCCATCAAAGTGCCAATGGTGGCCTCGGCTGTAATGGTTGTCGGTATAAGCTTCATCGGTTTGGCGTTGCCACTCTACAATGGCGAAGTATTCAGACATAAGCATTCCTGCGGTGAGTTAGCAAAGTTAAAACAACACGGCCTTAGCATGCTGCAGTCGTTAGTGCTTGGCAATGACAAATTCAAGCTTAAGGGCATGAGCTTGAAATTTATTGTCAAGCAAGCAACTCTAATGGTTAACAGCGTTTTTTAGGAACCATTATGCTCAACATGAATTTTGACCAAGCCTTGGCGATCGATACCGAACAAATGGATTGGCTAGCTAGCCCCTCTGCTGGGGTATTGCGTAAACCGCTAGAGCGAGAAGCTAAAGAGTCTGGTCATGTCACCAGCATTGTCCAGTATCAGCCAAAGTCTTTTTTCCCTGAACATCCGCATCCACAAGGTGAAGAAATCTTGGTATTAGAAGGCGTGTTTTCTGATGAGCATGGCGATTACCCAGCGGGTACGTATATTCGTAATCCGCCAGGCAGCAAACATAGCCCTTTTAGCAAACAAGGCTGCGTGATATTTGTGAAACTTAATCAGTTTGATGCGCGCGATCTTACTCAGGTAAGAGTTAACACTAAACAAACACCTTGGCTGCCGGGAATTGGGGGCTTGGAAGTAATGCCTTTGCATGAGTTTGAACATGAACATGTGGCATTGGTTAAGTGGCCTGCCGGTGAGATTTTCCAACCGCATCGTCATTTTGGTGGTGAAGAGATTTTAGTTTTGTCGGGAGAGTTTAAAGACGAACATGGTAGCTACCCTAAACTTACTTGGCTGCGTAGCCCGCATATGAGTCAGCATCACCCCTTTGTTGAACAAGAAACGATTATTTTGGTGAAAACGGGTCACTTACCGGTAGAGAGTTAAGCATAATTGTAGGCAGAGGGATGAATCAGGACTTAGCGAGAAAGAAGTAAGAGCGGTGCCCAATGAGGAGAGTCGGGCGGGCACCGCCCCTACAAAACTGTTTACTGATCGTGTGCTCATTTGTAAAAGCTAACTTGGTTGTAATCACCGGCTTCTATACCTATGTGGATAAGGCTTTGAACCCAATTAGCTTTGTTTAAAGAGTCAAACAAGCAGCCATATGACTGAGCGACCAAAATAGTACATTCTATTATTGTATTACAATATGTGATTTAGCTTACAAAAGCAGCGATTATTTTGTTTTTGTTTATCTTAGCGATGACGACGTTAGTCGTTAGCGACTAGGGCCTGTTGATCTTTGGTGTTGAAATTTTATTCAAGATAAGCGGGCTTTAATCGCGGCGAGCACTTTGTGGGCTAAATGAAAAGTGATCAACGAAGAGTAAAGTTCGCTTATCTGAACCCTTCGGGCAGCATTTCTTAGCTATTTATTCAGCGTTAGCGAGTGATTATTAAGCCCACTTAACTTCACACTCACTGCCTTGCCTAAATGGCTAATAAATTGCTGTAAAAACCATCAGCAAAGATCAACAGGCCCTAACAACAAAGTCGCCTTAAATTGCGATAAGCAAAAAAAAACAGGTGCGTAAAAAAACCTACACCTGCCTATAACAAGATCTAAAGGATTAGATTTTTTTGTGTTGGCGTCTTAAACCTAGGGCGATAAGGCCGATGCCAAATAAAGCCAAGGTTCCAGGTTCCGAAACTGAGACAATGGCAAATTGACCGTTAAGAATGGTATCGCGATAGGCTTCACCTTCATCACCAAGGTAAGGAGTATTCATATTGTCGGTGATGTTAAAGTTAAGCTGCCACACTAGGTTGTCTCCATTTTCCCAAAGCTCAAATAAGCTGCCGTAATCGGTAGAGAAAAAGTCTTCAGCTAGCGCATCGTCTACGGCTGCATCGTACCAGCTGTAGTCAAAAGACCCGGTTAGCGATACATCACCCATTACTGCGCTGCCAGAGTTAACAACTAGCTGCGCCACTTTAATGCTGTCACCATAAATAATCTCTCCACTGTTTTGGTCGTAGCCTAAAACGCTAGTGAAGTTAATATTGATGTTGCCACCCTGGTCGAAGCTAACGCCACCCGTATCGGTAAACCCGCCGCTTAAATCGTTGTAGTCAAAGGTCATCGCCCAGTTATTATTTAAGCCAGCGTTATAAAGTGGGGTATTAGGGTTTCGGTATAAACCTGTAGCATTGCCGTTGCCTGACTCAGTAAAGCTTGAGTTGACATCTGGGCTGCAAAAGCCACCAGAGCAGTTGCCATTTTGCAGAGCCGAAGTAGCATGAATGTTAGTGGTTAAGTAGTCTGCCTTGGCTGTGCTAGTACCACCTAAATTTAAGTAGAAGGGCACCGCATGGGCTACGTTTATGCTAGCCGCGAGCACCAAGGCCCAGCAGCAAGAAGGGAGTATCTTCATTTTACATTTCCATTATAAGTTGATGATAGTAATCAGCTTTTCCGTTTTACAATAATTGCTGACTTATTTGTTGTTAAGCAAAAAACAGACCTATCAATATAACCTTATAAAAAATATGGATATTGATTTTTAATTGATGTATCAAAGACTTATATAATGTAAAAAAAGTCGACAGCGATTTGTTTAAGCGAATTGACCTAGGGAGAAAGGATCTAAAATGAATGTGATTGAATTACGCGAGTACCAAATTAAGCCCGGAAAAACCGCTCAGTGGCTTAATTTGATGGAAAAGGAAATATTACCCTACCAGCGAAGTAAGGGGGTGGAGGTGATTAATAGCTACCTATATTGTGACGACAATGGCGATGAATGGTTTGTTTGGTTGAGGCAGTTTAAAGATGAGCAAAGTCGCCAAGAGATTTGCAGCCAGCTGTATGATCAATGGTGGATTTACGAAGTACGCCCTAAGGTGTTTAGTTTAATTGAAGAAAGCAGTGTAAAAGTACGCACGCTGCAAGCGGCTTTTAGCGCAAACTAGATTAACTTTACTTGCTAAGGCAATGCATTTTTAACTTGCTGTAGTAGCTGCTCTATTTGTGCCTTATTGTAAGTTTTCGAGTCTAAGGTTTGAGTACTCGCTCGCTCAATCAGCTGGGTTGCTACAGAGGCTTTAAAGGGTGGTTCGCTGGCCGAATCGTTAAACAACATGTCTACCGCCTGGGCCGATATTGCCGCAAAGTCTTGCTTAATGGTGGTAAGCGGAGGGTAGAAGTAGGCGCTATCGGCGCTGTCATCAAAACCAATTACCGCAACCTGTTGCGGTACCGCTAGGCTATGCTCGTGCAGGGCGCGTAATACTCCCAAGGCCATCTGGTCACTCGCAACTAATACGCCGTCGATAACCGCGCCATTGTTTAATGCTTCACGAGTAAGCTGATAGCCACTGCTGGCCAGCCAGTCTCCTTCAAGTTGAGCAACCACAGTAGCCTCAAAGTGCTTAATTTGGCTAAGCCAGCCCTGTAAACGCAGGGTTGAAGCCGTTGAATCGTGAGGACCTGTAATGAGCAACAAACGTTGGCGTTGCTGCTTAAGCATTAGCTGAGCAGCTTCACTGGCACCTTGATGATGTGCTGCACTCACCGAGTTAACTTGGCTGTTATTGGGAACATCGATAAAGACAAAGTGCAGATCTGTGAATAGCTCTACCAATTGCTCGGCTTCTTCTTTAGTGAGAGGCAGGTTCACAATGATGTATTCAATACGTTGTGATTTTAACTCTCGAGTCGCTGTTACGATCTTTTGGTAGGCGTGTTCATCCACCACCGCAAACGAGGTACCGTAGCCATGCAATTGGGCTTGAATACGAATATTGTTGGCAATAATCGAAATGCCATGCAGTGATACATCAAGGGTAATTAAACCAATAACCTTAGATTTAGCCCCACTTAATAGCTGCGCTCCTTTGTTAGGCACGTAACCAAGTTTGTCGATAGCGGCATTTACTTTGTCACGTGTTTCTTGGGCAACATTACTGGCACCGTTGGTTACCCGAGAAACCGTTTGTGTAGATACGCCCGCCAACTCTGCAACCTGTTTAAATGTAACGCTCACCTGCAAATCCCTTGTTTTTAGTTCACTGTTTCGCTTTAGCAAGCAAATTGTAACACCCAGTTTAAGGGAAATCTTAGTTGAGCCAATAAAACGCGATTTAGCGCTACAGTAGTTACTGTGTTTTCGAAAACATAACTCGATCAATGTCACAAGTAAACGTTTTCCCTGTCGATCTCGATCACATTGTGCTGGCGATTAAATAGCCTTACACACCAAATAGGCGCATATTTCGGCTAAATGTTTACGCAAACACTTGGATGTTGTTATGAGTCAGATTGTTCACCTTTGTAGCAAAAATTGCAGCCTCATTATTAAGCTGGCGCGAGTGCCAGAAATTTTACATTGGGGCAATAAAATAGAGCAGATAGATGAAGATATTCTGCTATCGACAGAGCGGCCAATTTCACAAGCTCGTTTAGATGTGGATGTGCCTTTAAGCCTTTGCCCTGAATTGGGTAGTGGCCACTTTAATGCCCCCGGAATAGAAGGGCATCGCAATGGTTACGACTGGGCGCCGGTTTTTACCACCACGGAACATTATTCAAGTGAAGGCTGTGCAGTATTCACTTTACGAGACGACGTTGCGCACTTAGAGCTTAAGATTGAGATAGAGCTTGATTACGATAGTGATGTGGTGAAAAAGCGCATTAGTGTAACCAACTTGGAACACACCAAGTACTATCTCACTAAGCTTTCCGCCACTTTACCCTTACCGCATCACGCCAACGAGTTGATGACTTTTCATGGTCGCTGGAGCCGCGAGTTCCAAACGCACCGTCAGGCGTTCTCCCATGGTGGCTTTATGCAAGAGAACCGCCGCGGCCGTACTTCACATGAAAACTTCCCTGGCTTGTTTGCCGGTAGCAATAACTTCGACCAGCAAAATGGTCAGGTGTGGGGCTTCCACTTAGGGTGGAGTGGTAACCACCAGTTACGGGCTGACGTAAAAAGTGATGGCCGACGTTTTGTGCAAGCTGGTGAGTTATTGTTAGCTGGCGAAGTACGTTTAGATTACATGCAAAGTTACAGCACTCCTTGGTTGTATGCCTGTGCTAGCAATACCGGCTTAAATGGTATCTCGGATCGCTTCCATCGCTATGTTCGCGCCAACATTATTAAATTCCCTGAGAATAAACCTCGACCAGTACACCTAAATACCTGGGAAGGGATTTACTTTGAGCACGATCCTGAATACATCATGAAAATGGCCAGCGAAGCCGCCGAAATGGGGGTGGAACGTTTCATTATTGACGATGGTTGGTTTGTGGGACGCAGTGGCGAGCGCAGTGCCTTAGGTGATTGGTATTTAGATGAGAAAAAATACCCCAATGGCCTAGAGCCGGTTATTGAGCATGTAAATCAACAAGGCATGGAGTTTGGTCTTTGGGTTGAGCCTGAGATGATCAGTAAAGACTCTATCCTATTTCGCGAACATCCAGAGTGGGTGCTTGAGCTTAAAGGCTATCATCAACCTTCTGGCCGTTGGCAGTACGTACTTAACCTGCAAAACCAAGATTGTTTTGATTACTTGTTTGAGCGTTTAAGTGAGCTGCTTACTCGCTACAACATCGCGTACTTAAAGTGGGATATGAACCGCGAATTAGTACAGCCAGGTCATGTTGGACGACCAGCGGTTAATGGCCAAACTAAAGCGCTATATGCCTTATTAGACAAATTACTAGCAACACACCCTAAGGTTGAAATCGAGTCTTGCTCTTCAGGCGGTGGCCGCATTGATTTTGAAATTCTAAAACGTACTCATCGTTTTTGGGCCTCAGATTGTAATGATGCATTAGAGCGCCAAACCATTCAGCGTGGCATGAGCTATTTCTTCCCGCCAGAGGTGATGGGCGCACACATCGGCCCAGACGAGAGCCATACAACTCGTCGTTGCCATCACATTAACATGCGTGGCATGACGGCATTAAGCGGACACATGGGTGTAGAACTAGACCCAGTTAAAGTGGCTAGCGAAGAAAAACAAGCCTTTGCTCACTACATTGCGCTGCACAAAGAATATCGCCAGTTGTTACACAGTGGCCGAAGCTTTCGCTTAAATGCTTCGGATCATCGCCAACACATTAATGGCGTACAAAGTGACGACGAAATGTTAATCACGGTATGCCAGTTAGCGATGCCAGATTACGCCTTACCTGCACCCCTGCGCATTAGCTGCGTAGAGCCGGGAGCAAGCTACCAAGTTAAGTTGGTAGAAATGCCAGAGACCAGTTTCCAGTTAATGAAACAGCGCCCAAGTTGGTTAGATAAAACCCTCACTTTGAGTGGCGATAACCTGCGTGAAATTGGCTTAACCCTGCCGATCCTCGATCCCGAGTCAGCGCTAATGGTGCACCTGAAACGAATTTAGTTATTGAGTTTTTAGTATCAACCGAGTGGTCAGTGATTGCCGCTCGCCAACTTTTTGAAGGATTAACCATGTCTATAACAGTGTTCTTATCGTTCCTGCTGTTTACTGGCTTTGTGGGGGTATTTACCTACAACAAAGTTAAGAAAAACAAGCACGATTCCCAAGATGGCTACTTTTTGGGTGGCCGCAGCTTAACCGGTGGCTTAATTGCCAGCTCGTTAATTTTAACTAACTTAAGTGCCACCAGTTTTGTGGGTATGAGTGCGCAGTCTTACACGCACAACATGAGTGTAATGGGCTGGGAAGTGGCCTCGGGTGTTACCCTGATTATTATTGCCTTGCTGTTAGTGCCTCGCTATCTAAAGCAAGGAATTACCACCATTCCAGACTTTTTAGAAAGCCGTTATGACTTATCGGTGAAGAAGTTTGTCACCTTGCTGTTCCTATGCCAGTACGTGATTAACATTCTGCCTACTACCTTGTACGCCGGTGCAGTGGTATTAGGTGAAATCTTCGATATTCAAACTTTACTGGGTGTGTCTGAGTTTGCAGCTATTGCGATTATTTCTGCCACTATTGGTGTTTTAGGCTTCTTTTATGCCATTTACGGTGGCTTAAAAGCGGTAGTAATTGCCGATACCATTAACGGTGTAGGCTTAATTATTGGCGGCTTAATGATTCCGGTATTTGGCCTAATGGTGTTAGGTGGCGGTAGCTTTAGTGATGGCTTACATCAAATTGTTACGGTTGCACCAGAGAAACTGCAGTCGGTGGGCACCTCAACTGATCCACTACCATTCTCAACCCTGTTTACCGGTTTGCTGTTAGTAAACTTGTACTACTGGGGAACCGACCAATCTATTATCCAACGTGCTTTAGGGGCTAAAAACCTTAAAGAAGGACAAAAAGGGGTAATTTTAGCTGGTGGTATTAAAGTTATTTCACCATTGTTCTTAATTATTCCCGGCATTATTGCCTTCCATATGTTCGGTGCAGATGCTGGTAACCCAGATACAATGTATACCCGCTTAGTAAACGAAGTATTACCAAAACCACTAGTGGGCTTTTTTGTGGCGGTAATGTTTGGTGCCATTCTTAGTACCTTTAACGGGGTGTTAAACAGCTCTACTACCTTGTTTGCCCTTAACGTATACAAGCCTTTGTTTGGTCATGGTAAATCAGACCAAGAGTTGGTGGCTAAGGGCCGAGTATTTGGCGTACTTATTGCCATTATTGCAGTGTGTATTGCACCATTTATTATGTTTGCCCCAGAAGGTTTATTCCAATACTTACAAATGGTTGCTGGCTTCTTTAGTGTGCCAATCTTTACCATTGTATTTGTTGGCTATATTTCTAAGCGTGTTCCTGCTGTTGCTGCCAAAGTAGCCTTGGTGGTGTTTGTATCGTCTTACGCTGCGATGCAGTTAGTGTTTGAAACGCCTTTGCACTTCCTACACCAGTTAGCCATCTTGTTTGTGGTTTGTACCATCTTAATGTTTGTAATTGGTGCCTTTAAACCACGCGAGCAAGACTACGTTATGCCTATTAACAAAGACATGGATGTAACACCTTGGGAGTTTCGTTTTGAAGCATCGGCCATTGTGCTTTACATGGTATTGGGCGCGTTCATCATGTTCTCAGATATCGGCTTAATGTCGGATGACCCAACATTGCTGCAAACTTACGGATTCTGCGGTTTGATTATGCTGGTGGGTATTTTCTTCAGACACCTTAAACGTAAACAACTTCAGCCAGAAGCTGAAGCAAGCTAATTCTTAGCAGGCTTTTGCCCAGCCTTAGCGCTGGGCTTTTTTATGCCTAGGAAAAAGGTTAATCGTTAAGGCTTACATCGCTTTAAACAAATGGTTGGCGCTGCGGCTTACCGGATATTCGCTATTGTCAGCTAGTGCAACCGTAAGTTTGCCAAGCATGTTTTTGTTCACCCGTTTAATGGCGTTAACTCGAACTAAGGTTGAGCGATGAATTTGCCAAAATAATCCCGGTTCAATTTGGCCTAGCAACTCTTTTAGTGGCGTTCGAATAACGTAGTCACCTTGCTGGCTGCGTACCGTGGTGTATTTATCTTCCGCCACAAAGGCCAAAATGTTATCGATGGCAATAAGCTCTACCGCCTCTCCTTTACTGGCTCTTATCCACTGCAAATATTCGGGCTTTTCATCTAGTGCTTGCACTAATGCTTGAAGGTCGTAGCTGGGACTAGCTTCAGCACTTGTTTGGCGCTGCTGAATACGTTGGCAGGTTTGCAATAAGCGCTGCTCATCAATGGGTTTAAGCAAATAATCAACGGCTTGTTGTTCAAAAGCTTGAATCGCATATTCATCAAAAGCCGTGGTGAATACAATATGTGGTGGTTTAGCTAGCTGGTTGAGCTTTTGTGCCACTTCAATGCCGGTCATGCCGGGCATACGAATATCCAGAAATACCACGTCGGCGGCCAGTTGCTCGGCAGCGATTAAGGCGCTTGGGCCATCGCCGGCCTTATCTACAATCTCTAACTCTGGCCAGCATTCACCCAGCATTTTGTCTAAATGAAAACGCAGTAAGGGTTCGTCATCAACAATTATTGCTCGCATGGAAACTCCAATTTGGCCAAGGTGCCGCCGGTTTCTAAAGCTTGAATATGTAAACTAGCTTGATTGGGAAATAAGCTCGCTAGCCGTTTTTGGATGTTGCTTAAGGCCAAACCATGGCCTTGTTTGGCAGCTTGCTTAAAGCCAATTCCGTTATCTTCGATAGTTATTTGCCAGCGCTGCTCGGCCACATTAATGCGCACATATACATGGCCGCCTTCAGCCTTGGGTTCAATGCCGTGAAAAACCGCATTTTCAACTAAAGGCTGCAATAACATCGGTGGTAATTGGCGCTGGTTAAGCTCTTGCGAAGTAAGCGTTACTGAATACTGCAGACGTTCACCTAAGCGAATTTGTTGAATCGCTAAATAGGCACTAATACCTGCTACCTCATCCTCTAGGCGAATGCTCTCTTGGCGGCTTTTTTTAAGGGTAACTCTTAATAGCTCGGTGAACTTATCTAAAAGAATTTCTGCTTGTTTCGGCTCTACTGCGATGAGTGCTTTTAAATTGGCTAGAGTATTAAACAAAAAGTGCGGCTCAATTTGGCTTTGCAGTAATTTTAGTTGGCTGTAGGTAAGTGCTTGCTCCGCTTTTAGCTTTTCTAATTCGGCTTGTTGCAGCGCCGAAGCCATGCTTAGGTTTTGCTCGCGGCTAAAAAAGTAGTAGTAAATAACGGCACAGAAAAATAAGCCAATAATCACTACTTTAAGCATTAATGGCCAATCAAAATCGTCGTAATAAGGGCTTATCCAATACCAAGTATGGGCGCTACCAATGCTTAAGGTGAGTGGCGCGCTCAGCACAAATGCCCAAAAACTACTCATCTTTGGAAACATGGTATCAATCAGCATAGTGGTGCAAGTGCCTACCGTGCCAAAGCCTAAGGCAATAACAAAATGCATCCAATAGGGACCGCCCCAAATTGCATTGGTGAGGTAGGCAATGGGGAAGGAAAATAACGCGCAAATTGCCAACGAGCGCCACACTGATAAAAGGCATTTATTGTTCAAAAGAGTCCCTCGAGTTTTATTAAGCCAACTTTATTTTCCGGTAATAAGCTATATACCGCATCACTCGCTCCACCAAGATAGCGCAGCCTTGCGCCAAGCGTCCATCCTTGGCTAAATTCGTAATCCAGCCTTGCTGTAGCGATCACGCCACCGTCTTCTGGCGCTAGCATTAAATCAAACGCCGGTTGCCAATCTTCTATGTCACGGTGCCAATGCAGCATTACATTGTGTTGCAGCAAATTTTGACCATTAAACATTTCACCTTGGGAAAAACGTAAGTTGCTAATGTCGCCACTTTGTTGCTGCAAGTAATAACTAATATCGGCGACTTGTTGCCATTGTGTTTGGTTTAGCGCGCGGTTATCAAACCAATATTCTAGGATAAGGTTATCACCATTTAAATTTGCCCAGGTCATGCCTATTAGGGCTTGAAAGCCATGATTAAATTCTTGTTCGATTACTGGTGATACTTGACCAATGTTGCTGCTGTTTAGTTGGCTAACACTGCGCTGATAATGCTGCTGGTAACGGCTCTCGGCATGTACTTCCCAAGCATCGCCAAAGGTGGTGACCCAAGTTCCACCTAGGTTAAGTGCGCGTTTATTATCGTAATAACTCACTGCCTGCCATTCGCTATCGTTATTAAGTTGGTACCAACGTAAACCTAGGCCGCGTTGCTGTAGGCCTTCGGATTCGGTTGCTAGGTAAGAGTCGGTATAAAATAAAGCATATTCGCCATTACCACTAAACTGGCTAAGGCTTAATACGCCCACGCCTTCTTCTACTTGAATAGCTACCGGGTTACGCCGATACGGCAGGAACATATCCAAAGGGCGAAAACCATAACTTACGCCTAAGTCGATGCGTTGTTTACCAACTAACAAGTCTCGCTCGGCTAGCTCGGTTTTCCAGAATAGCTCGGCCACAATTAAATCGTGCTGGTTATCTTGCTTTTGTTTGGCTTGGCTTAATGCCACTAGCTGCCCTTGTACATTGCCATATTGAGGAAACCAGCGCAGGGCTGCATCGCCAAACCATTGGTCCTCACTGTCGAACACCGGGCTATTTGAAGCGCTAGCAAAACCGCTATCTAGTTCTAAATGCCATTGCTGTTGCCAAGCTGCTTGGCTAAAGGTACTGGTAAACAATAGCAGCCAAATAAAACGAAGTTGAGCCAAAACTTTTCCTAGTTAAAACGTGTCCTTTGAGCATTAGATTACGAGAGTGGCTAGGGGAACGGTTTTGAATGCGATAAACGGTTAGTTAAGTTGATAAAGTGTTTTAACTAGCGATAAATGGATGCGGGAGTTACTGAGGTTTTATGTGGAGTAATTGGAATATGATCTGTTTGGGTGCACTAAATAGGTTTTGCTCCTTTGTGTGTTAACTATAGAGTAAAGGCTTTCGCCTGCGGCGACGTCATTAAGCTTCAACGAGCAAAGCTTAGCTAAGCAAAAAGAAAACTCACCCTGCATCTTCTTAGATCCTCCGTTGCGCGTTCACAAGGGAGTTGAAGTAACTCGCTACGCTCAAACAGACTTCAACTCTGCTCCCTTGTTCATTTGCGCTACTCGGCGAAGATGATGGGATTGAAAAGCACAGTCTTGGCTATCGAGTGTGTGATTACTATTTGTGGGTCGGTTTTTTGGGAAATAAGTACCCAGAATACCGCTGTTGATTATAGCCCTTGAGCTATGAGGTTCTTATGGAAAGGGAAATCGTGTCTTTAAAGGAAAGAAGTAACTGACTGCATGTGTTGTTTTTAGCCTTTGAGCCATGAGGTTCTTATGAAGGGGGAAACAATTAGAGGAAGAAAGAAGTACCCAGAGTGCCGCTGTTGATTTTAGCCCTTGAACCATGAGGTTCAAGGCGGGAAACAAGACCCTACCGTAGGCTTCTCAGTCGGGCTGAGCATGCTCAATAGCAGGGAAAAATTACCCTTAAGATACAATTATCGGCTCAGGGACATCACCAACTGGCGAACACCCCAGGAAACTAAACTCTTTATACACTGTAGTAAAACTTCGAATACCCTGCGAGTACTCTATTCAACATTACCCACTGGTTGGCTCTGCTCTAGCAAGGCGCGTTCAATGGTGTTTTGTAGCTCTACTATGCGCTGATTCATGTTATCAGCATAATTCTGATTTTTTGCTTGTTCGTTATGCAGCTCGTAAGAGAGGTGCAAACCAACCATTATTGCTAAGTGCTCGGTACTATTAACGCTGCTCTTTTCTTTGAGCGCTTCTAAACGTTGAGATAATTCGTCGGCGGCTTGGCGAAGTTTATCTTCTTCACCTACCGGGCAAGCTACTCGGTAGTTCTTGCCTAACAATATTATGTCTACGCCCTGCGTCATGATTCGCCTTAGCTAAACTCTATTATCGACTGAATATATAGCGCAGCGCGTTAACTTGCAACCATTGTTGCTGCGGCTTGGTGCAAGCTGCGGCAATTACGAGCAGTTTGCTGTAAAGCTAAACAAATCTGCGTTATCGGTCTCATAAAACCCAGTTTGTTTGCTTGAATATCACTAACGATTTGTCCACCATAGCCAACTATAATTATTTGAGCGTTAACGCTAACGCCAGTTTACAAAGTTTTTTAGGTAACAGGATACAAAGCTTCATGGCGCAAGCAGGCAGTTTTGCCGATGAACGTCGCAGATTTTATCGCATTGTTTACCCAGTGCGTTTGATTCAGCTCCTCATAAAAATGGTTAACACTAAAATTGCCAATGTTGACCCTCAAGGCCGCAAAAAATCAGAAGTGAAAGACGCTTACGCTGCGCAATTCATGCCGATGATGTACTTAGGTGATCATGTTTTCCCTGTATTGGATGTATCTGAAGGTGGCTGCCGTATTCAATGGCGATCTTCAGCCGAGCCTTTGCCTATTTCCAGTAAAATATTGGTGGGGCGAATTATTTTCCACAAAGACCTAAGCAAAATTGTTGATTACCTGCCCAAAGATCTCCAAGACGAATTTGAAGACTTAAGCCTGCTTTACAGTACCGAAGGTTACGAGCATCAGTTTGAAGCGAGAATTATTCGCAAGATTGAAAACAAGCGCGATCCTTACCCACAGTTGTGCCTGCAATTTACCAAAGCCACTCACATGTCGGCGCGATTTATTCGCCAGCAAGAAAGCACCTTAATTAAACTGTTTCGCGATCAATATATTGAGCGAGTGCGCCTGCGCCGCCAACAGCTGAAAGAAGCTCAGCAGAAATAGCCCATAAACTGCCACTAAATATAGGTTTAAAAATGGCTGCTACCCTTAAGCAGTGTTAGGATTAGCCAACTAAAAGTAGCTAGGTATTTAATGTGACTAAAATTGCATATCCAGATTACGAAGATCTGGGTGAACTACTCATAGGTTCAAAAATATTGGTAAGCCCTGCCGAAGTTCATGGCTTGATAAGCGGCCTACTGGCAGCGGGTTTACCCAGTGATGGCGACTGGATGAGCCAGATTAATGCGCTGATTAACGATGGCCAGGGCCTACCTGTTGAGATTAAAAAGCAGCTAAAAATTGTAATGGAAGCTACCCACAGCGGTATGAGCGACAGCTTGTTAGGTTTTCAATTAATGCTGCCCGATGACGAGGTAGTGGTAGAAGAGCGCACCGAAGCCTTAGCTCAATGGGTGCAAAGCTTTTTAGTGGGTTTTGGGGTAGTGCAAAACGACCTAAATAAACTCTCGGAAGATGTGCAAGAACTGGTTAAAGACTTCACCGAAATTAGCCAATTATCTTCCGATTTAGATGATGATGA
Organism: Agarivorans sp. JK6; assembly: GCF_045277145.1. Taxonomy (NCBI): domain Bacteria; kingdom Pseudomonadati; phylum Pseudomonadota; class Gammaproteobacteria; order Alteromonadales; family Alteromonadaceae; genus Agarivorans; species Agarivorans sp. JK6. Next base: position 3,773,077 of record NZ_CP113525.1, on the reverse strand, counting down.
AGAAGAAAACGAACAAGCACTTTTCCAAGTAGTGGAATACGTGCGTATTGGCGCCATTACTATCTTTGCTCACCTAACTGCCAGTGATAGCGACCAACAACAACCTACATTGCATTAAACACTCATAAGCCAAGGAGTTGCTGTGTTTTTACAACGTCGTCAGCAGTTATTTGCTGCCATGTCAGACAACAGTGTTGCGATTTTCTGTGCTGCCGAAGAACAAACGCGCAGCCGCGATACTGAGTTTCCTTTTCGCCAAGACAGCGACTTTTATTACTTCTCTGGGTTTAACGAACCCAGCGCATTGTTATTACTGATCAAACACGCTGGCGAAACTCGCACCGTGTTGTTTAATCGTCGTAAAGATAAGCTTGCCGAAATTTGGCAAGGCCGCCGTTTAGGCCAAGAGCAAGCCGTTAGCAATTTAGGCATGGATAAAGCCCACGCCATAGAAGAGCTAGGCGAGCACTTGCATCTTGAGCTAGATGGTTTAGATAAGGTGTATTTAGCACAAGGGCGTTACCCGGCTTACGATCAACAAATTTTTGCTGCCATCGAATGCCTACGCAATGGTTTGCGCCAAGGCTTTAAAGCGCCTAAGCAAATCGAAGACTGGCGCTTAATTGTTGATGAAATGCGCTTGATAAAATCTGCCGACGAAGTGGCGCTAATGCGCAAAGCAGGTGAGATTTCTGCCGCTGGTCATGTGCGTGCTATGCGCAGTTGTAAAGTAGGCATGTGGGAATACCAGTTAGAAGCCGAAATCCATCACGAATTTTTAATGGCTGGCTCACGCGCACCCGCTTACGGCACCATTGTTGGTGCTGGCGACAACGCTTGTATTCTGCATTACACCGAGAACGAAAGTGTGATGCAAGATGGCGATTTAGTGTTGATTGACGCGGGCGCCGAATACCAAATGTATGCCGGAGACATTACCCGCACCTTCCCAGTAAACGGCAAGTTTAGCCCAGAGCAAGCCAAGCTTTATAAGGTGGTTTTAGACGCCCAGTTAGCCGCTTTAGATATGTTAAAGCCGGGCGTGTCTATTTATGAGGTGAACCAAGTAGTGCTTAACATTATGGTAAGTGGCTTGGTTGATTTAGGCATTATGCAAGGTGATGTAGCCACACTTATTGAAGAAGAAGCTTACAAAGAATATTACATGCATGGCTTAGGACATTGGATTGGCCTAGACGTACACGATGTGGGTGACTATTACGATGTTAAGCGCACTCGACCATTGGTAGAGGGCATGGCCATCACCATTGAACCTGGCCTGTATATTCCTGCAGATGCCGAGGTGCAAGCGGCTTATCAAGGCATAGGTATTCGTATTGAAGACGATGTGGTGATAACCAGCGATGGTCGTGAAATTCTGACCAGCGATGTGCCTAAATCTATCGCCGAAATAGAAGCGTTAATGGCAAATGGCTAGTATGAGCAAGGCTCAAATCCAAGACCAAGAGCAGTATCAGCACTTTGATATTGCCATTGTGGGTGCGGGCATGGCAGGCGCAAGCCTCGCCTTGGCCTTAAGTAATGGCCGCACTGAGCAGCCATTACGCATTGCGGTTATCGAGGCCGCCGAGCTAAATTTTGGCCAACACCCAGGCTTTGATGGTCGCGCTATTGCTTTATCGGCTGGATCAGAGCAGTGGCTTAAACAGCAAAATTTGTGGCAATACTTAGCACCACATACCTGCGCCATAGAGCTTATTCATGTTTCAGATCGTGGCCATTGCGGCTATACCACCTTAGATGCTCAGGAGTATCAGCTTGATGCTCTAGGGCAAGTGATAGAGCTAGAACACGCCGGTCGAGAGTTTCACACACTACTTAGCCAACGCCAGCAGGTGCAGCTGTTTTGTCCCAACAAGGTAAACAAGATTGAGCAGCAGTCTGAGCAAGTACTTATAGAGCTAGATAAGCAGCAAACCATTAGCGCCAGCTTGTTAGTTGGCGCAGATGGTGCCGAGTCTTTAGTAGGTAAACAAATAGGCAATCAACAGCAACATGACTTTGGCAAGTTTGCCCTTATTGCCAATGTGCAAGCCGAGCAAGATCTTGCTGGTCGCGCCTTTGAACGCTTTACCGAAGATGGACCATTAGCGCTATTACCCATGACCGACAATCGTTGGTCGGTAGTTTGGTCACTTACTGGCGAGGATGCTCAGCGCTTACAAGCGGCTAGTGAAAGCGAGTTTTTAGCGGAGCTACAGCGCGCTTTTGGTTACCGTGCTGGGCGCTTTATTGGAGTTGGCAAACGTGTTGCTTACCCACTGGTGCTGCGCCACTACCCACGCTTATTTAGCCACCGTTTATTGGTGTTAGGCAATGCCGCCCATGCGCTGCATCCTATTGCCGGACAGGGCTTTAATTTAGGGCTGCGCGACGTGGCAGCTCTGACGGAACTAATTCAGCAGCAGTGGAGCTGCGGTGGAGATCTAGGCGCGCACAGGCTATTAGATGCATACCAACAAGCGCGTGAGCAAGATAATGCCCGCACTATCTCTATGACATCTACGCTGGCTAGTTTGTTTGCCAGCAACGACAAAACTTCGGTGGTTCCACGTAACCTTGGCCTTATGGCTATGCAACTTTCACCTCGCTTTAAATCGCTACTAGCGAAACAAAGCTTAGGTTTATATCTCTCTTAACAAGCACTAGGACAGGCAAATGCAAGCGGTTGATTTAACAATTATTGGTGGTGGAATGGTAGGTTTGGCCTTAGCCAGCGCACTGGCCGACAGCCCATTGCGTATTGCCATAGTTGAACCCAAACCCTCACAGCCGCGAGAACTGAGTGAATACAGCTTGCGAGTGAGTGCACTTAGTTTGTCTTCTCAACAGTTTTTACAATCGCTAGGAGTATGGCAAAGCATAGTAGAGCAGCGAGTTGCACCTTATAACGACATGCAAGTTTGGGAGCTCGACAGCTTTGCTAAAATTCGTTTTCAAGCAGAAAAGATGATGGTGCCAAACATTGGTCACATTGTAGAAAACGACATTATTCGCCACGCTTTATGGCAACAAGTTAGCCAGCAAAGCAATGTTACTATTATTGAGCAGGCGGTAGATAAATTACACCGCGGCGATAGTGAATCATGGTTAAGTTTTGCCAATGGCCAAGGCTTAAGCTCTAAATTGCTGGTGGCGGCAGATGGCGCAAACTCTTGGTTGCGCCAACAACTAGATATTCCTCTCACCTATTGGGATTACCAGCACACTGCCATTGTGGCCACCATTAAAACTGCGGAACCACACCAAGATTGTGCCCGCCAAATATTTACCCCAGAAGGCCCCTTAGCTTTTCTCCCATTAAGTGATGCCAATACCTGTTCGATTGTTTGGTCGGTTTCCCCCGACAGAGCGGCAGAGCTGCAAGCCATGAGCGAGGCTGAGTTTAATAAGCAACTTACCATGGCTTTTGATAATCGCTTAGGTTTGTGTGAACGAGTAGGCGAGTGCGCCGGCTTCCCGCTGCGGATGCGTTACGCGCGCGATTTTGCCGGTAAAGGTTTTGCATTAATTGGCGATGCCGCCCACACCATTCACCCCTTAGCTGGGCAAGGTGTAAACCTTGGTTTAATGGATGCTGCCGCGCTAGCGCAAGAGCTAATTGCAATGCAACAAGCAGGCAAGAGCATTAACGACTACGCCAATTTACGCCACTTTGAGCGCTGGCGTAAAAGCGAAGCCAGCCAAATGATCGCCTCAATGGAGTTTTTTAAACGCTTATTTGGCAACGCCAACCCAGCACTTAAGTTACTGCGTGGAGTAGGCATGAGTTTGGTGGATAAGGCCGAACCGCTCAAGCAACAAGCGATGCGCCGTGCCTTGGGTTTAGAAGGTGATTTACCGAAGCGAGCTAGTTTAAAAGCCTAAGTTTTAGCGCTGACACTCAGAGACAGTCTCAGCGCTTTTAGTTGTTAAGCTTATTGATGGTGGTTCCCGATGAGGACATGAGTTGTTGTACTCATTGATGAACACTCTGCGGGAGCATCAGCGCATAGATGCGCCAACGCGTAACTATTTTTCTGTCAGACTCGAAATTTAGCTACTGCTGCTTAACATTCGTCACGTTGAAACTCCATTATCGGTCCATTGAATCCTGCTCTTTTTATTGCTATCTGCATCCCATAGTTGTCTTCACTAGTATCGATAATAATCCTTTTAGATTTGTTCCTAGCTTGTATGTGTTGCGTTGCAAAAACTAGAGCTCGGGTTGCTAGCCCTTGTCCACGCATGTTTTTGTTAGTAAACACAGGACCAATAACTGCGTCGGAGAGTTCTACTGGGTAATGCTTGCAGCGGCCATAAGTAATGAATCCGTGGCTATAAAGTGTTTTCTTAGTTCCAGAGCAATACATTGAACTTCTCTTCAACGAGATTTTTAACAGAAGCTTTAAGAGTGCTCTTCCTGAGCCAAAATGGTCACTCAGCATGCTTATATTTCTAATAAATGAGGTGAAACTATCAATAATCACCATCTCGCTTTTAGAAGAATGATCTTTCTTTTCACAAGGAACAACTTCATTAAAGTCGAGTGAATAAACAAACTGCTTCATCAGTGTAATTTCCAATGCACATGGTAAGGCTTAAACATCAGTTTCTTTTTGAATCGAGCTAATGTTTCAGAAGAGTTTACATATGAACCGTAAACGAAGTATTTAACACCTGAGTAGCCCTCAATGCTTTTTCTGGCAATCTCGGTAATAAGTAAGGGGACGATTCCATCTTTTTGGTAATCTTTGTGCCCAAAAAAATGTGAAAGCTCAAGAAGTTCTCCGGCGACTATACAGCCCGCATAAGCGACTAGTTTTCTGTTGCTATCAAATACTCCAAAGTATGGATAGTTATGGGTGCCACTCTTAGATTTTTTATCAGTGTTAGGCTTTGGCTTGTTATTCAACATTTCTGCGTCCATTGCCCCTTGGCGAACGCTAGTCGAGCAGCGGATTTCGTAAATCTCATCAAGGTAGTCATTGTAAATGATAGGTTCGAATACATAACCCATGCGCAACGCTTTTCTTACGTTTCTTCGAGCTGAACTTTCTAGAGACTTAAAATATGAATCGTAGTCGGCACCCAACGTACAAACCGCTACTCCACGGGTCATTCGGCCAAATATTGGCATTTTAGGATGTCGTCTTGTTACTTCTTTATAAAATGATCGTGTGAACTCGCTAAAAAAAGGTCCTTCATTTTTTGCAAGATTGTATTTTAAGGAAATGTTTAAGTTAGGTGATTTGAATATTAATCGTAGCTTACCTTTTAACTCATTAAGTGAATTCATTTGAGATCCCTTCATAATTCATTCACTTACAGGTTAGATGATAAATATGTTTATTATTATTGATCTTAATCAGTAAAAGCTGATGTTTTTTTGGTGGTTATTTTTAGTTATTACAGATGTCACATAAAAGCTTGGCTTTCATGAATAACCAGCTGAGTTTTCTTTAATATCTATTTATTGCTTTGAATTGCTATTATTTAGTGCTTACAACGCTAACGTTTACTACTTTGGAGAGCAGTAAATACTTAATTCGGGCTGTGTCTATATTTGGCTAGGCTCTTCGTGTCGTAAAGCTAGCTTGTACTAAGCTAAGCGAAATAACTGATTCGTTATTGGAGGGATTTACATCCACAAAATGGCTAACTGGATGCGCCCAAACAGGTGATTTATTTTTATTAAGTTTTTTCTTGTGGATTAGTTTAACTAATGATTGGTGGTTTTGAGTCAGCCTTTTAAATTGTGGTTATGTTTGCGCAGGCTAGCAATAATTAGTGAATAACTAAGGATTGGCTTGGTTTGTTGGTGTTTTTTGCTGTTTTTGGGCGTTTTCAGCTAAAGCTTGTCACCACGCTGTTGAAGGGATGTAAGTAAATTGTGCAGCTTATAGATTAGCTCAGCTTGTGATTGGTGCTTTCTTGTTGCGCACATCTCGCTATAATTGTTCAGCATTGGCAGGGGGAGTTTATCCTTCGCGTCCTCATAATAAAGGGATCAGCACATGACACAGCAAACGGTACTTCATCAAGCGCACCTCGACGCAGGCGCAAAGTTAGTGGATTTTCACGGCTGGGAAATGCCGATTAACTACGGCTCACAAATCGAAGAGCACCACGCTGTTCGCCAAGCCGCCGGCATGTTTGATGTATCCCACATGACCATTGTTGATGTGCAGGGCGAGCAAGCCCAAGCCTTCCTTCGAAAACTATTAGCTAACGACGTAGCCAAGCTTACCGTTAAAGGTAAAGCGCTTTACGGCGGCATGTTAAACCATGAAGGCGGCGTGATTGACGACCTTATTACCTATTACTTTAGCGAAACCGATTACCGCTTAGTGGTGAACTCGGCTACGCGTGAAAAAGATCTAGCGTGGATCAACCAACAAGCCAGCGATTTCGCAGTAAGTATTATTGAGCGACCAGAGCTAGCGATGATAGCGGTACAAGGCCCACAGGCTAAAAAGCTGACTTCTGCAGTATTAGACAACGACCAAAACCTCGCGATAGAAGGCATGAAGCCATTCTTTGGTGTACAAGCTGGCGACTTATTTATTGCGACCACTGGTTATACCGGCGAGCAAGGCTACGAAATTGTGGTTCCTCAAGATAAAGCGGTAGCACTTTGGAAAGCCCTAGAAGCACAAGGTGTGCAACCTTGTGGCTTAGGCGCGCGCGATACCTTGCGTTTAGAAGCTGGTATGAATTTATATGGTCAAGACATGGACGAGAGCGTATCACCGCTAGCGGCAAACATGGGCTGGACCATTGCATGGGAGCCGCAAGAGCGCGACTTTTTTGGCCGCCAAGCCTTAGAAGCTCAAAAAGCCGAAGGCACCGACAAGCTAGTCGGTTTAGTCATGGAAACCAAAGGCGTAATGCGTGCAGGCCAAGCGGTTACCGTTGTGAATGAATATGGTGAAGCCTTACCTGGCGTTGTCACCAGTGGCACTTTTTCTCCTACTTTGGGTCAAAGTATTGCCTTGGCTCGTATCGCCAATTGCGACGTAGAAGAAGCCTTAGTGGAAATGCGCAAAAAACAGGTTAAAGTGAAAGTAGTAAAACCTGTATTTGTGCGTAATGGCGCCAAAGTGTAAGCCCCAATAATCGAATTTTGTTTGTAGATTTAACTTTAAATTAAAACCTTAAGTAAGAACTTATAGAGGAAAGGAATTATGGCTAATATCCCTGCCGAATTGCGTTATGCCAGTACTCACGAGTGGGTACGTTCAGAAGGCGATGGCGTATACACCGTTGGCATTAGTGAGCACGCGCAAGAGCTACTAGGCGACATGGTATTTGTAGACTTACCAGACGTAGGCGACGAGATTGACGCAGGCGATGACTGCGCAGTAGCGGAGTCGGTTAAAGCTGCCTCAGACATCTACGCGCCACTAAGTGGTGAAGTAGTAGAGATTAACGAAGAGCTAGAAGATTCACCCGAGCAAGTAAATAGCGATGCTTACGGCGACGGTTGGATGTTTAAAGTTAAAGTGAGCGACGAAAGCGAGCTAGAGAACTTACTCTCGGCCGAAGATTACGCCGCCACTATCGAAGAAGATGAATAAGCTTTGATCAAAAATGCGCTCCGCTAGTCGGGGCGCTTTTTTTATCCGTAACACAATAATAAACCCGACTAAACGCAACGCATTTTGTTTCAGTAATACAGGAATAGTTTAATGAACCCGTCTTTGCCGTTAACCGAACTAGAGCAAAACCAAGACTTTATTCGCCGCCATATTGGCCCCGATCAAGCCGAAGTTAACACCATGCTTAAACAGCTTGGCTTAAGCTCTGTAGAGCAACTTATTGAGCAAACGGTGCCTCAGCAAATTCGTTTAAACCAAGACCTAAGTATTGGCGATAGCCTTACCGAGCAACAAGCGCTTGCTGCATTACGTAAGCTAGCTAAGCAAAACAAGGTTTACCGTAGCTACATTGGTATGGGCTACCACAATACCCATGTACCGCACGTTATTTTACGTAATGTATTTGAAAACCCAGGTTGGTACACCGCCTACACGCCTTACCAGCCAGAGATCGCCCAAGGCCGCTTAGAAGCACTGCTTAACTTCCAACAGTTAACCCTAGATTTAACTGGCTTAGAGCTAGCCAGTGCTTCGTTATTGGATGAAGCTACTGCAGCAGCCGAGGCCATGGCGCTTGCTAAGCGTGTGTCGAAAAATAAAAAATGTAACCTGTACTTTATTGCCGACGACGTTCACCCACAAACCATCGACGTGGTAAAAGAGCGTGCCGATTTCTTCGGTTTCGACGTTGAAGTAGGCCCAGCCGAAAGCGTGGTTGAGCACAATGTGTTTGGCGCGCTGCTGCAATACCCCGGCACTACCGGCCGAGTGCGCGATTTAAGCGAGCTTATTGAACAAGTGCATAGCAACAAAGGCATTGTGGCTGTAGCGGCCGATATTATGGCTTTGGTGATGCTTAAATCGCCAGGTGCCATGGGCGCCGACGTAGTACTAGGCTGTGCCCAACGCTTTGGTGTGCCAATGGGTTACGGCGGGCCACATGCGGCATTTTTTGCAACCCGTGATGCTTACAAACGCTCGCTACCGGGTCGTATTATTGGTGTATCTAAAGACAGGCGCGGCAAGCCTGCCTTGCGCATGGCACTGCAAACCCGCGAGCAACATATTCGCCGCGAAAAAGCTAATTCAAACATTTGTACTGCCCAAGTATTGCTAGCCAACATGGCTTCGTTTTATGCAGTATTTCATGGCCCAGACGGCCTGCGCACTATTGCCCAGCGTATTCACCGCTTAACCGCTATTCTTGCTCACGGCCTAGAGGCCAAAGGCCTAAGTCCAGAACACGCGCAATACTTTGATACTCTAAGCATCAAAGTAAGCGATAAAGACGCGATTAAAGCACGCAGCGAAGCATTAGGTATTAACTTGCGTATGGATTTCGACGGTGGCGTAGCGCTAAGCCTAGATGAAACCACCACAGCAAGCGACGTAAATGACTTATTCACCGTATTGCTAGGCGAAGATCATGGCTTAGATGCCGCGCGTTTAGATGACATTGTGAAAGGCGAAACCTGCATTCCGGAAACGCTACTACGTGATACGCCAATTTTGGAGCACGAAGTATTTAACCGCTACCGCAGCGAAACCGATGTACTGCGTTACATTCGCAAACTAGAAGGTAAAGACTTAGCGCTAAACCACTCGATGATCTCGCTAGGCTCGTGCACCATGAAGCTGAATGCCACCGCCGAGATGATCCCAGTAACTTGGCCAGAGTTTTCAAGCATGCACCCCTTCTGCCCAAGTGACCAAGCGCAGGGTTACCACGCCATGATTAGCCAGCTAGAAGACTGGCTAGTAAATATTACCGGTTACGATTCAATTTGTATGCAGCCAAACTCGGGCGCGCAAGGTGAATACGCAGGCCTGTTAGCTATTCAAAAATACCATGCTAGCCGCGGCGACCATCACCGCAACATTTGTTTAATTCCTAGCTCGGCGCACGGTACTAACCCAGCTTCTGCACAAATGGCTAACTTAAAAGTAGTGGTAGTGGCCTGTGATAAAGAGGGCAACGTAGACATGGACGACATGCGCAGCAAAGCCGAAGAACTAGCCGAGCAGTTGTCTTGTGTGATGATTACCTACCCAAGTACTCACGGCGTATACGAAGAAACCATTAAAGAGATTTGCGACATTGTTCATGACAACGGCGGCCAAGTGTACATGGACGGCGCCAACATGAACGCCCAAGTAGGCATTACTTCACCGGGCTTTATTGGCTCCGACGTAAGTCACTTAAACCTACACAAAACCTTTGCTATTCCACACGGTGGCGGTGGCCCAGGTATGGGGCCAATTGGTGTTAAAGCCCATTTGGCACCGTTTGTGGCAGGCCACAGCGTAGTAAGTAACGGTAAAGCTAGCCACGCCAATGCCGCGGTATCGGCTGCGCCTTATGGCAGCGCGTCTATTTTGCCTATTAGTTGGATGTACGTTGCCATGTTGGGTAACCAAGGGCTGCGCCAATCATCAGAAATAGCCATTCTAAACGCCAACTACCTTGCCAGCCGTTTAAGCCAAGGCTTCCCTATTTTATATAGCGGACAAAACGGCCGCGTTGCGCACGAATGTATTATTGATATGCGCCCACTTAAAGAGGCCACCGGCATTACCGAAATGGACGTCGCCAAGCGCTTAAACGACTACGGGTTCCACGCGCCAACCATGAGCTTCCCGGTAGCGGGCACCTTAATGGTAGAGCCTACCGAGTCGGAATCGCTAGCCGAAATGGACCGCTTCATTGATGCGATGCTATCGATACGCGCTGAGATAGCCAAAGTTGAAACCGGCGAGTGGACCTTGCAAGACAACCCGCTCGTGTTTGCCCCGCACACTCTAGACGACTTAACCGACGCCCATTGGACCCACAACTACAGCCGCGAGCTAGCCGTGTTCCCATGTGACGCAGTTAAGCAAAACAAATTCTGGCCTACAGTAAATCGCATTGATGATGTTTATGGGGATAGAAATCTATTCTGTGCTTGCCTTCCAATGGAAGCCTACCAAGAGTAAAAATTAAAACCTTTTCAGTGTTTTATGATAGAAAGCGAAGCAGTGATGCTTCGCTTTTTTGTCTTTTTTAAATTTCTTTGGCGCTCGTTAACTACACGAAACTTGATTTAATCCCCCTCTGCTTAATAATTAAATTTACTTATTGATAACAATGTAGAAAAAATGATTAATACTCTATCGCATGAAATATTGGAGTTGATTGGTGATATCTACGATTGTGCGATGTCAGGTGATTGGAATAAATTGCTTGAGAAGATTCGTGTGGTTACCAACTCAAATAAAGCATTCTTTATCCTGTGGAACGCAACCAAGAATCAAATGGTCAAATATGAGATGGTTACTAACTTTTCTTATGACTCTAGCCTTATCGAAACATACCAAAACCGATTTAGTGAAGATCCCTGGCATCGCTATTCTCAGTTAATAATTGAAGGGGAAGTGACTAATTATTCTGAAGTAATTCCGATAAGTGAAATAGAACATCTGAGTATCTATAAAGATATCTTTGTTCCAATGAAATCTTATCATTGCTTAGGAGCTATAGTTGTTAGAGATGGGACTCATGATGGGTATGTTGCGTTGAATAGAGGGGCAGATGAAGAGTCATATAAGCATGAAGATGTTCAGTTGCTGGAGGTTATTACTCCGCACCTTATAAGGGCTGCAAAAATTTATACAGAATTGATATTTTATAATGATAAAGTCAGATTTTTAGATGCTATTTCGGAGAGTTCAGCTAGTGGTGTTGTTGTATGTGATATTAATGGTTTTATTATTAGTATTAATAAATTGGCTAATAATTTAATTGTTCTAAATAGTAATTTTATTCACGATCCTAGATTTCTTAGGCTTAATCTACCTTATCTAAACTCTAAACTACTTGCATTGATCGAAAGATGCTGTACCCCATTTATTGAGGATGTTAATGTAGGCGGTTACATATTTTTGGATGGTGATGAAGCTATATTTATTACGGCTTCACCTATAAAGAGCGAGTATTTTGACTTAGCCTTAGATAGAAGGTTTTGTTTAATAACTATGATGTCAACACCTAGTTTGAATTGGGCTGCTTTGGCTCAAGAGTATGATTTTACTCTTCGGGAAGTTGAACTGTTGAAGTTGATGTATGAAAGAAAGTCGATGGCTGATATTGTTGCGTTGATGGATATTAAATTGAACACCGTAAGGACTCATTGTCAAAATATATATCGCAAAATGAATGTGAGTACGCAAATGGAGCTTATGGCTAAGCTATCGTTATTTAATAGAGGCTGATTGTTTGATTATATTGTCATACCTAAACCACTGCTTTTGGCGGTGGTGATTGTTCCTATAGGTTGTTGCCTGAAACATGCCCATGTTAGAAGTAAGACTTTTACTTCACCACAAGTAAGAGGTAACAATTAGCATAGTGATTATAGAAGTTCATCACACGTTTACTGGGTAAGAAAATACCATATCGTTTGGAATTCAAAGACAGGTTTAAAGTTATTAAGGACAACATTGAAAATAGTTGTACAAATCTATCTATATACTTTGCAACATGAAGGATTGTAAGGTGCTTTAGTTAAATATTCAGTCTGACTACTTTCATTTTGTTGTTATCGCCTCACCAAAATTTTCGATTGCAACGTTAATGGGTAACCGAAAAGGTCGGTCTGCAATTCGATTGTTTAATAAGTTTGCCCATATTCGAAAGAAGCGTTGAGGTAATCAATTTGGGCAAGGGGCTACTTTGTCGATACGTAAGTGTAAATGAGGAAATAATTCGGCGTTATGGTAGGTATCAAGACAAGATAGACCATAGTATGCAGTGCATTCGTAGCGAATGATGAGCTAACAGTCTGGAGTTGCCCCATTTAAGAAGGGTGAAGTTGCGAATATTTTTTGAACGTTCGGCGCTCAATTAGCACTCTATTTTAGCGCGAAAAACGTCCAAGCTAACAGTACTAATTTGGAAAATCGATCAATTAGAAGCCCAGTCGTTCATAAAGTGAGCATTCACGCTCTCGTCCTGCTCTTTGAAGAAGCTGAGAGCTAAAGCCGCCTTCTAAGAAGGCAGGTTTTTACTTTGAGTTTTAATTTATTTCTCTATCTAGTTACATATTACTAGTCAAGTGCCTTTACATTTCTCATTGATACTTTGTTTATATTTTCATTGGTCTTTTTTAAAATCATGGCTTTAGATGTTTTGGTTTGGTTTTTGCTTTTGTTTTTTTGAATTCCTTCTGAATGATTTATAGTTTTTCGGTGTTAGTCGACTTGAATGGAATTTAGTTGGTATTTGGTTACGATGTTTTTATTTTATTTAATTAAGTGGGGTTATTGTAATGTCAGATATAAAAGTTAACAAAGGGCAGTGGGATTCAATATCTACTGATGAGCAAAATAGAATTACTGATGCATTAGTTGATTCAGGAGCTTTGAAGAAAGGTGACAAAATAATCGGCTCAGATTCTGTACCTGTATTCGATGAAAATACTCCAATGGAGCTGAGTTGGAACCCTCTAAAAGACCTCTGTAAGGCTGCCTGTGATGTTGCAGCAGCAACAGCTTTAGCTTGGTGCACGGCTAACACTGGGGGAGTGGCATTGGCTGCGTGTATTGCTGCAACAGAAGCGACTAGGCGCGAGTGTAAAAATAGATGTTAGCTTGAATGTTATCACTAAAGTTTTTTGGGTGTAATTCCGTTCACGTTTAAAAATTAGGCTGGAATTTCGATTTATTTACAAAAAAAATGGAGTAAACATGAGTGGTGTATGGGTCTGTAAACTTGATGGGTCAATTCAATGTGATGAAAGCTCTATAGTTACAACACTTTATGAGGATAGAAACCTACTCGAAAAGGCTATTGGAGAGCACCACATTTTGAGTATGGAGAAACGCTCTCATAAAGTGATTCAGTTATGCGGAGTTCCTACTGGTATAGTTAATGCCTATGAGATAACCGAAGAAGGATGGATTAAGCTTAATACTGGTTTTTTAGGTTCGCTTGGCTTTGTACTTTATTCGGATTATGGAACTAAAAATGTCGAAACAAATCTTGCTGAGATGATTAGTACCTTAAATGGGTATAGCCCAAAATCAATTAGGGAGTTAATTGGTCACCCTTTAAGGTTATATAAAACAGGAGATGTAATTACTAAAGATTGGAAACCTGAACGAGTAAATGTGGAAACTGATGATAAAATGATAATTGCTAACGTTTGGTTTGGATGATTATAAAAAAGGGAGCTGAGTAACTTTAAATACCTACTCCCTTTAACTTCCTTATTAAAAATCACTTATCACATTGAACGCTCTAAATTCATCGTAGGCATATTGGTCGGTCATGCCGCTGATGTAGTCAATAATCAGCCTCGTGCGGTAGTAAAACTCGCGACATTGTTCGTTGCCAAACGCATCACTTACTGGTGCTTCGCCCATAGCCTTTTGATAGGCCGCCAAATGCTTAGCTGGCAGCTTTTTGAATAGGCGCTTTATGTAAGCAGAGATTTTTGCTTTGGGCTTGGTGTTATCGACTAAGTATTCAAATTGGCCTTGGCTTAGCGCTAGTAGTGGTTGGTAGCAGGCCATTAAGCCAGAGATAATTTGGTAGCCTTGTAGTTCGCGGGCTTCTACCTCTGGGTGGCAAAAGCAACGCTCTAGCGCGACGCTTTTAAAGGTTTCTACAATTAGGTGGTTTACGCTGCCATCTTCGATAAGCGCGCGGTTTAAGTTGCCTTGATAAACCGCTTCTGAGTTTTCTACAAACTGATTTTTGGCATGTTCGGGCAAGCGTTGGTTTACTGCTACGCGTAGGTAAACAAAAAACATCGAGTCTCTTTCTTCATCACTTAGCTGTTGTTTTTTGCTTTGGTGAGCAAAGTCGAGAATGGTTTCCATTTCTTTTGGTTTGCAGCAGCCATGTTCACTGCTTAGCTTGACAAAGGTGGCTAATAGGGCGTGCTTTAGTTCTTTAATGCTCAGCACGCCTTTTTCTATGGCGTCTTCTAAATCGGCGATGCCATAAGACACATCATCGGCCGCTTCCATAATGTAAGAGAACGGCGAGCGACAGTATTGGTCTATGTCTAGGCTGTTGCGAAGTTCCTCAACATAACTTTGCTCGCTAAGGTAATAACCCACCTTCTTTTTTAAGTAACTAAACGGGGCGCTTTTATCTGGCTTGGCTTCAGTTCCGCAGCGGGTGTATTTGAGTATGCCAGAGGCTTGCGAGTAGGTGAGGTTTAGCTTTAATAAGGAGTGAATAAGCCGAATGCCTTGGGCGTTGCCCTCGAAGCTGATTAGATCTCGGTGAATCGCTTCTGGCAGAGTTTGTATGGGCTTTTCGTTCTGGGTTTCGCCTAACTCAGTTGCTTGGCAGCTTTGGTAAAGGCTATTGAGGTTTTTACTTAACCAATCGATTAAGGCTTCTTCACCAAAGTGACCAAAGGGCGGGTTGCCAATGTCGTGCATTAAACAGGACATTTCAACAATGCTTTCTAACTGGCGTTCTAGCCCTTTAAGTTGGTAGCTGTTTTGTTCATCAACTAAGGCTTCACAAATAAGCTGAGAAATATAGCGCCCCACCTGCTGTACTTCAAAAGAGTGGGTAAGGCGGCTACGCACTGCGGCGTTGCGCTCTAAGGGAAATACTTGGGTCTTTTGCTGCAAGCGCCTAACTGCAGCGCTGTTGATTATTCGGCCTCGGTCGCTTTCAAATTTCTTTAGGTCGGCATTAAGATCTGGCTTAGCTGGGTAGGGCCGAGTACCGAGAATTTTGCTAGCGAAATTTACCGTCATACTCTTAAGCCGCTCTCTATCAATTAGAGTATTTATACTGCTGTATTATCAATAGAAAATCAATTAGTGAGGTTTTTGAAAATAGTAGTTTGGATCATTACTGAGAAGTGGCTGGCGTTAATAACAGTGGGAGTGATGTTTTTATATTTACTTGCGATAAAGGCGACGGTTTTAGCGTGGTATTTAAGGCCTTGGCGGTTACACTAAGCCGCTTAGCTGGTGAGTATTTACTCCCAGTATTACAGTGCTTTTATTAAAGCACCTTGTTTTATAAGGCTTGTTTATGTCGTTTAGTGCGTTAGGTTTGTGTGATGCTTTGCTAAAAGCCGTTGCAGAGCAGGGGTATGCCACGCCGTCTCCAATACAGCTTGAAGCGATTCCAGCTGTGTTAAGCCAGCGTGATGTTATGGCGGCAGCACAAACTGGCACCGGTAAAACGGCCGCTTTTACCTTGCCAATGGTGCAGCTGTTAGTGGGTGGGAACAAGCCGCAGGCCTTAGCGGTGCGGGCATTAGTGATTGCCCCAACTCGAGAGCTGGCTGCACAAGTTGCCGAAAGTGTTAAAAACTACAGCAGCAATATGAACATTTGCACTGCTGCGGTATTTGGTGGGGTGAGGATTGAGCCGCAAATCGCTCAGCTGCGAGATGGAGTAGACGTGCTGGTGGCAACACCGGGTAGATTGCTTGATCTTTATAAACAACAGGCTGTTAAGTTTGAGCAGCTTGAGATTTTAGTGCTTGATGAAGCAGACCGGATGTTAGATTTAGGCTTTATCGACGATATTCGCAGTATTCAAAGCTTACTGCCTAAACAGCGCCAAACTTTACTGTTCTCTGCCACCTTTTCTCAACCGATTAAGGCACTAGCCAGGGGCATGCTTAATAACCCCAAGCTTATTGAAGTAACCGCAGTAAATAGCACCGTTGATACGGTTAAACAACGTATTCATCCGGTAGATAAAGCACGTAAAAACGCCTTGTTAATCCACCTGCTTAAAAAGCATAAATGGCCGCAAGTGCTGGTGTTTAGTCGCACTAAACGCGGTGCCGATACTTTGGTCTCTCAGTTAGCGAATGCGGGGATTACCGCTGCTTCTATTCATGCAAACCGTACCCAACATGCGCGAACCAATGCCTTAGAGGGCTTTAAAGGTGGCAGCATAAAAGTGCTGGTGGCTACCGATATCGCCTCACGTGGCATTGATGTTAGTCAACTGCCATGTGTGATTAATGTTGATTTACCTTATGTTGCAGAGGACTACGTGCATCGTATTGGCCGCACCGGGCGTGCAGGAGCCTCTGGCTTGGCGATTTCATTGTTTAGTGAAGACGAGTCTAAACAGCTAAAGGCAATAGAACGACTCATTGGCCGCCAGTTTACATTGGATGTTATCCCGCGCTTTGCTCCTACTCAAAAACAGCCAGAACCGCCTTGCGATGACGACGATGTATATGGCAATTTTGAGCCAGACCCCGTTGCGGATTACAAAGGTAAATCGAAAGGGCGAGGAAGCCGCAGTGGGAAAAGCTCTGGCAGGAGTGCTAAAAGTAACAAGCGGACAAGGTAGCCTTATCTACTAACGGTAAATGCGATTATTTGCTTTACTGAATCTGAAATTACTTTATTGATTGTTGTGTTACTAGTGGTAATATCCCTATGTACTCGTAGCATTGTTATTGGGCTCTAATTATCTTCTGATGATTGAGTTTTATATTGTATGAAGGGAAACACTGTACACATGGAAGAGATAAAGGATTTCATCGTTGATGTTGGAGATGACAACTTAGTTGTTTCTTTATCTGATACCAGCGAAAAGATTAGCCTAAGAGGTGTTGTTGTGGAACATGGTTTTAGCGTTCCAGCAATTGGTACTCTTTGGTTGACTAGCGATGATTCGCCTTATGAGGAAACGCTACACATAAGTTTAGTTGATAAAGACTTAAAGCTCGTTGAGCAAGTTGAGTTGTATAAACCATACACCCCCGGTGTTCTAAAGGATGTTGTAGCTAAAGATAACTTGATTCAATTTGAGTTTTGGCAAGGCGTTTTTCACCAAGTAACCATAGAAAATCAAAAGAAATTGCGTTTTTCTCGTTTCTTTCCTCAAGCTGGCTGTCATTACTCAAATAAATTTGAGGCTAGCTACTTAACTATTTCGAAGTAAGGCATTAAGAATGGATGCTTATTTAAACGATAAAGATATCGAGAGCTGTATCCAGCAAATGGAGGTTGCAGCGATTAACTTTGGTAGCCGCTTTATTAATGATTCAAAAGTGCGTGTTCTATACATGGCTCAAACTAAGTCCATGGCAACAGAGTTGAAGGCTGCATACAAATCAGGGCATATTACACCAAAGCAAGCAGCGTTATCAGCAAACCAGATGCGGAATGAGATTATGGATTTTGCTCGAAGTAAAACAAGCGATATCGGCCGAGCAAAGGTAGTAAAGCTTAAGGCTAGGGGGCTAGATCTTGAAACGCTGTTAAATAAATATTCGAATAAGCATTTTGGAAAAGCTTTTAGTGATTTAACTGAGCCTGAAGCTGCAACTATCTACAAGAATATCGTGTCTAGTGCAGGAAGAGCCAACCCTAAAGTTAGTGTGAGAGCGAACAACTTAGGCAGAGCGGGGCGCGCTCTTTGGGTGCTATCTGCTTGTATAGCTGTATATAACATTAGTAATGCCAGCAATAAGCTCAAAGCTACTGGCAGGGAGGCGGCTAACGTTGGTGGTGGTTTCGCTGGCGGTGCTGCAGGTGGAGCTGTAGCAGGCATATGGTGTGGACCTATTGGAGTGGCAATTGGAGTTGTCGTTGGTGGTGTATTGGGTTCAGTTCTTTCTGATCAAGTGTATGTTGAGTTAGCTGGACCTGACGGAGATTTTGCTAAAGCATTTATCCCAAGGTTCACGAATGCTTTCTCTACTAAAGAAAGTCAAATGGCTTCAGCCTTAGTGAAAGAGTGTTCTTACGAACTCGATAAAGTGTTCAGTGTTTTTGTTGAGTTAAATGACAAGTATTCAACTGATGCTGACGATGTTGCAATGTACTACACCAAATTGGTAAAAAGTGGTGACTTCCCGCTGGTAAAGCAAGCTTTATCTCTTCATCAATCTTTAAAAAGCTACTTAATTCAATCAATGGAAAGTGGTTGGACGTCTGCCGATGAAAAAGACTGTATAAGATATTTGCATCAAATATAGCTTCAATGAATAAAGGCGTAGGTTTGCTTAATTTAAATAGCTAATTGTCGCCTTCTTCTTAACATCTTCCCTCAACTCATATCTCAGAAACGATTCTGATTAATCTTTAACTTACCTTCGAAATGCTGTAGTTTATTTTTAATTGGACGTTCAATTAATAAAAATTTGAGTGATACTTATGCCAAAGGTAGGGATGCCTGAAATACGTAAACCGCAGCTGGTAGAAGCTACTATGGCGGTGATAAACGAAGTAGGTTTGTCGGGCGCAAGCGTGACTTTAATTAGTAAAAAAGCAGGTGTGTCTTCGGGCATTATTCATCATTATTTTGGTGGTAAACACGGCTTATTAGAAGAAACTATGCGTACTGTGTTACGTAAGTTGTCTGCTGCTTCCATTGCACATTTGCAAGCGGTTGAGCCCAACGATGTAATGGCGAGGGTTAAGGCGATTGTTGCTGCCAATTTTGATGGCTACCAAGTAGAAGGCAAGGTAGTTAAAACCTGGCTAGCATTTTGGGCGCAGGCCATGCACGACCAAGATTTACATCGCTTGCAACGTGTGAATGAGCGCCGCTTATTGTCACACCTTCGTTTTGAGCTCAAACACATTTTACCTGCCGAACAAGCCGCTTTTGTTGCCCAAGGTATAGCGGCACTTATCGACGGTATTTGGCTACGCGGGGCACTTAATCCCGAGGGTATTTCTGCTGATTATGCGCAAAAGCTGGTAGCAGATTACCTAGAAAAACAGCTCGCCCCCTATTTAGGCTAAGTTTTAACTAAGCAACAACAGCTAATTACTAAGGCATTTTGATGACAATGAAGTCTCTTTATATCCATGGTGAAGCCCTTGAAGGCTCTTCGGCGGATACATTTATCACGACTAACCCTGCCACTGGCGAAGTGTTAGCACAAATTAGCCAAGCCTCTGCAGAGGATGTAGATCGCGCTGTGGCCTCTGCGCAGCAGGGCTTTAAAGTGTGGTCGGCTATGAGTGGCGCTGAGCGAGGCCGCATTATGATGCGAGCGGTGGCCATATTACGCGAACGTAACGACGAGCTGGCAGAGTTAGAAGTGAAAGACACTGGCAAGCCGATTCAAGAAGCGATAGCGGTAGATATTGTTACTGGTGCCGATGTAATTGAGTATTACGCCGGTTTGGCGGCGGCTATACAAGGCCAGCAACAAGATCTAGGCCACGGTCAGTTTTTTTATACGCGCCGCGAACCCTTGGGTGTATGTGCCGGAATAGGCGCGTGGAACTACCCCATTCAAATTGCTATGTGGAAATCTGCCCCTGCCATAGCGGCAGGCAACGCCATGGTGTTTAAACCTTCGGAAGAAACGCCTTTGTCTGTACTCAAATTGGCAGAGATCTTTAGCGAGGCTGGCGTGCCTGAAGGTGTATTTAACGTGGTGCAAGGTGATTACCTAGTTGGGCAAATGCTGTCGCGCCATCCTGATATCGCCAAGGTCTCTTTTACTGGTGAATCTGGTACTGGCAAAAAGGTTATGGCCGATGCAGCTGGCACACTCAAAGACATCACTATGGAGCTGGGTGGTAAGTCACCTCTCATCGTATTTGACGATGCCAAGCTAAATAACGCGGTGTCGGCAGCTATGCTAGCTAACTTTTATACCCAAGGTGAAGTATGTACTCACGGTACACGGGTGTTTGTGCATGATGCAATTTACGATGAGTTTGTAGCGCAAATAACTTACCGAACGCGCAAGCTAAAGGTGGGGGACCCAAGTGATATGGAGACACAAATTGGCGCGCTTATCTCACACGAGCATTTAGAGAAGGTGCTGGGCTTTATTGAAGCAGCAAAAGCTTCTGGCGCACGTTTACTATGTGGTGGCCAGCGTGAAACGGCCAACGGCTTAGATAAAGGTTACTTTGTGCAGCCCACCATTTTTGCTGATTGTAGTGACGATATGCCGCAAGTTAAGCATGAAATTTTTGGCCCGGTAATGTCGATTCTTCGTTTTAGTGATGAGGAAGAAGTGATTAAGCGTGCTAACGCTACCGAGTATGGTTTGGCGGCGGGTTTGTTCACCCAAAACTTATCGCGTGCTCATCGGGTTATTGCACAAATAGAAGCCGGCATTTGCTGGGTAAATACCTGGGGCGGCTCGCCAGCAGAAATGCCCGTAGGCGGTTATAAACAGTCGGGCATCGGCCGAGAGAATGGCATAGAAACGCTTAATCACTACACCCAAAACAAAAGTGTAATGATCGAGTTAGGTGACTTAGAAAGCCCTTACGAATAAGCCATTCAGCACTAATCACTGCTTAGGCTAGTTTGGCCAAACAGGGAATAAGATGAACACCAATTACGATTACATTATTGTTGGCGCAGGCTCGGCGGGTTGTGTATTAGCCGACCGCTTAAGTGCTTGTGGTAAACATACGGTTTTATTGCTTGAGGCGGGCGGCAGCGACAAAAGTATATTTATTCAAATGCCTACTGCTTTGTCTTACCCCATGAATAGCAAAAAGTATGCATGGCAGTTTGAAAGCCAGCCAGAGTCGGGTATTGATAATCGCCGTTTGCATTGCCCAAGAGGGCGAGTGCTTGGTGGCAGTTCTTCGATTAATGGCATGGTGTATGTGCGTGGTCATGCTTGCGACTTTGATGAATGGGCAGAGCAGGGCGCACAGGGGTGGAGTTACCAAGAATGTTTGCCCTATTTTCGCCGGGCTGAGTCATGGATAGATGGTGCCGATGATTACCGAGGGGGCGATGGCCCACTGGCTACCTGTGGCGGTAATAATATGAGCTTGAACCCGCTTTACCAAGCCTTTATCGATGCTGGCCAGCAAGCAGGTTACCCAACAACCAGTGATTACAACGGTTACCAGCAAGAGGGGTTTGGTCCCATGCATATGACCGTAGACAAAGGCGTGCGCGCTTCAACATCAAATGCTTATTTACGCCGAGCCCTTAAGCGCAGCAACCTCACCTTGCTAAAAGGTGTGCTTACCCGCAAGGTACTAATTAAAGACCAACATGCCATTGGGGTAGAAATTGAGCGAGCTGGCCAAGTAGAAAAGCTGTTTACCAACAAAGAAGTGCTGCTGGCTGCAGGCTCTATCGGTTCGCCGCAGTTATTGCAGTTGTCGGGCATTGGGCCCAAAGCTGTATTAAAAGATACAGGTGTTGAGCTGGTGCAAGATTTGCCAGGTGTAGGGGAAAACCTGCAAGATCACTTAGAAGTGTATTTTCAATATGCTTGTCGCCAGCCGATAACCCTTAACAGTAAGTTAGGGCTAATTAGCAAAGGCTTGATTGGCGCGCGTTGGCTATTGCGAAAAGACGGTTTAGGCGCGACTAATCATTTTGAATCTTGCGCGTTTATTCGCTCGCGGGCTGGACTGAAATGGCCGAATATTCAATATCACTTTTTACCCGCCGCGATGCGTTACGACGGCCAAGCTGCTTTTAGTGGGCATGGTTTTCAGGTTCATGTTGGGCCTAATAAACCCCAAAGCCGAGGGCGAGTGTGGATTAGCTCGGCCGATCCTCACGCCAAACCTAATATTCAGTTTAACTACATTAGCACCGAGCAAGACAAGCAAGACTGGCGTGACTGTATTCGTTTAAGTCGAGAGATTTTGGCGCAACCAGCCATGGATGATTATCGCGACGAAGAGATTCAACCCGGCGCTAATATTAACAGCGATGAAGCGATAGATGCGTGGGTAAGGCAAAATGTAGAAAGTGCTTATCACCCTTCGTGCAGTTGTAAAATGGGTGCTGATGATGACCCAATGGCCGTGGTAAATAGCCAGTGCCAAGTAAAAGGCATTACTGGCTTACGGGTGGTTGATTCCTCAGTATTTCCTACTATTCCTAATGGTAATCTTAACGCCCCTACCATTATGGTGGCCGAGAAAATAGCGGACTCTGTTTTAGGAAAACCACCGCTTGCTCCTTCAACGGTAAGCTCTTGGATAGCCCCTGATTGGCAAACGAAGCAGCGCCCCGGAACACCTCGGCGTTAGTGATGTTTTTGTAATGTTAAGCCTGTAAATAAGCAAGCCCTGCTAGCAGAGCTTGCTTATTAGCATTGAAGTTGACCGACAACTCAATTTACTGGAAGCTAACTCTAGCTTGGTTACGCTTAATAAGCTTTGCGTTCGCTTGCTCGGGGGCTTTGGCTAGCACCTCTCTGCTGCCGGTTTCTTGCTTGCTGATTAACTGCACCGAGCTTATTTCCCAGTTGTTTTGCACTCGTTGCAAGGTGAATACATACTCGCCTGATATTTGCCAAAAACCATCTGAGCCTAGCCAGTGGCTCGCTGTAAAATCGACGCGAGCATTGGCGCTGTTATCGTTCACTGTAACCCTATGATTGCTGATCTGGTGGAAAGTAGTATCAAATCCAGGAAGAAAGCCTGCCCATTGCATCATTAGTTCTTCACGATTGATTTGTTGAACTTCACCACCAAACAATGAGGTATAGTCAAGGCTTACCTCTGGTGCAAATAAGCGACCTAAGTATTCAAAGGCTGCTTGGTCAGCTAGCGCCGCATAGCTATTAATGTTGCTGCGGATCTGAGCTTCATCTTGACTTAAAGTGCTAGCGTTTACTGTCATGGAAAGTACTCCAATACTGATTATCAGAAGCTTAATCAATTTCATTGCAGCCTCCTTATAGGTTTGTGCTGAAGTGTTGAGCAATTGCTTCTACTGCGTTGTTTACAGCAGCGGGTTGGTCGTAGAAATCAAATTGAGAAACGCCATCTAACCAAGTAGCGCTTACATTGCTACCAGCATTGTTTAGGTACATATGGGCACCAGCAGGCAGAGCCATGGCTTCAGAGGCGACCATTAGCGTAGGTTGCTTAAGCAAGCTGGCACTAAGCTGAGCATTGTAGTTTAGCCAACCATCCCAAGAAGCCACGTTAAATTGGTTGTCGTATTCGGCAATCAGTCCGCGATCGATTTCTGTGTAATAAGGCGCTTGATACATTAATGAGTTGGGGTTTGTGCTGCTAGCGGCTTCTATATATACCGGCTGCTCGGCCTGTTGAGCGGTTTTTGCTGCAGCCAATAGGCCTTCAACGCTTTCCGCTCCGCCGTAAATTTGGGTGGCCATTGCCACGTTATGCAACCAAGGAGCAACTACAGCAACGCTAGATACCTTGTTGTTGCCTGCTACTGCGTCGAGCATGTAACCAGCTGATGCACAAATTCCTAGCCCAGCAATGCGGCTTGTGTCCACTTGTTCTAGCTGAGATACCGCGTCAATTACCGCTCGTATATCTTCAGTTTTACGGCGTGGGTCTTCGAGGAAGCGAGTTGTGTCGCTCGATTGACCCCAGCCTCTAAAATCAAAGGTAAGTGCCGCGTAACCTTGTTGCGCTAGGGCTTGTGCATATACTGCTGGCATTTGCTCTTTTACGCTGGTCCAAGCGCCGGTAACAATTACAACAGGAGGATTTTTTACCGCTGTTGGAAGGTAAAGGTTGGCGGCTAGGTTTCCTACGCGGGTAGTTAAGTTTATAGCTTGCATTGTGGTGTTCTCCAAGTTGTGTTTGTTACTTGTGCTTTCAGAGCTTGAGAAAGCGCTGCTAGATAGTGCTAGTAGCGCAAACGTTAGGTATTTTTTAAACATCTGGTGTCCTTACTTTGCTAATTTTGATACGGGCAAAGACTTCCCTTTGCTAAGACGGGATAAGTGTATTGTTTGTAGCTTTAGCCTTATTGAAGATTGCTGCTTGGGTTTTGGTACTTTATTGCAGGCGCTTGAGAAAGGCTGGTTGACCTTAAACTAGAATGTCCGTTAAGGTTTTTTGCATTGCTTGTGGGTTGGCAAATCAGCCTGTTACTTGGGAGAGTGAAATGAAATCGCAATTGAAGTTTTATGACTTTGATTCAAATGCATTATCTGATTGCGGGCAAGCTTTAGATATCGAGTTTTCTAATCATGCTCTTGATTGGCCAGGTGTAGTTTTAGAAAAGGGCAGTTCACCACACTTTTATCCGCAACATGTATATACCCCTTACTTTTATTTCGCTTTAGCCTTAGACAAAGATCTAAATTGGAGTGCAGAAAAGGATGGTCGTTTTACTTCGCTTAAAACCAGCCCCGGCGATATTTGGATTAATCCTCCACATACTCCGTTTACTCATAGCATTTCTGAGCCCTGTTATTTTGTTATTTTGGCTATTGAAGAGAAAGAGTTTTTAGCTAATTGCCCACTTAATTTAAATGGCAAGCAACTACAGTTTTTGAACAATTACAATGTGCTAGATGAGTCGATTAAATTAATCATTGAGCTGTTCTTGTTGGAAGCTCAAGCAAAGGGGCGCAATGGTAGTGCATATATAAAACACCTTATTTCCCTGCTGGCGACAAGTTATGTGAAAAACTATTCTAATTATAACGACCTAATGAATAGTCAGTTGACGGCATCAAAGTTTGAACAATTACAGGTCGAGAAAATTGATCGTTATATAGTGGAAAATATTGGCACTAATATTACGGTAGATGAGCTGGCCGAGTTGTTGAACTGTAGCAAGTTCTATTTTCTTCGTGAATTTAAGAAGCTGGTGGGTATAACACCCTATCAATACTTGATGAGCAAACGTTTAGAACAAGCAAAGTTAATGCTGAGTAGTGGTCACGACAATATCGCGACAGTGGGGCTGGAGCTAGGCTTTAATGACCAATCCCATTTCACTAAAGCCTTTAAAAATCAGTTTTCTATGACGCCTGGCCAGTTTCTCAAGCAGCAACACAGTTAGCGTAAACTTGCTGGTGAAGAAAGCTTAAATGGAGCTGGTTCAAGATAGATAGCTTGAACCCGTCACTGTTTATTTGAGGCTGCAAACTTATTGAAGAAGCGATCTGATTGGTAGACATCGCCTGAGAAGTTTTGCACCCGTTTAATTTTACCGTTCTCAATTTGGTAAAGCAGGATCCAGTTTAGGTCTATATTGTCGTTGGCTGTTGAGCTCCAGCCTCGGTGAGCGTCAATCACATAGGTATCGTTGGCAGCTAAAATCATCACTTCTGCGGCGAACCCAGCTTTGCCAAGCTGTTGGAAGAATGACATAAATGCCTCAATGCCTCGTTTTGTTCCCGCCAATGCATGATGGCCAGGAATGTGCCATTCAACATCTTCGGCGACAAACTTTTTCAAGCCTTCTGTATCACCTTGTCCATAGGCTTTAAAGAAACCTTGCACCACTTTTAGTGCTTCACTATTTTCTGAGCTTTTTGCAACAGGATTGGCGGGCTTTGGCCATAAATTGGGATTGTTAATTGCCTCTGCATCTACTACTGTCTGCGGCTCTACGGTTGATATATTGGCAGCATGGACATTGCTAAAGGACCCAATAAAACTGGCTAATAACAATGCCTTAATTAAATGCTTATTCATGAGTGTTCTCCTTGATGTGTTGGCTTATACCGCAGCGACATGATAGCTGTGGATGGCAAAATTGCCCTTTGAGTTAAGTGAGACCGTCCAGCGTTCGTTGAACAATTGATTTATATGTTCACCGCTTACTAGCTCACCTTGAGCGCGAACTCTTATTTCTGCTTGATATTGCTGTTTAGTTGTAGCAATGAAATTAACTTGTTCAATTAAATGTAATACGCCCGGTTTAAAGGTTTTAAGGAGGGTGTTATACCAATCGTTAAAGCCCGCTATTCCTTGATAGCTGCCTATTGGGTCGCTTAGTTCAAAGTCATTTGCAAGATGTTGCAGGAAATAGCTGTTGTCTTGAGGGAGTTGATCAAATTGCGCAAACCATTGTTTAACAAACTGCTCGAACTTTACTTCTAATGAATTGCTTAATTGCTCAATTTTGCTGATCAGGCGTTCACCATGTTGATTAGCACGTTGTTCAACCTCTTCCTGAGTATTGTAAACCCCCGGAATGTATACCATGCGATGAGTATAGATTGGCGCGAGATAATTCATTCCCGCTAGATAGCAGGTTTGTTGCAAAGGGTAGGCTAGCTGCTCGATAGTGAAGTGGTTGTAGCCAAGTGGATCATATGACTCTTCAGGTCCGCCCACGGTAAAAGATAACAAAAAGTGTTTGTTCTTTAGTTTATCCCCTTCTGGGCCGTAGGCGAAATTGAACGAAAATACATCATCAATCCATTTCTTAAGTAGGGCAGGTACCGAGTACCAGTAGTAAGGGTATTGCAAGATGATAATATCTGCGTCCAGTAAGGCTGCTTGCTCTGCTGCTACATCAATATTGTAGTCGGGGTATAGGCTATCTAAGCGGCGTACATCAAGGTTTTCAATACTTGTGCTTAGTTTTTTTAAGATGGTTTTGTTGGTCCACGATTCTTCTAAATTGGGGTGACCAGAAATGACAACAACTTTGCTCATGTTCGCTCCAGATTGAGTACTTGATAGGCAGTGAATAGAGTTATTGTAAAATTCTTATTGCTAAGTAGTAGGTGAGCATTCGCTCTTAAACTGTTAGTGTTTACCTAACAATTGTTTGCTGGAATTAATGATGAAGGGAGCAAGCTACAATCAGCTGGTTATTTTTCATAGCATCGCCAACGAAGGCAGTATTCGTGGTGCTGCCAGAAAGTTAGAGATGGCTGCGCCGTCGGTGAGTCAGTCTTTAAAGCTTTTAGAGAGCAAGCTGGGGGTGCCTTTGTTTAGCCGTTCTACTCGGCAAGTTAGTTTGACCGAAGCTGGCAAATTTTTACTAGAGAATACAGCAGACGCCATAGCTAGTTTGGATTATGCCCTTGAGGGCGTTCATGATCTGTCTCATGCACCCTCAGGTAAGGTGAGCATTACCGTTCCACGCTTTGTTTATCAATGTATTTTACGGCCCAATTTAGCAGCATTTTGCCAACGTTATCCAGACATAGAGCTGGAAATATCTGTGTCGGATACTTCGATTAATATCATTAAAGAAGGCATCGATGTAGGGATACGTTTTGGTAGCTTAATTGAGGAGGGGGTAGTGGCTCGCCAATTAACTGCAGCAGTACCAGAAGCGCTATTTGCCTCGCCTGCCTACTTAAGCAAATATGGCTTGCCTTCTAGCCCTCAAGATCTTGATAAACATAAATTAATCAAGTATCGCTTTGGAGCATCTAATCGCTTGGCCACACTTAAGCTAAAGCAGGATGGCGCGAGTATTGAGGTTGAAATGCCAACCGCCTTAATTGTGAATGATACCGATATATGTGTAGATGCCGCGATAGCCGGCTTAGGCATTGGTCGCTTCTTAGCCCCATTAGTTGCGAAACATTTTAGCAGTGGTGATTTGGTTCCTATACTTAAACCCTATTGGCATGATGTGCCTGCACTGTATATCTATTTTTCGCAGAATAGCCAAAAGGCCAAGAGGATCCGGGTATTGGTAGACTTCCTGTTAGAAAACGCCTCGCTGGATTAGCTTGTATTCGCCTCATACGATAAGCTCAAACTTTCCAATAGCCAGCTAAGATGGCCGTTAAAGCTGTACTTGCTTCAGCTGCTTGTTCACTTTGAAAGTTCAGGCCTTTAATACCAAGTTTGGAATGTAATTTTTGTTCGATCTCTCATTTTTGTAAACGTTTACACTTGTTCTCTTGATTTATTTTTTATAGAGGAACACATTAACAGCAGAAATGTTGCACTGCCAATTGGTTGGTTTTTAAACCCCAAATGTAGCTGTTATAGAGTTGTCACTGTTATTAACGCACTGCTTAGCAGTTGTGGCGTTTTAGCTGCGGCTTCTTTATTACTTGCTCCACTATGCCTTAAAAGCTAAATACAGTGTTTTCTTGTTTTTATATGTAAACGTTTCCATTTTGTGTTCATGGCTATACAAAGTCAACGAGGTGGGTTTTGCTACGCATGCTTTGTTGCACAGTGTAAGCACAATAGGAAACGCGAATTAAACAACAAGGCACTAGCAAATGCATTAAAGAAGTTAGTAACTAGCAGTAAATAACGGAGGTTTTTTTACATGGCCGATTTAGTGATTAATGACAGAGAATCGTGGGTAAATGACTCGATTGATGGAACCTTATATACCCAACAACACAATAACCTTAGCCGTTTAGATTTTGGCAATGACATTAAAGTTATTGCCCGATCAGATTGGCGTAAAGACAAAGTGGCAATTATATGTGGCGGTGGCTCGGGCCACGAACCTGCTCATGCCGGTTTTGTTGGCAAGGGCATGTTAACCGCAGCGGTGTGTGGTGATTTGTTTGCCGCCCCAAGTGTAGACGCAGTGCTTAACGCAATATTGCATGTTACCGGCGACGCTGGCTGCTTGGTGATTATTAAGAATTATACTGGCGATCGACTTAACTTTGGGCTTGCTTGCGAGAAAGCCAAAGAAATGGGCCGCAATGTAGAGATGGTAATTGTAAGTGATGACATCTCCATTCCGGATAACCCTAAACCTCGTGGTATTGCTGGCACTTTATTTGTGCATAAAGTTGCCGGTTATGTCGCCGAGCAAGGCGAAGATCTAGCCGCCGTAACCAAAGCCGCACAACACACCATTGATGCAACGGCAAGCATTGGCATTGCCTTACAAAGTTGCACCTTACCCAGTGACAACAGCGAAGAGCGTATTGCAAAAGGTAAAGCTGAGTTAGGTTTGGGGATTCATGGTGAAGCAGGCATAGAAACCATTGACCTAAGCCAGTGTAAAGAACTGGTGCGCATTATGTCGGATAAGCTATTAACCGCTTGCCCTAGCGATAGCCACGCTGTGCTTATTAACAACTTAGGCGGCCTATCACCTATTGAGATGAACGTAGTAGCAAAAGATGTTGTTGAGTCTGCGCTGGGTGAAAATGCCGAATATTTTATTGGCCCCGCACCGCTGATGACCGCCATCGATATGAAAGGCTTCTCTATCTCAATGTTAAAGCTCGACGAGCTTAAACGTGCCGCCTTGTTTGCTGATAGCCAAACAAGTGCATGGCCTGGCGTTAGCGCTAAGCAGCCTTTAGCGTTCACTCCCTGTGAGTCACTGTCTTCGACCGTTAAATTTGACGCTTCGCAAAATGAAGAAGTGGCCAGCGCTTTACGCACCGTGTGTAACACCATTATCGATAGCGAAAGTGCACTAAACCATCTCGATGCCATTGTGGGCGATGGAGATACCGGTTCAACCTTTGCCTCTGGCGCACGTAAGGTGCTTGCCGAATTAGACGCTAATCAATTGCCTTTAAACGAGCCTGCGCTGCTGATGACCGTGATTGGCCAACAGTTAACTACGGTAATGGGCGGCTCATCGGGTGTATTGCTGTCTATTTTCTTTACCGCTGCTGGTCGAGAGTTAGCTGTCAGTGATGATTTAGTAGCTGCCCTGCAAGCTGGCTTAGCCAGAATGATGCATTACGGCGGCGCTGCAGTAGGCGATAGAACCATGATCGATGCTTTATTCCCGGCTTTTGAAGCTTGGAAGAAAGATGGTTTTGCTGCTGGAGTACTGGCGGCAAAAGCAGGGGCAGAGAGCACGCTAACGATGACTAAAGCAAACGCTGGGCGCTCGTCTTATTTAAACAGCGACACCTTAAATGGGGTAAAAGACCCTGGTGCATTCGCTGTTGAAAAAGTATTTGAATCATTATCGAAGTAGGGAGATGAACATGGACAAGATTATTATTTCACCCAGCAAATACATTCAGGGCGAAGGAGCATTAGCTAACATTGGTGAGTATGTTGCTACTTATGGTATGCAGCCATTAGTGATTGCCGATGATTTTGTAATGGGCTTAACCAAAGGCACTGTTGAAGCGAGTTTTAACGAACAGCTTGTTGAATTTGATACTTTTAATGGCGAGTGTTCACGAGAAGAAATTAACCGTTTAATCGACAAAACTGATTCGGTAAAAGCGGATGTGATAATTGGTATTGGTGGCGGCAAAACGCTAGATACCGCCAAGGCTGTTGCTTATTATTGCAAGTTGCCAGTGGTGATAGTGCCAACCATTGCTTCTACCGACGCACCTACCAGTGCTTTAGCGGTTATTTACACCCCAGAAGGTGAGTTTAGCGAGTACTTACTATTTCCTTCTAATCCCAATATGGTGATTATGGACACCGCTATTATTGCCGCTGCACCAGTGCGCTTAATTGTTGCCGGCATGGGTGATGCCTTGTCTACTTGGTTTGAAGCGCGCGCCAATATGACCTCGGGTAAAACAACCATGGCAGGCGGCGCGCCAACTCGCGCTGCACAGGCTTTGGCTAAGTTATGTTTTGAGACTTTAATGGCCGATGGCCTGAAAGCCAAAGTGGCCGTAGAGAACAAAGTAAGCACTAAAGCCGTCGAAAACATTATTGAAGCTAATACCTATTTAAGTGGCATTGGCTTTGAAAGCTCAGGCTTAGCTGCAGCGCACGCTATTCATAATGGATTAACCAAGCTTGAAGAGTGTCACCATTTACTACACGGCGAAAAGGTTGCTTTTGGTACGCTCACTCAATTGGTGTTGGAGAATGCACCTTTAGAGGAAATTAATCAGGTGATCGCGTTCTGTAAATCAATTGGTTTGCCTACTAACCTGCACGATATGGGAGTTAAAGAGATTGATCGCGACAAGTTGCTTTGCGTAGCCGAAGCATCGTGCGCAGAGGGCGAAACCATTCACAACATGCCGTTCCCTGTTACCGCTCAATCGGTACTGTCGGCAATATTAACTGCCCATCAACTAGGTAGTTAACTTTAACTACTTAAGCACAACTTTAGTTGTTTTCACCGAGCTACTAGGCTCGGTTTTTTTGTTTTAACGTTGACAAAAAAATAAACATATGCAAAATTATACATATGTAAATAAATGCATGTGAATGATGAATCCTCAATTATTTTATAAATGCCTCGCTGATGATGTTCGCCTAAAAGCCTTGATGATTATTGCCGAGGCTGGTGAGGCCTGTGTATGCGATTTGATGCAAGCCTTGCAGCTCGACCAACCAAAGACTTCTCGACATTTAGCGCAGTTACGCAAATGCCAAGTATTGCTCGATCAGCGGCGCGGCAAATGGGTGTATTACCAATTACACCCTGAATTACCAAGCTGGGCCGAACGGGTGTTACGCGAGACTCAAGCCAATAACAAAGACTACTACCAAGCAGAGTTAGCGCGCTTTGAAGCGAATAAACAACAGCTTTGTTAGTGAATTAATCACAGAACCCACCCACACAGCTAGCTGGGGAAGAAGGTAACAAAATGGGATTATTTGAACGATATTTAACAGTATGGGTAGGTTTAGCCATTGTTGTTGGCATTGCTGCGGGCAGCCTTGTGCCTGAGGTATTTGCGGTAGTAGCTGGCCTTGAGTTTGCACATGTTAATTTGGTGATTGCCTTACTTATTTGGCTAATGATTTACCCAATGATGGTGCAAATTGATTTCTCATCGATTAAAGATGTGGGTAAAAAACCAAAAGGTTTGCTACTTACCATTGTGATTAATTGGCTGATTAAACCCTTTAGCATGGCGCTGCTAGGCTGGTTGTTTTTTAAAGGTATATTTGCCGATTGGGTAGACCCAAGCACCGCGACAGAATATATCGCTGGCATGATCTTGCTTGGCGTAGCACCGTGTACCGCGATGGTATTTGTATGGAGCCAGCTGACCAAAGGCGACGCTAATTATACCTTAGTGCAGGTTTCGATTAACGACGTAATTATGATCTTTGCCTTTGCGCCAATAGCCGGCTTTTTGCTTGGGGTGAGTGATATCACGGTGCCTTGGAATACCTTGTTAATATCGGTGGTATTGTACGTATTAGTGCCACTTATAGCAGGGGCAATTACCCGTAAAAAGCTAGATAAAAAGAATGACCATTCAAGGCTAAATCAGTTTTTAGCTACCATGAAGCCTTGGTCGATTATTGGTTTGCTGGCTACCGTAGTGCTGTTGTTTGGCTTTCAATCGGAAACAATATTAGCCAAGCCTGAAGCCATTGTTCTTATCGCTATTCCTTTGCTTATTCAAACCTATGGCATTTTTGCTCTGGCTTATTGGTTAGCCAAACGCATGCGTTTGCCACATAACATTGCTGCTCCAGCTTGCATGATTGGTACCTCTAACTTTTTTGAGTTAGCAGTAGCGGTTGCCATATCACTATTTGGTTTGCACTCTGGAGCTGCGCTAGCCACCGTAGTTGGTGTATTGGTTGAAGTGCCGGTAATGCTCTCTTTGGTATGGTTTGCCAATCGCACTCGTCATTGGTTTAGTTAATCTAAAATCGTTACTCTCTCTGCGCTAAGCCGCGGGGAGGGTGACAATATCGTTGTTCTGCACATCTTCAAGTGCAAAATCTATCAGTGCTCTTACCTTACGAGGCAGCACATTACCTTCTAAGTAAACGGCATACAGAGGATGCATTGGCAGTTGATAGTCTTCCAGCAGCCGCACCAGTTTTCCTTCACTCAACTGTTTATGTAAAACGAAGTTTGGACACAGTGCCACACCGCAGCCCTCTGCTGCCCAATCTCGAGCAATATTGGCACTATTTACCATCAGGTTTCTAGAAGGGTGAAAGGCATATTCTTGGCCATTTTGCTGAAAGACCCAACGATTGGCGTTGCGCCTATTGGTGTCGATGATGCAAGTGTGAGTATCTAAATCATCGGGGCTAAGCGGAGTGCCTTTAAGTGTTAAGTAGCCGGGTGAGGCCACCAAATGGCTGGTAAATTCAAATAGCTTGCGTGCTTTTAAAGTAGAAACGTCGGGAGTGCCAACGCGAAAAGCGAGGTCGAAACCATCGCTTGCTAGATCGGCATGCTGATCGCTTAAGCGCAAGTCGATGCTTAGCTCAGGATGGATAGCGGCGAAACGACTCACTAAACCTTGTATGTAGATTTCGCCCAGAGTCACTGGCGCAGCGATGCGCAACGTACCATGTAAGCTTGTTGCTTCCTCATTAATGCTCGCCAGCAAATCATCAAGTTCGTCCAACAGGGCTGGGGCCCGATTGAGTAACTGCTGACCAGAAGGTGTAAGCCCCACTTTTCTTGTAGTGCGTTGCAACAGGCGAGCGCCAAGCTTGGTTTCTAATTCCGCGACGTATTTTGAGGTGAGCCGGTTGGATACGCCTAAGCGTTTTGCCGCTTCGGTAAATGAACCGGTTTGCGCCGTAGCAACAAATGCCTTTAAGCCGTCAATCAAGTCCATGCTAATTACCTATTAAGAACAAATTGGAGATAGTTATTCTATATCTTCTCCATTGTGAGGTGAATCTCTTAGGCTGATAATTGCTGCATTACCGTTTAATGCTTCGCTCAAGCCAAATGGCACTGGGCCGAAGGAAGAAAGAGGCGAGATGGCGATTCAGCAAGGCTTAAATATTCTTGGCGATAAAGCGACAACGCCACCCATGCCGGTGGTGTTTATTGGCCATGGCAATCCGATGAATGCCCTAGAGGAGAATTGCTTTACTCAAAGTTGGTTGCAGCTTGGGCAAGCTTTAACTAGGCCGCAGGCAATATTGATGATTTCCGCTCACTGGATGACACCCGGAGTAAGCCTAGTAGATAGTTCCGCCAAGCCTAAAACCATTCACGATTTTTACGGCTTTCCAGAGGCTTTATTTGCCCAGCGCTATCCAGCCAGTGGTAACCCCTTGTTGGCGCAGCAGCTCACTGAGCTGTTAAGTGATCATCAACTTCAAACCGATAGCAGTTGGGGGCTTGATCATGGCGCTTGGTCGGTATTGAAATGGATGTATCCAGCAGCAGATGTTCCAGTATTTCAGCTCTCTATCGACGTGTCACAAAACTTGAGCTGGCACTTCGCCCTAGGTCGCAGCTTGTCAGAGTTGCGTCGTCAAGGCGTGATGATTATTGGCTCGGGCAATGTTGTACATAATCTAGCGGCGCTAAGGCACACCTCCCAACCTTATGACTGGGCAGAAGAGTTTGATGCGTTTTTTGCTAAACGCTTAGCGCAACGAAATTTTTCTGACTTAGTCAACCCAGCAGTCATGGGCGGTTTAATGCGCATGGCTAACCCAAGTTTAGAGCACTATATACCGGCTATTGTGGTTGCCGGCGCAGCTAACAATAACGATTACCTAAGCATGGTAAGCGAAGGTTTTGATCTTGGCGCATTATCCATGCGCTCATTTGTTTTTCATCAAGTTTAAACAGGAGTCACTTATGTTAGTAAATGGAGTATGGACGGAAGACTGGCAGCCTTTACAAAAAGTGGATGAACAAGGGCGTTTTGTAAGGCAAACTTCCGGATTCCGCCATTGGATCACCGCCGACGGCAGCCCTGGTCCAACTGGCGAGGGTGGCTTCAAAGCGGAAGCTGGACGTTACAGATTATACGTGGCCTTAATTTGCCCTTGGGCATCGCGCACGCTGATTGCACGTAAGCTAAAAGGCTTAGAAGCGCTAATCCCTGTTACGGTGCTTAACCCTAGTTTAACCCCGCAAGGTTGGCGTTTTGGAGGCTACCAAGGTGCAGATCAAGACCCGTTGTTCTCTGCGAATTACCTACACCAAATTTATACTCAGGCTGATCCTAACTTTACCGGAAGAGCTACCGTGCCAGTGCTCTGGGATATGCAGAAAAATGTAATAGTGAATAACGAAAGCGCCGACATTCTGCGCATGTTCGATAGCGCCTTTGAAGAGTTAGTACCCTCTAAAATTCGGCTTTATCCAGAGCAACATAGTGAAGAGATTGATGCCCTAAATACGCGAATTTATCACCAGTTTAATAACGGCGTTTATAAAGCTGGCTTTACTCAGTCGCAAGCTGCTTACGAAGAGGCGGTAAACGGGGTATTTGAAGTATTAGAGGAACTGGAGCGGAGGCTAGTAAAGCAACAATATTTAATCGGGGACACGCTTACCGAAACCGACATTCGCACCTTTGTAACGTTAATACGTTTCGATGTCGCCTATTACGGCCTCTTTAAAACTAATCGCAAACAAATAGCTGATTACCCTTTGTTGTCAGCTTACATGCCACGAATATTAGCCATTCCTGGTGTGGCTGAGACGGTGAGTATCGACCATATTACTCGCGGATATTATTCGATTAAGGCTTTAAATCCTTCTGGTGTGCGGCCAATAGGGCCTGCGCATATTGATGCCCTAAAGGCTGAAGTGCTTAGTTGAATATGACAAGCTAGATTTTGTTGTTAAATAGGCTATTTTGCAGCAAGTTTACCTGAGTGCACTGGGCTTTAATACTTTAGGTAAATAGCGAAAACTTGTAGTTAGTAAGCTGTTGCAAACAAATAGCCTGCTTTAGGGGCTTAGGCCTAAATACTTTAGTTAAGCTTATGAACTTAAAGTGATTTTATTTGATGGAACTGTCAGTTTATTTTACATCTTAGAACTGAATACAATTTTCGCAATAAAATATTTTTATAAATATCAATTGGTTACTAGACTGGTCTAATTTGTGCTTATGGAAGCCGGAGTGACAATTTAGTCAACTAACTTCCACTTTCAAAACTTAAGGACAGACTTTGAAAAAGTTAATTAGTTTAGTCAGCGTGCTTTTATTTAGCGCTGCAGCACAAGCCACCCCAATTTCAAGCGGATTGATCATTGAGGGGACCACCTTTTCTAGCAACAATGCTTTTCAGTTTTTTAACGATTCTACAGAGGGTGAGAAAATCACCTCTATTACTTGGGACTTAAGCCCAATTGGTGCTTTCTTTGACTCAACCGATACGAGCCCTGGTTTGAGCAGCAGTCCAATTACTTTAGGCGCCTCTTCTTCAGTAGGTCATATTTTCCCTACCAACAATGCCTTGAATGGCTCGAGCATTTTAACCATCTCGTTTACTGATTTTGACGCGGGTGAGTTTTTTACCTTTGGTGTAGATACTGATTTCTTGAATGCTCCTGATGCAGTTGGCTTGAATGGCGATCAGTTTTTTGGTGCGACTGCCTTGGCTATTTTCTCTGACGGTAGCCAGCGTTTTGGTACATATGCGCCAACCAATGTTGTTGGCTTCGGCTCAGAAGTATCAATTGTTGAACCTGCAACAGTTCCAGAGCCTGCTTCAATATTGATGCTAGGTTTGGCTTTATGCGGATTGGGTGTTTCTCGTAAGCGTAAAGCCTAATCGGCAATGCGAGTGCTCTTGCATGGGCGCTAGATTATTAAGCCAGTTTTATCTCGGTAACAGAAAAAGCACCCTTGGGTGCTTTTTTATTGGGTAGTTGGGCTTAAGGCTTTTTACTTAATACCGCATCAATATCTGCGGCGTTGTGGCGCTCGGCTAATTGCTCCCATTCTTCACCCCATACCCGATTAACAATACGGCCACGTTGCACAGCAGGGCGTTGCTCTACCTCTTTAGCCCAGCGCATTACGTTGGTGTAGCTTGCTGCGTCTAAAAACTCTGCCGCTTCATAAACCGTGTTAAGCACAACGTTGCCATACCAAGGCCATGTAGCAATATCAGCGATGCTATATTCGCTGCCACCTAAATACTGATTATTGGCGAGGCGTTTATCCAATACGTCGAGCTGGCGTTTGGTTTCCATGGTGAAGCGATTAATTGGGTATTCGTATTTTTCTGGCGCGTACGCATAAAAATGTCCAAAGCCGCCACCTAAATACGGAGCAGAACCTTGTAACCAAAATAGCCAGTTCATGGTTTCGGTACGAGTGGCTAGGTCTTTAGGCAGCAGGTGGCCAAACTTTTCGGCCAAGTAGAGCAAAATAGCGCCCGACTCAAATACCCGAATAGGCGTGTCACCAGAATGGTCGCTTAAAGCCGGAATTTTGGAATTAGGATTAATATCCACAAAGCCAGAGGAAAATTGGTCGCCTTCACCAATGTTAATTAAGTAGGCGTCGTACTCTGCCTCTTTAACGCCTAGTGCCAGTAATTCTTCCAGCATAATCGTTACTTTTTGTCCATTTGGCGTAGCTAGCGAATGCAACTGCAAAGGGTTGGCGCCCACAGCAAGGGCTTTCTCATGCCGTGCGCCTGAATCGGGCCGATTAATGCTTGCCCACTGACCACCACTTTCGCTGTCCATAGTCCAAACTTTTGGTGGTATGAATTCTGTAGTCATTACTGCTCCTTAACTGATTTTTTTGCTAACAGCATTAATATGCTGGCAAGTACTGGCGTTAAAAGATCTAGGTTAACTATAAGAACCGTTAACTGATAAAACAATTCTATTGGAAGCGGATATTGTTTAATCACATTACCTTGAGACGGGAAAACGAACAAGTTTATGCTATGTCACTTAGTTCATTAAGGACATAGCAAATGCTTTAATTTGAGCGCGGTTTTAGGCCTAAGGTAAGCACTGCAATGGCTAAAGTAATTAGCATGCTAATAGCGCAAAAATCTACAACCGCTACAAAGCCGTCGCTGTCGATGAGCTCGCCAGCTATAAGTGCTCCAGTACCAAAACCAAAAGACATGGCAAACAATAAAACACCTTGGGTTAGTGCCGGAGAAAATGGACTTAGCTGTTCAGCTATGGCGGGAATCACCATGTCAAACCATGAGATTGCTTGCATCAGCAATACAATCAACAGAACAGGTATTGCGCTAGGTATCTGTGTTCCCACAGCCAGCCATAAACCAATAGCAGTAATCGCATAGCAACAGAGTCCGGTTATCCACACTACGTAAGGCCCACTTTTTTCAGCCCAACGTCCAGCAGGTTCTAGTAAGGCGATGGTGAGAACTGCTGAGGCTGCTAAACCAAAAGCTGAGTGGCCTAAATCTACAGAAAATACCTGCTTAATAATCAGCGGGCCGGTTTCCATTAAATTGGTAGAGGTAAGCATCGAGAGAAAAATCGTGGCTAAAAAAGCGCAAAAGGCTGCCTTTTCTCGATGGGAAAAAGCGGGCTTACTGCTTAGTTCATCAGCTTGTTCGTGCTCTTGATTGTCTAAAATCACCTTAGGTGGTGGAGCTATAAATACAGTGACTATAGAAATGCTAACTAAAGCCATCATCAAGATGAGTTGTTGTTCGCTGGTCCAATTCAAGAGGCTCACTAAACCTAGTAATGTACCTGCGATAACAATGCCCAAAAACTGAAACTGAAATAAGCGGCTTAAGCCCCTGCTATGCTGATTGGCAGGCAGAGAATTGATCACAAAAGTGGGGTTTAACACCAGCTGAGACACGGTGCCTATGCCAATACTTAATCCAACCAGTAAATACATGTAGCTTTGGGTTGTCGCAAAGTAGAGCAGTATTAGCGACAGTAGATGAGAAAACAGCGCTACTTTTTGTAGCTGTCGATGAATAGAATATTTGTCGGCCAGCCAGCCAATAAGTGGCGCGCTAATGCCAAAAATGCCAATGAGCGACATGACCGAGCCCATTAACGTGCCGCTGCCTGTCCGCTCAATAATCAATGGTGTAACTAATAGCGCTAAGCCTACCCATTGCACAACCCCATTGGACATTTGTGCAATATACCAGGGTTTAAATTCTTTCATTTGTACCTCCTGAGTTATTCAAAAACTATCGCCTGTGCGTTCAACCCTTGAAGGTGCTCAAGAGTGAAAAAGTGGGGCGAATAGTTGGATTTAACTCAGAGTAAAAATTTTGACAGCGTTGGCACAGTGTCTTACTCGTTGTTACTCAGTAGCGGAGTAAGTTACTGGGTTTATTGTTCCATTCTTCGAAATAATGCTTCCCGCTGCTGCTACTTACTCTTGTTTAACTCTCTCGATAAGCTTTGTTGCATGAATTAGCAGGGTGCTAATTGCGCGGGCTCTCAGATTAGTAGGGAGTCCAGAATTTAGCCAATCTCAAGCAAGTTAAGCCTTCGGCGATAAGTAAACGTGGTGGGGCTGTAGCAAAGCAAATTAGTGGGCTTGTGATATTGGCATTTGATTCCTAACTAAAGGTAATACACATGAATAGAACAACCTTAAAAGCACTTTTTTATAGCTTGGCCTTGTTGATTGTTATTGTCAGTGTCGGCTCTGCAGTGGGGGTAACCGAACCGGGGCAAAAGTTTGGCACCGACAGGGCTGTAGTAATTTGGCTGTTAGAGCATCGAGTACTAGTGGCGGTAATCAATATACTCATGATGATTGGTTTAGTTGTGCTTAATCGTAGAGCCCAAATTTGGCCTCGTTCAATTATGGCGGTGTGTTCAGGCCTAGTTGCGCTGGGTATTTGGTGCAGTAACTACGCTACTCAAACGGTGTTTCCATCAAAGCAGCATAATGCTGAATATTACGACGTAAGTTACGCCGATACCGTGTTACCTGATGACCAAGTAATGTATGTGGTGCAAGTTGGTGATGATGTTCGCATGTTCCCACGTGAGCACTTACAAATTCCCCATATTGCAGGTTGGAACGTAGACGGCACCGACTACACTATGACCTTTTGTGGCTTGTCGAACTTGCCGGTAGTGATTGAAGCAGACTATGGTTTGGGCGAGTCTGACTTAAACGTATCGATTCAAACACATAACAATCTGATTTTTAAAGACACCAAAAACGATGTTTTTCTTCAACAAATTACTATGGAATCGGAGTTTACAGACCACAAACCAAAACAAGTTCCAAATACTTTAATGTCGTGGGCTGCAGCACGTGAGTTATACCCTAATGGCCAGGTGTTTATTTACCACTATGACCGTTTACTAGACAAAATGATCAATACCGCTTTTCAAGATGCTTTAGATGTTCAATTTGATAAAACGAGAGAAGATGAAGCGGCATTTCCTACACTGCGCCTAGACGATAAACGCTACAACCAAAAAGAGCTGATTTATGGTTACGATGGTGGAGACTTCCAGTTTGCTTTTAGCATTGATGACGCGCGTACTTTTGCTGGTGAAACCTTCGAAGTGAACGGCCAAACCCTAAGCATTAAATACAATAGCGAACATGACTTTGCCTACTTAGTTGATGGAAATGGAGAACAGTTACCTACTCATAACGGCTTATTCTGGATGGTGTGGTCGCACTGGTTCCCTGATACCGTTACTTTAAACGGTTAGCCGATGCCCTGAACTATAACCAAAAAAAGCCCGCTAATAGCGGGCTTTTTAATTAGCTTATAAGTTGTTATTTGTGTTTTAGACGTTGGGGGGGGGTGGAACTCGTTTATGCCCCAAAGTGAGTTTCACAAGAACAGAATTGCTCAAACATCTTGCTGGTTATTCACCGCATACTCACTTAGGTATTGGTAAAATTTCATTAACACCTAACACTCTATTATTTTGACTTTGCAGTTCAATCTTCTTAATCGGTTGCTTGCTTTCACTATCACATAAATTGAAAGAACTTCGGTATTCTTCTTCAATCCAATCTTCTGACCACTGATACATAGCCACCAACACAGGAAGTAGTGACGCTCCTTTTTCACTCAAGGCATACTCGTGTCGACTTCCCGTTTTGCCAGCTTCGATCTTCTCTAAAACACCATGCATGACTAAATCGTGAAGCCTATTTCTTAGGATGTTTTTTGCAATACCTAAGTTACTTTCAAATTCAGAGAATCGCTTTGCCCCTCTGAAACAATCACGAAGGATAAGAAACGACCAAGTATCACCTACTGTCGCAAGGCATTGCGCAATTGAGCAATTCAATTGGGTAAAGTTTTTTCTAGTCATGCTGATGATAATAAAAAATATGGTTGCTTAAAGCAACTTTGTGTTTTAGTCTCTTTAGGAAACCAAATTGAGGAGGGTTAAAAATGACTATGATTAGATTACTGAGCAAAACCTGGCTGTTGCTCCTTTCATTATTTATGTTTTACCTGTCTTATCGTTGGATTTTCGATATCAATGCTCATTTAGCGATGTTGGGGATCACCGTTGAAGGCGTACATGGTATCAACACCTTAAAATCGATAATGGGGTCGGGACTGTTGATGTTCGCGTTAACGCCACTTCTAGCGCTTTATCACGATGAACGATGGCTTGCACCTTTGGGTTTGTTTATGACGCTACTATTGCTTGTAAGACTAATCAGCCTTTTTGTTGATGGTTTTCATTTGAAAATGGGCTTCTATGCTCTACTCGAGGCACTTGTGGTGGCTTCTGTATTGGCTCTTTACAAGTTCAACACCGAACGTTCAAGTGGGTCAAAATGATGAAAATATTTACGAAACTATGCCAGTTACTATTTATTTCAACGTTTATGCTTTCATCAATGTACAGCAACGCAAATGAGTCAAAACTCTCGTTGGAGGTTTTTATCTCTGAGCCAAGTGAGATAAATGTCACCAGTGCACTCATTAAAGGCTCTAGTGAGATGATGGTTGTGAGTGCTCAAGGAACTAAATCAGCGGCTAATCGATTAGCAGATCAGATCGAGAAAACAGGTCTGACTTTGAAGTACATTTTTCTTACCCACCCACATCTGGATCACTCGCAAGGGGCTAGCGTTTTGACGAAAAGGTTTCCAGAAGCGCAATTTATCGCTACGCCAGAGGTTGCAGCACTTCAGAGACACCGTATTGAATTAGATGATGACTTAGCAAGCTCAAGACATGGTGACAATGCGGCCATCCCATCAGTGCCGGCTATTGATTACTCGGAAACGTTTCTTCTTATAGATGGTTTCGAAATCGAAATATGGAAAGACATTATAGGAGATGCAGGGATAGGTAATCCTTACGAACCTCATGTGGCTCTGTATATCCCATCTCTCAATGCTTTGTTACCCAGTGATGTCGTTTATTTCCAAGGACATGTAATGATGGGAGGGTCAACACCTGAAAGTCGCCATTTGTGGATGGCTCAACTTCGAGAGTGGCAAAGATTAAATCTAGATATTGTTGTTCCTGGGCATATGCCAAAGGATAAAAAAGAAGAGTGGAGTGCAGATGGAGCATTAACGCACACCTTGGAATATATCGAAAGATATGATGCTGCACTCAGTGAATCCAATTCACCCAAAGAAGTCATCAATACTATGATTTCTTATTACCCTGAAATGGGGCATCGGTCTGCACTTTATTTATCTGCTTACATCGATTTTGGTCAAATGCATATGCTGACGTTTAACCCAACAGTTGAACGAGTAGCTAACTGGATACCGGAAAGCCTTCTCCAATGGGTCAACCAAAAGATCTTTGAGTATAAAAAGAAGCAATACTCGTTAGATAACTAGTTAGTTGCGCTGGAACAAAATTGAACCGTTTGCGACATCAATTTAATTGAAAGCAATGGAGCAAATTCTACTTCGTTAGGGGGATGCTCCATTGGGCAGCTACATTCAAGAGTGTCCTACTGTTTAAATATCTGCCACATTGCATTCGTATACAGCAAAGTAGCGCCAATAAATACAATAGGTAGGCCAATCAGGCTTAACTCAGTGAATGTCAACCAGTCAAAAAGGTAAGCCGGGGTTCCACAAAGCGCATTCGCCTCAAAAAGAGCCGGTAACAAGGTATCGAGAGGTAACCAAGCTGGGAATGGTGAGCTTAAACTGCAAGTACTGAAGAGTAAACGTCCACTTTCTATTAAATAATTATCATATGAATGGTAAAACGCCAATCCCAATCCAGCCGTAGCTAAAAAATAAACTACACAAAGTCGAGTTAACTCCACAGGTCTAGATAGTTTTCCTTCATTGCTAGTCACGATTGCAACCACTGCCGAAAGTGCGACTAAAAGAAGATACGCTCTCACCATGACACAGTTGGCACATGGTTCATCTCCAAGGCCGTATTGTACGTATAAGCCAAATCCTTCCATAAACAAAAAGATTCCAAAGATAAAGTAACCAAAGCTCGGTTGATTTAACCAGTCTTTCAGTTTTGAATTCATGTTTTGTTTATTGTTCATACAACATTGTTCTCTAAAGAGTTTTTCAATTCTTTTTTAAGGAAAATAACCTTTTTCATTGCCTCAAGCAACCCGACACTTGAGTTTCTTTAGAGAACCAATTTTGGGAATGAATCCCATAATGTTGACGTTATAATTCGCCCGATGCGCCAAACTCACTTTTGTCCAAAAGTTTGTTAGGACTCAGTAAGGAGCCAAGCCGCAGAGCCTTTAGGTGCTTGGGCCTAAGCTGGGACTTCAATAAGAGCCTCATTTTATGGGTACTGGCAGGTTGAGTTTCTGCTTCACCATCCTGAACCTTGCCTAAGTATTGCTGCTGGCTTTGCTCAAAATAAAGCGTTTGCTCACCCAAACTATCCGAAGATGAAGCTATGCTAATTGTTTTTACGGTGGGGGAATGGCTGGTGTTACGTTTGTTTTTTATCTTGTTCGGTTTGCTGTGGAATCAGGGCTTATATTCTGCTGAAGTGCAAAACTGGTATCGCTCGGCCAGTTTTTATCATATCTGGCTTAAGTCTTTTTCCGCCTCTCATCAACAGCATGAGGTTGGTGACATTCAGGGCATTATTCAGCGCTTCGATTACTTAAATGATGGGCAGGCCAATGCGGGGAAGGATCTGGAAGTAGATGCCATTTTGCTTTCGCCTTTTTACCTTAGTGCACGTAGCTCCGAAGACCCCTTAGATAATATTCATGGTTATGACGTGGTGGACTATTACCAAGTTAATCCAGTGTTTGGTGATAAGGCTGATCTTAAGCAATTGATAGACTTGGCCCATAGCCGCGGGGTAAAAGTGCTGTTTGATTTTGTCCCGGCTTACACCTCGATAAAACATCCTTGGTTTATTAACTCTGCTAATGGCGGCGACAAGCGCGATTGGTATGTGTGGGACAAGCAGCCCT
This sequence comes from Agarivorans sp. JK6, assembly GCF_045277145.1. NCBI lineage: Bacteria > Pseudomonadati > Pseudomonadota > Gammaproteobacteria > Alteromonadales > Alteromonadaceae > Agarivorans > Agarivorans sp. JK6. The sequence continues at coordinate 3,728,881 of NZ_CP113525.1, read as the reverse complement.
CTTCTCAGTGGCAAGCCGCATGGGGGGGAGGCAGTTGGCAAGATGTTTGGAAAGCCCATGGCAATAGCTATTTTTATAGTTATTTTCAAAGCAGCGAGATTGCCGATTTAAACTTGCATAACCCTCAAGTGCGCCAAGCTCTGGAGGAAGTATTAAAATACTGGTTCGATTTCGGTTTTGATGGTGCCAGAATAGACGGCGCTCCCTATTTAATTGAAGACGGCCCAGGCAAACAGGCTGACCGGCCTGAAACCTTCCAAATATTGCGCGAGTATCGAGCCATTGCCGACAGCTATGAGCAAGGTAAAGTGCTAATCGCCGAAACGTGGCGACCTTCTGAAATTGTGTCGAAGTACTTTGGTAATGGCCACAATCAAATTCATATGGGCTTTGATTTTGACTTTGCTTGGCAAATTCCAGGTGCGATTAAACGCGGCAATGCTCAAGGCTTGCGCAACTTGCATCAGCAGCAAATCCAAGATTATCCGTCTGGTTACCAAACGGCGGCATTTTTAAGTAACCACGACAGTTACCTTTCTAGACCAATGACAGTATATGTGGGCAATGCGAATCAAGCGTTGCAAGCTGCGACTTTACAGTTACTGAGTAGCGCTACGCCGTTCATTTTTTATGGTAATGAACTAGGTATGTTGGGAGAACATCAACCCGATGCTCAGCTGCGTGGTTTGTTTAACTGGCAAGATGTAGAGCGGCAGTTAGCCTTGCCAAACTCATTGTTAAATCAATATCGACACCTACTAAAGATACGCCGCGAGCACTCCTATATTAGTGAGGCTTCGTTGCACTTTGTAGATACCCATAGCGACAAGGTGTTTGCCTATGCCTTAGCAACCCAGCAGCAGGCGCTGGTGGTGCTTATTAATACCAATAAAGCCCCCAGTCGAGCGCAGCTTAATATGGCGCAAGTAAGCGCTTTAAGTACTCATCAAGATTATCGCTTATCGCCTGTTTTGGGAGAGCCAGTGCAAAAACGTCGAGAGGCTTTGGCTGGTGCGGCTAGCTATCAACTGGAACAACTACCAGCAGAGAGTGTAACGGTGCTGTATCTAGGAGAGCAGCAAGCAAGCTTAGTGGCAAGCTATCCAGATAAGGTTGTTGCGCCTACCAAGGCGCTAGTGCCAAGCGCCATTGCCTTAAACAGTTTGTATTTGCGTGGGGATATGAATGGCTGGGATGGCAGTTTACCAATGGCTTTAAGTGAAAACGGCCTGTGGCAAGTTAAGTTAAAGCTGCAAAAAGGCCGTTACCAATATAAGTTTGAAGTGAATGGCCAGCCTTTGTGGGGGCGCAACTGGGGAGATAATAGCCGTAACGGTATTGGCGATATTGACGGCGAAAATATCCGTTTAAGGGCGGCTAGTGGTGGCTGTTATTTATTTAGTTTTAACCCGCAAAATCGTCAACATCAGGTGCAAGCCACAAAAACCTGCGATTAGACTTTGACTTGTGGCGAAGTTAGGCAGCTAAAGTATCAAAAAGCCCGCTAAGTAGCGGGCTTATACATTTAGTTTGGCTAAGCCTTAGTTTTGCAGGTTGCCGTCGGTATCGTAGAACATTTGGGTGCTGTAGCTTTCTAGCGGCAGCTTGTCGATGGTTCCATTACGCTCTACGTAATCAACAAATGATTGCGCGTAGTCTAAGAAGCTATCTTCAAACTTACTCTCATCGGCAGAGATGTCGGCAAAGCTAAAGTATCCATCACGGCCGCCAGCAATGTAGTTGTTGGTTACCACTGTGAAGCTGTCATTATCGGCTAAGGCTATCCAATCGGTGGTGCCTTTGGCTTTTACTTCTACGTCGTATAAACGAGAGCCAGCAGCTTGTGACATATCCACCTTATAACGTAAACCAGCAGCGTAAGGGTAAGCGCCAGTAGAGCCTTCTGGATCTAGCGAGTAATCTACAGCTTCGTTAAGTACCGTTTTGATTTCTGCCCCTGTCATTTCCAAGTAAACCAAGGTATTTGCGAAAGGCAGTAAGGTGTAGGCATCGCCAATGGTGTAATCGCCTTGTGGTACGTCGTTACGCACGCCGCCGGCATTTTGAATGGCTACGTCGCCACGTATGGCTTGCTCCAAAAAGGCTTGAGCTACAAGGTTTGAAATATCTGAACCATTAGCGCTGGTGGCCGATACATCACACAAGGTGCTACGGCCTTGGCCCGGAATGCGCTCAAAGCATAGGTTTTGTGCCACGTCGCCTACTACTGATTGTTTTAGCACGTCCACTTCTTCGGCATAAACAGCTAGTAAATCTGTAGCATTAGCGTCGGCTGTAACAATCGATAAGTTAGGGTTGGCGGCTACCGCGTCGGTAACTGCAGTGCGAGTTGCACCGGTAAGCTCAACGCGGTCACCGTTAGTGTCTTTACGCTTAAAGCTGTCTGCTAGCAATAGGTGAGGAGTACCAGCACAGCTTTCTAGCTTGCCGTTACCATCGAAGGTAACAGCTAAATCACCCACTACCGCTGAGTATTGCCAAGCTTGGGCAACACACACTGGGTCGCCGTCTAAGTTGCTTACCATGGTTGGGTAATCACCTGCACTGTTTAGGCCTAGATCTTCAAAGTCGCCTAATAGGGTGTGTGAGTCGCCACCAATGATCACATCTACATCGGTAAGTTTTGCGGCTAGCTCTAGGTCGTTTTTGTACTGATAGTGAGTTAACAAAATGATGTTGTTAACACCTTTTTCTTTTAGCTCGTCGATGTACATTTGCGCTGAGCTGGTTTCATCATGAAACTGAGTGGTGGCATCAGGGCTTGAAGAGTTTTTAGTTTTAGTGGCAATGTCGATGCCGATTATACCCACCTTGGCATCGCCAAATGACTTAATCATGTATGGCTGGAAGTAATCCCAACGGGTAGTTGGTGCAAGTGGCGATACGCCAACTTCAGGCTCTACGTTGGCAGCCAATACTTGGGTTTGGCAAGTTGGGCTATATAAAAACTCTAAGAAGGTTTTTAAGCCAGCATCGCCGCCATCAAATTCGTGATTACCTAAAGCGAAAGCGTCAAAACACACTTCGTTCATTAAGGCTGCATCGGCTTCGCCTTTAAATAGGGTGTAGTAAAGATCACCGGTAATTGCGTCACCCGCGTGCAGTTTTAATACATTGTCTTTACTTGCAGCTAGTTCATTAATTTTCGCTACAACTTTTGGAAAACCGCCTACCGAAACTCGAGTTGCTTCGCCCACTAGGTTTAAGTCTATACCGCTATCAGCTTGTAAATGAGAGTGGTGATCGTTGATATGCAGTACGTTAATGCTAAGTGGCTGAGGGCTTGGAGTACTGTCGTCGTCATTACAGGCAACTAAAGCAACACTAAGGGGAAGAAGGGCTAACCATTCCTTGCGAAAATTCATCTTTACTAACTCCGTTTAGATAGAAAACTCTAAACACTAGAGAGTTTAGATGAACCATAGATGAACTATTTTTGTTAGTTTTATGTCGGTGGCTAAACTGGCCAGTCAATCATGTTGGTATGGTCGCTTGGTATGCTGCCCAGCTCACCCTGCCAACGTTTAATAAATTGCTTATTTGGGTCAAACATTTTGCTTTGTTTATCGATGTCGAAGTGGCGACCACCGCGTGGGTCTGCGCCTATTCCTGCAATGTATTGCCAGTTCCCCCAGTTACTAGCTACATCGTAATCAATCAAGCGTTGTTCAAAGTAGGCCGCGCCATAGCGCCAGTCTACTTGCAGTTCGTTTACTAGGCAGCTAGCGACAATTTGCCGGCCTCGGTTCGACATCCATCCACTGCTGTTTAGTTGATGTATTAGCGCATTCACCAAAGGGTAGGCCGTATTGCCCTCGCACCATTGTTTAAAGCGCTGGGCGTAAAAACTGGTATGTAAGGTTTTACCGTTAACCCCAGTAAAACTAAACAGCTTGCTGCCATGCGCGCGGGCATACCAATAAAAGTACTCGCGCCAAAGCAGTTCAAAGTAAATCCAATAGCTGGATTCATTAGCGCCGTGCTTTGCTTCGTAATTACCTAAAGCCTGTAAAACTTGCCTAGGGCTAACAGCGCCATGGGCGAGAAACGGCGAAAAGCCAGTTGAGAACAGCTCGCCGCTTAGGGAGTTACGGGTTTGTTTGTAGTGGCTTGCAGCAGTGGTTGAAAAGTAATGCTCAAGATGATTACAAGCTGCTTGCTCACCTGCTTGAAAATCGCTTGAATGATGTTCTTGCAGTTTAATTAGCGGTGCAGGGCTTAAGTTACTTGGCACTTTAGGTAGCAGATGTAAGGTGGCTAAGGGCTCTGCTATCGCAAGCTCTTCTACTTGCTTACGAAAGGGTGTGAAGCTTGTTGGTAAGTTGCTTAAATCAAAAGGTAATTGCTGTTGCTCAAATAAGCTGTTGCTGCTGGCGGAGTGAAAGCGGATTTGCGGATAGGCAAGCTGCAGGGCGAGCCATTGTTTGGCTTCGTCACTGCCTGGGTGCACACTTCTGCCAATATCGGTGATGCGATAGTGTTGAATGTAAAGGGCGACTTGCTGCTCGAAACGACCATGTTCGACAAACAGCTGTTGGCCAAGTCGATTTAAGCTAAAATTGAGTTCACTTAAGGTCTGGTTTAAGTAGGCCTGTTTGGCCAAGCTTACCTTGGTTTGGCTGAAGTGCTGCACAAAGGGGCTAGTGGCTTGGTTTATGTAAACGCAAATGAGTTGGTCAACTTGCCGCGCAAGTTGTTTAAGTGCAGGGTTGTCTTGCACTCTACAGTCGTTATCGAAAATAAACAGCCCTAGTCGCATTTTTGCTTCCCAAAATTAGTGGCGAATAAAATAGTTTACGTATCTGCTTGTTATTCAGTTTAATCTGGCGAGTGTTTGGCTGCTTAGTTTTTCTTTTACTACAGGAAATTACCATGATCCCTTTGAATACTTCGATAGTGGCTGGCGTGGCTTTGTCGCAATTCGACGGTGAAACCAAAATGTTGCTTATGAAGCGAACCAAGGGCAATTATTGGTGCCATGTAGCGGGGCATATTGAAGGGGACGAAACAGCCTGGCAGGCGATAATTCGAGAGTTTAATGAAGAAACCCAAATTGAGGTGAAACAGCTATATAACGGCCAAATTCTTGAGCAGTTTTTTGAAGCTAATGTCAACGTGATGCAAATTATTCCGGTATTTGTGGTGTTTTGCCTGGCTGAGCAGGCGGTTGTGTTGAACCATGAGCATAGTGAGTTTCGCTGGTGTAGCTTGCAAGAAGCCTGTGACTTAGTGCCTTTTCCTAATCAGCGAGAAGTGTATCAACAGGTTTGGCAGAATTTTGTTTTAAACAAACCCCACCCTTTGTTTGAGGTAGATATAAGCCCACTTAGTTAGCGAATAAACCTGGTGCGGCAAGTGCTGTTAATGATAATTTTTTGATTAATTATCTCTGCAGATGTTAGTCTAAGTGTATGTTATTTATGAATTTGTACTATCTATTTGGCATGCAATTAGCGCACTTGTAAGTTGTTATGAAGATACTACAAATTTAGTGGTTTTCCGTTCAAATGAGCGTAAAGCATGGTTTTAATTAAGCTTTAGCGAATTGAGCTGTTCAGTTTTTTGGCGATGTTCGCTTCCTCATCTTATAGGTTTGTAGATGTATTTCTCTAAAGTATTACCTTTGTCTTGGTTGTTGTTACTTGCACTTAGTGGCTGCGGAGGCTCAAGCGATTCGCCAGAACCTCAGTCGGATGATGAGGTGACTCCGGTCAACCCAGTTGAGCCAACAGAACCAACAGAACCGGAGCCCAATGAGCCGGTTGATCCAGACCCTAGTGAACCGGTAGATAATTCATTACAGGCCAGTATGCTGCGCTTAGTTAATGAAGCTCGCGGTGAAGGCCGTAATTGTGGCAGTACATTTTACCCAGCCGTTGCGCGCTTAAGCTCAAACCTGTCTTTGCAACTGGCTGCTGAAGAACACTCTAACAACATGGCTAACTATGACTTCTTTTCTCACACAGGCTTAGATGGCTCAAGCTCCGCTACTCGAGCTAGTGCTCAGGGTTACAGCTGGTCTTATGTGGGAGAAAACATTGCCGCTGGGCAACGCTCGGTAGAAGCCGCAATGAGCGGTTGGCTTCAAAGCAGTGGCCATTGTGCCAATATTATGAATGCTAACTACACTGAGTTAGGCGCTGCAAAGGCCGAAAATGCCAGCAGCAGTTATGGCATTTATTGGACTCAAGTTTTTGGCAAGTCTAGTTAAGGGAGCGTATTAAGCCACTATAGTCGCTGTTTAGATATAGCGCATTATGTTTGGATTTTCGTAATTGACTGTGAATATAATCTTTAAAATTAGGTACTTACGCCTTTATTGATTGTTTTGTTATAAACTTAATCGAGATCATGTTTTTTCATTTGTGGTTATGTAATATTTTTCCTCCTCGTGGCTTGCCTAGTAAGCAATTCCTCGATTAAAACCAATAAGTTAGTGAGCTTTTGTTGCTAAGTTAACTGATTGCTCTGTGCCAAGGGTTTCGCCATTGCATGGCCGTGAATTAGTGCCTTAGCTTTCAAATTCACTATCCACGACGATATAAGGAAATATATGTCATTCTTCAAATTTCTATTGTTATTACTTGGTCTTGGTGGACCTGCCGATCCTGTTGAGCCGACAGATCCAACTCCTGGTGAGCCAACCAATCCGGTTGACCCTAGCGATCCGGTAGACCCAGTCGACCCGGTTGATCCAGTAGACCCTGTGTTGCCAACCGACCCTACTGCTCCAGTAGATCCGGTAGACCCTGAGGATCCAGTAGAAGACACCCTACAAGCTAGGATGCTTAAAGCAGTGAATGAAGCTCGAAGTGTGGGGCGCAAGTGCGGTAGCACTTATTATCCTGCCGTAGAGCCCTTGAGCTCTAACTTAAGCTTACAATTGGCAGCTGAAGAGCATTCTAACAATATGGCAAACTACAACTTCTTCTCTCATAACGGATTAGATGGTTCTAGCCCTGCTAGTCGCGCTCAAGCGCAGGGTTACAGTTGGTCTTACGTAGGTGAGAACATTGCAGCCGGTAATCGTACCTTAGAAGATGCTATGGCTAGCTGGTTAAAAAGCAGTGGTCACTGTTCAAATATCATGAGCGCTAGTTACACAGAGCTGGGTGCTGCCATGAGTGAAAACAGCAGCAGTACTTATGGTCAATACTGGACACAAGTATTTGGCGCGCAATACTAAAACAAGAAAAGTGCTAAATGGTTAATGGCTAATTGTAATAAACCCAGAGCAGATGCTCTGGGTTTTTTATAACCGGTTTACAGCTTGTTGATTTGATACTTGCGGGTATTATCAGTTAGCGTGATTTGATAAAGCCCTGCGCCTTGAGTGAGCTTGATGCTGCTACTTTCGTTGCTGTGGGTTTCGCCATCGTTATTGCTGTCGCCATACCACTTATCATTTGCGAAGAACTTAAAGCGTGGATTACTTTCGCCTTCTTCAATGTTTACCAGTATTTGCCATGTATGGTCGGCCACTAAGCTCATAGCGCTGGTGCCCCAGTTATTGGCCGTACCGCGATAATCCACATTGTTAAAGTCTTTACTAAAACCAGGTTGGGGATCGCTAACGGTCACGATTAAAAGATCTGTTGATTGATTACCCTGTGTATCGGTAATGCTTAGGGTTACCGCAAAGCTACCGGGTTCATCGTAGGTTTTAGTAGCCTTTTTCCCTGATAACCCATTCGACCACTGGTAACTTACAATACTGCCTGCAAAGGCTTGTGAGTTGCTGGCATCAAAGGTGACAGTGTCGCCTACATTAACCTGCATATCTTCACCAGCTTTAGCTTGCAGAGCGGGCTTAGTGTAGCTGTGAGAATCAAGTAATTGCTTGCTTCTGTCATCGCCTGAACGATAACCTGATGGTTGAGTTTTATCGCCTACTCCGCCCATGCCATAGGTTTTTAGCTCAAAGTGGTTAGCATTAACATTAATAATGCTAAAGCCAATTTCGTAGGCGGTACCATTGTGGTTGTGCGGGTAAAATGCCAGCTGATGCATCTCGCTACTGGTGGTATTTCGAGGCCATTGCCCAGCAGGTGCGGCAATCATATAACCTACACCTTTATCAGCTGCTCGGCCGTAACCTGTTTTATTAAAATCTAAACTGTTTTGAGTGGCGTGAACGGGCTTTAAGCGCTGGTATTCATGAACGTGACCAGTGATTGACCAGTCTAATTTTTGATTAAAGTAGTTAGTATAAGGGCGTACAAATTGCACTTCGCTTTTACCACCCGCTGGGTTGATTGGTGGAACATGCCAATAGGCAAAACTCCATGGACAAGCTTGAGCCTTGTTAACTTCTTGCTCTAACCAGCTTGCTTGTGCAGCCGCATGGTTGGCATTGTCTCGCTCTGGATGACGGCCATAAAACACCGGGATCTCGGAGTTAACGCTCATAAAGCAGGCGTTACCATACTGGTAGCTATAGTAATCGGGGTTGCTCATATCAGGCGATAAGTAGAAGTACTTTCTAAATGAGCGGGTATCTTCGGCGTTGCTCCAAAACTCCTGTGAGTCACTTACATTGCGGTTACCTGGCGTATCGTGATTCCCCATGGCGGGTAAAATAGGTTTGGAGGCAAATAGTGCTTGGCCTTTGTCAAAAAATACCTTCCACCAATAAAATCGTTGGCCATTGTTACTTACATCATCTTTTACCATATCGCCAACGGTGATGATAAAGTCGAAGTCATCCATATGCTCATTGCTAATGGCTTGAGCAATGTCGTGCCAGCGCTGCTCCCCTTGTTCATCTTGCATATCGCCTATCACTAAGAAGCGACTGTAGTTCATAGAGGTGTTGGCGGTGGTGAAACTGTATTGTTGTGAAAACTGAGCATTTGGCCCAAGCACTTTGTACTGATATTCAGTATTGGGTGAAAGTTGGCTAAGCGTAATATGGTGCACTTTGCCCATGTCATCGGCGAGTGGCGCCACTTGGTCTTCTTGTTGGACTAACCATTGGCTGCTGCCAGTGGGTCGATAGTGTACCGCTGCAACAAAGTTATTATCTTGCTGGTTAAGTTCATAATTAACCACCATATGGCTGGACGGATCTAACATTGTGGCGGTGTTGTAATTTCCGCTAAGGCTAGGGTTTAGTAAGCTAAGGTAGGGGCCAATATAAGGTCGAAAAGGTTTATTCTGACAAGTATTAAGATCTTGATACCACTGGTGTTCGCTATAACAACCCGGCTGATTACGACTAAATTCATCGTTTTTATTTAGAATGAAATTGAGCTTTAGGCCCCTATCTAATTCAGCTTGGTATTGGCTTGGCAAATCCCAATAGTAATAGCCGCTGTCGGGATCTATGGCTAAGCTTGCTTGGTTATTCCAAGTATATCCTTGTAACTCTGAAATGGCGCTGCCGTTTGATATCCACACCCAGATGCTAGGAGGGTTATGGTAGTCTTGAGGGGCAAAGTACCAGCGAAAATCGCTGTTGTCTTGGTGGCTGCCAGTGTCGCAGGTAGACACGCTTTGCACACTAATCGCGTAGTTTTGGCTGTTAAAGTTGATTTGGTAACTACCTGCTGTGTTAATCGGATAGTCTTGTGAGGGATAGCTCTCGCTCCAATCACCGTAACGGTCAATTTTGAACCGCGGATTGTTTGCCGTAAAACTCTGACAGGTTTGATATTGCTGGCTGGTGACTTGAGTTAATGGCGTATTTTGCCAGTTGTTGGGGGTTCCTCTAAATTGCCAAGTATTGGCGCTTAGGCTGGAGCAAATTAGTGCGCTGCTTAAGTAGAACACAGCTCGGTATAAACGAGCCTTCCGCTGACTTGCTGTTTTCATTTTCTCATTCCTTTGGTTGTTATTGAAAACTCTATGGTTTTCTAATTCCACCTCAAGGCTAACATGCTTATTTATTAGTCGATTTAAGGTTTTGAGAAATATGTGGCTTTGCTCATTAAATGAGCAGCAAGTAAAGCATTAGGTAAGGCAAGTTATAAAACGCTTACCCGAAGGAAGTGGGCTGGCGGTAACTTGATTAACGCTTACTTACTGCGGATCTTGGCTATTTCCTTATTACCTATACCTAGCAGTTCTAAAAAACGTTGGTGTTGCTGTGGTTGTAATTGCTCAAACTGGCGATGCCAGTCGCTCATGTCTTGTTCACTTAAGCCGGCGGCTTGCATCACTGCCACCCAATCATCTTTACTCACCTCATTCTGCTTTAAACGCTTGGCTTTATCCAATAGCAACAGAACTGCTTTTTGTTGCACGCGTAACTTTTGAACCTGCAATTCTAATTGTTGGAAGTGCTCACCTAATAAGCCATTTAGAATTTGATGTTCAACGAGGCTCTCTTCGTTATTTAACTGCTGAGCTATTTGTTTTATCGGCATGCCAAAGGCTCGTAGTGCGATAATTTTTTCCAGCCGAGCTTGCTCTGGTTGACCATACCAACGATAGCCATTGCTGGAACGGTAAGCGGGGTTTAGCAGCTGCTGCCGCTCGTAATAAAGCAGGGTAGTTCTTGATAAGCCGTACTTTTTGGCTAGCGCACTAATGTTTAGCATGTCTTTCTCAATAGCTTGACCCGTCTATAAGTATAGCCTTTACAATGCGCACCTTACATCGATAAGCGAGTTAGCATGTTAGAAAATATTCTGTTTGGTCAAGGCTTTCACATTCTAAGTAACAAGCATAAAGGCATTGCTTTAGCGCTAGTTTCTACGGCGCTATTTGTTGTAGTGGGCGCGTTAGTGCGGGTATTGAGTGAACGTATTCATGTGTTCGAAATTTTGTTGTTTAGACAGCTAGTATTTCTGGTGATACTTAGTCCAGCCATTTTTACTCACTGGCAAAGCCTTATTAGGCCGCAATACTTTGCGTGGCATTCGGCACGAATTGTCGGGGCATTTGTTGCTTTAAGTTTGAGCTTTCTGGTAGTGGCTAATATCCCCTTAGCCGACGCCACTGCATTGGGTTTTACACAGGTAATATTTGTGGCGCTAATTTCTAGATTGCTGCTGGGCGAGCAGGTTAACTGGCAGCGGGTTGTGGTTATCGTCGTGGGCTTTGTAGGCGTAATGCTGGTTATTCAACCTAGCTTTACAAGCAGCTCTTTAAACTACATTGTGCTTGGTTTGCTCTCAGCATTGGGAGCTGCTATCGCAGTAATTTGTGTTAAGAAGTTAACGGGGAAAGATTCCACCACTAATATATTGGCCTATCAGGCGGTATTTGTTGGCGTATTGGCAGCCATTGGTGCTTGGTTTAATTGGCTTACTCCTTCTTTGTACGAGTTAATGCTGTTATTGGCGGTAGGTATTTTGTCATCAATTGCACAGTGGTTTGGCATAACCGCCTATAAGTATGGAGAAGCCAATGTGGTATCCAATATCGAGTATGTAAAAATGATTTATGCTATTTGCCTAGGATATTTTTGTTTTGGCGAAGTTCCTAATCAATTGGCTGTGCTTGGCGCTGGGATATTGATGTTAAGTCCGCTGTTGCCGAGACTATTAAACAGGCTCATTGGAAAGCCTAGATAAGCGCAAAGCAATTGGCGATTTTTGTTGATGGCTTCAAAACACTAGGGCTTTGTTTTGTTATTCTGCAGTTTTGAGGGGAGTGAGTTTTATGGCAACAACACTGGCTTTTGATGTTTATGGCACCCTTATCGACACCCAAGGTGTTCTAAATAAACTACGCGAATACATGGGCGAGCAGGCAGTGCCTTTTTCACAAGCTTGGCGAGATAAGCAATTAGAGTACTCGTTTCGCCGAGGCTTAATGCAAAACTACCAAAACTTTGCCTTGTGTACCGCGCAAGCTTTGGACTATTGCTGCCAAGTGTTTCGGGTGCCACTCTCTGAGCAACAAAAGCAGAGCTTGTTAGCTATTTACAAAGTATTGCCCGCTCATTCTGATGCAAAACAAGCTTTAGCAGGCTTACAACAAGCGGGTTTTAGGCTTTATGCTTTTTCTAACGGTCAGCAAGCTGCAGTTGAACTGTTACTAGAAACTGCTGAGATCCGGCCATTTTTTAGTGCAGTGGTGAGTGTTGATGAGGTAAAAAGTTTCAAACCTGATCCAGCGGTTTACCAGCATTTTCTCAATAAAACTCAAAGCCAAGCTAAGAACACTTGGTTGATTTCTTCTAATCCCTTTGATGTTACTGGTGCGGTTTCTTCAGGTTGGCAGGCTGCATGGGTACAACGGTCGCCAGCTGTGGTGTTTGACCCCTGGGAGCTAGCACCCACCGTTACTATCACCTCCTTATTAGACTTAGCGGAGGCCTTGCCGGGTTAAGCAGGCTGTTTTATTTTGAACTCGCGCTAAGTTTACGGCCTTGCATATTGCTACAGTGCTGCTCGTAGACAGGTATTCATTTCAAGCTGAAAGGTAGTTGTAATATGGCGCAAGTAGATAAAAAACATTCGCAACAAATTTACTATTTTGATGATGCTACTTTTGCAGAGCAAACCCAATGCCAAGAAGTGATTTACGACTACAACCACAGTCGGCCTTCCGAAATAGAACGACGTGCTAAGTTACTTAAACAGATTTTTGCTGAAGTGGGCGAAGATTGCATGATAGAGCCGCCATTGCAGGCCAACTGGGGTAAACATACCCATCTTGGCAACAAGGTATACGCCAATTTTAACCTCACCTTAGTAGACGATACGCATATCTACATTGGTGACTACACCATGATTGGCCCGAATGTCACCTTGGCAACAGCCGGTCACCCAATAAACCCTAAACCACGCCAGCAAGCAGCTCAGTTTAATGTGCCTATTACTATTGGGCGTAATGTATGGATAGGCGCAAACTCGGTGGTATTGCCGGGGATTTCGATTGGAGAAAATAGCGTTATAGGGGCGGGCAGTGTGGTGACCAAAGACATTCCCGCTAACGTGGTGGCAGTGGGTAACTCTTGTAAAGTATTGCGTGAGATTAGTGAGCGCGATAAGCAGTTTTATTACAAAAACTTAGCTTTTGAAGATGAATAATAACCCTTTCTTACTTGGTGCCCCGAGTTTGATTGTTTAAGGCTTGAATGCAGGTCGCAAGTTGTTCAACGGCTAAATTTGCCAGAATGCCATGGTTTGCTGGGTTTCTATAGTTGCGAAGTAAAGTCGCTAAGTTAAGTTACTGGGCTAAGTTAATCAGCAGTAACCTTATGGCTACTGCTGATTAGTGCCTAATATTATTGGCAGATATCTCCCATTAATACAGGTACCTCTGAGCTTCCATTGCTACTGCCTTGGAAACCAAAGCTCATTGTCTGGCCAGGTTCTACTTTGGCATTCCAAGCTGCGTTGCTTACTGTGTAAGGACCTTCGCCAGAAAGCACACCATTCCATAGTTGGGTAATGCTACTGCCATCGCTATAGGCCCAAGTTACTTGCCAACCGTTAATCGCTTGCTCACCAGTGTTGATGATGCGAACTTCTGCGTTAAAGCCCGATCCCCATTGGTCAACAATTACGTACTCACAACCTGCTTGGCTTGGCGGTAGTGCAGTAATTACCAGCTCTTGGTTACTGCTGGTTTCTAACAAGCCATCTGACACCGTGAGCACAACCGCGTAGCTACCGGCCCCTTCATAGTCGTGATTAGCAGTAACGCCAGTGGCTGTATAACCATCACCAAAGTCCCATTGATAACTAAGGGTATCGTTTTCTGCATCGCTAGAGCCGCTAGCGTCGAAGCTGGCAGCTAAGCCTTGGCTGCTTGCATCAAAGCTGGCTATAGGCGCGGTGTTGGCGGTGGACTTAACATCAATGCTCACTAGCGCTGGGGTGGATTCTAGTGCTTCGTTGTCGGTTACGCTAAAGCTAAAGTTGTCGGTGCCAACAAAATCCGCTGTTGGGGTGTAGCTTAAAACGGGGGGCGTACCGCTTAAAGTACCATTGATTGGCTGACTAAGTATTTGATAGCTCGTAATTTCTCCACCGGTATCGCTGCCACTTAAGGTTATGCTAACGGGCGTATCCTGGGGAGTGGAAATTTGTTGCGGAGTGGCTATTGGCGTTCCCAAGGTATCTTCGGAGTAAGCTAAATCAATACAGCCATGGAAGCGCTCATAGGTCCAAGAGTTGCGGCCCCATTCGCCATAGATCACTTGGTGACCACTGCGTTCAGGCAGGGTACAGGTGGTGGTAAAGGTCACCGCCTCTTTATTCGCCACTACCGCTGGATTGGCATTAGGTTGGCTATCATCATAGGGCAAAACACAAAAGGGTTCTGCCTCAAAATCATCCCACGTTAAAACTTTGCTTGGGTCGAATACAAAGCCAGGTTTAGTTATCCAGTAATGAAATTCACGGGTATCAGAGAAGTGATTTCCCCATTGAATGTTCCACGTTATGTCTAAAGGACCTGCTTGAACAGCTTGCCCTGGCCAGCTTGTGGCTACATCCCATGGAGTTGCTGCACCCTGCCATGTTTCGCTGTCAAAACCACATACATTGTTGGGCAGTGGTGAAACCACTGCGCGGCCTTCGGTATGAGTGAGCACACTCATAAACTTGTAGCCACCTTGTGGGTCATTTTCAAAAGCGTCAATACAATGAGCGCTGCTAGCTTGATCAGGTTTTTCTGTTAAGCCACACAGCGCATTTCGTGATGGAGGATCTACGATTAAACCATGCGCAAATGCTTGGCTGGTTCCTAGTAGACATAATGAAAATATTAGCTTGTTAGTCATGTTATTCCCTTTTGTTGTGAGTGGAATGAACACCAGCTTGAAGCCAGCGCGCAACCTACCGTTATCAAGGCTGTTTGTTATAGTTTTCAACCTTGGTAAGGCTCAAATAACTACGACTACTCACTTCCGTAATGATTATTGAGTTAATTAAGGAACGTAGTTGAGCTTATTGCGCGATTCCAGAAATCTGCTGAAGCAAGACTTTAGTGAGTTTCATTGGTAATTGATTATGTTGTCACTAATCACATTTTGTTGGTAAAAGAATCAATAAAAGAGGCGTAAGACTGGAATATTTGCTGCTGGTATTGGTTTGAGTGCTGGGATAAATCACATTTAGCAAATAAATTTTGAATGATATTTAAGCAGGTATAAAAGGTGACAGCTTATACCGTATTGGGTATTCATTATTATTTAAGCATTAGAATACCGTTGTTGAGTTGGGCATTTATATTGTGTTCTTGTTTGATTTTTTGGCGCCACTTTGTGGCTATTTCCTGCAGTTCTCCTTCCGCTTGCATGTCCTTAAAAGCCTGCTGCCATTGCTCTGCGTTGTTAAACTGCTTAGACATCGCAATATACACAGCTTGCTGTTTGAGCTCTTTAAGTAAAATAAAGCTACTGGGGTCTATGCCAAGTTCACTGGCAACAATCTGTAAACCAGCACTCTCATAAGCAATAGTGCTAATTCGTTTTCTCGCTAACAATTGGATGTTTAGCTTATGGCTACTGTTTACCGATAAGTTGTTTAAGCCTTGCTGGGCAAGCCATTCGTGGCGAATATCACCGTTAGCCACGCCAATAGTTGGGTAATCGGCTAGCTTTTCATAGGTGTTTGGATTGCTTTTTAAGCCATACAAGCCCCATGTTTTAATTAGAATCGGTCCAATCCAATTGAGCTTTTGATCGCGCTCAGTGTTACGGCTGAAGGAAAACAGCATGGTGTTGTGGTTATGGTAAGCGGTTTTTAATGCGCGTGCTTCAGGTAGCAGCTCTAGCTCGGCTTCAATGTTTAAGCGTGCAGCTAGAGCTAGAACGATATCAACAACATAACCCTGAATGTTCCCTTGTTCATCAATATAACTAGCCGGTGGTTCATTTACGGTGATAAAGCGAGGCGCTAGGCTGTCTGCTAGCACCTGACTAAAGGGTAAGCTAAGGAAAAATAGTGTGAGTAACAGCCGTTTATTCATGATTTCAATGTAAGTGTAGCGTTTACTGATTGTAGTCCAAACTCATACGATAAATACTCGGCTATGCGAAGTCTGAGCTTTTTGCATGTTTGCCCAAAGGCTCAATCCGACCAAAGTGATACTAAATATCGCTACACCTAGCCACCCGAATTGACCGAACACGCGAACACCAAGCAATGAGCCAAACGCACCGCCGAGGTAATAACCCAACATATAGATGCCGTTTATGCGGCTTTGGGCTGCGGGGTCAATTGAAAATACTCTTACCTGATTAGACACTTGAGCGCTAAATACACCGAAATCAATTAAGATGATGCCAACGATTAAGCCCGCTAGCGAGTCCCCCCATATTGCTGAGACGGTAAAACCTGTGGCAATAAGTAACAAGGCTGCACTTATCATATTGCGAGAGCCAAACTTACTCACGTAGACACCCGATAGTTTAGCCCCACTCACTCCTGCCAAAGCGATAATGCCAAACAAGCCTGCTTGTTGAGCGTTGTAGTTGAACGGGGCTTCGCTAACATGCAGTGCCAGGGTTGCCCAAAGCGCATTAAAGGCGGCAAACCACAATGCGCCTGTTAATGCTGAGTAGCGCAAGTTGGCATGTTTTTTAGCTAGACTAAACATACTGCCAACCAGCTTAAGATAGGGCATCTTTCCGCTGGGGGTATTGTTAGGTAAGTATTTATAAAGCAATAAACCAAACACCAAGGCGATAGTGGCCGACATCGCAAATACGGCCCGCCATCCAAAGTTTTCCCCCACCATCCCACTTAGGGTTCTCGAGAGTAAAATGCCCACTGTAAGCCCAGTCATCATGGTGCCAATGATTTGGCCTTTTTGTTCTGGCGAAGACATTGATGCAGCAAACGGAATTAACTGTTGGGTAATGTTGGCGCTCAGGCCTATAACGAAAACCGCGCCCAGTAGCATCAGCAAATTTTGCGCTGAAAATGCCAGCACTGAAGCGGCGATTAAAAACAGCGACAAGATGGCGATTAAGCGTTTGCGCGACATGTTGTCTCCTAAAGGAGAGATCAGCAGCAATGCCGCGGCATAACCAAATTGAGTGGCGGCTGGGATTGCCCCTAAAGCCTCACTACCTAAATTTAGTTCCTGTCCAATTTGTGGCAACAGCGGTTGGTTATAGTAAAGGTTGGCGGCGGTTGCCGATACGGCGCTAGACATCAGCAGCAACAAGCCTTTGCTCATTGATGGGCTGTTTGCTGAAGGTTGGGATAGATTAGTCATCATTTTCCTACTTCGAGTTGTGGAAGCAATCTGCTTATTGAATAACGCCACTTTACGCGCTTGGCTTTGATAGCAGAAATGCTAATATTTGATGTCAGTAATAGAAATTTGGTATAGGTGGAATGGAACTTAAAACCTTAAGAAGCTTTGTTGCAGTTGCCACTTTGCAAAATTTTTCTGCTGCAGCTCGAGAGCTACATACCGTACAGCCCGCGATTAGCCGGCATATAGCCATGCTAGAAGAAGAGCTAGGCGTGAGCTTATTTGTCCGTAATTCACGGGAAGTGCGGATTACCGCTGCGGGCCAGCAGCTACTAAGCGACGCGCAAGATATCTTGCAGCGCGCGCATCTGGCTAAATCCCAAGCGCAACGAAGTGCTAAAGGAGAAATTGGTGAGTTGCGTGTAGGTTATCTAGGCTCTGCCTGTTTGAGTTTTATGGCTAGCTTGGTGCGAGCCTACAAACAGCGGTATCCGGGGGTGAGAGTGAGCCTTTATGAAATGACCGCGGCTCAGCAAGTAGCGGCCTTTCAGCAGCAGAAAATTGATGTTGGTTTTTCTCGGCCCTTGCCTACCAGCTTAAACCAACAGTTTGTTAGCCAGGATATTTATCAAGATAGGCTTGTTGTTTTGCTGCCAGAAGATCACCGGTTAGCAAAGTTTGCGTCGCTTAAATTGAAGCAACTTGCAGTCGAGCCGTTCGTTCTGTTCAAGCGAAGTGAAGCAGAGGGGTTGTTTGATGGGATTATTAGTTTGTGTCAGCAGGCAAAGTTTTCGCCAAATATCGTGAGCCAGCCCAATCATATGCAAACATTGCTAACTGAGGTTGCATCAGGTTTAGGGGTGTCCCTGGTGCCTTATTGCATTGCAAAACTATACAGTGAGCATTGCCGTTTTGTGGCTATTGCTGACAAAACCGTGCCGATATATTTGCAACTGCATTACTCTGCTATTGTTTGCAATGCCACGGTCAGCGCGTTTGTTGAATTAGCCCAAGACTCATTAACTAGCATTCAAGCCTCAATAAATGAGTAAGTGTAGGTATTCACTTTAGCAAGGCTTGGTGTCTTGTTCGTCGGTGCAGCATTCGTCTTGTAAAAAGCTAATTACCGTTTGTAGACATTCAAACTCTGCCACGCAATAAAGTGTTCGTCCTTCCCTGCGCTGGCTAAGCAAGCCTGCAGATACCAAGCTGGATATGTGATGCGACAAGGTTGAGCCTGGAATGGCCAACTTTTCTTGTAATCCGCCTACTGCGATACCGCTGTAGCCCGCCCTTACAACACTACGGTAAATGCTTAGGCGAGTAGGGTGGCCCAGTTCTTTTAGGGCTTTAGCGATGCTTTCAGTATTCATAAAGGGCTCTCTGTAAAAGTATATTTCGATATTACTGGAAATATCTTGTTTTTTCCAATGCTTAAGTATATATTTCGAATAATCTAGAAATTTGGAATTAATTTGATGTTTAACATAAATAGTGAAATGGCTTGGCAGGCCTTAAATATGTTTGGCTTTCTAGCGGTAGAGTTAACCTTGTTGTTTTTAGCTATTAGCTACTTGGTTGGGGTATTGCAGCTGTATATACCACCACAAAAAATCCAACGTATTTTGAGTGCTAAAAATGGTTCGGGTTATATCGTGGCGGGCTTTTTGGGGGCAATAACACCGTTTTGCTCTTGCTCAACCATTCCTTTTTTAAAGGGCTTATTACGCGCTAGAGCGGGATTTGGCACCATGATGGTATTCCTGTTTGCCAGCCCATTGCTTAACCCGATAATTATTGGTTTGTTTGCGGTAACTTTTGGCTGGAAAGTGAGTGTGTTTTACTTTGCCATTGCCATGGGGGTATCGGTAGTCGCTGGGTATTTGTTAGAGAAGCTAGGGTTTGAAAAGTACGTAAAAGCAGAGTCTTATCTTGAGCCAGAAACCAAAAAATGTGGTTCTTCTTGTTCAGGCAAGCCCGCAGTAGAGCGCAACAAGTGGTTGAAAATTTGGGACAGTACTTGGCTGGATTTTAAAAAGGTATTGCCTTACTTAATTGGCGGTATTGCAGTTGGCTCGTTGATTTACGGCTTTATGCCAAGTGAGTTGATTGCCCAATTTGCGAGCAAAGATAACCCATTAGCGGTGCCTGTAGCGGCTGTTATTGGTATTCCTTTGTACATTCGTGCTGAAGCGGTAATTCCTTTAAGTGCCGCTTTGGCGGCAAAAGGCATGAGTTTAGGGGCGGTAATGGCACTGATTATAGGCAGCGCTGGGGCAAGTTTGACCGAAGTGATATTGCTTAAATCCATCTTTAAAAATCAGATGATTGCAGCGTTTCTACTGGTGATTATTGGTATGGCCATTGGCGCAGGATATCTATACAGCTTTTGGTTTTAAAGCAAATTAGCAAAGCTAGGGTTTGGGCTTTTTGGCCAAAACCCTAAGTACTTTAGGGCTTACTCCTAGTTTGTCTTTAATCGGTCGGCTAAAGTTGGCTTGGTGTTTATAACCCAGTTGATGGGCTACTTCGGCCATGCTTAGCGAGCTTTCTGTAATCACGCCCTAAATTGTTGCCTTAGCGCAGTTCAAACAGTTCGCTGTGAAAATGCTTAAGTGGGTAGCCGAAGTGAGCCAGTTGTTGTTGTAAGTTACTAGAGAATGCAACGGGTCCACAAAACCAAATCTTACGTTGCATTAAGTCTTCAACTTCGTTTACCAATTGCTCAGCGCTTAATAAAGCTTGGCGGCTGTTGTCGATAATTCTTAACTCCACCTGACTGCTCGAAGAGAGTTGCTGTAGCTCTTCAATTAACTTGGGTTCCAAGGTTTCACTGCAGTAATACAGGGTTGCCTTAGGGGGATTTTTCATGGTTTGACGTTGTTGTAAAATGGCGGTGAAAGCCGCTATACCGATGCCTCCGGCAATCCACAATTGCGGTGCCGAATCATTAAAGTCAAAGTTACCGTAGGGGCCTTCTACTTTTAGCTCTTGGCCGATGTTAAGGCGGTTTTTTAGGTTGGCGGTAAAATCGCCTAGCTCTTTTATCAGGAAGCGCACGTGACCAGTGCCGGTATTAGTTGATGCAATGGTAAAGGGGTGTGGTTCTTCGCCCGGAAAACCAATAAACGCAAATTGCCCACTATTGTGACCATGCCAGTTGGGCACGCTTAGGCGTAAATCGACAACTTTATCTTGGGGTAGAAATCTAAAGTTAGCCACTGTGGCGGTGTGCTGCTTAGTTTTACCAATACGGCCAAACAAACTATATATCGCAGCAACACTGCCCACCCAAATTAACGCCAGACAGGCATACGTTATGGGGTAAGGCCAATAGCTATGTTTAATTAAAATCACTGAGTGAAAGGCAATGGCTAAAAATGCTAGCGACATGAGTTTGTGCGAGTAACGAAACCCTTTGTACCTAATCACCCCCACTAAAGCGACAATTGCTAGCACTACAAAGCTGTAAAAGGCTACTTCGCCTACTTGTTCAGCCAGTCCGCGTAAAGGACGCACCAGCGCATATAGCGAATCGGAATTATTGGGACCAGTGCCTCTAACGGGTTTGTCTAGTATCCCCGCTCTTACCAGTTGCTTAGGAATAATCGCCAGTAGCCAATGCACCGCTGCTACTAATACCGAGGCGATGCCGAGGTGTTTGTGCAAACGGTAGGATTTGTCTAAGCCCTTGGTCAGCAATTCGATAAAGGGTAAGCGTAAGGCCAAAAGCATAGTAATACTCATTAAGCCCACGGCTAAAATACCGCTGTACTGAATGAGCGCCGAGCGCCATTGAAAGAAGTTATCTGAAGAAAACAGGTTGGGTTCTGCTTGTAGCCATAATCCGGTAATGGCGGCTAAGAGCAGCATTATAGTTGCAGTTGTTTTACGCATGATTCGGCCTTACTCATCCTTTGGTAACAAGTATAAAAAAGCCAGTCTTTAGTTAGGTAAAGCTAGGGTAAAGAAGTGTAAATCTTATATTCTCTCTTAGCCTTTCTTTATTGATTTTTTTGTTATTATAGGTTGTTTAAGATATTTATTATTACTAGAGGTAATTGAGTGAATACCGTTTATTGTATGTATTGTGACGAAGAGTTAGATCAAGATGTCCCGTTGCAACCTACTTTGAAAGAAGCAATTGCCTTTTTTAAGAGTTTTAAATGGGAAAATATGAATGAAGACTCCGCAATGAAGATCTTGTCTCTGCGAATCATTGGGGGTGAAGAAAGTTCTTTAATTATCTCGCAGCTTGAAAAGGATTCTTGGGAAGTAAGCGCTCACAGCAAGCGTCGCAGGGCTTATTGTGGACCTTTTTTTAAACGTGAATCCCAAGAGTTGTTCTTTGATATAAGCAAGCAAGAGGTTGAGCGCTTAATTACCGCTCTTTACCAGTTAAGCATTCCCGAATTTTCAGCGCTCTTAACTGAAAATAACCAAAGTTTGTTGGTTGAGTCTAGACCAATCATTCACAGCTCAAGCTCGGAGATGTTAAATTCCGAGCTTGGTTACTGTCTTATAGAGCACTTCTGCCAACTAAAACCCTTCCAACACAATTTTCCCCTTAGCCTTTTGCGATTCAATAAAGGCGTGGGCTTGTTTTAGGTTGTCGGCATTTATTTGGCCAAAGTGTTCACCTAAGGTACTTTTTATCTTCCCTTGATCAATGAGCGTAGCCACTTCGCTGAGTAATTCATGCTGTTTAATCATGTCCTCGGTTTGGAACATTGAGCGGGTGTACATAAACTCCCAATGTAGCGAGATACTTTTTAGCTTGAGCTGTTTTACATCTAACTCAGCTGGGTCATCAATTAAACCAAACTTTCCTTGTGGCTTAATAACTTTAACAATCTCGGCCATATGTTCGTCGGTATTGTTTAAGCTCACTACGTAGTCGATGTTGTTTTGCTCGGCTAACTCTTCACTCAAAGGGTTGCGGTGATTAATAATTTGGTCGGCCCCCAATTCTTTTAACCAAGCTTGGGTTTCGGGACGAGAGGCGGTGGCAATAACCTTAAGCTTGGTGAGCTGTTTTACCAGTTGAATCATGATTGAGCCTACGCCGCCAGCGGCACCAATGATTAAAATAGACTTTGGCTCAGTTTTACTCACTTGCAAGCGGTCGAATAGCATTTCCCAAGCGGTTAGTGCCGTGAGAGGCAAGGCGGCCGCATTTGCTGCTGGAATGCTATTTGGCGCTAAGCTAACTATGCGCTCATCCACCAGTTGGTATTCTGCATTGCTGCCTGTGCGAGTTAAATCACCGGCATACCAGACTTTGTCACCTACCTTGAAAAGCTGGGCTTGGTCGCCAACTTGCTCCACGGTGCCTACTGCATCCCAACCGATGACTTTCCATTGACCTTGCTCGGCGGAGACATTGGCGCGAATTTTGGTATCAACAGGGTTTACAGAGATGGCTTCAACTTTTATTAATAAGTCTTTAGCACTGGCGTTAGGCTTTGGCAGTTCAATATCTTGCAGTGATAAGTCTTCACTAATTGCTAGCGCTTGTTGGTAGGCTACAGCTTTCATTGGTGGCTCCATTAGGGCAAAAATCCAGATAACTCAGTGTAGTAGAGTTTAGCTATAGGAAAAACACATCTGCGATTAAATCACTCTCAATTTATTTTTGATAATCAGTGAGAAGTGCGTAGTTGGTCTGGCTAAATAGCACTAAAGAAATAACGGGCAGCTAATTGGAATAGTTGTTCGTTGGTGCCTGCTTCTAGCCCGTGCAAGGCGCGCTGTGGCCGTTGGCTGTTTAGCCATTGGTATTCACCGCCTATAAACCAGTTTTTGTTTAACTTATATTGGTAGGCGAAGGTAAGGCCTTTACCGCGCTCGTTATTGTCATCCAAGGGGGTGTTGTCGCGGTCGATGTTTTCAAAGGCTTCTACCCGCAGGCTCACTCGGTGCTTCTTTTTAAAGTTGTGGGTGAGCATGG
The DNA here is from genome assembly GCF_045277145.1 of Agarivorans sp. JK6. Lineage (NCBI taxonomy): Bacteria > Pseudomonadati > Pseudomonadota > Gammaproteobacteria > Alteromonadales > Alteromonadaceae > Agarivorans > Agarivorans sp. JK6. The sequence continues at coordinate 3,705,801 of NZ_CP113525.1, read as the reverse complement.
CAAAACCATTGGCAAAGTCCATCTTCACAGCATCTTGGCGATCGAGCGATTGCATCAAGGTTGAGCCGTTCATGTATTGCCACAATAGCTGCCACTGCTTGTTAATTCGCCATTTTCCACCTAAGTGAGCAAAGCGGGTTCGCCACGCGTAGTCGCCACCATCAATTAAGTAAGGTTTAGCCAGATTATCGTAGTATCCCACTCTAAACAGGGCATGGCGTCTGATGCTCCAGTCCAAGTTAGTATGAAAGCCGGGGCGATGGTCTATTTCTTTAAATGGGTTCGAACGGCGGGTTTGATCGGCTAATGCGGGTTGCAATGGTTCGGGGAATGGGCGAGTTTCCCCCCATAAGGTTTGTCTCGAGCTACTGGTCCAGCCGTGCCAAGCTAATAAGGCTCCAGCTGGGTCGTTGGCCAAAAACAGCATGCCGCTTAGTGACAAATTGTGTTGGGAGTTAGAGAATTTACCTAAGCGCTCTAGTTTGGCTTCGATGCCGGTGGTGCGAATTTCTTCCCCAACCCAAGTATTAAGCGTGGAGGCGTTTAAGGTGTATGGCGTTGCCCAGGCGGTGGCGGTGTTTTCTAAGGAAATACTCGGATACATAATGCCCGCTCGGCCCGACCAGCGAAGGCCACTCTCTGAGGGTAGACCTTTATAACTAAAAAAAGCCTCAGTAAAGCCTAGCGCACTATCTTCTTGATCGAGCCAGCCATTTAAAACCAGTTTGCCAGAGAAGCCGTTATCCCAGTGAGCGCTTAAATCTAAGCCTGCTTGAGCAACAGAAAGTTGGTTTCCATCAGAGTAGCCAAATTTGCCGTAGCCACCTTTTACATAGCTGTCACTACTATCTACATGGCTAGCGCGTAAATCGAGGATCCCTCTGGCGCTATATTCCGCAGACTTGGTCGTGTTTAGCGTAGCTGTTAGCATCAAACAGATGCTGAAAATAATTCCCTTATTCGGCAAACTCGATGCTCTCCTGAGCGAGTAATTCATACAATTCTTTAGCGGGTTTTGGGCGACTAATAAAGTAGCCTTGAGCTAAATTACACTTGGCTTTTTCCAGCCAACGCAAGCTCTCGATATCTTCTATACCCTCTGCTACTACACTTAAGCCCATGTTGTGCGCTAGCTCAATGGTCGACTTCACAATAATGGCATCGTCGGCATCAATGGCGAGCTTTTGTACAAAAGATTTATCAATTTTGAGCTCATGCACCGGTAGGCGTTTTAATTGAGCAAGGGACGAGTAACCGGTGCCGTAGTCATCAATAGACAATTTAAAGCCACGTTTTTTAAAGCGAGCCAGCAAGGCGATCGCTGTTTCTGGGTCGTCAACTAACGCGCTCTCTGTGACTTCTAAGGTGAAGGATTCCGCTGCTAGTTGTTTGTTTTCGATATTCTGGCAAATGAAGCTATAAAAGCTATCGTCTTTTAGGTTTTCGCCAGAGATATTGATCGCTATGTTGACGTCGACACCTTTAACTTTCCAAGCCAAGCTTTGCGATAAGGCTTCTAGAAAGACCCAGCGAGTGAGAGGGTTAATTTGCCCAGTATGTTCGGCAATTTCGATAAATGCATCGGGTGGAACCATGCCTAACTCTGGGTGTTGCCAACGTACTAAAGCCTCTACATGGGTGATTCTGTTAGCGGCAAAGCTAAACTTTGGCTGGTAGTGCAGCGTGAGCTGGTTATTCTGAATGGCCTTTTTAAGATCGTTAATTAAGCTTAAACGTTCAACGGTATTGGTATCGGCACTTGGGTCGTAGATGTAACAATGGCTGCGCGCTTCTCGACAGTGATTTAAGGCCGCATCTGCCTTTTGTAGTAACTCTTGCGGGTTTTGGCCATGCTCTGGAAATAAGGCTACACCCACATGCGTTTGCAGCTGTAGATGCATATCTTGAAAATTACAGCCTTCGTGCATTTGCATACTAATAAGCTGCAAATGTTGTTGTACGTTGTCTCGGGTTACATTTGGCAGTAATACAATAAATTCGTCGGCACCGATGTGGCACAGGTAGTGTTCACTTTTTAGTGCGCTTAGGCGTTTGCCCGCTTCTTTAATCAGCTGGTCGCCAGCTTGGTGGCCTAAGGTATCGTTCACTTGTTTTAGGCGACAAATGTTTAAGTGGAACATAGCAAAGGACTGTTTGCTGTCTGCTGTAAGTTGAGTAAGTTTATTGGCCAGCCAGTTGCGATTGGGTAACTCGGTAAGAGGATCGTGGTTTAAGCGATGGTTAATGGCCTGTTCACGACTGAGCACCTGTTCTTGCATGTTATTAAATTCGCTGGCTAGTTGGCCAAGCTCGGTTCTGTCGTTTATCGATACCGGTGTTTGATAATCACCAGCGGCTAGCCGCTTAGCTTGTTTCACCAGCAGTTTAATTGGCCGGGTAATGTCATCAGCAATCAGGTAAGCCGCTATCATCGAACAGAACAGCGTGAGTGCCGTTAGCAGTAAAATTTGCACCCAACTTTGTTGAATCACCGCCACTAGGTTATCTCTGGAGCTGTGCAGCACTACATAAAATGCGCTTTCACCTGCCACGCTAAACTGTTGGTGCAGAGCAATCACATCACTGTTGGTTTGGCTTAGTAAGGCTTTAGCGCTAGCCACATTGGCATTGGGATTACTTGAGCCCAACAAAGACCATGTTTGCTGTTGCTCTAGGATAAAATCGGTTTGCAAACCGGTTTGGCTTAAAAAGCTTTCTGCCAAGGGCTTGCCAATTTCGTAACCAAAACCGACCCAGCCAATAATCGCTGGACCACTTTTTATCGCTGAAAGGTGTAGTTGGTAAAGTTGGTTGCCAATAGCGTAGTAGGGAGGCAGTTGGTCTTGTTGTAAGGCTGGCATAAAAGCAAAAGTTTGGCCTTGTTGTTCACCTCTTACTACTTTGGTTTTTTGATTTCCTTGTTGGCTATTTACCAGTTGCAGTTCAATCATGCCCGAAGGTGTAACAACCATGGCTAAATCTGCATTGATGCGCTTACCATGATTGTGCAGGGCAATCGCTACGCTGCGTTTGTCTTCACCAAATACACTTTTTAATCCGTAATCGTTGGTGACCGTTTCGGCAAAGCTGCTTAAGTAAAATCCTCGGCGATTAAACTCACTTTGAAATAGAGCGTTAGCTTTGCTTAGCTGCGAGTCGATGGCTAATTTTTCTTTCAGCCTTAAGGAGTCATAGGTAGACCAAAATGAGATCGCTTGAAGCAGTAACAATAGCGATACTATCAGCAGTAGTATTTTGGTCTTTATGCTTTTCATCGGCGCTCCTGCCAATTAGTACTCTGAGAGAAAATCAAAATCATCCGGATTTTGCTGTTCTAGTTCTTCATCTTCTAAAGCGTTGGGCAAGCTAAGTGCTAGCTTACCATCGTTATTAATGTTTAGCTTTTGGCTAAGTTGCTGGTTAGCTGTTTTAAGCTCTGGATGCCAAACCACCAGTTGGTAATCTCCCGCTGGCACGTCAGTAAATTTAACCATTCCTTGGTCATCGGTTTTGTTAAACAAAGGTGTATCAACCAATAATAAATATGCGCCCATCCAATCATGAATATTACAGCCCATAGGTACCACGCCGCTGTGGTCGAAGTCATGTTTGCTGTGGGTCTCTCCTGACTTGATTTGAAATGAAAACTTATTATCACCGGCAGCCGAATAGATGTGATGAGTAATGTTGTCGTCATTATTAAAATCGACTTGGCTGCCACGTTGCGCAACGCTGATATAGGGAACAAAGGCTTTATCTCGTTGGCCAATAATTACTGTTTGTTGGTTTATCTGCTTGAGTTGATGGCCTTGTGGCTCGAGATAAACCACCACATTGGCAGCGGGGCTGCCATCGGGCTGGCTGAGACTTAGCTGATAGCTAAAATTTGAATTGGCAAGGCTCGAAAAGCTGAGAACTATTAGAGTTAGGCTGGTGACTATGTTTCTCATCGGCATCCTTTCGCCACACTACTGGTGGCTGATGAAATCTGTTGGTGGTTTGGTTCTAGTATCTAGACCTTAGCACTTAGTCAAATATTACAGCCTATTTGGCTTGGGCATAACTGAGTTATTTAAGTGTAAGCACTTGGCAGTTAATTGAGGAGCAGAAATTGCGTTAAATGCGGCATAGCTAGAAAAGCCTAAAGCAAATGAATACCTTAGGCAGGTTGTTAGCTTAATCGTTGTTGCTTAATACATGTAAGGCTGCGGCCCGGCGAGTTTCATGTTCATTCATAAAGTAGCAGCGGTGGGTATAAGCAGAGGTTAGGGCTTTATGCTTATCTAGGTCTGGATAACGTTGGTCGTAACGCTCACTAAAGTTTAAGTATTGACGATGGTTTAACTGCCTTACAGAGTTGGCTAGCTCGCTAGGTACCTGATATTCAGCGATGAGTGCTTGGTAATCTTGTTGGTGTACCGCTACCCGCGCATGGTTTTTTAAGTGTTTTGCGGCTGCCATGCATGCTGCCGCTTCGTTAAGTTCAAACATCATTTCTGCTGCTTGAGGTGGTAGCTCTTTGGCTTGGACGGTAAGTGCTAGGCCCGCGCTAACAGCGACTAAAAGTAATTGGCGAAAGGTCATGTAATTAGCCTTGAACAAGAGGTTTTAATAAGAATAAGGCAGCGTTATAGAGGTCAATTATTAAATAAATATTACGACTAGCACTTAATTTTAGTAATTGCTTTAATTAATAAAAATGAAATCTTAGTGTCATATTTTGAATTCAGTATCTTCCGCCAAATCAAAAAGATAACTGGCGATATGGAGACATTATCTAATGCCAAATTCAACTAAATCAGTGTTTCGCGCTGCTTTGTGCGCTGCGGCAGTGAGCGCACTACTTAGTGCTTGTAACAGTGATAGTAATAATGACCAAGATACTTCAAGCCCAATTGTACCGGCATCGCTGTCTATTGGTCTGTTACCTGATACCCAAGGAAATGGTTGGGAAGTAGCGCAACACCCCATGGAAGCAGTGTTGGCTAAGCACCAAGCACATGGCGTTGATTTGGTTATTCCGGTAGGTGATTTAACCAATCACGGTTCAACCAAAGAATGGGCAGAGTGGCGAGAGGTTGCTGAGAAGTACCGTGAAGCGGGCATGGAGTTTTTGCCAGTAATGGGCAACCACGAAACCAGCTGGGCTTACACGGTAGAATGGATTGAAAACATGCGTCACTACATTCCTGAAGACGCAGTTCACATGCCTAGTGCCGAGTGGCTTAACTATTACATTATTCGTGAAAACGTATTGGTGATTGGCCTTGCTTATTACAACCTACCGATTGCCTTTGGTTGGATTAAAGATGTAGTTGCAGAACATGAAGGTAAGTTTGAACATGTGGTAATTGCCAGCCACGATGGTTTGATTGGCGCTAAGTATGGGCAAACTCGTGAGCAAATTGTACAGGGCACTAAAGATGACAATCGCCTGTTTGATATTCATAAAGAGATCCGAGAGTTATTTGCCGAAAAAGATGTAATTTGGGTGCAAGGACACGAGCACATGTATCAGCGCTCGCAAGTGCATGCGCGGGTATTAGGTTCTAATGATCCAGGTGGGCGCAATGCCGAACCGTTGGCATCTACCCCTAGTGGTGGTAATTACCGCATGCCATCTTATACCCAAATTGTTAGTGGCAATGCTTCTTACAAGGGTTATGAATACCGTTATGGCGAACGCGAGCTGATTCAAGATGTGATTCAACACAAAATGGATAGCATGAGCAATGGCTCGGAGCATTACGATGCCAACGCCGCCATGTTACATTTTGATGGTTCTAGAGTCGATTACCGCGCTTATTCGGCGCCTCATACCATTAAGGCCAACAGTGATGGCCCTAAAGAATTGCTTGAGCCTAATTGGACCTTAATGGACAGCTTTAGCCGCAGCTCCAACCGTTGTGAATCATTGATCTATCCAAACTCGATACCCGATGATCAACGCCCGATTCTTAACCATATTGTTGAATACAAAACTGCTTCCTGTGTGGCTGATGACCAAAGTACGGCCAAGCTGTTAGGCGGCACAAATAATACCTTTAACCGGGTAGACACCACCGAACGAACCATGGGGTATACGGCAGGCTTTAACCGTGCCGAAAGCATGAACGACATGATGCGTTTAAGCTACCAGTTCTTATTTACCAAACATTCTTCTTGGGATGTAAATTTAAATGGTAATAACCGAGTAGTGCCTAATTACGATTCAATTCAACCTGATGAGTCTGGCGCAGAAACTGGCCATGTAGTGCTACCTGCCACCACCATCGACATGAAAAAGCACCTCACCTTGAGTTGGATGCCGAAAGAGGCCGCTACGGTTTCTGACGTGTTGCTAGTGAGTGGTACCCAAGTGCATGGTGGGGTTTATCAAAATGCCTATGGCGGTGAAGTTGATATTCGCAGCATAGCTGGCCAGCCTGGCTCGCAACCCGATGGAACGGCTAAGCAACCGGTGGTCGATTTACCAAGTTATGCAACTCAAGCTTGGGATGTAGAACAGATCATTGCTGATCCATATGGCATTGAGTTCACAACCGAGAATTTGGCACAGGCAGAGAACTTGAACCTCGCTTGGAAAGCCGACGGTGAATGGCAAGCGGTAGCGGCATCTGAGTGTGTGCTTGATTTGCCATGGGATGAAGACTACTTAACTAACCCGCCTGCACGTATTACCAGCTGTAGTGATCAACCCTTAGTTGGCTACGACAGCCAATATGGTGGACGCTGGTGGATGATAGCGCAGCAAGATGTAGAGCTAGCCTTAATCAATAAATAAGCATTAGTTACGGGGCGCCAATCGCGTGGCCCCGTGGCTTAACTCAACAGTTTTAATGAGGAAGTGTAGTGATTTTTAAAGCTTTAAAAAGAGTTAAAATCTCGGCTCTGGGGCTGTGTATTTCAGCTGGCCTAATAGGGTTTTCTGCCCAAGCAGAAAATATTGATTACTTAAGCGCGATAAACAGTGACCTTAATGCTAGCCCTTTAACCTTTGCCAAAGGTGAACTTCGTTGGGCAAAGGTTGGAGATTTACGCCCAACCCAAGCTTTGATTGGTTATGACCAAGTAAATTATAAACTTGGCCGCTACCAAGCCGAGCCCAAAAAGATGTATGAAGAAATTTGTGAGTCTTACGGTGCTGGTGAAAAAAAGGTTAAGTGGAGTGAGCAGTCGTCCCCACTTGTGCCAACTAGCTTTGAATGCCCGCAAGCGATTGGCAGCTATAGCAGTGAGATGAAAACCGCCATTGTAGGACCCGATGGTCACTTATACCTAACTGACGGCCACCATACCTTCTCGACTTTTATCGATATGGAGAATGGTGGGGCACAAATGCCGGTGCTGATTAAAGTTCAAGACAATTGGTCAGCGAGCGAAAGTGATTCCATCGAGCAAGCTATGTCGAAGTTTTGGCAGCGCTTGGCACAAACTAACAATAGCTGGCAATTTACCGCCAGTGGCGAAGCCATTTCTTATTTAAACATGCCGACTACACTCGGGCAGGATTCTTTATCCAACCAAGCTTTTAGAGCCTTAGTTTATTTCGCGCGTGATATTAGTTGGGTGAAAAAGCAGGCCGAAGCGATTAACTTTTTAGAGTTTCATTGGGGTTATGAGCTAGCTAAAAGCATCTCTGTAGATGAACAACGCTTAGTTGAGCAGGCTTATTATTTAAGCAAAATAGAAGAAGTTGCCAAGCAAATGCTAGCGTATGCTCCCGAGCAAGCTATTGCCAGCAGCGGCAGAACCGCTAAACAGCTAGGGCAAAAGGCGGCCTGGGACAATAACAGTGATAAAACTCTACAGCAGCTGGTTTGCGGCTCGAAAAAAGGCCGCTTAGGTAAGTTAGGTTTTGCCTTAAGTTATAAGCAACCGGGTGTAAGCTTGGAGTGCAATTAAGCTTTAACAAGGTGAGCTAAGTCCTTAGTTCCTCATAGGTCCAAGCAAAGGCATAATTAATGCTATTAACAAAAATCCAGCAACGCCCATGTTGCTGGATTTTTTAGTTTTATCATATGGTTTGATTTGTCAATAGCTGGTTCACAAACTCAATATTATTTTGTATGCATATGTTTTTTATATGATTTAATGCGCCTGCAAGTTTGCTAATAAAAATCCAATAAAGGATTAGTTGTACAGCTAAGGGAAGAGATGAAAAAAATAAGTTTTTTGGCTTTATTGTCTTGCGTAGCAATAAATCCTCTACAAGCAGAAGAACAAAGCGCAGTAGAGCAACAGCATTACCTTTGGTTAGAGCCCGGGTTTTCATTAGGACGACCTGGCAGTAGTGTGGCTGCAGATCTTTACTATAGTCATTCTAATTACACTATTTCTTTAGGAGTGTTGGGCGGTAATGATGAAGGCTGTCAATTAATATGTGAACGAAAAGATGGTGGAGAAAATTACAGTTCTACTCGATTAATGATTGGTAAGTTTTTTTATCCAGGCAAGTATGAGTTTTTAGTCGAAACGGGACTAGCTAAACTCTCAGTGTCTACCGACCATTACGATGGTGAAAATTGGAAAACCTTAGAAAGTGATAGCTATGGCATTCCTGTTCGAATTTCCAAGTACTTTAACAGTAGGTATATTGGATTTGCACTAACCGCCGAGACTGTGGTTACCCCGGATAATTGGATCGCTTCCTTTGGTTTTAGAGTTCCATTTGGCAAATTACGCCATTGGTAAGTAAATAATAAAGGTAGAGCAATGCTCTACCTTAGATGTGTTTTATTCAGGCTTGCGCTTACCTGTCATAAATTCTTCTAGAATTTCTGGGGTCAATTCACCGGCTTCTTCTAGGCGCTTTAGCTCCGCTACAATAAGCTTTTGCTCTTCCATTGATGGAACTGGAAGTTCAGGCTCTTTTTCGATGCCTTCTGGAATGTTTAAATTATCTAACATGGTGGCTCTCACGATAAAACTTAGTTGGACTAAGTATATCAGCAAATGAGGCTTTAGTTGCAGTGCTTGAAAACTGAAAAGTCACCCCTTGATGATCTAAATCATCACCTGCCTAGTAAGCATTAATATTGGATTGGAGCCGGAGATGTAAGGAATGGTGGGACCGAGTATGAAAAATCAAATAAATCCGAAACGCTTACTGAATAGTAAATGGACTAAACAAGCGGTAGTGAACAAGCAAAAACACTTTATTGTGACAGAGCTAGAGTTTGATGACTTACAAACGGTGCCGCGCTGCGTGATTCAAGCGGTTTACAACCAGCAAGATTTTGAGATTAATTGGCGAGAGTTAAAAGATCGCAGCCATTGGCAGCAAGGTTGGAAGTAATAAGTTAGGCACTAACTTACAGCGCCTAACTAACATGCACTAGCTACGGCTAGTGACTTCTAGCAAGTGATAACCAAACTGAGTTTTCACAGGGCCATGCACAGTATTTAGCGCTTCATTAAATACCACTGTATCAAACTCTGGCACCATATCGCCTTTATTAAACTCACCTAACTCGCCGCCATTTGCGCCAGATGGGCAGTTAGAATGCTGCTTGGCGATATCGGTAAATGCGGCTCCGCCTTCAATTTGTGCTTTTAGATCTAAACATTGTTGCTCGGTATCTACCAGTATGTGGCGTGCGCTTGCTCTTGGCATGAGATGTCCTCTAAATGTGTCGCTGTTAATGGCTAAACAGTATTTACTGTAAATACTGTTTAGCTTGAGAGGGCAAATGTAGTGCTAATACTCGGTGGCTGTCAAATCTGGGAGTCGATAAAAGAGTTAGTGTTAATGTTAATAAGTAGCGAGTTAGCTACTCGCCATTTATTAGGGTCTGTTGATCTTTGCTGATGGTTTTTGCAGTAATTTATTAGCCGTTTAGGCAAGGCAGTGAGTGTGCAGTTAAGTGGGCTTAATGATCACTCGCTAACACTGAGTAAATGGCTAAGAAATGCTGCCCGAAAGGTTCGGATAAGCGAACTTTACTCTTTGTTAAGCACTTCTTGCTTAGCCCACTAGGCTTCTAAGTGCTCGCCGCGATTAAAGCCCGCTTATCTCGAACAAAATTTCAACACCAAAGATCAACAGACCCTAGTCATGGTTTTAAAGCACTGTTATTACATCTTGTACCGGCAGGCGTGCCTTTGGTAAACCGTAGTTGTAGTCTTCCCCGTCTAGGTGATAGCCCAGAGCTAAGGCAAAGTGGCAAACATGACCATCAAGCTCTTGCTCGAATATCTCGCCAATTAGCGCCGAGTCCACGCCTTCCATTGGGGTTGAAGCAATGCCTAAACGCGCCAATACGTGCAAGGTGTTGCCTAATGCAATATAGGTTTGCGCCTTGGTCCAATTGCCGTTAAAACCCGTTTCGTCAGTGTTGGCTTCGGCAAAGCTGAATCCTCCATTAAGCATGGCGTCGTACATGTCGGCGGGTAAGTGACCAGAGCTTACTTCAACATCTACTACTTTACGGTAATCATCTTTGGTGAAGTTGGGGTTGTGAGCAAACAAAATGATATGAGATGCTTCTTTTGCATGTGGTTGATTAAACTGATGCATGTTGGCAAAACTATCGTGGAAGCGCTGCTTAGCAGTGTCGCTTTCAATAACAATAAATTTCCAAGGCTGCGAGTTAATTGAAGAAGCCGATAAACGAATGGCTTCTTTTATCACCGTCATGTCTTCGGCTGAAATACGCTTTGATGCATCATATTTTTTAGCGGTGTAGCGGCTATTTAGATCGTTAATAATTGGGTGAGACATGGGGTAGTCCTCGCTAAGGTTGTTTAGATAGGCGCATCTTACGAGGATCTGTTTTGAAGAAACAGTGGCGAACTGTCCAATTATTATGGTCATTTTTGTCCATAATAATGTTGAGTTGATAAAGCAGTTAAGTTTTTTCTGGAAGCGTATTGAGTGCTTTTAGGGGGCTAGCTTTGATTGATGAACATAGTATATCCGGCCGCAGAAACAAAAAGGCCGCTCAATTGCTTGAGCGGCAAAGGATATAAAAGGCTATTGGATTACATTGCTTCGATTAAGATCAGCCCTTCGCTGCCCGCATCAAAGCTAACAGCGCCATTGCTTACAGTGGCAATAGAGCCAGTGTAAGCGTTGCGCACGCTGCTGCCGTTGTCGAAGTAGCCAGCAACATTCACAGATACTGTGCCTGAGCCATCTACCACTACAACAACATTGTTGCTTTCACCCGATACAGGGTTAGTCCAAGTACGTGCAAAAGCTTTGCCGTTAGACTGGCTAACAGCAATGTGTTGGCCGGCGCCTACTGCTGGGTTGTCACGACGGAATTGACCCACTTTTTGCCAGTGTTGGTGAACGCTGTTACCCGCTTTGTTCCAATCAATACTTGAACGGCTGCCTTGGTCGGCATCTGAACCACCATCGCCATTTACGCGGCCAAGTTCATCACCGTAGAACACTTGCACACCACCTGGTAGTAGCAACAAGGCGGTACCCGCACGTTTTTGACGGTTATCGTCGCCGTTGTAGAACACCGCGCCAGTATCGTGGCTCGAGATGTAGCTTAGTGAGTTCCAATCGCTAGAGCTGTTAACTTGACTAGCGTAGTTAGCAAACTCACTAAGCATGGTGTCGGTGCTAGAAATCATGCCATTAACTGTGTTTTTGAAACTAAAGTTAATCACAGAATCAAAGCCACCATCGGTATGGTAGTTAGACTGGTTAAAGCCATGGCCAAATACTTCAGCTGTTGCCCAGAACTCATCGTTCCAATCTGCACCCGGTGCATCTGGGTTGTTAGCACGCCATTCGCTTAATGCAGCTTTTGACTCGCTGATTAAGTAAGCCCAGTGGTCGTTAGTTACGTGTTTAGCGGTATCTACACGGAAACCATCAATACCGTAGTCACGTACATATTGCACTAACCACTCAGTAATCCAATCGCGAACACGCTTGGTACCTTGGGCTTGGTAGTTACTTAGGTAGCCTTGACCGAAGGTAGATTTGTTGGCTAAGAACGGAGGAATACCCACTTGTTGAGTTGACTCGGTTTTAAAGTCTGGCAAGAAAGCTAAACACTTAGTTAAGTCGTCACCGCCACAACCGTCGTAGCCAGGTAAACCAACACGTATCCAATCTTTACCCCACCAGTTCAACCATAGGTTCTCATCGCCATCGTAGTTGATGAAATCATGGTAGCCGAACCAGTTTTGACCATTGCTTGGTGTCCAATTTGGACCAGCAGTATCAGAGCCGTAGTTAAACTCATCCATGTCTTTTAGGGTGTTGTAACCTGCGTGGTTCATTACCACATCCATAACAACACGAATGCCTTGGCTATGTGCTTTGTCTACAAAGGCTTTAAACTCTGCAGGTGTGCCCATGTTGGCATCAAGGTTGGTGTAATCTTGCACGTAGTAACCGTGGTAAGCGTAGTGAGCAAAGTCACCGTCGCTGCCGCCGCCTACAAAGCCATGAGCTTGTTCGTAAGGTGCAGTTAACCAAATGGCGTTAATACCAAGATCGGTGAAGTAGCCTTCATCCAATTTAGCGGTTAAGCCGGCAATATCACCACCATGGAAAGTACCAATGTTTTTGCCTGTGGCATCAACACTTGGGCGACCATAAGAGTTGTTATTGCTTGAGTTACCATCGTTAAAACGGTCGGTAATAACGAAGTAAACGTTGGCGTTGTCCCATGTGAAATCAGATGCTGTAGGCTGCTCAACTTTGGTTATGGTGAAACATTTGTTGGCGTTGCTGTTAGCGTTTTCTGCATATAAACAGAGTTGTAGAGACTCACCAATGGCTAAGTTGCTGCCAACCGAAATGGTTTCGCCATTGCTATACGCAATACCGTTTACCGGATCGCTACCGTCGGTAGTGTACAAACCACCGGTAACGTCATCACCAGTAGCACCTAAGGTAATGCTTACTTCGTTAGTCCAGAAAGTGCTTACTGCAGGATCAATGCTCACATTAGCATCATCATTTACATCACAAGTGTCTGTCCAACTCTGAGTTTCAATGGTGTAACAGCCATCTTTATCGCGGAATAGATCTTCCGTTTGGCTATTGCCTTGATTGCTAAAGATTAGTTTGCTTGAATCGCTGTTCTCAAACTTAAACTCATGCCAGATATCACCGCGTTTCACCATGGCATCACCAGGCCACGCAGTATCGGGCTCAGAACCAGCTGGAAGTGCATCCCAGTGGTGAATAGACGGCGTCCAATCTCCTGGCGCGTTTAGATAAACGGTAAAGCCAGTTTCAGGCGCTGCAATTTTATTGTAGGTATAAGTTTGAATAACCGAACCTTGAGCATTGGCTACAAATACTTGTAACTCAACAGATTCACCCACAGCTAGTTCACCACCAATATTGATGATGTCGCCATTGTTAAAGTTTACACCTTGGGTACCACCAGTAGTGCTTAGTTGGTAGGTGCTATCAGTAACGTTTTCACCTTTATAGCTTAAGGTTACCGCTAGTGTGTCGGTGCTAAAATCGCTGCTGTTAGGGCTTACTGTTAACTCAGGCTTAGTTTCATTAATCACTATGTCAGCGGTAATGGCTTTGCTTGAAGCATCAAAACTGATGTTGTAGTTAGTATTGTCTTCTACTTGGAAATCTTGGTTAGGGTAGTTCTCACCCCAGCTACCGTTATCTGAACAAGCGGCAACTTTAAAGCGTGCTGGGCTTTCTTCTCCTGCAAAGGCTTGAGTCAGTGTGTATAAGCCGCTGGCCGCGTCGCGTACCATTGCTGTTTGGCCCCAACCATTTGGTGTGCCGCGGAAACACCATACCGGCGGCTCTTCGCCTGCAACGGTAATTTCTACACTGGCGGTATTGCTCACTGCACCTTGGTTGTCGGTTACTTGTAAGGTAACGGTGTCGCTTTGAGTAAAGGTAACACTAATCGTTTCAGTGGTTTCACCTGTGCTCCACGAGTAGCTAGCAATGCTTCCATCGCTGTCGCTAGAGCCACTGGCCGAGAAGGTGATGCTAGTGCCAGCATCTACAGTTTGCGCATTTGCTGGTGAGATAACAGCAGTTGGCGCTTGGTTACTATCACAGTTTGCTACCGATACTACGTCGATATTTTTGCTGTCGCTGTAAAAAGTAATCTGGTGGCTACCGGCCGATACGCGGTAGTCTTGGTTAGGGTAGGCTTCTTGCCAATTGCCCCAACGGTCAATTTTAAAACGTGGGTCGTTATTGCCAAAGGTTTGGCAGGTTTGAAATTCTGTACTAGATACCTGTTCCATGGCGGTGGTTTGCCAGCCATTTGGCGTGCCACGGAACTCCCATTCTGCTTGAGCAGAAAGGGAGGCCGTTAACAAACCAAGGAGTACTACCTTGTTCATGTCATTTCCTTATTCGAGTTTATATTGTGATAGCCATAGGCATATCAAGCTGTTAGCCAATGTTAAATGACTCTTATTGGTCATTTGTTGCGCGACCATAACGCCGCTCGAATAAAAAATAGTCTTTAAAGTGAACAAATTGAGGTATTCATCAAGTAAATATCTTGGTTTTGTGATTGAAAAGGATTTCATTTTGGCTGTTTCTTCAATCGATCGCTTATATTCCGCTGATTAATCAGAGTTTTTACTTAAACCAGATAAGCAACCATAAAGTGGTAGTTATACAATATTTTTTAATTTTGTTTGATTGTTAACCGCTTTGTTCGAAGACAGCAGTCTTGTTTGGCTTTAGCGGCTTGTTCGGCAATTTTTCTAAAGATTTTTGTGGTTTTTAAGTTATTGAATGCAAATGTCTAATTGACTTATATGTTACTTAAAGGTGAGTTAATGCTGGCTTTTTAGCGCTAGGATCAAGCAATACAGCTATTATTTATATTATCTATAGTTAACTTTGGTAATAGCGCTATGGCAACACTTAATCAAGAAGTTACTTTTGATAAATCGCTGCAACTGGTCTCAACAACTGACCTTCAAGGTGATATCACTTACGCAAACGAGGCCTTTTGTGAGGTGGCGGGGTACTCACATGAAGAGTTGTTAGGGCAACACCACAATATTGTTCGCCACCCAGATATGCCCAAGGCCGCTTTTGCCGATTTATGGAAGAAGCTTAAAGCGGGTGAAGCGTGGCGAGGCATGGTAAAGAACCGCTGCAAAGACGGTCGCTATTATTGGGTAGATGCTTACGTTACGCCGCTCTATGAGGAAGGCCAGCACATTGGTTACCAATCGGTGAGAGTGTCGCCAAAATCGGAACACAAACAGCGAGCAGAGATGATTTACCATAAGCTAAATAATGGTAAACATATCGAACCACTATGGAGTGGCAGGGTAGCAAGGGTATGGGCGTCTGCCATTATTTTGCTGATGGGCTTACTTTGGGTGTCGATGAATATAGACAGTCGTTATGCTTTGCTAGAATTGCTGTTTGTGGCTAGTTTATTTTTTCTTAATTTTAATGAGTTAGTCACAACGCCATGGAAGCTTAATAAGCTTAAGCAATCGTTTGATAGCCCTAGCCGTTATATCTACGAGGGCACCGAACTGTTTGATGTGGCTCGTTTCCATATAGGTTTATTGGAAGCGAGAATTAAAACCATACTTGGTCGCACGGCAGATTCAACCAAGCGCTTACAGATCCTTTCCAAAGAGCTCGCCACCATTTCTATCACCACCAGTAAGGCTGTCGATATTGAAACTGTAGAATTAGAGCAGTTATCTGCGGCCATTCATCAAATGTCGATGACCGCGTCAGAGATCAGTAACTCCACGGTAACCGCTACCGATAAAGTGGGTGAAACTCAAAAACACTGTGAGCAAACCCAGATCAATATGAGTGAAACCCGTCAGCAGGTAGAAACCTTGTCTGAGGATGTAAAACAAGCGGCAAACTTAGCCAAAGAGCTAACCGATGATGCTGATGGTATTGCTAAGGTGATGGAAGAAATCCAAGGCATTGCTTATCAAACTAACCTTCTAGCTTTAAATGCAGCCATTGAAGCGGCACGAGCGGGGGAGAAGGGCAGAGGTTTTTCGGTGGTTGCCGATGAGGTAAGGGCGCTCTCTAATCGCACCCATCAAGCCACAAGTTTAATCGAGCAGTCGGTGGATAAAATGCAAAATAGCTTAGCATCTTGGGAAGACAGAATGACGCATAGTAGTGGCCAAGCTGAGCAGTGCTTACTAACCGCAAGTCGTAGCTCAGAATTGGTGGCTGACATTTCTAACATGATGAATGAGGTGCATGACGTTTCTACCACCATATCTGTGGCTGCCGAGCAACAGTCTGTGGTGAGTGCCAATATTTCGGAAAATGTGGCTAAAATCAGCCAACTCAGTCAAGAAACCAAACATCATGCGAGTGAACTTAAAACCAGTAGTAGCGAGCTGGCTAAAAAGTCTAATGACATAGCTTCACTGTCGGATATGTTTGCCTAAACCTTAGTTACTGTAACTACTAATATGTACCTCTGCGGCCTTATCGCGCAGAGGTACAAGCGATTGATAAGTAGGCGAATGGTACCAACTCTCTAGTTGTTCAATACTGGCAAATTCGATCACTACGCTTTGCTCAAATTGACTAGAGCCCGCCAGTTGCTTATGCCATTTACCGCGTAGCAATACCTTGGCTTTATAAGGAGTTAACGACTCTCCCACAGCCTTAACATATTGTTGCCAAAGGGTCGGATCTTTAATGTTAACTTGTCCCAACAAATACGCTGCCATAATGCCTCAAAACTTGTTTTCCTTATTGCTTTTAAAGCTAGCCTTAATATGCTCACTTGGAAACCAATAAAATATCTAAATAAAGCGTAATGGTCTTTTCTCTAAGCGCTTGTATACTTTTGATATGAGTGAAGAAAATTTAGCACTGGTATTAGCCGGCCCAATCTTAAGACAAATCAGCACTACTAAGCTGAGCATGTGGATTGCCACCTCGCAGGCCTTAGAGCTACAACTTAGCTTGCAAGTAAAGGGCAAGCCGCCACAGTTGTTTGATCATCAGCAAATCATGCAAATTAGCCAATGCATTTGTGCTGGTGAGCGTCTTTATTACTACTTAATTGATCTAGAGCTTAAATCGGCTTTGCCTGTCGATACTTGGATTAGCTACGATTTAGGTCTTATTAAAGCTGGTGAATCGGAGCCTTTAACATGGCGAAATTGGGCACCCCAATTGGTGTATCCACCGCACAATTTACCAGGCTTTGTGGTACCTAATAAGGTAAAGCAAATGCTACATGGCTCATGCCGTAAACCGCACTTTGCTAGTGGCGACGGTTTGGTAAGAGCAGATGCTTGGTTAGCCGAACAAGAGTTAGATAACTGGCCAAGTTTGCTGATGCTAAGTGGCGATCAAGTATATGCCGACGACGTTGCTACTCCCATGCTAGTCGCTATTCACCAGTTAATTGCCCGTTTAGGTTTGGCGAATGAGCCTTTTCAAGACAGTAAACTCCCCGCTAGTGAACAGCTTCATGCTCAAGGGCATTATTTGTCTCGCCAACAGTTATTGCCTAAAGAGGGAGTAGAGCTGGCAGCTAATAAAGCCTTATTTAGTGCGGTAAAGAAACCTATCTTCACCTCTGATCATGCTAACAACCATTTGGTTTCTTTGGCCGAAATGCTCGCCATGTACTTGTTAGTGTGGTCACCCAGCGCTTGGTCGAAACTGGATATGAGCCCGCCAGACGCATTAAGTTTGGAGCAACTGGACGAGTTTGTTAAGCAGCGCGAAACCCTTGATGGCTTTGTTGCAGGTTTAGCTAAAGTGCAGCGCTTAATGGCGCATTTGCCTTGCGCAATGATGTTTGATGACCATGATGTCACCGACGATTGGAATTTAACCGCAGCTTGGGAGCAAAGTGCCTACGGTCATCCGTTTTCTAAACGTATTATTGGCAACGCTTTAGTGGCCTATTTTCTGTGCCAAGGCTGGGGCAATGCACCAGACAACTTTTCAGCGAAGTTGATGGGCGAACTACAAGCGAGCTTGTTGGCTCCTGGTGGTCAGCAACATATAGCGCTGATCGATACGCTACTTAGCTACCCCCAGTGGCATTACCATTGGGATACCGAACCTAAGTTATTGGTGTTGGATACCAGAACTCACCGCTGGCGCTCGGAGCGTAACCTTAATTCACCGTCGGGTTTGATGGATTGGGAAGCCCTTACCGATTTACAGCAGCAATTGATTGGACTAGATGCCGTTATATTAGTTTCCCCTGCACCGATGTTTGGGGTAAAGCTTATTGAAGTGATTCAGCGCCTATTTACCTTGGCAGGAAAACCATTGCTGGTGGATGCAGAAAACTGGATGGCGCATCCTGGTTCGGCAAACGCGCTATTAAATTTATTTCGTCACCCGAAAACGCCACAGCACTTTGTGATTTTGTCTGGTGATGTGCATTACTCTTTTGCTTATCAAATTCAACTGCGTGGCAGAGAAGGGGGGCCCGATATTTGGCAAATCACTAGCAGCGGCATAAAAAACCAATTTCCCGAAGGCTTGCTTAATACCCTCGATCGGATCAATCGCTGGCTATATTCACCTCGCTCACCACTTAACTGGTTTACTCGTCGTAGACGAATGCGGATTGTGCCTCACCGACCAGAAAATGGTGCACGTGGTGAGCGCTTACTTAATGCCTCCGGCATTGGTTTGCTTGAATTAAATAGCGATGGCTCTCCCAAGGCTGTGCTGCAATTAACGGCCAAAGGAGAGGCGATAGCGTTTGAAATGTCTGAGCAAGACGCGCGCTGGGAATAAACCTTTTTTGTAACTGATTCATTTTTATTGAAAATAAATTGCGTGTTGCTTGGTCTAGTTAAAAAGGCAGTATTTTTTAGTTAATAAAAGGCGGACTATGCAACAAACCAAGGCCACAAAGTTTATCCTAGGCATGCAACACGCTTGGGTGAAATTTGGCTGGCTGTTGCTGCTAATCGTTGCCTTAATGGGCTTACCCAAACTCAACTTGCAACCCAGCATTCAAGCCTATTTCTCTAAGGATGATCCAGAGCTTATTGCTCTAAGTAAATTTGAACAGCAGTTTGGTGCTGTTGCTAATCTTCAGGTTTTGCTAATCGGCTCTCAAAGCTGGACCAGCCCACATCAACTCGCTTTGCTCCAGAGTATTAGTCAGCAGTTACTGCTGCTTAAGGGAGTCGAAACTGTTAGCCCAACGACCGATTTAGCCTTGCAATCGGCCTTACCTCCCACACTAGCAAAACAGCTAGTTAGCGAAGACCGCTTAAGTGTTTTGCTTAGCCTAAATGTAGCGCCAAGTATTGCTGAGCAGGCGAAGCTTGTACCAGAGTTTTTCTCGCAGCTTGATAGTGTGCTGCAAGAGTTTGCAGCTGAAGGAGTCTCTTATCAATACGCTGGAGAGCTAGCGCTAAGTCAACAATATCTTAAGGTATTGAAGCATGATTTGAGCTGGTTTGCTCCTGCGCTGATCATCAGCTTTACCTTGCTATTTACTTTGGTTATTCGCAATCTGCGGTGGTTAGCTGCCATGGCCAGCTGCGCCTTTTTTAGCTTGCTGCTTACTTTGGGGCTAAGTGGGTGGTTAGGTTTGAAACTGGCGGCGATTAGTGCTTTTATTCCTTTGGTGATAATTAGTCTCATCATGGCCTATTGCAGCCATTTATATTTTGCATGGCGAGAACAGCTAGTAGTGAGCAATGATAGCTATCAGGCTATATTGGGCGCTTTAGAGCACAAGTTCTCGCCTTTGCTTTGGGGAGCGTTAACCACCGCTGCAGGTTTCTTATTATTGAATCTAAGCCCTTCACCACCGATTGCTGATTTTGGCTTAATGGTGGCATTTTCAGTGTTAGTTAATGGCTTGGCCTGTTGCTCCCTGCTGCCTTGGTGGCTAAAAGGCATTACATGTTCAAAAAATATAAACACAAAACAACCCGCTAAATTAGTTAACTTTTCTCTTTTGCTTAAGTATCGACGCGTTATTTTGCTGGCCGCACTTGTTGTGAGCTTAGTGGCGGGGTGGGCGGTAAGTCAGCTGCGCTTTGATGATGATCCTTTGAACTACTTTAAAGCCGATAATGCTTTTTCTTTGAGCAGAGATAAACTGCAGCAACAGTTTTTAGGTTTACATAGTGTGCGTTATCAGCTCAGCGAACAAAGCGATGATCCCTTTGCTCGTTCAGAGCCATTAAGCCGATTGCTAGGCTACTTAAATCAGCAAGCTGAAGTACGTCAAGTAAACAGCAAACATGATTGGTTAGATTGGTTTGCGCAAGACCCTACAGCAATTATGAGTATGTCTACAGTGCAGCAAAGTGGGCTTGATTTAGCTAAACAGGCAGAGTTAATCACGGTATGGTTACAGCCTTTAAGCAATCGCCAGCTTATTGAGTTTGAGCAACGTATTGCACAGTGGGCGGCGGCTGAGCAAATCCAATTATCACCGGCTTATAGCAGCAACCTCATTTTTGCTAAGTTTAACCAAGCTAATGGCCAAGCGATGTTGCTGTCTTTTAGCCTGGCTTTCTTGTTAGTGGCCTTGGTGGTACTAGTGTTAAAACGCAGTGGATATCTAATGGTGCTAGCGCTGCTGGCTAACGCCATTCCGCTATTATGGGTGTTTGCTCTATGGCAACTATTTGGCCAACACTTAAGCTTAGGCAGTGCGGTGGTAATGGGTATGATGCTAGGCATTATTGTTGATGATAGTTTGCACATATTGCTTAAGGTTGATCCGGTTCGTGGTGGCGCACAACTGCAGCAAGGTATGGCTAGCATTACTCCCGCTTTATTGCTTACTTCTGGGGCGCTAACGGTTGGTTTCGCCCTAGCTTATTTATCTGATTTTTTGCCTATTCAGCAAATGGGTTTGCTCTCAGCGCTTACTCTGTTATTAGCCTTAATGGTGGACTTATTGATACTGCCTTTGTGTTTGCCTCATGCTAAAAGCCGCTTGTCAGCAGAGTTAGGGGGGCAGCTATGAAACGACATGCTATGGGCAATTGTTTTGCTGCCAAGCTAGCGACACCGAGCTTAAACTTGCAGCACCCTATTGCCAGTTGGAGCAAGCAATATGCAGGCTCACCATTAGAGTTTTCTTCAGCACATACCGAGGCACTCGCGATACTTATGCCGCTATTATTGTGTGGCGAACAATCAGCCCAGTTGGTGTTTCAGCAGCAAGCATTGCAATTTAGCCAGCAACAATGTGCCGATTCAGTATTAGCCTTAAATGAAGTAGAAGCCGATGAAGCGTGGCATGATGAAGCGCTACAAACGGTCTTTTCTCAACTGCCAGAGCTTGCCGAACAGCATAAGGTTCGCCGCACTGCACAGCGATTTTATGCTGGCTTAGGCCGTAGCTTAAGCTTACAGCAGCAGTTTGTGCGAATTGCCAGTTTAGATGCCTGTGTAACCCAGCTCATGCAGTTGATTGAGCGCGGCAGCATTGGCAGTCGTCATCCTTTTTCTCTGCTATGCGGCTTAATTAAAAAAGACGAAGCCAAGCATGTGTATGTGAGCAAGCACTTTGCTCAGCATCTTGGGGCAAGTGTGAGTGACATGGCAGAGGAGCGTTTGTGGGTGCTTGGTGCATTAATGCAGCTGCTCAAACAGCAAGCCGATCAGTTTGAAATTATAGGCGTTGATTTGGATAAGTTAGAAAAAAGATTGGAGCTAAAATGGCAGTAAAATTTGCAAGCCATTCATTAAACTTATTGGCTGCTAACTGGTTTGTGCCACATCAGCCAGTCGCTAATGAACAGTTGTTGGGCTACTTGGCGGAGCAATGTGGTTGGCGCATGGCACGTAAAGCCAAAATTATTGCCAAACGTTTAGGGGTGGAGCGGCGCTTTTTAAGCCGCAGTTTTGCCCAGCCACGCAGTCAAGCTTCGCCAACTGGCGTGGATATGGCAAAGCAGGTGCTACAACAGTGCTTGCAGCAGTCGGATTTACAGGTTGAGCAACTAGGGTATTTGTTAAGTCATACCTGTACGCCGCACACCCAAGTTCCGCCCAATGCAGCTTGGTTGGCCGATGAGTTGGCATACCACGGCGCTTATGCCGAACTTCGCCAAGCCTGTACCGGTTTTGCCAATGGCTTGCAGCTAGCTAGTGCGTTATGTGCCGCTGACCAAGCGCCAGTGGCTATTGTGGGGAGTGAAACTGGCTCGGTGTATTTCGATTTAGATAAGCAATTTGTCGATCAGCAACAGTTAGTGAATTTTGTGCAAATGGGGGATGGTTGTGGTGGAGTTATTGTTGGCCCCGCTAGCCAGCCAGAGCGACTAATTAAAGACATTTACCTAGGGCAAATTGGTCATAACAAAGCCCCTGGCTTTTACTTAGATGCGGGGGCCAATACTGTTGGTGAGGGCAATATGGCGCGTTTTCATCACAATATTACTCAGGTGAAGAAAACTGGCTCACAGTTGTTCGAATTAGGCTTAGAAGCCGTGCTGTCGCGGGGTTATCAACTCAGTGACTTTAGGTACATTTTGCCGCATCAAGCCAATGGTCATATCGATAAACTACTGAGCAAAGCGCTAAACTACCCAAAAGAGCAAATCATTAATGATGCAAAACTATTCGGTAATCTTGGATCAGCAGCTATTTGGTTAAGCTTTGCTCGTTTACTTGAGAATTGCCCCTTAGAGCCTGGAGACCAAGTATTGGTGCTAGGCGCAGAAGCGACAAAATACCTTTATGGTGGTTTTGTTTATCAGCATTAGGGCCTTATTTGGCTGATTTTTTCTGTGAGTTAACGCGGTACTTGCTGTCTTATTCTGCGAGTAACTATCTCACTGTTTCATTCAGTTTCACTCTCTTTTGAAGTACTTCAATTTTTGCCAATTTAACTCAGACTGAAAGCTGGATTGCTCTTCACTAAGGGTAAGATTAAGCATTGTTAGAGTGAATTGATTTCAAAGTATTTAAGGGTGGGCAAAGTATGCAAGTAGCGGGTAAATGGGCCTTAGTGACTGGGGCAAGTCGAGGTGTGGGATTACGCATTGCCAAAGCACTAGCAGCTAAAGGTGCCAAAGTGATTGTGCACAGTCGAAGCTTGAGTGCATCGCAAAAAGTGGTAGATGAGATTACCTGCCTGCAGGGCTTCGCGGTTGCGGTAGAAGCCGAACTGTCTGATAGCCAAGCTGTAGCCAGTTTGGTGACTCAAGTTAATCAATTAACTCATCAATCTTTGACGGTGTTATATAACAATGCCGCAATTATGACGCCTTGGCGAGATGACGCCGTGGTTCCTGCCTCAGATTATGCCTTAAGTTTTCAAGTAAATTGCATTGCACCAGCAAGTTTATGTGACGCCTTTTTACCGCAAATGAAGCAGCAAGGTGAGGGACGTATAGTTAATGTTACCTCTGGCATTGCCGACCAACCTCAGCTTATGGCTTATAGCTGTTCTAAAGCTGCCTTAGATCGTTATGTGCGCGACATGCTGCCCAGCTTAGCTGGCAGCGGTGTATTAATGAACTTAATGGATCCTGGTTGGTTGCAGACCGACTTAGGCGGAGAGCAAGCGCCAAATCATCCAGATTCAGTATTACCGGGCGCTTTGGTCCCGGTATTACTTGAAGAAGAGGCAGGCAGTGGCCAGCTCTACTGCGCTCAGGATTACCGTTAAGTTCAAACCCCAAGTGTAGGTGGTAGGCGGCCTCGGCCAGTTTTTTCTTTGCTGGCCACAATCAACATATACATGCTGGTACTAGCCAAGACTAACGCGATATATAAGGGCAGTTTAAGCGCCAAGCTTTGAGCGGATTCCGCCAGCAACGGGCCGCTTATTGAGCCTATGCTATAGCTAATTAGCATTAATTCGGTGATAGCGACAATTTTCTCCGCTGGCACATTTACACAAGCTTGAGATATCGCGATGGGGTAAATAGAAAATGCCGCCGCTCCTAATGCAAATAAGCTTACTGACAAGGCTAACCAGGAGTTAGCCATGGCTATCGCCAACGCTGCTAGTACGCCTATGGCTGCTGCGAAAGCTTGTAGCAAGGTTTTGTTTAATCGTGCCGATAAGTAGCTACTTAAGGGTTGAACCAACATTCCACCAAGTACTAAGCTTGCCATTAACACTCCTACCTTGTAGCTCCACTGAGTTGAGCTACTTAAATAGCTGGGCATTAGCCCGTAGATAGGGCCCAGCACCAAACCGGATACAATACAGCCGATAAAGGCTGGCTTACTTAAGCTTGAAAGCTCCTTGATAGACACAGCGCTATGTAAAATCTGGTGGGGTTTGGCTGTGCGCGTAAACAGAGGTGCTAAAATAGCTAAAGCCAGCAGAGTCGCAATGCTTAAAAAGGGCGCTAAGCCCGCGGTCCCGATTGGCTCAATTAACAACTGACCAACAGCACTACCAGCGTAAAGAGTCAGCATGTAAACGCCTAAGCGAGAGGCTCGTTGTTTGTCGTCATCCACGAGTAAAAGCCAAGATTCAACCACCACAAAAATACCTGCGGTTGCCACACCCGCTACTAGGCGCAGGGCTAGCCAAGCGCTCGGATAGGGAAGCAAGAGCATCAATAAAACTGTGGTGAGCAATGCTAACAAACAAAGGATGAAGGCCATCCGATGGCCAATAGCTGCGATTAAGCGTTGCGCTTGTAAGGCGCCGAGTAACAAACCTGTGTAATACGCACTGGCCAACCATGCACTTAACGACAGTGGAAGCGCTAAGGCTGTTAAGGCCAGTGGTAATAGGCTCATGAGGTAGCCCGAGGCTACCGCAAATAAGCCCAAGCCTAACAATGGGCTAAGGATCCCTGAGCTTGGCTGTTGTGCAGAATTGTTTAACATGACGTACCTACAAACACGATTAATAGACAGTGCTTTATCCAAAGCCGCGCGATAATGTCAGTAAGTTTGTTCACGTTGAAACAAAGAATTTTTATGGTAACGATAAGAAAGTTTTACTCAGTAGGGAAATAACTCATTTTTACTTTAAAGCATTGTTTATTAATGGTTATTTGTTTTGTTGGATGGTTTTTACTAGCTGTGAAATAGATTGACGAAAGTAGGGTTTTTTAGCACATTTAAATGGCGGAAAAAGCTCAGCTTAGCTAACTTTTTGTCGCGCAATATAGCCTGTTATATTTTTAGTTAAATTAGGTTGCCAGCGATGAGATTTTCAAGATTTGATGATATTGATGAGTGGGAAGACGAAGACAAAGCCGCTCAGATTAAACACGCTAAAAAAGCCAAAAATAGTTCGCGTACTCGGCGCAGAATAGACGAGTATCATGAGCAAAAACAGTTGGCTTCGTATTTAACGGATTTCAGCTCATTTTCTTAAACACGATTAATGGTGAGACAGCTCAGCTAGCTCAGTTAAGTGCTTAGCAATAAAAAGAAAACGCCACTGCAGAGTGGCGTTTTTGTTTGTGCTTAGGCGTCGTCTGCGGCCAGTTGTTTGGCCAAAGTAAATGCTTCGATTTCTTCGCCTACTAAGTTTTCATCTAAGTCTATGGCCACCAATACTTTGTCTTCATCAAGGCTTGGTAACCATTCTTCAAAAAATTCTTCAAGTTTAACGGCTACTGGCTGATAGCTCGCCCAATCTTCAATACATAAGGCTTGCGCATTTGCTTGCTTAGAAAATAGCGGCATTACGTCGGTGGCTTCAAATTCGATGGAATCCACCACGACAAATTCATCATCGGCGCTAAGCACCCAAAGCTCCCCTGCAGCAATTACTGCTTGGCTAAAGGCTGATAGATTTGTTTCTGAAGTAGACATGTTTTGCTCCGATTTAAGTAATACTGGATCCTTGCCCATTGTTGGCAATTAGGCAATGTTTATCGATGAATTATTTGTGTCGCTTGTTATTGCCTAAGGCGCGTTGTCGGGCTTTACGCTTTTGTACAGAGCGCGAATTACGTTTGTTAGAGGGTGCGGGCTGGCTTAAATCGGGCTCAAAGCCAGGATACCATTGCTGAGGTAATCGGCGGTCGAGTTGGGCTTCTAAATCGTGCAGTAAGTGTTCGTCGTCAACACTCAACAATGTGATGGCAATGCCGCTTTGCCCTGCGCGACCAGTACGACCAATGCGGTGGGTATAGTCTTCGTTTTTGTATGGTAGCTCTAAGTTGATAACACAGGGCATATTTTCGATATCTATCCCCCGCGCCGCTACATCAGTTGCGACTAAGAGGCGTATTTCGGAATCCTTAAATTTAACTAAATTTTGTTCGCGGGCGGCTTGGCTTAAGTCTCCATGTAAAGCTGCAGCGCTTATATCGTTTTGAATCAGCTGTTTAACCAGTTTGTCCACGCCTTGTTTAGTGCGGCAAAATACCAAGGCTTGCTGCCAACTGTCCTTTTTAGCTAATTGGCAAAGTAATGCGGCTTTTTTATCTTGGTCAACGTTGTAAACGCGTTCTTCTATTTTTGCTGCCTTGCTATGAGCTTTGGCAACATCTAGTTGTTTGGCTTGGTTTAACCAAGGTTTAGCAAAGCGGTAAATACTCGCATCTAACGTAGCCGAGAACAGCATGGTTTGGCGCTGCTGCGGTAAATACTTGAATAGGGCTCTTAATTCATCTTTAAAGCCAAGGTCGAGCATGCGATCGGCTTCGTCTAATACCAAATGTTGTAAGTGTTTTAAGTCACAGGAGCCGCGCTTTAGGTGATCTAACATTCGACCTGGAGTCGCCACCACTATGTTGCAGGCTTGCTTAAGAGCTGATTGCTGCTTCTCTATACTCACACCGCCATACACTAATGCGCAATTAAGCTCGCAGCCTTTAGCGTAATTTTCTAGGTTTTGGTGCACTTGCTGAGCCAACTCACGAGTGGGTGTGATGATTAAGGCTTGGATATAGTGAGTACGTTCTTGTTGGCTAAGGGCTTGCAAAATAGGCAAGCAAAACGCTGCGGTTTTGCCGGTGCCGGTTTGGGCACAGGCCATTAAATCATGACCAGCCAACGCCAGAGGTATGGCTTGCTGTTGAATCTCGCTAGCTTGTTGATAGCCCAAAGCGCTAAGGTTTTTAAGTAAGTTAGGGTTGAGAGGCAGTTGGTTAAATGTCATTGGTTCTTATAACACGCTGATTGAGGCTGAGTTAAGTATACCTAATCGCTCACAAAGCTACTGGCTTTTGTTTTTATTGGCTTTTTTGTCACTTATTAGCCAGAACGCGCTAACGCGAGATTATCCAATAGAGACTACACTATAACTACACCTAGCCAGAGGGTTAGCAAACGAATAGTGAAGGAACCTTATGTCGCTCAAATGGCTAGTCTTGCTAATTGTCTCTTTAAGTTTAAGTTGTGTTGCCCAGCCGCTTAGAGTGTCTTTACTGTTAACACCCAAGCAACGCGATAGTTTTCATTTTGTATTTGAGGCTTTTACTCAAGAGACTGGCATTCATATTCAAACGATTATTCGCAGTGATGAAGATTATAAAAGCGAGATCGATAAGTGGCTTAAAGGGGGAGAAAACTCACCCGATGTGCTGCACTGGCAAGCTTCTGAACGCTTGTTTCAGTTTTCTCGTAAGGGCCTGATAAGGCCAATTAATCATGTTTGGCAAGAGTTAAAACTTGCTGATAGTTTTGCTCATTTACAAAGTGGAGTGAGTGAAGAAGGGCAGGTATATGCCTTGCCTTTTGCTTATTATCACTGGGGTATTTTTTATCGAAAATCACTTATCGATAAACATGGTGGCCCGCAACGTTTTTGGGAAGATTTTGTTCGTCAATGCGAACAGCTTAAACAAGCTGGTATTACCCCCATTGGTATTGGTACCAAAAACTATTGGCCAGCCGCAGCTTGGTTTGATCATTTAAACCTGAGAATAAACGACCTTAGCTTTCACCAGCAATTACTTCGAGGGGAAGTCTCTTTTTATGATCCTCGATTAACACCAGTCTATGAACAATGGGCCTCGTTAATCAAACTCGGCTTCTTTAATGCTGATCATCATGATTACGCCTGGGATGAAGTATTACCCATTTTTTACCGAGAACGGATAGCATTTTTGTTGTTAGGTAATTTTGTAGCCACCAAGTGGCCAGCTAAGTTGGAAGACGATATTGGATTTATGCCATTTCCTGTGCTGTATGATCTACCCACCTATGAGGTGGCCCCCACCGATGTGTTTATGATTGCTCAACACACCAAGAAGGTGTACCAAGCTGAAGAGTTTATAAAGTATATGGCAAGGGCAGAGGTACAAGCCCAAATAGCTGAAGGCTTAGGCTATATACCTGCTTCTACTGCGTCAGAAGTGAGTAGTGATAGTTTAGTGAGTGAAGGCGCGAGTATGCTAAAGGAATCTATTGGCGTATCGCAGTATTTTGATCGCGATACCATTCCTGCGTTTGAGCGAATCGCGGTAAAGGCTTTTACGCGTTTTCTAGACGATGCTGATATACCGCGCTTAAAGCGCGATTTAGAGCAGGCAAGGCAGTTTGCATTTAAGCTTTCTGCAAGCCTACCCAAGTCTAAGCTGTAAACAATTATTTCCAATTCTCACCTTAAAGATTTTACGTTTATGTGCTTTTAATTTGACCTTGCTTTGCTGTAGCCTGATTGCGACTTTTTGAGAAAGCCTTAAAGGAATCATAGGCTTAATACTAGCTAAAAGGGATTTTTTGCTAATGAGGGTCTTATTGTTGCTTGGGCTTTACTTGTTGCTAAATACTGCAACGGCTGAGTCAAGAGCGACTTGGCGAGTAGCCTATTCAACAAAGCAACATCTGCTGAGCCACGACATTATGAACTTGTTGGTTAAAGAAGCTCGTGTGGAAAGTGTTAATTACTACTTACCCTTTGCTAGGCGTTTGCGCAGTTTGCAGCTTGGCCAAGTGGACATAACCGCAGGCTTAATTAAAACTGAGCAGCGTGAACAAGATATCTACTTCTTAAAGCCCGCTTACTTAAGCACTGCTCGTCATTATTTCATTATACGTAAAAGTGAACTTCGAAGCTTAAACCAGTATTCAGATCTTTATTCCATGCGGGTAGGCATAAAGCTTGGGGCTAAGCATTTCGCGCGTTTTGATCAAGACCACAAACTATATAAAGTGAAGCTAAATAACCAAAGCGAATGCTTGAAAATGCTTGAACGAAAACGCGTTGATGTATGTTTAGCCGGCGAGACTGGCCGCCATAAAGCCTTGAACTCTTCCTTGTGGGCTGGAAAATTTAAGATTGCTAAGTTTGAAGTGCCTTACGATAGCAAGGTGTATATAGGTATCTCCCGTCAATCAAGCTTATATCAGCAGCGAGAAAAGCTAGAGCACTTGCTTAATTATCTTCATTACTCTGGAAAGCTGACTTCTACAATTGCTAATTACTATCACTCTCAACAGATACCTGTTCCCGCAATGACCAACTAACGGCTTGCTATGTAAGCTGAGCTCGGGAAAATAAATAGGTTAGGCCAATTCTACTTATTTCGGTGTTGAAGCGACTTCCGATAAGCTAGCTATTGGCGCGCAGCTTCACCTACAACTAAGCAAAACTATCTCGCCAGAAACAGGGAGCTAGATTAAATACTGGCTTTTAGAGTTCTCGTCACTTTCTTATCTCGAGTTCAGGTTATGTAATAAGTGTATGAGCTGGCTCACAAAATCACCGCTTGTCTCTGTTTTTAAACAATAATTCCCGAGAAAATCATCAATAAGTAGTTTGGTATTACAAATGTTGGTATGGGAAGGCCAATGCAGGGATTAATCCAACAAAGATTGGAGTAAAACTAACCTGATTTATTTGTGTTATAAGATTACTTATTTTGCGGCTTAGGAGTACCAATAACAGGCTGCAGTTTGCTATCGAAAAGAGACAGTACGGTAAACAAAAAATAAGGAAATTGAACATGTTAAAACGAGTACTATCGATACTCTGTGGGTGTGTATGCTCACTGGTAATTAGCCAAGCCGCTGCGGCCAAGGTCTTGGTGCTTAATCCTGATTTTGAGCAGGGCTGGTATGGCTGGAAGAAGTCTGGTTCAACCGCTATTTCAGGCCAAGGGCGCGATGATGAATCGTCTGCCAAAATAACCGGTGAAAGTGGCCGTTTTGAGCAAGAAGTAACTGTGCGACCCAATACCGATTATACCTTAGCGGTGTTTTTGAAAGGCTCTGGAAAAATAGGGGTGACTGTAACAACCGAGGCCACCGAAGAACAAAAACTTATTAACAAGTTTCAAGAGTTTTCCATCCAAACCTATGCGGACGATGATTACCATGGTGATTGGGAAGTTATTGAAGTCGATTTTAACAGCGGTATTAGCGATAAGGTCACCATATTTGGTGCTTATCGAAAAGGTGGGCAAGGTCGCTTCGATCGTATTAGAGTAAAGCCTAAGCGTGATTAGTCTGACTATAGTATCGCGTAGCTAAAGTTACTTTGTCGCTTCTTGTAATCCGTTAACTAGCTTTTCAAATATCGATGTTACTGGTTAATAGGTCTCTCTGGACTTTTGCTTGTCCATATTAGTTAAATCTTAAAGAACTACAGCATGTATTTTAGTGCTGTAGTTTTTTACTTTGGTAGTTCTTCTTAGATTTCGCTTGATCACAAATTCATCAACCTTTTATTGAGTTTTATATTATTAAATGTAGGGTGCTAAAAAACTATAAAGCTAAGGATGGGAAAGTGAGCATAAGGATTTGGTTTGGGCTAATTTTAAGCCTGTTTGTCGGTAGTGCAAATGCCGTTGTTGGTGGAGAGCAAGAGGCCGATAAAGATTGGCCAAGTGTGGTTTCGCTGCGATATTTTACTGGGCTTGGAAGCCTTGAGACTCACCAATGTGGCGGAGCTTATATCGGCCGGGGTTTGATTGTAAGTGCTGCACACTGTGTAGCTCTTGCTCCTGCAACACGTGCTTATGCTTGTATGGGAGGCAGTGGCACTGCAGCAAAGAATAATTGTTACCCTCTCGCTAAAAGCGTTATCCATCCTCAATATGTGGCTGGCAGCTATGATAAAGATATTGCTGTTTATCAAATGGCAAGTTATCCCGAAAACTATCCAGCGGTTCGATTGATTAGTGAAGCTGAAAATCTACAGTTACAAGCAGGAGAAAACTTAAAAATACTAGGCTTGGGTTCTACAGCCTATGAAAGCTATCAGCCCGCTTATCAGTTGCAAGGGGCTATATCCCCAATAGCAGATATCGATACCTGTAATAACCAAATTGCTGCGGATGTTCCGCATGCCATCGCAGATGAGGACTTTATCTGTTCTGGAAAGCGGACTAAAGGACCTGCCCCTGGCGATAGTGGAACGCCTGCATTTGTGTTTGTTGATGGTGAGGAGGTATATGCTGGTTTAGTGTCGCATGGCTATAACTACATGGGGTTATTCACCCGAATAGGACGCTACTTGGATTGGATTAAGGCGACGCAACTGGAGTTGCTTGGTCCTCTTGATTTTGCAAAAGAAGAAATCTGGCATATCCAAGATCCATATCAAAGCCAGCCTTTAAGCATAAACCTAAAAAATACCAGTGATTCGACAATTGAGCTAAGCGATTTTGACGTGGGCTCTGAGCACTTCAGTATTGTTGATACAAATGAATGTAGCGTGCTAGAAGTAAGTGCGAGTTGTCAGTTGAAGCTGGATGTATTGCTTAACGAAGCTAGTCACGCAGCAGCAGAGCTAACGTTTAACTTGGCTGATGAAGCCCTCACTATTGATCTCTTAGTATTACCGCAAATGCCTTCTGAATTGCTAGCTGTATACGATACTCCGTTTGATGTGTGGAATGTTAGTGGATTGCAGCAATGGAGCAGTTTGCTTGATGAAGGAATTGCTTTCGAATCTGGTAATGAGCAAGTGCGCCAGTATTTAATAGGCGATATTGAAGGCCCTGGGCAGTTGGCTTTGGATGTTTTCCTTGGCAGCTATAGTGGCTCTGGTTCTTTATCCATAAGTGTTGATGAGCATTCTAAATATCAGTTAAGTGGAGATTGTAAGGCTGAACTAGCAGTCGATATACCCGAAGGGGTTCACTCGGTTAAAATTGCTTATCAAGCTGATGCAGCTACTACGACTCAGGTTAATACTAACTCCAGTGTGGGTGCAAAAATGAGCCCTAGCGAGAGGCATTTATATACCCAAATCATGAGACTAGAGTTTGAAGAGGGAGCTAATAAGTCTAGTTCTATAGATTGTGATTTCACCTCAAAATTGGCAGACGAGCTGGTGAACAACAGCCAACCAGCAGCGGAGTCTGGTGGAGGTAGTATTGGCTTTGCCGGTTTAGCTCTGCTGTCTCTTGCTTGGCTTCGCAGAAAACAATTAGCGTAATTTCGAACGTCGCTTAGCGGCGCTTTAAACTGCCATCGTTACTCGGTGTTGGATTAGGTCGCCAAACATTACGTAAGCGCTGTAAGATGTGCTCGGGAATCTCTTTTGAGCACTCTAGGTTTATTTGACGACCTCGGCGCATCCCGTAGATTTTGCCTTTAATTGCTTGGGCGCTGCGCTGTACCAGCTTAATTTCTCGAATAAAATACTCTGGTACTTGTCCCTTACTTACTTCTACTCGAATACCATCTACTTTAATTACAAATTGTGCACTGATCGCTTTTAACATCTTCACCTACTACTGCTAACTTACCCATCTAGTTAGATTTTTAATCATAAAATAATACGTACTCATTTGCTATTTAGCTTAACTGAACGCGCTAGATACTTTTACAAAACCTGAAGTTTGCTTAGCGCATTAATCAAATACTTTCGTTCTGGCTAACTCGAACTTGCAGCTTAGCTAAATTGCTTAGTAAAAGCTTAGTTACTACCTTTAAAGCTCTCTTGTTAAAAACTTAGGGTAATGAATATGGGTAATTTAACACGTGGTAAGTCATTTGTTTATTTAGCTTTACTTACAGCAGTACTCTTTGCTCCGCTGACTTGGGCGCAAACTAAAGCCCCTGAGGGCGCTAGCGTATACATCATTTCTCCTGCTAACGGCGCGGTGGTGAGCAATCCAGTTACGGTGAGTTTTGGACTTAAGGGGATGGGCGTAGCGCCAGCAGGAATTGATAAGGCTAATACCGGGCATCATCATCTACTGATTGATGTGTCTGAGCTTCCTGCGCTCGATATGCCCGTTCCAGCCGATGCTCAACATATACACTTTGGTGGCGGACAAACCGAAACCACTATTGAGTTAGCACCGGGTGAACATACCTTACAGTTGCTGTTAGGTGATATGACCCACATCCCTCATTCTCCGCCAATTCTATCTGAGAAAATAACCATAACCGTGAAATAAGCTTCTCACTGATTAGTTAATCAAGCACAGTGCTGGGGGCTTATCTTTCGAGCTGATTTTTGCAGCCACAAATGCTGCTCGAAGGGTTCGGCTAAAATTGTTTTTTGCTTTGTTAAGCCGTATTTACCTAGAATGCTAGGCTACACCCGCCTTGCCGCGCCTAAAACGATTTTCTCGCGAACAAAATCTTTTCGCGAAAGGTAAACTGCCCCTAGATAAAATAGGGGCTTTACTAGGGGCTGTTGATCTTTGCTGATGGTTTTTGCAGCAATTAATTAGCCATTTAGGCAAGGCAGTGAGTGTGCAGTTAAGTGGGCTTAATAATCACTCGCTAACGCTGAATAAATGGCTAAGAAATGCTGCCCGAAGGGTTCGGATAAGCGGACTTTACTCTTTGTTAAGCACTTCTTGCTTAGCCCACTAGGCTTCTAAGTGCTCGCCGCGATT
This sequence comes from Agarivorans sp. JK6, assembly GCF_045277145.1. Lineage (NCBI taxonomy): Bacteria > Pseudomonadati > Pseudomonadota > Gammaproteobacteria > Alteromonadales > Alteromonadaceae > Agarivorans > Agarivorans sp. JK6. The sequence goes on along the minus strand of NZ_CP113525.1, from coordinate 3,672,186 downwards.
AAAGCCCGCTTATCTCGAACAAAATTTCAACACCAAAGATCAACAGACCCTAAGGAGTAGGCATTAAAATTCTCAGTTTGAATCTACTTAATTACTTAGCTCCTCCCTATGCGGCGTATGAGTTCGACAATATTTTGGACTCGCAACAATGGCAGCAAAAGCAAGCTTGGTTAAGTAGAATAGTTGCCTTAGCTGATGCCGATGTGATGGCTTTTCAGGAAGTATTTAGCGCAGAAGCGTTGGCTGAGCAATGTAAAAGCCTTGGCTACCCACACTTTTTATCTACACCCAGTAGCCTCGACGAGTCTAGCTATGTTTACCGCAAACCGGGTTTAGCGCTGGCTAGCAAGTATCCGCTTCGTAGTGGCAGCCTTTATAATCCGAATCACTTGAATACTTTTAGTCGTGCTCCTTTAATTGCAAAAGTTAAGTTGCCAGAAGTAGGCTGGATTAAAGCTTATGTGGTTCATCTCAAATCCAAGCGGCCGATCTTAGATGAAGACCTAGTGGGTGAGCCTAGTGATATTGATGAATACATGGGCCGCTGGCAGTCCGATACCTTGCGAGCACAGGAAGTAAGTCTATTGATGCAGGATATCTTAAGTTGTCGTAAACATAAGCTCGAGGCAGTAATGATGCTGGGAGACTTTAATGATGACCTATCTCAAGGTGCTCTTAGCCATGTATTCGACTTGCCTTTAGTGCAGCATGATGAAATTGAACAACACTGGCGAATGCATGACAGTTTCACCTTAAGCCAAACTGACCAGCCACGTTCCGCAACGCATTATTGGGGCGGACAAGGTAGTGTATTAGATTACATTTTGCTATCTGGAGAGTTTTCTCCTGATTATCAACAGCAGTTGGCAGAGGTAGTGGCTTATCGCTGTTTTGACCGCCATCTCACCCACGCAGATTACTCTGTAGACAGCCAAGCCAGTGACCACGCAGCGGTAATGATTGAACTGAGCGCAAGGGCTTAATGCTCTAGCCGATAAGGCTTAAATAGCTGTTGTAAGTTTATTTTGGCGTTTAGTCGGCTTGCCAGTAAATACATGCCACCAATTTTTCGCTGTATTAACAGCACGTCGATGGGGGCTGGGGGATAACTGCCAGTGGGCATGAGTTTGACCAAGCTTATGTCTATTAGGCTGTGATTATTGACCGGAGCGCAAGAGCTTAGTGCTCTAACCGGTAAGGCTCAAACAGCTGCTGTAAGTTTACTTTGGCGTTTAGCCTGCTTGCCAGTAAATACATGCCACCTATTTTTCGGTGGATTAACAGCACGTCGATAGGCGGAGTGTGCCAATAGTCATGTTCATAACTAAGTGCCATGCCTGCTTCGCGTAGTTCTTTAGCTAGCGGTGAGTTTGCAAAGTTGTAGTCGCCAGGGTACTTAAGCGGTTGTATCACCATCTGCAGCATACTGTTTAGGGTGGTTATTTGGCGTTCGGTACTGTTTGAGTTAACAAAACCGAGTTGTTCTAAGGCGCTTACATCTAGAGTAAATGGCTGTGCCAATGCGCTACTCAGTAACTTGCGATAACCCTGGCTAATGTGTGGGGGTATTTGCCGAGTCGCGCCAAAGTCTAACAAAACAATTTTATTTGATTGCGTTGAATACAGGTAGTTGGCAAAGTTGGGATCGGTTTGCATTAGGCCAAACTCAAACAGCTCCATCATCAACAATTTGAATAAGTTATGCATGACTTGGTCACGTAATGCCTGAGGTTGCTGCTGTAATTGATCTATAGCTTCTCCTTCATGATGACTCATGGTGAGAATGTTACTGGTACTTAAATGGCCAATTAGCTCTGGTAATTCAAATTCTGAATGCTTAGCGAGTTTAGCTTGATATTGGCGCAGGTATTCGGCTTCTTGAAGGTAATCAGCTTCTTGGTGAAGCTGTAGTTTGGCGTCTTGAAGAATTTGCTGATAATCAAACTGCTTGGGCAATATACCGCTGATATTGAGCAGGCTTACAACGTTGTCAACATCACTGTCGATGCTGCCTTTAACGCCAGGATATTGAATTTTAATCGCGACTCTTTGTTGTTCGGATAAGTAAGCACTGTGTACTTGTCCAATAGAAGCTGCAGCTATTGGCTGTAAAGAAAACTGTTTAAATTGTTGCTGCCAGTTTTCTCCCCACTCATTGAGCAATACTTGGCTAAGCTGACCAATTGGCATTGGGTCGGCATCTGCGCGCAAACGCGCTAATAGCTCACTCACTTCTTTAGGAAGCATCTCTCCAGCATCCATCGACATAAGTTGACCTACCTTCATGGCTGCACCACGAAGTTTTGCCAGCTGATCGGCCACCCGTTTTACATTGTTGGGGGTAAGTAGTATTTCATTTAGTTTTGGGCGTTTGCCTGCTGCTAATTGGGCGGCGCCTTCTGCTAGCATGCCTCCTGCTACACGCGAGGCTAAAGACCCTAGTTTTCCTAAGCGAGCAATGCGCGAACTGGGCACTTTAGAGGCTTTATTGTTATCTGAGTGGCTGATAATGGTTTATCCCTAATGGTAGGTTACTGCTTAAGTTTACGTCGAAAAGGTGTTTATGGATCTATATCTACCGTATTGATTCCACGTTGTTATTTAGCTGCCTTTTCAATTTACTAATGCATTCATGGTTTATTAAGTCATTACTATTCAAAGCTTTATGTTGATTATTATAACTTGGCTCGTTGCTTGCTCTATCCCAATTAAATGGTGTTATTTGCAACTTGCAAGAGAGGCTTTATGAGAACCCTATTGATGTTTATATACTGCTTACCCTTGGTAAGCCAAGCTGGAATTATTAGCAACGGCAGTTTTGAACAAAATGATGTTCGTTATGGTGGCTGGAGTTTTTTTGCCAGCGAGGATGTAGTTGGTTGGCAGGGACACAATATCGAAATTTGGGATAACTTGTTCAATATTCAAGCGGCGCATGGGCAACAGTTTATTGAGCTAAACGCACACTGTTCTGGCAAAGGCAAAAAGGCCTGCCAACCCGGCAAGTACCATATTTACCAAGATTTTGTTACCGAACCTGGAGCGAAATATCGTTTTGGTTTGGACTATCGTGCACGCACTAACAAACCAGAGGCCTTTACTGTGAGCATTCAAGATAGCAGTGGCAGCGAGGTATTTGAACAAGTTATTGATGATCATGACGCCAGCTCTTGGCGACACTTTTATGGTGACTTTGTTGCAAGCGATTCCTTATCACGGATCCGTTTCGACTCTATGGTAAATGGTTCGTTGGGTAACCTTATCGACAATGTATATGTAGAAGTTATTCCGCTTAGTGGTTTTAGCGCAGCGGCTTTTTCAGTATCAGAGCCAGTGACAATTGTGCTGTTCATTTTTGCCTTGGCGCTGCTTATTGTCACCAGAAAACCTAAGCAATCCTAAACCGAGCATAGCTGTATTTAATCAGCAGCTAGTGCATCGACGATTGGTGGTAACAACAATGAAGGGGAGACTAATGTCTCCCCTTTTATTGATTAGCTAAGTGGTTAAAGCATTAACGCTTTAGGTAGGCTTGCAATAACTCACCACCGGTTGCGGCATTTAACGGTTTGAAAATAAATCCTTGAATGCCTTGCTCTTGGCAGGCGTCAACCACATTGCTGTCGGTGACCGAAGAGAGCATTACGATGGGGGTTTGTTTATCCAGTTGGCGCATTTGGCCCAGTGCTTTGTCGCCATTCAAGCGATTCATTACCACATCCATAAACACAAATTCGGGTTTATGCTCGGTTAATGCGGCTACTGCACTGTCGCCGTCATCTGCTTCAATAACGTTGTTATAACCAATGCCAGCAAGAATGCGTTTCATGGCTTTGCGGATCAATGGGCTGTCATCCACTGTCATAATTAGCGCATCTTTAGCTAAGGTTTCACCGGTGGTAGGTGGAGCAACAATACAAGCGTCAGAATTGAAAACCGCTTCTTGGTAGTCGTTTTGTTGATTAAGCTCGCGTACTAACAAGTTAAAGTAATAGCGGCCAACACCTTCTACATGCACTGGCACAGTAACAATTTGCTGTACGCCTTCTAAGTAACGGCTCATATCGGCTAAATCAAGAGCAACATGGGGGCTGGCAAACTCAAAGCCCAAGTTGTGTTTTTGTAGAATATGGGTAGCCCGACCCACAATGGTATTGCCCCATTCTTCAAGGGCTGCAACTAGGTCGTCATCTAAGCTTTCGCTGCTACTTGCTTCTCCTACTAAGGATTGTTGCACTGCTTGACCAATTGCTACGGCGGTTTCTTGATAGTGGTGCATGAGTACCACGCCATCTAGCTGGCCTTGCATGTCAGAACAAACGGCATAACCTTTAAAGCGGAAGTCTTCAACATTATCGATAAATGGTTCATCGGCGCGGCCATCAAGGCCGGTCATTAGCTTAAGGCTCTGTAAAGATTCTTGGATGAAAGGATGAAGAATAATTTTATGAATGGTTTCTACTGTCATAATTTTCCTTTTTAATAGACTTAAGCTGAATTGGCTTACTCTTCCTAGAGTATTTGTCATATCTTTGATTGCGAGAAACCACTCTAGGCAAGAAGCTATAGCGATTCAAGCAGTCTGATCAAATGTGCGATCCCTGACCAATAATGGCGAGGATTGAGTTAATGGAATACAACACAGATTAAGGAATCCCCATGCCACACTGCGTAATAGAATGCCCTGCTGATTTAGCCCGCATAGTCAATTTTGATGTTTTGGTGGAAGCGGTACACGATGCGGCCGATGCTAGTGGCCTGTTTTCACCTGGTGATGTAAAAGCGCGCTTAGTGTTAGCCAACCACTATCGAGTAGGTGGTAAGCGAGCCCCTTATGTACATACCGAAGTGCAAATTCTAAGTGGCCGTAGTGAGCTACAAAAGAAAGCCTTAGCCACTGATATTGCCCGCGCTGTATGTGAGTTATTGCCCAGTGTCGACATGATTTCAGTGGAAGTACGTGATATCGCTGTTCAAGCCTATGCTAATCGTGCGAGTTTAACGACCTTGAGTGAGGCGGTGTAAACAGCACAGTTTGGAACATCTATAAGCAAAGTTCTGGCCTTGCGCCAGGCTTTTGATTAGGCTGAATATTCGGCAATAACTGCCGAGAGTTGTTATGCCAATTACACTAAGTAAGTGACCAGAAATAACGCAGAAAAATACTTGAGAATAAAGCAGGATTTTTCGATAAGTGCTTATTCTACAATCAAAAATTCTAATGCAGTTATCAAGTATTTTAGCCAGATAGAATGAACAGTTACTTAGTACGATTGGTATTACCCCTTTAAGTAGGAGCGAAATGCTAAAGCCTAAGCAGCAACATTCGAATCTTGGATTAGCAGTAGTGCAAGAACTTAGTGCTACTGCTAAGGCTAGCTTGCAGACAGGTATTCAGCGCTTTTCTGCTCAAGCTGCGTATTCCACGCAAGTTCAGCATGATTGTTTAGCGATAGAAGAGCCCTTGCAGCTTTCTTTGCAATGGTTTTGCCAACGCACCAACCAATATCAGCAGCGGCCACTTAGCCTTACCATGCGCACACCAGGTAACGACGTGGTCTTGGTTCTGGGCTTTTTGCAAAGCCAAAATATTATAGAGTCACTAAACGACATCGACGATATTCGCTTTGCACAAGGAGCTGCGGCTGCGCAAGTTGAAGATTACAATCACCTAGAAATACAACTCAATCGACAACGCCAATTTGACTGGGCGGCACTAGAGCGTAATTTTGCCAGCTATTCGAGTTGTGGTTTGTGTGGCGCGAGCTCTGTTAAGGCCTTGGCTTTAAACCAGCAGCCTGAATTAAACATGCAAGAAGAGTGGCTAGCCGCATCGCTTATTTATCAGTTGCCTAGCTTGCTGCAAGAACATCAACCCTTGTTTAAGCAAAGTGGTGCGGTGCATGGTGTAGGTGTTTGGGCTGATGGCAAGTTCCTTAGTGTTGCCGAAGATATCGGTAGGCACAATGCATTAGATAAAGCATTAGGCCAATTGCTGTTGGAGTCTCAACAGGCGGCTTGCAGCGTTTTGGTATTAAGCGGTCGAGTGAGTTTTGAATTAATGCAAAAAGCGCTGATTGCCAATATACCGGTAGTGGTGGCGGTTGGAGCTCCTTCTAGCTTAGCATTATCGGTAGCAAAACAATTTAATATCACCTTAATTGGCTTTACTAAAGACAGCCAATTTAATGTTTATCACGCTCCATGGCGAATAAGTAAAGAGGGTGGGTCCCTGCATGAGTCATAAACCTTATCAGGGTGCTGCCGGAGGTTGGGCTGCCTTAGCTAGCACCGCGAAGCATCTCGTAAAAAGCGAAAACGTCGCTAAAAATCTCAGGAATTTGCTCAATACCAATCAAGACCATGGCTTTGACTGCCCCGGTTGTGCGTGGGGTGAAAAGGGACACAAAGCCACTTTTCGCTTTTGTGAAAATGGCGCAAAAGCAGTTAATTGGGAAGCGTCTTCCAAGCGGGTTGGCGCTAGTTTTTTCGCCCAACACTCAGTGCAGTGGCTAGCGAAGCAAAGTGACTACTTTTTGGAGTACCAAGGGCGCCTAGCCGAGCCAGTGGTTTTTGCGCCGGGCAGTGACCATTATCAAGCCATCTCTTGGGATGATGCCTTTACGTTGATAGCCGAGCACCTACATCAGTTAGTCAGCCCCGACCAAGCCGAATTCTATACCTCTGGGCGAGCTAGCAACGAAGCGGCATTTTTATATCAGTTGTTTGTACGCCGTTATGGCACCAACAATTTTCCTGATTGTTCCAATATGTGCCACGAAGCCAGTGGTCATGCGCTTACTGCCAGTATTGGCATAGGCAAGGGCACGGTTACCATTGAAGACTTTGAACTGGCCGATGCGATCTTTTTGTTTGGGCAAAACCCCGGTACTAACCATCCTCGAATGCTCGAAACCTTGGCTCACGCCACGCAACGTGGTGCAAAAGTGGTGGCCTTTAATAATCTTAAAGAGCGCGGCTTAGAGCGCTTTGCCAATCCTCAAAAGCCGGTAGAAATGCTGGGTGGAGCTGCCAGCCCTACAACGAGTCACTATTTTACGCCAAAACTTGGCGGCGATATGGCGGCGGTTCGTGGCATAGTAAAAATACTGTTAGAGCGTCATCAACAAGCTTTACGCCATGGTGATAGCGTGTTTAACCAAGCGTTTATTGAGCAGCACTCGCAGGGAATAGAAGCATACTTAATAGAGGTGGAACAAAGCTCTTGGCAGCATATTGAACAGCAATCAGGGCTTAGCCAAGCGCAGCTAGAAAGTGTTGCTGATATTTATCAGCAGTCGGAGCGAGTCATTATCGCTTGGGCCATGGGAATTACCCAGCATAAACACTCGGTGGCAACAATAAACGAAATCACCAACTTGCAGTTATTGTTTGGCCAAATAGGTAAAGAGGGGGCTGGTGTTTGTCCGGTGCGTGGCCATTCAAATGTGCAAGGTGACCGGACCATGGGCATTAACGAAAAGCCCAACGCTGCATTTCTGAAAAGTATTGAAGATGTGTTTGGCTTTGCCCCACCAAGCAAACCTGGTCACAATGTTGTGCAGGCCATCGAAGCGATGTTAAAGGGCCAGAGCAAAGTATTTATTGGCTTAGGTGGTAATTTGGTGGCTGCAGCACCAGATACCGGCCTAAGCGAGCAAGCGTTAGCGAACTGTGAGCTTACCGTGAGCATTGCCACCAAGCTTAATCGTACTCATGTAACACCGGGGAAATACTCACTTATTTTGCCTTGCCTTGGTCGCACCGATGTCGACATGCAAGCTGCGGGGCCACAAAAAGTAACTGTTGAAGACTCATTCTCTATGGTGCATGCCTCTGCCGGCTTGGTAGATGAAAGTGCCGATGATATGCGCTCTGAGCCGGCGATTATTACCGGCATTGCTAACGCCGTATTAGGGGCATCGCCTATCGACTGGCTAGCTTGCGTGCAAGACTATGACAAGATTCGAGACTATATCGAGCAGACCATTCCAGGATTTGAGCACTTTAATCAACGAATACAGCAGCCAGGTGGTTTCTACCTAGGTAACAGTGCGCGGCGTAGAGAGTGGAATACCGCAACCGCCAAAGCCCAGTTTATTAGTCATCCTCTGCCAGATGATGTTTTACCCGCCGAAGTGCGTGCATTAAGTGAAGACCGAGTATTGGTGTTGCAAACCTTGCGGTCGCATGACCAATACAACACCACCATTTATGGTTTTGAAGACCGTTATCGTGGCATTTATAACGAACGTAAAGTACTACTGATTAACCCTAAAGACATTCAAGCTTTAGGTTTTAAAGAAGGCGCATTGGTGGATATAGAAACGCTTTGGCCTGATACAGTAGAGCGTAAGGTGAGTGGTTTTAAGTTGATTGCCTATGATATTCCTCAGGGCAATGCCGCGGCTTATTTTCCCGAGGCAAACCCTTTGGTGCCGCTAGCTAGCAAAGGTGATTTTAGTGATACGCCAACCTCTAAATCGGTCGCCATTGTGCTAAGTGCATCTAATCAATCTTCAATTGATACTAGGTCTGCTTAAGACTCTGCCAATAATTTAGGAGCTTGCTCTGCGCTAATTAATTGTTCAACTTGGTCAATAGGTAAAGGTTTAGCAAAGTAGTAGCCTTGCAGGTAATCCACCCCAAGGCTTCGCAGGATATTCATTTGGCTTTGGGTTTCTATGCCTTCAGCAACTACCGAGTAGTTTAGGGCTCTGGCCATGTGCATCACCGCAGTAATAATCGCATAGCCATTGGTATCAATACGCTCCACAAAAGAGCGGTCGATTTTAACAATATTTACCGCTAAATCTTGCATGATGGAAAGCGAAGAATAACCAGTACCAAAATCGTCAATAGATACTTTTACTCCTTTGTCTTGCAGCGTTTTAATTTGCTCGGCCAACAAACCAATGTCGCTGGTAAATACCGATTCGGTCATTTCGATGTGCAGCAACTCAGGCGCTAGTTGACTGTGTTGCAGAGCGGCATCCACAATGTCTACAAAGTCATCATTTTCTAATTGGGCCACCGATACATTTACGCAAATGGCTATGGGGTGGCGCTGCGCCCAAGTGCTGGCGGTTTGGCAAGCCTGCTCCAATACCCATTGGCCAATTTTTCGGATTAAACCATATTGCTCGGCAATGCTAATGAACTCATCGGGCGGGATCATCTCATCATTCAAGCGCCAGCGCAGCAGCGCCTCAAAGGAGACTATTTGGCAATCATTAGCGTCAATGATCGGTTGGTAGACCAAATGCAGCTGATTTTTATCTACTGCTTGGCTTAAACCATCTTTTAACAGTAATTCGCGGTGAATTTGTTTTTCTAGTTGGTCAGAAAAAACGCCAACCGTAGAGGGCACTCGTTTTTTCTGGGCGTACATTGCGGTATCGGCAAGACGAATTAGGCTGTGCTCATTTTGTGAATGCTGCGGATAAAGCGCGATGCCCACCGTAGCACCAACTGACAAACGATTATTGGCAAAGGTATATGCTGCAGATAGGGTTTGAATAATCTCTTCTGAACGGCTTATCGCAAGTGATTCATCGCAACCTTCTATAGCAAGTAAAAACTCATCACCACCCCAGCGGCACAGCAGTTGATGATTATGACAAAGGTGTTTTAGGCGCTGCGCAGTGTTATTTAATACTTGGTCTCCAGTATCGTGGCCAATAGCATCGTTAATCTTTTTAAAGCCATCTAAGTCGATAAACAAAACCGCTAAAGACTGTTGCTGTTGTTTGGCTTCTAGTAGGCGAAGCTTTAAGTGCTGCAAAAAGGCAGTGCGATTAAACAAACCGGTGAGGGGGTCTAGGTTAGACAGCTCATAAATGGTGTGGGTACGCCTCTCTACTTTTTCTTCCATGTGATGAACCAGCACTGCATTTTGGTTTTTTAGTAACACGGCTTGGGCGGTAAACTCGGCATTTTTTTTAGCAATCACCACCATAACAATGCCAAATAACACTCCCAGAATACCCAGCATTTGGCGCTCGTAGATACCAGAGAACATTAATCCGACTGAAGGCGGAGCTAGCAAAATAAAGGCATAAGCCATGGCGGTGTATTTGTGCCCAGCCAGCACTGTGGCTGAGCCGCCGGCCATGGCAGAAATAATGATAATGTGAGTGCTTAAATCGATATCACCACTTAGTGGATTAGAAATAACTTTGAGAATATAAACCGACCACATTATAGCGGTAATGTTTGCGCCTAATATGAAACGCCGAATGGCTTTTCTACCGTTAAAAGCCTTATGCTGCTCGCGGTGTTTCCATACTCGCCAATCCAGTAATCGGATAAGTAATAAACTTGTCATTACTACCCACCAGGCGTGTTTAAACTGCTGAGTGCCACTAATATTGAAGGCAAAAACTAAAAAGCTGGACGCGATGATCGAGATTACAATGCCAGAAAACGCGTTGTCGTATAACAGGTTGGCTCTATCTCTTTCGTTGCTCTGTTCTAATTCATTGTTATTGATAAGAATTTCTCTGCTTAAACCTCGTTGAGTGCACTAGCTCGATTGATCGGTATCATTGCTTTGGGTGAGCGTTAACAGCTTACGCTTTTGCTTAGTATTGCAGCAAAATCAGAAGAGTTAGTTGCTTGCAATAAAAGCATAGCTAAGGATCTCTAGAATCTACCAGTTCACAAGTGAATTATGTTTGCGAAACATAGAGCTAGCTTACGTTTTAAAGGTTTTATGCTATTTCTAGCGCTAAAAAGTGCGGCTAGCTTAGCTGAAACGCACTGTTTATTTGTCTGCAAAATCCCAAATTATTATCACATTTAACAAAAGCTTATAGTTCATAGCCAATAGCCCAATCTTAGGTGCTGAAGAGGCCTGGAAAGGAACCAAGCAATCAGCCTAAGTTCCTTCTTGTTGCTATTACAGATGGAGAGCTAGCCCTTTTGTGCTAGCTCTAATTCATCAATTTGTATTTGTAAATTTAGCGAGTTTTGATTTATCTGCGTGGCATTATTTTGCAACTTCTCTCCCTCTAACTCGGTACTAGAGGCCTGCGCGCTAATGCTTTCGATACTGCTAGCCATTTCATTTGCAACCACACTTTGTTGGCTCGCGGCAGTGGCGATTTGAGTACTCATTTGGTTTATTTGCTCAACCCCTTCGGTAATTTGCACAAACTTTTCGCGAGATAGGCTTACTTTCTCTAAGGCTTGGTTTGCCGAGTTGTTATTGTGGTCGATAGTGCTGGCAGAGCTGCTAATGCCTGAAGAAAGGTGCTCTAACATGGTTTGAATTTCTTTGGTGGCTTCTTGAGAGCGAGCGGCTAGATTACGTACTTCATCTGCTACTACCGCAAACCCACGGCCTTGTTCCCCGGCTCGTGCTGCCTCAATGGCGGCATTTAATGCCAGTAAATTGGTTTGCTCGGCAATACTGCTAATGGTGTCGGTAATCGAGCTAATTTGCTGGCTCTCTTGAGCAAGGTTTTTAATTTTTTCGGTGGTACTGGCCATTTCACTGGTAAATTGCTGCATGGTGACTAAGGCATCCGCTACGACTTGGTCACCTTCGTCAACGGTTTTACTCAAAAACTGGGTAGTTTCGGCAGTATGTTGTACGTTCTCTCTTACCCCGTCTACGGTTACCGACATTTGATTCATACCGGTTGCTATTTGCGTGGTGTGGCTGCTTTGAGTACGCATGCTTTCCAGCACGTCATTACTGGTTGCAGACAAACTGTCCGCGGTGTTTATCATGGTTTTCACAGATTCAGATACTTGCATAAACATTGCTTTATAGCGGGCTTGAACAATTTTTATCGAAGCTAAGGCTTGTAGCATTTCTAAGTTGCCATCAACCGCAATGGGGCGAGTAAAATCTCCAGCGGCTAAGTCTCGGTTATGCTGCTGAATCAACTGAATTCTTTTATAAACATGCTGATGACTATAAAACCAATAACTAGCCTGTAATATTGCAGCGCCAATTGCTAAGCCACTGAGTAGGCTGCTGTCTGCCATGAAGACAATAGCCAAGGAAAAACACAGTAAAGCTAGGCTAAATATGCTGTTAATAGTGCTAATAGAAGTACGTTCGAACAGCGGTGCTTTGGGAATTTTTATACTCGAGTCATTGCGCATTTTAGCGTAAAGCTTTTCGGCATCGCTTACTTGCGCAGCTGTGGGCTCTGAGCGCACCGACTGATAACCCACGGTTTGGCCCTGTTTTACGATAGGAGAAACAAAAGCATCTACCCAATAGTGATCGCCATTCTTACAGCGGTTTTTTACAAATCCCCGCCATGGGTTGCCCGATTTAACGGTGCCCCAAAGGCTTTCAAAAGCAGCGGGCGGCATATCTGGGTGACGCACAATGTTGTGATCTTGACCAATTAGTTCTTCACGGCTGAAGCCGCTTATTGCAACAAACGCGTCGTTTACGTATTTAATTTTACCTTGTAAATCGGTGATGGAAACGAGGTCTTCTTTAGAAGTGAACTTCTGCTCTTGCTTAGTGATGGGTTGATTATTTCTCATCTACCTTCCTTTACTTAACAGGTGGTGTGCCAGCTAATCTAAGTTTGTTATCGACTTAACTTTAGAAATGCTTTAGCTGTGGCGTGATAAAAGTTTGCTTTGTTTGCGGGTTTTATAAGCAAAAGTGTAGCCAGTGATTTTATTTACAAAATCAATATTAGAGCTGAGCGTTACTGTCTTGGATGTGTTATCACGCTTTTAAGCTGTGAAGCTTTACTGTGGGCAGCGAGCTGAATAAATTGAACTAACCAATGGTTTTTGAGCCGAGTATAGTTTTTGTGAATATTAGAAAAGTAGATTTAAACCTATTAGTTTACTTAAATGTGTTGCTCGAAGAGCGCAATGTTTCGCGAGCCGCCAGCAAGCTAGCGCTTACTCAACCTACTATGAGCAATGCACTTAAACGCCTTAGAGATCTATTTGATGATCCTCTACTGGTGCGCACCGCAGAGGGTATGACCCCTACCGAAAAAGCCACTAAGTTAAAGCCAGAAATTGTAAGCTTATTAAGCATGGCCGAGAAGATCACCCAGCCCGACAAGGACTTTTCACCGGCCCAAAGCAGCGTTACTTTTCGAATAATGTGTAACGACTACATTGAAGCAACCTTATTGGCTCCTTTTATTCAAAGTGTGCTTAGTAGTGCGCCCAAAATTAACTTCGATATTTATGCGCCTGGTGATATTCGTTTAGGTGACATGGAAAAAGGCCAGATAGATTTAGCCATTAATCGCTTCACTAGCTTGCCAAAAACCTTTCATCAATCGAGCATTTGGCGCGATAACTTTTGCTGCTTGGTACATAAAGATCATCCTTATGTAGAACACTTAGATTTACCCAGTTATTTAGCTGCTGAGCATGTTTGGTTAAACCGAGCGGGCTGGGGCGCAGAAACAAGCATTGGTAATCAAGCCGCTAGCCAAAAGCTTGGCTGGGTAGATGAAGCCTTGGCGCAGTTAGAACAAGTTCGTAATATTCGGGTGTATACGCGCCATTATGCGCTGGCAGGTTTGTTGGTGGCTCAGCCTCAGCTGGTGGCTACATTGCCGCGCCGACAGGCAATGCTTTATAAAGACAGCCCCGATCTGCGCATAGTAAGGGTGCCTTTTCAAATTGTACCTATCGAGACCAAAATGATTTGGAGTCCTTTGTTACAACATTCGAAAGCCCACCAATGGTTGCGCCGTTCGCTTACTGAGTTTTCAACTACGGTGTTAGATCGCTAGTCTTTATGATTATTGCTAATCGCTACTGTTTTTTAGCAATATTGTTGGATTGTTCTCAAAGCTTTAGTCGGCATTAGTATGTTTGAATAAGCTTATGAACTGGCTCTCAAAACGGGTGTGTTGGCTGTGGCAAATTAAACAGTCCAAGTGATGGAGCGAGTACAGGCTTATCCCTTCTATTCAAATGCTTATGTCTTGTTTCTTTGCTTAAACCGTGGCTTAAATTTAATGCTCAAGCTGTGAGATAAGACTATGCATACTTTTGTAAAATGGCTTAAACCTATCACCCCAAGCAATACTCTCTTGGTAGTAATGTTGAGTAGCGGCTTGTTAGCCTGTAATTCTTCGCAACATGTAAATCAAACCACTTCCACCCAGTTAGAGGTGGAGTCTCCAGCACTTGTTTCACTGCAACCAGCCTTAGCTCAACGCTTAAGTGACGATATGAGTCTGCCGCATCAAATGTTACCAAGTGGCGTGCCCAGCTCTTATGATTGGTCTCATGTTCCTCGGCTTGGTTATGGTAATTACCCTGGTGAATTTAGCGCCTTTTTAAGCTGGGGGCAGGCTTACTTGGCTGCTGGCAGTGAGTCAGTTGATAATGTTCGAATTCAAATAGCTCACCTTACTAGCTATGTATTAGATAGCGAAGATAGTCTTTGGTACGTGCTGCAATCTTCTGCAGATGTTGATGGTCATTATTATCGTGAAGACTTTGTTGATGATGAAAACAAAATGGCTGACAGGCGCAAAGAAGGGCTTGGCAGTTCGGTAAGCTTAACAGCGGATTACAATTTTCATTTTTGGCCTAAATCTAGTGGACGAAAAGCAATTAGTGAATCGCGTATAGCCGGGGTGATTTCGGTAGTTGCAGCTCGTTTGGTATTAGATGATCCCGAGGGCCCTGATAATCGCGACCAAGCGCAATACCTTATGAGTGTCGGTTCCGATTACTGGCTTGATAAACAAGCGGGTTGGCAACAATGGACCACCAACGGTGATGTAGGCATTGGCAGGTTTAGCCGTATTAGTAATGACTGGCAGTGGTTTACCATGCATACCTTATCACAGCAGCAGTTAACGGAGGCGCTGCCGACATTGCCTGCTCTTTAGATTGTTAGGGTACAATACGGCACGCAATAAGCAGGGGCTCAGTTGTTTGTTTTTCCTAAGTTAGCACTGTCACCAATGTGTAAATTGGAGGGACTAACTTACTACTATTCACAGAATCTATAGTTTGTATTGAAAACTACAATTTCATTTTATTTTGGTGGCGCGCTATCTTGAAGTTGAGGCTTAGCTAAACGAATGACTTAGCCAATAAAACAATAACAAAATACCACCAGAAGGAATTTGACCATGAATACAACACAACAAAGCGGTCAAGGTTACCAACACAAAGACAACCTATTTATTGACGCTCCCCTTGCGACCTTTATTGAGCAAAAATTGCTAGGCAATAATACTGCCGACGCGGCTCAGTTTTTTGAAGCGCTGTCTGTCTTGGTAGAAGAATTTGGTGGAACTTACCGTAAACTAAACCAGAGCTGCCAAGAGATGGCCTGTGAGATCCACTTAAAGCAGTGCCAAGCCAGCGCTGACAAGCCTAGCACAATCAATATTAGCCATGGCAGCAGCAAAGCCATTTTAGATGAATACAGCTGCGCCATCCCAAGCTGTTTATTGGATGTGTTAACCACAACGGTAATTGCTAACAAGCAAGATATGATGCTATCGCTTAGCACCACCAATCAAGCTGAAGCAGAGTTAATGGAAGCGGTGTTTGCTCGCGCTCATTGTTTAATGGGCTTTGATTCTCAACATATAGAAGTGATTCGCCCTGTAGACAATGTGGCTTGTATTGCTCAAGCGCGTAAACGTGCTGAGTACCACGATAGCCAAGCTATGGTCAGCCATGGTTAAGTGATTATAAAAAACGAGGCATTAGCCTCGTTTTTTATTGATGTAACTTTAGTAGCCGAGCAACAAAGTCCAATAGATACGGTAGTTACTACTACTATTCTCTGCGCTAGCACCTCCAAAATCGACATGGTTTGGATTCATGATGTGGCTACAATGGCCAGAGCTATTTAACCAGCCGTTCATCACATCAGCTACAGAGCCATAGCCTGCACCAATGTTCTCTCCAGCCCAGTATTTGTCGTAGCCATGCTTTTTGGCTCGGTCGTTTGAATCAGAACCATCCAGGCCAGTGTGTGAGAAGAAGTTGTTGTTTGCCATGTTGTCAGAATGCTCTTGCGCAGCCAGTTGCAAGGATTGGTGGAATTACACTGGATTAGTTGCCGCGTAGTAGGTGCTACCGCAGTTGCGGCCGACGCTTCTGGCTTCATTCACTGCAGCAAGTAACTCAGCTGAAATCGTACCGGTTTCGCCGCCATCACCAGGATCGGTTGGGTCTGTCGGATCGCTCGGGTCAGTTGGCGTTTCGCTTTCTTGCCAGTCGTTTAGCTTGGCGTCATCAATGATGAACTCTGTGCCAGCGTCTGGTCCGAAGAAGAACAGCTCAGCACTTTGAATTGCGCCAGTGGCTTGCACAGTAAAATCTGCCGTTAGCTCTTGCCAGCTACTGTTACCAGACACTTGACCTAGCTTATGCCAAGTATGACCAGCATCATCGCGAATCAACAGGCGTGATTCAATCTTGCTAGTTCCAGATACCGTGCGCACTTGGGCGGTTAGCTGGTAGCGTTGTCCTGCTTGAACCACGTTGAACACGTCTTGCTTGGGACCGTGATACCACTGGGTACGGTTCTTACTTAGCAGCGCATAGTTGCTGTTGTAAGCGCTGGTGGTAATAGTAGTGGTGGCACTGTAGCCAGACTTCCAATTGGTGGTTTGGCCGCTCTCAAAATCACCATTTTTCAGAAGATTAGTTTCTGGTTGTGGAGGCTCACTACCGCCGTCGTTATCACCGCCATTGTCACCGCCGCTTCCGTCAACTGGAATGAAGCGGACTTGGTCTAGGCGGGTACCGTCTTCGCGAATGTAGAAAGTAATGGTGTTATTGCCTTGAGCGAGCTCTACTTCGAAAGTGTCTGAAATGCCGCGAGAGTTTAGGTCCATCTCTTGGTACTGAGCTTGGTTATGGGTATCCCACAGATGGCGCTCACCGTCATTGATGCTAAACCAGAATGAGTCTGCGGTTGCGGTTGGTGCATAGCTGGTAGCTTTCACGCTGTAGAGCCCAGCTCCGGTAGCGTAAAAGCTTAACTCTGCGCGATTTGCTATTGCAGCGCTGCCTTCGTAGTAGCTGCCGTTGTGGGCCGAATCTATGTAGCTGCCTGCGCTAGCTGCACTGTCATTACCTCGGCGGAAGATGCCATAGAGCTGGGCTTCTTCTGCTTCAATCACAATGGTGCTTGGTTCGCCGCCGGTTTCGCCACCGCCGTTATCTCCGCCACCATTGTCACCACCGCCGTTATCGCCATTATTACTATCGCCTGTGCGAACTAAGCGGATTTGATCCAAGCGAGTGCCATCTTCACGAGCGTAAACCGTGATGTAGTGCTCGCCGCGGCTCAGGTCAACTTCAATGGTGTCACTAAGGTTACGCGAGTTTATGTCCATCTCGTCGTAACTTGGGGTGCTTAAGGTATCCCACAGGTGGCGAGTACCATTATCAACTTGCAGCCAAAACGAGTCGCTTTGGTTGCTAGAAGAATAAGCAGTGCCTTTTAGGCGATAGATTCCCGATCTTTCGAGGGTAAACTTCAGCTCGGCGCGATGTGTGCTAACGGTATCGTCGTAGTAATTGCCTTGAAAAGCGGTATCGATGTAACCACCTGCACTTGCTGCGGTATCTGAGCCGGTTCTAAACAAACCAAACAAGCTAGCGCTTTCGGCTTCTAAAATGACGTCCTCACTGTTGCCGCCATTATCACCACCGCCGTTGTCTCCGCCGCCATTATCACCGCCGCTGTTGTCGCCACCGTTGTCACCGCCATTATTGACGGTTGGATACCATGCCGCTAGCTGGGGAGCGACAGCATTAATCGCGTCCACAGCTTCAGCGCCGTTAGCGGTGTTCTTGTCTACACCGCAAGGGTAACCGCGGCAGGTCGATACAGAAGCATCAGAAAACTGACGAACTCGAGTATAGGTGCTGAAGGCTTGAGGATAGCCCATAATGGTACTAAATGAGCGGTCAACCCCGTAGCCGGTGCCGTAGTCATATACACCTCCTAAGCTGTTTTGCTTACGCGAATGACCAAGTCCCATGTTGTGGCCAAGTTCATGAGCAAAGGTAAGTGAATCACAGCCCGAGCTGCCACCCACAAAGTTGTAAGCCCAATCTTTGAAATAGCCATCAAAGCGCCCATTGGAACCAGTGCCTACATAGCCTAAGCCGCAAGTACTGTTGCTGGGCATAGTGAGTAGGGTAACGATGTCGGCACCATGCTCAGTGCGTAGGTTTTTTACAATTTGGTCTTGGCGAAATTGATTTAGCGCATCGCCATTCATCGCAGTAGCGCTCGCTTTGTTGTACTCGCTGCTATGCACCAAGCGCACTTCAATGTCCATGCCGCTAGTTTGATAGGCAGTGTTTGTGGTGCTGATTAAGTGGCTAATATAAGTGTCGATAGCACTATTTTGTTCGGCTTTTACCCCAGGGGTATAAAGCACCATCACATCAACAGTATGCGTAGCTTGTGCAACGGCAGAGCCGAGCAAGCCCGCGAGGCAAATTCCTAGCTTTGCTTTAGTTTTGTTCGTTCCTTGAAACATGTTGTGGTTTTCTCTTATTTGGTTTGTAGTGAATTAATTAACGGGTGGTTTAGGTGCTTTCACTGGTTCTGGCAGTAACTCATCGGAGTGATCCCAGCTACGCAGTGAGCTCATTTCCCGGCTAGATATGACCCAAGCTTCACCACCGTGCCCTTGGACAAAGTAGGTCTCGTAGGGGGTGTCAATGGTGGCGTATAGCGCGCCTTGGCCCGAGGTAAGCGTGACTCGATAGTTCTCGCCGTTTCCGGTATCAAAACGAGAGGTAATGTCCTTTCCGCCGTGCTCTAGGGGAACCACACTGACGACTTCGGTGACGAAGTTTTGGTCCAGTTGTGGGACTGGGATGTCAAGTTGATCGCCAACCCGCAAATCTTGCACCTTGAAATTTGAATACTCGACAAAATGGCGCTCGGTGCCGTCTTTGAGCAGCTCTTCAAACTGGGCTGGCACTTCTGGCAATTCGTTCCAAGCGCGAGCATGTGTTGCGCGCGGTAAGTCGCCGGCTACGTTTTCCTCATCGCTTGCTGCTTGAAGTACAGTCTGCTGTTTTACTGCGTTGGCCGGCTGAGGCGTAATAGTCTCGCTCTGTTGAGCAAGTTGAGTGCTGCCTTCGCTTGGCGTTGTTTGCTCAGCTTCAGGACTAGCTGATTTTTGCTGAGGCGTCGGTGGAGCTAAGGCTTGCTCTAAGTCTTGTTGTGGGTCATCACTATTTAGGCCGTATATGGCAGCTAGGCTCGCGGTTAGCAAAGCAAGTGCGCCTATGGGGGCTGTCTTTTTCATGTTGTTCTCTTGTACTAAATACAAATAAAGCAGTGAGAGGATGGGGCTTGGCCAGCACTAGGCTGGCCAACCTCAAAGGTTTATTGCTCGGTCAGCGAGACTTCATCAATGATGAAGTTGTTACCTGCATCCGGGCCGAAGAAGTACAGCTCGGCATTGATCAGGCTGCCACTCGCTTGAACGGTGAATTCGGCGCTTAGCTCTTGCCAGGCGGTAGTGCCTGATACCTGGCCGAGTTTGTGCCATACATGGCCGGTGGTACCTCGAGTCAGTAAGCGAGACTCAATCTTGGTGCTGCTACCAGAAACCATGCGTACCATGGCGCTGAGTTTGTAGCTGCTACCAACATTAAGCTTACTGATGACGTCTTGTTTAGGACCGTGATACCAAGCGCTACGGTCTTTACTCAGCAGTGCATAATTGCCGCTGTAAGCACTGGTGGTGGTAGTGGTGGTAGCGGAGTAGCCAGAAACCCAGCCGGTGCTGTTGCCACTTTCAAAGTCACCATTTACCAGCAAGTTTACTTCAGGCTCAGGAATTGGCGGTTCTTCACCACCGCCGTTGCCATCAAGTGGCAGTAAACGCAGTTGGTCTAAGCGAGTTCCATCTTCACGCACGTATACGGTGATGGTGTTCTCACCTTCGTTCAGCTGGACTTCAAGGGTGTCGGAAACGCCACGAGAATTTACGTCCATCTCGTCATACGCTGCTGTAGCCAAAGTATCCCAGAGGTGGATCGTCCCGCCATTTACTTGCACCCAGAACGAGTCTGCACTTTGTGTTGGTGAGTAGGCCGTACCTTTTAGCAGGTAGCGACCTGCGCCCGTTGCAATAAAGGACATCTGAGCACGATTAGGGTTGCTAGCATTTCCCTCAAAATATTGGCCATTGAGGGCTGAATCAATATAAGCACCGGCATTTGCCGCTGCGTCACTACCTTTGCGGAATAATCCCGATAGGGTGGCGCTTTCTGCCTCAATGGTGATTGGGCGTGGAATGCCGTCATAGCCACCATTCTCACCATCATCTTGACCACCATTACCTTCACCAATACGCACCAGGCGTAAACGGTCTAAACGGGTGCCATCTTCACGTACATAGACCACAATTTTGTGTTGGCCCGCTGAGATATCTATCTCAACTTGGTTAGCTTCGTTGCGGTAGTTAACATCCATCTCTTCGTAGACTGAGCTGTTGGTGGTATCCCAAATCTGACGAGGGTTGTCGTTAACTTTTATATAAAACGAATCAGCTTGATTGCTCGGCGCGTAGGTGGTGCCTTTTAGGGTATACAAACCCGCTTGAGGTGCTGTAAAGCTTAGCTCGGCACGATTGGCTTCAACGTTTTCTCCGTAGTAATTTCCTTGGTACTCGGAGTGAATGTACTGACCAGCTGAAGCGGCGCTGTCATTGCCTACTTTGAATAGGCCATAGAGTTGGGCATCTTCTGCTTCTATAATGATGTCGCTGTCATTGCCACCACCGCCATTGTCACCACCGAGCTCATTTTGAATTTGCGTTTTGGCCGAGCTAGAGATACTCCAGCGCAGCGTGTTTTCAAAATACTGGGCTTGGTCGCTGCGGCTAGCACGGCTAACCATGCGGTACCAGTTATCCCTAGCACCTTGATGGTCGAAGCGATCGCGTAATTTGGGGTTGTTTTCTATCTGTTGATATAAGCGCTGAACAAAAGCTTTGCCACCGAGATCGTCGTACCACTCAAGCAATACCGCTGACATTAGCGTATTAATGGTGCCATTGCGCCAAGGCAGTTTGCTGGTTGCCCACACATTGTCAAAATTATAGGCGTTGTTGTTTAGGTACTTGTCTAGCTCGTCTTTGTGATCTTGGCGAAAGCGTGCATAGTCTTTACCGAAGTAGTGCAACCCTACACCTAAGTCATCCACAATCCAAAACGCAGCGGCATTGTTGAAGCCGACTGTCCAATAACCGTAGTTAGAGTTATTGCCATCGCAGGCCCAGTCTATCCAAGCGTTCCAACCGTTGCTGCCACTCTTGTAGAAGTTACGATTCATCTCATAGAGCCACACTTGGTCGATGCTGATATCTCCCTGTTTGACTCGCTCATAAAAAGGGTTAAACAGGCCGCTACCAACAGAAAGGCCAAATACACCATGTGCTGCTAGGCCGCCCGCGCCATTGTTGTCTCTAGGAACTTGAATGGTGGGTAGACCTCTATAAGAGCCATTTAGAGGCAGATTACGTAGGCCGGTGAACTCTTCAAATGAGGCCTTAGACGCTGCCATCAACGCAACAATCTTCTCCATGGTTGCACGTTCATAAGTGCTTGCTGATGCGCCCTCGATGGCGATAGCCATGTTATTGCTATACCAAACGGTAGCGGTACGGTTGCCTTGATTGGCAATGCCAAAATTGAAAGTGACGTTTTGATCTATGTTAATCGCCACACCGCCAGTGTAGCGAGCAGCTTGTAAGTGGCTAGAAAAGGAGAGGAGTAGGCAGCAGAAAATGATGCTGCGACACACTATATTGTTCATGTATTTCCCTATTGATTGTTAACACTTAACACCTTTTTGTTAGTCCATTAATTAGGTGTTTATTTACCAAACGGTCAAAAAGCTTGGCTTATTTGAATTAATATAATATTTATAAAATAACTAACAGATATCATTATAACTGATGAAAATTCATAATAATTATATAGATAGTTTAGTTTCATGGATTCTGAAAACGATACCTAGCCAGTAGTTTTGAGGGTTCTTGTGTGATTATTTAGCGCTTAAGCCTTAAGCATGTTTTTATGATTTTTCTGCGCCAGATCTCATATTTAAGCTTTTACTGATTATTTGGGGGGGAAATATTGAGTGATGCGCAAGATAAAAGAAGGATATTTGTTAACAGGGTTCTAAGAAGCCTTGGTTAAGCGATGACTAGTTTGTACCAAAGTGGGTTAGCTTAAGATAAGTGGTGTATACATTTACTTGTTTCTAAAAAGGTAGCTAGTAAAGTCCTTGGTTGACATGAACCCAGATATCGATAAATATTGACTCATGAGTATATTATTTAGTCATGAGTCAGCGCGAATTATCATCATTCCATAGGAATGGTGGGTTTGCTGATGTGCTTAAAATTTAGAAACCCGCCCTTGAGGCGGGTTTTCTATTTCTGCCTCTGGGGTATTTACTGTTAGGAGGTCATATGAAAAAAGTAGCGATATTTGGAAAACCAGGCAGTGGTAAGTCAACCTTAAGCAAAGGTTTGACCCAAGCAACACATCTAGAGTTACACGCGTTGGACTCCATCTTATTCAAGCCTGATGGCAGCCAAATAGAGCGCGAAGCTTATGATAAAAAGCATCGCGCGATATTACATTCAGACAGCTGGATAATAGACGGCTTTGGACCAATTTCTTCTTTTTATGAGCGCCTTGAGGCAGCTGATACACTTATTTATATCGATTTGCCTTATGCAGTGAGTTACTGGCTGGTGACTAAACGGCTACTAAAAGGCTTATTTGTTAAACCAGCTGGTTGGCCTAGTGGTAGCTCGGTGATTAAAGGTTCGATGCAAAGCTATAAAACCTTGAAGCTCTGCCCTAGGTTTTGGAATGATGATTTTATGCAGAAGCTGCAAACTATAGCTAAAGGCAAAAAGCTTTATGTGATTCGTTCAATAAAAGAGTTAAACCACTTTGTTGAACAAGTCTAAAAGTACCCGTTTAGTTGCTCATGTGTTTGATCACTTCATCGCCAAAGGCAGAGCAGCTTACTTCGGTTGCGTTGTCGATCATTCGGGCAAAGTCGTAAGTGACGGTGCGTGCGCCAATGGCACCGTCTACGCCTTGGCTAATCAGGTCGGCTGCTTCTATCCAACCGATGTGTTTTAGCATCATTTGCGCGCATAAAATAATAGAGCAGGGGTTTACTTTATCTTGTCCCGCTAAGCGTGGAACGGTGCCATGTGTGGGTTCAAAAAAGGCTACTTCGCTACTCATATTAGCGCCCGGTGCAATGCCAATTCCTCCCACATGGGCAGCTAATGCGTCGGCCAGTAAATCTCCATTTTGATTCATGGTAGCAATTACATCGTAAAGCTCTGGGTGCAAGGTTACTTGCTGGAACATACTATCGGCAATAATGTCTTTGATCACTAGCGGGGCTTGGCCGTCTTGTCGCGGGATCTCTAACCAATAGCCGTTGTTGTGGGTTTGAGCGCCAAATTCTTCTTGGGCCAGTTGGTAGCCCCAATTTTTAAAGGCGCCTTCGGTAAATTTCATGATGTTACCCTTGTGCACTAGAGTAACGGAGTCGCGTTGGTGATCTATTGCGTACTGAATCGCATGGCGGATTAGCCGTTTTGAACCTTGCTCCGAGATATGTTTTATCCCTATGCCACACTCCTCACTAAAGCGCATTTTGGTTACGCCCATTTCTTGTTGAAGGAAGTCGATTACTCGCTCTGCACCTGGGCTGCCGGCTTTCCATTCGATGCCGCTATATATGTCTTCAGAGTTTTCTCTAAACACCACCATGTCAGTTAGCTCGGGATTTTTAAGTGGTGAGGGCACCCCTTGAAACCAGCGAATCGGACGAATATTTACAAACAGATCCATCTCTTGGCGCAGGGATATATTGAGCGAGCGAAAGCCTCCGCCAATCGGCGTAGTAAGTGGCCCTTTAATCGCTACTTTATGTTCACGTATTGCACCCAATGTTTCTTGTGGAAACCAGTCGCCATCGTACATGTTGGCGGCCTTTTCACCATTAAAGACTTCCATCCACATGATTTTTCGTTGTTGGCCATAGGCTTTGGCCACGGCAGCATCAACCACTTTTAACATCACTGGAGTGATGTCTACTCCCACGCCATCACCTTCTATGTAGGTGATAATGGGTTTGTCGGGAACCTGTAATTCTTGCAGCTGGTTAAGGCTTATTTTCTCTCCGCCAGCGGGTACACGAATATGTTGATATGGCATGCATAGCCTAAAAGTAACGAGTGCTTAGTTTTACTTTACTTGGCTAGCTAAAGAGGGGCAACGCTATGTGTAGTAAGAAGTGACCTAGTGTGGATTTAAGCTAAAAGAAAAGGCTAGCTGCTGGTTTGGCAGCTAGCCTTACACTCTATTTTAGTTCGTTTGCTACACCTTCAATGGCAGGTTTCTGCTCAAGGCTGCTGTTAAATAACAGTGGCCAATCATTGTGGCCGGTAAAGTGAGGGATCCAGCTATCAGCGTCACTTACACCCCAAACAGTAATGCCGCCGCGTAAATTAGCAGGTACGTTGTCGTAATAGGCTTTGATGATTTCTTGGTAACGTAATTTTTGCTCTTCGGCCATAGCGGCAGTAAAAGTATTTCGGTCACCGTTTGGATTCATTTTTATATCAAGCTCGGTTACTTTCACTTTCAGTCCTTTTGCCACAACTTTGGCAAAGGAAGTACCAATCGCTTGAGCACTTGGCCAATCGTAGCTAACGTGCATTTGGAAGCCAATTCCATCAATGGGGATATCATCGGCAAGTAACTCATCGGCCATTCTTAGTACCGAGGCTAGCTTGGCTCCGTCGTCTTCGATGTTGTAATCGTTATAATAAAGCTCAGCACCAGAATCTGCAGCATGGGCCATTTTAAAGGCTTCAGGTATGTAGTCTTTCCCTAAGTTTTGGTACCAAGGGCTGCCATGGCCGCCGCTATTTGCATCGGTATCACGGTAGGTGGCATAACCGTTATCGTTATTGTCGTTAAACGCTTCGTTTACCACGTCCCAACTTACTACTCGGCCTTTAAAGTGATCGGCCACGGTGCTTACGTGGGTATCCATCATAGTGAGCCAGTCACCTTGATAGTTCTCCATCCAGCTAGGCATTTGTGAGTGCCACACTAAAGCATGAGCATGCACTGTAATATTGTTGTCGAGGGCCCAATCAACTAGGTTATCGGCATCCTGAAAGGTGAAATCGCCTTGGCGAGGCTGTATGTATGCCGATTTCATAATGTTTTCAGCGGTGATCTGATCAAAATGTTGAATAACAACATCCTGTAATTCTGGGCGTGTTTCAATACCGTTACTAAACTGGTCCTCGTATCCTGCTGGTACGGCCGCCCCCATGTAGGTAGTGCTTAGTGCTTTTAGACTTTCTACTTGAGGTACTTCGATGGGTTCTCCCGAATCAGAACTTGAGCCTCCACAAGCGCTTAGGCCAATGCTTATAGCTGTAGAAAGTAGTGCTAATGGTAGTACACGCATAAATAATCCTTGATGTCTGTTAGCGCTAACAACGCAGGGGAGCAAGCAGTCATTTGCTTTAAGTCTGTGTTATTAAATCAGATTAAAGCGCTTTCACATGATTACCAAAAACACTAATCGTCTTATAGTAAATAGTTTTTGTGATCTAGGTTCTAACAGGGCGCATTGATATTTATTGCTAATAAAATCAGTAGTGTAGGGTGGCGAGCTGACGTTTATCTAATTGCACTGATTGAGCTTTACAACAAGCAAATATTGTTCAAATTAATTTTTCGTTGATTTTTCTTTATGCTGTTTATTGTGCGATTTTTGAAACTTATTTCTTAAAATTAAGTTTATTTGTGATTTTTATCTTCAATATTACCATTTTTACTTGATTATATTTTTTACAGTTATTGCTGCTATTTTTGTGATCTGAATCTTTGGTAAGGTTTTCATGCGTGATATTGCTCTCAATAATTAGGTTTATTTGGAGTTATATTCTTTTCGCCTAGAGATAAATCCATTCGGGCAGAATAAAAAGATAAAATAATTACTATTCCAGGAGTTTTTTAATGAATGTGAAAGCGCTTACATCCGCTGTGGCAATCGCACTTACTTGTTCCCCCCTCGTTAGCGCTGCAGAAGACGAGGTTAATTCTGAACAATTTCAACAAATTAAAGATTCTCAGCCAGTGGTTTTAGACCCTGAGTTTGTTGTTGAAGAAGGCATTATCTTTTCAGGATATGCCCGATACGGCTTACATTATTCAGATGACTTTCAAAAGTATGTTCAAGCTGAAGGTGAACTTGCAGGCCGTGCTGTTGGTCGTTTAGGTAACGAAACCAATGGTGGTGAATTCCAATTCGCTAAAGCATTTCAAAGTGAAAGTGGTGCTATTTGGGATGTAGTGCTGATGCTAGAAAACTGGTGGAAGTATGAATCTGAGCTCGAAAGTGGCGAAGAAATTAGTGAGTATGGTGATATTGCTCTTAAAAAATTCTACGCCGGCGCCACCAATATTTTTGCATCCCAGCCTAATGCGTATATTTGGGCGGGTCGAGATTTCCACCAACGTCCACAACAGGGTTTAAATGATTACTTTTGGATGAGTCACGATGGTCAAGGTGGAGGTATTTATAACCTTGAACTAGGTGATATGGCCAAGTTAGATTTCTCGGTAGTTGGCCAGGTTGATGGGCCGGGAGACAATGGTAACTATGCCTTAACGTCTAAGCTGCATGCCCTGCAACTCGCCGACTCTGTTGCCTTGAGCTTTCTATTTAACTATGGCTTTGAAAGCGACCAATATGATGACAATGGCGTAATAGAAAACAAAGACAAGATTAATGCCTACCACCTAGCTGCGGTGATTGACCAAAATTGGTCTAAAGGTCGTAATCAGTTTATTGCACGCTATGCAGATAATGCAGACACCAGCGTATTTAATAAAACTGAAGATTTAACCACATTGTATTTAAGCTTAGAAGGCGCGGTTAATTTTAGTGAGCAAGTAGCCCTAGAGTATTTAGGTGCCTACCACAACTACGATGCGAACTCGTCGGCAGATGACCGCACCAACTACAGCGCTATTGTTCGACCTATGTATAACTGGAACGATACACACTCTACGTGGTTAGAGGCTGGTTACTCAGTAGTGGATTACGATCAAGGTGGTAAAAACACGGCTTGGAAAGTGACACTATCGCAAAACGTAACCATTAATGCCTTTGGTAACGCTCGTCCAATGTTACGTTTTTATGCCACTACTGGCCAAGCCGACAATCAAGTTCGCAGCAACGAAGCTATCGAAGCCAAGCAAGATACTTTGGCGCTAGGTGCTATGTTTGAGTCTTGGTGGTAAAGCGTTTTACTCTTGAATTGTAGCTTCACCGGTTGAGGCTGTGCATAATCAAAGGGGCGTTGTTTACGCCCTTTATTTTGTTTGTAAGCCTTTAGTAAATTCCCGCCTAGTAATACTAACTTCTTCTTTAGTTAACGCCTCTATATCTAAATCACAACATTCCCGTTTGGAGTTTTATGCTGATTGGATTAAACGCCACCTTTGCTTTTATGCTTTTTGCATTAAACTTTTATATCTATATTTTGACGCTTATGTGTATTTTGATCTAATTTGTAGTTATTTAATGATATTTTATCCTTAATTATCTTAATTTATCGCTAACATTTAAATCGCAGTAAAAGCTTTTGTTTTTGTGATCTGTAGTTATTTTATTCTGCTTCCGCGTGATATTTGTCTCAATTTAATTTGACTCTCAAAATTATACTCAGGCTCGAAGGTGAGGTTCACTCGCCGGATAAACTAATAAAAAAAATTTATTCCATGGAGTTGTAAACATGAATATGAAAGCGCTTACAGTTGCGATGATGAGTGCCGGTATGGCATTTAGTGGTTCTGCTTTTGCGAAGGAAGAAGGCCTAAGTTACAACGGCTACGCCCGCATGGTTGCGGGTTTTAATACAGAAAAAAATAATAGTGAACATGAAGCTCAAGCTTATAACGCGGTACGAAATGGTATTGCAATTATTAAAGCTCCAAGCAGCCCGCAACAACCTGGTCGTATTGGTAACGAAGGTACCGGTATGGAGTTAGGTATTAATTATCACCAAAAAAGTGAAAATGCGGGTGATTGGGATATCTACTTTATGGCGGACGACGGCTATGGCTGGCAGCGCGATCACAATGATAGTACAACGTACAATTTAAGAATGGCTCAGGCTTTTGCCGGTGGTTCAAACTTGTTTGAAAGCCAGAAAGATATGTATGTGTGGGCAGGTAAACGCTTTAATGGCCGAGCTCAGTTTGGCTTAAATGATTACTTCTATTTCATGAATGACGGTGCCGGTGGTGGTTTCGACAACATGGATTTTGGTATGGCTAAATTTGATTTGGCAGTGGTATCTGGCGATAACGGTAATAACGGCCGTTACGCGGTAACCTCAAAGCTACACAGCATTGAAGTAGGCTCAGGTAGCATAGGCTTTAACTTTAACTATGGTTTTGGTGACCAGTCTGATGAGCATGATCCAAAACACGTAACCTCGCTTCAAGCAGCTGCTTTTTATAAAGTGGGCTGGAGCATGGGTACAAACGAATTTGCTATTCGTTACAACGACAATGTGAGCGATAACAACTTGTTGGATGCCGGCCAAATTAAAGGTGACATTAATTCAACAGCATTTTACTGGTTTGGTAACTTAGGTCTAAGTGATTCGTTTGCTATTGATTATGGTTACAGCTTTGAACAATCTGATTTAGAAAACAACGATGAAAGCACCTGGAATCAGTTTGTTATTAAACCTCATTACCGTTGGTCTGATATCCACTCTACATCGTTTGAGTTTGGTTACGACTGTGTAGATTTCAAAGATAACCAAGACGAGAGTGCTTGGAAAGTCAGTATTCAGCAAAACATGTCGATGGGAAGCTTCTTGTGGTCGCGCCCAGAGATTCGATTCTTTGTAACTCATGGTGAAGTGAAAGTGGGTGACAAAACAACACCGGCTACTAACGTAGGCATGATGTTCGACGCGTGGTGGTAATTATTACCACTTTTATGGGCGATAGGGACAGAGCTTAATCTTGGAATTTTGGCGCAGCTTAGCTGCGCCCTTTTTGTTAGCGTAACTCGCGACGCAAAATCTTACCTACATTGGTTTTAGGTAGCTCTTCACGGTAAACAATGTCTTTTGGCATTTTGTAACCGGTAAGGTGTTTGCGGCAGTGCTTTTTAATTTCTTCTCGGCCAACCCGCGCATTACATACCACAAACAAGCGAATGCGTTCGCCACTCACATCGTCTGGAACGCCAACTGCTGCAGCCTCAACAATGGATGGATGTAGCGTTGCAACTTCTTCAATCTCGCTAGGAAAGACGTTAAAGCCAGACACCAAAATCATGTCTTTTTTACGGTCTTCAATAAAGAAGTAGCCTTGTTCGTCCATGCGACCTATATCGCCAGACTTAATCCACCCATCTTTGGTGATAACGTTGGCGGTTTCTTCAGGTTGTTTCCAGTAGCCCTGCATAACTTGCGGGCCTTTTATTTGTAGCTCACCGACACCACCCACATCCAGCTCGTTACCTTCTTCATCTACCACTCGAATTTGGGTGCTAGGCATCGGTACCCCAATAGAGGGGATAAAGGCTTGTTGTTGGTGGGTTCCTGCAGCCACAACTGGCGAACATTCGGTAAGCCCATAACCTTCAATAATTGGCATTTGGGTAAGCTCTTGCCATTGCTCGGCAATGTGCTTTTGGGTAGCCATGCCACCGGCAATGGTGAAACGTGCTTTCGAAAAATCTAGCTGCCTAAAGCCAGCATGATTAAGCAAACCATTAAACAGCGTGTTTAAGCCAAAAATCATCGTGAACGGGTACTTGCGAAGATCGTTTACAAAGCTATTAAGATCACGTGGATTAGTAATTAATAAGTTTTTGCCACCAATATACAAGATGAACATCATGCTCACTGTGTTGGCGAAGATGTGGTAAAGCGGTAGGGGCGTTACCGCGTGTTCTTGGTCTAATAAGGTGCGTGGGGCAAAGTGATAATAAACCTGAATCACGTTAGCCAGCACATTGCGGTGAGTTAACATTGCCCCTTTCGCCACACCAGTAGTGCCGCCGGTATATTGTAAATAAGCAATATCATCACCGCTAAGCTGGGGCTTTTGATAAGCCATGGTTTTGCCCTGAGTTAAGGCGCGGCGCATTGATATGGCGCCAGGCAGGTTGTACTTAGGCACCATTTTTTTAACGTACTTAACCACAAAGTTAACTAGGGTGCGTTTATGCACGGCTAGTTGGTCGCCGATACTAGTAAGAATTACATGTTTAACTTGGGTATCTTTAATCACTTGCTGCAGGCTATTACCAAAGTTGGTTACGGCCACTATTGCGCTAGCTTCTGAGTCGCAAAGCTGGTGCTTTAATTCACGTGGCGTATACAGCGGATTCACATTGACTACCACTAAGCCTGCTCGCAAGGCGCCATAAAGTGCAATGGGGTATTGCAACACGTTGGGCATCATTAAGGCGATACGCTCGCCAGCTTGCATGCCTAGCTCTTGTTGTAAATAGGCGGCAAAGGCCAGCGATTTTTGGTCTAGCTCTTGATAGGTGAGGCTTTTACCCATATTGATAAAGGCGGTTTGTTTAGGAAATTGTTTACAGCTGTGCTCAAACAATTCCAGCAAATTCTCAAATTGCTCTGTGCTTACTTCTGCGGGCACATCGTCTGGGTAGCTTTTTAACCAAGGTTGGTCTGATGAATTCATATTCTATCCTCACCCATTAGTTAGCACGAAAAGTCCAGTTTGGCGAACCAAGCGGTTTTACCAAGCAGATAATATGCTGTTTGGGGCTTATCTATTTTTGCCCGCAAGATTAGCTGATTGCGATAATAAACCCTAGCGTATTTTTGTGAATCGTTGAGCTAAATCATTAGCCAATTTCGCCAAGTAACCAGTTTTGTGGATAAAATGGCAAGAAGTGTTGGATTTATTTGAAGCTAGCGAAGTTATTGAAGCCTTTAAATGACGGAGAGTGAGTTTGCTAACTAGCAAAGCCTAAACGAACAATGGCAGTGGTGTTTAGGCTTTGCATTAATACTTAGTCATTTTTTTGCTGTGTTTGACTGATGATGTTGTTAGCGAGAGCCTGCACTTCTGCTACTTTTCGTTTTAAATCTTCGGTGGCAAATTTGTTTAAGTTATTGCGTGAAGCTTCTAAAGTGATGCCTATTCCGATCATATCTAAAGTGTCACCCATGAGTATTTCCTCTGCTTGTTGGCTTTAGCGATATTGCTAGTGCGTGCTCGCAGTGTAGATTGAATTGGCGACACTAAAAACTCCCTTAGGGATTGAATTTGTATCTCTTGGTTTGTGAGTGACATATTTCACTACTTGTAGCTTGGTAGGTAAGCTTGTTTAGGGTATAGCAAAATAAACTAATGGATTTTCGAAATAAAATTCTGTTATTTATCTTCCAGTTTACAGAAGTATTGAGTAAAGGCTTGCATAGCGAGGTTTTGGGGGCGTTCTTTTTTCCAGACAACATCGCAGTGCCAGTGCTCTTTGTTCATTCCATTCACCCACAGCTCGCTAAGTTGTTGCTGGGCGAACAGTGGCTCACATAAATAGCGCGGTAAAATCGCCCAGCCTAAACCTGCTTTCACTAGTTCGATAATTTGCTGACTATTGCTGGCGCGAATTAAACGGTGGCTAATAGTTTGAGAACTCGCTAAACCCAACTGATTGAAAAAGTTGAAGCCGATTTGCCTAAGCTGGCGAAGCTCTAGCTCCGAGACTTCTGCTTTCTGTTGGTAGGGCTCAACCTTAATCGCGCAACACAATTCAAACTGATAAGCGCGTGAATAAACCAGCTGAGGGGAGTATTCAAAGGTTCCTAAACTAAAGCCGATATCTACTTCACCTTGTTCTACCCAGTGGTGAATACTTATGGTGTCGCCGCTAAGCACATCAATATCCAGGCTTGGATACTGTTGATTAAGCGCCTTTAGCCCTAAGGCAAATTGCTCATCCATTAGTGATACATCAACCGCTATGCACAGTTTATCGGGTTGTGCTTCAAGTAAGCCTTGGGCTTTTTGCTCAAAGTAATTTAGCTCGCTAAGAACAGATTTGGCATAGCAGTACAGTGAGCTGCCTGCTTCGGTAAGTGTTACTGATTTGGCTGAGCGAGTGAACAAGCTTAATTCTAAGTCAAGCTCTAAGTCGTTTACTAAATGACTAACCGTAGTGCGATGTTTTCCTAACTTGCGGGCCGCTGGGCCAAACCCTCCGCACTCTTTGGTATAAACAAATGCTTCGAGTTGCTCAATCGATAGCGACATAGACCAGCCTTGAAAATCGTTGATTTTGAGTACTATATCTTATTTAGAGTCAGATTGTTTTTGGTGTTATTGTTTACTACTTTTAACTTAAGTAGTGGCAAAAGGAACTGCCAGTGTTACGACTATTCACTTTTATTGTCAGTTGTTTATGGCTTGCATCAGCGCAAGCCGCATGCGAGAAAATTCGCGTGAACGGTGAGCATAATTGGTTTGACGTGTCATACAGAGTTAATGCTCAAGCTCCTTTGCAAGGCTTAGCGGTAGACTTGGCAAATCGAGTTTTTGCCGAGGTAGGCATTGATGTTGAATATCAAGCAATGGTGCCTTGGAAGCGGCAGTTTTTGCAGTTGGAAACGGGTGATTTAGATGTGGTTATTGCTGCTTTCTATAATCAACAGCGCGGTAGTAAGTTTGTATTTAGCGATGCGGTAGGCGTGGAGTACAGCACTGCCTTTATTCATAAAGAGCAAAGTGCTGCTTTTAGTGGCTTAGTAAGCTTAGAGGGCAAGCGTGGTATACAAATGCTGGGCAGTAGCTTTGGTGACCAGTTTGATAGCTATGCCAAGCAAAATCTTACTATTTCTACAATGGATGACCTAGATAGAGCGATTAAGCTGATTGCCTTAAAAAGAGCTGACTATTTGCTATATGCCACCCATGGGGGCAGGCTAAAAATTGCTGATACAGAATATGCCGATGTATTGGTAGATATGCAGCCTAGTATTAGCGAGCAGAACATCTATATGGTGATGTCTAAATCTTCTCCTTGCTTAGAGCATTTAGATGATATTAATCGCGCAATTAGGCGCAACCGGGACAATTTTTAGCGGTTGCCTCACCAATAAAAAAGCAAGCCCTAAGGCTTGCTTTTTAGTGAGGTAAATAGCGAAGGCTTAAACCTCTTCTATTTCTTCTAATTTTGTAGAGCCACCATGGTGTGTTTCGCGGCGACGCTGAATCATCGCGTAAAAACCAGGAATTAAGAAGGTGCCTACTAGTAATACACACAGCAATCCACCCACTAGCGATATTCCCAAAGAGTTTTGGCTAATATGGCCTGCGCCATTCGCTAATACCAGTGGGATCATGCCAAAGATAAACGACCAAGAGGTCATGTTAACCGCTCTAAAGCGCAAGGTGCCTCCGGTTACAGCGGCTTGATTGATGGGCATGTCCTTATCTTCTCGTTGCATACGAGCAAACTCAACAATCAAAATGGCATTTTTGGCGGCCAGGGCAATCAGCAGTACTAAGCCTATTTGCGCATATAAGTTCATTGGCAAACCAGCAATGGCTAACGCAACAAAAGAACCTAAAGTGGCTACGGGCACTACCAGGATAATGGCAAGCGGAATCGTCCAGCTTTCGTATTGTGCCACCATAAACAGGTAGATGAATAGCAGTGCTAAGGCAAAGGCGAATATGGCCATATTACCCGCTTGGATCTCTTGGTAAGCCATGCCTGTCCATTCATATTGGTAACCATTTGGCAGCTCTTCAGCAGCTATTCGTTCCATTGCTGCAATGGCGTCACCAGATGAGTAACCCGGCGCTGGTTGGCCTTGCAGTACTGCGCTGCGGTACAGGTTGTAACGCCAGGCAACGTCGGGGGCAAACTGCTGTTCAATGGTGACCAAGGTACTCAGTGGCACCATGTCGCCGCTCATGCTTCGAACATGAAACTGACCAAGGTTATCTAGGCGGCTACGGTATTCATCCTCTGCCTGCATGGTAACTCGGAAGTTTTTACCATAGAGGGTAAAATCGTTCACATATAACGAGCCAAGGTTAGCTTGTAAAGTTGTAAACAAATCTCCAAGTGGCACGCCTAGCTGTTTGGCTTTGCTGCGGTCGATGTCTACATAAAAATGCGGAACATCGGCTCGGAAAGTACTAAAAGCACTGCCAATTTCTGGCGCTGCATTGGCCTTAATAGTGATGTCTTGCATCACCTGTGCAAGGTCGCTGCGCGAGCGGCCTAAGCCATCTTGCAGCACAAACTCAAAGCCAGAAGCGGTGCCCATGCCAGGAACAGCTGGAGGGCCAAAGGCGAAGATCATTGCATCTTGAATTCGCCCATAGGCTTGTTCATTAATACGCTGGCTAATCGCAAAAGAGCTGTGGTCGCCCGTAAGGTCGTTGCGCTCGTCCCAGTGTTTTAGTTTTACAAACATGGTGGCAGCATTTGACTGAATAGCCCCAGCCAACAAGCCGTAGCCGTTAGCCAAACTCACTGCTTCTACGCCGGGCTCTTCAAGGATAATGTCGTTGAGACGCTGAGAAACTTCTGCTGTGCGACTAAGTGAAGCTGAATCGGGCAGCTGCACGTTAACCAGCAATACGCCTTTGTCTTCTTGCGGAACAAACGCTTTAGACGTGTTGTGGTTCATCCAGGTTACAGCAGCAATGGCTAAGCAGAAGAATACCACTAATGCTGCACTGCGCCTTACTAACATGCCGGCAGCTTGTCCGTAACGGGTGGTGATTGCCACTAAACCGCGGTTAAACAGCGCAAACCAACGCGCTTGTTTTTGCTTACCGCGCTTTAATACTAACGAACAAATCGCCGGTGAAAGGGTTAAGGCGTTGATTGAGGAAATAACCACCGAGATACAAATGGTAATGGCAAATTGACGATACATTACCCCGGTAATTCCTGGCAGCATAGCAACCGGTAAGAACACCGCTAGCAATACCAAGGTGGAGGAAATAATCGGCCCAGTTACTTCGCGCATGGCTTTTAAGGTGGCTTGGCGTGGGGTGAGTTCTGGGTGCGCCGACAGTTTGCTGTCGACGTTTTCAATCACCAGAATCGCGTCATCCACTACAATACCAATAGCCAAAATTAAACCAAATAAGGTAATGGTGTTAATGGTAAAGCCGGTTGCCAACATAATGGCAAAGGTGCCGATCAGCGATACCGGAATAGCCACTACCGGTATTAGCGTTGAACGCCAACTTCCTAAGAATAGGTAGGTAACTAAAATCACCAGCAAAATAGCTTCAATTAAGGTCTTAATTACACCTTTGACCGACTCTTCCACAAATAAGGTGGTGTCGTAGGCAATTTCGTAATCCATTTTCTCTGGCATATTGGCTTTAAGCTGGCCCATTAAAGCCATTACTGCTTCGCCACTTTCTAAAGCGTTAGCGCCAGTTTGCAAGGACAAAATCACTGATACCGAAGGCTGGTCCCTAAATTCGCCAAAGGCGGCATAACCACGTTTGCCTAACTCTACCCGGGCTACGTCTTTCAAATATATTTTTGAGCCATCGGCATTAGCGACTAATAGAATATTTTCAAAGTCTTCTACGGTATCTAAGCGGCCTTTGGTGAGCAGACTAAACTGCACGTCGTTGTTAGCTTGGTAGGGCGGTGCACCAATAGAACCCACAGCCACTTGCACGTTTTGCTCGGCTAAACTGGCGCGAATATCACTGGTAGTTAAGTTAAGGTTGGCAAGTTTTAAAGGATCTAACCAAACTCGCATTGAGTATTCAGCCGAGCTAATTACTCGTACGTCACTAATGCCTTTTACGCGAGCGAGTTGGTCTTCAATGTTTAATGTGACGTAGTTATTTAAGAAGGTATCGTCGTAGTGGCCGTCTGGAGAATAAAAGTTAAGCACCATTAATAGATCTGGTGAACGTTTACGTACGGTTACACCCACTTGGCGCACTTCTGGAGGCAACTTAGATTCAATTTGAGTAACCCGATTTTGCACATTAATTTGTGCCATGTCGGGGTCGGTACCAATATCAAAGGTTACCGTTAGTGAATAAGAGCCGTCGTTAGCGCTTTTGGAGTTCATGTATAACATGTCTTCCACGCCATTCACCGAGCTTTCAATCACTTCGGCGACGGCTTCTTCTACGGTTTCGGCGCTGGCACCAGTGTAGTAAGCGGAAACACTTACCGAAGGCGGGCTAATTTGAGGATATTCGGCCACTGGCAAAACCATTAGGGCAATAGCCCCTGCCAACGACAATAAGATAGAAATTACCAAAGCAAACTTTGGCCTTTGAATAAAAAAGCGACTAAGCATAGTGACTAATTACCTTATCCTTGCTGCTTTTCAACAACTTGTACTGGGTGGCCATGGCGTACACGTTGTAAGCCAGCAGTGATGACCTGCTCGTTACCTTGCAAACCTTTATGTATCACAACGCCTTGCTCTAGCACTGGGCCAATGGTGACATTACGACGCTCTGCCTTGTTGTCTTCGCCCACTAACATGACAAATTCGCCCTCTAAGTCACTTTGTACCGCGCGACGAGGGATCACTGTTGCTTCAACTAATGCGGTGCTGGTAAGGCCTATTTCTACATACTGACCGGGCAAAAGCTGCTGTTGCGGGTTGTCGAACTGAGCACTGATATTGATGGTACCGGTTTGTAAATCGATTCGGTTGTCGATGAAATCTAAACGGCCTTTGTTGGGGTAACTGCGGTTATCGCTAATCACCAAATCAACGATGGTATCGTCGGTTTGTGCGCTTGAGTGAGCGTCTACATGATCAAGCCCCATCGCTAGGCGCTCGCGCTCCGATACACGAAAACTAGCGCGAATTGGATTCAAGCTCACAAGGTTAGTTAACGCGCCGCTAGTCATAGTGATTAAGTCACCTTTACTTACTTCACTTTGGCCAATTCGCCCATCAAAAGGGGCAACAATGCTGGTGTGTTTTAAATCGACTAAACTGGCATTAAGTTCTGCTTCTGCAGCTTCTAACTGAGCTTCGGCAGAGAGCTTTTCCGCGGTTAAGCGATCAAACTCTGAGCGGCTAATATTGTTCTTTGGCAACAAACGTTCGCCACGTTGCCAGTTTATCTCGGCATTTGTTAGTGCTGCCTTAGCTTTTGCTAGTGAGGCTTTGGCTTGAGCTACTGCGGCTTGGTAGCGGGTAGGGTCAATTTCATAAAGCAGTTGTCCGCGTTTTACCATCTGGCCATCTTCAAAATGGCGTTTTACCAAGTAGCCACTTACTTGTGCGCGAATATCAACATCTTGATAAGCCTCAATGCGACCAACAAATTGCTGGGAAGGCGCGTATTGAAGGTTTTGTGCCAATTCAGTATTAACTAAGCTGGCGGGTATCTGGGCGGCAGACTCGGTAGAAGAGTTGCACGCACTGAGCAAAACTAATGCTGCGGCAGTCACAAGCATACGAAGACGGGTGGAAAACATGAAACTATCCTCAAACTATACAATGGTGCGGAACAAGTTGCCGAAAGAGCCGAAAGCTCCCTGCATTGGTATAGTTGGCGGATGCTAACTAGAACGCGATCCTTGCGAAACGCCTTTCTGACGCCTTTATTTTTAGTAATTACTAAAAATAAATAGGGGCTAAATATACACCCATATTTGCCAAAGGTAGTCTCAGTAATACCGAATCTAAGCTTCGGGATTTATCCGCAGTCTTGATGTTTGCTTGATGCTTTATCGGGTGAGTGAAGAATAAAGCAGCTTGTTAGTGTTTGATTTCTCTATAAAAGCTATTTATGAAATGGATAAAGCACAGCATTGGGCTTGGCTTTACGCTATTATCTAGCCAAATTTTAGAGCGCGTAGAGGGCATGATGGCACGCCAAGTGACATACAAATATAAACGTCAAACCAAGGTCATAAATTTTTCTTTTGATAAATATCATGATGTACATGAAGCAGTAGCGGCAGCTGAAGGTGTTGATATTTCTTCATTTTTAGCTATGGAGAAACAGTTAGCTATGTCTACTAGAGACAAGGCTACCTTGAAAGAATACCGAGCAAAAGAGTTCCAGCGTTTGGGCTTTAGCGATATTCGCTTCTTAAAAGACGAAGAAAAAGAAGCCAAATAGTGATTTAGTGCTTGAAAGCGCTTTTCTATAAAGTGCCCCTATATTTAACAGGTTTTTTTATTAAGCTAGCCTGATAAACAACAGGGAATGTTAAATATGTCTGAATCTATCCACTTCTTAGCGCTAGTTGATGAGCTATCAGCGCTTGCTCAAGTTGACGCAATTTTACTTGCGGGCTCAAGAGCTAGCGGCCTTTCTGATAGCTATTCTGACTACGATGTATATGTCTATTTAAACGCCCCCTTGGCGGCTGAAGCACGTCAAAAGATAGTGGCAAAGCATTGTCAGTATCTTGAGTTGAATAATCAGTTTTGGGAAACTGAAGATGATGGTGTATTGCTCGACGGAATAGAGATTGAACTCATCTATCGAGACTTTTCCTTCTTGGAAAATGAGCTGCATTACTTAGTGGAGCGCCATCAAGCCAAGGTGGGTTATAGTTCCTGCTTTTGGGCAAACTTGCTGGATTCAAAAATCCTTTACGATGCTAACGGTGAAGCCAAGCGTTTACAACAACGTTTTGATGTGGCTTATCCCAGCGCACTGCAACAAGCAATCGTAAATAAAAATGCGCCTTTACTTATGCAGCAAATGCCCGCTTACTACTTTCAATTAGCCAAGGCCTTAAAGCGCCAAGACCGAGTTAGCTTAAATCACCGTTGTGCAGAGTTTTTAGCCAGCTATTTCGACATTCTGTTTGCTATTAATGTGCTGCCGCACCCTGGAGAGAAGCGCATGCTTGAGTTCGCTGAACTGCACTGCAATATTTGTCCAGACCAGCTAGCTGAAAACGTAGAACGTTTGCTGGCTGAGGTGGGGCAAGCAGCAGACAGTTTATTAGATACAGTAAGTTTGCTGACCGAAACCTTGCAGCAGGTGGTAACGACTCAAACATCCTTAAGCTGGCCTACTAAGTCCTAGCAGATAAAAGATAAGCTACATTGATCTATCTCTATTGATTTAAATAATATTTAATGTGAAGGTAGCGCTAATCATAGTAGTAAAAACAAGGATGTATTGATGCTAATAAGCCGTAAAGCCGCAGGTGGTTTACTCGCGCTAACTCTATTCTCAGGCGCTTCTTTTGCAAGCTCCGATTTAGCCGTTCCCTATGTCGTAGGGGGAGAAGACGCCCCTAAAGGTGCTTATCCGTGGATGGCTCAACTTAAAGCGGGTAGCAGCCACTGTGGTGCTGTGTTAATTAACGAGCAATGGCTGTTAAGTGCTGCGCATTGTACTTTCGATCAATATGAAGAAGGGCAGCATACCCAAGCTGAAGATATCATCGCTTTTATTGGCGAAGATGAATTCAATTATTCTTATGATGACGGTTTGCCGATGGCAGAGGTATGCCAACATCCAGATTACGTTGATTTTGATAACACTGATGAAGGCAAGATTATTGGAGACTATGATCTAGTGTTGATACGTTTAGCTGACGCTACTTCTATTACGCCAATAACGATTAATCAAAGTGCTATTTTTGACCAATACTCACCGGGTTTTGGCGTGCGAGTAATAGGTTACGGCCGAGTAAACAATGATGCTGATAACCCCGAGTATCTTGATGAGCTTCAACAAGCCGATCTCTCTTTAACATCGGCCTCAGAATGTAGCCAGTTTTATGGCGCGGAGTGGTTAAGCGACCAAATGTTTTGTGCGGATAGTGATATAGCCGCCTCATGTTCTGGCGACAGTGGTGGTCCATTGTTTATTGATGAGGGCACCCAATACAAGCTGGCAGGCATTGTTAGCTGGGGAACACGCAGTTGTGCTAATGCGCCTGGGGTTTACGCAGATGTTGGCAAATTGTCAGGCTGGATTAACCAAGTAATCCTAGCCAGCGAAGCAGAGCGAGCAGACCCAAGTTTGTGCTCTCAACTAGCTGCGGTTCCTCGGCCTAGCTCTGGTGGTGGAGGGGCTGCTGGCGGTCTAGGTTTAATTGCTTTGCTGGTGTTACGCCGCTTTAGAAAAGCTAAAAATTAGATTTTTCAATTAGTTAATTAACGGAACAATTCTTCCGTAAAATTGTTTGAAAAATCCTCATGCATCGGCGGGCGTTTTCTGGTAGATTACGCCCGCATTTTTATATGCCACTAACAAGCTGTCTCATGGAGTGCTGTTAAACAGTTGAGAACGTCCACCCCAAGGATTGGGCCAGCAATTTGGACGAACATTTTTGCTTGTTAATGAGAATTTTATGCAAAGTATTTTTGCCGATATCGTTGGACTACTTGGTACTGCCTTAGTGGTAGGTTCGTTTTTTCTTTTACAGTTAGAGCGTTTAAACCCCAAGCAACTTGCCTACAACCTAATGAACTTAAGCGGTGCGATTTTACTGCTAATTAGTTTGTGCATTAATTTTAACCTAGCTAGCTTTGTTATTGAGCTATTCTGGATTGGTGCATCAGTGGTAGGTATTGTTAAGTACTTCAAACGAGAGCCTGCTGTCGCTCAAGCATAGTTTAAAATGACTTCGCGATAATTTAAGAGCTATTGCCTTTATTCGATGGTGATAGTTCTTAATAAACGATTGAAACTTTGTTTTTCCCTCCTGTAACTTACTCTGATACTTCCCGTTCAATTTGGCTAACTAAGCGCTGGCATATAAGCAACGAAAAGTGGCCTCTATGTGATAGCTGCCATCGAGGTTCTCAAATGGCGACAAGGCCTTACGATGCGCTTTGTCTAACGCATGATGACTAGTATTTTCAATGGCTTTTGCTGCAACTCCAGATGACGCTAAGCCGCGCAAGGCTGTTTCTAAATCAGCGTATTGCCAGGGGGACTCAACGTCGAAAATGTCTATAGGTTTTAGCCCAGATTCAAGGGCAAATTCACGCAATAAGGTTTTGTTGGATAGGGCAAAAGGCCCCGGAGCGCCTTTGGGAGGTGCTGGTAACAATGGTTTTAATGCTGCCACTAAAGAGGCCGCTTGCATTCCTTCTGGTTCACCCCAAGTCATAATTATTACTTTGGCGCCAGGCTTGGCAACGCGTTTGGCTTCGCTCAAGGCTGCAACAGGATCCCCCGCATATTGAAATGAGTTAAAGCCGGTAATACAAGAAAAACTGCCATCTTTAAATGGCAGCGTTTCTATATCAGACACATGAAACGATCCTTTTGGAGATCGCTGCTCGGCGATTTCTATTAAGGCTTGTGAAGCATCAACTCCATGCACAGTAGCACCTTGCTCACAGGCCAAAGCGGCGGCCATGCCAGAGCCACATCCAACGTCCAAGTAGTAGCTGGTCTCGTTGATGGCCAGTTTATCAAATGCTGCTAGATATACCGGGCGACAGGTTTGCTCTTGAATATTGGCCCAGTCTTGAGATGACAATCCCCATAAGCGCCCATTAGCCTTACCCGTTGTTGCGTGTTGGTGAGTATTCATCTCAAACTCCGCCATTTAACCTGCTTAGACTTTAGTCTAGTACGCTAGTCTTACAGTTAAACAAGGCAATAACGACAGTGGCTTGTGCAGCATTATCTTTACAGTTAAGGCTTTGGGTGGTTTGGCTGACTATGCCTTAGAGGGAAGTAGATAGTGGGCTTTCGGGCATCAATATTAGGTGAACTCCTCACAACAAATTTTCGACAAGAGCGATAAGTTTGACGACTTTGCCTGCACAAATGAGCAAAAGCTTTGTATGCTAGAGCGACTAAAAATAGGGCCTTTACTTATATGAATCAAATACATCCTCAATTAGCGCCAATTTGTGATTACCTTGAGCAACAATTGCTTGGCAAACCCAAAGCAGTGCGTTTGGCTTTGAGCTGTTTATTGGCCTCTGGCCATTTGCTGATTGAAGATCTGCCGGGTGCTGGGAAAACCAGTTTAGCTAAATGGCTTGCTGCTGGTTTTGGCTTAAGTTTTCAGCGAATTCAATTTACTAGCGATTTATTGCCTGCTGATATTATCGGTGTGTCGGTATTTGAACCGCCTACTCAGCAGTTTAAGTTTCATCCTGGGCCTATTTTTCACCATCTAGTTTTGGCTGATGAACTTAATCGCGCCAGCCCTCGCACCCAAAGTGCTTTGCTCGAAGCCATGGAAGAGCAACAAGTGAGTACCGACGGTGAGAGCTATCCTTTAAAAGCGCCGTTCTTTGTTATCGCCACCCAAAACCCGCGCGAACAACTTGGTACCTTTGACTTACCCGAGTCTCAGTTAGATCGCTTTGCCATGCGTTTAAGCATTGGCTTTCCTGATCTAGATTCAGAAATGGCAATGCTTAAACGAGGCAATCACCCTCCACAATCTTTAGCAGCGCTTTCGGTAGAGCAACTGTTGGAGTTGCAACAGCAAGTGAACGCACTGCATTGCAGTGATGCTTTGTTAGATTATTTATTGCGTTTGGTGCACTGCAGCCGAGTGCTGGAAGGGGCTAGTCCTTTGTCGCCGCGTTGCAGCTTAACCTTACTTGCTTGCGCCAAGGCGTGGGCATTTGTTCATCATAAGCAGCACGTTTCTCCAGAGGATGTGCAAGCGGTGTTTAGTGCGGTGAGTGCTCACCGTTTAGGGCGAGGAGATAGCGGTGAAGCCTATGCCAAACAAATATTGGCCGAAGTAGACCCCTATAGTGATTTGACTTAGGCATGAGACTCAAATT
Organism: Agarivorans sp. JK6; assembly: GCF_045277145.1. NCBI lineage: Bacteria > Pseudomonadati > Pseudomonadota > Gammaproteobacteria > Alteromonadales > Alteromonadaceae > Agarivorans > Agarivorans sp. JK6. The sequence continues at coordinate 3,629,380 of NZ_CP113525.1, read as the reverse complement.
GCTAAAAGCGTTTAAACAGTGGAAGGGCGTGCGCAGCGAGGCTTGGTTAGCTAAACGCGTGCCTAGCAGTAGTAGTTTACGTTTAACTCGAAAAAATCTGTTTATTCTGCCCACTCGCTTTGGTTGGGTTTTTTTAGTCGCCTTAGTGGTGATGTTGATGATGGGCAGCAATTATCAAAATAACTTAATTATTGCCTTGGGCCTATGGTTGTTGGCGCTTTGGTTAGTGTGCTTGGTGTTATGCCATCAAAACATGTCGGGAAATACCGTGAGTTTATTGCAGCGGCCAGAAGGGCAATGTGACAAGCCGCTGCGTTTATTACTTAACATAGTTAACAACAAACAGCCCCAAGCCTTAGCTGCAGAAATAAAGAACTGGCCCAGTAAGCAAGCCTATCAACAACTCGATGGTCAGTTGGCGTTAGATCTAGAAGTACAGCAACGTGGGCGTCAACTACTGCCTCGAATAAGTCTCTCTAGTATCTTTCCACTAGGTTTATTTAGATGTTGGACGGTGGCTGATTTTAATTGTGAATTGCTGGCTTATCCTGCACCGCTGGCCGGTTTTGCTTGCCCTTCTCAAGAATGGGTAGAAGCCCATGATGTTGAGCGTGCGGCTAGTGATAGCCAGTTGCAAAGTGAATTTTCGGGCCTTAAGGCTTATCGTAGCGGCGAGCGAAAAAGCTTATTGGCTTGGAAGCAGTTTGCTGCGGGGCGTGGTTTACAGACTAAGGCATTTACTGGCAACCCTAGTATTGATTTACACCTTAGTGATCGCAGGCACAGCGGTTTGAATTATGAACAAACTCTTTCGGTATTGGCTTTTTGGTTGCGCCAGTTGGCGCAGCAACAACAGAGTTTTAGCTTACAAGTTGGTGCAAAGCAACTGGCCAGCGGTAGCGGTCAAACGCAACTAAAAGTGGGTTTAAGATTACTTGCAGAGGCGCCGAGCAGTGATGAATAGTCTCAACAGTTCGCATATTCGCATGTCGTTGTTGTGTTATTCGGCAACAGCCTTGTTATTGCTACAACAAGTGCCATGGCTGCTAGTGCTTGTAGGCTTGGCTGCGGGGTGGTGGCGCTTGCGGGTGATGCAAGGCTTAGCCACTTTACCTAAACCACGCTGGGTAAAGCTAAGCTTAGTGCTACTTATTGCGCTGGTGCTGTGGTTGGCGCGCTCCTTTGAGTTGTTTGATAAGCTGGTGAGCCTAGTAATGCTCGGCTACAGCTTAAAGTATATTGAGCTGCATAAGCGGCGTGATGTGGAAATGTTTAGTCTTACTGGCTTATTTTTGGTGGCATTTTCATTGGTTTTTTCAAGCCAGCCTTTAGCTGTTTTGTTGGCAGCGCTAGTGGCATTTTTACACTTGCTACTCTTGCTTAGCTTAGATGTGAAAATAAGCTTTAACTGGGCTAAGCGATTAGGATTATGGTTATTGGCAATTGCTCCCTTAGCTATCGCGCTATTTATTGTTGCTCCACGCTTAGCGCCTTTGTGGAAAATGCCTACCCCGAGCAGCGCGCAAACCGGTTTGTCTGATGTGGTTCGCCCTGGCGATATCAGCCAATTGATTCGCTCAGATAAGTTAGTGTTTCGGGCGGAGTTTAGTCGCGCGCCAGAACCCGATGAGCTGTATTGGCGAGCCATGGTCTTAGACGAATTTGATGGTGAGCAATGGACCCGCAGCCAGATAGCTCAACAGAAACAAGCTCCCGATAGCTCAAGTGCTATTAACCAGTATCAACTCTTGTTAGAACCCGCCGGCCAAGCGTGGTTAGCCACCTTAAACCCTAGCCAAGTTCGTGGTGGTGGCGCTAACTACGTGACCGATGGTAGCTGGCAGCGCGAAGGCGAGAGCTTTCCACGACAAATTCTAAATTTTAGTCAATTAGAGCCGCCTACCAGCAGCACAGTTCCACCTGCTTATTTGCACTTTCTCACCCGTTTACCGCAAAACATTACACCCAAAGTTAGCGAGCTTAGTGAGCACTTGGGGTCCGGCTTAAGCCCTCGAGCACCTGATTACCCAAAGCAAGTGATGACACGCGTGCAGCAGTGGTTCTTAAGTCAGCAGTTTAGTTATACCCTCAGTCCGCCGGCTTACCCTGGGCTGTTAGGCGTCGAGCGTTTTTTATTAGATCAGCAAAGCGGCTTTTGTGTTCATTATGCGCAAAGTGTGGTGATATTGGCGCGTTTACAAGGGATACCCGCTCGCATGGTTACCGGCTTTTTAGGTGGAGAGTGGGAGCAACAAGACAGCTTACTGGCTGTGCGTAACTACGATGCTCATGCTTGGATGGAGTATTGGGATGGCCAAGGCTGGGTGCGGCTTGATCCCACTGCCTGGATCGCCCCTGACCGGGTGGAAAATAATCTACAGCAAAGCCAAGCTACCGCTCAGCAGTGGCAAAGCATTAGCGGTTGGGGCCAAAAGATTTGGTACACCCAAGGCTTTAACCAACTGCGCTTATGGCTTGCCCAAGCCGATTATTGGTGGGCTAAGTGGGTACTTAACTTTGACCACAAACGTCAGTTAAGTCTGTTTTCTCAATTGCTGGCTTGGCTGCCGGGCAGCTCCTTAATAATGTTAACCGCCGGGATGATTTTGCTGGGTTTACTTGCCACTGTTTTACTTATGGCTAAACCTTGGCAATGGCGTCTGCCCAATAAACAAGTTGTCTCGCTTAAATGGCAGTGTTGGCTATTGGCAAGGCGGGGAGTTGTTCGGGCTAAAGGGGAAAGCTTTAGTCACTTCTTAAAGCGTGTAGAGCAGCAAGCTCCGCAGCGAGCATTGGCGTTAGACCGCGCTATTAATAACTATAATCAAAAGCGCTATCTACCTTAGGCTCCAATTTAGCTATAAACGAGCTACTCGTTGTGGTGGCTCGCTTAAGTTTTTGATTCCTTTCTATCACTCAGTTTCTCGCTAATCATTTGTGTTTATTCACTAGTTCTTTTCAACAAATACAGTGAGTTTCCTTAATTAAGGCTAATTTATTTGTCAATTTGTGTGAGCTAACCAGATTATTAGCATCGCTGCTCGTAAAGTGAGCGACACTAAAAGCTCAGGCAAAAGGAGATGATAATGGATTGGATTGAGTGGTTTGGTTACTTGGCGTCGGTGGTGGTGGCCATTTCGTTAACCATGAGTTCGATTGTAAAGCTGCGCTGGTTAAACATGGTTGGGGCGGCGCTGTTTTCTACTTACGGGTTTATTATTGGTGCTATGCCAGTGGCTTTGTTAAACCTATTTATTGTATTTGCTAACGTCTATTACTTGCAGGGTATTTACCGTAGCAAGGACCAGTTTAAACTAGTGGTAGTGGAAGCTAGCAGCCCATTGCTTGGTTTTTGGATTGAGCATTATCAATCTGATATCGAGAAGTATTTTCCGCAATTTTCGACAGATAGTTTGCTTGGGCAGGGCTGTTACATGCTAATGCGTAATAGTGAACCTGCAGGTATATTGGTGGGCAAACAGCAATTGTATGAGTTTGAAATAAAGCTCGACTACGTTTTCCCCGCTTATCGCGACTTTAAAACCGGCGATTACCTTTACCATAGCTCTGGTTTTTTTGAGGCCTTAGGTGTTAAGCAGCTAATTAGCTATACGGCGGTAGCGAGTCACCAGCAGTATTTAGTTAAAATGGGCTTCAAAGCTTCGGCGGATAACGCTGCTCTATATCAATATAAACTTAGCTAGCATTACGGCAGCAGAACAGCGCAACATGCTGTTAATTTTATGCTAGGGTGAGTTTTTTGATTTGCCTTTAGGTAACTGTAATATGCGTTTGAAATTGCTGCCATTTTTATTTCTGCCTTTGTTGTTTGCTTGTGTATCTGCTGAGCAAACTCGTGCTCCTGAAACACGTTCAACCACGGTGGTAACTGGGGACACCGAGTATTTGGAAAGCTCGAGTGGCCGATATGCTTGGCACCCAAGTTTAGGCCAAGCCCATCTCAATAAAGCTGAAAACGAAGACTTACTAATATCTGAGCTACGTAAAAGCATTAGCAAAGCGATGGCTGAAAAAGGTTATACGCAAGTCTCCTTACAGCAGCAACCCGACTTTTTAATTGGCGTGGGCGCAGCGCTTGAATCTCAAATGAGTGACCAGCAAATATTAGAACGCGCTGGTATGATGGCGGGGATGTCTAGTGATTCAATAGATCCGGAGCTCTACCAAAAAGGCTCAATTATGGTGGCGCTATTTCAAGCAGAAGATACTGGCCCATTTTGGCGGGTATTAGGCCAAGGTATGGCACCTACCGACATTCCACTTAGCGAACGAAAGTTGCGTATCGAATCAGCCATTGAGCGTTTGCTGCAATATCTACCTCAGCGATGAGTCGCTTTGGCAAATAGTTGACTAAGTTAGTGACTTAAGGACAAAAGCGATGGCCGAGAATACACCAAGTAGTTTTAGCGTAAAGCAAGCAGCAGAATTAGCAGGCATAAGCAGCGACACTTTGCGGTTTTACGAGAAAAAGGGGCTGCTGTTTACGGTTAATCGCTCACCTAGTGGCCATCGTCGTTTTAGTTCGCAAAACATAGAATGGCTGCGTTTTATTGTTTGTTTGAAGTCTACCGGTATGTCGCTTGATGCGATTAAGCAATATCGCGATATGCTGGACGAAGGCCCTAGCACCGAGCAACAGCGTTTGCAGTTGTTGCTCGATCATAAACAACAAACCGAACAACAAATAGCCTGCCTAAATCGAAATTTAGAACACGTACAGCGGAAAATAGAGCACTACCAAACCGGTAGCGAATTAAGCATTAAACTTAAGTCGCTTTAAACCGATTCAATCAAGGCGATGTCTTGTTTATCGAGGTTAAGGCTAGCGCCTTTTATTACCCCATCAGCTTGCTCAGGGCTACGCATGCCAACAATGGCGCCGGTAATTGCCGGGTGTTTTAAGGTCCATGCAATTGCAACTTCTGCTGCCGATACTTGATGTTTTTCTGCAACTTGCTGCAGGGCAGCAACTATTTTTAAGTTATGACTTAGCTTTGGTTCGTTGAAGTCATCGGCTTTTTTGCGCCAATCATCACCACCCATTGCAGCGATCCGTTCAGCGGTCACTTTCCCAGTAAGTAAGCCAGATCCCATTGGTGAGTAACAAATCACCCCGGCATTGTGTTGCTGGCAATAGGGCAGTAACTCAGTTTCACACTCCCGGTTTATTAGGCTATATGGTGGCTGCATACTGTTAATAGGGGCTATTTTTTGTAGGCTTTGCATCTGTTCGATGGAGTGATTAGAAACGCCTAAATATCGAATCTTCCCCTGCTGTTTTAACTCAAGCATGGCTTGCCAAGCTTCTTCAATGTCCTCGGCTGGGTTAGGCCAGTGAATTTGGTATAAATCGATGGTTTCTACTTGCAGACGTTTTAGGCTGTTTTCTACTTCCTGTTTAACGCTGGCTGCTTTAAGACACGGCTCAATATTATTTTGTGCATCCCAGTTAAAGCCACATTTGCTAAAGATAAGTGGTTTTTCACTCAAGCTTTTAATGGCTTTACCTACTACTTCTTCGCTGTGCCCAAGCCCATAAACGGGCGCAGTATCTATCCAATTAATGCCTAATGACAAGGCGTGTTGAATGGTAGCAATGGAGTCTTCATCTTGCTGAGCTCCCCAGCCCCACTGCCACTTTCCACCCATTGCCCAAGCGCCTAAACCAATACGAGAGATATCTAAATTGCTGTTGCCCAAACGTGCCAATTCCATGTTGACTCCTCAAAAGCCTGGTTGATTACTATGTAAACAAATAACTTAGGCGTGAGTGTAAATCTTGGAGTTAACTCCAAGTCAAGTGCTAATACTGAGTCGGTGAAATATCGCTTTGACTAGTGATATTTCAACACATTCGGCTAGGATTAAATTAAGCCCTAAACTTATTGAAAAAGAAGGCCTTATTTCGGTTAATCTAATTTGGCTTGCGACCTTGTGCTGACTACACTGAGGCGATAAATAAGTTATAAAAACGATGCAGGAATCTTCATGTTAAAACAATACCCAGTTACCGATTTACACCGCCACTTAGATGGCACCATTCGCGCAGAAACCATTTTGGAATTGGGTCGGAAGTTTAACGTAAGTTTGCCTGCTAACTCGCTACAAGAATTAATCCCTCATGTGCAAATTACCAAGCAAGAGCCTAACTTGGTGGCCTTCCTTTCTAAGTTAGATTGGGGAGTCAATGTATTAGGTGATTACGATGCTTGTGCGCGGGTGGCTGAAGAGAACGTTGAAGATTTAGTTAAAGCGCAGATCGACTATGCCGAATTACGTTTTAGCCCAGGCTATATGGCGATGAGCCACAAGCTTAATCCAGAAGGGGTGGTTGAAGCAGTTATCGAAGGTGTGCGCCGTGGCATGCAAAAGCATGATGTGCAAGTAAACTTAATAGGCATTATGAGCCGCACTTTTGGTCAGCAAAGTTGTAGCGATGAATTAGCTGCTTGTATGGCGTTTCGCGATCAAATCGTGGCGGTAGATTTGGCGGGTGACGAGTTAGGTCATCCGGGTAGTTTATTTGTGGAGCAGTTTTCACGTGCTCGAGATGCAGGTTTTGCTATTACGGTGCACGCTGGCGAAGCCGCTGGTTCAGAGAGTGTGTGGCAAGCGATTCGCGAACTAGGTGCAACCCGTATTGGTCATGGCGTTAAGATTGCCGACGATCCAGAATTAATGGACTATGTAGCAAAACATAAGATTGGTGTTGAGTCTTGTTTATCATCTAATTTCCAAACCAATACCACGCCAGACTTAAGCCAGCATCCACTCAAACGCTTTTTAGAACATGGTATTCGAGCTAGCTTAAATACCGATGATCCTGGCGTATCGGCGATTGATTTACCCGACGAATACCGCATTGCACGCGAGCAGTTGGGTTTTGGAGATGAACAGATCGCCAAACTGCAAAGCAATGGTTTAAAAATGGCCTTTATTAGTGAAAGTGCGCGTCAGGCCTTGCGGGAAAAAGCCTCAAAACGCTAAAGGAACCAAGCAAAAGCCCGTGTATTAGCACGGGCTTTTTTATGGGCGCCGCACACCCAAGCTTATCTGTGGGCCGGGGCAATCCATTACTGCTGCTATGCAGCGGATCATTTCGTTTTCTAGTACGGTAAGTTGTTTATCTAAACAAACACAGGCTACCAAGGCGCGCAAAATACGCTGCTTAATTTGCGGGTAGGCGTTGGCGAGCTTTTTCACTGCTGGGCCAAAATGCTCAACCTGACATTGCTCCAGAGGCAACAAGGTAATGGTATATAAACCAATGCTGTTGGCGCCTATCCCAAAGGCGCGCTGAGTCTCGGTATCATTATCATGGCCAAAGTAAGCGAGGCTCGATAATACGACTGAAAACGGCTCAGATAACGCTGGAATACTGCTATAGATCGGTTTGCTGTGCGTAACTTTTTCAAATTGATGAGATAAGTAGTGTTTTACCAAGTGGTACAAACACCATTCATACATATCCACTTGTTGGTCTGCCTTAATTAGGCTGCGTAGGTTGTCCATAAAACGCTGATATTGCTTAGCCGACATACACTTAAGCGCAGGAAAAGATAGTTCAAGCAAGGGTAAGCGGTAGCTTTTGTCCACCGAATTTATCCAATTCCATGCTTGGAGTGTTTCTTCAATTCTTGAAGATTTACTCAGGTTGTCTTTAATATCGTCTAGCTGTTTAGCGCGTTGTGCTTCGTCGTTGCTAAGCAGCAAGGCATAAACCACACTAATAACGCCACAAGGATCATGAGCCAAACTCAGCAATCCATCGGGTAAGTGGGCTAATTCGCCACTTACCGTTACAGTATTCTCTGACAGGGTAAACTCAGCTTTTTCAGATTTGTTATCTAGTGCGTCTATGGCCGCTTCTGCTGCCGCAGCTACAAACACGGTTTTTTTGAGTTGCTCCTGGCGTTGTTGTTTGGCTTGTTGTTGGCTGTTTTTACTGTAAATAGGTTTGGCTACTTTTTTAATATCGCGCTTGATTAGTGCACCATCCCAACGAGGAAGAATCCGTTTTATCCGTGATTTAATGGCTGGATGAGTAGCAAAAAAACTGCCTAAACGGCGAGCATCACCTATAAACATATGGCTGGTTTCTTGGCTAAGTGGGGTACGTAAACCCGAACCCGCATCATAACCGCCGATAATTTTTAGCGCATCGGCGATGCCATTAGGATTACGAGTAAACTGCACAGCCGATGCATCCGCCAAATACTCGCGCTGGCGACTGATGGCTGCTTTGATCATATTTGCAAAGAATAAACCTATCCACCCTAGAGCCAGTAAGCCAAATCCTGCAGCCGCCACCCGAGCGTCATTATTGTTAGAACGGCTCGATGAACGGTGGCTATAACGCTGAGTATGTAGAATAAATTCACCAAGGTTAGCGATAAAAACTATCCCGCTAAGCAAGGCAATTAAGCGCACATTTAGGCGCATATCACCATTTAGAATATGACTAAACTCGTGGGCGACTACACCTTGCAACTGCTCTCTATTAAGCTGTTCAAGTGCGCCTTGAGTAATGCCAATCACTGCGTCGGCAGGGGTGTGGCCTGCTGCAAAAGCATTAATGCCAATTTCATCTTTGAGCAAATATACCGAAGGCACCGGCATGCCAGAGGCTAGTGCCATTTCTTCAACAACATTGAGTATTTGTTGCTGCTCTGGGTGCTGGCTATTTGGTGGAATACGCTGACCACCTAAAGATTCAGCTATTCTTCTGCCGCCATCTTTTAACTGAAACCACTTAAAAGCAATCGCGCAGATAATGACGCTAGTCATTACCAAGCTAACAAATACCAAAATATCGGCAGAGAAGAAGCTGCGATTGTCTGGCAAGTTTAACTCACTGGTAGAGTCAAACATCCACAAACACGCTGCGATCAAAATATTACTTAGGCCAATTAAAATGATCACCGCGATAACAAATAATAAGATCAACCACTTGCTGTTACGACGAGCATGATCTTGTTCGGCAAAAAAGTTCATGGTGCTCCCCGGTGCTTAAAAAGACACTTTAGGGGCGTTTTGTATCTCGGCACTGTCGGCAAACTCGAGTAAGCTTGCATCTTTTTTATGGCCAAATTGGGCAGCAAAAAATACCGGTGGGAAAGATTGACGGTATTCGTTGTATTCGGTTACCGAGTCATTAAAGGCTTGGCGTGAAAACGCAACACGGTTTTCTGTAGTAGTAAGCTCTTCACTCACTTGCATCATGTTATCGCTGGCTTTTAGGTCGGGGTAGTTCTCCATCACAATGTTCATTTTGCTCATGGCACCTTGTAACGCCCCTTCGGCGCTGGCTAATTTGCTAAGCGTTGCACCAGTGGGATCACTTGCTGCAGCACGCAATAATGCCGAAGCATCGTTACGGGCGCTAATCACCGCCTCTAAGGTGTCTTTTTCATGTGCCATATAAGCTTTGGCTGTTTCAACTAAATTAGGGATAAGGTCGTAACGACGTTTTAGCTGAACTTCTATTTGAGCAAAGGCGTTTTGGTAGCGATTACGCAAGCTAACTAAACGGTTGTAGATACCAACAACATAAAAAATTAGTGCCGCAATAATTACCAAAATTACGATTAGTGATACATCCATTTGCCTAAGTTCCTTTATTTATTAAACACTTAATATCTGCATGATACGGATTTAGCCTAACAATGCTATGGCTTAACTAGCAGTTTACGCTTAAATGATTAAGTTAATTTTTACCAAGGTGTAAGTAAATGCTGCCAATACTTATTTGGTGAAAGCTGTGGAGCTGGGCTTGTTGTTTAGGCGTTCGCTAGCTTGGTGAAGTTGGCCACGTAAATAGAGCCGTTAAAGCTAGCTACAAAGCCACTGCATTGGCAAAAAAGCATTTTAGTTTAGCGACTAAAGCTGCGATGCTAGGTGAACACAAGGATGAAAATAATTGGGTAGATATCACCATGCATGAATTGGCGACACTCGCTATAACCGTATTTATGGGCTTTTTTGCGATGATGAACCCTATCGCAAATACTGCTGTGTTTGTTGGCCTAACAGGCGGCCAAAGTGCTGCTGAGCGCAAGCGAACTGCATTTCGCTCACTTGCAACGGCCTTTTGCATCGTGGCAGCTTTTTGTTTACTGGGAAAAGGGATATTTGAATTATTTGGTATTACTTTGCCTGCGCTGCGTTTAGCCGGCGGTATATTGGTTTTTCTGGTGGGCTACCATATGTTGCAAGGTGCGAGCTCTAAATTGCATTCTCACACTCCCAGCAATGATAGTGACGATGAGGAAAAAGACATTGCTGTATCTCCATTAGCGTTGCCTATTTTAGCCGGACCAGGAACCATTGCTACGGCGATGAATTATTCAGCTTCTGGAGGCGTTATAAACATCATCGTTACTGTTATCGCATTTGCCTTACTGTGTTTAATTACATTTATCTGCTTTTTATATGGCCCAAAATTGGTAGATAAAGTGGGCAAGGATGGGATAAACATTACTACCCGATTGATGGGGCTAATTCTTACCGTTATTGGCATGCAAATGCTAATTCAAGGCGTGCACGATGCCTATATGTTGTTCTCTAAATGATTTGCATAGAGTAAAAGCAAAAAACCAAGGCCTAGCCTTGGTTTTTTCACATTAGATGTTTTTAAGCGGGAATGTGTTCTGGTTTGGTTGAAAGTACAGCTAATAAACGTTGAGCGTGCTCGGCCACTTCAATGCCTAAGTCGGTGAGGTAACCGCCGTCGGGTAGGGTGCTTAAACCTTTATCAAACAGGCTTTGTGCTGCAGCGATAACTTCGGGTGCTGCATCATGGTGAACCTTAATCCCGGTTTGCAAACTGCTCATATCAAATTGCAGCAGTAAGTTGAGTTCGGCGATCGTATTGGGAGTAAATTTCATCGTGCCATCCTTTATGTTTTTGTTATCTCCACATTAGAAAGCCCACTCTTATTGCGCAAGCGGTCAGGATAAGAACTGATACCTTACGCACTGTTTTGTTTGCTTACGTGATGCCGCAAAAATCTCTCAATGACCTAGCGCAATTTTGTTCAATAAAGTTTATCGATGAATGCATATAGTTTGGTTTTGTTAGAAATACGGAGATCATAGTGAGTATATTTTTATCGATGTTGGTATTTGCATTTATTGGTGCTGTATCTCCGGGACCAGTTAATATTATTGCTACAGGTGCTGGCGCTAATTTTGGTTTTCGGCAAGCCTTGCCACATGTAGTTGGGGCAAGTGTTAGTTATAGCTTAGTGGTGCTTACAACGGGTTTAGCGCTAAATGCGCTGTTGTATTGGCTTCCCAGTTTAACGGAAGCTTTAAAATACTTAGGGGGCGCATTTTTATTGTATATCGCGGTGAAAATTGCTTGTTCACCAGTTGCTACTCAGGCGGAGCAGGCTCTGGTTAAGCCCCCTAGTTTATTACAAGGAGCGCTGGCACAAGGTTTAAACCCTAAGGCTTGGTTGGTTGCAATGTCTGGAGTAAGTTTATTTGTATCGGCACAGCAGCCAGCATGGTTATATCTGTTGGTTTTTTGCAGCATCTCTCTTATTGTTTGTTTGGCGGGAGTGGGAACATGGGCCGCGATAGGTTCGCTTATTGCCCGTTATTTGCAATCTCCAATGCGCATGCGAGTATTTAATGTGCTAATGGCGCTGCTATTGGCTGTTTCGGTATTGTCGCTTTTTGTGTAGCTCTATGAGTGAGGCTTTATGACAACTATTGCAAAGCATTTATTAAAGCGAAGTGCCCAGCTGCCATTTGTTGAGCTGCGCCAAGCTGAACATTCTGAAGCTTGTTACCATAGCCATTCTCACGATGAGTTTTCCTTTGGCATTATTGATACTGGCGAAGCCATCTATAAAAACATGCAACGCCAGCATCATATTAGCCAAGGACATAGCGTAACCATTAACCCAGGAGATGTGCATTCTTGTAATCCAAAACAAGGTGCTTGGTCTTATCGAATGTTGTTTGTGGAAACGGCTTGGGTAGCGCAACTGCAACAAGAGATGTTTGCGCGTTCTGCCAGTGACTATTTTGCATTCGAGAAGCATTACTTAAGTCATAAACAAGGCTACCGCTTATTAGAAAACTTATTTAATAGCATTAAACTAGAGCGAAATTCACTAGAGCAAGAAAGCTTGTTGATAGCTTTTTTTGAACAACAGTTTGCGGCAAAACACCCATTACGAGCAGACTTACGTTGTTTAGCTAAACCGCAATTGAAAAGGGTGAAAGAGTGTATTTCTGACCAGCTAGATAGTCAGCTAAGCTTGGGTGAACTTGCGGAAGTGGCCGAGCTTAGTCGTTTTCATTTAGTGCGCAGTTTCAAGCAGGTTTACGGATTGTCTCCGCATGCCTTTCAACTTAATCAGCGAATTAATCGCGCCAAAGCGTTGTTGCGCGAAGGAAGCAGTATTGCCGACACTGCCTTAGATTTAGGCTTTGCTGATCAAAGTCACTTTCAACGAAATTTTAAAAAGCGCTTGGCGCTTACACCTAAGCAGTACCAAGGCTTTTTTGTGTAGCATGCTCACCCTTGTAGGAGCACTGCAGAGTTAGTTCTTTAACGATTCCAACACTGGTAATAAATCACTCGGCTCTTGGCGCTTGGTGTAGTCTGGGTCGACAAAGGCACTCGCGATAGAACCATCTTGGGCAATGACATAGGTTACCGCTAGCGGTAAGTTAAATTGTCCTGCGCCGTTATGTTGTTCTACTTCAATACCAAATGATGAGTAAATAGGGCGTAGCTCTTCGGGTAGGGCAAAAACGATACCTAAGCTTTTGGCGTATTCTGCATTTTCATCACTTAACACCTGAAACTCCAACTCATTTTTCTCGGCGGTGCTTAACGATGCATCTGGTAGCTCAGGGGTGATCGCCACTAGGTTTGCTCCTAAGGCTTTAATTTTCGGCAAAATTTGCTGGTAGGCGCGTAGCTCTAAGTTGCAGTAGGGACACCAGCCACCACGGTAAAAAGTCACAATGGCCGGCCCTTGCTTGAGTAATTCAGCCAAACTAACCGAGTCACCATTTTGATTCGGTAAGGTAAACGCTGGTAGTTGTTGCCCTTGTTGAGGTGCCTTGGCTGCAATGCCACTCTCGGCTAAGTTTTTGGTGGCTTGTTTCATTAGTTGCTGCACCTCTAGTGGTGCTTTCGCTACAAAAGAAGCAATGTAATCGGCGATCTCTGTTTGTAAACTCATGGTCAATCCTTAGAAGTGTTAGCTTATTTTTGAATGTTCATTCAAGCAGTGTTTGAATGAACATTCAAGTTAATTTTGAATAAACGTTCAAAAAGATGTTTAATTGTTTACCTAAAGGTATACTTACACCGAGTTACCTAAGTAGAGTGGATAGATAAATGGCTAAGATGCAGTTTCAGCGTGACCAGGTATTGGAGCAGTCGGCTAACTTGTTTTGGCGAGTGGGTTATAACGCCACTTCTATGCAACAGGTGTTCAAACATACTGGTTTAAAGCCGGGTAGTGTTTACTTAGCTTTTGGTAACAAAGAGGCACTATTTAAAGAGTCTTTAAGCCATTATGCAGAAGCCTCTAAAGCGGGAATTACCAAAAGTTTAGATGCAGCAGAGTCGGTTGAATTGGGCATCTGTGAAATACTTGATGGCATGGTGTCCCAATCTGCTGCGACGGACTACTGCAGCTGCTTTTTGGTAAAAAGTCAGCTTGAGCTAAGTGATGAGCCAAACTTACAAAGTTTTGTGAGTGAGCAACTACAGCAAATAGAGCAGCTTTATGCTGGCTATTTACAAGCAAAGTATGGTGAACAAGACGCTAAAGCCAAAGCGTGTTGTATTATGCTTCACATCTTTGGCATTCGAGTTTATAGCTACCACCAAGGTAGTGAGTTAGCCATGCGCCAAGCCTTGCGTACCGGGCTTGCTTGGTTGCCGTGGCATGGCTTGAGCCACTAAACTTAGCTGTTAGCCAGTTAGTTATTACCAACTTAGCTCTTGGTCATCCCAAGACCAAAACTTGCCGCTTTGCTCTGGACTTAGTTGATATATTCTCTTCAGCAGCAATGTTGCACTGCGTTCGCTGGTTAACAGCTTGTGTTTGGCAACATTGGCTTGAAATGGTTTCGATAAGGCTGTGTCGGTAGTACCGGGATGCCAAGCCGCTACACATACCTTAGGGTGAGTGCGTTGCCATTCTATGGCGATATTTTTTAAGGCCATATTGAGTGCGGCTTTAGCGCAGCGATAACTATGCCAACCACCAATGCGATTGTCGCTAATTGATGCCAGCTTGGCCGAGATACTTAAAAATACGCCGGATTGGCTATGTTTTAGCGCCTTAGCGGCATGTTTTGCCAGTAGCAAACTGGGCAAGGCATTTAGCTGCATGCTCAGCATAAAGCTAGCCGCTTGGCATTGGCTTAAGCTTTTTTCAGGCTTTAACTGAGGCGAGTGTAATACTCCGGCGCAATTTATTAGCCAATCCAGTTGGTAAATATTGGCCATTAGCGCCGCTATCTCTGTTTCATCACTAAGGTCTAGTTGCTGCCAATTAAGCTTAGGATGCTGCAAGGCAGGTTTATTCGAATGCCAAGTGGCAGTGACACTTGTAATCGTTGCTTGTTCGAGCAGTTGTTTTACTAAAGCGAGGCCTATGCCGCCGCTGCCGCCAGTTACCAATACTTTCATGGGTAGAACTTTGTGGTTGGTTTTAGTTGGTTACGTGGCGAAGCGTAAATTAGTTTACAAATGCGAGTATTAACAGAGGGCTAGCGGAGCAAAAACGGTGAGAATTTTAGTGGCAAGCAGGCGCTTGCCACTGTTAGCCATGCTTAGAAAAGGTGGCTGTATTGCATAGAGTAGTAGATGGCGTCTGAGCGGGTATGGCCTACCACTGTGTTAGGGAAAGGGGTTTGACCTATTACTGCACTATCTTCTAATACTTCAACATCTTTACCGCGAACAAAGGCTAGGCCAAAGTCGATGCTTGAGTTTTTATTTATGTGATAACTGGCACCAGCGGTATACCAGTTACGATCTGAGTCTGGGATAGACAGTGAGCTAATCTCATCCACTACACCTTTGTCATGCATGTAACCGGCACGGGCGGTCCAGTTCTGATTGATAGTGTAAGTACCACCTACACTAAATAACCAAGAGTTTTTCCATTGGTAGCTTTTAACAATCGCGTCTGGGTTTGAACCGGTAACGGTAATATGTTCAAAATCACCCCAGCTAGTATGTTGCGCGGTGTAGTGCACCGCCCAACTTGGGCTTAACTCGTGATAACCAGCAAATTGGAAAATGTTGGGTAGAGGAATATGAATTTCATCATAATTTTGTGTTTGGTACTCTACTTTGCCATCAGCCTTAAAGGTTGGGCTAATACGGTAGCTCATGCCTAAGCGGTTTTTATCGTTGATCTCGTAGGTAGCACCCACTATACCACCCAAGGCCCAACCGTCGGCTTCGACATCCACCAAAGTAGCTTGGCTTAATGGGTCTGGAGTGATTTGACCGCTGCGTTTCAGTTTACCTTCTCCGTAAATCAAATCTACACCGGCACCAATGCTAAACTGTTGGTTAATCCGGTAAGACACGCTGGCATTGAAGTTAGAAGTAATAATCTCTGTTTCGCCAAATAAGTCCACAGGAGTGACAGGGGCTTCCCCTTTGTTTAACGAGCTAATATCAGTGCCCGTACCAAAGTTAGAAAAGGCACCTACACCAACGGCAAAGGAGTCGTTAATTGGGTGGATATAGTAGATGTTAGGAATAACTTTGTTGTCCGCTGCGTCTGGTTCGCTACCGTATTGAATGGTGCCACCTACAGCACTTACGTCCTTAATAGTTACATCAACGTCTGCGTAGGTTAAACCTAATGACAGCGCTTTGCGGTCGAACATCGCCATGGCTGCTGGGTTACGTGATAATACCGATGCATTATCAGCAATAACTGCGTCACCAGAAAACGCACGACCAATACCGGTGGCCGATTGGCTATTTAATTGAAAACCTGCCGCTAAACTTTGGCCAGTAAGTAATGAGGCGCTAATTGCAACTAGACTTAATTTACGTTTATCCATAACTTCTAATCTCTCGAATAAGTGTCTCAGTTCGCATGGCGTAACTGAATTGTTTTATTTTTGTAATATTTTCCGCATCTTAGGCAAGTGATCGGTCCTCTACAACTCCGACCAGAGCGAATATTCTAATGTTGAAATTGTTAAAAGCGGTGGTCTGACCTGAATGTTGCAAGCTAAGCGTCTGGTTTATAGTGCATAATTTTGTTAATTGATGGTGAAACTTAAATTACTGTTAGATTACTTGAGGTAGGAAGGAGTAAAACTAATGTTTAAAAATGAGAGCTTTATTCGCGGGAGCAAGCCATGATAAGACATATTCTTTTGATTAAGTTTAAGGCTGAAGTGAGTGATGCAAACATTCAGCAAGCTCGGCAAAATTTTTTAGATATTCCAAATAAAATCGAAGGAGTACTAGAGGTTGAATGGGGGCGAAACGATAGCCCTGAAGCCTTAAACAAAAACTATCAATACAGTGTAATAATGACCTTTGCTGATGAAGCAGCGCGCCAATACTATTTACCTCACCCAGAGCATGAGCGTCTTAAACACCATTTTGTTCCTTTGCTCGAAGACATCATTGTTTTTGATTTCACTCTATAAAGCATTTTAACGGCTGTAGTTTTTTGTGAGCAAACCTTAGCGACTAATGTGTAATAACCATTGTTTTAGGTCTAACCAGCTTAGATTAACTTGTTGCTGTGTTTTTAATCAATTATGCTTGGTTTATTAAACAACACCTTTGGTGTTGCTAATTTATGCGAGTAAATGCGTTGTTGTATGAGGCTTAGTTTGCAAATGAAAGTTGTAGTTGTTGGTCTGCTAGTCACTTGGTTGGTGGCCTGCGGTTCAGAGCAGGAAGAATCTGCCTCTGTAAGTATGGCTAATCCCGCATCAGTATATTGTGTAGAACAAGGTGGAGACCCACAGATTAAGAAAACTGCTGAAGGGGAGGTGGGCTATTGCCACTTTACTGACGGGCGGGTTGTTGAGCAATGGGACTTTTATCGCGCCAGTTTGGAGTGACAATAGCTTGGTCTAGCACTTTAGATGTTTAACCAGTTAATTTAGGTTTTTTACTTCGATTTTTACTGAGTTACAAGATATCTTACAACAATCGATGCGTGGCTGAACAAGCCTGTTTTATGTAGGTTGGAAATGATAAAGCTAAGTGCAACGGCAATGCTTATTGGCAGTGTGTTAAGCCTTACTGCTTGTGGAGAAAAGCCCAAGGTATATAGCGGGCGTTTTATTTTTGGTCATGAGGTGAGAGAGTTTATACCTTGCGGTCGCTCGGCATTATGGTGGCAAGCCGATCAAGACCTAGTAGCCGATCTCATCGAATTCTACCAACTCAATACCACTGAACCTTACCAAGCCATTTACGTTCAAGCCGAAGCTAAACTGCTTCCAGCCGCGACCGATGGATATGCACAAGACTACCCCGCAGTGTTACGTTTGGATAAAATACTCGATTGGCAACAGGCTGTGCCCGACAGTTGTAATGCCCCCTCTTCGTAATAAAGGATCGTCGTTTTGCTTGCGCGTTTATTTTTTTCTATTTGTACTGCGGTAACCAGTTTAAGCAGTTTGGTTATTTTTGGTTTGAGCTGGTGGCCGTCGTTGTTTTTGGCGCTAGCTTCTTTTGTCATCTTATCTTTGTATTTTAAAGGCTTAGATTACATAGCGATATTATTAGCAAGAATTTGCGGCGCATTAGCGCTGTTAGGTTTAGCCTTGTTAATGTTAGCGGCTACCGTAGGCGGCAGTTTTCATTTATCGCCTAGTAATTGGTTAATGGCGGGCTTAATGCTTACGATGAGTCTTTCGGGCCTTAGTGCCTTCTTTTGGCAACAGTCTGAGCCATCTATTACCGAGGAATAACCATGTTTAAGGCTTTTCATCATGTGGCGATAATCTGCTCCAACTATGCCCGTTCAAAACACTTTTATTGTGAGTTATTGGGCCTTCAAGTAATTGCTGAGCACTACCGAGAACAGCGAGATTCTTATAAATTGGATTTAGCCTTGCCCAGCGGCGAACAAATAGAGTTGTTTTCTTTTGCTAATGCACCTGCAAGGCCAAGTTACCCAGAGGCGCAAGGTTTGCGCCACTTAGCGTTTGTTGTGGAAGATGTAGAGCAAACGGCTGCTTTGTTAATAGCAAAAGGGATAGAGCTGGAGCCGGTAAGAATTGACCCTTATACCGGCAAAAAATTCACCTTCTTTAGTGACCCAGACGGCCTGCCTTTAGAGCTGTATCAACAATAGCTGTACCTTTAGCCACAGCCACAGCCACAGCTATTGTTGAATGCCCAGCAGTAGTTTAGTTTCTCCCGGCCATTACTCCGCCGTCTACATCCCAAATTGCTCCTGTTACCCAATCTGCTTTATCACTGAGTAAAAAGCTTACGGTGTTAGCTACATCCTCTACTTGGCCAATCCGACCAATTGGATGAAAGCCATCAAAAGAGGCTAGACTCTCATCTAAGGCTTCCGGCTCAATAAAAGCGTGGTAAATAGGGGTTTTAACTACCGCGGGCGCAACAGCGTTAACTCGAATCTTGTGTTCGGCTAATTCCATCGCTAGGTGTTGAGTTAGTGCATGTAATCCTGCTTTGGCCATTGAATAAGCCGAAGATGGGGTCGCTTTAATCGCTTGCTGGGCCCACATCGAGCCGATGTTTACAATACTACCGCCTTGATGTTTTATCATGTTTTTCGCCACGGCTTGGGTAATGAAAAACAAGGCTTGGTTAAGCTGCATGTATTGTTGGTAGTCGCTTTCGCTGTGTTGCAAAAAGGCAGTGGGCTTAAAGTAGCCAGCAGCATTCACTAGTTGCTTGATGGCACCAAAATTACTAATTTTTTGTTGTAGCTCGGCGACTTGTTCTGGCTGATATAAATCAAACTGCCAAGTGATAACCTCACCTAATGATGATAGCTCTTGCTTTGCTTTAGCCAGCTTTTGTAGCGAACGCCCAACAAGAATAACTGCTTTTTCTTTTGCTAAAAGCTGCTTGGCTGTGGCGTACCCAATTCCACTAGAACCACCAATAATTAAGCTATAAGACTGAGTAGGTTGTGTCATGATAAATCCTTTACAAGTGTTTGAGTTCAGGCTCATCTTATGGAACATTGAGTTATCAAGAAAAGTAGGCACAAACCAGTACCCTAGGTACTTTTGAGTACATCTTAATGAAAAATAAAGAATTATTATTTTCCCGAAAATCGGCACCTGAACGTAGTGCTCGTATGGTTGAAACTATTTATGGCTGTAAATGGTCGTTAACGGTGTATCAATTATTGGCAAATGGAATAAATCGTCCCGGAGAAATGGTGCGCAATGTGGAGGGTTTATCAACAAAAGTACTTAATGAATGCCTGCGAAAGAATCTCGAGTTTGGCATCTTACAGCGAATTGAATATGCAGAAGTGCCACCGCGAGTAGAGTATCAAGTGACGGCATTTGGCGATAAGTTCTTACGCATACTAGAGCAACTTGAAGAGCTGCAGCAAGAATTGGCTCAGTAGCTTAATTAATTGATCCCTTTAGCTTTTAGCTACGTTATAAGCAAGTTGACAAGATTATTATAGGTAGCCAATGAGCACGCAATTACTGTGGTTTAGAAACGATTTACGCAGCAAAGATAACCAAGCACTAAGCGCTGCGGTGGCTAGCGGAAAAGCCGTGTTAGCAGTGTATACGTTATGCAGTAAACAATGGCAGCAGCATGATTTAGCACCGATTCAAGCCGAGCTTATTCTGCGTCGCTTAACTCAATTACGCGAAGACTTAGCCGCGCTTAATATCCCTTTGTTGGTGCTTGAGTTAGAGGGCTACCAGCAGGTGCCAGAAAGTTTGATATCACTATGTCAGCAATACCAAATCACAGAGGTTTATTGCCATTATCAATACGAGCTAAACGAACAGCGCCGTGATCAAGCTGTTGAACAGGCTTTAAGCCAGCAAGCTATTGGCTTTCATCGTTACCACGGAGAATGCATAGTTCGGCCTGGGCAGGTGCTTACAAAAAGTGGCGAGAACTTTAAAGTATTCACTCCCTTTCGTAAGGCCTGGTTAGCAAGTTTAAGTGAGCAATCTTATAGCCCCTTAGGCAGCCCTAAAGCGATAGACAAATCCTTACTTAATGAGCAGTTGTTGAGCTTACTTAATCAACCGCAAACGATTAACTGTAATTACCCACGAGTAGATAGCAGTGCTTGGAGTTGCCAAGACCAACAAATCATTCAACAGCTGCGCGATTTTAGCACCAGCAAGGCCAATGATTATCACGATTTGCGTGACATGCCAGCGCTAAATGCAACCAGTAAACTATCGGCTTATTTAGCCTTGGGCATGCTGTCTGCGCGGCAATGTTTAGCCAGAATCCATCTAGACCATGCCGAGGCAATTGCCAGCCAGCATGGCGGAGCGTTTACTTGGTTAAGTGAGATTATTTGGCGGGAGTTTTATCGCCATTTAATGGCGGTTAATCCTCAGTTGTGCAAAGGCAGCGCTTACTTAACATGGACCGAATCGGTGGCATGGCAAGATGATGAGCACTTACTTAAGGCTTGGCAGCAAGGTAAAACCGGTTACCCAATTGTTGATGCCGCCATGTTGCAACTTAAACAAACTGGCTGGATGCACAATCGTCTGCGCATGGTGGTTGCCAGCTTTTTAACTAAAGATTTATTACTTAGCTGGCGTGACGGTGAGCGTTGGTTTATGCAGCATTTAATTGATGGTGATTTTGCTTCTAACAATGGTGGCTGGCAATGGGCAGCGTCTACTGGCACTGATGCTCAGCCTTATTTCCGTATCTTTAATCCGACAACCCAGGCACAGCGATTTGACCCGGATGGCGAGTTTGTTCGTGCTTGGTTGCCAGAACTGGCTAACATTCCTGGCAAGCATGCACATACGCCGCATACTTGGGCCAATAAACATGGGGTGTCTTTAAACTATCCCTTACCAGTGGTAGATCATGCAGTGCAGCGCAAGCAAGCTTTGCATTTATTCGAACAAGCAAAAAACAAGGCTTGACCTTCCTCTTACGGGAGGGTTGACACTATACTCCAAGTGCTAATGCTGTTGGAGTAGAAAATGACAGACTCGCTAGTCTTCCCCTTACAAGGTTTACGTTGTGCTGGCTGTGTTCGAAAGGTTGAAAAAATCATTTCGGAACATCCCGATGTAAGCGATGCATCGGTTAATTTGGCCTTAAATCAAGTTAGGCTTGATACCTCCAGCCCTGGTGCATTGCCGCAACTTCGTAAACAGTTAAGTGAGCAAGGTTTTGATATTCCTTTTGTTCGTCACTGTTGGCAAATAGAAGGGCTAAACTGCGCAAGCTGTGTGAGTAAGTTAGAATCCGCTTTAGCCAAGCAACAAGGCATCGATAAAGTAAGTGTTAACTTAGCTTTAAATCAGCTCAGCTTTGAGCTCTTACCAGATACACAAACTTTAGCTCAAGTGAAAAAAACGCTGGCTAGCAATGGTTTTAGCGTTAAACAAAGCACCGCAAGCTCCCAGCCTAGTGCCAAACAAGTCATACCTTGGCGTTTGTTATTCAGCATAGCCTTGTCAATTCCATTAGTCATGCCAATGATATTTAGCAGTTTGACGCTTCCCGCCCTGTGGCAGTTTCTGCTGGCCACGCCAGTGCAATTTTATGCGGGTTTTGCCTTTTATAAAGGCGCTTGGCAGGCCTTAAAGCAAGGCTCTAGCACCATGGATACCTTGGTGGTTATGGGCACCAGTACCGCGTACTTCTACAGTATTTACCTGTGGATGAATGGCCAAACCGGGCATTTATATTTTGAGGCAGCTGCGGTCATCATCAGCTTAATTTTGCTGGGCAAATATTTAGAAACACGCGCCAAACAACAAGCGGCTAAAAGCATTGCCGATTTAGTGAAGCTAAGCCCGCAACGTGCTTTAAAGCTGGATGCTAAAGGCATTGGTGAAGAAGTTGATGTAAGCGAGCTGTTGGTGGGCGATGTTATTTTGGTTAAACCAGGTGAGCAATTAGCAGCCGACGGCCAAGTAAGCTGGGGTAGCAGTGAAGTATCGGAAGCAGTGATTACCGGAGAAAGCCTGCCCTTACAAAAGGAAGTAGGGGACTCGGTGCTTGCGGGCAGCTTAAACGGTTCGGGTTTGCTGCAAGTTACTGTAAGCGCCGAGAATCGAAACAGCACGCTAAGTAAAATTATTCAGCTGGTAAGCGAAGCGCAATCGGGTAAAGCGCCCATTCAAGGTTTAGTCGATAAAATTAGCCACTATTTTGTGCCAGTGGTGTTGATAATTGCCTTGGCGAGTCTGCTAGTTTGGACAATCTACGGCGATGTTAATCAGGGTCTTATTGCTGCTGTGTCGGTGTTGGTAATTGCCTGCCCTTGTGCCTTAGGTTTGGCTACGCCAACGGCTTTGGTGGCTGGCACCGGCAGAGGCGCAAAGCTTGGGATTTTGTATCGTAATATTCAAGCCTTAGAACTTAGTCATAAAGTAAGCGATGTAGTATTTGATAAAACAGGTACCTTAACTCAAGGTAAACCGAGCTTGGTAAAAAGCTTTAGCAGCAGCAAACTAAACCAGCAAGAGCTGGTAACCCTAGCCGCGAGCGCTCAGCAAGGCAGCCAACATCCCTTAGCGAGTGCCTTGCTTAAAGCAGCCGAAGGCACGCCTTTACAGCCTTTACACTACTTTAATAGTTACCCAGGATTAGGCATAGAAGCTCAGTTAAGCAACGATAGCGGCTCTGAGCAGCGAGTATTTTTAGGAAATCAGCGCTTTGTGGCTCAGCAGTTAGCCGACAAGCTTATTGAACCTTTCTCTGCAGAACTACAAACGCAAGCTGAACAATGGCTGCAACAGGGGTTTACCGTTGTATATGTCGCAACAACCAAGGAGTTACTTGGTCTATTGGCGTTTAAAGACGTAATTCGCCCTAACGCAAAACAAGCGGTGAGTTCGCTGCAAAACCTAAATCTAAGGATTCATTTATTAAGTGGTGACGCTAAGCCGGTTACTAAAGCCTTTGCTAAACAAGTCAACATTAAACACTGGCAAGCTGAGTTACTGCCAGCGCAAAAGCTAGAACAGATAGGCAAACTGCAGGCGCAACATTCCACTGTTATGATGGTGGGTGATGGGGTTAACGACGCGCCTGCCTTAGCGCAAGCTGAGGTAGGCATTGCCATGGGTGGAGGCAGTGATATTGCCCTTAATAGCGCCGATGTGGTGTTGATGCGAGATGATCCTTTATTGATTGCTCAAGCCGTTGCGCTTGCCAAGCAAACTTGGCGAACCCTTCAGCAAAATTTGTTTTGGGCTTTTATATACAACGTAATTGGTATTCCTATCGCAGCGATGGGCTTGCTTAACCCAGCTTTTGCTGGGGCGGCCATGGCCTTAAGTTCGGTGTGTGTGGTAAGTAATGCAGTGCGACTTAATTATTGGCAAAGCCCAATTAAAGCACTAAAGCAGGAGCAGCAGTAATGTTTAAAATTGGAGAAGTGGCCAAGCTAAGCGGTCTGTCGGTAAAAACGGTTCGCTACTACCACGATGTTGGTTTGGTTAAAGCCATAAAAGCCGACAATGGTTACCGTTATTATCGCCAAGAGCAAGTCACTCATTTACGCTTTTTAGGCAATTGCCGAGATCTTGGTTTTAGCTTATTACAAAGCCAGCAGCTCTTGTCGTTGTATGTAGATAAGCAGCGCTGCGCCAGCGAAGTAAAGGCCATAGCCACCGAACACCTCACCGAGATTGAGCAACGTATCGAGCAGCTGCAGCAACTACAGCAAAGCTTAACCAGCATGGTGAATTGCTGTCGCGGTGATGCTCGTCCAGATTGTCCGATAATCGATGGCTTAGCGGCTAGCTAAAGTAATTTTCTCCAATAGCGCTGTTAGCGTTTAATCTAACATGTATGTTTAAACCAACTGCCAACCACGTCGATAATGTCTTGCTGCCACGGTTTTTTAAGGGCGCTTGAGGGGTAGAGTAAAACGTAACCAAGCCTTCCCGATTGCAATGCAAAATCAAGATCTAAAGGAACTAGTTCTGCGTGATGTTTTTCAACCATGTTGGTGGGGAGTAGGGCAAATCCCTCTAACTCAAGAAGCTTAACTAGGGCCGTAGCTTCACTCACCGAGCTCGTTTGCGATGAAATAAGGGTTTGTTGGCCAAACATGCTTTGTTCAAGATCTTCCAACACAAACTGTCGATGAAGCTGTAGTTCTGGTAACGATACCTGCTGCTTGTTAGCAAGCGGAGAGTGTTTATGAGCGTAATAGTTAAACTCTGGATAACCCAGATTGATGAAGCTTACTCCTGTATCTGGATGCAGAGCCCCTTGGTTTAGCGTGATGCAAAAATCAGCTTGTCCTTCTACCAATAGCGCTAATGCCATTTTTCGGGATCGTGACAGCCAATTGATTACCGTCATTGGGTGTTGAGAGCGAATTGCATGGTCCATTTGCTGTATTGCCGTGCTCGAAATGGAGGAGTCATGACAAATGGATATTTGTGTTTTATCGCCTAAATGTAGGCTATCGGTGGCAGATTCGAGGGCATTCATTTGATAAATGATCAGCCTAGCGGCGCGCACTAAGCTTTCCCCTTGCTCTGTCAACTTGGGGGCTTTTCCTTCTCTCTCAAAGAGAGCTATTCCCCAATCTATTTCAAGATCTGCTACTTGTCGATGCAGGGTAGAGCGGTCCTTATTTAGTTTTCTTGCTGCTTTACTAAATGCCCCTTCTTCAGCAACGGCAACAAATGCACTTAGTTGATCAAATGATGCTCTCGGCACACTTAGCTCCTCATCGACATCTTACTTATGTTGCATATTATACAACGTAGGTGATTTTATTTGTTGTGATTGGGTGGTTAAAGTCTTTTCAATATCGGAATGATTAAAAGGCGACAAAATGATAAGTAGCAAAAGCAAATTAATGGTAGCCCTGTTGGCTGCGTCGGCAGTTACTGCAATAGCAACTACGGCCGAGGCTTGTTCTCGAATTATTTGGGAGACCGAAAACCACGGGGTATTTGTGAGCCGTACGATGGATTGGATGGAAGAGAATCAACCGACCATAGAAGTTCGTCATTCAGGGCAGACTTACAAGGGGCATAGCAGTGAGCTAGGTAAAACTTGGACGTCTAAGTACGCCTCAATTGGCATGACACTAAATGGTATCGGAATTGTTGATGGGTTTAATGAGGTTGGCTTTTCTGCTAATGGCTTGTTCTTAGACGAAGAATCGGCAGGTGATTTAGAGGGCGAATTAGCGCAGGTTTCAAATGCGGTGTTTGTGGCTTATTTACTGGATAACTTTGCGACTGTTGAAGAAGCTTTAGAAAATATCAATGAGATTGAGATTCAACAGTTTTCGCACAATGGTCATTCGATGCGTGGTCATTATTCTATTCAGGACAAAAATGGCGATTCTGCAATTCTTGAATTTGTTGATGAGGGCTGGAAAATTTATCACGGCAAGCAGTATGACGTAATGACTAATAGCCCTACATTCCAGCAGCATCTTACCAACTGGAGTGAAGCTCAACCAGCCTCTGAAGACGTGATAGATGGCGAATACCCAATACCAGGAAATATAAACTCTGCGCAGCGCTTTGTTTGGAACAAGTATATGAAATCTCAGCTAAAAGAGCCTACGAGTTACACAAACGGCTTGGCTAAGCTAGATAGCGTTACTTATAAAATCCCATTAGATGCCGCTAATCGCCCAGATGCAGCAGGTGTAATGCGTGGGTATGCAACTATTTACTCTGTGGGCTACAACCTTGATCAAAAAGTGATGCAAATTCGCTATCAATTTGGTGACGTTTACACCCATTTCTTTGTTGATTTTGACAAACTGAATGACGGTAAAAATTACCACCTTGCCGCAGATAGCCCCGATTTATTTGGCGATGTGACGGGACAGTTTACCCAAAATAACGGTGTTATGGCGCACTACGCTACTCACTAATCCAGTCCTTTATTTGATTAGATACTGCGAAAAGTTTCGCGACTTGTTTCGGGGTTTCTATGACAGCAATTCTCTAGAAGTTCGCAAACCTATACAGGAGGCGTTTTCGCCTCCTTTCTTGGATAGTAAAATGACGTCAAAATACTTGGTACTGTTTGTATCACTCTCACTTTTTTCTTTAAATTCTTTCTCTGAAACCATCGATAAAGAGATTGATCCTTCAGACCTCACAAGGGTTTACACTCAAGCCGCACTCATGGTGAGTGGTAATAGTAATGTTATGCCTGTCGGCATGATTTCCGGTGGATACAATAATGGTCATCAATTCGCCCTGCTTGCTGAAGCAAAATTTGGTAAGAGTGGAGAGAATGCTGACAATGAGTTTGGCTTAGAATATGGCTCTTCTCGTTTTCAATATTTTCAGGTTGCTGATACCGGCTCAACCTTTATGCCAAGAGCAGGTCTCTCTGCTGACTATATCAATGTGCGCTCTGCCAGTATTAAGTCTGATTTACTCGCATTGGGTGGGGTTGCAGCAATAAATCAGCAGTTCACACCTGGGTTTATGTTATTCCCGATGGCAGGTTATGTTTTTGGGAACATGGATATTAACGGCATTAAAGAAGATGTGGATGGCGTTAACCTATCTATCGCGGCATCTATTCCAATTGGAGCCAATGGTGCATTTATGATGATTTGGCCTGAATACAGAAAGGTGAGCGGGAACAGCATTAAAACTGAGAATGTATCAACAAAACTGATCCTTAACTCACCTTTAACCAATGACCGGAAATGGTGGATAAATACCCGTATTGAATTAGACAATTCACAGTTGAAGCTTGGCGAAGATAGCTTAGTAAAGCAGCGAAATTCTGATGTATATATGGGGATTAGATATTTTTTCTAGTTTAGCCAAATGATACAGGTTAAAGGTTTAACTGCGTCGCAGTCTAACCACCTTCATTATCTCAAACTCAAAGCCGGCTCGCAGTTGGTGGCTGGGGTAGTAGCTAAGATTAACCCGTGCACCTTTTAAGTCTTGGTAGCGTTGCTTGCGTTTGTAAACAAAGGGTACGTCGTAGCCCGCTATCATTAGGGTATGTAAGATCCAGTCACCTTCTTCGCGTTGCACATGGGAGGCAACTTTCACATCTTCAGAATGGATTAGCGCTGGGCGCTTTTTGAGTAAGGTTTCTGGATCTTTTTTAAGCATTGTTAACTAGCCGTAAACACAAAGGTAAGCTGTTTCGGTTGGTACTTTTAGCTGAAACTTAGCATTGCCGGGTACGTTGAATTGTTGGCCGTCTTTAAAGCTTACCCATTCTGTTTCACCCGGAAGTTTAACAATCAACTCGCCAGCAACAACAACCATTAACTCAGGCTCAGCTGTACCAAATTCGTATTCACCTACAGCCATAACACCTACAGATGATGGCTTATCCTTGCCTGAAAACCCGATTGATTTTACTTGGCCGTCAAAGTACTCGTTGCTCTTTAACATCACATTTCCTTGTTTGAATCGATTGTGCAAAAACGCAGGCTAGCATAATGTTAGGCTATTTGGATCGACTAATGAGTTATTTGCACAATGAATGAACAGTTTCTATCGGCAAATGAGCCCTTTGATAAAACCTTATTGCTGAAGGTTGCCCGCCACAAAATGCCCTTTGGAAAATACGCTGGTCGAGAAATTATTCGCCTTCCCGAAGAGTACCTACTTTGGTTTGCCAACAACGATGGTTTTCCTAATGGAGAATTAGGTCAATTAATGGCATTAGCCCTTGAAATTCAAATAGCTGGCTTAGAAAAGATCATCTGGCCACTTATCGATACAAAACATCAATAACTTTCCTTGTTAACTGGTTGTTTTTCGTTCATCTCTTTGCTAGCGTGTTATTTCTAAATGCTTTTGTTCAGAACTTTAATCAAAATTTAACAGTTTATTGACGGTTTAGGGCTGATCTTATTGAGTATTTAGTAGAGAATGTAAAACGCTTTAGCAATGCTTGTTGATAGTCCAAAGTTTTTCCTGGTTCTAAATTTTTTAGGTGTGGTTAAATTTTTGTCGCTGGCTTGCCTAGCAAATACGTTAAATTGCACTTGGAATATGAGAGGACGATAATGTCAGGTCAGGGATTATCAGGAACCGTTAAATGGTTCAACGATGAAAAAGGTTTTGGTTTTATTGCACAAGAGAAAGGTCCGGACGTTTTTGTTCACTTTCGCGCTATCAACGGTAACGGTCGCCGTACCTTAACTGAAGGTCAAGCGGTAACGTTTGATGTTGTTCAAGGCCAAAAAGGCCCGCAAGCTGAAAACGTAACTGCCCTATAAACAACGCAGTTGTCTGTTTCAGTTAAAACGCTATCACTTAGATAGCGTTTTTTTTTGTTTACAGATACGACTAAGGTTGAATACTTATTGTATTGTCAGCTAGTTAGCTGCTTTGTTAATCTGATCCAGGGTCTGTTGACCTTTCGAACAAAGTTAATCGCGAAAGATCAACAGACCCTCGTAACAAATTGAAAGATTTTATAGCTGTTCAGGTCTGTGTAGGGCGATCAATTTCGACCATATTCATTTTAAAAGGATAGGTTAGACCGTGATTTCAAAATCTTGTTTGGTGCCAGAGATGCAAACTATTGCCGATAGTTTTTGGCATTATTCGGAGCAGGTTTATTCAAGACCTGAAGTGAAGAAACTGTGTTTATGGTTACAAGAGCAACACACCCGTAATGTAAACCTGCTGCTTTGGTTGAGCTTTTGCCAACAGCAACGCTGGACAGTTAATTTAGAGCTATTGCTCAGCCAAATTAATAATAGCGAACAGAAAATTACTGAGTTCCGCCGTTACCGGAAAAAGATGAAGCCCTACCTGAGTGAAACTCAATACCATCTATTACTCAAACATGAACTAAAGCTTGAGCGTCGCCAGCAGCAATTGTTAGTACTCAGCCAGCAGCGCCACCCCGGGCGACAAACTGCTGACGTAGCCCTGACTAACTATCTTAATCAGGCTGAGGCTTCCGCCCAGTACTTAGCAACAATGAACTTAGTCACTCTGGATGGCAAGCTGCATAGTTAAGACTAATTCGCGTAACTAGATTGAGGCTTCCGCCCAGTACTTAGCTGCTATATATTTAGTCGCAACGAACTTAGCCATTCTGGATGGCAAGCTGCATAGTTAAGACTAATTGGCGTAACTATGCAGTTACAGCCCAGTACTTAGCTCTGATGTTGGTACAAGGTTTTGTATAAGCCAGTTTGTTCAATTAGCTGCTGATGTTCACCTACTTGGCTAATGGCGCCATCATCTAATACATAAATTAGATCGGCTTGTTTAATTGCACTTAAACGGTGAGCAATAATTAGTGTTGTTCGCTGGTCTAAAAAGCCTTGCAGGTTACGATGCAGTTTGGCTTCGGTATCTGTATCTAAAGCCGAGGTGGCTTCATCTAATACCACTACTTGCGGTTTAGCCAAGATCATTCGGGCTATCGCTAGACGCTGTTTTTGTCCTCCCGAAAGTCTTACCCCACTTCTGCCCACTATTGTGTCTAAGGTGTCTGGCAGTTTTTCAATGGTTGTTTGTAGCTCGGCAATAGCCAAGGCTTGCCACAGCTCATCATCACTGTGTTGGCGACCCATGTTGAGGTTTTCTCTAACCGTAGTATTAAACAGTATCGGCTGTTGTAATACTGTGGAGATATTACTGCGGATGGTGGAATAACCAACTTTTTCAATCGGGGCTTTATCTAACAAGATTTGGCCACTGTCTTTTTGGTATAGCCCCAGCAGCAGGTTCACCAAGGTAGATTTACCGCCGCCACTTACCGACACTACAGCGACTTTTTTACCTGCTGGCAGCGTTAGGCTAATGTCTTTTAGTACTGGGGATTCTACTGAGTAACTAAAGTTGACGTTCTTGAATTCAATGTCAAAGTTCTGTTGTTTAGCAAAGGGGTCTACTTCGCAAGGGTAGTGAGGTTCTTGTTTTAGCTCAAATAGTTGATTCAAGCGCGCTAACGCTGCGTTGGCGCTAAAGTAGCTGTATTGAATGCTTAATATTTCTTGCACTGGTCCCATCATAAACCACAAGTAGCCAAATACCGCGAAGATTTGCCCTACGGTTAAATCAGAAAAAACCACCATTAACATGGCTATTGCGCGAAACACCTCGAAGCCAACAAGGAAGATGGTGAAGCTAAGGCGGTTTACTGCATCGGTCTTCCAATGCGAGGCAATGGCGTGATCTTTTAGCTCGCCAGCGGCGCTAATTACTCGCGAAAAGTAATGGCCTTCTCGCTGAGTTGCTCGCAGCTGTTGAATGCTGTCTAAGGTTTCAATTAAGGCAAGTTGAAAGGCTTCAAAGGCGGCATTCTCTTTTTTCTTTAGCTCTTTTACATGGCTGCCGAAAGAGCGCGAGAAATAGATAACAGCTGGGTTGAGCAGCAAAATAATTAAGCCTAGTTGCCAATCAATCCACAGCAAAATAACTGCCGTACCAACAATGGTGAGCAAGGCTACTAAAAACTTGGACAGGCTTTCGCTAATAAATTTATCTAGGGTTTCTACATCGGTAATGCAACGGGCGCTTATGCCACCTGAGCCCTGAGTTTCGTATTCACGTAGTTCAACCTTGGGCAAGTGTTCGACCAAGCGTTGGCGGATCAAAAAGCTAATCTTCTTACCAATGAAGGTGAATTGCCTAGCCTGCAATACACCAATCACTAGTGATGATAAACGTAAACAAACCACCACCAATAAAATAGTAAGAATATAACCAGTGGCGGTATGCCAGCCTTCGGGAAGTACTTGTTGAAGTACAGATATGGCTTTGCCTGGTTTTTCTAACAATACCTCGTCAACCAACAAAGGCATCATAAGTGGGATGGGTACACTCACTAAGGTAGCCAAAATGGCAATAAGGTGAGCGTAAACCAAGGGCTTTTTATAGTGGAAAATTTGTTGGCGAATGGTTGCCCAAGTAAAGGCCGCCGAGGAGACGTTTGAATGCATAATCTAAATAAGAATCTTTTTCATCTGTAATTTGGCAAGTCTACGGAGACTGAGATAAAAAAGCTAGAGGCTGCAAGCATTCTGGCTTGCAGCTAATTTGGCAAGTTGCTGTAAGACGCTAAGCCTTATTCTTCGCTAGTATCAATATCGCTGGCTTTTTGCGCCTTTTTCTGGCGAATAATAGGTGCATCGCCCATTTCGGTGCCGGCAGCAAAGGTTTTGTTGGTTTTCACCTTAGGTTTGCTGGTCTTCGCTTTTTTCTGGGTCTTCGCTTTTTGGGGATTTTTACTAAAGCTAGGCTTGGCATATTTAGGGCGTAAACCTTTAAATTTAGCGGCTAGACCCTCTAGGCTTATAAACTCAACTTTTTGCTCCAATAGTGCTTCTAGGGTTTTGAAGCTATACCAGTCTTTTGGTCCAACCAAGGAATAGGCTTGCCCAAGATTGCCTGCTCGGCCAGTTCGGCCAATGCGGTGCACATATTCTTCTACATGCTTAGGCATATCGAAGTTAATCACATGAGAGACTTGCACAATATCCAGGCCGCGTGAGGCAAGGTCGGTGGTAAATAATACCTTTTGGTGACCACGGCTAAATTCATCCATGATTTTGTTGCGCGCACCTTGGCTTAAATCGGCATTTAAGGCTGAACAGCTGATACCTTGCTCGGTAAAAGCGTCGGCAAGGCGCTGGGTATCGGCTCGTGTTGCAGTAAACACAATGGCTTGATTTACAGTGTCTTGTTTAAGTATCTCAGCAAGTTGTGCTTGTTTATGGTCGAGGTGATCACTTAGCAAAAACTGCTGATTAATGTCTTGATGCTGGGTAAAGCTAAAACCTACCGCTATGCGCTCGGGTTCATTGAGCAACTCAAGGGCGAACGAGTTAATGGCTGCATCATCTAAGGTGGCCGAGAACATTAAGGTTTGACGCTTACGGTGGTTCGCCGCTTTGTTCACAAAGTTAAGTTGCTCGGCAAAACCTAAATCTAACATTCGGTCGGCTTCGTCGAGGATTAGTAACTCAAGCCCGTCTAAAAACAAATGGCGCTTACTAAGGTGGTCGGCTAGGCGACCTGGCGTTGCTACGACAACCTGTGGATCTTTACGTAGCAACTTACTTTGGTCGTTAAAGTTTTCTCCGCCGGTGATAAGGCAAGCACGTGTTTGTGTATTGGCAATAAGTAAACGCAGCTGAGCAAATACTTGCTTAGCCAGCTCACGAGTGGGGGTTAAAATTAGCGTGCGTGCATCGCGCTTAGAGAGAGCTCGCGTTTTTAGCATACGCTGCATGGCTGGCAGCAAGTACGCTAGGGTTTTACCTGAACCTGTTTTAGATGATGCCAGTAGATCTTTGCCTACCATTGCCGCGGGAATTGCCCGAGCTTGGATCTCGGTGGTTTCACTAAAGCCAAGGTGCTCAATGGTTTTATTTAGGCGGGGATCTAAGCCCAGTTCAGTAAACTGCAAGTTGTAACTCTCTTCAAATGTATGTGATTGAGATTATAACCGTAAATGCTCTGGCTCACATTAAGGATTAGAGCTTTATTGAATTACTTAACCAACAATTCAGTTTTTTTGCGAAAAAAATGTAAGCAGTGATGAAAATGTTTACTTCATTAGCTAATTTATCCTTAGTTATTGATTTATAGCATAACAGTTTAAAAAACAGGCACTTTTACTTGCTTAAGCGGGGTTGCCTTGCCATAGTTGAAAGCTGCAAGGATTAGCTTTAGCAAAGGATTGATAATGGCTGGTATTTCCGAAAAAGCGGCAAGTACGAAGCGGCGATTTTCGTTTCATATTCATCTCGTCAGTGTGATGATTTTAATGCTGATTACCAGTGGCCTGGTGATTGGCACTCTTAACTATTTTCATACCAGTGATATTGTTGCCGAGAATCAAGCTAGGGCCTTAGAGCAAGTAGGTCGCGCCACTGTCTCTGAGCTGGAAGGCGTAATGTTTCCAGCACAAAATTTTGTACATAGCTTGGCTGCTATGAATCTTACAATGGCTCAGCTTAACAACAGCCAACGTAGCTGGTTGCCAATGCTGTATTCAAGCTTAAGCCAACAGCGCGGATTATCAGCTGTTTATATGGGCTATGCCAATGGCGATTTCTACCTAGTTCGCCCCTTAGATACCTTAGAAAAACGTCAGCAAGTGAGCGCCCCAATCGGCTCGGTTGTATTAGTTACAAAGATCGTTAATGGATATTCTAGTAACGTATTTTACGATAATGAATTGAGACCGCTTCGTGACCAAATAGATCGCAATTATCAGTTAGATCCACGTGAGCGCCCTTGGTACAAATTGGCCATTAATAGCCCCTCAATTGTTGCCACCGATCCCTATGTTTTTTACACCACCAAGGAAGTGGGGGTGACTTTTGCTCATGCCAATAAGCAGCGCAACATGGTAGTGGGTGCAGATCTTACCTTAGCCAGTGTTTCTAAAAGCTTAGGTAAAAATAAGCTTAGCGAATCCTCGTTACTGGTGATGTTTAACAGTGACTATTCGGTACTGGCACACCAGCAATCCTCGTGGATAGCAGATAACCTACAAGTCACCGAAGAAGAAGTTATTTTACCGCGTTTAGATAAACAAAATTTAGGGGTTCTTTCTCAGTTCTCTGATCATTCTGGAGCTGTTGATGGCGGCAGCTTTATTATTAACGGTGAGCATGAAGATTGGATTGGTCAAATTATTGAGCTTACCTTAGAGGTCAATGCCGATAGGGAAAACGTAAAAATAGATAAACTGTTTTTAGGGCTGGCTTCACCTGAGGACGAAATATTGATGGATGCTCGAGCTGCCCGCGATCAATCGGTTGTTTTTAGTATATTCATTGTGCTGGTTTCAATACCTATTGCTTGGTATGTGTCGCGCTTAGTGGCTAAACCGTTACGTGAGTTAATGAATCAGAATGAAGCCATTATGGCCTTTGATTTTGATGCCACTAAGCAAGTTAACTCGGTGGTTTTAGAGGTTCATCAACTAAGCCGAATTACGGAGCAGCTGAAGAAAACCATTAAACAGTTTTCTGATGTCTCCACCATGCTCGGTGAAGAAGATAACTTTGGTCGCTTGCTCGATAAAAGTGTGCAAGAAATGCAAACCATATTAGACATGGAACAAGGCGCTATTTGGCTGAAGAATGATCAATTGTTCGAGCTGCAAACCAAAGCTCTTGAGGGCATGCAGCTGCCACAAACCTTTACTTATGCCGATACTTTAACTCAGCCTTTGGTTAAGTATTTACTCGACACCACCACCAGTTCAACCACCAAGTTTACCAGCCTAGATTACCAAGGTAAGCCGCTCAACTTGGTCGTATCTCCGTTGATCAATCGAGAAAACAAACTAGTGGGCATGATTGCAACATTTAGCCATCATCAAGCCAATGTCTCGCCACGTGTATTGTCGTTTATTGATGCCTTAAGTAGCGTGGTGACTATCGCCATTGAAAATCGTCATTTAATCGAATCACAAAAGAACTTATTGGAATCCTTCATCAAGCTTACCGCTGGAGCGATTGATGCCAAATCTCCCTATACAGGTGGCCATTGCCAACGCGTTCCAGAGCTCACTAAGATGTTAGCCAATGCAGCGGTAGAGCAGCAGCACGGAGTATTTGCCGACTTCTCGATGAATGAAGCGCAATGGGAAGAGTTGTACATCGCCAGTTGGTTACATGACTGCGGTAAAGTTACCACCCCCGAATACGTAGTGGATAAAGCCACCAAGTTAGAAACCATTTACGATCGAATTCATGAAGTTCGTATGCGCTTTGAAGTACTTAAACGAGATGCTCAGTTGAGCTACTGGCAGCAGGTAGCAGGTGGGCTGCCGGAGCAAGAGCAAGAAACTTTGCAAGCCCAATTAGAACAGCAGTTAGCCACCTTAGATGAAGAGTTTGCCTTTGTGGCAAAATCTAATATTGGTGGTGAGTTTATGGGCGCTGAAGATATTGAGCGTTTGCATCAAATTGGCCTACGAACTTGGCAACGCACCATTGATGATAGTCTTGGTTTATCCCATATGGAGCTCGATCGTCGCGCTTCGAAAAGTACTCATTTACCGGCTACTGAAAAGCTCTTGGATGATAAACCAGAGCATATTATTTATCGTCGCGAAGATGAGAAGATTGATGCCGATAACCCTTGGGGCTTCAAACTTAAGGTACCCGAGTATAAATACAACCGTGGTGAACTTTATAACTTAAGCATTGCGCGTGGCACGCTTAGCGAAGAAGAACGCTACAAAATTAACGACCATATTGTGCAAACCATTATTATGTTGGAGAAACTACCGTTCCCTCATCACTTAAGAAGAGTGCCAGAAATTGCCGGAGGACATCATGAGAAAATGGATGGTACTGGCTACCCGAAACAGCTTACCAAAGAGCAAATGCCTACCACTGCTCGAATGATGGCGGTGGCAGATATTTTTGAAGCCTTAACGGCAGTGGATAGGCCTTATAAAAAAGGTAAGAGCTTGAGTCAGTCGCTGAAAATTATGCGCTTCATGTGTGATGACAAACATATTGATGCCGACATATTCAGGCTATTTTTACACTCGGGGATTTACTTAGAGTACGCTAAAACGTTCTTAAAACCGGAACAGATAGATGAGATAGACATAAACGACTACTTGCCCGATCAAGCTTAGGTTTTCTCACCATTTATAATGAGTTAGTAAAAAGGGTGCTTAGCTTATTTAGCCTGCACCCTTTTTTG
The DNA here is from genome assembly GCF_045277145.1 of Agarivorans sp. JK6. Classification (NCBI taxonomy): domain Bacteria; kingdom Pseudomonadati; phylum Pseudomonadota; class Gammaproteobacteria; order Alteromonadales; family Alteromonadaceae; genus Agarivorans; species Agarivorans sp. JK6. Next base: position 3,593,539 of record NZ_CP113525.1, on the reverse strand, counting down.
TTCTTCATATGCACTAACAGCGACAACACTCGGCAGCTAGTTAATACTGGGGCTAATCTCCAACGACAATATTGCGCCCGGCATCTTTTGCGTTATATAGCAGCTCGTCTGCTCGGTTGAGCTGCGCATCTAAATGTTCTTCAAGGTTATTGGTCACACCGATGCTAACGCTTATCGACAGTGGGGTATCGTTGTAAATAAATTCTGTGGTTGCTACTTGCTCACGAAATGCATCTAACAGTTGGTAGGCTTGTTCATTGTTTAGTCCCGCCATCGCCACACTAAATTCTTCGCCACCGGTACGGGCAAACAAAAAGTTAGACAGGCCTGATTTCATTAAGCTAGAGAAATGAATGAGTACTGCGTCACCTGCTTCATGGCCGTATTGGTCGTTAAACTTTTTGAAGTGGTCAATATCGAGTACTGCTACCGCAAGTTGAGAGTTTTTGTCCTCGGCTTTTTGGTGCAGTTTACGGCCGTGTTTAATAAAGAATCGGCGATTAGGAATCGCGGTTAGATAGTCTTGGTAAGCGGCTTTTTCAAGCTTTTCTACCAAGGCTAAAGTATGCAGGCTATGATTGACTCGACATTGAAACTCCTCAATAGAGAAGGGTTTGTGTAAGTAGTCGTTAGCCCCATTTTTAATGAACTTACTCGATACAGTCGCATTATCGGCAGAGGATAAACCTAGAATGCTTATTCGTCGTTGACCCATTTCGTGGCGCACTTTTTGAACCAGTTGGAAGCCATCCATATTTGGCATTTGATAGTCACTAATTAGCAACTTAATATCCGGGTCATCTTGTAAGTGCTTAAAAGCTTCCTGTCCGTCGTTCGCTTCAATTACTTGAAATAGGTGACGTTTTAGTAATCCACAGATATGTTTCCTAGCTAGCTCCGAGTCTTCGGCAACCAATACTTTGGTATTTTGGTTTAGGTAGAGTTGATTTAAGGTATCAAAGGCCAGTTCGTAGGAGTAACGTCCTTCTTTTAGCACATAGTCAACCACACCTTTTATAATTAACAGGGACTGGGTTTGTTCATCAAAGGAGCCTGAAAGCACCACTGTTGGAATTTTGTTTTCCAATAGATAATCAACCAGTTCACCGTTTGGCGCATCGGGTAAGTTAAAATCCGCCAGCGCGGCAAAAAAGCTACTTGGGTCGGCGCTGTAAATCTGCTTCGCTTGTTCTAAGCTAGAGGCAAAAATCGGCTCAAGATGGTTTAAACGTGAAGACAAATGGCGGAGAATTTTTAGTACTGTTGGGCTGTCTTCTACTATAAGAATTTTCTGCATAGCTTGCTTTCCTAAAAACTCACTTGATTATTGTGCTTTGGGTCAAATAAAACTGAATTTTGAAAAACTAATATAACAAAATAACTGTTTGATGCAGCGCAGTTTTTTAAATAAGTAATAACAAAAACTTACTAAGCTTTATTGTTTTATACCTACTAAATACAATTGTAGATGGATTTATGGCTGCTGGTTTTGTTTAATCAATCAGACGTGAATATTGTCACTGATCGTTTCTTTAAGGAGATAGCGTGTACTGGGCTGAATTTTTAACCGTGGTTGTGGTGCATTTGTTAGCCGTGGCTTCGCCGGGGCCAGACCTAGCAGTAGTGCTAAAAAATAGTATTTCCCTTGGTCGTAGAGCCGCTATTTTTACCTCCCTTGGTGTAGGTTGTGGGATTATGGTTCATGTGATTTATTCGGTGCTGGGAATCGGCTTAATCATCTCTCAATCGATTTGGTTGTTTAACGTGATTAAATGGCTAGGCGCTGCTTATTTGATTTGGATTGGTATTCAAGGCTTGCGAGCTAAGCGTCGTGATGCCGCAGATATTGAAGTCGATACGGGCCTTAGGCTTAGCGATAAAAGTGCCTTTTTAAGTGGTTTTATGACTAATGGCTTAAACCCTAAAGCGACCTTGTTTTTCTTGTCTTTATTTACGGTAGTTATTAGCCCAACCACGCCAATGCTGGTGCAGTTAGGCTATGGTTTATATATGGTTTTTGCTACAGCCTTATGGTTTGCCATGATCTCCTGGTTGTTTAGTACTGCCCGAGTTCGCCGTAAGTTTTTGCAGGTAGGACACTGGTTTGATCGCAGTATGGGTTTTGTTTTAGTGAGTTTGGGAATTCGTTTGCTTTTTAGTAGTCGAAACTAATAAGCATCATCAAAGACGCGGGAGATCTATGAAGGCAGCCATAAGGATAGGGCAAATAAAAATGCGCTGGCAGCAGGCTACAGCTTGGCAAAAAGCTGGGGTGTATTTTGTAATAGTCTTTATGCTTTATGTTGTGCTGTCACTAAGCTTGTTACCTTGGGTGATCAAGCAGCAAGTAGAAAAGCAATTTACCGTTCTCACCGGTCACACTGTGACTCTGCAACAAGCAGATTTTCATCCGCTTAAGCTTTCATTAACGCTGCGCCACTTTGCCATTAAAGAGCTTGATGAGCAGCAAACCCAGCCTTTGGCGAGCTTCGAGCGCCTCTATGTCGATTTCACCTTAAGCTCCTTATTCTACTGGAGTTGGAATTTTGAAGCCTTAGAGTTAGACGGTTTGTTTTTCCACCTTAGCCGACTAAAAAATGGTGCACTAAATGTAGACAGTTTGTTTCCTAATACTGGCGAACCACAAGAGGCTGAACCTGAAAATAGTGAACAAGCTAGCGTTCCCCGTTTGCGGGTTAAACAATTTATGTTGCGCAACGCTCAATTAAAGCTGAGTGACTACCTGCCAGAGCAAGCTGTAGATTTCTCTATCTCTGATTTTGATTTATTGCTTAACGACTTTTATACCCAAAGAACCGGTGATGCAGCTAATGCCTATCGTATTGAAGCGCAGGTAGGCGAGCAGGGCCGTTTGGCCTGGAGTGGTGAAGTGGATTTGCCAGCTTCGCAGGTATCGGGTCAATTCTCTTTAGAAGAGTTTCAGCTGCCGCGGGTTTTTGCTTTTTTACGCCCTTATACCGATTTGCGAATCAACCAAGGCGCGGTAACGCTTAGCACTGATTATCTAATTGATTACCAACAACAGTTTCAGTTTATTACCAAACAAGGGCAGTTGAGCATTGAACAATTTGAGCTGAGCGCTCTTGAGGAAACTCGCGCTAAGTTCGAACAGCTCTCGCTTAATAACATTACTTTTGATTTGAACCAGCAACACCTTAGCTTAGGGGATATAGGCCTCAATCAAGGTTTACTTGCTGCCAACTTTGACCAGCACTCTCAACTAGATTGGCTCTCATGGTTTCATTTTGAAAAGCTGGTGGCTGAAACTCAAACTCCTGAAGCTCAAACACTTGAAGCTGGCGAGCAAAGTGATGCTACACCGACGGTTGAGCAGGAAGAACCGGCTACCAGTGAGTCTTCTTGGGTGCTAAGCAACAGCAGCATTAAGGTGAATGACTTTGAACTAAGGCTAGGTGAAGCTTGGTTAGGCAGCACTAAACAGCATCAATTATTGTTACAAGCGCTTAGCCTTAGCGGGTTCTCTAGTGATATGCAGCAAACCACGGAATTAACGCTTGATGCTAGTTTGTACCAGCAGAGTCCACTCAATGCAAAGTTAGCCTTTAGTGGCCCAGAGCAGCGTTTAACTGGTCAAGTAAGCCTTAGCCAACTGGCGCTAACGCAACTTGAAAAATGGTACTCCCCCTTTATTCGCTTAGACATAAACAGTGGGCAACTGGCCTTAAGTAGCGAGTTAGATATGCAGCTGGCAGACAGTTTTGCTCTTACTAGCTCCAAGGGGCGTTTAGCCTTATCGCAAGTTAATCTGGCGGTGCCACAACATCCAGAGAATTTGCATTGGCTGGCGGCCAATGAGGTTGTTGCCGACGGTATAGGTGTCAATCTAACTAAGCAAACTGTTGATATTGAGAGCCTTAGCAGTGAAGCCTTAGAGTTTATTGCCAGCCTCGACGAGCAAGGCAACTTGGACATTATTGAATACCTAGGTTTTGCAGCAAGTGAAAACAGCGAAAACAGCCCAACCGACATCGAGCCTGAGCCGCAAAGCGATCAAACCTTAGAGTCTGAGGCAACTAATCTTGATGAAGCCAATGACGTTTCTTTAGATACGCAAACTAAGCCAGAACTTGCACAAAATGCAGCGGCAGCAGAAGAAGAAACAGACGCTACTACACGTGAAGAGCAAGTGGGGTGGTTGGTTAACATTGCCCAGTTAAGCGCAGCTGATTCACGTTTTAGTTTGAGCGAGATGTATTCTGGGCAAGAGCTTAAACACCAACTAAACGCCCCTTTAATTGAGCTTTCAAATATAAGCTCCGATATGAGTTCTTCGATGACGATAGCCGCCAAGCTGCAAGCCGAGCAGGGAGGGGAGCTCACTATTGATGGGGAAATTGCCCTTGCCAATAAACAAGCTGATTTAACGCTTAACGCAACGCAGTTTGGTTTGGCTTTTTATCAAGCCTACTTGGCGCAATACACTGAGTTAAAACTAGAGTCGGCCAAGTTTAATACCGACATGCAAGTGCAATTAGATTGGCAAGAGCAATTTGGATTGGCTTTAAAAGGCCCGCTCAGCATTGATGAACTGCATTTAAAAGACGCAAGGGCGCAGTCAGATTTACTCAAATGGTCTGAATTCAACCTTAGCCAATTGGATCTAGATACTCGCCAACGCCGCCTTGCTTTGGGTGAGCTTAACTTTATTCAACCCTACTTTTTAATTGAAGTATCAGAAGACTTTTCCACTAATTTGGCGGGGATTGTAAAGTCACCCGAAGAGGGTGAGAGCACCGCAGAACAGCAAACCAAAGAGCTTGACGAACAAGCCAGTGAGCCCGGAGCTGACAGTGATTCAGCCAGTTGGCAAATTAGCATTGCGCAAACGCAGTTTAGCCAAGGCTTGGTCGACTTTGCTGATTACTCCTTAGACCCCAACTTTGCCGCCAAGATTGAAAAGGTAGAGGGTAAAATTGGCAGCTTAACTCAAGACGCTAGCCAGCCTGCCGAAGTGAGCCTAAGCGGTGAAGTGGACGGTTATGCTCCGGTAAGTTTTGCTGGTGAAATTGCCCCTCTTGCTGCTGACCCCGCCTTTGATGCGGCACTAGATTTTAAACACTTGGAACTTACTCGCTTAAATGCCTATTCGGGCACCTATGCAGGCTATGTGATTGAGCGTGGGCAAATGTCTTTAGCCCTGGCTTATAAACTTAAGCAAAGCCAACTACAGGGAAGTAATCAAGTTTACATAGAGCAACTGCAATTAGGGAAACGCACCAATAGTGAGAAGGCTACCTCGCTACCGGTGGAGCTTGCGATTGCGTTACTAGAGGATGACCAAGGCGTGATAGACCTAGGTTTAGAAGTTAGCGGCGATGTTAATGATCCAGACTTTAATGTCGGTGGACTAGTGTTTAAGGCCTTAGGTGGCGCGCTGAAAAAAATCGTTACTTCGCCCTTTGCCTTGATTGGTTCGCTAATTGGTAGTGACGAAACCTTAAATGAAGTGAGTTTTGTTGCTGGCAGTAGCGAGATTGAGCAGCAACAGCTTACTCAGCTAGGCCAATTGGCCGAGGGCTTAAAAAAACGCCCGCAGCTAAAAATTGCTTTAGTTGGCTCCATCGATCCCGCTCAAGATATTCCAGCCCTCAAAAGACAAGCTCTCGCTGAGCAGCTTAATCAACAGGCTAATTTGGATATAGCGCCGCAAGATATCAGTTTAAGTGCAGTACTCGAGAATCGCAGTTTGCGAACTGCTCTTGTTAACTTGGCACAAGTTAACATAGAAGAAGCAAGCCGTAATGAAGACCGACAACAGCTAACCCAAAGCTTACAAGAGCAAGAGCAGCTTAGTCCCGAGCGTTTAAATCAAGAGTTACACAGCTTGTGGTATCAGCGTCTAGTTGACCAACAAACCCTTAATGATGGCGATTTAGAAAGCTTCGCGGAGCAACGAGCGATTGCGGTGAAAGATGTTCTCACCGAACAAAACGAATTAGCCATTGATCGCGCTTTTGTACAGCGCCAAGCGCTCGACAAGCAAAGCGGCAAGATGTTGGTAACCTTAAGCATTATTGCTGATTAATCGCGAAAGCTTGTTTTAAACCTTGTTCGGGCGATAATGTCACAGATTTTGTAAGGAAAAGCAGTATGCAAAAGCTCCTACTCGTGGCCGAACACAGCGATTTTATAGTGGTGAATAAACCCAGCGGTATTAACTTTCATACCGAGTCTGGCGAGTTGGGGCTGGTCGAGTTGGCGCGCCAACAATTTGCCTTAGAGTTATGGCCAGTACATCGTTTAGATAAGCTAACTTCTGGCTTGTTACTGCTAGCCAAAAATAAGTCGGCAGCTGCGCGTTTTCAAGAGCTGTTTAGCCAAGGCTTAGTCAATAAATTCTACTTAGCCTTAGCCTCTAACAAACCTAAAAAGAAACAGGGCTTGATTAAAGGGGATATGCTGAAAGCGCGCAACGGCAGTTGGAAGCTTGGGCATACTAACGATAACCCAGCGATTACCCAGTTTTTTAGCTTTGCGCTGTTACCCAAACGTCGTTTGTTTTTATTAAAACCTCATACTGGGCGTACCCATCAATTGCGGGTTGCCCTTAAAAGTTTAGGCGCGCCAATACTGGGTGATACGCGCTATGGTGGCGAAGCGGCAGAGCGAGGTTATTTGCATGCTTTTGGCCTGCAGTTTAATTGGGGTGAACAGTCTCTTCATTATGCAGCTTTAGATAATCTTGATGGGGATTTTGAGCGTTTTGAAATAGCCGAAAAAATTGCCAGTTTAGCTAAGCCTTGGGAAGTGGCTTTCCCACAACTCAAGCGCAGTTAAGCTAACAGCTCTTGTCGTTTCCTAAGCCTAAAAAAAGAGCCGCATAAAGCGGCTCAAAGCTTAGGGGCTGTTGATCTTTGCTGATGGTTTTTACAGCAATTTATTAGCCATTTAGGCAAGGCAGTGAGTGTGCAGTTAAGTGAGCTTAATAATCACTCGCTAACGCTGAATAAATGGCTAAGAAATGCTGCCCGAAGGGTTCAGATAAGCGAACTTTACTCTTTGTTGAACACTTCTCGCTTAGCCCACTAGGCTTCTAAGTGCTCGCCGCGATTAAAGCCCGCTTATCTCGAACAAAATTTCAACACCAAAGATCAACAGACCCTAAGGATGTTATTAGGCTTCTTTGGCCGAATTTAGTTTAGTTATTTCGTCTAACTCTTCATCCAAATCGTCTTCACCAATGCCTTTTAGTTTGGCTATTAGCAAACCGGTAATCACTAAGGTAGTCACTACCCCTGCCACCGTCGAAATAGTCATTGGTAGCCCAAAGCCCAAGGTGCTTGAGTTTAGGATGAAGGTCACCACTACTGTTGTCATAAACATGGCGGGAACAGTGGTTATCCAGTGGAATTTGTCATTACGCAATAGGTAAGCGGTTGCCGTCCATAACATCATTACAGCGGTTGTTTGGTTAGCAAAGCCGAAGTAGCGCCAAATTACCCCAAAATCTACTTGAGTAAGAATGCCACCAATAATGAAAATTGGCAGGGCAATCATTAAGCGGTTTTTAACGGGTTTTTGAGACAGGTTAAAGTACTCTGCCAAAATTAAGCGGCTTGAACGAAACGCCGTATCGCCAGAGGTAATAGGTAAAATCACCACACCTAAGAAGGCTAAGATACCGCCAAATACACCTAGTAAACCAAACGATGCGTCGTAAACAACTTTACCAGGCCCACCGCTGGCAACCGCTGCTTGTAAACCTTCCATTGAATTGAAGAAAGACAGTGCAATAGCACACCAGATTAAGGCAATGACACCTTCGCCAATCATTGCACCGTAAAATACAAAGCGGCCATTTTTTTCATTCTCTACACAACGAGCCATTAACGGTGATTGCGTGGCATGAAAGCCTGAAATTGCGCCACAAGCAATGGTAATGAATAAGGCCGGCCATAACGGTAAGTCATTTGGATTCATGTTGGTGAACATTTGGCTTACTTCAAAGCTGCCCATAACTTGGTGCTCACTCGAGAAAGCCACTGCGGTAATTAGGCCTACCGACATAAAGATAAGTAATGCACCAAACAGTGGGTAGAAGCGGCCAATAATTTTGTCGATGGGCACGATGGTGGCAATGATGTAGTAAACAAAAATGATACTAACCATAGTGCCTAAACCAAGGCTGATACCAGCTTGGTCGTTAATAAGGTTAGTTAACATGCCTGCTGGAGCGGATACAAATACTACGCCTACCAGTAACAACAGCACAATGGCAAAAATATTCATGAAGTGGCGAGCACTTTTACCTAGGTAACGCCCAGATAATGCCGGTACCGATGCTCCGCCATTGCGAACCGACAGCATGCCTGAGAAGTAGTCGTGAGTTGCGCCAGCAAAAATACAGCCTACCACAATCCATAACATCGCCGCGGGGCCGTATAAGGCACCCATTATAGGACCAAAAATAGGGCCCACGCCGGCAATGTTAAGCAGCTGGATTAAATAAACTTTTTTCTTCGACATTGGCACAAAGTCCACACCATCTTGCTTCGCGTAAGCGGGTGTTTGTCGCTGTTCTTTAATGCCAAAAACCTTCTCTACAAAGGCGCCGTAAATGAAGTAGCCGCCGAGCAACGCTGCGACGCAAAATAGAAACCAAAGCATGTCATCCTCTCAGTACTTAGTTGTAATCAAGGCCAGTGTATTTATTCGCAAGTCGCTATTCAGTAGTCGCTTTGGTGAATGGTGCTATTTCTTGGTAAGTGGTCGAAATAGCACTTAAGTGGTGTTGGCTAATTTAACAATGCTGTAAGCCAAAGTGCTCTTTGATTGTTTTGAAGTAGCGACGGCTAACGACTAACTGTTAACTGTGCGCCACTATTAGTAAACAGCACCGTTTCTTGGCTAGTCGTTGAGATAGCACTTAAGTGGTGTTGGCTAATTGAACAATGTTATAAGCCAAAATGCTCTTTAATTGCTTTGAAGTAGCGACGACTTACCGGTAACTGCGCACCACTTTTAGTGAACAACACCGCACCGCCATTATCTTCTAAAGAGATTTCGGAAATGGCTTCCACGTTAACCAAGTGTTGGCGATGGCAACGTAACAAAGGGGATTTGTCTTCAAGTACTTTTAGCGTTAGCTGGGTATGGTAGGTGCCATTTTCGGTGGCAACATGCACACCGCTTATATCGCTTGAAGCATGCTCGATATCTTCTAAGCGGATCAGTTTTACTCGTTGTTGGTAATAACAGGGTATTAATCTAAGTTGTTGCTCTTTGAGCATGTTTTGATAAGAGTGATTGGAGGGCGCATCAGCTTCGGTTTGCTTGATGGAAGGCAAGCGCTCTTTTAAGCGTTTAATCGACTTACACAAACGGTCCGAGTCAATCGGCTTGAGTAAGTAATCTACGGCATTTTGTTCGAAGGCATCTAGCGCGAATTGATCGTAAGCGGTCACAAATACAATCGCTGGCGCGTTGTCGCTGTCAATCATATTCGCCAGTTCTAAGCCGCTAATTTGTGGCATTTCTATGTCTAAAAACAATACCTCGGCTTGCAGTTGCTTAAGGTGCTTTAAACACTCTATGGCGTTGCCAAATTGCGCGACGACTTCAATTTCAGGGTAGCTTTGTAGCATCTCCTGAAGCTCTTCTCTGGCTAAGGGTTCATCGTCGACAATGATTGCTCTCATTGGTTAGGCTCCTTGGGCAGCGAGATAATCACGCGGGTATATTGGTTTAGCTGGCATTCAACTTGCAACGCGAAAGACGCGCCAAAGGCATTACGTAAGCGAGTATCCACAATATGCATGCCTAATCCTTCGCTGGTGGCTTGCTCTGGTTTTTGATAGAGGCCAGCGTTGTCTTCAACTACTAATTGTTTCACCCCATTATTTACGCGGCTATAAATGGTTATTTCCCCGGTTTCTAGTAAATGGGCTGTACCGTGTTTAATGGCGTTTTCTACTAAAGGTTGCAAGGTGAATGTGGGTAATTCAAGCAGCATAAATGCTTCGTCGATGTCTTGTTTTATCACCAAACGATCGGCAAAGCGCACTTGCTCAATATGCAGATAAGCATTTACATGTTCTAGCTCGGCACTCACCAAGCTGGTTTGCTGATTGCGTTTTAAGTTAATCCGCAAGAACAAGGCTAAATCAGCAATGAGCTGACGGGCAGAGCTGGCGTCGCGTTTTACCACCGCGCTGATAGTATTTAAGGCGTTAAACAAAAAGTGTGGGTTAATTTGGGCGCGCGCCAGTTTTAGCTCAGCTTCGGTGAGTAGTTGTTGCTGTTGCTGAACATGGCTATCACGTAATTGTTCGGCAATCACCTTGGCAATACCTTCGCCTAAGGCGCGGTTAATGTGTAAAAACAAGCGGCGTTTCGACTCATAGAGTTTCACTGTGCCAATCACATCGTTCTCGCTGCCGCGAATCGGCACCACCAATGATGAGCCTAGTGGGCACTTATCGCTGGAGCTGCATTGATAAGGCTCTTCAACACCGTCGGCAAATACTACTCGGTTTTCGTTAATTGCTTGGTGAGTTTGTTTGGATGCAATAGGGCGACCCGCGTGGTGGTGATCACTTCCTAAGCCTTTAAAGGCTAAAACCTGTTGGGTATTGGTAATGGCGACCGCAGAAACCCCAGTTTCTTCATGAATGATATTAGCGATACGCACCGCATCTTGTTGTTTGAAACCTTGGTGAAAGATACCCACCATGCGTTGCGCAAGGTTAAGCGCTTTAGCTGAAGAATGACTACTAAATTTGTCATAAAGCCGGCGGCGGTCGCGAATCATCATCATGAATAAAGCGGCGCCAACAGAGTTGGCTAAAACCATAGGAAGGGCGATAACTTCTACTAAGGCTAGTGCCTGCTCAAAGGGTTTAGCAATCAGCAAAATTAATAACATTTGCAGGGTTTCGGCGATTAAGGTTGCAACAAATGCAATAGTGGGCGAAAACAAATGTTCGTTGTGCAAGCTGCGCCTGCGGATCCATAAATGAAATAAGCCGCCAACTAAACCTTCAAGCGTGGTTGAAACTGCGCAGGCCACGTCGGTAAATCCGCCCATAAAGTAGCGATGCATGCCTCCGGTAAAACCTACCAGCAAACCCAGCACTGGACCGCCAAACAAACCACCAAGCACGGCGCCAACTGCGCGAGTATTGGCAATGGCGTCGTCAATCGCCAAACCAAAATAGGAGCCTAGAATACAGAAGCCCGAAAACAAGCAATAAATGGTGAGCGTATTAGGTAAACGTGGCGACAGATTAGTAAGCGGAAGAAAGGCTGGCGTTTTACTCAGCAGGTAGGCAATGACCAGAAAAACGCTCATTTGTTGGGCTAAAGACAATAGCAGGGAAAAATCACTCAATATCATCAGCTATTAAAGCCTCGCTAGTTGGCGAAAGGATATCTGGCATTCACAGTAGATAGCAGCATATTAGCATACTGTTTACAGCAACTAATAGGACTTACCAAAATCGCTGGTAATGCTCTTAACAAGCTGGTAACGCTTGACCGCTTGCAAATGGTGCAAGCACTGGTATTGTGATGGGTTTCTATAATAATTAATCCCAAAATGGGAAAGGAAATGTGTGGCTAAATCCGCCACCGGAGTAAAAGAGCAAATGCAAAAAGATCCAATTAACGATATTCATATCTCGTCAGAACAAGTCCTTATCACACCAGAACAGTTACGCGAGAAGCTTCCTGCTTCTGATGAAGCATTACAATTTGTACTGCAGTCACGCAAAACTATCGCCGATATTTGCCACAAACGTGATTCACGTTTATTGGTTATTACTGGCCCTTGTTCTATTCACGATTTAGAACAGGCGAAGGAATATGCTTCACGCCTGAAGAAACTTCATGATCAATATAGCGATCGCCTATTTATCGTTATGCGGGTGTATTTTGAAAAACCTCGTACTACCGTAGGTTGGAAAGGTTTCATCAACGATCCTCACATGGATAACTCTTTTGATGTGGAAACTGGTCTTCACAACGCCCGTGAACTGCTAACTTGGACCGCCGAGTTAGGTTTACCAGTGGCCACCGAAGCGCTAGATCCAATTAGCCCGCAGTACCTATCAGAATTGTTCTCTTGGGCTGCTATTGGTGCACGTACTACCGAGTCACAAACTCACCGTGAAATGGCCAGTGGTTTGTCTATGCCTGTTGGCTTTAAAAATGGTACCGATGGCAACTTAGGTACAGCAATTAATGCAATGCAATCGGCTGCTCACTCGCACCGTTTCATGGGTATTAACCAACAAGGTCAAGTGTCTTTGTTGCAAACTCAAGGTAACCCAGATGGTCACGTTATTTTACGTGGTGGTAAACAGCCTAACTATGATTCAGTAAACGTGGCACTGGCTGAGCAAGCGATGGAAAAAGCTGGTTTAGCGCCTACTCTTGTAGTGGATTGTAGCCACGCTAACTCTAGTAAGAACCACGAACTTCAGCCTTTGGTTGCGGCTAACGTGATTAATCAAATTGAAGAAGGCAATAAATCAATTATTGGCTTAATGTTAGAAAGTAACTTGGAAGCGGGTAACCAGCCGAGTGAAGCACCTAAGTCAGCACTTAAATACGGTGTATCGGTAACCGATGCGTGTATTGATTGGGATGCAACTGCAACGTTGATCGACAAAATGTTCAACGAACTTGGCGACAGCCTAGCTAAACGCCTAGAAAAATAATAACGGAAACAACATGGTTCAAGCTCTAAATCTTTTACGTGATCAAATCGATGAAGTGGATCAACAGCTTCTAGATTTGCTACAGCAACGTATTCAGCTGGTTCATAAAGTAGGTGAAGTTAAAACCCAGCACGGTTTACCTATTTATGCACCGGATCGCGAAGCAGCCATGTTGGCTAAGCGTCGCGCCGAGGCTGAAAGCAAAGGTGTACCGCCAGCGTTAATCGAAGACGTATTGCGTCGAGTGATGCGTGAGTCGTATACCAGTGAAAAAGACAGTGGTTTTAAAACGATAAATCCTGAGCTTGGCAATATTGTTGTGATTGGTGGTCGTGGGCAACTAGGCCGTTTGTTTGTACAAATGTTTACTTTGTCTGGCTACCAAGTTGATGTAATTGGCAAAGAAGATTGGGATAAAGCCCCCGAACTATTTGCTACCGCCGGTTTAGTGTTGGTTTCTGTGCCAATCAACCTTACAGAGACAGTGATTGCCCAATTAGGTAATCTGCCTGAAAACTGTATCTTGGCCGACATCACTAGTATTAAGTCTGCGCCGCTAAACAAAATGTTGGCTGTGCACAAAGGCCCAGTAGTGGGCTTGCATCCAATGTTTGGTCCAGATGTACCAAGTCTTGCTAAGCAGGTTATTGTTTACGCCGATGGTCGTGGCGGTGAGCAGTACCAGTGGCTATTGCAGCAAATGGGCATTTGGGGCGCACGTTTACATGCCGTAGAAGCAGAAAGCCATGATAAAGCGATGACCTTGATTCAGTCTTTGCGTCACTTTACGTCTTTTGCTTATGGCATGCATTTAGCGCAGGAAGATGCAGACTTAAAACTGTTACTAGACTTAAGCTCTCCGATTTATCGCTTAGAGCTGGCCATGGTTGGACGCTTATTTGCCCAGTCTCCTGATTTGTACGCCGATATTATTATGGCATCAGAGCAGAGCACTGCGATGATTAAGCGTTATCACCAACACTTTGGTGAATTGGTTGAGCTGGTAGAGAATAAAGATCGCGCAGGTTTTATTGCGTCTTTTGAGCGAGTGAGTGACTGGTTTGGTGATTACTCGCAAGAGTTCTTAAAAGAAAGCCGCAGCCTATTACAGCAAGCTAACGACAGCCGACGCTCTTAGGTTTTGTAGTTAGTGATTAGCCAGCCCTAAGGGCTGGCTTTTTTATGCACTTTATTAGTTTGTTTTTATAGATGATCTTCGAAAGCCGCTTGCTGTTCATATTCAGCAATTTTTTGTTTTAACCAGCTCAGCGCCTCACCCTTATCAGTAAATATTTGTACCGTTTCCCCTGCCTGTATATATATTTGGCTTAAATGCCATTTAGCGAGCTCTGGTACGCTGGCGTGGGTAAGGATTAAGGCGGTGGCAACTCGACCACGCTGTTTTTCAACTTTTAGCCACTCAATTAATTGGTTTGCTGCATCTTCGGTATAAAAGGTTTCTCCATGAAATGTGGCTAAAACTCCCCATGGCGAATCTAATAACTGGTCTAATATAGGAGCTGCAGCACCGCCGCTTTCTTCCATTTGTTCAAGATTCCAAGGACCTGTGCCCTCAATCTCCATTATCTGTCCATTAAGTGAAAACTCAATAGAACCATGTGCTTCTCGCAATGCCGTCTCCCACAAACACTAAACCGACGAAATTGTATTGGCTTGTTAGTTTAAGTTAATGCTAGATCTCCAGTTCAGCAAGTTTCAGTTAACGAATTCGACTAATTTATAATCCCAACAAAATTGAAAAAAAGCTGAAGCTGTTAACAAAAAGCCGCTTTGGCATTAGCTATAAAGCTCCTTAGTTTATGGAAATACTGGCAAATTGTGGGTTAGCTAAAGCTGCGATTCACCGAGATAACAAAAAAACTGGTTTATTTAGCCTATTCATTGCGCCTAACTATGTTTATTCCCCGCTATATTGGTTAAAATTGCGCGTTTTTGGTACTTCGACGTAGGTCATTGCAGGATGTTTGAAATTAATTCGGTGAACAACTCACTAGCAGATATTAAAGAGCGCACAGAAGTGCTCCGGGGGTATCTTTGACTACGATGCAAAAGCAGAGCAGTTAGAAGAAGTCAGTCGCGAATTAGAACAACCAGAAATTTGGAATGACCCAGCGCGCGCGCAAGCCTTAGGCAAAGAACGCTCAGCGCTAGAGTTGGTGGTAAAAACCATCGACAACCTTACTCAAGGCATCGAAGATGTTGCTGGTTTGGTTGAGCTGGCGGTGGAAGCAGAAGATGAAGAAACCTTCGAAGAAGCTCAAGCCGAAGCCGAAGACTTAGTTAAACAATTAGAGAAGCTTGAATTTCGCCGTATGTTTGCCGGCGAGATGGATGAGAGCGATTGCTACATCGATATTCAATCTGGCTCTGGTGGCACCGAGGCTCAAGATTGGGCCAATATGATGCTACGTATGTATTTGCGTTGGTGTGAAGCCCACCAGTTTAAAGCTGAGTTAGTTGAAGTCTCTGATGGTGATGTTGCTGGCATTAAAGGCGCAACGATTAAAGTAAGTGGCGAGTATGCTTACGGCTGGCTAAGAACAGAAACCGGCGTGCACCGTTTGGTACGTAAATCTCCCTTTGATTCTAGCGGGCGTCGTCATACCTCGTTTGCATCAGCGTTTATCTACCCAGAAATTGATGACAGTATTGAAGTAGACATTGACCCAGGTGATTTGCGCATTGACGTATACCGAGCCTCAGGCGCGGGTGGTCAGCACGTAAACAAAACCGAATCGGCGGTGCGAATTACCCACTTGCCTACCAATACAGTGGTGCAGTGCCAAAGCGGTCGTTCGCAGCACAAGAACAAAGACGAAGCGATGAAGCAGCTTAAAGCTAAGTTGTTTGAGCTAGAGTTGCAAAAACAGAATGCCGAGAAAAAAGCGGCGGAAGACAATAAGTCGGATATTGGCTGGGGCAGTCAAATTCGATCTTATGTATTAGATGATTCAAGAATTAAAGATCTTCGAACCGGTATTGAGAACCGTAATACTCAAGCCGTGTTAGATGGTGATTTAGATAAATTTATAGAAGCTAGCCTTAAGTCAGGGCTGTAACGAGCAAGGTTTTCACATGTCGGAACAAACAGAACAAAGTCTGGAACAAGCAGCACAAGAAGAAAATAAACTGATCGCAGAGCGTCGCGCTAAGTTAGACAAAATTCGCGAAACTTGCTCGGCTAACGGCCACCCAAATGACTTTAAACGTGAGCACCTAGCTGACGATTTACAGCAGCAGTTTGGCGAACAATCTAAAGAAGATTTAGAAGCAGCCGGTAACGTAGCCGCTATTGCTGGTCGTATTATGGCTAAGCGTGGACCATTTTTGGTGATTCAAGATGTATCGGGTCGCATTCAAGCTTACGCGCCTAAGCCGGTGCAAAAAGAGCTAAAAGAAATTGGTGGCTTAGACATCGGCGACATCATTGGTGTTAAAGGTGCGCTGCACAAATCAGGTAAAGGTGACCTTTACGTGAACATGGACGAGTATGCTTTGCTAACTAAAGCCTTGCGTCCATTGCCAGAGAAATTCCACGGTTTAACCGATCAAGAACAGCGTTACCGCCAGCGTTATGTTGATTTGATCGTGAACGACGATTCACGCCAAGCCTTTATGGTGCGTTCTAAGTTGGTAGCCGGCATTCGCCGCTTTATGGAGTCTAAGAACTTTATGGAAGTGGAAACGCCGATGATGCAAGTGATCCCAGGCGGCGCTACTGCACGTCCATTTATCACTCATCACAACGCGCTAGATCAACAGATGTTCCTGCGTATCGCACCAGAGCTTTACTTGAAGCGTTTAGTGGTAGGTGGCTTTGAGCGCGTATTCGAAATTAACCGTAACTTCCGTAACGAAGGCCTGTCGCCGCGCCATAACCCAGAATTCACCATGATGGAATTCTACATGGCCTACGCCGATTACAACGATTTAATGGATCTAACCGAAGAAATGCTGCGCACTGTAGCAGTTGAGGTTCTAGGTTCTTCTTCTATGCCTTACGGCGACGAGACGGTGGAGTTTGCTGGTAGCTACCCACGCTTGAGCATGTTGCAAGCGATTAAGCAGTACAACCCAGAGCACGCCGATATTCAAGCTTTAGATTACGACAAAGTGCAAGACCGCGAGCACATGGTTAGCATTGCTAAATCAGTTGGCGTTGAAGTAGAGAAGTTCTGGACGTGTGGCCAGCTACTTGAAGAAATCTTCGGTGAGACTGCTGAGCCTAAGCTAATTCAGCCAACCTTTATTACCGAATACCCAGCAGAAATTAGCCCGCTAGCGCGTCGTAACGACGACAACGCCTTCATCACTGACCGTTTTGAGTTCTTCATCGGTGGTCGAGAAGTGGCTAATGGCTTCTCTGAGCTTAATGATGCAGAAGATCAAGATGCGCGCTTTAAGGCGCAGGTTGAGGCTAAAGATGCTGGCGATGATGAAGCGATGTTCTACGACGCTGACTACATCACCGCTCTAGAGCACGGCCTACCACCAACGGCTGGCCAAGGTATTGGTATTGACCGCCTAGCGATGCTCTTCACCAACACGCACACTATTCGCGACGTGATTTTATTCCCAGCGATGCGTCCTCAAGCTTAAGTTCACAAATAAGCTATTAAAGGCCATACACTTTTTATAGTGTGTGGCTTTTTTTTTGTGCTTTTTCGTTATAGTAGCGATAACGAAGGCTAAGCTCATTGAGAGTAAGCTTGGTTTAGTCAAAAGTAATTAGCGTAATTAAGGGAGAAAGGTAGTGAAGATGCTGTTGTCTGGAATAGTAGTGATTGTACTGGTTATAGTTGGGTTTATGGTTTACAAAAACCTTAGCACTCCAAGTGACCTAGGTTTGCAATCGGGTCGATTGGCGCCATTAGCCAGTTCTCCAAATGGGGTGTCTAGTTATGCCGAAGGCGATAAAAAAGTAGCTGCCTTGCCATTTAAAGCCGATTTGAAAAGCACCCAACTAGCCGCCTTACGCGCTTTTGCTCATATGCCAAATAATCAAGTCATTAGCCGAGACGAGCAATATGTACACGCGGTTTTTTATAGTCCAACAGTAGGTTATCGCGATGATGTAGAGTTACACTTCGACCAAGCCGAGCAGTTAGTTCATTTTCGTTCTCAATCGCGGGTTGGCTACTCCGATATGGGTATAAATAATCAGCGATATCAAGAGTTTGCTAAGTTATACCTAGAAGCGGAATAATTACCATAAAAGCGTGAGCCAAGTTGCAGTTAGCGCAGCTTGGCTTTACCTAATGGACTTTATTGGCTTAGCTTAAGGGTATTCTCATTGGTAGTTGGTGATGCCGTGAAAGCATGTCTGTTTAGTCTGTTGATTCTTGTAAGCTGTCAATCTCTTGCAAATGAAGTTTCCTCAAAACCCCGTTTTTTAGTGGTTCCCAAAACCGTTACTAACCCCTTTTTTGATGATGTTGAGAAAGGGTGTTTGCAAGCAGCAGCAGAGCTAGATGTTGAATGCGTGTATATTGGCCCTGAAGAGGCCGATGCACGTTACCAAGACCAAATTATTTCTCAGCAAATTGAGCAAGGGCTCGACGGTATTTCGGTATCGGTCATTAATTCTCGGGTGCTTACTCACCGCAGTATGCAATTGGCCAAGCAAAACCAAATCCCCGTGGTTACATTTGATTCTGATTTTTCTGAAAAAGCCTTGGCTGCCGATCCCAAACTACGACATAGCTACATTGGAACCGATAACTTTCAGTTTGGCTTTCAGCTAGGGCGTTTAACCCAAGCCTTAAAGCCACAAGGAGGTTCGTTCTGTATTATTACCGGACACAAGGGCGCAGCCAATTTGGTGGAACGTATAAGCGGGGTGTATGCTGGCTTGGGTTTTAACAATAACAGCGGTAAAAGTGATTTATGGGAAGAGCTTAGTCGCTGCCCCATCTATTCCGATGACGAGGCTCAGCGCTCATTAAATAATCTCGATAGAATGCTACGTTTACATCAATATGAGCCGAAGTTGCTTGATGTAATTATTACTGTTGGTGCATGGCCACAAACTTTGGAGTTTAAATACTCAGATGTTGTGTCGCCGCATAGTGATAGTTTAGCGTCAAAGCGTTTATTGCTTATTTTTGGCGACACCCTCGAAGTACAAAAGCGCTTATTAGCCCAAGGCTTAGCACATGGCAATGTTGGCCAGTCGCCTTACGATATGGGCTACCAATCGATTTATACGCTGTATAGCATTCACCAAGGTAAGACCGTAGAACCGTTAATACACACCAAGCTGGAACGTTGTGTATTTGGTCAAATACCTATGTGCCAGTAAACATGCTTACAATCTTTATATTGATAAGCTAACCAGCTTGTTAGACACTGGCGAAAATTTCTACACTAGATCAATTACTTGAATCAAGCTCCAGTCATTTCTGCCTTAGCCAAAAAACTTGGTCATTCCCACTTGCAAGTAGCGGGTGAATACTGGCACTTGGCCGATGTATTGTGTTTGCAATCGATGTTGTTGCTGCATGCTCCTTCACTAAAAGAGGGCTTGGTGTGGTGGAGTAAAAGCCTCTCTTTGTTTGATAGAAGTGTTTATGTTGAGGTGAGCGATGATAAGCAAGGTTTAACCCTAAGTTTACAAACCCGTGATTCACAAGTGTTGCCTGCTTGGAGTGAACTACTGCTAGATAATCTGTATCAGCAGCTGCAGCAATTCAACAATCCACTGATTACCTGCCATTTTAGTGGCACAAGTTTGCAGGTGGCTGCCAAAGGGCTTCCGCTTAGCTTACAGGCTAAATCGGCGAGCCACAGTTTTGCTAAAAAAGTATATTCACTACTATTGCATCAATCGATTGAATCGCCAGACTTACAGCTACAACTAAAACGCTCTATTCAACGTTCACTTGATAAGCCACTAAACCTAGAGCTTGTGGCTAAAAAAATTGGTTTGTCGACGCGTACTTTGCAGCGGCGTTTAGCCGAGAAACAGCTTCATTTCTCTCAGCTAGTTGAAGATGAGAAGAAAACCTTGGCGCTAAATTTGTTAGCCGATACCCAGTTGCCTATTTCTAGTATTGGTTTGCGTTTAGGTTATGACGACCCCTCTAACTTTCATCGTTCGTTTCGTCGCTGGTTTAAGTTTACCCCTAGTTTTTATCGCCAGCGTTGTGTGCAAAATCGCAGTCAATTAAGAGCGCAGCCAGTGCGTTTACATTATGCGCGTGGACCCATAGGCGAGGCCGAGGAGTTACATACTCAAGAAGGTCAAGTTTGGTTAGAAGTGGATAACATTGCCTTCGAAAAAGTAGTGACGGTTGAGTGTAAAGACAGGGATGGCATATGGCGCCATTACCCGGCATTTTTTGCCGATTTTTTAAGTGATGGCACCGAGCTTTGGTCTACCGCCAACCTGCCGGTTGCTCACCCCTTATGTTTTCGTCTGCGTTATGAAGTAGATGGAGAAAGCTATGTGGATGATAACCAACAGCGGGATTACTTAGTCAGTGAACGTTTGCTACTGGGCACTCCGGCCTATATCGTGCCCACTCTTAGCATTATTAAAACCGGTTTTGCCTACCAGTTGTTTATTGAGCTTGCTTGCCAATTAGTGCAGGTCAGCAAAATACTTTGTTATCTGGGAGAGCATTCTCAGCCACTGGCGCTGCAGCAAGTGAGCAGTAATAAGCAATACAGTATTTGGACCTTATCCAGCCCTTTTCCGGCCCTCGCCGAGCATTGCCGTTTTAGAGTATTTGACCAACACGATAACGAATTAGCTGAGCAGCACTACCCGCAGCGCTATCAATTTGTTCCTCCATTGTTATAAGCCATAAGCTTACTCTCCAGAAATAGCTACTAAGTTCACAGAATGCTTTAGCTGGCATGCTGCTGCGTATTATTTGGCGCCAAGTGACACTACGCGCCATGAGTGTCTGGCTTATTGTTCTCCGCAAGATAACTCATAAAGGAATGAAATATGTTGCGGGGAAGAAATAACATACTAAAACCATTGAATATAGTGGCATTATCAGTTGCGGTGGCGTTAAGTGGCTGTAATTCCGATGAACAGCAGAGTGAAACTACCGGAAGTCATGTGGCATCACCGGAATGGCAAGATCAAATTATCTACTTTTTAATGATTGATCGCTTTAACAATGGCGATCCTAGTTTGAGCGATCAAGGGCAGGGGGAGTTTGACCCAAGTTCAGACAAAAAATTTAGTGGTGGTGACTTAGTAGGCATAGCCGACAAGCTAGATTACATTCAACAGCTTGGTGCCACATCGGTTTGGCTAACGCCACCGGTTGCTAACCAGTGGTGGGATAATGAGCAAAACTATGGTGGTTACCATGGCTACTGGGCGAGAGATTTTCAAAAAGTTGATGAGCACTTTGGTGATTTGACCAGCTACCAAGATTTAGCGCGAGAAATCCACGGCCGCAATATGTACCTCATTCAAGATATTGTGACTAACCATGTAGGAAACTATTTCACTTATGATCAACCTTGGGAATACGACTCAAGCTTGCCATGCCAAGGGTTCCGCTTAATAGATAGCCCCTTAGTTGAAGGGCAAGAACTACCTTATCCCTTAAACCAAAATAACTGTAATGAAGATGGTTCTGGGATCTACCACTGGACGCCAAGCATTAGCGACCATAACGATTCTATTCAGGAGAAAAACTGGCAGCTGTCTGATTTAGATGACTTAAATACCGCTCACCCGGAAGTGCGTGCTTATTTGAAAGAAAGTTATAGAAAATGGATACGTGAGGTGGGGGTGGATGCTTTTCGTATCGATACCGTCAAGTTTGTAGAGCACGAGTTTTGGACCGACTTTTTACATGCCGACGATGGAGTAATGGCACAAGCAGAACAAACAGGGCGGAGCAATTTTCTTACCTTTGGTGAAGTATTCGAGAGCTCAAGTGCTTATAACACCGAAGGTGAGCAAAAAATGCTGAGCTACCTAGGGGATGCAGATAACAAACAGCTGGCATCCTTACTTAACTTCCCCTTGCAAACCACCATGACGCGAGTATTTGCTGCAGGGCAACCTACCGATTATCTAAGGTTTCGTATAGAAAAAATGATGGAGCTATTTCCTAATCCATACATTTTGCCCAACTTTATCGACAACCACGATATGCCGCGCTTTTTGTCGCAAGCTAGCCAAGCTGATTTAAAACAAGCGCTAATGACCATGTTAAGCATTCCGGGCATTCCGGTGATTTATCAAGGCACTGAACAAGCAATGAGTGCGAGTCGAGACGCGATGTTTGAGGGAGGCTATCGCGAAGATGGTGAGTCGCTCGACTCCTTCGACAGCGGCAGCGAGATGTATCTGTTTATTCAGCAATTGGCGACGCTACGTAGTAATAATCCTGTGATGACGCGCGGAGATATTAAGGTGTTGGCTAGCGACAAGTCGGGTGCCGGTGTATTTGCATTTACTCGTCAGTTAGCGGAGCAAGAAGTGCTGGTAATAATGAATACCGCTAATCAACCCATGCTGTTAAACAGGTTGGATCTAGAGCAAGCAGAAGGCACGGTATTTGAACAGCAAATTCAAGCCAATTGGATACAAGCACCAGCAGGTTTAGTGGTGGATGCAAACGGTGAAGTAAGTGTTGAACTGCCAGCAAAAGCCGCGGTGTTGTATTTTAAAACGAATACTATTGCGGAAGTAGATACTGCAAATTTGGGCATCAGCCTAGATGAGGATTGGACAAACCGAGTGATTAGCGCAGATACCCAGATAACTGGCCGCGCTCAAGCAAATGCTCAATTGCAATTGGTGGTGAACGGAAACTTAGCCACAGCAACAGACATACAAGTTGATTCGCAAGGGCAGTGGTCGGCCATGTTATCAACTCGACATTTCGCGATTGGTGAGCAGCAGCATCGTTTTGCTATTTATTCAGCCGAAGAAAAAGCAGGTTTAGCCGACGTGCATTTCACTTCAGATTTAGCTTGGTCTGATACACCTGATCTAAGCATTGATGATAGCAACGATGTGCAAGAAGGAACGGGTGGTCCTAACGGCAGTTACTCGTTGCCAGGTGACCCTAGCTTTGACAAGGTAAACAGCCAGCTAGCAATTAACCAAGCTGAAGTGTACTCCGTAGGAAGCAATATTCGACTTAAACTCACCATGGATAAGCTCACCGATACTTGGTTGCCACCAAATGGTTTCGACCACGTAGGTTTTACCGTGTTTATTGATTTACCCGAAGACCAAGGGCTTAGCGCTACCGTTCTACCAAAAATTAATGCCAACATGCCTACTGGAACTTGGAGCCGAAATGCGGTGATATTTGGCTGGCAAAGCTCTATATATAACGCTCAAGGTGCCGATGCGGATAATTGGGGTGAAGCAGTAACACCTGCACCAAAAGTGACTGTAGATAAGGCTCAGCAAGTCATCTATCTTGATTTTGCAAGTGATTCTCTTGGAAGACCAAATAGTTTAGACGGTATCCGTTTTTACCTTTCTACCTGGGACTTAGATGGTTTGTCTGCTGTTTATAGACCACTTGCTGAAGATGCTGGCCCGTGGAATTTTTCTGGTGGCGAGGCTAACCAAGAAAAGATCTGGGATGAGTTGCCTATTATCACTCTTAGTGAATAAGCCACATTGATGATAAAGCCTTCAATGAGTAAGGCTTTATTTACAGCTAAATTGTAATAAATTCAGTGTGTTTCTTATTTTTATTGATCTTGTTATCAATAAATTGATAAAACCTTTTTTCCGTTTATGCTCATCGATTTTTGCGATGGGCTTTTTACATTCAAGGATCTAAGGATGAATAAGCAACAACTGAAAAGTGTAATGATTAGTGCTGTATTAGGTTTTTCGGGCAGTGTATTGGCAGAAGGCAATGGGCACTGGGGCTATTCTGGTCATCAAGGGCCTGAGCATTGGGGTGAGTTAGCCCCCGAGTTTAGCCTTTGCGCAAGCGGCAAAAATCAATCACCTATTAATATTGCTGGCACAACCAAAGGTGAGCTGCCAACTCTGGCGCTTAGTTATAAAGCCGCAGGCAGTGAAGTCATCAACAATGGGCACACTATTCAAGTGAATTACCAGCCTGGCAGCAGTATTAGCCTTGCTGGGCATAGCTTTGAGTTAAAACAGTTTCATTTCCATTCACCCAGTGAAAACACCTTAAAAGGAAAGTCATTCCCGCTGGAAGCGCACTTTGTACATGCCGATGAAGATGGTCACCTAGCGGTGGTGGCAGTAATGTTCGAGCAAGGAGATGAGAACCAAGAGTTGGCAAAAGCGTGGGCGAAGATGCCTAAACATGCTGGCGAGCAAGCAGCCTTGCTTGACGCGGTTGATGGATTGGCGCTGTGGCCAAAGAGTCACGAGTACTACCGTTTTAATGGCTCATTAACCACACCGCCGTGTAGCGAAGGAGTAACTTGGTTGGTGCTAAAACAACCAGTTAGTGCTTCCGAGCAGCAAATTCGAGACTTTACTGCAGTAATGAAACACCCCAACAATCGCCCTGTTCAAGCAATTAATGCGCGGGTCATTGTTGAATAAATCCGCTAATAGCAATATGCCGGGGCTTTAGTTCCGGCAGTCTCACTGAACGCCAAAATATTCTTTAGATTTAAAATAATACAATTAGTCAATGGCTGGTTTTAAATTTTGCCTAAAACTAGATCTGTATTGATGTATTTCGTGAAATCACTATGAAACCACTATTCGTTGAGTTATTTCTCTGACTATTTATCTATTGTTTATTTTGTTAATAGTTTTATTTGTCATTAATTGAAAAGGAGCGTCACCGATATGAACATTAGTACTTTAGAAAAACTCAACAATAGTAAGCGTGTTAACCCTATTTCTCGATTAAGTCTTAGTGTAGCGGCGGGCTTGTTGGCCTTGTCTAGTTTGCCTGCAGTGGCAGGTTTTAGTACCTCAGGTACTCAACTGCTAGACGCTAACGGGCATGAGGTAATTATGCGCGGGGTAAACCATGCTCACGCTTGGTATAACTATCGCCAAGGCGCGTTTAGAGACATTGCTGAAGCTGGCGCAAATACTGTGAGGGTGGTGCTAAGTGATGGTCAGCAGTTCGCTAAAAACGATGCAGAAGACGTGGCCAAAGTGGTTAAGATGTGTAAGTTAAATCGCTTAGTCTGTGTGCTTGAAGTGCATGATGTCACAGGATCAGGTGAAAAAGCTGAGGCTGGCGATTTACAAACCACAGCTGCTTATTGGGTGGAACTTGCAGATGTGCTTAAGGGTGAAGAAGACTATGTGATCATCAACATTGCTAACGAACCCTTTGGTAACAATGTACCTGCAGAAACCTATGTAAATGAACATAAAAAAGCGATAACAACGCTACGAGATGCTGGCTTTACCCACACCATAATGATTGATGCGGCAAACTGGGGGCAAGATTGGCAGGAGATTATGTTAGACAATGCCACAGAGGTTGCTTCTGCAGATTCGTTAAACAACATTATGTTTAGTGTGCATATGTACCAGGTTTACCAAAACCGCGAGAAGATCGAGTCCTACGTATCTACCTTTTTGAGCCGCCACAACATGCCACTAATCGTGGGTGAGTTTGGCATGGATCATCAAGGTCAAGATGTGGATGAAGATGCTATTTTGGCGGTGGCCGAAGAATATAAAATTGGCTACTTAGGTTGGTCTTGGTCGGGCAATACTGCGCCGGGTACATTTGAACTAGATATGACGGTGAACTTCGATGCCAGTAAACTCACTACTTGGGGCAAACGCCTAATCAATGGTGAAAATGGTATTAAACAAACCTCGGTTCTTGCTTCTGTATTTGATGGCCAAGAGCTACCGGTTGTTCAACAGTGTGATTTTTACGGCACCATTGTGCCTATTTGTTTATACGAAGATGCCGGACACTCTCAAGAAAATGGCGGTAACTGTGTGGGTTACACGATGTGTAGCGAAATTCCTGCAGGCTCGGGCGGCATAGTGGATGGTCCTGTAGACCCAACAGACCCAACAGACCCAACAGACCCAACAGACCCAACAGACCCAACAGACCCAACAGACCCAACAGACCCAACAGACCCAACAGACCCAACAGACCCAACAGATCCTGTTGATCCTAATGCTGCGTGTAAACATGTAGTGGTTAACTCGTGGGAAGGTGGTTTCCAAGGTGCAGTGGTTATCACTAATACTGGCAGCGAACCCATCAATACTTGGCAAGTTAGCTGGGCGTATAGTGATGGTTCAAGCATAAGTAGCTCTTGGAATGCCGAGCTAAATTCTGCCGAGGGATACACCGCTTCTAACCTTGCTTGGAATAGCACTATTGCTGCTGGGCAGTCGGTTGAATTTGGCTTTACCGGAACAGGCGCGGGCGTGGCTAGCGCGGTAACCGGTGGCGTTTGCCAATAGTTGCCGTTATTTAAGTAATAAAGCCATGTTATGCATGGCTTTTTTCCTTAAGTTTGGATTTAAGCAAGCACCATAGGAGCTGCCACTTGGTCGGCGCTATATTGATCTTTTAGTTGAGCAATTAAGGCTAGGCTGAATTCAATGGCTGTGCCGGGGCCTTGGCTTGTGATGAGCTTATGGGGTTGATCAACCACCACTCTATCTAGACTTAATTGATTTTGCGGTAGCTGCTGTTGAAAGTCAGGGTGGCAAGTTACTGCGGCATCACCCAGTAAATTATGCTCTGCTAGTACTACAGCAGGAGCTGCGCAAATTGCAGCTAACCATTGCTTCGCTTTACGTTGCTTAAGCATGGCAATGAGTGATTCACAGTCACGGAAAGCCTCACTACCGGGAACACCACCGGGTAATACCAACATGTCGTAGTTTGTAGCGTCTATTTCACTAATGTGTATATCGGCCATCAGCTTAACGCCGCGAGAGGCAACAATATCTAAGCGTTTGTTGGCTTCTATACTCACTACGTCTACGATAATCTCGGCTCGGCGTAATACATCGATGATGCTTACGGCTTCAATCTCTTCACTGCCAGAGGCTATAGCTACCATCACTTTAGTCATTGTGTTTCTCCAATCGCTGGATCTGTTGCAGCATGTATTGATTATGTGGGCAAGCCAATTGATGTTTCGCAGCTTGCTTAACTATATAACCATTAATGTAGCCTATTTCACTAAGGCGTTTGTGGTGTATGTCTTGCTGCATAGAGGAAAAGTTATTGGCAGTTGCTTTCGCTACCTGCAACACCGTTTTGTGTAGGTCTTCGGCACTTAAATCAAGCTGTTCGGCAGCGGCTACTTGGCTAACTTCGTCGCAAAGTGCGGCAATATCTTTGGCAAAACGTGTATCTAGCAGTTCGCCGTTTCGGCATTGGTGCAAGGCAGTGAGAGGGTTAATGCAGCAATTGATTGCCAGTTTTCGCCACAGAGCGGGGTAAATATTGTCTTGCCAACTTGCGCTTGGCAATGCTTGTTCAAGTGCCATCAAATCTTGCGGCTTTGCGGCGTTTTTTAGGTAAGGCCCAACAACCAGCTGACCCAAACCAGTGTGTTTTAGTTGTAGTTGGGTATTAGTCTTTTCTTGAATAAGCGAGCCATGAGTATTACTGGCTAAATACAACTGCTGGGGGGCTAGTTTATCTACGATCTCATGGTCTGCGCCCATCCCGTTCACCACTAGCATGAGTTTGCAATTGTCGGCTAGCTTAAACGCAGACAAGGCTTGTTTTACTTGGTGGGCTTTTACGCATAGCAATAACCAACGGCAATTAGGTAAGTTGCGAAATACCTTTAAGTTGTTTGTAATTACGCCATATTCAAGGCTATCAAGTTGCAATGTTAGGTCTTGATTATGCTTTAAGCGTGAGTCAACAAAACACACTTTTTGTTGTTGATGGCTCAACAAGCTGGCCAGTAAGCCACCTACGGCGCCCGCGCCAATAATGGCAAAGTCGTAATAGGGTTCTGTAGAAACAGTCATAAATAGACTCACTAATCTAACAAAATTGGCGCTAGCGTTACCGCAAGCGATACTCTTTTAGTGGTAACGGGATATAATGCAGCAATTTTCGCATAAGGCCAGATTTTAGGGGAGAGAAAACATGCCTTCATTTGACATTGTTTCTGAGATAGATGCTAACGAAGTTCGCCATGCTTGTGATAATGCGATACGTGAACTGGAAACGCGTTTTGATTTTCGTGGTGTAGAAGCCAGCTTCGAATACAAAGATGAGTCAATTAAGATGACTGCCGAGGCTGAGTTTCAGTTACAGCAAATGCTGCATATTTTGCGTGGCACTTTAGTAAAGCGCTCGGTTGATGCTAAGTCGATTGATTTAGCCTCGGTAACCCGTAGCGGCAAAACCCACTCTCAAGTGGTTAACTTTAAAAACGGGATTGATCAAGCCACCGCTAAAAAAGTGGTTAAGCAAATCAAAGATGCCAAGCTAAAAGTTCAGGCCTCTATTCAAGGTGAACAAGTGCGTGTTACCGGCAAGAAACGCGATGACCTGCAAGCGGCAATGGCTTTGGTACGTAGTGGTGAATACGACCAACCGTTCCAGTTTAATAACTTTCGCGACTAAGGCTGTATAGCCAAGGTTTGTTGTACTGCATAAACCGCCATCTGGCGGTTTTTTTGTGTCTGGTGCTTATCTCATAAACTTTTTAATAAAACTTTCCCACCAAGTGTCCAAGTTTATATTTGTTAAACGTCATTACTATGTCGGTGAAATATGCTTCACTGATTAGATAGCAATTTTAATGGAGTGAAATAATGAGCAATAAACAATATATGTGTTTACTTCGCAGTGACTCGGGCGGCTGCGAACAATTATCTGCCAGTGACATGGAAGTGATGTATGCCAAATTTAATGCTTGGCAAACTAAATTTGCTGACAACATTGTGGATATGGGCGGTAAGTTGGGCAGTGAAGGGGCGGTGGTTAATCGTGATGAAGTAAAAGATGGCCCCTTCATCGAAGTTAAAGAAATTGTTGGTGGTTATATGTTGCTTACTGCCAGTGATTTGTCAGAAGCTATTGAGGTGATTAAAGCGAGCCCTATGGTCGAAAACATGGGAACCAATATTGAGCTTCGAGAAATAAGCAAACCTTGAGTTCCCGCGGACAAGTAGAGCATCTATTTCGCCACGAGTATGGCCAACTCGTGGCGTTATTGGTTCGTCGTTTTGGCTTTGAGCATTTTGAGCAAGTAGAAGATGCGGTGCAGTGGGCGATGGCCCAAGCGCTTGATACTTGGTTGAAACAGGCCGTGCCAGACAAACCCTCTGCTTGGCTCTATCAAGTGGCACTGCGTTACCTTTTGTCGCAGTTTCGCCAACAGCAAAGCCATGCTAATTTGCTAGCCCAAACTGAAGAGCCACAAACTGAAGTACTGGTAGAGCCGCCACTTAGTGGAGAATTAAGTGACGCATTATTACGAATGTTGTTTGTTGCTAGCGATGAGGCTTTAGCGGTGGAGTCGCAACTGGTTTTCACTCTAAAAAGCTTGGTGGGGTTTAGCATTAAAGAAACCGCATTGCGTCTATTTATTAGTGAAGCCAATGCTTATAAGCGCTTTAGTCGTGCTAAAAAACACCTACAACAGCAGCCCTTGCAGCTAGACAGTTTAAACGAGCAAGACATGCAACGGCGTTTGCCCGCAGTGTATCGGGTACTGTATTTACTTTTTACCGAAGGCTATTTGTCTTCTCATGAAGATTTATCTATTCGCCAAGATTTATGTGAAGAGGCAATTCGTTTAACTGGGTTGCTAAGCCAACATGCCTTGGGCAATCGGCCCGAAAGCTATGCTTTGTTAGCGCTTATGTATCTAAATACAGCTAGGTTGCCCGCGCGACAACAAGCGGGGGAGCTACTGCTGTTGCAAGAACAAGATCGTAGTAGCTGGAATCAGGCACAAATTGCTATGGGCTTGCGTTGTTTGCAGCGCTCGGCACAAGGTGAGCAATTGTCTCGCTACCATATAGAAGCTGGCATAGCGGCAGAACACTGCTTGGCTTCTTCTTTTGAGCAGACTCGTTGGCATAAAATAGTGGAGGCTTATCAGTTGCTAGAAAAGCTGGCGCCTTCACCCTTTCATATTCTCAATCGAGCAGTAGCGCTAGCGCAATGGCAAGGGGCAAAGGTTGGCTTGGCAGAGCTGGAGAGTTCTCAAGTTCCTAGTTGGCTGAGTCGTTCCTATCATTGGTATGCAGTATTGGCAGACTTACAATTTCGCAGTGGAGAACAGAAACTGGCAGAGCAAAATGCCCAGCTAGCACTAGAGCAGGCCCCTAGCGCTACGATTAGGCGTTTATTAAGTAAGCGCTGGCGCTTAATTGCGCCTTAAGATAGCGCTTAAGTTTGTTTGCTGGATTCGTTATGTGCCAATATCTTGGTGAAGTAGCCTTTCAAGCTGAGTAACATGATTAAACTTGGCACAACCATCACCGCGGTTAAGATGAAAAACAGCGGCCAAGATTCTAAATAATCTGCCAAGCTGCCGCTGAAAGAGGCGAGCGTGGTTCGGCCTAAGTTGCCCAAACTGGCAAGCAAGGCGTATTGAGTTGCCGAGAACGCTTGGCCAGTAAGCACCGTTAAAAACGAAACAAAGGCTACTGTGGCAAAGGCACTGGTAAAGTTATCGACAATAATGGTCGCTAAAAATAGTTGTTCATCTGGGCCGGTTGCGGCAATCCAAGCAAACATTAAGTTACTGCTAGCCATAGCAATACCACCTAATATAAGCCCTTTAATAATGCCAAAGCGTACATTAAAGGCACTGCCAACAATGGTGAATAAAACCGTTGCACCCCAACCAATAAGTTTAGAGTAATGGCCAATTTGTTCATTACTAAAGCCTACTTCGCGGTAGAAGGTAATTGACATGCGGCCTAAGAAGGCTTCGCCAATTTTGAATAGAAACACAAACAGCAACAAGGTTATGGCTACACGCACCCCGTTGCGGCGGAAAAAATCTAAAAACGGTTCGGCAACCGTTACCGTTAACCACGCCACCAAAGGTGATTTAGTACCAAGGTATTGGGCATGGCGCGCTTCGGCTTGTTGTTGCAAAGCTTCACGGTTGCTAATAGGTTCTTTCACTAACACGGTAAAGAGCATGAGTAGTGCAACAATAAAGCACATGCCTAAATAGACACCATTCCAACCTATGCTGTCGGCGTTAATAAATGCCAAATACCCCGGCAGAGAATAGCCCGTCCACCAACCGATTACCGCCATGGCCGAGGCTTGCGGTAAGCGATGTGAATCGCTATTTGCAAAGGTATCGATACGGTAAGCATCAATGGCAATATCTTGGGTGGAAGAGGCAGTGGCGATGCACAAGGCCAGCAGCGAGGTAAAGACCAAGCTGTTGGCGGGGTCAAACTGGGCAATGCCAAAGGTACACAGCAACACGATACTTTGGCATAAAAATATCCAACTTCTACGTTGGCCGAGCCAAGCATGTAAAACGGGAAGTTTTACCCTATCAACTAAGGGAGCCCATAAAAAATTGATGGCATACACGGTAAATACCGAGCCAAAAAAGCCAATGGCTGAGCGTGACAAACCAGCGTCGGTAAGCCAGCCCGACATATTAGAACCAATTAGTACCCACGGAAAACCGCTGGCACAACCGAGCATAAATACCCAAAGCAATCGTTTATCTAAATAAGAACGTAGGGTCTGAGACCAATTTAGCGATGAGTTCATTTATAGCTCGGTTAAGTTGTGGCGAGTTTACGGTTGGCTTTCGTCAACAATGACTACATCTTCAATAATCACTTTTTCCATAGGAACATTGCGCATGCCAGGGATAGGACCTGTTTTAGTTGGCTTGCTTACAATTCTATCCACTACTTCCATGCCCGAAGTGATCTCTGCAAATACCGTGTAGCCATATTTATTTGCGCTGCCGTCTAAATAGGCATTATCGATAACGTTGATGAAAAACTGACGAGTAGCACTGTGTGGGTCGTTAGTGCGTGCCATAGCAACGGTGCCACGCTTGTTGCTCAAGCCGTTTTTCGACTCGTTTTCAACTGGGCGATAAGTATCTACTTTTTCGTAGTTAATGGAGTAGCCGCCACCTTGCACCATAAAGTTAGAAATGGTGCGGTGAAATAACGTACCTTTAAAGCTGCCGTCTTCTACATAGCGAAGGAAGTTAGCGACAGTTTTTGGCGCAGCTTCGGCATTCAGTTCCATTTCAAATTCACCTTGGTTAGTGATGAATTTTAAGGTTTGTGCACTAGTGCCAAGACTTAATGTAGCGAAAACACAAGCCACCAAGGTGTTACGGAAAATGCCCAAGTTCATAATTGATACTCCAATACTTCAATAAGTTGCGGGTCGTTAGCGATTTGTGTCAGTAGTTCAGAAAGCTGTTGGCTCATGGCTTCGCTTTGCTTGCTTACGTTGACAGAAAACGCACCTTCATTAGTGTGGGTGGAACGAAATTGTTTGCTTAAGGTTTTGTGAGGGGTGTCGATAGTCACCTTTAAACGCATAACAGAACTGGCGGCATGTTTAACGCTGCTTTCTTCTACTTTGTTGGCCAATTCTAGAATATCGATGGTAATTAGGTTTGGTGAGTCTGGCACAAAACCAATGCCTTGTTGTTGCCAAGCACTCGAGAGCTGTTGCTCGATGTTTTGACGCAAATTGTTGCCGCTTGAAATCAGCTGGGCTTGTTCTTCACCTTCTTGGTGAATGCTAATTAAAAACCGGTTACTGCGTAAATCTTGAGATTTTATTGCAGCAATGATTGAGTGTTGAGCCGAATTATTAACCTCAATGCTTGGGGTTAATGCGACTTGCTGCGGTTGGCTGCTGCAGGCGCTAAGCCCTAATACGCCGCTAATTAGCAAAGCGGGTAATAAAAACTGAGTTTTCAAGTTGTTCACCTTAATGAGTGGATTAACGCTTAGTGCTGCTCAGAATAACAAATTTGTTATTGCTCGCCAGTAACTTATAACCGCCAAAGTAAGATTTTAATAGTGGGTGATAGCCCAAGTGTCGGTTAGCTACCACTATCAGTTGGCCGCCACTACGCAAGCAGCGTTTGGCGTCGCGAAACATTTGTTGGGCAATATGCGTAGAAATGGTGTTCTGTTGATGAAAAGGCGGATTACATAACACGAGATCGGCACTGTTGTCGGCTTGATGCTGCAAAGCGTTGTCGTGGTTAAACTCACAATCGGCTAATCGCTCTGGAAAGTTTAAGCTTACATTATTTTTTGCCGAGGCTAAGGCCATAGCCGATTCGTCACAAAAAGAGACTTTAGCCTTGGGATAATGTTTGAGAGCTTGCAAACCCAGTAGGCCATTGCCACAACCTAAATCAACCACCGCTTCAAAATCGCCCTGCGGAAAATGTTCTAACATAAAGCGGCTGCCAATATCTAATTTACCGAAGCAAAATACATTGGCATGGTCGTTTAGCTTGAATTGGTGCTCTGTAACTTTCCATTGTTTGGGATAAGGGCTAATAGAGCTAATACCTTGATAGTGGCCAAACAATAAGCGGGCTTTTTTCTTTGCCAGCGAAGTGCTTACCTTACCAAGGTGTTTTTCAAATAAAGAGAAAACTGACTTAGGTAAGTTCTTTAGCATTACTCCGCAGGTAAAAAGGCTATCAGCCGACAATATCGCTTGCAGTGCAATTAGTTGGTATTCCAAATAATTTAAGCTTTTGGGCTGACGCATTAACACCATGTCACTGGCTGGAAGACTATCGGTGCTGCTAAGCAGAGTGAGCCGCCCATCCATAGTTAAGTTGTTTGCTTTTAAGTTCTCAGCTAAGGCTTGTTGTGCAATAAAGGAGTCGCTTAACCAATGTATTTGGCTATCGGTAAACTCAGGGGCGGCCAACAGAGCACAGGCTAGCGCGCCAAATTCATCGTTCATAATGAGTATGCGTTTGGCTGCGGTGGTTTGCTCAAAGGCAAAGTTGAGCATTAGTTCATCAGCAGCATTCCATGCTTGTAAATCGTTTGTCGCCTGTTTTGGGTAGCGCGATAAGCTCAAATGGAGCGAGTTAATTTGCAATTCATGACTCATATTGGATTTGTATGCTGCAGGCCTTGATTAGTGGCAGCAGTGTATCTAAGTTGAGGGCTAAACTAAAGCAACACCCATATGGAAATAGGCTGTCGTACGTGGTGCTAGCAGAAGATACTCAAGTAGAAAACATTGTTCATCATCAGCAGTGGCTAAAAGCCGAGTCTGCTGAGGCATTTTATCGACAATCGCTTACCAAGCTGCCTTGGCAGCAACATACCATCAAAATATTTGGCAAAACTTGCTTGGAGCCACGCCTTTCCTTGTGGATAGGCGATGCGAATACCGCTTATCGTTATTCGGGCGAGTGGCGTACGCCTTTGTCTTGGCCTAGCTTTTTACTACCACTAAAGTTTGCCGTGCAGCAAAAGTGCGGGCAGCAGTTTAACAGCGTATTACTTAACTATTATCGTGATGGTCATGATTACATGGGCTGGCATAGCGACAACGAAAAGCAATTGGGTAAGCAACCAGTGATTGCTTCTTTGAGTTTGGGCCAAGCGCGTCGTTTTTTATTTCGTAATAAATCCAAAGATCAAAAACACGAGTATTTACTGGAACATGGCGATTTATTGGTAATGAATAAATTATGCCAAGACCAATGGCAACACAGTTTGCCTAAGGCTTTACGGATAAAACAGCCGAGGATCAATTTTACTTTTCGTTATACAATGCCAGATGACTAATCAATACAGGGAACAGTTATGCGGGTTGAAACACTAATCACCAATAAATTGCAGCAACATTTTGCTCCAACGCATTTAGATGTGGTGAATGAAAGTAATATGCATAATGTGCCTCCCGGCTCAGAGAGCCATTTTAAAGTGACAATTGTGAGCGAGGCCTTTGAAGGTAAACGTTTATTGCAACGCCATCGAGCGGTAAATCAATTGCTTGCCGAAGAGCTTAAAAATGAAATTCACGCTTTAGCGATGCATACTTTTACGCCTGCGCAATGGGCTGAGCAACAACAAGTACCTAGTTCACCTCAGTGCCGTGGTGGACAATAGCTAACACACTGCATCAAATAAGGATTGTTTAATGCGGGTATATATAAAGGTGGCGTTATTAACGTTGCTATTGAGTGCTTGCTTTGATCGCTCGGCGAATCAAGGCGAATCTCAGCCAGTCGAGTACACATGGACCTTAGTGACATCTTGGCCAAAACACCTACCTGGTTTAGGGTCAACGCCGGACCGCTTTGCTGAAGAAGTGGCCGCGATGAGCAATGGCCGTATGCAAATAAATGTATATGGCGCTGGTGAGCTTTATCCCGCCTTAGAGGTATTTAGCGTAGTGTCGGAAGGAAAAGCTGAAATGGGCCATAGTGCAGCCTACTATTGGCAAGAGCAGCTTCCTGCGGCGGCATTTTTTAGTTCGGTGCCTTTTGGCATGCAAGCAAAAGAGCTGAATGCCTGGTTATACCTTGGAGGAGGCTTAGAGCTATGGCGTGAGTTATATGCGCCTCATAACTTAATTCCGTTTCCTGGTGGCAATACCGACGCGCAAATGGGTGGCTGGTATAGCAAAAAAATATCCACTATTGCAGACTTTAAAGATCTAAAAATGCGTTTGCCCGGCCTCGGTGGGCGAGTGCTTGAATTGGCAGGCGGCCAGCCTACAAATTTACCTGCTGGGCAGCTTTATACAGCTTTGCAATCTGGTGAGCTAGACGCTGTTGAGTGGGTAGGGCCATACAACGATCTTGCGTTTGGCTTTCATAAAGTAGCACCTTACTACTATTACCCAGGCTGGCATGAGCCGAGTACCTCCTTAGAATTTGTGATAAACCAAGATGCTTTTGCCGCCTTGCCTGCTGATTTACAACGAATTGTTGAAAATGCCACCAAAGTCGTTAATCAAGAAACCCTTAACGAATATGTGGTCTACAATATAGAAGCGCTCAATGTGCTGGCCAACGAGCATGGCGTAGAGGTTTTGGCATACCCCGATGACGTGCTTGCTTCGCTTAAAAGTTTCAGTGTTGAAGTGATCCAAGAGTTAGCCCAGCAGGATCGGTTCTTTGAAAAGGTTCTCAGTAGTTATCAGCGGTTTCAATTTGGCGTACTTAAGTACAATCAGGTGAAGCTGGATCCAACAACCTTAGAATAAGCTAAAAATCACCACAAAATAATTGGGGTGATATGTCAGCAATTTGAGCTTTGTTTGGTGGAAGCATGACTTGTTTTACAAGTCTGTTAACAATCCGCTAACACTTAAGTCGAATAGGTTAGGTTTTTGGCCTTTTTCTTTGGAGAAATAGGATTAATTGGTGCTAGAATACACGCGATTTCTGTGTCTTGTTAGTTAATTGTCTAAGACTTGTTAGCTGAACTACCCAATTTTGAGTACAAAAGTTACACAGAAATCATCGCTCGTCTTCCGACCCAACACATGTGTAAGAGAGTATGATTACAATAAATAAAGGACTGGATCTGCCTATAAAAGGCGGTCCCAAACAGCAAATAGTAGACGCGTCTATTGTTACCAAAGTTGCTGTACTCGGAGAAGATTATGTAGGCATGCGTCCTACAATGAAGGTTCGAGTGGGTGACGTGGTAAGCCAAGGTCAGACGCTGTTCGAAGATAAGAAGAACCCCGGCGTTGTATTTACTGCACCTTGTGCTGGCGTTGTTCAAGAAATTAACCGTGGTGCCCAACGTGTATTGCAGTCTGTTGTTATTGAAAAACAAGACGGCGATAGCATCGACTTTGGTGCCCTTAGCGATGCAGAAATCGACAGCGCAGATCGCGCTACGATTGTAGACAAGTTAGTTAAGTCTGGCCAATGGGTTGGCTTAAGAACTCGTCCTTATAGCAAAGTGCCAGCAGTAGACTCAGAACCTTCTGCCATTTTTGTTACTGCCATCGACACTAACCCTCTCGCTGCCGATCCCAAAGTAGTAATAGACCAAAACGAAAGTGCTTATTTAACAGGCTTACGTGTTTTGTCTCGTTTAACTGCTGGGGAAGTTTTTGTTTGTAAAGCAAACGATAGCTTACCTAAATCGGATGCAGCCCGTGTTGAAGAGCACGTATTTGCTGGCCCGCATCCAGCAGGTTTAGCTGGAACGCATATTCATACCTTAAAGCCTGCTAGTGCTCAGCGCACAGTTTGGACGCTTTCTTACCAAGAGGTGATTGCATTTGGTCACTTATTTGCTAGCGGCAAAGTTTACAACCAACGGGTTGTGTCTTTGGCTGGTCCAGTGGTTAAAGAACCTCGTTTAGTGCGTACCGAGTTAGGTGCTAATGTTGTTGAGTTGACCGATGGAGAGTTGGTTGACGGCGAGCACCGCGTTATCTCTGGTTCAGTGCTTATGGGTAATCATGCTACTGGTCCTCACGCTTATATTGGTCGTTATCACCAGCAGGTTGTTGCGTTGGAAGAAGGCTACGAGAAAGAGTTTATGGGCTGGGCTGTGCCTGGTACCAGTAAGTTCTCTTTAGCGAGAATATTTATCTCTGGCCTTAATAAGAGCAAATTGTTCCCGTTCACTACCACTACCGGTGGTAGCTCTAGAGCGATGGTGCCAATTGGTCAGTACGAGCGCATTATGCCGCTAGATATTTTACCTACGTTATTGCTTCGAGATTTGTTGGCTAATGATACCGACAGTGCTCAACAATTAGGTTGTTTAGAGCTAGATGAAGAAGATTTAGCACTGTGTACCTTTGTGTGTCCTGGCAAATACGAGTACGGTAGCGTGCTACGTGATTGTTTGACCAAGATTGAGAAGGAAGGTTAAGCATGAGCAGTATTAAAGATTATATTGAAAAGATTGAACCGCAATTCTTACCTGGCGGTAAGCATGAAAAGTGGTTCGCTTTATACGAAGCTATCGCGACGTTTTTATACTCGCCAGGCTTAGTAACCAAGAAAAACACCCACGTACGTGATGCGATTGACTTAAAACGTATCATGATTTTTGTTTGGGTTGCCTTAATGCCGGCTATGTTCTTTGGCATGTATAACGCAGGTATCCAAGCTAACGAAGCCATTATTGCTGGCGCAGGTACTGTACCAGACGACTGGCATGGTGCATTAATTAGCATGCTAGGGGTTCCAACGGGCGCTGAAGCTGGCTGGATTGCGTCGATGATATATGGGGCAATTTTCTTTTTGCCTATCTATCTAACCGCTTTTGTTGTTGGTGGCTTCTGGGAAGTATTGTTTGCTTCTGTGCGTGGCCATGAAGTTAACGAAGGTTTCTTTGTTACTTCTATCTTATTTGCACTTACGTTGCCTGCAACCATGCCGTTATGGCAAGTTGCTTTAGGTATCACCTTTGGTGTTGTAGTGGCCAAAGAAGTATTTGGCGGTACCGGCAAAAACTTCCTAAACCCTGCTTTAGCTGGCCGTGCTTTCTTATTCTTTGCTTACCCAACAGCCATTTCTGGCGATGCGGTATGGACTGCAGTAGATGGTTACTCAGGCGCAACTGCATTAAGCGTTGTTGCTGCAGAAGGTATGCAAGGTTTAGTTGACCAAGGCATTTCTTGGAGCGACGCATTCTTTGGCTTTATTCAAGGTTCAAGTGGTGAAACCTCTACGTTCTTGCTAGCTCTTGGTGGTCTATTCCTAATCTTTACTCGCATTGCATCTTGGCGCATTGTTGCCGGTGTATTAGTAGGTATGGTGATTAGCAGCTTGCTATTGAACATGATTGGCTCTGACAGCAACATGATGTTCCAGCTGCCTCCACATTGGCACTTAGTATTGGGTGGTTTTGCTCTTGGTATGTTCTTTATGGCAACCGACCCTGTGTCAGCTTCATTTACCAACAAAGGTAAGTGGTGGTACGGCGGTTTAATTGGTGTGATGGTGGTGTTAATTCGCGTAGTTAACCCGGCATTCCCAGAAGGCATGATGTTGGCAATTCTATTCGCTAATTTGTTTGCTCCAATTTTTGACTACTTTGTAGTTCAAGCCAATATCAAACGGAGGCTTGCTCGCGATGGCCAGTAATGATTCCTTAGCCAAAACCATTAAGGTTGTTGTTGGCGTAAGTTTAGTGTGTTCAATTGTTGTATCTCTTGCAGCAGTTGGTCTACGAGGGATGCAGCAGCAGAATGCGGTTGAAGATAAGCAGAAAAATATCTTGGCAGTATCTGGTGTAGCCCTAGATGGTCGTAAGGTAGCTGATGTTTACTCGCAGGTGATTGAGCCACGCGTGATTGATATCGAAACCGGTGAGTTTGTTTCTCAAGACCAAATTGACCCTGCTACCTTTGAACAGCGCAAATCAGCAAAAGATCCGGCAACCAGTATTCGTTTATCTAGCGAAGAAGATATTGCCGGTATCGTTCGTCGCTCTAACCTTGCTAGCGTGTATCTTGTTAAAGACGAGCAAGGCGAAATTGAACGGGTTATTTTGCCAGTACATGGTCGTGGTCTTTGGTCAACTATGTACGCGTTCTTGGCTATTCAGCCAGACGGCAATACCGTTGATGCGATTGTTTACTATGACCAAGGGGAAACTCCTGGTTTAGGTGGTGAAGTAGCCAATCCATTGTGGCAAGACAAGTTCATCGGCAAAAAACTGTTTGATGAAAACGGCGATACTGCGATCTCTGTGATTAAAGGTAGTGCTCCAGCTGACTCACTTTACGAAGTGGACGGATTATCTGGTGCAACGCTTACCAGTAACGGTGTCGATGCCACCTTCAAATTTTGGTTAAGTGATAAAGGCTTTGGTAAGTTCCTTGCCAAGTTGCAACAGGGAGGCCTAAACAATGGCTGATGCTAAGGAAACCAAAAAGGTTCTATTTGGGCCTGTTTTTGCAAATAACCCTATCGCACTACAGGTGCTTGGTGTTTGTTCTGCATTAGCGGTAACCAGTAAGCTAGAAACTGCGTTTGTAATGACCCTAGCCGTAATTGTTGTTACTGCATTCTCTAACTTGTTCATCTCTATGATTCGTAATCACATTCCTAGTAGTGTGCGAATCATTGTTCAAATGGCGATTATTGCTTCATTAGTAATTGTGGTAGACCAAGTGCTTAAGGCGGTGGTGTATGACATTTCTAAACAGCTCTCGGTATTTGTTGGCTTGATTATTACCAACTGTATCGTAATGGGCCGTGCAGAAGCCTTCGCAATGAAGGAGCCACCGTTTAAATCATTCCTTGATGGTATCGGTAATGGCTTAGGCTATGGTGCTATTTTGATGTCGGTAGGTGCTGTTCGTGAACTATTTGGTTCGGGCTCGCTATTTGGTATCGAAATTATGCCTTTGATTAACAATGGCGGTTGGTACCAACCAAACGGTCTATTGTTATTGCCTGCTTCGGCATTCTTCATTATTGGTTTGTTGATTTGGGCCTTGCGTACTGCATACCCAGAGCAAGTAGAGCCGAAGGAGTAATCGAGTGGAACATTATATTAGTTTGTTAGTTCGCTCTATTTTCATTGAAAATATGGCTTTAGCTTTCTTGCTAGGTATGTGTACCTTCCTAGCGGTTTCTAAGAAAGTTAAAACTGCATTTGGCTTAGGTGTAGCGGTTATTGTGGTATTGGGTATCTCAGTACCAGTAAACCAGCTTATCTACTTCAACTTATTGGCTCCTGGCGCGCTAAGCTGGGCTGGCTTGCCAAATGCTGATTTAAGCTTTTTGGGCTTCATTACCTTTATTGGTGTTATTGCCGCCTTAGTACAAATACTAGAAATGGTATTAGATAAGTACTTCCCGGCCTTGTACCAAGCTCTAGGTATCTTCTTACCGTTGATTACCGTTAACTGTGCCATCTTCGGTGGTGTATCGTTCATGGTGCAACGTGAGTACAACCTAGGCGAATCTTTGGTATACGGAATAGGTAGTGGTATCGGTTGGATGTTAGCCATTGTGGCGCTAGCCGGTATTCGTGAAAAGATGAAGTATTCAGACGTGCCAGATGGTTTACGTGGTTTAGGTATTACCTTTATCACTGTAGGTTTAATGGCAATGGCGTTTATGTCGTTCTCAGGCGTTCAGCTTTAAGACGGCCAATAACTACAAGGAAAATTAGTCGATGGAAATTATTCTCGGCGTAACCATGTTTACCTTGCTCGTCTTGGCTTTAGTAACAATCATTTTGTTTGCTAAGTCTAAGCTGGTAAGTTCTGGTGATATTCAAATTTTAATTAATGATGATCCTGCCAAGGCGATTACTACTCAAGCGGGTAGTAAGTTGCTAGGTGTATTAGGTAATTCAGGTATCTTCGTATCTTCTGCTTGTGGTGGCGGTGGCTCATGTGGTCAATGTCATGTTCACATTCATGAAGGTGGCGGTGATATTCTTCCTACTGAATTAGATCATATTAGCAAGCGTGATGCTGCTACCGGTTTGCGTTTAGCCTGTCAGGTTAATGTTAAGCAAGACATGAAAATTTCGTTACCAGAAGAAATTTTTGGTGTGAAAAAATGGGATTGTGAAGTTATCTCTAACGATAATAAAGCAACCTTCATTAAAGAGCTTAAACTGCAAATTCCAGACGGTGAGTCAGTACCATTCCGAGCGGGTGGTTACATTCAAATTGAAGCACCAGCTCACCACGTTAAGTACTCTGACTTTGATGTAGAAGAGCAATACCGTGGCGACTGGGAACACTTTGGTTTCTTCAACTTAGAGTCAAAAGTTGATGAAGAAACCATTCGTGCTTACTCAATGGCTAACTACCCAGAAGAAGAAGGCATCATCATGTTGAACGTGCGTATTGCTACGCCACCGCCAAACAACATGAGCCTACCTTGCGGTAAGATGTCTTCGTACATCTTTAACCTAAAAGCAGGTGATAAAGTTACTATCTCTGGTCCATTTGGTGAGTTCTTCGCGAAAGAAACCGATGCTGAAATGGTATTTATTGGTGGTGGTGCGGGTATGGCACCTATGCGTTCGCACATTTTCGACCAGCTTAAGCGATTGAGCTCGAAGCGTAAAATTAGCTTCTGGTATGGTGCACGTTCACGTCGTGAGATCTTCTATGAAGAAGACTTCGATATGTTGGCCCGAGAAAACGAAAACTTTGAATGGCATGTTGCCCTATCTGATCCACAACCTGGAGACGACTGGGAAGGTAAAACAGGCTTCATTCACAACGTATTGTTTGAAAACTACTTACGTGACCACGATGCCCCAGAAGATTGTGAGTACTACATGTGTGGTCCACCGGTAATGAATGCTGCTGTTATTAACATGCTTAAAGATTTAGGCGTGGAAGACGAAAACATTCTACTTGATGACTTTGGTGGCTAAACCGTGAGTCTAGTGAAGCATTATTGGCTAGCCCTGCTTGGGCTAGCCTTTTTTATTAGTGGCTGTAGTGAGCAAAACAATTTGTATACCTTACAAATTGAAGGGCGCACTATGGGAACCTATTACCAAATAAAGTTAGTTGAGCCTAAGGCCAAACTGCCCGATGGCGACAAGCTGCAAGCTAAAATTGACCAAGTGTTACAACAAGTCAATCAAGAGATGTCTACCTACATAGCCGATTCGGAATTGTCACGTTTCAACCAGCATTCTAGTAATCAGGCGATTAGCATTTCAGATAATCTAGCTTTGGTGATTGAAGCCTCCTTACAGCTCTCAGAAGACTCTAATGGTGCTTTTGACGTAACTGTAGGCCCACTGGTTAACTTGTGGGGCTTTGGCCCAGAGGGGCGTCCTGAGAAGCGACCTAATGACCAGCTACTTGACGAGACTCGTGCTAAAATTGGCTACCATCACTTGAGTTTGAATGCTGGTAAGTTGTCAAAGGATCTACCTGAGCTTTATGTAGATTTATCAGCAATTGCAAAAGGCCACGGAGTAGACCGTGTTGCCGATTTGCTGGAAGCTGAAGGTTACCTGAACTACATGGTCGATATTGGTGGTGAGTTACGCCTAAAAGGTCACAATGACAAAGCCCTTGGCTGGCGCATTGCTGTAGAGAAACCCTTGGCTGAACAGCGGGCGGTTCAAAAAGTGATTGCACCGGGTGATAATGGTTTAGCGACATCGGGTGATTATCGAAATTATTTTGAGCAAGATGGGGTCAGATATTCACACACCATCAACCCAAATACCGGTAAGCCGATTGCCAACCATATTGTGTCGGTAACTGTTATCGATGAAACCAGCATGATGGCTGACGCTTATGCCACCGCATTTACGGTAATGGGTGTGGAGCAAGCGATGGAATTCGCTGAAGCTAAGCAGCTAGCGGTGTATATTATCGAGAAGCAAGAGAACGAATTTGTTGAGCATATCAGCGCCAAATTTGTGCCTTTTGTAGTCCAATAACAGAATAAGGAGTCGTAATGGCTTATTTTTTGGTGACATTCATTTTCTTCATGGTGGTTATTGCCGCCATGGCTGTGGGCTACATTTTCCAAAAGAAAACCATTAGCGGAAGCTGTGGCGGAATTGCTTCTTTAGGCATCGAAAAGGTGTGTGACTGCCCCGAGCCTTGCGATAAGCGCAAAGCCAAAATGGCCTTGGTTGAGCAGAAGAAAAAGGCTCGCCAAGCCATGTTAGATGAGCATCGCATTATCTAAGGCTAAGGGCTTTATCATTTAAAAAAAACAGCGCCTTTGCGCTGTTTTTTTGTTTTATACCAATCACACTAAGTAAGTGATCAGAAATAACGCAGGAAAAATACTCGAGAAAAAGGCAGGATTTTGCGATAAGTAGTTATTCTACAATCAAAAATCCTAACGCAGTTATCGAGAATTTTAACCAGATAGAATGAACAG
This sequence comes from Agarivorans sp. JK6, assembly GCF_045277145.1. Taxonomy (NCBI): domain Bacteria; kingdom Pseudomonadati; phylum Pseudomonadota; class Gammaproteobacteria; order Alteromonadales; family Alteromonadaceae; genus Agarivorans; species Agarivorans sp. JK6. The sequence continues at coordinate 3,550,088 of NZ_CP113525.1, read as the reverse complement.
TTACTTAGTACGATTGGTATTAGTGCTAGTCCCCTTTGGCTATTCCTTCACGCCTAGGATCGGCCGCACCTTCTAACCTATCGTGGTAGATCCTTATGCCTTGTAAACCCGAAGTCATATCTTTGATTTTGGTTTTGTAGCCTAAGACTTCTAAAGCCAATTGCTTATCTGCAGCGGCTGTATTAGCTTCCAACTCAAAGGTGCCAAAACGATTGTTTAAATGAGGCTGTTCAACCGCTTGTTGTAGGCTCATTCCCCAACTCAAGTGGTTAACTAAACTCTGCGCTACGTAGCCGATAATGCTACTGCCACCCGGTGAGCCAATGGCAATAATTGGCTGTTTGTTTTCCATAACAATGGTTGGCGCCATAGAAGAGCGAGGGCGTTTATTGGCTGCGACTCCATTCGCCACTTTCTTACCGTTTTTCTCAGCGACAAATGAGAAGTCAGTCAGCTGATTGTTAAGCAAGAACCCTTTTACAAATACTCTCGAACCAAAGGCATTCTCAATGCTACTGGTCATCGACAATACGTTGCCTTGGGCATCCACAATACTTATGTGAGTGGTAGAAGGAAGTTCTAGGCTTTGGTCCATACTGCGATAAGCGTTTAAAGGCAACTCGCCAGGGCTTACCGAGGCTAAGGCTTTATCCCCACTTAACAGCTTAGCGCGCTTGGCAAGGTACTCAGGGCTTAGTAAGTTGCTAAGTGGCACGTCGACAAAATCACTGTCGGCAAGGTAGGCGCCTCGGTCTGCAAAGGCTAGGCGAGAAGCATCACCGAGAATACGCCAGCTTTGCGGATTATTAGGTCCCCAATCTGACAAGGGGTAATGCGCGGCTATACCGAGGATCTGTCCAACGGTGCTAGCGCCTGAACTCGGTGGCCCCATGCCACATATTGAGTATTGAAAGTAAGCAGAGCAAAGGGCAGGGCGCTGTTTTACTTGGTAATTGGCTAGATCTTTTTCACTAAGCAAGCCAGGGTTGTCATTGAATTGACCAACAGCCGCAACAATTGCTTTGGCGGTATCACCTTGATAAAAACCTGAAGCGCCTTGCTCCGCGACCAACTGTAAGGTGTTAGCGTAATCAGGGTTTTGTAGTAAGTGCCCTTCGCGTAAAGGCTCGGCTGAGTCATCAAAGAAGTAGTCGCGGCTAGTTGGGTAGCGACCGAGGCGTTCAGCGTCGCCAGCAATTAACTTTGCCAATCGCGGGCTCACTTTAAAACCTTCTTTAGCTAAGCCAATTGCCGGTTTAAACAAATCTTGCCAATTGCTGCTACCGTAACGCTGATGCATTTCTTCAAACAGCGCGATAACTCCAGGTGCGCCTACTGAACGCCCACCCACCACTGCGTCATAAAACTTTAGCGGTTTACCTTGTTGGTCCAAAAATAAGCTAGCATCGACTTGTGAAGGGGCGGTTTCTCTGGCGTCAAAGGTGGTGAGTTGTTGCTTGGCCGCATCGTAATACACCACAAAAGCACCGCCACCAATCCCTGAGGATTGCGGTTCAACCAAGCCTAGTACGCTTTGCACGGCAATCATTGCATCTACTGCATTGCCGCCTGCTTTTAGCACCTCATAACCGGCTTCAACCGCTAAGGGGTTAGCAGCCGACACCATGAATTTTTTGGCAGTGACCTCGGTCTTAGCCTGCACTCCGCTGGCTAACTCTGGGGCATAATCATCGGTGCTTTGGCTATTTGAATAGCAAAAGCCGCTAATTATTAGGGTTGATGCAATGAGGCTGCGAGTAAACATGCTAAATCCTTTTTTAATGCGTATTTAGCCAGTGTAGCAGTCCATATATTAATCGCCATCGCTTGTTTATATAACTGAATTTATGCAGGTTTTTCTATTTGTATGAGAATTGAGCACAGCGGTGACGTAGATAAGAGACAGCTTGAAGCCGCATAACTCGTCGGTTTTGGCTTTTATCACTATTTAGGTGTCGCTTGTAGGCGACGCTGGCATTTGAATTGCGACCATGATTTGTGGTTATGTATTTGATTTTGAATGGTTTTTAAAAGTTGGTTCGACCTTTGCTATATGTAGTTCGTCAACCGCTAAACCTAGTTAGCGGCCATTTAGTGAAGTAGATGTTAAACAAGGAGTTTCTTATGAACTTGAAGTATAGCTTTCCAGTGTTAGCGCTATTTGTAGCCAGCCTAGCCTCGGCAAATAGTGAAGTGTTCAAAGACCTAGATACCAACCAAGATTTGGTGGTAAGCATGGAAGAAGCTGCCGAACTACCGATCCTTACTGAAGTATGGAGTGAGCTTGATACAGACCAGGATGGTGTATTGAGCCAAGCAGAATTCATAAACCTTGAAATTTCCGTTCAACCTGAAGACCCTGAAAACAGCGAAGTAGCTGAATAGTTAGTTCCTTTATGTTTTCGTGAACCGATCCAATTTTAGGACGCTGTCGGGGGCCAATTTTTCTGCGATTTGGTCTAGTTTGTAGCAGTTTTAATCCTCGATAATTTTCCAGCGCTTAAGTCTGTGCTAGCTTAAGCGCCTTTTTTTTCTTTATAGCGAGCTACGTTGCGGCACCGCTACGTTAGCAAATAAAATCCCCGCCACAATCGACATGAAAATCAAAAATGTTTGCGAACCAATATTGGGGATGCTCACCATTGACTCACCTAGTACCAATGAATTTAAGCTGATATAAGCCTTACTACCCGGTACCAATAATACTATGCCTTGCAGCAATACCACCGATGCCGGAGACTTGGTTAACTTGGCAAATAGGTTTGCATATACACCCACAATAAATGCCCCTACAAAAGGACCTAATGCTTCGCCTAGGTAGGCGCTGCCAGCAAAGGCGGCAGCATAGGCAATCACTCCCGAAAGAATGCCCCAAGGTAAATCTTTAGCGCGTACTTTAAATACCACGCTAAGGCCTAAGGATAACAACACCACACCTAGCCACTTAATCCACCAGGTGCTAACAAAGCTAGATTGAAGATCAACCTGCCCCCAAATTAGAGCACCAAAGGCCATGCCTAACACCGCGCCGAAATAGAGTTTAAACAACACCATAATGCCGTCCATTACCCTTGCCGTGCCCGATATAAGCTCGCGTGCTGCTAACTCACTTAAACCAAGGGTGAGTGATAAACCTGGAATGAAAATAATGATCGCCGAAAGCACCACAATGGGAATGTTTACATCTGGCACAAACTGAGAAATAGCAACCGCCACAAAGGAGCAGAGCAGTGCAGCTACTGGCTCTAAAGCTTCATGTACCCCCTTAGAGTGCTCGGCACGATAAGCCAAATAAAATGAAATACAACTAAGCAAGCTCGACCAAATAATGGTGCTCCAATTGGCAGACATTAACATGGCAAATGCGCCGCCAGTAATGGCAAAGGCCAAGCAAATTACCCAAGGAGAGTGTAAAGCAGGCTGATTGGCCATTTGGTTTAACCGCTCTATGGCCTCGGATAAACTGATTTCTTCGTCGGTTACTTTTTTAACCAGCTGATTGGTACGGGCCAACAAACCTAAATCGATTTCACCGGGCTTTACTCGCATCACATAGTTATATTCTTGAGTATCGTCTGGTGCCCAAAGTACAAAAGTGAGTGAGGTAGGAGTAACTAAAAAATAGCCATTTAGGCCTAAGGTCTCAGCGACATTACTTAGGTGTGACTCTAAGCGAAACGCCGGCGTACCATATTTATGTAAGGCCTTGCCTAGTCTGATAATGAAATTACGTTTTACTTCAAAGCTTGATTGTTTCAATGCGGGGGCTAATTCTAAAAAGCGGATGCTTAATTGTATCTCACAGATTGGCATTTGGTGTAGTTGTCTTAAGATAAAAAACTCCTGCCGGCGTTTTAAACAGAGAAATTTTCCTATTTTTTAATGAAATAGCGTACAGAATCGGCCTGATCATTTATCATTTACAGTTAGCTAATTATTCTCACGTGCTGTCTCGGAGGACACCATGGCCGCTGGTAAATATTTACGTTGGAAAGACGAAAACGGTAACGAGTTTCGCCCTGTTTCAATATCTGGTAACGCATTACTTAACGATCGTACTTTAAATAAAAGCTCAGCTTTTAGTTTTGAAGAGCGCGAAGCCTTTAATTTGGCGGGCTTGTTGCCTCCCAAGCCGCAAACCTTTGAAGATCAATTAAAGCGTGTTTACCAAGGCTTTTTAAGTGCTTGTAGCGACATTGAGCAATACCAATACCTACGCGCACTTCAAGACAGAAATGAAACCTTGTTTTATGCATTGGTATCTCGCCACATCGAAGAAATGGCGCCGATTATTTATACCCCAACAGTGGGTAAGGCCTGTCAGGAATTTAGCCATCGCTATCAAAAAGACCGCGGGTTATACATTACCGCAGAGAATGTCGATCAAATGGGCGAGATGGCGCGCCACTTCGCCGGTAAAGATATTAAGATTATTGTGGTTACCGACAGCCAAGGTATTCTCGGCCTCGGTGATTTAGGTATTGGTGGCATGGGTATTCCTATTGGTAAATTGTCACTGTATACCTTAGGCGCCGGTATTCACCCTGCACGTTGTTTGCCGATTGCGCTTGATGTAGGTACCGATAATCAAGACTTACTCAACGATCCTATGTATTTAGGCCTCCCGCAAAAACGGATGCGTGGCCAAGAGTACCAAGACTTCATCGAAAAGTTTGTGGCGCAAACTAAGCTGCACTTCCCTGAAGCCGTGTTGCAATGGGAAGACTTTAGTAAGTCTAATGCCTTCGATAACCTATCTAAGTATGAAGACGAATTGCCATCATTTAACGATGATATTCAAGGCACCGGTTCTGTGGTTTTGGCTGGCGTGATTGGCGCTACTAAAATTAAGAACGAAACCCTTGGCGAGCAAATTTACGCGGTGTACGGCGCAGGCGCCGGCGGGGTAGGTGTTGCCGACCAAATATTTGCTGGCTTGCTTAAAGAGGGCATTAGCCACCAAGAGGCACGTGATCGTATTTTCATTCTAGACTCACGCGGAGTGGTTTTTGATAACCGTGAAGATCTCGATGAATACAAAAAACGTTACGCCAAGCCATTTGAACTAGCCCAAAACTGGACGCTAGCCGAAGAAGGCAAGGCGAGTTTGGGTGAGCTTATTGATAATACGCCGGTTACCGTATTATTGGGTTGTAGTGGTGTAGGCGGTGCATTTAAAGAAAGCCATGTGAAAAAGATGCTGGAATATACCGACCGCCCGATGGTATTCCCGCTATCTAACCCAACCGATAACTGTGAAGCCCTACCAGAAGATGTATACAAGTGGACCAATGGCCAAGCCATTGTGGCCACAGGCAGCCCCTTTGACGACGTAGATTACAACGGCAAAAACTACCGTATTGGTCAGGGTAACAATGTGTTTATCTTTCCAGCGGTTGGCCTTGCAACCATTGTTTCTGGCGTGAGCAAAATCACCATGGAAATGTTTACCACAGCGTCGTTTGCTTTGGCTGAGTATGTATCTCAAGAAGACTTAGACAGCGGCTGTGTATTCCCAAGAATGCGTGAGCTAAAAGAAGTTTCTGGCTTTGTAGCTAAAGCGATTTTGAAGCAAATTCAAGAAACTGATCCGCAAGGCTGTTTGAGCGGTAAAGACATAGACCAAGAAATTGCCGAGCATATGTGGGAGCCTATTTACCTGCCATATCGCAGAGTATAAGGCCTTAACAATTGATTAGGGTCTGTTGATCTTTGCTGATGGTTTTTGCAGTAATTTATTAGCCATTTAGGCAAGGCAGTGAGTGTGCAGTTAAGTGGGCTTAATAATCACTCACTAACGCTGAATAAATGGGCTAATAAATGCTGCCCGAAGGGTTCGGATAAGCGAACTTTACTCTTTGTTAAGCACTTCTTGCTTAGCCCACTAAGCTTCTAAGTGCTCGCCGCGATTAAAGCCCGCTTATCTCGAACAAAATTCCAACACCAAAGATCAACAGACCCTAGCCGTTAAGAATAAAAAGGAGCCAATGGGCTCCTTTTTTGTATGAAGAGTGGATGCAGGGTTTAGCCTTAGTTGGCAGTAATTTCCCATACTGTTAACGACCCACTTACTTCGTTACCTACCAACAATAATGGTTGGCTGGTTGGGCTGCTATCGGCGGCAACAAATACCAAGCTTTCTGGAGCTAAGTCACCAATACCGTCATCAACGCTTAAACCTTCTGTTAGGTCACGGTTAATTACGTAGGTTTCGAACTTGCTGTTGTAAGGGTTAGTTACATCGTAAACCATAATGCCGCCCATGCGCTCTAAACCAATAAAGGCGTAGGTTTTGTCGCCAACAGTACCAACTGTTAGCGCTTCAGGTTCAGCGCCTTTGTTTTCTGAGCGAGAGTCGCCTTCGTTCTCATCATCACCGTTGTTAAAGGCATTGCCGTGAAGTGCTGCAGTGATACGACCAATTTCATCACCAGAATCAAACACGACTAAACCATTTTGATCCCATACGGTGAACGAGCGAGCACCATAGGCTACGGCAGTTTCATACTCGCCATTGCCGTCGGCATCGCCCAGTACATTAGTTACGCGTAGGTCATCAATCTCGCCGCCAGCTTGCAGTGCTTCTAGCTTAGAGCCTGCTTGGGCGGTAAGGTTTTTAAGTTTTACTTCTTCGGTAAAGGCTAAGCAACCATCGTCTTCATCGTAGTCTTGACCACCTGCAGCAACACAGGCAGCTTCGTCGGCTACATCAAAGAAATACTCACGTGCATCACCTTCGTTGGCCGTGATGAGGAACGGCGCACCATTCCACGAGAAAGAAGCAATGGTGTCTGGCATGTAAGCGCCGTATAAGCCGTCGTATTGGCCAAAGCTCACTGTGCCATCTTCGTTCCCATCAAAGTTTAACCCTGACCAATCTTTATATCCCAAGCCAATAATTTGCACGCTGTTATCGCTTAAATCTACAATTGCTAAGCCGTTGTTTTCTTGAAGCGTTACATAGGCCATGTCGTTGCTGGCGGTAATGTATTCGGGCTCTAAGTCTTGTGCAACAGCAGTGGCAATTACTTGGCCGTTTAAAGTACGACCACTTGGGTTAGGGAAATGCAGCCCTTTAGCTTCAAGCTCACTTTGCAAGCCGTTAAAGCTAGTAAAGTCGATGATAGTGGCGCTAGTCGCTGGTGTTCCATCAGTTACGCTAATGACAGCAATTGTGCCTTCAGGATCGTTGCTGGAATCGCCACTTGGCTCACCTTCGTTAGCCACAATCACTTTGCTGCCATCAGGCGTGAAAGTAACCATATCTGGCAAGTTTCCTACTTCAACAGCACTTAGGAATACTGGAGTGCCAGCGTTTAAACCATTGTAGAAAACAATGAAACCATTGTTGGCTTGGGCGTCGGCTTCAATGGCAACAGCCATTAAATCATTATGCACGGCAATGCTGTTGGCTCCGCCCAGAGCAACGCCATTAGCTTCGGTTGGCAAAGTAAGTGGGGTAGCACTTAGGTTAGTATCGCTAGCTGGGGAGCTTAGTTGCTCAGAGCTAAGGCCAGAGGCATCAATCATCTCAACCGTTGCGTCAGAGCTATTAATGGCATAAATAGTTTGAGTAGCAGCGTGGTATTGCAGGATCTCTGCAGCACCGTCTGGGTTTAATACTGCACGACCAACCGGATTAAGCATGATGCTGCTAACAGCATCTGCGCCAGGCTCACCGTTTAAACCATTTTGACCATCGTCACTACTACACGCTGTTAATGTTAGGCTAGAAATTACTGCCAATGAAACCAAGCTCTTCTTGAGCATCATGTTATATCCCTATAAATAGTTACAATTCGAAGGGCATTTTGTGTACTCAATGTGACTTTACGATGACGAAAATATGACAATCAATGAAATATTCCAATAAGGTAATGCGTGAACTTAAGCCTGAAGGCTTCAGCGATTTTCTGCTATGTAAGTAATTGAATGTAATAGCTATTCCACCTAATCTATTTAACGCTTTAGTTTGAGAAAAGTGGCACGATTGTGCTTTTCGTTTGATCTAAGCAAATTTGCCAGCCGTAACCATTCTCGAAACCTATGCAACTTAAGCTTGAAGGAAAGAGACAATGATTAAACGAATTGCAAGTGTATTTACTTTGATTATCACAACAATGACATTCTCAATGCTGGCTCAAGCTGGTCATCACGGCATGAAAAAGGATGTTGTTGATGTAGCCGTCGAGAATGGCTCTTTTACTACTTTAGTTACCGCTGTGAAAGCCGCTGGATTGGTTGATACCTTAAAGGGAGATGGGCCTTTTACAGTGTTTGCTCCTACCGATGAAGCCTTCGAAAAATTGCCTGAAGGAACCGTGGAAATGTTACTCATGCCTGAGAACAAAGATAAGCTAATCGCTGTGCTTACTTACCATGTTGTAGCTGGAAAAGTCATGGCAGCCGATGTCGTTAACATTGATAGCGCTACAACCGTTCAAGGAGGCATGTTAGCCGTTAGTTCTAGCGGTGAAACGGTAATGATTAATAACGCAAAGGTGGTGGCTGCAGACGTAAAAGCTAGCAACGGTGTGATTCATGTTGTCGACACCGTATTGCTACCAAAATAGGCGTATCGGCAGGGCTAAATTAAACCCTGCCTAGTTTTTGAAATTAAGCCGTTCTTAAAGGTTTGCTAAACACTGCTTAGCTTTTTGACCACTTGATTCATGGTGTAGTGAACAAACTGAGCACCTAATTCGGTGAGTTGATAGGGTTTGGTTTCTTCAAAAGCAGATTCTAAGAGCGGGCTTGCAGGTTTTCTAACTTTACCTTTACTTGACTGTTTTACAAAGTTGCCCTCATAAGTGGTTTCTCTAGTTTGTCTAATCACTCCACCTGCACTTAAATCTCTAATAAGCAACTTAAACAGATCGGCTTCAGCGCTATCTTCACGGGGCATTTCTTCACTTACCGACTGCCAAATGGCTAATCGGGTTATTCCCTTGCTTTGGTAAATAGCGCGGATCACCTTAAAGTGGATTTCATGGTATTTATCTAACCAGTCATTAAACAAGCGAATTTGGTCATCAGGGCAAAGAGGAGAAGCCGCAGCGTTAGATATTAGGTTCACCACGTAATCACGTTTTTCTTGTGTTTCTGCAGCATCCCAAGACTTAAACGCTCTGCGTATTAATGCTAAATAGGCTTCTGATTGAATCCGAGATTTATTGGTAGCATGCACCGACTCTAATCGATACGCCATTTCATCGAGGGTTAACATCAGTTGATTAACTTTTTGCTGGTGGATTTTAAGCCACTCTTCATGCAGTTCGTTAACTCTACCTTGCTCGCTCTCTCCGTGAATAGAGGCGCTGCTAGCTAGTACTTGGCCAACCCAAGGTATCGCCGACATGGCATTAGCAACAATGCGACAATACTTAGTCCATTGGCCTCGATCTTTTAAAATGGCCAATTCGTAAGCAATAAACTCTTCGTTTCTTTCTTCTAGAGGCTTGTTTGTGTCTTCCATGACGAAACCTTGTAAGCGCTAAGTATTAATGTGGAATAACAATGGCTTGCTAAACCAAGTGCTACTTTGATTTCTTCTTTGTTTTTTATCAATAGCTAAACGTGATTTTGTTAACTCAGTTCAAGATTGAGTTTCTAGCAGAAGCAGGGCACCATAGGTGGGTTGCTTCGTAATCGGAGCAGCAATAATTCTCAGGGCGGGGTGCAATTCCCCACCGGCGGTAGTTAGTGTGTCGTTAGTAAACGAGACAGTAAAAGCCCGCGAGCGCCCAACAATAGTTGGGGTCAGCAGATCTGGTGACTTAACTTAATGAGTTAATAGTCCAGAGCCGACGGTAATTTGCAGCGTAGCTGTAATAAGTCCGGATGGAAGAGAATCAAGTATCACTAACTGGTGTTCTGCCAGTTAGATATAAGTGCTTGGCCAATGGCTAAGTGTTTGTTGATGCCGATCTAAAACCTCTGCTAGCTAGAGGTGCTATTCCTGCGCGCCCTGATTCTGGAAAACTTAATGTTGTACCTTAAGGAATTAAACCATGAATCAGTCTCTACTTGCCGAATATGGCAATCCTATTGAACGTGTTAACGCCGCACTTAACGCTTTACGTGATGGCAAAGGTGTGTTGGTGGTTGACGATGAAGACCGCGAAAACGAAGGCGATTTAATCTTTGCCGCCGAAACCCTTACTAATGCTCAAATGGCCATGTTGATCCGTGAATGTAGCGGTATTGTTTGTTTATGTTTAACTGACGATAAAGTTAAACAGCTCGATTTACCCCCTATGGTCAGTGATAACTCTAGCCAATTTGGCACCGCGTTTACCGTAAGTATTGAAGCCAAGCAAGGGGTCACCACTGGGGTGTCGGCTGCCGATCGCGTTACCACCATTAAAACAGCCATTGCCGATAACGCTAAACCCAGTGACTTAGCCAGGCCAGGCCATGTTTACCCCCTGCGTGCCCAACCGGGTGGAGTATTAACTAGGCGAGGACATACCGAAGGTACGGTAGATCTAATGAGCTTGGCGGGCTTAATACCTGCCGGAGTATTGTGTGAAGTGACCATGCCAGATGGCACCATGGCGCGTCTTCCTCAGATCGTTAGCTTTGCCAGGCAGCATGCCATGCCAGTGTGCAGTATTGAAGATATTGTGGAGTATCGCAAAGCGTTAGTCAGCAAGGCTAGCTGAGCTCAAATTCTATAAGAGGCTTAAGGGCCTCTTTGTTGTTTGGCTTTCCTTTCCTTTCCTTTCCCTTCCCCTTCCCTTCCCTTAGTGCATTGCGAAGCGCGACGAATATTTCCAATGTAACTTTGCAGCCAAGTTTACCTTTACGCGCGCAGCTAAGTCTTCACTCCAAATATAAATATATAAGCTAAATAAATCTTACTATTTACCTCTATCACATATATTGCGCTTGTCTCTTTGGCTTATTTTTACAATGTGTTTATATACTATTGATATATATGTTTTTATTTCCATTGCCGGAGAACTATTTATAGGGAGGTAAAGCAATGAACAATAAATTGGCATGCCTTGTCACTGCGCTTTTGGCCTTTTGGATGCTGGTTGGATGTTCTAACAACAGCACAAAAGACTGCGATAACGTAGCGGGTACTTGGCAGTTAGTTGTTGATGTTGATGATTACGAATGCAACGGTTTAGGCCAACGCTATAAACAAGTATTTGAGGTGTCTCAGAATCAATGTCAGTTAAGTATAGAAGGAGGTACTACCGGAATAATAAGCCAGGGAATGATTACTTGGACATCGCCTAGTACGGAAACAGACGGTGGGACGCTTAGCTACTCCTCAGCCTATAGCGAAGTAAACAACAAAGAAATAACTGGCGCTTATGATTGGCAATGGAGTAACGACAGTTTCAGTTGTTCTGGTACTGTCACTGCTAAAGGGCATATCTTAACAGAGCAACAAGCTGCTAACGCTAAATTGGGAGAAACTGCCATACAGCTTGAGCATCCCTTACTTTCCCCCAGCGAGAATACTGTTGCTCATACTTTTACCGTGGAAGCAAAAAATGCAAGACAGGTTTACTTAGCCGGAGAAATGAGTGATTGGCGAAGTAAGGTGCTTGTTTTGCAGCCAAGCGAAGCAGACCACTGGTCTATCACCTTGTACTTAAAACCAGGGGCATGGCAATACAAATTTGTGATAGACGGAGTGTGGGTGGCCGACCAGCAAAACCCGCAATCGGTACCCGATGGTTATGGTGGCGTTAATTCTGTATTTGTTATTGGCGAAGAGGATGCATTGTTAATAGCTCAGCCAGGGATCGCTCATGGCAGCATTGTTGAAGCCGAGTTTAAGAGTGACAGCTTAAATCAAGCCAGCCCATATGCCGTGTACTTGCCGCCTGGTTACCAAACATCTAAGCAAGATTATCCAGTATTGATGCTATTGCATGGTTATGGTCAAGATTATAAGCAGTGGGTTATAGACGGTAAGATTCAACACTTAATGGATAACATGATTGCCAATAAGAGTATTGAGCCGTTTATTGTGTTAATGCCTTCTGCAGGAACTAGCTATTATAAAGGGCAGCATGAAAGTTTCATTATGCAGGAGCTGCTGCCTCATGTTGCTGAGCAATATAAAGTTAAAGCAGGGCCTGATTATAGAGCTATTAGTGGCATATCAATGGGTGGCGCAGGTGCGTTTTATTTAGCGCATAAGTACCCAAAGAAATTTGGCCTTTCGTTGCCGCTTAGTGGTTATTTTGATTTGGAAATGTATCCCAGTTTTAGTTGGCAAAACTTCACATTAGATGCTGAGCTTACTCTGTTTTGTGGAGAAGATGACTCAATCAGTTACCCATCTAATCAACGTTTAGTTGAACAACTTAATCAGCAGGGAGTTGAGTTTTCTTACTTGACCGCTGAGGGGGGGCATACTTGGCGTTATTGGAATAGTATTTCAGAACAAGTACTTAAGCAGGTATCGTCGTTTTTCGCACGATAAAATAAAAGGGGCCCTAAGGCCCCTAATCGATTTATGCGTTTAGTACTATTGTTGTTTTGTAGGTGTAAACACCTTTTTGTCAGTATAGACAAGTTGTGACAAAAGTAACTCGCAATATGCTTATTTCAGGTGGTTTTTCCAAATACTGTGATCAGCATACTACCCAAGGGGTAGTATGTCGTGATAGAGCTTTTGCTCTATTGTTGTGAGTACTTATTTTTAAAATACTAGAAGCGCTCTGGCCCTGCTGGTTTATTACCCAGAATATCATCCACTTGCAGCCAAACTTGCTGATTTAAGCTGCTGCTGTTGGTTAGTGCTTGCAAGTTATCTTCAAGCTGTTCCAGTTTAGATACGCCCAAAATCACGCTGCTTACATTGGGAGTGCGTAAACACCAATTTAAGGCCAAGTGGTGTAATGGCATGTCTAATTGCTGGGCGAGCTGATTTAGCTGGGCAATTTGCTCAAGTTTGTTGTTTTCACCAATTAGCATATCGCGCAACCATTCATAACCAGGCAAACTTAAACGGCTATTCTCTGGCACCCCATTTAGGTATTTGCCAGTGAGCAAGCCACTCGCTAAAGGAGAGAAAATAGTGGTGCCTAGTCCAGTTAAAGAATAAAGCGGCAGGTACTCGGCTTCTACTTTGTCACGAACCATCATGTTGTACTGTGGTTGCTCCATTACTGGGGCATGTAAGTTTTCGGCTTTAGCCACTGCCCATGCTTCGGTAATTTGTTGGGCGCTCCACTCAGATGTGCCCCAATACATTACTTTGCCTTGGCTAACCAAGTCATGCATCGCTCGCACTGTTTCGTAGATTGGCGTATCAATATCTGGGCGGTGGCAATAGAACAAATCTAAATAATCTACTCGTAATCTGGCCAGAGCAGCGTGGCAAGCATCAAACACATGTTTGCGGCTTAGACCTCGTTGGGTGGGCTTGTCGCCTCCCCAAAATACTTTGCTAGACACAACAAAGCTGTCGCGTGACCAGCCAAGCTGTTCGATGGCTTGGCCCATTAAGCGCTCACTTTCACCGCTTTCGTAGCCTTCGGCATTATCGTAAAAATTGATACCAGCATCATAAGCCCTTGCCATGATCTGCTTGGCCGCTGATAAATCCACTTGTTTACCAAAGGTTACCCATGAGCCTAAGCCAAATTCACTAACTTGCAGGCCGCTGCGGCCTAAACGACGATATTGCATATTACACCTACTTAAATAGAGGAAATTGGCACCAGTATAGAGCGTAGCTAAAGCATGAAAAAAGATCGTAAAAGCAAAAATACTGTTTGATATAACATACAAACTATAATTTTTGAGTATTATTGTTTACAACTAAACGCGTGGATGGGTAATAGTGTCTAAGAATCATAAAAAGCTGGAGCGCTTGTTGTTGTTCTATGAAGTTGCTCAGCATTTGAGCTTTTCTAAAGCCGCTGAGCACTTAGCGATTTCGCGTAGTTATTTGTCTCAGCAAATTCGCAGCTTAGAGCAAGATTTACAAACTCAGTTATTAATACGAACTACCCGTAAGGTGCGCTTAACGACCGAAGGGCACAAAGTGTTTGTGCAAGCGCAAGCTATGCACCACGGCTTGTTAGACCTAGAGCGCGAGCTTGAACACAGTGGTGATAAGGTTGCAGGTATCTTGCGCTTAACCGCTCCTGCGGCCTTTGCCGATAGCTTCTTGGCCGATGTGTGTTATCAGTTCTCGCAGCGTTATTCAGAAGTGAGTTTTGAAATTGATGTAGGCCACCACTTAGAAGATTTGCACGAACGAAACTTTGATTTGGCCATTAGGGTAACCACAAAGCCTCCAGAAAACATGGTGGCACGTAAGCTTATGCCATATTGCCATTGGGTGGTTGCCTCACCTGAGTACTTATCGGCTAACGGACAACCCACTCAACCCAGTGATTTGGCAAATTTGCAGTGTTTAGCATTTCCAAGTTGGCGCAATTGGCAGTTTGTAAAAGCAGGGAAGGTTGAGGAAATTGAAGCAAAAGGGCAGTTTGCGGTAAACGACAACAATATTTTGATTAAGGCTGCACTAAATCATCAAGGGGTCACTAGGGTGCCCGAGCATTTGCTGTGGCAATTAGTCAGAGAGGGGCGTTTGCAGCGTGTGCTTAGTGACTACCAAGTAGAGCAGCGACAGGTGTGGATGCTTTACCCACCTAAAATTGAACACTCTTCTCGCTTGCAGCATTTTGTGGCTTTTTTGCAGCAGTACCTTAGCCAAGTTAGGCCCTAGATAGCTTGGTATCCAAAAACGTTTATCTTTCTTAATGCCAGTTTCCGAGATTTGTAATTCGAGGTCTGACTTGTGTTTTTCTTTTAGCTGCGGTGCTTAGGTGATTTTTGAACGGTGGTTTTGAGGGAGTCCCAAAACCACTGTTAGATGAAGGATTAAGCGACGTTTTTACTTAAACCTTTATGGCTTTGCTTTAAGACAAATTCAATTTTGCGCTGTTCCATATCTACTCGGGCAATGGTTACCGAGATGGCTTGGCCAATGCTATAGCTTTTACGGCTGTTTTCACCAGTTAAACGTTGCTTGTTGGCATCGTAATGGTAGAAATCGCCTTTTAAAGCAGAAATATGAATACTGCCTTCAACCTGAGTAGCAGGCAATTCTACAAACAACCCAAAGCCGTTTACGCCACTTACAATGCCTTCAAAGCTCTCACCCACTCGGTCTTGCATGTATTCGCATTTAAGCCATGCATCAACATCCCAGCTGGCTTCGTCAGCGCGGCGAGATACTAACGAACAATGCTCAGCCAACATCAACATTTGTACGGTGTCGTAAGGATAGCTTTGTTCAATGGCTAGTGGCGTAGCACCTTTTAGGCGCTGCACTGGATCAAAACCTTTACCACTTAGGCTCTTAAGTGCACGCTTCATGATGCCGCCAGACTCTTTGCTACGAATGATTGAGCGAATAGCGCGATGCACCAATAAGTCGGGGTAGCGACGAATTGGCGAGGTGAAGTGGGCATAAGCATCAAAAGACAAACCAAAGTGGCCTTCGTTTTCTGGGGTGTAAATGGCTTGACTCATTGAGCGCAGCATAATGGTTTGAATAATGCTGGCATCATCCCGCTCACTAATGCTGCTTAATAGCTGGTTATAATCTGCTGGGCTAGGTTTGTCGCCGCCCGCAAGGTTAAGACCTAATTCGCCTAAAAAGCTACGTAAAGCTGTTAGCTTTTTCTCTTTTGGTCCACGGTGTACCCGGTATAAGGCGGGAATGTTTAACTGCTCTAGAAAACGAGCTGTAGCTACGTTTGCACACAGCATACATTCTTCAATTAGCTTATGAGCGTCGCTACGTACCAGTGGCACTATGCGTTCAATTTTACGTTGCGCATTAAACACAAACTGGCTTTCGTTAGTTTCAAAGTCAATAGCGCCACGTTTTGCCCGTGCTACCTTCAGCACTTGATATAAGCTATGTAGTTGCTGCAGGTGCGGTAATACTTCGGCAAACTGCTTAGTGAGCAGCTGTCCCTCGTTGCTATTTGCGTCTTCTAACATAGTGCCTACTTGGCTATAAGTAAGGCGAGCATGAGAGTGGATAAGCCCTTCACAAAACTGAAAACTGGCCAACTCACCGGCGCTGTTTATGGTCATGTCGCATACCATTACTAAGCGGTCAACCTGAGGGTTTAACGAACACAAACCGTTGGATATCGCCTCTGGCAACATCGGAACTACATGCCCAGGAAAGTACACCGAGGTGCCGCGTTTTTGGGCTTCTATATCTAAGGCACTGTTTGGCTGAATGTAGTGTGATACATCGGCAATCGCCACCAGTAAGCGCCAGTTACCGTTACTTAGCGGCTCTGCATACACAGCATCGTCGAAGTCTTTGGCATCTTCACCATCAATAGTGACAAAAGGCGTTGCGGTGAAATCCACCCGGTGTAGCTTATCTTGCTCGGCCACTTCTGGGGCTAATTGTTTGGCTTGGGCTAGTGCTTCTTCAGGCCATTCAAAGGGAATATCGTGGCTGCGGATCGCAAGGTTGATTTCCATGCCTGGCGCCATAGGATCACCAATCACTTCGCTAATGTGGGCGATGGCATTGTCACGTTTATGTGGGTAGCTAATTAGCTCTGCAGTCACGTATTGGCCATGCTTAGCACCTAAGGTTTTCTCTGCTGGTATTTCAATGATTTGGCTAATTTTTTGGTTGTCTGGCTGGAGGCTAAAGTGGCCATTGCTTTCAACTAACTTACCAATGATTTGCTGGGTGTTCTTTTCCAGTATTTTAATCACTCGCGCTTCTTCACGACCGCGATTATTAAAGCCATTTGGCAGCGCTTGAATAAGGTCGCCATCAAATACTTTGCTCATTTGCGAGCTATGCAATACAAAGTCGGTGTCGTAGCCTTCACATTTTAAGAAGCCAAATCCTTCACGGTGACCGATTACTTTACCTACCAAATACTCACTGTCGTCTACGGGCCAGTAATTGCGTTTACGGTCGCTATGTAATTGACCATCGCGGCTCATCGCAATTAAACGGCGGCGCAGGGCTTCTAGATCGTTTTCACTGTCTAGGTTTAGGGCTACCGCTATTTGCTCGCGGTTAAGTGCTTGGCCTTGCTGATCGAGCAGCGCAATAATCGCGTCGCGGTCGGGAATGGGATTAGCATATTGTTGCTCTTTAGAGCTTGAGTGTTTACTCATAGTTATTGTTCTCTGTTAATAGGGCCAATAACCTTGCTCTAGGGAAATCATGAAATGTTTTAAGTATGCAGTTCAGATATAACTCTCAAGGTTGTTAGGCCTGGGCGCTTGCTTTAAAGCAAGTCGCTAAAATTTGTTACTTGCTGGCGCCATTAGTTGGCCTTGCAAGTGATGTAGTTGGTCTGACTTATAAGCCGCTTATGTGACACATAGATGACAGACAATCATATAGTTGCCGAAAGGCAAGATTGGAAAAACAAGCTTGAATTTAAAACGACGAAACGAAGGTTAAAAGAAGGCAACCTTAAAGCGGAGTTCAAAAAATAGACTGAATTTCTAATGGCCGCCACTTTATAGACTTGTGGCGGAAAGTCAACTTTTGTCGTTGAGCCTAGGTTCTTTTAGGCACGAGTGATGAGGTATTTCCTCAAATATCCAATATTGACTTAATTATTATCTAGTTCACAAATTGTTCAGTTTTGAGTTGTCCTTTATTTTTGTGTGGTTATTATTTGCTCGCTTAAAAAACATAATTAGAAACAGCGGGAATGAAAATGAGAATAACAATAGCGGCGCTAGCACTGCTGCATTTTAGTGGGCAAGCTACTCCCTTTAGTAGCAATGTGATTAACGATGTATATCACAATCAAGCCAACGGAGTCCCAACTGCTCGGGATCACAATGATGGAGTACCGGATCTTTACGATGCTGTAAATCTGTTATTGGGCACCAACTACCAAAGCAATGCCGATTTGGATAATCGTTTTGTAGCTAATGATCAATTGTTTGTTGGTGAAGGCTCTCAAAGTGTGGCCTTAGTTGGCCTAACAGCCGGTAACCACAATACCTTAGGTATCTATACAGATATCGGTGTGGGTAACGATAAAACAGCTATTTTACCCTCCGATCCACATTACGGTTTTAAGGGGGATGGCTCAACAAGTCTGCCATTTTCAGGTGTTACTTTGGATATTAATGGCGAATTTGGTTGGTATTTGGAGCAGGGTGGTCCACTTACTTACTCAACGTTCTATTCGGAAAATCAGCTAAATGGTGGTTGGGATCATACTATGACTTTTGCAATGCCTGAGCTTAACGGACAATCACACTATCTAGATATTGGTGGAAACATTGTCGAACACATGTTTACTAATGCCTATTTAATCGGTTGGGAAGACCTTCCTTTTGGCTTTTTTGAGCCAGGCATGTTGGGAGATGATGATTACGACGACATGATGTATTTAGTGGATTTTAAACCGGCCTCTATAACAACTCCTGTAGAAGCTTCAGAGCCGCTATCTGCATGGCTGCTAGCCAGTGGTTTGCTTGGCTGTTGTTTACAGCGGCGTAAACGCCGCCTGTCTGCAATGGTG
Organism: Agarivorans sp. JK6; assembly: GCF_045277145.1. Taxonomy (NCBI): domain Bacteria; kingdom Pseudomonadati; phylum Pseudomonadota; class Gammaproteobacteria; order Alteromonadales; family Alteromonadaceae; genus Agarivorans; species Agarivorans sp. JK6. Next base: position 3,531,558 of record NZ_CP113525.1, on the reverse strand, counting down.
GGTTTACAGAGCAAATAGCTCTTTGTGAGCAAACTGCACTAGCGCCAATATTAGTGCATGCACATAGTTATCTTCGCGGGTTGCTAAGCCATTGGTGAGTAGTCCAATGGCGCCGCCTTTTTGCTTAATATTCTTAGTATTAAACAGTTTGTCCATTAGTGGGCCAAGTTCCTCACCTTGCTCTAGCGCTTGATAAACGCTTGGCGGAAGGGGCATGTTGGCCCCACGCCCTACCGAAAGGTGCTCACCACGTGCGATTGCCACATAAGCAAACGTAGCGGGGCCATCTTCAAACATATCTACGCCGCCTTCAATTGCGGCATAAAAATCTGCTGCTTGGTGCTGCTGGCAGTAGCGCAGGCGATTTACTGCACCATCGCGAGTCTGCTGAGTGGTAATGGGTTGCTCGGGCACTTGAGAGGGGGCATCAATGCCTTGGCAGTCAATCTCAGCATCTGGGGAATACATTGCGAGGGCTTTAGCAACTGCTCGCACTTTGACTGGGTTACGCGACCCTACCACTACTTTAAAACTTTGCTCTGACATAATTACTGTTCTTCAATTTAGTTGGAAAAGGCGAGGCCCTGATTTAGCGCGTGGCCAAGTTATATAGCCAGTTGCTTGGCGATGCTGCCACATGCGACTCGTGAGTCGATAATTCGGCCATCTCGCTGAGGGTCGCTAGCGGGGCGAATGTCCCAGTTTAACTGGTACTTTTGATTGATCATTTGCACCAATTGGTAGAAAGACAAGCCTTGCTCATTACCGCCTACATGATATATCCCCGGTTTGGCTTGCTTAGCCAAAGTGACTAAGCACTGCATGCTATGTTCAACAAAGGCCACGGCTGGTAACCACTCGGTGCTAGCTACCAAATAGCCTTTTTCATTGTGCATGTCTCTCACATGTGTGAGTAGGTTGTCTTGCTCGAAGTTATCGAACATTTGCCAGCCTAGGCGAGCAATAATGGTATTGGGGTTAGCGGCAAGGGCAGCTTGTTCACAGCCTATTTTATATAGCCCATAATCATTTACCGCATCTGCCGGATGCTCTGGGGTGAAAGGGCCGGTGCTCTCTGGGTTAAATACACTTTCGGTGCTGGTAAATAGCATTGGAATATTTTCTTCACCAGCAATGCCAGCTAGACAAGCCAGCCACTCTTCGGGCCCTGTAGCTAGGTGAAATATTGCATCGATGTGGTTGCCGCGAACATAGCCTAGCTGCTGCGCGCGGTTGGTAATGTCTAGCTCTTGACGATTAAAGCCATGTACTGCAATGCCTTGCTTTTCTAGCGCTTGTTTAAGGTAAGGTGCAAGTCGACCATTTAGACCGGTTACTAGTACGTTTTGCATTGCATAATCTCATCACTTTCTAAGAAGTGGCTATTATGCGGTTAGACGGCTTTAAGCGCTAGAGTAGGGCGAATTTAGTTAGCCAGTATTTGTTCTACTTTGTCTTCTTGTAGCCAGCTAATGCAGTAGCGAATAGAGCCGGAAGGTGGGACATTTTTAGCGCCAGCTTCAGCTTCGGCGTATACCGCTTCAAAGTGTTCGGTAGGTAATACGCTGTACTGGTAGAACACTTCCATTTCTTCGCGCAAGCCATTTAGTGTGGCAGCCGGAGTGGGATCGATTTTGGCTTGAATGTGGTACATACAAGCGGCAAAAGCATAGTTTTTAAGCGCAGGAAGCTCAGAGCTATCAATGCTTGCATTGGCCACACTGGCTTGAGAACTAAGTAAAATAACAGCGGCACTAACTATGTGTTTTAATTTCATTGTTACCTTATATATCTAATAGCAATTGCCGTTAAATATGATTTAAATCCATTTACTGTGGCCCAAAAATTATCCCAAGCAATGATACTTGTCAAACTAACAAATTGAGATTTTAGGCTTGAAATTATTATTTAATTCGTCATGTAAATTTTAAGATTTGTGGTTTGTTAATAAACATGATCGCTTAAAGTATGCTTATTAACATTAATGCTAAATTATGAAATCGTTTACTTGGCGTTAGTTTTAATTGACTGAAATTTAAAGATTTACGTTTAAAGTATGATGTTTGGCTGCTTTTCACAGGATTTGCGTAAATAATAGCCACTTAAACTAACAATTAAATAAAAATAACCCTCTGTTGAAATCGATGTCATTTTTATTATTTACTGATTACATAATTAATTTCCTGATACTCAAGAAGTGAAAATGCTGTCATTTTAACGTCTGCTTTATATTGTGAGTTTTTTCACAAAACTGTCGCAGATTGCACTGCGGAAAATAGCTGGTATAAAACGCAGAAATTACTTTTATCAATAATTGTGAGAAGAAAAATGCGTAATGTTTTAATCAGCTCAGTTGCACTAGTGTTCGGTTTAGGTCTTAGCGTAACTACAATTGCTGCCGAACAACCAAGCAGCAAGCCAGCGCTTAGCGAATTCGATAAAAATGCAGAGTATTACAATAAAAGCCTAGTAAAAGATGGCTACCGCTTTGGTTGCCGTGTGCACGACGACAACGGCAAATGCACTAAGTTACAGTGGAAGAAGCTGTAATAATAAGCGGGCGAGCTTAACGCGTTTAAGCTCGCGCTAAGGCTTGCTGTAAGAGAATCTTTGCCTGTTCGCCAACAATTTTGATGGCTTGCTCTATGCGCTCACTGGGTTTGTTGGCGTAACTTATGCGTAAACAGTTTTGATACTTGCCTGCAGCTGAAAACAAGCTGCCCGCCGCAATACCAATGTTAAACGGTTTTAAGTTTTCGTTTAGCACCAAGCTGTCGATTGACTCTGGTAGCTCTACCCACAAAAAGAATCCGCCTTTAGGAAAGCTCATTTTACTGCCGCTAGGAAAGTAGCGCTGTACCCAGTGGAGCATCAAATCGCGCCTTGCTTGATACTGTTGTTTTGCCAGCCTTAGGTGTTTTTCGTAGTGTCCTTGCTCGATAAAATCGGCCACTGCCAACAGGGGTAAGCTGTTAGCACCCAGTGAGGTAACAAATTTTAAGTGAGTGAGCATCTGCCCATAACGGCCAGGCGCTACCCAGCCCACTCGCAGGCCTGGAGCAATGGTTTTAGAAAACGATGAGCAAAACAACACTCTATCTTGGCTATCGTAGGATTTTAAACTGCGCGGGCGGGGTGTTTGGTAATAGCCGTCGCCCAGAATGTCGTCCTCAATAATGGCGAAATCGTATTTCTCGGCCATTTTTAGCAGCTTAAGTTTGTTCTTTTCGGGCATCACATAACCCAAAGGGTTATTAGATGTTGGGATTAGTTGCAGCACTTTTATTGGCCACTGCTCTAGAGCAAGTTCTAGGGCGGGCAAACTTATGCCGGTTTCAGGGTGGGTTGGGATCTCAATAACTTTCAATTGGTTAGATTGAATCGCCTGCATCGAGCCATAAAAGTTGGGTGAATCAATCGCCACAATATCACCAGGCTGGGTGAGTGCTTTTAAACTTAACGATAGTGCTTCCTGGCAACCAGCTGTAATTTGGATGTTATCGGGATGAATATGACAACCAGAGTTCTGCATTAGGCGAGCAATTTGCACCCGTAACTTAAACAAACCATTGCCTTTTGAGCAGCGAAAAACTTGTTTGCTTTGATACTTAATATTGTCGCTAAGTAAGCGCTGCAATGGTTTTAAACTGCTTAACTCGGTATCTGGTGAGCCTCTGCCTAAGGCAAGAAAGTGACTATTGCTTTCTGTCATCATAAGCTCTAACACTGCTTGCCAATTGTCGATCGGCACAGGGCGTTGCTCTGGTTGGCTGGTTTCTGGCAGCTGTGCGGTGCTTGGAGGTTGTTGAACATAATAACCCGACTTGAGCTTACTGCGAACAAAGCCGGCATCTTCTAACAATCGATAACTCTCTTGCACCGTAGAAATACTTACCCCTCTCGCCTTACTCATCTCGCGGATAGAAGGCAGCTTTTGGCCAACCGGGTAATAGGCTTGAGAGATTTGTTCCTTAAGTTCTTGTGCAAATTGCTCGTAGAGGGTCATTGGCAACTCCTTAGCCAAAACATCGCTCATTAATAACACAGAGGAATACAGTTAAGCAAAGTTGCGTAGCAAGGCAGTACAGATTGAACATTAACAAGCATTACAGATAGCTATTTGCAGCATCTGTAATGGCAAAATTATTGTATTCTGAATCTGTAAGCTTGCTTGTTCAAAATTTAAGCTAGAGGGGTAGCTGATTAAAACAAGGAGCGGAATATGCAGATACAAGTTTCTTTCCATATGGGTTTTCATGCACTAATTAAGCGCCTTGCCCTGTATCGAGCACGTCGCCGCAGTCGCAGAGCTTTGCTAGCCTTGAGTGACGAGTTGCTCAAAGATATTGGTTTAAGCCGAGCGCAAGCCTTAGCTGAAGGCAGTAAACCTTTTTGGCAAGCAGGTAAATGTGGGCGTAGCCATAGTGACAAAAATATTCGGCAAAGCAGCGGGCATAAGTTTACTCAAAAGCTAAAGACTTAAGCGATGCCAGGCAGCTTTGTTATCTTAGCTGCCTTATCTCTAGGTTTGCGCAGATGCGTAAAGCTAACGGTACTGACACCACAGTTAATAGGTTTACATTAAAGCCACTTTTCCTCTATGGTTTAGCCTTAGCAGAGAGATTTTTTCAAGGATGTTAGGCGCTTGCTCAGCGCAGTAATAGTGAATCATCATCTGCTTGTTACCCTTCATGGAAGAAAGGAATAAATGTATGAGTAAGGTGTTATCTAGCAAACTGGCTCGTTTCGGCATCATATTGTTGGTGCTGCTAGTGGTGTATTTATTGATGCTACTAAGCAGTGACAAGGTGAAGAGCATTACCGAAGCCTTAACGCCGCCTAATTTGCCCGAGCTGCAAGTTGTTCACCAAGATGGCTCTTGGCTAAAACAGTATTGGCCAGAGCAAAACTGGGGCAGCAAAGGTGATTATGTTAGTGATGATGCTAAAAAGTACCATCACATTTCTCAGGGTACTCGCACCATTCCCATTCCTTACCAATGGTTTGTGAGTTTAGAGCAGCCCAGCGGCTCGCTTTGGTCTTTGCTATTGCTAAACGGTTTTTCTGATAACGGCTTGCTTTCTGCAAACGAGTTTTTGCTGCGTTTTGGCTTTGTTCGCTCACAAGTTACTGAGCAAAATCCCGATGGTTTACCTATTGGTTTTGCTCGCACCGATTCTGTTAATTTGCCTGGTTATCCAACCCGCACTGCGGGGATCGGTTTTACTTGTGCGGCTTGTCATACCGGCCACTTTATTCATGGGGAAGGGGAAAACAAAACCGAGTATGTGATTGATGGCGCTCCCGCCACCACCGACTTAAGTTTGCTTACCGAAACCTTAGCCGCTGCGCTAGGGCAAACTTTGCTTTCGAGTAAGTTACCCATTTTAGATGGGCGATTTGACCGCTTTGCCCGCCGAGTGCTTGGCGCTAGTTACAGTCCAGCCAACAAGCTGTCTTTGGCAGAAGAGTTAGCCAGCATTGTTGCAGCTAGCGAAGGGCAGCAAGATGTTATTCAAGTAAACGAAGGCTTTATGCGCTTAGATGCGCTAAACCGCATTGGTAACCAGGTATTTGCCGAGAACATCAATCGCCGTGAAAATTACCACGCGATAAATGCGCCAGTTAATTATCCGCATTTATGGAGCGCTTCTTGGTTTAATTGGGTGCAATACGACGCCTCAATTATGAGCCCGCTAATTCGCAATGCGGGCGAAGCGATGGGGGTAAATGCTTATGTGGATATGCAAAGCGCTATGGATGACAATCGCTTTAGCTCTTCAATCCCAATGCAAAACTTGGTGTGGCTAGAACACTTTCTTGGTGGGGAACAGCCTAGCCAAACTAAGGGCTTTTCCGGTTTACAGCCACCCAAGTGGCAATTTGGCCCAATAAATCAACAAAAAGCAGAGCTTGGGGCTTCACTTTATCAAGCTAAGTGTCAGGGCTGCCATTTACCACCTTTGGACAGCCAAGAGATTTGGCAAGAGCAATACTTTTCGCCGATTGTTTATCAGCAAAATGGCGAACAAAAACAAACCGCAGAGAAAGTACTGCAACTTAAGCTGATTGATTTGTCGCAAGTTGGGACCGATCCTGCTCAGGCAAATGTATTGGCTACTCGCACCTTAAGCACGGCTGGAGTAAGCAATGTAGCTGCTGCGAATGTGACTCCTGGCTTAGGCATCGATGAAACAATTTGTGGCGAAAACCCTAACCAGCTTTATGGCAACCAAATGGCTGGCGCTAACTATTCGAAGAAGGATACAGCCCAGCTGGTGGACTTGCCGGTAAACGATAGTGGCGAAGTATTATTTGGCTTAGCGCTGGGCGCAATAGTGCAGGAAACCGTGAACGCTTGGTTTAAACAACAGGGCGTGAGTGATAAAGCCTTACAAGCTGAATTTGAAGGAGGACGCCCCAACTGTATTCGAGTCACTTCTGGCTATAAAGCTCGCCCACTAAATGGTGTTTGGGCCACAGCGCCATTTTTGCATAACGGTTCTGTAGCAACATTGCGCGATTTGCTTTGCCCTGAGGGAGGCGAGCGCCCTAAGTATTTGCAGTTGGGTAACATTGGCTATGATGCGGTGAACCTAGGGTTACAGCAGCCTGAAGGTTTTGAAAAAGTGGCTAACAAAGCGCTGAGGAAAGGTCAGCAATATACAGCGGAAGGCTACTTTATCTTAGATACTTCAATACCGGGTAATCACAACAGCGGCCATCACTTTTCAGATTTATACGACCCTAGTAAACATTATTTGGATCAGCCTAAAGGGGTGATTGGCACTGCCTTTGATTCGCAGCAATGTGACGCGATACTTGAGTACCTAAAAACGATCTAATCTATGCGGTGCTTATGATTGCACCTAGAACTCTGTGTTGTTCTCAATAAAAAAGGGCCTTCAGGCCCTTTTTTTTATAAGCATTGGATTTATAGCGCGGCGTTTAGGATTTCGCGGCTAACATCTAAAGTGATAGCTTTATCTTCGCCTAAAGCCACCATTTGGTGTTGCTCTAACTTAGTCAACAATACCTCTACATCGCTAGCGCCTAGTTCTATGTCACTTAAGCGCACTGGAACTTGCATGCTACGGAAGAAGGCTTCGGTAGCGGCAATCGCTTGGTCGATGCGTTGCTGCTTGTCGCCTTCGCTTATGCCCCAAATTCGTTCTGCGTATTGCAGCAATTTGTCGGCTTTTGCTTCACGGCGAATTTTCATTACCGCTGGCAAAGTGATAGACAAGCTGCGTGCGTGGTCAACGCCATAAGCCGCGGTTAACTCGTGGCCCAACATGTGGCTTGCCCAATCTTGCGGCACGCCAGCACCAATTAAACCGTTTAAGGCCATGGTGGCTGCCCACATAATGTTAGCGCGAACCTCTAAGTCTTTGCTGCTCTCTTCGGCAAGTGCTTTAGGCCCTTCTTCAATTAAGGTGAGCAAAATGCCTTCGGCAAAGCGATCTTGGATTTTGGCGTTTACCGGGTAAGTGAGGTATTGCTCCATTACGTGAACAAAAGCATCTACCACACCATTGCTTACTTGGCGGGGCGATAAACTTAAGGTTACGCTTGGGTCTAAAACCGCAAACTTAGGGCGCACTGCTAGGGCATAAAAAGGTAATTTAGTGCCGTCACGGGTGACCACTGCTGCTGGGTTGGTTTCAGAACCAGTGGCTGGCAAGGTGAGCACTGCTCCTAATGGCAAGGCTGTATCAACCGGGTGTTGCTTGGCAATAATGTCCCAAGGATCATCGCCTTGGTAACATGCTGCAGCAGCGATAAACTTGCTGCCATCAATTACCGAGCCACCGCCTACAGCAAGAATGTAGTCAAGCCCTTCCGCTTTAATTTGCTCAACAGCCCGCATAAGCGTGTGATAGCTAGGGTTAGGCTCGATGCCCGAAAACTCAGACCACCGGTGATTCTCTAAGGCCTTTGCAACTTGGTCATAAACGCCATTGCTTTTTATTGAGCCTCCACCATAGGTGACCAATACTTTGGCATCCACCGGGATCTCGTTAGCGATGGTAGCTATTTGCCCTTCGCCAAAATGAATTTGGGTACTGTTTTGGAACGAAAAATTTAACATCATATTTCCTTCAATTAACTAGGGCCTGCTGATCTTTGGTGTAAAAAACATCTGCAAAGTTCAACAGGCCCTAGCTTGGCGATTAGGCCAAGTGCTGTAGTACTTTTTCTGCGGCCATTTCTGAAGATGCCGGATTTTGACCGGTAATCATTAAACCATCTTGAATCGCAAAAGGGTTCCAGTCGGCTACTGCTTGGTAATCTGCACCGCGGGCTTTTAACTCATCTTCTAACAAAAATGGCACCACCTCGGTAAGTTGTACTGCGGCTTCTTCACTGTTGGTAAAGCCGGTTGCTGCTTTGCCTTTTACCAATAATTGACCATCGGCTTGTTTTACATTTAGTAAGGCTGCGCTGGCATGGCAAACTGCTGCAACTGGTTTGTTTTGCGCAACAAAGTTCTCTAGTAACGAGATAGATTGTGGATTATCGGTAAGATCCCACAATGGACCATGACCACCGGGGTAAAACACCGCATCGTAATCACCAGCATCTACGTCGGCGAGCTTAAGCGTAGTGGCTAACTGTTGTTTTGCAGCGTCGTCTTTGTCAAAGCGGCGAGTGGCATCGGTTTGAAAATCAGGGAGCTCGCTATTTGGGTCTATGGGTGGTTGGCCGCCATTAGGTGACGCTAAGGTGATGTTTGCTCCAGCATCTAAAAACACATAATAAGGGGCGGCAAATTCTTCTACCCAAAAACCAGTTTTATGTTCGGTATTGCCCAGTTGGTCGTGAGAAGTTAGAACCATTAGGATTTTTTTAGCTGTGCTCATTGGTGCATTCCTTAAAATTGATGAGTCACTATGCGATCTCGCAATAGCAATGCACCTAGTGTAGGTGGGTAAGCTCGTTCCAATAATGCAGATTAAATAGACATTATTGGTAGAATAATTGATACAATTAGGAGGTGTTTTAAAAGAGAGATAGAACAATGAGCGTTAGTTTTGAACAGCTAAAAAGTATGGTGGTATTTGCTCAGGTAGTTGAGCAGGGCAGTTTTAGTGCCGCCGCTAAGCATATTGGCATTACCCGCGCGGTGGTTAGTTACCACATCAAAAAGCTGGAACAGCAACTAGGGCTTAGCTTACTAAATCGCTCAACCCGAAGTTTGCATTTAACCGAGGCTGGCGAGCAATACTATCAGCGCTGTCATAACATTGCCGAGCAAGCTAAAGCCGCAAATTTACAGATAGAAAACCTTAAGCAAGAGCCGGAAGGTTCGATCAAAATTTCTTGTCCGGTAAACGCTGGCCTACAAACCATTGTGCCAGTGATTAACGAGTTTCGCCGTTTGTATCCCAAGGTGAATATCGAGCTGGTATTAAGTGATGAGGTGGTAAATATTATTCAAGATGGTTTCGACTTAGCCATCCGCGGAGCAGAGCTTAACGACTCTGGTTTGCAAGCCGCCAAGCTAACCACCTTAAGTACCTGCTTATGCGCTGCCCCAGAATACTTAAATAAGCATGGCCGGCCGACTAAACCTGCAGATTTAGATGCCCACCAATGGGTTATTTATACCGCAGGCTCAAGTACCTTACAGCTAAGCAAAGGTTCCCGTTCTTTTAGTATTAAAACCAAAGGTGGTATGAGCACTAATAATGCAGCTGTGCGTACTGCCTTTGTTGAAGGTGGCCATGGCTTAGGGCGTGTTCCCTTGTACGACGCCTTGCCAAAAATACAGGCCGGAAAGCTAGAAGTGCTTATGGCTGATTATCAATTACAAGATATTGATGTGTACTGTGTTTTTCCTAAAGGCTCGGCGAGCTCTAAGAAGTTGCGTTTACTCATCGATTACTTAAAACAGAGCCTAGCAAAACAAGAATCGCTGCGAGCGCGCTAGTGATTGAAGTTACATCAAGCGTTTAAATAGGGTGGCTAAACTTAAGCAAGGCTAATGTTTTTTGCTTACGCCATTTCGATGCTTAGTTAAGCCCTTGTTGCTATTTAGTTTGTTGCGTAGGCTGGGGTAAATTTTTAGAGAGTACACAGCCTTGTTCTTTTTTATCGCCTTAACCGCTACCTTTGCCTATGCCCTACAAGGGGTGCTAATGGCCAAGGTTTATCGCCAATCAGATCTGCTTAGTGCGGTGGCCTACCGCGGTTTAAGCTTGTTAATTAGCATGTCTCCCTTACTGCTATTGGTGCCGCTGTCTGCGTATTCTGGTTTTATTCATCATGCTGGTTGGTTAGTACTAGCGGCGGGTTTAGCCGCTTTGGCTAACTGGGCAAATGCAATAGCCTTTGTAAGGTTACCTGTTGGCATTGCTAGCGCTTTATCGATGGCATTTACGGCGCTGTTTGTCGGCTTGTTGGGCGAATTACTGTTAGATGAGCGTTTGAGTCCTTTGCAATGGTTAATGGCCGGACTAACCTTACTTGCTGTGCTGCTGGTGGGAGCAAGTCAAACTCGAACTAACACTAAATCCACGGAGAGTGCCGCTCAATACAAACCGCTTATAGGCATTGTAGCCAGTGCTTGTTATGGCGCTTTAATGTCTTGCGCGTTGATACTGGTGGCTAAAATGTCGCGCGACAGCCACCCATTTTTAGTGGGTTTTAGCTGGGAAGTGATGATTGGCGTGATGGCTATGTTAATGGCGTTCGCGCGAGGCAAGCTTAGCGGCCAAGCCGGAATGCAAAAGGTGACAGCCGCACAGTTTAAACAGATCCTCATTTTCGCCTCACCTACGGTAATTGGCACTGGCTGCTATGCCTTAGCGATGACCTTAGGCCCCCTAGCCATTGCGGCAGCTGTGTTAAGCACTATGATGGTATTTAGTATGCTACTCGGCTGGTGGCTATTAGCGGAAAAGCCTACGCTCAAACAGTGGGCAATGATTAGCCTAGTTTGCATTAGTGTTATAGGACTAAAGCTAGTGGTTTAGGGGAAATACATGTTTGAACAAAGCTTAATAATCGCCGCGGCTTTTGGATGCGGTTTAGTGGCTGGTATTTTTGTGGCATTTTCTAATTTTGTAATGCCTGCTCTGGCTAGGCTGAATATTCAGCAAGGTTTAGCGGCCATGCAAAGCATTAATATTACGGTGCTTAACCCAGGATTTTTAGGCTTGTTTATGGGCACGGCAATCTTGTGTTTAGTGGTGCTTGTTTGGCAGGTGTTTTTTGCCGCAACAATTAACTTATGGCTGGTGGCTGCAGGCCTTTGTTATTTGCTGGGCTGCTTTGCGGTGACTGCGTTTGCCAACGTACCAAGAAATAAAGCGCTGGCGCTAATTTCTGTGAATGATGCGCAAAGCGAAGCACAAAGCTTGCAGTGGCAGCAATATTTAGCGGAGTGGACCTATTGGAATCACTGGCGCAGTCTTGCTTCTGCGTTAGCGATGTTACTGTTTATGTTGGGTTTTTAGTAAATCCTCTATTTGCAAAGTTGCAGGTCTATTTGCTGTTCGTGGCAACCATCTGTGTGCTCATTCCATCAAATTTAGCGCTTGTATCCGGTAATGCAAACATGCGGTTCTCTAGTCTGTGAGGTTTTTCGGGGTGCGATGGGCTTTGTTTGTTGTGCAGCCTTGTTTGAAAAATCTACTCCTGCATAATGTTATCTTTCTTGGCTACTTCAATAAGGTTTCATTATGATAAATATCGACTGGTTACAAACCTATTGCACCTTAATTGAAACCGGACATTTTACTCGTACCGCAGAAAAGCTGGCGATGACTCAGCCTGGCGTAAGCCAGCAAATTCGTAAGCTAGAACACTACTACCAGCAAACTCTGTTACAACGAGAAGGCAAAAGCTTCACGCTTACAGAGGCCGGCAATCAAGTGTATTTGCAAGCACAGCAAACCTTGGCTCAACTTAACCAGCTTGAACTGTCACTTAAACAAGATGATCCTCATGCCGGTTTGTGTCGGATTGCCAGCCCCGGCAGCGTGGGTTTGAAGCTCTATCCAAACCTGTTGGGTTTACAAGCAAAATACCCTGATTTGGTGTTTGATTATAAATTTGCACCCAATGCTAGCATCGAACAAATGCTGGCCGATCGTCAGCTTGATTTAGGTTTTATTACTCGCCCCAGTACCCTAAGCGAGCTGGCTACCCAAGCCTTCGCAGAAGAGGCTTTGGTATTGGTAACACCGGCACGATATAACAACGCTAGTTGGCAAAACTTATTAGATTTAGGTTATGTAGACCACCCCGACGGCGCCCATCATTCACAATTGTTATTGTCAGCCAACTACCCAGAATTTGAGCAAACGAGCCAATTTAAACTTCGCGGATTCTCCAACCAAATTAGTTTGATTTTAGAGCCGGTTGCGATGGGCTTGGGCTTTACGGTGTTGCCTGCGCACGCAGTGGCCGCTTTTGCCAAACCTGAGCTTATTGCTGCTAGCCATTTAGCTAATCCAGTGAGTGAAACCATTTATTTGGTGCAGCGCCGTTATCATCGTTTGGCCTCCCGCTTTAAGTTGGTGACCGACAATATGCAGCAGTGTTTGGTGCAGAAATAGCTTGATTAAGGCTGGTTAAATTGTGATTAATATCACATTTAGGTGCCCGTTCATCTAAAGACTTATTAGTTTGAATGCTTGATAAATAAGCTATTGAAAAAAGTACCTTGAAATTGGGTTGGTTAAATTATCGCTTTGAGTTTTAGAAGACGTAACTATAAGCAGTAATATTTTTGATTAGCTTTGGGCCTTTCTCTATGCAGGTTGCTGTAGTCGTTAGTGTTAAATGTCTACTTTTTTGATTTAAGCCCGCACTATTGCGGGCTTTTTGTTTTTATCATATAAAGTTCATTAAGGATTAAAGAGAGAATTAGCAGGATGCTAAAGCCCGACCCACTAGCCAAAAAACTAAAAACAGGCGATTTGGTGTTCTTTTCTGGCAAAGGTTTAAGTAGCGACATTATTCGTTACGGCACGTTTAGCAAATGGTCACATGTTGGCATGGTGCTAGAACTAGAAGCCTATGACTTTGTGACCCTTTGGGAAGCAGTTCCTAATTCAAAAGATACCTGTTTGTATTCTCAACAAGCCAGCAATGGGGTGCAGGTAGTGCCGCTACACCAACGGGTTAAACAACACTTGGGCAGTATTTCAATTCGCCAGTTATTGGGTGGAACCTTGTCCGATGAGCATTTAAGCAAATTAATGCAATTGCTTGAACAACTAAAACTACGCCATTATGAACAAGACTTTTGGGAGCTGGCTCGGGCTGGATGGGAAGGTCCATTTGGTGAGAATCAAGAAAACTTAGATTCACTGTTTTGCAGTGAATTAGTGGCAGCAGCCTACCAACATATTGGTTTGTTGGATAAGCAAAAGCCTTCAAATGAATACACTCCTGCGAATCTTTCAGAAAAACAGCTTACTCATTTAAACGATGGTTTCTATTTGTCACCTGAAATTGATTTGTTCTCAAATTGATAATGGGCGAGAAAAAGGACGCTTTGGCTAACTAGCTAAGAGAGAACAATCCAACTAATTAGGCTTACCTACCAAAGCGTCAACATGACTAAACTTATTGCATCGTCCAGTCACCCCCTAAACTTTTATGTAAACCAACTATGCTGTTAGCGGTTTGCAGCTGAGCAAGCACTTGTGCGTCTTCAAGCAAGTTTTGCTGGCGTTGCGCATCTAAAACAGCCAAGTGGTCCAATAGGCCAGCTCGGTATAGTGAGTTGGCTTTACTTAATGCAAGATCGGCTTGTTCGCTTGCTTGCTCTATATTGCTGGCAAACACTTGGCTATTGCCGTAGGCCATTAACATGGTTTCTACTTCAACAAAAGCTGCGTTCACGGTTTGTTGGTATTGCAAGGCACTGTCGTTAAATCTTTGCTGCTGTATTTCTACCAAGGCGTCGTTTCGTCCGCCATCAAACAGGTTCCATTGCACCCCTATGCTAGCTAGCCAAGCGGCAGAGTCTGCTTTGAATAAATCATCAAAGTTCTCAGCACTTAAGCCCGGCCCTCCGGTTAAGAAAAAGCGTGGGTAACCCGCCACCATACTGGCTGCTAGTTCTTGATTCACCGCCGCCATTTCGCGCTCCGCAATATTGATGTCGGGGCGCTGGTTAAGTAAATCAGACGGCAAACCTAAGGGGATCATGCCTTCAAAGTCTGGCAAGGCTTCTGGCTCCCCAAGTTGTTCAGCCAAGCTAGACGGGGTTTGCGCAAGTACTAAAGCCATGCGATTTAAATGCACACTTTCGGCACTGTTAAGCTGGGGCAGGGCCGCGCGGCTTAAAGCCAGTGCACTTTCTGCCTTGGCTACATCCATATCTGAACCGTAGCCGCTGGCGCTGAGCGATTTAACCAGTTCAAGGACGGTTTCTTGCTCACTAATATTTCGTTTAGCAATGGCAATACGTTGTTGAGCACCGCGATATTGTAAGTAGTTATTAATGATCTCTGCGCTCACTAAGGTGTGCATGCCTTGATGGAAAATTTCGGCCTGCTCACCCCTAATTTCTGCAGCGTTTACTTGCTTGTCTATTCGGCCAAACAAGTCCATTTCCCAACTTACATTTATGCCAGCAAAAAAGCCGCCGTTTTGCTGCTCAATTAAGTCAAACTCTCCGCCCGATATGGGATTTTCAATACCAAAAGCGGGGCCCGCTAAAGGATCGTTTTTACTGAGTTGGTAGCTGGTGTAACCACCACCTAAGCTCACGGTTGGTACTTTAAATGACGCAACCGCACTACGATAAGCTTGTGCCGCTTGAACGCGGTTAGCCGCCATTTTAATGTTTAAGTTTTGCTGCTGAGCTTGCTGTACCAAATCATTTAAAATGGGGTCGTTAAATTGCTGCCACCAGGCCGCCTCAACCGTTTGTTGGTTTACAAACTGATTAGACTGTTGCTCAGAGTACACGGTGTCTACCGATGCCTCCGGCATTTGGTATTCGGGAGCACTAGCACAAGCGGTTGCCAATACTGAGAACACCATTACCGACAGGGCTTTGCTTGTAGTTAAAGGCTTAGTTTTGTTCATGGTTTAGCTCCGAACTTACGCTTAGATCTTCAGCTTTGTTTTCGGTTTGTGGGTCACGGTAAAAAATCCGATACCACGCCGGCATAATGATTAACGACAAGAAGGTCGCAACCACCAAGCCGCCAATAATAATCGCTGCCATTTGGTCAAATAAACGGTCACTAAGTAGCGGTACCATACCCAGTACGGTGGTTAGTGCGCCCATCGAAATGGCCATGGTGCGGTTAATTGTGGCTTCTACAACGGCCTCGTTAATGCTTTTACCTTGTTTGCGTTCTAGTTCGATTTGATCAATGAGCACAATGCCGTTTTTGATGATCATTCCCGATAGCGCAACTGCGCCAGTTAGGGCCATAAAGCCAAAGGGTTTACCAAAGAAGAACAGCGTCCAAGCGCAACCTATCGCGGCTAGCGGCAAGGTAATTAGGATAATCGCAGGCTGTTTTAAGCCATTAAACAGCGCCACCATTACAATCACCATCATCAACGTCGCTTTTGGAATTTGCTTTAAGGTGTCGTCAATTGCGCGTTTTTCATCGTAGTACTCGCCACCCCATTCAAAGCTGTAACCATAAGGCAATTCAATGGCTTGAATTTGCTCGGCTAACTCTTTGCGCACATCCGAAGGTGTTTGGCCAAATACTTCTGCTTGCGCAGTGATAATTGGTACTCGATTACGGCGCCAAATAATGCTTTGCTCTTCGCGGGTTTCGAATCCGTCGACAACTTGGCTAAGCGGCACAGTGTGTAAACCCAATAGTGAGCGAACAGGAATGTTCTCTAATTGCGCAATATCGGTGTTACTGCTTTGCATTTTAATTGGCAAGGTCTCATCGCCTTGGCGCAGCGCACCCACAACAACACCGTTAGACGCTCGTTGGATAGCCAGTGCTACGTCGCTGCGATTAATACCTGCGCGGCGCATTTTGTCTTGGTTCATAATTGGCACCAGCTGTTTACTGGTTTGTCGCCAATCATCACGTACATACTTGGTATTAGGGTGAGCATTGAAAATGGCTTGAGCTTGCGCTGACAAGTCTTGCAGAACTTGCGGATCGGGGCCTTTAAAGCGCGCTTCAATGGCAAACTTATCCTTGGTGGCTAGCTTTAAGTTTCTAAAGCGAGGTTCAGCATTAGGAAACTGCCTCATTAGCCAGTTATCACCACGTTCAATAAGCGGCGCAATAGATTCAAAATCTTTTGCATTAATCAGAATTTGCCCATAACTGCTGTCAAATGGTTCTGGCTCAACGGTTACCGAGAAGCGCGGAGCACTGGCGCCTATGTAACTTGAAATGCTACTTACTTCCGGTTGCTCTAATAACCAGTCCTCAATCACTTTCATATCACGTGACACCACTTCAGTTTGTCCGCCGTTGGGTAGCCAGTAATCTAGAAATAAGATGGGCCTATCGGAGCCAGGCATAAAGTTAATCGCAATTTTGGGCACAATTAAGGCGGTAACAAGTAAAGCCGGAATGATGCAAGCAATAGCGCTAAAGGGTTTTGCCACTACCCAGGTAAGAACCTTGCGCGCAATTTGGGCAAACTTTGGCTCTGGCTGGTCTACTTGATTCGCTTTAGGTTTAATGAAAGCCCAACACATCAGAGGGGTAAGTGTCATCGCCACTAACCAAGACAACAGTAGTGAGCTACAAAGTATTTGGAATACCGAAATAGAAAACTCTGCAGCATCGGTTTGTGATAACAGCACTGGGGTAGCACCCATAATGGCGATCACGGTAGCAGCGAGCAAGGGCACAGCGGTTTCTTTCACACTGTTAGTAGCGGCTTGATAGCGCTCTATGCCTTGGTTGAGTTTTGCCTTGAACATGTCGGTAATAACAATGGCGTTATCAACCAGCATACCTAGCGCTAAAATAAACGAGCCAACCGATACCCGTTGTAAATCAATGCCGGCAACTAGCATGTAAATAAGGGTAATAAGCAAGGTAATGAGCAAGCTACTGCCAACAATGGCAGCACTGCGCAGCCCCATAAATACCCAAAGCACTGCCACCACAATAAGAATACTTTCAACTAAGTTGCTTACAAAGTTATTGATAGACTTTTGCACTTCGTCTGGCTGAAAGGCAATGATGCCAACCTCGGTGCCAAGTGGGAGTTCGCTAGTAAACTGCTGAATAACCTGTTTTAGGGTGTCGCCCAAGGCCACTACATTAATGCCATCAACTGGGCTTACCGCAACAGTAATCGCAGTACTGCCGTTATAGCGGCTTTCTGATAGAGCTGGAGTTTGATAATCCAAGTAAACATCGGCGATGTCACCTAGGCGAATTAAGCCAGAGCCGAGTTCGGCAATACCAGATTTAAGCAATAGATTCTGAATATCACTTAGGTTTTCAAAGGTGCCGCTTTGGCTAACTCTTATGCGCTCTTCACCAAGTTTAAAGCTGCCCGAATCCAGCACCATGTTTTGGGTGGTTAATTGGCTAAATACTTGAGCAGCCGAGAGCTGATGCTCTGCTAAGCGCTCGCTTGGCAAGTCAATATTAACGATTTGCTGGGGAACACCATGCAGCTCAACTTTTTTAATGCCATCAACGGCTTTTAAACGGCGTTGTAACTCTTTGGCATGGGCTTTTAACTCAGCTGGCGCAGCGTCGTCGCTGTGTACCGCAAACAACATTCCGTATACTTCCGAGAACTCATCTTGCACGATGCTGATTTGGGCACTGGCAGGAAGCTCTAGTTTTACGTCGTTAACTTTGCGGCGTAATAAATCCCATTGCTGAGGAAGCTCCTCTGAGGTGGTGCTCTCTTTTAGGTCAACAAAAATCATTGAACTGCCAGGGCGAGAAAGGCTGCGTAGCTTCCACACCGCGCCCATCTCTTGCAAGCGGGTTTCAATTTTGTCGGTAACTTGCAGCTCTACTTCTTGAGCAGATGCCCCAGGGTACAAGGTAACCACTACCGCACTTTTTACGGTAAACGAAGGGTCTTCTAACTTACCTAAACCAATGTAAGAGCCAATGCCTGCAATAATGCATAACACGGTAAAAAAGCATACAAAGGTACGTTGGCGAATCGCGAATTCTGCGAGG
The DNA here is from genome assembly GCF_045277145.1 of Agarivorans sp. JK6. Taxonomy (NCBI): domain Bacteria; kingdom Pseudomonadati; phylum Pseudomonadota; class Gammaproteobacteria; order Alteromonadales; family Alteromonadaceae; genus Agarivorans; species Agarivorans sp. JK6. Next base: position 3,513,439 of record NZ_CP113525.1, on the reverse strand, counting down.
TTCATCTTAACCCTCCTTCGCGTCTAATAAATCACCTACTTGCTGTCCTTCGCTTAGGTAACGGCTACCAGCAACAATGATTTTGTCAGCTTCTTTAAAGTCGCCGCTTACGCATACTTGTTGCTGAGTTTGGTTTACGATTTCACTGGCTACGGCTTCAACCTTGTGATTGTGAACGCGGTAAACTTTGGCCTTTGCTCCCTCAAGAATTAAGGCTGAATGCGGCAAGCAGTAGCGAGCTTGTTCAGATTGCGAGAGCGCTAAGCTTAGTTGAACCGATTTGCCCGGATACACCTCATCGAGATTCTGCTCAAGCTTAAGTTTTACCGTATAGGTTTGCTTGATGAGATCTGGCACGGTGGCAATCTCACTCACCTTGGCGTTTATGCTATCGGTTTTCTCGTGCCAACTAACTTGCGCAGCTTGGCCAATGCTAAAGGCATTAATTTGATTCTCTGGCACTTCTATCACGGCTTCTAAGTGCTCGGGCTGGTGTAAGGTAAACACGCGTAGCGCAGGTACTGCTTGTTCGTGTTCTTCGGCGAAACGCTGAGCAATTACCCCATCAAAAGGTGCGCGTAATTCGGTATAACGCAGTGCATCTTTAGCGCGTTGAATATTCTGGTTCACTACTTCAACGCTGGCATCGGCGCGTTGTTTGCCGCTAAGTGCGCGGTTTAGGTTAACCGGTGCTATGGCGTTGTCTTGGCTGGCTTGCTCAACCCGTTGATATTCGTTGTGGGCGAGGGCTTGGGCCGATTCTGCTTCAAGTAGCTTGGCTTCTAGCTCAAGCAGGCTCACTTGGTAGTCGTGTGGGTCTAAGCGCGCAAGCACTTGCCCCTTGGTCACGCTTTGGCCATTGCTTACCAATATTTCTTGAATGGTGCCCGGAACACGAAAGGCCAGCTTAGAGCTGGTGCTCGATTGCAACACGCCGTTGTAATAGCTGTTATTAGCTTGGGTGGCGGCACTTAGGCTGACTACTTTTACAGGGCGCAGCTTTACATTGCTAATGTCTGCGGTTTGTTCGGTACTGCATGCGCTAAGCAAAGTAGCGCTTAGTGCTAATGCGAGATAGGAGTATTTCATTGCGTGCTCCGGTGGAAGGATTAATTGCACGCATGGTAAACAGTTTTATTAAGGCTATCTGCTAGCTAATCTGTTCTTATGTGTCACAAAAAACGTGACAATTACAAATACTCCGGTACACGAGAAGCAATATAATCCAACAGTAGCCGCGCCGTATGGGTTAAACCGTTACGGCTTGGGTAGACCATCCATGCGTCTTCAGAAGAAGAGACATGGTCTTTCATTAAATGGCATACCGTGCCTTTTTCTATCATCGGATAAGCCAAAATATAGGGCACTAAGGCTATGCCTAAACCCGCCTCTACGGCTTGGGCAATGTGGGCGTAGTTATTACTAATATGGTGATGGCTTACTTCGATTTCTTGATTGGTAAACTGCCAGCGATTCTCTAATTTTTGGCTATAGCTTCGATAAATAATGCAGCTATGTTGCAGTAAATCTTGCGGAGTAACAGGCACTGGGTTTTGTTCTAAATACTCAGGGCTGGCAATAATCACTTTGCTAAAACCACCTAGCTTTCTTGCGATAAAACTAGAGTCGTCTAACGAGCCTACATACATTGCCATATCTAGGCCATGCTCAAATAAGCCTTGGTAGCTTTCGTTAGAATAACGTGCCTCAACATTAATATCGGGATAGCGTTGTTTAAAGTTTTTTAGGATGTCGATCACATAGTGATCACTACCTACATTAACCCCCATTTTAACCAAACCACTCGGGCTAGCGGTGTGGCTATGCAAAGCGCTGTTTGCATCGTTAAGGCGGCGAATAATGTCTTGCATGCTTTCGTAGTATTGCTGGCCTTGAGTGGTAAGGTTTAGCTTACGCGTGGTGCGAACAAACAAACGGGTACTTAGGCTTTGTTCTAATTCGTTGATGCGTCGGCTTACATTAGCGCGAGGTAAATCGAGAGAGTGGGCCGCAGCACTAAAACTGCCCGATTCCACCACTTTTATGAATAAAGAAAGATCTTCTACTCGCATACGATATTGTCACCAAATTAGATACAAACTGAGCGAAGATTAACAGTATTGATGAGCAATTCAAGTTAAGTGCTTAGCGTTACACCCCTAATAACGGCGCAAACTGTATTGGCACTTTCTCACCTGTAAGACGAACTAACAGGTACTCATTTAGCAGCCTCCTTAGGCAAGGTTAAACTTGCGGCCATTATTTGCGGCTATGGAATGCCGCTCTTTTCTAAAGGGCATTTCATTATTAGCAGGTAAAAAAATGAAGAAGACAATATTAGCAATAAGCTTGGCGGCTATCTCATCTGGCGTAATGGCAGCGCAAACTGCCGAGGCAAAAGCCGACGTGAACTATGGCGATCCAACCGCCACCTTTAGCTCTTTAGGTATTTCTCGCAGCAACGAACGTACTCAGCTAAACGGCACCTATGGCTGGGGAGCGGGCAATATGATTTTTGCCGACCTAGGCGCTGCCGATAAAAAAGATCAACAAGGCAAAATCGATTTTGATTATCGCGTTCGTTACTTCAAAGTAAACGATGGTTTGGGTTACTCGGTTGATGTGGTGGGAGATCGAAATACCACTACTGCATTGGTAGGTGGTATGTATAAATTTGATATCACCAAGAACATCTCGCTGTTCCCCATGCTCTATGGTGGCTACATGAAAAGTAAGCTAGATATGCCAATTAAAGACAGTAGCGAAACCTTTAAAGACTCATCACTAGTACAAGGCGGCTTATACGCCATGTATGCCTTCGACGACGGCCATTGGCTTTACGCCAACCCCAAAGCCACTTACGTAAGCCGAGCCAAAGATTTTGTGCCGCAAATTGAAGTGGGTGGTGGATACATGATCAATAGCAATGTATCGGTAGGCTTTAAAATTGACCACACTGCCGAGAGTAAAATCTCGAAAAAAGACACCGTAGGCTGGCTGCAAGCCAGTGTCTACTTCTAGTGACAACTGCAGCGTAAACTCAGTAGGGCTTAGCTTTGCTGAGTTTAGGCCTTACATCTACATTTGGCTCGAGTACTGCGGTAGAAAGAGCGCTTAGCTAAAGGCATAAAAAGCAAGGTGATTGCTTCTTTTCACAACGGCTTGCACTATTACATAATGATATTTTTGTTAATTTTGGAGCTGGGCAACTGATGTAGCTTAGGAAAGGTGGTAGCCTTTGTATTATAAAATGCATGGAAAGAGGAAAAATTCCTTTTTTAAACAAGGGATTTTTCCTGTTAATAAGTTGTTAGGCAGCAAAGTAAGTGATGCAATATTCATAAAATTTAAAGTGTAAATATCGATAAGGGTAATCATGGATAAAGGTTCAATTAGTTTTTTTGAAGTTCAACAGTTCGGTTTTTATTCAACGAAAGAGCATAAAGCTGTTTACGAAGAAGGGACGATGGAATCGTTTATCGGTAGCTTTTGTGATTGGGTAAAAGGAAGAGATTTCAATCAGACAATCCCATGGGATACAAAAGCTCACCCCAAAAGAACACAGATCTATTGCAAGAGCATTTCACAAGATCCTATAACAAAAGACACCTTGCTCGTTTTATGGCGAAGGTTTGGAGATGATAGCGGTAAAGTCAGCGGTATCGCACCTGATGCCAAAGTTGGCTCAGATGCAAACGACTCTATTAAAATAGACCCTAAAGTTAAAGGACAAAGTGCTTTTTTAGGACAACCAATGTATTACTGGTTTATTCCTAGTAGAAATGTTATTGCAACAATCAATTTTTCTCATTCTTCAGCTATGACAAAAGATGTATGTGATTACATAAAAAGGTGTTTAGATTATAGAATTGATCACCCTAGAAAAAAGGTTAATGAAAGTGAAGGTGTAAATCCCAATACAAGTAAAGCCATTATTAGAAAATTCATAACCTATATGAGTCAAGATAGTAAAAGAGCAATGCGCTCAAAAATACATGTTAGTACCAAAGAGCTAAACTCTGATAAAGCTAATGCTGCTAGGCTAGCTCAGCGAATCAGTCACATCGTTGTTAGAGATACAATCTCTACACAAAAAAGTGATGATAAAGACTCATTTTTTAACCTTTGGTCAAAGGTTAAAGGTAAAAAAACATTCAGTAAGCACGTTGAAATTATAGAGGAAGCTACACTTTCAGAGTCTGAAGTGGCGGAGATAATTGAAGTACATAATAAAGAGTATAACCCTTTAGATAAGTGGAATAATGTTGGTTTTAGGGAGGCTGGTAATGACACCACTAGATGGTTCAATAAATATGTTAGTAGAGAACAGATTTTGTTAGAACCTCTTGCAGAAAATCACACATATTATGCTGCAGATATAATACTTAAAGAACTAACAAGGCTAAGAGAGGATTTACTTGTACAAATCCCAAGTGAAGAATCGAAAGACAAGGATAGTGATGTAGGAGAGGAAAATGCCGCTTAAGCCTCAAAATAAAGAGTTGTTGAAAGCACTATTCATTTTTCTTAAAAGTAGAATAACCTTACACTTTGTTTATATAGCAATCAGTCTCATTTTGGGATACCACTTGGTAAATATAGTATCCCTTGGAGATTTAAAGCCCATTATGGGAACACTGCAAAATATCGCTGCAGCTGTTTTCACACTTGCAGGTATTTGGATTGCTTATTCATATCCACAAGCTATTTCAGCGTACACTTCTCCTAGCACAGTTAGTATTATACCAACAGATGAGACCAAGAGAATTGAAAACCTTGTTTTAATAGTATTGACCTCGGCGTTTGTAATATCGTCCTTATTATTTATTAATATATTTCATTTGCTTATTTATAAAGCAACTATTAATCCTGAGGCTCGTAATTTCTTGAAGCTTCTTGGTATTTCATCTGTTTTCTACCTAGCATTTTTACAATTAAAGGCGATATTTATAGTTATGATAACTAATGTATCTTTTGTAAATGAATTGCATGATAAAAAAACAGAAAAAGATGCAAATGACGACCTGTAGAGGTTTGTTAAAAAGCTGCCTAACAAGTCATTTCAGCAGGACAAAAACAGCTGGTTTTTGCTCGTGCCTCGCTAATTTTAACCAGCTATTTTATTGCCTCTGAATGAGGCGTTAGAGCTTAGGAGACTTAATCTATGCTTCTCGAAGTAACACTAGCTATATTTTCTGCGGTTTCGGCTTTGCTTGGTGTCTTAACATTGAGTTCAAGCGATGATGGTAGTGAGTGGTGGAAGAGAACTGCTTCAATTGCAAAGCTTCTCGCGTTGAATAGTTTTATTGTTCTTTCCTTGGGAGTGGTGAAGATATACTTCGATAACATTCAAGATGGTATAAATGAAACGCAGTTATCTAGTTTGGAAAAAAGCCTAGAAAGCTCATTGTCTGAACAGCATGACCTAAAAAGTCAATTGGCCAATGCAGAGGTTAAGCTGAAAAATGCAATAGAAAAAGCAAATAAAAGAGAATTACAGTACCATCAATTGAAAGACCAACAACATAAAGATGGCTGGATTTCAGCCTTTAAAGCAGAAAGAGATATTAATTTTCGTGTACTAAAATTTCTTTCCTCTGAACTAAATAGCGATAATCAACTTAGTTTTCTGCATAGACCCTATTATTTAAAGATCAATTACCTTGGTAACTTGATAAAAACACCACATACGGACAATCAACAACAGTTACAAATGATGACCTTGCTGTATGAGGAGTTAAACGAGATAAATGCAAAAATAAAAGCTGGCAGCAATGCAGTCCAGCTTGGAAATCACGATCAGATGCTGAGTGGAATTTCACGTTTCTTTGGTGTAGAGGATAATGCAAAAAATGCTCTTACCTTATATCAAGAAATTTCAATACAGTTCTAACAAGCACATGTTGCTGGTCTGGTTTTCTGCTGCGCTTCAAACCAGCCGAAAATGCGGGTGTTACTTTTCAGATAGCTCCTTTACTCACTTCCAAAAAAAGCCCTCAACAACGAGGGCTTTTTTGCAACTCTTTCCTAGGTAGCTTTTAGAAAAAGTAGGCCATGTTTACTTGTACAAAGCTGTCTTTGCTAAAGGCGTAGGTTGGGTCGGCGAGGTCATCGGCGTCGATGTACCAAAGGTCTAGCTCGCCTTTCCAGTTTTCGCCAAAGCGGCGGCTGGCTTCTAGGGTGACGACGTTGGTGTTGTAGTCGAGGTCTATCGCGCCACCTAATAAAAACTCGGTACTTTGCGCGTCGTTTAATACTAAGCGAGCGCCTAGGTAGAGATCGTTTTGAAAGGTAGAGGTGGCCTCTTTGCCGTCACTATTCCAGTTGTACTCGGTGAGTAGCCCTAAATCGGCAATGCTGTCGAATAAACCCACTAGGGTATATTCGTAACCGCCCACAGCAGCGGTGTAACTGTTGCTGCTGGTATTGCGATATAAGCCTTCAAACTTCCATAACCAATCGCCAATGGTGGCTTGTAAATCTACGCCTAGTTGGTCCATTTGCTCATAGTAAGGGGTAAGTCTAGTGCCGTCGGCGCTAGCAATTAGCAGTGGGTCGCGATTGGTGCCACGAAAATAGGCGGTGCCTACATCCCAGTCGCCAAAGGTTTGCGCCCAGCGCAGGGCTAGATCAACATGTTTGTCTTTAGCGCCCGATTCATACTGAGCATTATCTTGATCTACCGGTAATGGTGGGCGAAAGCGGCCATCTACGCCGGCAAAGGTTCGCTCTCTAAAGCCCGGCAAAATGAATACATCCCAAATGCCGGAGTCTTGATAGGTATTAAAGTGCAGCATGGGTTGGCCAAGCTTTTCGTCGCCATCGGGCGATTCGATAAAGTCGGTTTGGTTTATCACATCTACCAAGTGTTGGGTTTCGGTTACGCCCCAAAACACTTTGGCTATGCCAATTTCCAGCTCGTATTCGTCGGCTAGGTGTAGCCATTTAAGCTCGCGAATGTCGGCGTGAGTGCGCTCGCTATCCATGGAGTCGGCCCGTGCAAAGGGCGTAAAGGTGATGCTGTCGATGCCATCGTTCCACTCCCAGTACAGCTCGGGCTCGGCACTTATCGAGCCTTGATGCTGCTGGTCTTGGCCCGGAAAAGCACCTTGCTCGAAAAAGCCACGATATTGCACAGCCACATTGCCGCGCAGCTCCATGGCTGCGCTGTTTGTGCTTAATAAGGCTAGGCTTAGCGCTGTTGCCAGCGCAGAGTTAGTCGCTCTCATTAGCGGGCTCGCTTAAGCTTGTTTTTATTGAAGTCTGATTCTTTTACGCCGGTTTTAAACTGATAGTTATTCCAGAACATTTCGGTTTTTTTATCGGTTTGGTGGTTCACCATCAGCATTTTAGAAGGACGCCAATGTTTGTCGGCATACACTTGGTAATCACTCATGGTGAGGGTTTTAAGTAGCTGCCCCTTGCGGTCGTAAAACTCTACTTTGTGTACACGGTAGGCTTCTTTGTCCATCCAGGTGATTTGCTTGGTATAACCTGAGTACTTATCTACCGGTACGTTTTGCACCACATAGCTGTCGAAGCCGGCAATGGTTTCGTCGCGCAAGTAGGTGTAAGTGTATTTTTCAACTTCAAATGAGCTTAGATCTTCAAAGGCAAACTCACTGCCCATGTAAGGGCCCGATTTGTTGCGAGAGCCAATGCGTTTTACCCGTTTTAAGGCGGGTAGGTATAACCATTGCTCGTCTGGCTCTAGGGCGTGAGAAAAGCTTAGAAAGGCAGTGCCTTTTACGTCGGCTGGGTGGTCAAACACACTTAAGGCTTTGTCGCCGTCGCCTTCTACTTCTAAAGACTGAATGCGAATCGAGCGGGTGCTTTTATCGCCTTGCGCGTTGTACAGCACCATTTCTGTATCGGCTTTCGAGTCAACCCAACCTAAATCAAAGGCTTTGCGTTCTTGCGCGATGCGTAAGCCTTTTTCTTCTGCGGTTTCTGCTAATGCTTGTTGGCTAAACAACAGGCTAATACAGATAACTGCGGCACGATTAAGCCACATACTAAGCGGTTTTTTGTTGAAGTGCTGCTGCATTTTCTGCTCCCTTTGCACGGTCAAAACTAATCAAGAGTAATGGTAGTAGTAAGAAATCGATGATTAAGGCTACGGCAATAATAATAGAAGTAAGTAGCCCCATATTGGAGTTAATAGTAAAGGTTGAACCAATTAATACTGAGAAGCCAACCACCAATACCGCGGTGGTAATAGCTAGAGCTTTGCCTACGGTGACAAAGGCGTAGCGCACTGCGTCTTCGGCAGATTTACCTTGCTTTCGGGCATATTGGTACTTGGTAAGGAAGTGCACGGTGTCGTCGACCACAATGCCTAAGGTAACGCTAATAACAATCGACAAACCAAGGTTTATGTTGCCATCAATTAGCGCCCAGATACCAAAGCCAATGCCTGCGGGGACTAAGTTGGGCAGTAAGCTAATAAAGGTGAGCCGCAGTGAACGTAGCGAAATACCAATTAACACCGAAATAAGCACCAGTGCCCAAAACGCGCCTTTTAATGCTTGCGGCATATTACGCTCGCCAATGTGGGCAAACATTAGGTTAGGGCTGGCGGCGATTACTCGATACTCGGGCGCATTTTGTTGCCACCATTCTAAGGAGCGTTGCTCTAGCGCTATCATGCCGATAGAGCCCATGTTTTTGGTGGTAATGGTTAAGCGTGTTGCCGATTTATCTACATTGATTTGGTTATTTAAGTCTAAGCCGTAGGGCAAACTCATTTCGTACATCAATAAATACTGGGCAGAGAGTTCGCGCTCTTCGGGCACTAGGTAATAGCTTGGGTCGTCGCCATGCATGTTTTTGTTTAAACGACGCATAATGTCGGAGATGCTATTTACGTTGTCGATCTCTGGCTGCTGGCGTAACCAAGCGCTAAAGTCGGCCACTTTTTGCATGTAGTGGGGCTGGTTAATACCACTGCTTTCGCCGCTTCTTATTTCATAAGAAATGGTGGTAATCCCGGATATATTTTCCTCCATAAAGTCTGTGGATTGACGAAAGTCCACCTGCTTGCTGAAGTACTCCGTAGCTACGTCGTTAAGTTGGTTGCGTGGGATCATGGCTAAGAAGCCAATAATCATGACTACCGTAACCGGCATTAACCACTTGCGAGAATCAATCACAAAGTTTGCTAAGCGGTCGTAGTTTGAACGGCTGCTAATGCTCGGTGTTTGTTTAATGGGCAGAATGTTTAGCAGAGCAGGCAAAATGGTAAGTGCATACACATAGGCCAACATTACACCCACTGCCACAATGGTACCTAAGGCTTGAAACGGTGGAGAATCTGAGAAGTTTAAGGTTAAGAAACCAATCGCAGTGGTGGCACTAGTAAGGAAGATAGCGCGGTTGTTTATTTTTAAACTAAAGGCGAGGGCTTCTTTTTTAGATTTACCTTGGCGCATTTCATAAAGCATTGAGGCGATAACGTGCACACAATCGGCCACTGCTAAGGTCATTACCATGGTGGGCACATTTACCGTAACGGTATTGAGTGCAAAACCCATCCAACCGGCCATGCCCATGGTGCTGGCAATAGTCACAACAATCACCACTAGGGTCGCTAGCATGCCTAATACCGAGCGCAGTAAAATGGCTAGCATCACTAAAATGAGCAAGAACATTAGCGGCACTAAAGTGGACATGTCTTTCTGGCTTTGTTCGATGAAGCTGTTGTTCATCATGATCATGCCAGAGAGCAAGATTTTGTGTTCTGGGTAGGCTTGCTGATACTTGGCTTGTAGCTCACGTACAAATTGCGAGGTTTTAGGTACCTCGGCCTGCATATCGTCTTCAGAGATGGTGATGGTTGCAGCCACTACTGCTACGCGACCATCTAGGCTAATTAAGCGATTTTCTAGCAGTTGTTCACTCAAGCTAACTTGCTCAATTTTAGATACTTTTTCTGCATCTAGCATATCTAGCTCTAGCAGTAAGTCTTCTACCCAAAGGTCATCTTCTACGGCTTCGGTATGTTGAAAGTTGGTGATGGAGTCGACCCGAGTAGAGTTGGGAATAAGCCAAGAGTCGTCGGTAAGCTCTTTAATGAGTGTAAGAGATTGCGGGTTGAATACATCGCCTTCGTTGGGAGAGATAACAAAGGTGACCGAATCGGTTTTATTAAACACCTTTTGCATGCTTTCGAATTCTTGCAGCTGAGGGTTATCCTCACCAAAGAAAATGCGGTAATCACCTACAAAGGTAAGAAAGCGTCCGCCAGAGCTCATTGCTACAACGGCTAACATTAATAACATGAGTGTTAGCCAAGGTCTGGCGATCACTTGATTAAAAAATTTCTTTTCCATAGCCTTGTCCTTTACCAATTGCACCATTCAATTGGTTTAGAGTGAATTATGACGATTTGTCTAAAATTGACGAATCGTCACTTCCTTTGCCTAAAAAACCGCAGTAATCGGCGGCTTTATTTGAATCTAAATGCGTGCGTTTATTATTCCACTTAACAACAGTAGAACAACTTGGCACTTTTACTCTTAGAACTTACAAATCTTTATTCGCTAATTGCTGGTTTGCGTAAAGCGCTTAATACAGCGTTTCGTTTTGCTCCAGCATGGCCAACTCTTTGGCATACAGCTCTTGGCCTATTCGCTGCCAAGTGGCTAAGTAATCTTGTTGATTAGACAAAGGTTTCCAATTTAACCCGTCACACAACAAATTTACGTTGTATAGCAATGCGTATTGGCTGTCGAAGCCAGCAGAGCAAAACTTGCTGGATTTATTTACCACTGCGCTGCTTAGCGCATTGGTGCCAAAGGCCATCGACCAAGCGGCAAATGTAGCGGCATTGGCATCTACATTTTGGCTGGCTGGTATTTCACCTAAAGCAACGGCCTCTTCAATCAACTTAACCGCAATACCGACAATTTTGTTTTCGTGTTCACTTACACTGGTACTGCGAATACTCGAGGTTTTCTCCATGATGTTAGGTGTTTTCATACTTAACACTACCATCGACAGAGTGGGGTAAAGACGATTAAACAAGCGATAGCCATAGGCCATTGCAATCATCTTCTCTCGAGTGCTACCAGCAAAATCATTAATCCGTTGGTATAGCTCTATTTGTAAACGCATAGAGCGGCAGCACAAGGCACACAATACATCTTCTTTACAGGCAAAGTGGTTATACACGGTGCCTTTTGAATACTGCGAACGTTGGGTGATTTTATCCATCGTAAGGCCAGCAAAGCCGGTTTCAGCCATCAGCTCCAATGCTATATCTAGCAGCAGCTCTTCGCGGTTGGCAATTTCTTGGGCTTTTCTGGTTTTGGTATTCATTTTTTCTCGTTATTGACACTTCGTCACAATGTGACGATTCGTCAAGTTATACGCCTTGATAATTAATTGTTCAAGTTTTATTTATGTTTGATGTTTTGCTTTTGGTGCTTAATTTAGTTTAAGCGCCTGTTTGTTTAGCCAATCACGACTTGCAAAATTGCAATAAAAACCTGAACAGCTGATCAAAGTGTAAGTAAATACTGAGCTTAAGGGCAAGTTGCAACACTAAGTTAGTTGAGCAATAGCTAAAAATGTTGGGCTTTTAGGTGTAAACCTTACTTGTATATTGCTTATACAATCTAGATGAGTGAAAAGTTTTTGCGATGTGTCAATTTAATGTGGTTATTGTCTGTGATTCTGGTGTTTCATCCTATAAGGTTACGCCTTCGCCAATTATATAGCTTCACGAAAGGACCATAAGAAGCATGAAACAACAATCAAACAACAGCATATTACAGTTTATTACCCAGGGCAGTTTAGTACTGCAGATCCTTATCGGTATTATTGCCGGTAGCATTTTAGCCGTTTTAGCACCTAGTGCGGCTACGTCTATTGGCATGTTAGGTAGCCTTTTTGTTGGCGCTTTAAAAGCCGTAGCGCCGGTATTGGTTTTTGTGTTGGTGGCGGCCTCGGTAGCTAGCCATAAACGTGGCCAAAATACTCAGCTTCGTCCGATTATCTATTTATATTTATTTGGTACTTTTGCCGCGTCGTTAACGGCGGTAGCCATGAGCTTTATGTTCCCTACCGAGTTAGTGCTGGTGAGCACAGAAACCTCGGCTAATCCTCCGCAAGGCATTGGCGAGGTATTACACACCTTACTATTTAAAATTGTCGATAACCCAATTAGTGCCATTATGAATGGCAACTACATTGGCATTTTAGCGTGGGCAATTGGTTTAGGTATTGCCATGCATAGCGCATCGGACACCACCAAAACCTTGTTTAATGACGTGGCTGCGGGTGTATCAAGCATTGTGCGCTTTGTTATTCGTTTAGCGCCAATTGGTATTTTTGGCTTGGTGGCAAACACCATTGCGCAAACCGGCTTCTCGGTATTGCTAGGCTACAGCCAGCTATTGTTGGTACTCATTGGCTCTATGTTATTGATTGCCTTAGTGATGAACCCGCTGCTAGTGTTCTACAAAATTCGTCGCAACCCATACCCATTAGTATTTAAGTGTTTACGTGAAAGTGGCGTAACTGCCTTCTTCACTCGTAGCTCTGCTGCGAACATTCCAGTAAACATGGATTTAGCCCAGCGCTTAAAGCTAGATGAAGATACTTACTCGGTGTCTATTCCACTAGGTGCCACCATTAACATGGCCGGTGCTGCAATTACCATTACCGTGTTATCGCTAGCGGCTGTGCATACCTTGGGTATTCAAGTAGATTTTGCTACTGCCTTGTTGCTGAGCGTAGTGGCAGCAGTGTCTGCTTGTGGTGCCTCGGGTGTTGCTGGTGGGTCGTTATTGCTTATTCCATTAGCGTGTAGCTTGTTTGGTGTGTCTAACGATGTGGCCATGCAAGTGGTTGCAGTAGGCTTTATTATCGGGGTATTGCAAGACTCTGCCGAAACCGCGCTAAACAGCTCTACCGATGTATTGTTTACTGCTGCTTGTTGTAAGGCTGCTGAAGAAAAGTAGTTATTCAACAATGAGTATTGATAAGCAGCGCTTAGGCGCTGCTTTTTTATTGGCAATTACCTTAAAATTTGAAAATTATTTAAACAACATCAATATATTGCAGTTCTTTTCTAATAAGCCGCGTGTTGCGCTTTAACTTTAAAATAATTATTACTAGTATGGCTTTTTGATGTTGATGCAAGGGAAGTGCAGTGCTAGTTAGTCGACCATTCTTTTTATTCTTTCTGCTGTTTGCCAATCTCTTTTACTCCACCATTTCATTAGCTGCTAACGATGCGTTGTGGCGGGTAGGTGATAAACCTAAGTGGATTGTAGAAGCAGATTTAAGCAAGTTAAACCAAGCTGATCTTGGCGTAGAATCTGTAGATTATTTGGTGTCGGATACTCAAGTAAGTTTGCTTAGCAAGCAGCCGCATTACTATCGCTATATCCGTTTTCAAGTGAATGACAGTGCTGGCGTTGAAGATAATTCAGATTTAACCATCACCTTTAATCCCGACTTTCAGCGGGTTGAGTTGCACCACATAAACATTATACGAGGCGATAAATCGTTTAACCGTTTGGTTGCTGATGATATTCGAGCAGTGGATATTGAACCCGAGCAACATAGCAAACTGTATTCAGGACAAAAGCAATTACAGCTTTGGTTAAAGGATGTAAGAGCGGGTGACATTGTCGATTATAGCTTTAGTGTAATTGGTGAAAACCCAGTATTTGATGGCCATTTTAGCCATACCTTTGGTTTAGGTTGGGGCGTTCCGGTGGGAATAACTCATGCCAGCATCGTGGCGCACAAAAGCAGAAAACTTAGCAATCAGCTTGCCGATATCGACACAGAGGTAAAGGTAAACACCGAGGGGAACAGGGTTCGCTACTCGGTGCTTATCGAAAACTCGCCGGCCTATTATGAAGATGGCCAAGCCCCAAACTGGGATTCTGCTTACCCAACTTGGCAAATCACTAGCTTTGAAGATTGGTCACAAGTATCTAGTTGGGCTGAGTCTTTATTTAAAACCTCGGCTAAGCATTCAGCTGCCTTCGACGACTGGCTTAGTGAACTTAAAGCTAAACCCACCAAATTAGCCATTGAAGAAGCGATACGCTTCTCCCAACAAGACATTCGTTATTTAGGGGTAGAGATTGGCGAAAATTCACATCGTCCTCATTCTCCGTCAGAGGTGTTAGCGAACCGTTATGGAGACTGTAAAGACAAGTCTTTGCTGTTGGTAAGTGCATTAAACGAATTGGGAGTAGATGCTTACCCAGTATTGGTGTCTAGCTATAAACACAATACCTTGGCTGAGCATTTGCCGGGTTACAACGCCTTTAATCATGCGATTGTGTATTTGAAGTATAAGGGGCAAGACTATTGGGTTGACCCAACTAACGCATATCAATCAAACCTGTTGGAAACCATAGTGCCAGCGGCTTTTGGACAAGCTTTGGTTATTTCGCCAGACAATCAAGGCTTAAGCAGTATTCCTGATTTTGTCGCTGAAGATAACCTTGTTGAAGTTACCCAAGAGTTTATTGCTTCTGATTTTCGCTCGCCAGTGCAACTTACGGTTGTTAATACCTTTACTGGCGCAGAAGCTGACAGAATGCGTTATGAAATTGCAGGCCAGAGCGCTAAACGCATGACCAAATCGTATTTGTCTTATTACCAGCGTTTTTATCCTTCGATTAGCCTAAAGCAAGATTTGCAAATTAGTGATGACAAAATTAGCAATCGTATTGAAATTAAAGAGCACTATTTGGTGAATGAGTTTTGGCATGAAGTTGAAGGCGACGCTGAGTTTGTGTTGGTTTCTGATGCGGTTGAGCATTACTTAAAAGTGCCGCAAAAAATTCAACGTAAACAGCCTTACTCCTTGGGCCGTCCGATAAACATCCAGCAACAAGCAAAACTATATTTGCCCTACGACATCGATTTTAGTTGGGCTAATGAAGAACAAACGCTAGAAGATGAACACTTTAAATTGTATACGCGTTTTGACTACCGCAACAAAGTGATTACCTACCAACAGCAATATCAGAATAAACAAATGGCCGTTGCCGCCAGTGAAGTAAAGCAATATGCCAAGTTAATGAGGAAAGCCAGAAAGGCCTTAGAAATTAATTACAGCGTGACCAGAGTGACCGAAGACCAAGCCTACGATTCGATGAACGAACTAGTGAGCTTCTTGCTTGAAAAGCAAACCAATAACCAGCAGGAGGCATTGTAATGAAAGCTTTTTATATTTTAGCCTTAAGCCTAATGCTGAGTGCTTGTGCAAGTAACGATACCGGCCGTACAGTACCCTCTGTATCTGAAACGAATAACCCGGTAGTTAAAAACCAAGAGCCGGCAGAGCTATACAGTGATAGATATTTTGTTAACTATGCTAATGAGCTGAATCAACACACTGAAAATGCGCTTAGAAGTAGAATTGTTGAAGCTAAAATGGTTGAAAAATTGGAAACTGATTTAGCGTTTACCTTCAATGCCAATCAGCGAGCAAACGTTACTCAACTTCTGTCTAGCTTAACGGATACCTCTATTACAGCCATTTTGGCCCAGCCAGGCGGTAGTTGGAAATATGTAGACAGTGATGTTCATACTAAGCAGCAAGCAACCAGCTATTACCGTTTTACCTTAGATGGCACTTTTGCCTACTACGAAATAAGCTGGTTAGATGGCCACATCGTTGATATTTTCAATTTGTTTACGGGGGTTGGGATCTCAGACAGCTTCGACCTGGTTATCGATATGGAGCAATATCGTAAAACCCACCCCAATAGCGGTATCCAGCGCATGGGCGATTTCTTTGAGGCGGTTCGACAAGCTAGCTATACCGAGATGCTGTTTGCCTACAACGAGATTCCTAAGCCGTTTCAGCAAAAGCCTTTAGTACTGGCAGGCTTAATGAAAGCTTATATCAACCAACCCAGCTTGGTAATGCCACGATCTTTTGTTGTGTATATGGAGAAGCACCAGCCGGTTCATCCTCGTTTCTACGCTTATTACTACGACAACCAGCAATTTGACCTAGCGATTGAAAGCTTAAAGCACTTCCCAGAAACCGTTGTTAAAGACGTAAGAGTGCAAGTAGAGATTGGCAATGCCTTGTACGAAAGTGGCCAAACCGAGAAAGCCGAAGATTACCTAGTGAATGCCTTATTGAAGACACCTTCAGAGCCATTTGGCTATATTTGGTTGCTGGGCCTGTCTATTGATACCAAACAGTATCAGCAAACAGAACTTATTCTAAAAGTGCTCTACGACAGGTTTGATACGCGCTATAGCAAAACAGATTTGCTGACCTTTGATAGAGGTGAGGAGTACTTAAACTCAGCGAGCTATCAACGCTACAAGCAATATCTTAATTAACTTAAAGAGAACAAAAAAGGCGCTAAATTAGCGCCTTTTTTATTACTTAGCTGCCGCCTTTTGTTTGGCTTGTTCATACTCGGCTTTAGCTTTACTGCGCTCCCACAAAGGCCTTAAGAGCGGGCTAAATAACACCAGTGCAGCAATGCTAATAAAGGTGAGAGTTAGGGGGCGCTCCCATAAAAAGCTTAGCTCGCCATCGCCAATTAATAGAGCTCGGCGTAGGTTGTCTTCGAGCATTCCACCAAGAATAAAGCCCAATAACATCGGCGCCATAGGGAAGTTGAGTAAACGTAAGCCCAAGGCTGCCATGCATATCGCCACCATGATCATGATGTCCATGCTATTAAACGAAACCAGATACACCCCAGTAATTGAGAACAGCAAAATCATCGGTACCAAATAAGGGCGAGGAATGCTTAATAACTTGGCGAGGTAGGGGATTAGCGGCAAGTTTAAAATTAGCAAAATCACATTACCAAAATACATAGAGATGATGATCGACCAAAATAGGTCGGGGTGC
Organism: Agarivorans sp. JK6; assembly: GCF_045277145.1. Lineage (NCBI taxonomy): Bacteria > Pseudomonadati > Pseudomonadota > Gammaproteobacteria > Alteromonadales > Alteromonadaceae > Agarivorans > Agarivorans sp. JK6. The sequence continues at coordinate 3,496,581 of NZ_CP113525.1, read as the reverse complement.
TCGATGTACATTCTTGGCCCCGGCTGAATACCGTAGGCTATTAAGGCTCCGAGCAATACCGCGGTAGTGCCCGAGCCAGGAATACCCAAGGTAAGCAAGGGTACAAAAGAGCCAGTCGACGCTGCATTGTTGGCCGATTCTGGCGCAGCTAAGCCCTTTAACGAGCCTTCACCAAATTCTTTCTTTGCGTCGCCTTTGGCGAGATTTCGCTCTACGCCGTATGCCAGAAAAGAGGCGATGGTCGCGCCAGCACCGGGAAGCACGCCAACAAAAAAACCTAGAAATGACGAGCGAAGAGTAGGCGCTGCCACGGTTTTAACTTCTTGCTTGGTGAGCTTAAGACTACCCAGCTCCGACATCATTTTTTGTTCGGTAGTGCTGTTATTGGGGTTTTCGGGTTTTAATACCGACATCAAGGTTTCGGCTAGGGCAAAGGTTGCCATGGCTAACAATAAGAAGCTAAAGCCATCGATTAAATCCAGTTGGCCAAAAGTAAAACGCTCTACACCTTCACTTCTGTCGGTGCCTACGGTGGCTAACATCAAGCCCACAATGGTCATCATTACCGCTTTTAATACTTGGCCTTTGCCTGAGAAAGCAGCCACGGCAGAAAGACCAAGCACCATTAAGGCGAAGTAGTCGGCGCTTTGAAAACTCAAAGAGACAGAGGCCAAAGCTGGCGCGGCAATTAACAGCATAATTGCGCCCAAAGTACCGCCAGTAAACGAGGCATAAGCAGCAACGGCTAAAGCTTTACCCGCTTGGCCTTTTTTAGCTAAGGGGTTGCCATCAAAAGCGGTCACTACGGTAGCACTACAGCCTGGCGCATTAATTAATATCGACGAGGATGATGCGCCAAATATAGCGCCGTAATAGACACCCGCCATTAAAATTAAACCTGATGAAGGCTCTAAGCTATAGGTAAGTGGGATCATTAAAGCGATAGCAGTAATTGGTCCAAGGCCGGGTAACATGCCAATGAAGGTACCCACTAAGCAGCCTACAATTACCATCATTAAGTTCATTGGCATAATGGCGGTGCTAAGCCCAGCTAAAATTCCATCTAACATCATCGTGTCCTTATTTTGCTAGCCATTAAACCAGTGCCACAGTTGCCCAGGTTCTAAATAAATATCTAATACTTGGGTTAATAGCGCCCAAAAAGCCACGGTGAACAATATGGCTACTACCAATGCCTTTTTATGGTGGGTTTCACCCATGATGCGAAAGCTCACAACCAGGAAAATAATGGTGGCTAATACAAACCCCATCCAATTGACGAGTAGGCCATAGGCGAACATAGCAACGAGCAATTTGGCGGCGGGGCGCCATACCAAATGTTTTACGCTGGTTCTAAAATCACTACCGCCGGTGAGCATCAAAATGATTGAGCAAGCAACTCCGCACAATGCTAAAAACTGCGGCAGAGTGCGCGGGGTGAACGGTTCATATTCCGCGCCGGGAAATAGCGGAATGTCGTAGCTAAAATAGCCGTAGAACAAAGAGAGCAGCAAAAAAATTAGGCCGCCAATTCGTTGATTGCTAATTTGCATTGTTAGCTCCAAATGTAAAAAAGTCCGGTGCCTAGGCACCGGTGCTTAACTGAGTACTACCGATAAGCAAATAAAGCAGCAAGGGAGTTGCTGGCTAATAGGATTACTTTAGAAAGCCTAGCTCTTTCATTAGGCTGCCTACTGTTTTCTCTTGTTGTTCTAAAAAGCCGAAGAACTGACCATAAGGCACAAAGTTGTTTACCCAGCCATTACGTGAACGCACGGTTTCCCATTCTGGGGTGGTGTACATTTCTTTAAGCATGTCTGAGAACTTCTCAGCTTGCGCTTTGCTGGTGCCCGGTGCCGCAAAAAAACCACGCCAGTTAGCAAACACAGTGTCGTTGCCCATTTCTTTTAAGGTTGGTACTTCGGGGGCGTCTTTAACTCGTTTTTCTGCGGTAATGGCTAAGATACGAATTTGGTCGTTTTTCGCCATTTCTAGCGCTTCGCCTAAGCCAGTTGAAAGCAGTGCGGTTTCTCCAGAAAGCAAACCTGCCATGGCTTTACCGCCGGCATCGTAAGCTACGTAGCGTAATCTTAGTGGGTCTAAGCCTTCGTTTTTAATGGCTGCGGCTGCTACTAGGTGATCTAAGCTACCGCGCGCACTACCACCAGCAACTTTTACTTTATTGGGATTGTCTTTGAAGTCGGCAATTACTTGGTCCCAATGAGTATATTTAGAATCGGCTCTAACAATTAACGCGCCGTAGTCAGCGATTGTGGCAGCAATGGGAGTAAGGTCGCGGAAAGACTGCGGGAATACGCCGGTTAATGAGCGGACCACAATCGGCGTTGAGTTCACCATTAAGGTATGTTCTTGGGTTTTAGCGGTTTCTATTAAGTGAGCAATGGCTTTACCGCCGCCTCCACCACTCATGTTTTGGTAAGACACCTTATCGATAATGCCTGATTTCATTAAGGCTTCACCGGTGCCTCGGGCGGTTCCATCCCAGCCTCCGCCCGCGCCTCCGGGGATTAGAAAGTGCACTTCTTCTGCGTGAACTGTGCCGCTTAGGCCTGCGGCCAATACTGCGGCCCCTATTAATGTTTTGACCAATTTAATCTTGGCTAACATGTTTGCTCTCCTTGTTGCATAGGGCTTTCAGCGTGGCTGAAAGTGGTTGCTGCCATGCTTAAATACCGCTAGCTGGCGAATAAAGTTAAATTAATGTTAATGGAAACCTGGGGTTTTGAAATGTAAGCCAAGTAATGGCTTTAAAGTCCATATTGGTAATTAAGTGCATATTGTTCACGGGAGCTGCTCGCTAAGCTCGTGCTAAGCTAAATTGAAACAAACAGGGAAAAGTTTAGATGTATCAACAAGCTCGCTTACCAAGCTACCGTGCTCGCTTATTGCTAATAATGCTGATTTACAGCCTTATTCAGTTAAGCATTGTGGTAGTGACCAGCTATTGGTATGTAAGTGACTCTGAATACCAAGACAAAGGGGAGCGGGCCTTAGATGTAGCGCGAGTCGTGGCTAAGCTGCCCGATGTAGTGAGTGCGGTAGAGCGCCGAGATAGCGCAAACTTACAGCCTTTAGCAGAAGAATTACGCCGCACCATGGGCGCAAGTTTTATTGTGGTGGGGGATGTTGATGGGATCCGCTTGGCTCACCCTAAAAGCGAACGTATTGGCAAACCCATGGTGGGAGGCGATAACTACGCAGCTCTGGTTCTAGGGCAAGAGTATGTGTCGCAAGCCAAGGGGTCTTTGGGGGTATCGGTACGCGGTAAAGTGCCAGTTAAAGATCAACAAGGGAAGATCATAGGTATTGTCTCGGTTGGATACTTGCTAGAGAAAATCGACGTACAACTGCAACCCTATTTGCACTTTATGGTGCTGTTGGTGATGGCGGTGTTGTCTCTCAATATGCTGATTGGTTGGTGGCTGGCCCAGCGGATTAAGGACACATTGTTGGGTTTTGAACCAGAACAGATGACCCGCTTATATGCCGAACTGCAAGCCACGCTTAATACTATTCGTGAAGGGGTGATAGCGATTAACCGAGAAGGCATTATTACTAATGTGAATGCTAATGCGATTCGCTTATTAGGCAAAGACCTGCAAGGAAAATCGATTAATCCGGTTGGTTTACCGCTGCGAGACTGGCTACCCGATAGTGATATGGCTGAATTACTCGATCAGCCGCAAGCGCAAAGCGATGTGGAGCTACTGCTCAACGGGCATTTAGTGATTGCTAACCGAGTGCCGATGAAAGACCAGCAACAGAACTTTATTGGCATGGTTTCTAGCTTTAGGCGGAAAGATGAGATCACCTTGCTCACTAAGCAGTTATCGCAGATTAAGGCGCATTCAGAAGCCTTGCGGGTACAAAATCATGAGCACTCTAATCAGCTAAATACCATTGCTGGTTTAATTCAGTTAGGCGAAAGTGATAAAGCTTTATCTTTTATTGGCCAAGCAAATGATCAATTCCAAGAACTGATTCGCTTTTTGATTGAAGCAGTGGAAGATTCGGTAATAGCCGGCTGTATTTTGGGTAAGTTTCACCGGGCGAGGGAGCTTGGTTTAACCCTAAATATTGACCCCGATAGCAGCTTGCGCGACTTACCAGCACACTGTGGCTCGGAGCAAATCGTTACCATAGTGGCTAACCTCTTAGATAATGCTTTTGAGGCAACTCGCGCTAGCAATGGCCGCGAGCCCATTAATCTCTCTATGACCGATTTGGGTAACGACATAATTATTGAAGTGGAAGATTTTGCTGGTGGTATTCAAGATAACTTACAAGCCAATATCTACGAGCAGGGAGTGACCACCAAAACCCAAGGCGACCACGGCATTGGCCTTTACCTAGTAAAAGAAACCGTGCAAATTTTGCGTGGAAATGTTGAGTTTAGTAGTGACAATTTGGGCACCCGTTTTACGGTGTATATTCCCAAGCAGTTAAAGCAGGAGTAGCCATTTGATTCAGGTATTAATTGTTGAAGATGATGCGGGGATTGCCGAGATCCATCGCCAGTACTTGCAGCGTGTGAGTGATTTTGAAGTGTCTGGCATTGCTTTGAGCATTGCCGATGCAATGATCCACATTAAGGCTAAACCTCCACAACTTTTGCTGTTAGATGTGTACCTACCCGACGGCACCGGCCTAGAATTGCTAAAACATATTCGCAGCCAAGATCTTGCCATTGATGTTATGTTGCTCACCGCCGCTAAAGAAGCCTCTACCTTGCAAGAAGCGCTGCGTAATGGGGTATTTGACTACATTCTAAAACCGGTGGTATTTCCGCGTTTACAAGAATCCTTGAACAACTATAAGAACTACTTACGCAGACTTGATCAAAACAGCTCTTTTGAGCAGCAAGATGTAGATAAGTTAATGCCAATGAGTGAAGGCGCGGTAGCCGAAAGCAAAAAGCGCTTACCCAAAGGCGTGGACGCGGTAACGCTAGATAAAGTGCGCGCACTGTTTAGTGAACATGCTTCATTAACTGCCGAGTTAGCCGGCAAACAAATTGGCAGTAGCCGCACTACAGCAAGGCGTTATTTGGAGTATTTAGTGAGCTGTAATGAACTCACACCAGAGGTGGCTTATGGTGCAGTAGGGCGGCCAGAGCGGGTCTATCATCGGGTTAACTAAGAATTAAACACTTGAGTTAAAAACCAAAAAGGCTCGCCATTGCGAGCCTTTTAGTTACAGAGCGTTGCTTATTCGTTGCAAAGACTTGCTTAGTTTACAGCGTTGTCTGCTTGGCTGGTCATGCTTGAACCAAAAGAAATACCTTGGTCGTTCACGGCCATATTCATTTGCGCTTTAATTCGGTAGTCTTTTAAGTCCATTAATTCCTGTGGCACTTCTTCTCCGCTTAATTCAATACCACTAATAATTGGCTCAAACATTTGCTGGTAGTCGATGAACATGCTTAAAAGCCCGTTGTTGGCCACTGGCTCTGAAGCTAGTTGCTGACTCACTTCTGCAGCACGCTGGCCGTTAAACAATACAAGGTGGTTACCTTTTAGTGCTAGCTGAGGCTGTATGTTGGTGGTAGGTGGTAGCGGCAATAAATGGCTAACATCAATCGGTGTGCCATCGGCTGGCAAGCTTACACTGGCTAGCTCTGGTGAGAACTGTTTGGCAATGTCGAACAAGGCACCAGGGTTATCGGCAGACACACTAATAATGGCATCTAGGCTTTCTAGTTCTTCTGGGCGGCTAATGTCAGCCAGTTTGTAATCAAACACGGCCATGCCAATGCCCTTAAGGCCGTTAGCCATGCCGGTCATCATGCCAACCATGCCTGGGTTTTGTTGCTGCATAGCCATTTGCACGTTTTGTAGCGGCTCACACTGGTAATCAGGAGTAAGCATTTCTTCCCAAACTGATAGCAATGAAGGCACCAGTTGGTTTACATCAATGCCATAAGCCATGCTAAATACCGCATTTTCGGTGTTAGAAGCATAAGAAGGAATAAAGCCACTCATCGCTTGGTAGGCGCTAAGTAATACGCTGTTGTTGCTCTCTACCACCATGCGCACGCCAAAGCTGCTTTCTTTATCGTTGATGCTTAAGCTATCAAAACCCATTACCGTTTTTGGCCAGTTAGCGGTAATGCTGGCAAACTCTTGCTCACAAACTGGAGTCCGTAAGCTTGTAAGTTCGTTGCTATTATCCATTTGGGCTAACTTAGTAAGGTGTTTTGCCAGTAGGTTTCCATCTTTTGTGGTTATTGCTTTAGCAATCTCTTGGTGGTTAATAAAGCCAATGCCTTCTTCCATGAAACCATGCTTGGTTAGGCTGTCTTGGATTAATGTGGTGGCGTTGATTGGCTGCTCTGCTGGTTTAAGGCCTAATGCGGTTTCTAACAAACTGTTTTCATTAAGCGAGGTATTTAAAGTAATGGTAAGTAGGCCATTATTTACGGCTACGATTAAATCTGCGGTTTCTGAGTCGCTGTCATCGCTCAAACGATAAGCGCGATACTCAACGCCGCTAAGAGTTTGTTTAGTATGGCTAAAACCACTCTTCTGTTCGGCGTTATCTAACCAAGCCCAAATAGCATCGGCTTTGCTTATTTCTACTTTCATCACCGGGATGATGCCTAAGGTATAAAAGTAGCTGTGAATATCGTTGGCTAAACCAAAGGTATCTACAAAGGTTTGCCCGTCTTTTAGTGCTTCGTTGTAGCTTTCGAATAAGGCAATGAAAAACTTACCGCGTGGGTCACTTACATCTGTTTCGGCAAAGGCGTCACTTGGTAAATTGTTGTATGAACCTGCCATTGAATCAACATAGGCTTTGATTGGGAACGGTTTTAGTTGAGCAGAAAATACCGCAGTATCGGCAGGAATATACGCGAGTGCACCCGCTTCGCTATTAAGGTTTGTAGCCTGCTGAGAATACCAGTAGCCACCCGCTCCGGCCCCAATGGCTAACAAACCGCCTGCGATAAGAACATTCTTCATCTAAAACTCCGTGTATATTTGATTAACTACCTTCAGATGAAACGCTTTTAGCTTCAACTTTACAGGTGCAAAGGGGCTATTAAATCATTGATAAAAATGCACTTCAATTAATAAGTGATTAAACAATTAATTAGCGGTTTTGTATTAGCCGTAGGGTTAAGTTGTAGGGTGTTTTGTAGGGCACTTTAAAGGCGATATAACGCTCAACAATGAGCTTTATTTGGGCTGCCAGTTATCCGGTTAAGGTATCGCCTAAGTGTTTTATAAGGGGGAGTAATAATCTTGCCTAGTTTTCCCAATAAGGGGGAGCGCCATAGTATTCTGCGAAGTAATCAAGAAAGGCTCTCACTTTAGGTGCCAATAGCCGAGAGCTGGGATACACCGCCCAAATGGCGGCTGCATCATTCAGGCTATAATCTTGTAGCACTTCGACCAAGCTGCCATTTTCTAGCTGCTTGTAGACTAACCACTCTGCACACATGGCAACACCCAAACCTTGCAAGGCTGCGTCGCGTACTGCTTCTCCGTGGTCTACTCGAACTCTGCTTTTTAGCTTTATGTTTTGCAGGCCATTAGGGGTATTGAAGCTCCAAGTATCAAAACCCATCTGCTTAATACAGCTATGGTGCTTTAAATCTTCGAGGGATGTTGGGTTTCCGTAAGCCGCTAGGTAATCCGGCGAGGCGCAGATAATCCGTTTATCGGTAGCTAGCTTTTTGGCAATAAGGGTTGAATCTTTCAGATCTGCATCTCGGATGGCGACATCAAAGCCACCTTCAATCATATCTATCATGGAGTCGGTCAAACGAATATCGACAGATAGCTCTGAATGCTTATCCAAAAAGCCTTTTAGAGCGGGTATAACATGCATTCGGCCAAAGGAGGCGGGAGCGGTAATTCTTAATGTACCCGTTGCTTGGGCTTTGCCTGTTCCCACCGTTGAGCGGGCCGCATCAACGCTGGCCAATATCTCATCGGCATAGGGTAAAAGTGCTTCGCCTTCCTCGGTGAGTGAAACCTTACGGGTGGTTCGATGAATAAGTCGAGCGCCAATGCTTTCTTCAAGCTTATTGATATGCATACTGGCTACCGGTGCAGACAAACCAAGTTCTTTTCCCGCAAGGCTAATATTATGGGTGGCTGCGACTCTTACAAACAAGCGGAGGTGCTCAATATTCATCGTGTTATTTAGACCTTTTTGTTAGGCAAGTTGTGAACGGTTAAACTGAAGCGCAGTGCACTGTTTTAGCTTAAACCATGCGTAAGCGCCTGCAAGTGTATTGGCAATACAAGCCGCGACAATTGTTTGAACAATGCTTTGTGTTGCTGTGCCAAGCCAAATGGCTGGAACATATAAAACCAATAAACGAACCAAAGATACAAACAAGGCACGGCGAGCTTCCCCTAAGGCATTAAATGCTGAAACCACCAGCATGCAAAGGCCAAGAGGTGCATAGCTAAAAGGAATGATCCACAGAGCGACACCAAACCAGTTTTGCATCATCTTATCAGCACTTATCAGCGGAATAATATAAGGAGAGCTGATCGCTGCGATAAGAGCAATTACTAGATGAAACACCAGTAAAAACTTGGCGGTAACCGTTAACACCTCAACAATTTCGTTTAGCTTACCTTCACCAAGGTAGCGGGCAATAATAGGCGGAATGGCCATAGTTAAAGCTAAAGTAAAAACCAGAAGAAAGCTTTCTAGTCGAGACAATAGGCTCCAGAAGGCGATTTCCTCGGTGCCAATCTGAGCAATTAGCAGCATACAAATAAAAGCACTTAATGAAGGCAGTGACTGATTCAATATGGTTGGCACCGTAGTGCGAATTAACTCTTTGCCATAGTAAAAATAGGGCGAGTTTTGTATGGCTAGCTGATTAGTACTGCTGCTGGGTGAGCTTAAGTTTATAACAGCAAACCACTGTTTGCCGCGCGCTTTATTCAGCATATACAGAGTACAAATGCCGTAACTTAAGGTAGAGGCAAGGGCTGCCCCTACTATGCCCATGTTAAAACCAAAGATAAGCAAAGGGTCTAGTATCAGGTTGATTATACTGGCCAACAGGAACATCTGTCCGGTGGTTTTTGTATCTTCATTTGCTCGATAGACACAAGATACCAAGTATAGCGCGGCCACAGAGATAGCACTTAGCAGCCAAACTGGCCAATAGCGATTAAAGATCGCTGCCAACGCTAGTTGTTTTGCCGAGCTTATATCGGAGGCAACGAAGGTCGCCAATATTGGCTCTTGTAACAGCCACAACACCACGCCCAGTAGAGTGATAAACAAGGTGCCGCCAGCCGCTGCTAATGTGGCAACAGTTTGAGATTTTAGCTTATCGCGGCCGCCACAGGCCTTAGAGATAATAGACGTCGCCGCAACCCCAATACCTACTTGAATTCCAATAAACGCCGCTTGAAAGGGTAAGGTAATGCCATGAACCGCAAGCTGGTTAAGGCCAAGCATGCCGATAAATACCGAATCCACCAGTTGCACCAACATAATCGCAAACAAACCCACGGTGAGTGGCAGCGTGCGCTTGATGATGAGTGTTAAGCTTGGCGATACGGCAAACATCTAGATAACCCTAGTTAATATCAATGACAACCTTGCCAATTGCTTGACCACTGGCTAGGCGATCGTGCGCAGCCGCGGCATCGGCTAAGGCAAATTGTTGGCTATCAAGTACTGGTTTTAGTTCGCCAGCCTCAACAATTTTTGCTAGTGCTTCAAGGATCTTACCGTGTGCAGCTCGACCTTGGTTGTATATCATCGGTAAAAGCATAAACACTACATGCAAAGACAAGCCCTTCATGTGCACCATGGTTAAGTCTTGTTCGTGCATAGACAGCGTGGTAGTAATTTGACCGTTTAGCTTGGCTGCTTCAATTGAGTTATTGATATTGGCACCGCCCACTGAATCAAAAATCACGTCAAATCCAGCACCCTTGGTGTACTTTTCAACATAGTCTGCAACGGCTTCGGTTTTGAAGTCGATTGCTGTAGCGCCAAGCGCTGCGATGAGATCGGTTTGCTCGCCAGCGGCACCAGTTGCAAAAACCTCAGTACCAAAATGTTTAGCAAGTTGTAGTGCAACATGCCCTACGCCGCCGGCACCACCATGAACAAGTACTTTTTGACCTGCTGAAATGCCTGCTCTAACCAAACCTTCGTAGGCGGTAATACCCACTAACGGTAGCGCAGCAGCTTCTCGCATTGAGATGTTGCTTGGCTTGTGAGCCACTAAATTCGCGTCTGCCAGCATGTATTCTGCTAACGAGCCTAGTAGTTCACCAAGACCGCCAGCACAGCCGTATACTTCATCTCCAACCTTAAAGTTGCTTACGCCTTCACCAACCGCTTCAACTGTACCTGCGAAATCCATTCCCAAAACACCTGGGAGCTTAGGGTGAAATGGTAAGGCTTCACCCATGTCACGAATCATCATGTCGATGGTGTTAACACTAGACGCCGCAACCTTTATTAACAGGTGACCTGATTTAAGTTCTGGTTTAGCTATTTCTGCTGTTTCAAATACCTTGCTGTCACCGAATGCGCGAATCACAGTTGCTTTCATGATGATGAACCTCTATCCGTTATTGTTTGTCATTGATTGGGGTTCAGTATAGGCAGCATGTTTAGTTTGATAAGAAGGACAAATACAAAATCAGTTTTAAGTTTTTGTTAATAATTAAGTGTCTCTTGGAAAAGTGAGACCTATCAGGCCCTAATAACATTTTTGAAGCAGGTTTATCAGCGACCTTACTTTAACTACATTATTAATTTTTTATTAACACTGATTCTGCGTTTCACTTTCTTATTCCTGCTCAGACATAGCAGTAGACTTCTCGGCAATAAACGCCCTAGGTTGAGGAGCCTAATATGCATTATGAAGGTAAAATCTATCGTCCTTGGATGGAAGCCAAGAGTGTACTTATTCAAACCACGCTAGGTTGCAGCAATAACCAGTGTACCTTCTGTGCTATGTTCGACGACAAACGTTTTAAAGTGCGTGAGCTTGATGCGATCTTTAAAGACATTGATGAAGCGAGATTGTTACATCGCAAGGTTGAGTCAATATTTCTTATCGACGGCAATGTAATGGCGATGCGCACCGACAAGCTGTTAAAGATCCTAGATAAAATAAAAGTGACCTTTCCTGAGCTAAAGCACTTGGCGCTGTATTCGGGCTTTAACGATTTTCGTCGTAAGAGTATGTCGGAGCTAAAAGAACTGCGTTCGGCGGGGCTAACTACTGCTTATTCTGGATTAGAGTCTGGCGATCCTATTGTGCTGGAGCGGATTAAAAAGGGCATGACACGTGAGCATGCAATTAAAGGTATGGAGATGGCGCGTGAAGCAAATATTCAAGTGCTTGCCTCGTTTATCTTTGGTCTTGGTGGCAAAGAGCGTTCTGTTGAACATGCAAAAAACACCACTAGTTTGCTTAATATTATGCGTCCAGATGCGATTGCGCCAATGGCACTTGCTATTCAACCGGGTAGCGAGTTGGAGCGGGAGCTACACCGGGGAGAGTTTGCTCTGCCCACACCGCTACAGATTTTAGAAGAGGAAAAGTACTTGCTGGAAAACATGGATGATTTTCCGTGTTATTACTGGGGTGACCATGGCAACAACATAGCATCTATGCGCGGTGTTTGGCCGGAGGTTCGTCAATCTTTCTTGCAGAACATTAATCAGCATATCGCGCATAATCCAATGGCGAAGAAAAATGCGATTGAGACCTATGCATGGTAGAAAGTTGCCCTGAGATTTAATCTAAAAACATTCAATATCAAGTTAATAAGCGGCTGCACTAGAGCCGCTTTTTTTATTGGTTTAAATAAAGCTTAAAGTGACTTTTTAATGCTAGTTTGCCAATCACCACCACCTGTTATTTCTCAAGGTTTTTCTTATTAAGCGAGTTTCGGTTTGTAGTGATGAACTGCATTTTTTATGTTCAGGTTAGAAACACTTTTCGACCTTGCTGTAGCCATTCACTAATTAGGTTTCTCTTATGTTTAACCTCTATATTAATCATTAAATTCAATGGCTTATATTGTTAATCTTTTCTTTATTTAGTTTCGTTTTTTCTTTGATTGTTTAAACAATGAGCTAGGAATACTTTGTAGTTAGTTATCCACGGGCTGATAACGAAACAATCATAAAATGGAAGGAACTGAATATGGCTTACCAAGGCTACACAACATTTAGCGCAAAACAAGATGACGCGATTTTATATGTCACTTTTGATTTTGGAACGGTTAACGTACAAGGCCAGGAGATGCTAGCTGACCTAAATGGTTTGGCGCTGCGTTTAGAACGCGACCGCAGTGTAAAAGTGGTGGTATTTCAATCGGCAAATCCAGAAATTTGGGTATGTCATTATGATACGGACTTGCTTAAAGACATGTCGACTGAGGCGGTATCTCGCGAAGACGCAAAACTAATCGACTTACAAGCAGTACTTGAGCGCATTAGTAAACTGCCTCAGGCCACCATTGCTAAACTTGAAGGCTTTGCCCGTGGCGGCGGTCATGAGTTTGCCTTAGCTTGTGATATGCGCTTTGCAGCACGCGGCAAATACAAATTCATGCAAATGGAAGTGGGCATGGGCATCTTGCCATGTGGTGGCGGTGCTTCGCGTATGGCTCGCCAAGTAGGTTTGGGCCGCGCTTTAGAAATTGTATTAAGCGCACGTGATTTTAGTGCCGACGAAGCAGAAGCTTATGGCACCATTAACAAGGCCTTAGAACCTGATGAAATTGGCCCTTATGTTGATGCGCTCGCGCAACGTATATCTAAGTTCCCTGCAGAATCAATTAACGCTTGTAAGCAAATGGTGTACGAGTCAATCGATAAACCGATAGATGAAGCGCTTAAAGCAGAGGCATATTGGCTATACCAAGCGACTAGTAAAACACCTGCTGTTAAGCGTTTCCAAATCGCCGACGAGCAGGGCTTAGAGCACGATATCGAGAACCAGCGTAACTGGGAACAACTGGTTATGAATGTTCAAGATATTAACTAGAACAAGCTAACAAGAAAGCTCCTACGGTGTTAACTCGAAAGAGAAACGAGGAGCTTTCTTATTTCTATAGCTCATCAAGCCAAGCGCTAAAGCGAATAGTTTATTCACCCCAATCAAAACAATAAGAGGTTCACTATGCTAGGTGAAAGCCATTCATTACTGCACGAATTCCCCAAGTCTAAAGCAAGTATTTTAAGCTTAGTTAACAGCGACGAAAATTTTGCTAAAGATGCTCAGCACTACGAAAACTTAGACAATAAAATTAGAGATTTAGAACTCAGTAATTCGCCGATTGACGATCAAGCCATGCACCAGTTGAAGCACTATCGCTCCTTGCTAAAAGACTCGCTTTATCAGCGGATCTTGCAAGTGGAAAAGGAACAGTAAGAGCGAATAGTTCATAGGCTCAAGCCTTAGCGCTTGAGCCTATGAACTGTGGTTAGTCTTTAAAGCGCCGGATATTCTTTGATAGCAAACGCTGGTGTTGTTACACCTTTAATATCATCAAGCTCTATGGCAAAAACGCCGCCACTTAGCGGATAATCGCGCAGCTGTTGTTCACTCATGCCTTCACGAGCGCTCACCACATATAAGGTGCTTAAGTTTGGTCCGCCAAAGGCACACTTGGTGACATTAAGTGCTGGGATGGCAATTTGCCGTTCTAGTTTTCCCTCCGGCGTATAGCGACTTACTTGAGCACCATTATAGTGGGCTACCCAAATGTGTTGCTCTGCGTCGATAGTGATTCCATCGGGGTTACCAAAACTGCGGTCAATCTCCAGCCAAGGCTCTAATGTTGATGCATCACCATCATCAGTTAACTTGCTACGAAGAATGGTAAAGTTTTCGGTATCTACAAAGTATCCGTAGCTTTGTTTATCACAGAAGGTTGGGCCATTGGTGACCCAGTATTGCTCACTTAACGAGCTAAGGCTAAGCGCTGGCGTTAAGCGGTAGAACTTTCCTGAGTCTTGTTTAATTTTGCAATCCATTGAACCTAACCAAAGATCACCATTTGGAGCAACCCAAGCATCATTAAGACGGTTGTCTGGTAACTGAGGTTCTGGGTCTAGTAAAGGATAAACCGTTCCGTCGCGTAACAGTTTAACTCCGTCGGCATAGGTGGCGACAAAGGTGGTGCTTTCTCCGGAAATTTGGGTCGGTAAAACTGCGCTAATCATTGGCTTTTGCGACCAGCTTTGTTGCGCTCCTGAGCTTGGCTGATAGCGGTGTAAAGTTTCTTTAAGAATGTCTACCCAATAGAGCGCTTGCTCTTGCTCTATCCATACAACGCCTTCGCCTAAACGCGCTTCGGCTGGCCAAATACATTCCACAGTATATTGCTTCGACATTCTTGTTCCTTTGCTACACATGCCCACTGAATGGGATTATCTCATCTCATTTAACCCTTATCGATGGTAACACTTCGTAGCTTGGGGATGTTTTGTTTCATCGGGTTTCAGCATCTTTGTGAGTTAAGGACAGGTGGAGTTACGAGGTGCTTGTAGAAGAGGGTGTTATTATTAAGAGCGCTTAAACACTTGACCGAACAGCTATAGCCGGCCAAGTGCTTTAACAGCTTATTTCGCTCGCTTAATGCCAATATCTTGGTAGTTAACTTGGCTAATGGCTAAACCCTGCCAGTTACCAAAGGCTTTAGCTTGGCTTGTTTTTGCTTGATAAAAATAAGGTTGGCGCAAAGCAGCTTGCTCTGCGGGCATGGCAAAGTATAAACGGGCACTTTCGCCATTTAGTTGAGCGCTAGTGAGATAGGCGACGAGTGCATGCTCGAGGGCGTGGTAATCACTTTTCCAAAGATGAATTTTGAGTCCCTGATTGGCAACCGGATAGGTGCCACCATCTTCGGCGATAAAACGCTCAAACCATTGTGGATAGGTATTGGCTAGGTAACGTTTAGCCTTAGGTTCAACTAAAGCTAGGCTCGCCGCCGCCTGATCGAGTTCTGCATATTCCCACCAAATAGCTGGTGCGCCATTGGGTAGTCGACGCCATCCGCCTTCGCCTTGTTCAATAAAGGCGGCTTGCAAGGTGGTCTGAAGGCCTTGCTTACTTTTGCTAACAAGTTGCTGTTGGCCTAAATACTCGGCGGCTAACCAACTCATCCACCAAGATTTAGCCGTGTGCCCAAAATCATTATGGCGGGCAGAGTCTGGTTGGTAATTATCGCCGTGCTTGGTGCCCCAAAAACGAAAATCATCGGGGCGCAAAAACTGCTGCGTGATGGTATTAAGCAGTTTAGAAAGATCCTTATCCCACTGGCTTTTGTGAGGTTCTGGTAGCAATGGCGATATTAGCAACATATAGGCGTTTATTTGGTCGAGTTGCGCCACAAGCTCAACTTCTTCTCCAGTGCCGTTGGTGGATGCCGCATTTACCCAGCGCAAGCGCTGTTGTTGCTCGTCCCAATATTTATCAAATATATAATCTTTAACTTTTAGTAAGTCATTGAGTACCGCTTTATCGCCGGTTAAGTAGTAGTAAAAGGCCATGCCTAATTGAGCGTAGGCAAGGTCTTGAGTGGTACGTTGTTTAGCTGAAAATTTTGATTGTCCGTTTTCGGTCACACTCACTACCGAGCCTTGCTCTTCTAGTAAATGCGTGCGTAAGTAGTCAACGCCAGCTTTGGCGAGTTGCAAGGCCTGCTTATCACCAGTGAGGTGAAAGATCACACCATAAACAAAGGTGTGCCTAGCCTGCATGCGGGTGTAGCTTTCTCCTAAATGGGGCTTCATCCAGCTGGGAGCCGCGTTGAGCTCAGAACAGGGGCTAGCTTGAGTAAAAGCTGAGCCGTCGTTACAACGAAAAGTTGGGAAGTTACCCATCGGCGAGCCATGGGCATCTTGGTGCAGCCAAAAAGGAGCCAGCTCGTTTTCTACGCTATCAAGCCAACGCTGGGCAGAAGGGATTTGCAAATCGCCCGCTTGGGCATTGCCGTTAGCAATTAAACACACACTGAGTAATACTCGTTTCACAGTCTATTTCCTCAAGCTAAAACGCCATCGCTTAAGATTTTATCTGAGCATTGATAGAAAAAATCAGTGTTAGTACACAGTTTTAGGTGACTTATTGATAGATAAGATGGTTGGAAGATAGGCGATAGCATTGCGCTATCACCTATATAGTTTACCCGCGTTGTTTCAACTGCTTAACACTGTTTTGCACACGTCGATAAAACTTGCCTAAGTCTCTATCGGTGGCTCGTCGCTCAGCTACGCTGGCGGCGTTAAACTGTTGTTCACGCATTAGCTTGTGGTAGTTCACTAAGCGCCTTTCATCTAATAAGCCTTGGCTTATGGCTTGCTGCACTTGGCAGCCGGGCTCACTGTTATGTTGGCAATCGGCGAACTTACAATGCTCGGCGAGCTCAGTAATATCGTTGAAGGTGGCATTTACCCCTTCTTCACAATCGCTGAGTTGTAGCTCACGCATACCGGGAGTGTCTAGCAGTAAGCCGCCGTTCTCCATTAGATGCATTGAGCGCGCCGTGGTTGTGTGCCTGCCTTTACTATCGGCTTCTCTAATTGCCCCTGTTTGGCTAGTTTGTTCACCTAACAGCGTATTAATTAGGGTTGATTTGCCCACCCCTGAAGAGCCCATAAAGGCAACCGTTTGGCCCTGCTTACACCAAGGGTTAAGTTTGGCCACCTCGTTGGCATCCAGCGAGTTGACTGCTTCAACCATTAACATGGGATCAAGCTTTTGTACTTGCTGGATAAAGCTGGGTACGTCGTCACAAGTATCGGCTTTAGTTAGCACCACCACTGGGTCTACTTTTGCTTCATTTGCTAAGGCCAAATAACGTTCAATACGGCTTAGATTAAAGTTATTGTTCAATGAACATACGATAAATACCGTGTCTACATTGGCGGCAATTAGCTGCAGTTCAGCACGGGTACCTACTGCCTTACGGCTAAATAAGGTAGCGGGTTCGAGTTGCTTTACAAATTTAGCCTCGGGTGTATTGGCTTGCTCTAACAATAACCAGTCACCTACGGCCATTTTAGGCATATTTGGGTGAATGGTGATGCGTTGTAAGCCAAGTTCACTGGCGACCAAATATTCACTGCGGTGCTGTTCAAATACGCGCGCAGCAGTGTACGAACTTAGTTCGTCTAAATTAAGTTGTTGTTGAAAAAAGGGTTTCCATCCAAGTTGAGATAGAGAAAAAGAAATACCCATTTGAGATTACCCCAAGCACAGTTGTGCTATAAAAAGAATATAGGGGTCGTTGTTACGCCCCGGTAATAACCGGGCTGAGCAGGAGTAACAGAGTTACGCTTGTTCCTGAGCCCGAGAAGGTGTGATTACAATCATTTTGTATCCTCGCTATTGACTAAAAATCGGCTAAATAATAGCAAATGATGTGGGTGAACCCCACAATTACTTGAATAACTATTGAGACAAATCAGGTCTTGGATCTTTAAGGCTTAACAGCCACACTGTTTAAAACGATCTTATGAATAACTGCGTATAGCTTATTAAAGCTTAATTACTAACACGAGCAAGAGAAGTGGAGTAGGGTATGCATTATTTTCGACCCGCACGTGAACGCGGATCTGTTGATTTAGGTTGGCTTAAAAGCCAGCACAGTTTTTCCTTTGCCAATTATTACGACCCCAAACACATGGGGTATTCAGTATTGCGAGTTATTAATCAAGATAGTGTTGCGCCCAGTAAGGGTTTTGACACCCATCAACACAAAGACATGGAAATCATTTCCTACGTAACCCATGGCGCCGTTGAGCATAAAGATAGCATGGGTAATCGTTATCAAGTTCCTGCCGGTGATATTCAAGTGATGAGTGCAGGCACTGGGCTTAGTCATTCCGAGTTTAATTGCTCTGATGTTGATGACTTAGAGTTTTTGCAAATTTGGATAAAACCGCAGCAAACTGGTTTGGCTCCTGCCTACCAGCAAGCACGGATTAGCCAAGGGGAATTACTAACCCCACTTGTCACTCCTGATGGCCGCGATGGTTCGCTAATTATGAATCAAGACGCCGCTCTATATCGTCTTGCACTTAAGCCGAATAGCCAGTTTGAATTAGAAGTGATGAAAGCGTGTGGCTATTTGCATGTGGTAAGCGGTGCAGCAAACTTGCAGCAAGCTTCTGGTAGTGCTTATACGGTTAGGCCCGGCGATGGGGTAGGTGTATCAGGTGAAGAAGCCTTAAGCATAAAAACGGAAAGCTACGCCCTAGAAGCGCTTTGGTTTGATTTGCCCAGTGCCTGAACCGCGTAATTGTCAGATTTTATTATCCATTAAGTAATATCTATTTCTTAGTTAATCCCTTATGTATAGGCGGTGTTAGCGTTAACATATGTTTATCTTGTTCACAAAAAAAACATAAAAACGTACAATTTTTCATCACTCATAATGATAGATTGCATTTTAACTTGGGCTTTTTCCTCTTACTGCTATGGTTGCGCTGCATATAAAAGCAACTACAGCAAACAACAAACAATTACTTGAGCTGTTAGGTGAGGGGTGTTCATAGCCTTAGCCAACACCTGCCACTCAAGGCCAACTATGTAAGAGGATAAATGGAATGATCTCAAATAAACCCCTGCTGGCTTTATTGAGCCTAGCGCTATGGTCGCCATTAAGTTCAGCAGAGTTACTACAAAAATTTGAGCTGGAAAATGGAAGTTTGTTACCCGGTTACTCAAGCGCAATTGATAGTCCGTTTAACGGTGTTGCAGCTTATGCAAACAATGATGGCGTGCAAGCAACAGCGCAAATTAGTAATACACCCGGCCAGTTTCGTTTAGATATTAGCGGCGCAAGTAGCGCCAATAATGCAGCGGGTATTAGTGTTTACCTTGATGATAAAAAAATAGGTGTAACAGAGTTTGTGGGCACTGCTGCATCGCTTGCTAGTATTAGTTTCAAACTAGACTCGATGCCGCTTAATTCGAGCCTTTCGTTTAAATTAGAAACCGATGATGGCAGTAACGATACCTATTTAGATTGGTTTGAGCTGCATCGCGTAGGTGATATAGCAGCCTTGCCTGCGGCGCCAGTATTGCCAAGTGATGGGGCATACAATACCGGCGTATACCGCAATATGTTTGCCGAGCTTGGTTACTCAAAGGCTGAGGTTGAAGCGCGTGTTCAAGCGGTATATGACCAGCTATTTCATAGTACTGACACCGCCAATAAAGCGATATTTATTCCGGTGGGGGATGATATGGCCTACATCTGGGATGTAGGCAACAACGATGTTCGTAGTGAGGGCATGTCTTATGGCTTGATGATGGCGGTGCAAATGAACCGTCAAGACGACTTCAACAAGCTTTGGAAATGGGCGCATACTTACTCACTAAACAAATCGGGTGTTAACAAAGGCTACTTTGCTTGGAAGGTAAGCACCGCCGGTGATGTACAAGATGCCTACCCAGCGCCCGATGGTGAAGAATACTTTGCCACAGCTTTGTTTTTTGCTTCTCACCGTTGGGGTGATGGCACAGGTATTTACAATTACAGCCAGCAAGCTAATCAGATCCTTGATGATATGTACGGTAACGGCGAGATGCGTTACAACAATCAAGGTCAGTTAGAAGAAATCAGTCTGTTTGATCACAATGAAAAACAAATTGTGTTCTCTCCAGCCACACCTTCTGACAGAAACTGGACAGATCCTTCCTACCACCTTCCTGCATTTTACGAGTTGTGGGCGCGTTGGGCGAACAACAACAATCAATTTTGGGCGGACATTGCTACTACCAGCCGCGCATTTTTGAAAACCACCGTTAACCCAGCCAATGGTTTAAGCCCCGATTATGCTTATTTTGATGGCGCTCCGCATGGTGAGTTTCAAGCTTGGAAAACCACCTTCCAATATGATGCTTGGCGCACCGTTGGTAATGCCGCAATGGACTTTGCGTGGTGGCAAAAGGATCCCTGGCAAACTCAATATGTAAATAGCTTGCAAGCCTTCTTTAAGAGCGAAGGGATAGATTCTTACTCAAGCCTGTATGAGCTTAATGGTACGCCTTATCAAAACAATAGCGACCACTCACCTGGTTTAGTGGCCATGAATGCTTTAGCTAGCTTAGCGGCTAATGATCAACAAGCTTGGGAGTTTGTGCAAGCCCTTTGGGATACTCCAGTGCCTAGTGGTCAGTGGCGTTATTACGATGGCACCTTATATATGTTTGGCATGCTGGCATTAAGTGGTAACTATCAGATTTATTGCCCTGCTGGAGAATGTGATGCGGTGGTTCCACCTACCGAGAATCGATCTCCGGTGGCGGTAAATGACAGTGTTACAACTGCACAAGATACGCCGCTAGTGGTTAGTGTTTTACAAAATGACAGTGATCCGGATGGCGATACTATTAGCATTGTGAGTTTCACCCAAGCAAGCAACGGCAGTGTGAGCCAAGTCGGTGATGGTTTAAGTTACTCGCCAAATAGCAATTATTCGGGCAGCGATAGCTTTAGCTATACCATTAGCGATGGGCAACTAGAGGCAAGTGCTACCGTGTCTGTTACGGTAACTGACACTACGGTGAATAATCCCCCTAGCGCCTGTTTTACTGTGAGCAGCGACGCGGCAACAGTTGGTCAGTCAATTGATTTTGACGCTAGTTGCGCCAACGATGTAGACGGTGATGTGCTGAGTTATGCTTGGAGCTTTGGTGATAGCAACGGCGCCACAGGGGCTACAGCTAGCCACAGTTACAGTGCTGCTGGTACTTATCAAGCAAGCTTAACGGTAAGCGATGGTAAAGGTGCTAGTGATGTTTATAGTGTAAGCATTGATGTTAGCAACTCAGATAATGGCCCTGGCGGCGCGGTGTGTAGCTACACGGTAGATAATGATTGGAATAGTGGCTTTGTGGCCAGTATTACTATTAGCAACCAAGGCACAACCGCGATAAATGGCTGGCAAGTAAGCTGGGCATACAGTGACGGCTCTTCCGTTACTAGCAGCTGGAATAGCACGCTAACCGGTAGTCAGCCTTATGTGGCTAGCTCGTTATCTTGGAACTCGACCATTCAACCTGGGCAATCGGTGACCTTTGGTTTACAAGGCTCTAAAGGCACAGTAAACACGCCTGCTGAAGTAGTCACACTTGGTGGCTCAAGCTGTAACTAAGCTAATTGATTAAAGCAAAACAATTTAAGAGAGGCATTAGCCTCTCTTTTGGTTTTTAGCGCTTTAATGCAAAAATCCTTATCATAATTTTGTGAATGTTAACGTTAACTTTTTGTTAACCTTGTTCACAGTTCTGTATGAAATTTGTACGTTATTTCTTTTCTCTTTCATGATCACTTTCATTCTGTATTGGATAATTTTTGAGCGCTGCTATGGTTTGTGCTGCATTCGGCCTTCGCTCTAGTTACCAATACTAATATGGGCGTTTCAATCGTTTAAAAACCAAATAATATTCGATGGCTGAACTGCGTTATTACATAGATGAGGATAAAAGGAATGATCTTTAAAAGAACAGTATTAACGCTGTTAAGTATTGGGGTGTTATCTCCAGTATGTTCGGCAGAAGTACTACAAAAATTCGAAATGGAAAATGGCAGTTTACTGCCTGGTTATTCGGGGCTAATTGACAGCCCATTTAATGGTGTAGCAGCTTATGCCAATAATGATGGGCTTGAAACATCGGCTCAAATATCAAATGTACCGGGCGAGTTTCGCCTTGATATTCGAGGTGCAAGTAGTGCCAATAATGCTGCTGGTATTAGCGTTTATCTCGGCGGCCAAAAAATCGGTGCTACAGAATTTTCGGGGACGAGTGCCTCAGTAAATAGTATCAATTTTAAGCTCGAAACTCAGCCAAGTTCGGCTAATCTTCAATTTAGACTTGAAACCGATAACGGAAGTAATGATACCTTTCTCGACTGGTATGAGTTACACCGAGTTGGTGACATTGCACCGCTGCCCGATGCACCTGTTTTACCTAGCGCAGGCGCTTACGACACCGGTGTATATCGCAACATGTTCCAAGAACTTGGTTACTCCAAAGCCGAAGTAGATGCCAAAGTACAAGCGGTTTACGATCAGCTATTCCATAGCAGTGATACGACTAACCAAGCGATTTTTATTCCGGTTGGCAATGACATGGCTTATATCTGGGATGTGGGCAACAACGATGTGCGTAGTGAAGGTATGTCTTACGGCATGATGATGGCGGTACAAATGGGCCGTCAGGATGACTTCAACAAATTGTGGAAGTGGGCGCACACCTATTCGCTCAATAAATCGGGCAACAACAAAGGCTACTTTGCTTGGAAGGTGAGCACTTCAGGCAATATTCAAGATGCTAACCCGGCCCCCGATGGTGAAGAGTATTTTGTAACCGCCTTATTTTTTGCCTCTCACCTTTGGGGGGATGGCAGCGGTATTTTCAACTACAGCGCGCAAGCGAATCAAATCTTAAAAGACATGTATGGTAACGGTGAGACCCGTTACAACAACCAAGGTCAGTTAGAAGAATTTAGTTTGTTCAACCATGCGGAAAAACAAATAGTGTTTTCTCCGGCCACACCAACCGACAGAAACTGGACCGATCCTTCATACCACTTGCCAGCATTTTATGAGTTGTGGGCGCGTTGGGCCGACAATAACAATGCGTTTTGGGCTGATTTGGCAGTGACCAGTCGCGCCTTCTTAAAAACGACGGTTAACCCTGCTAACGGTTTAAGCCCCGATTATGCTTATTTTGATGGTACTCCACATGGTGACTTTCAAAACTGGAAAGATACTTTTCAGTATGATGCTTGGCGCACCGTGGGCAACGCAGCAATGGACTTCGCTTGGTGGCAAGCCGACCCTTGGCAAACTACCTACGTAAATAGTCTGCAGAGATTCTTTAAGAGTGAAGGCATCGATTCTTACGCGAGTTTGTATGAATTAGATGGAACGCCTTATCAAAACAACGCTGATCATTCCCCAGGCTTAGTAGCCATGAATGCTATGGCGAGTTTGGCCTCTAACAACCAACGCTCATGGGAGTTTATTCAAGCTTTTTGGGATACCCCAGTACCGAGCGGCAAATACCGCTACTACGACGGTACCTTGTATATGTTTGGCATGTTGGCACTAAGTGGCAATTATCGAATTATTTGTCCAGCGGGTGAGTGTGATGTAGTTACCCCTCCACCATCCGGAGGAAATAACCCTCCAACCGCCAATAATGACAGCAGCACGACCACCGAGGATACCGCGGTAAGCATTGTGGTACTGCAAAATGATAGTGATGCCGACGGTGATGCTTTATCTATTACCAGCTATACCCAAGCGGGCAACGGTAGCGTTAGCCAAGTTGGTGACTCTTTAAATTATTCTCCTAACAGTGGTTTTGTTGGCAGCGATAGTTTTAGTTACACCATTAGTGATGGACAAGCCAGCGCTAGCGCAACCGTGACTATAACTGTTACAGCTAATGATAATGGAGGCACACCGCCTACAGAGGGAGAATTACTTGAGCAAGTTGAGTTGGAAACTGGAGTGATTACGCCGTCTTATCGCCAACCTATTACGTCACCTTACGCTGGCGTTATTCTTTACGGAAATGGTGAAGCGGTAACTGTTAGCAGTAGTAACTTAGCAGCAGGCGACTATAACTTGGTGATTAATGGCTCATCCAGTAATAACACAGCTGCGGGTATTAGTGTTTATGCCGACAATGTAAAAGTAGGGACAGCTAGCTTTATTGGTACCAGCAGAACCGAGCAA
This sequence comes from Agarivorans sp. JK6, assembly GCF_045277145.1. Classification (NCBI taxonomy): domain Bacteria; kingdom Pseudomonadati; phylum Pseudomonadota; class Gammaproteobacteria; order Alteromonadales; family Alteromonadaceae; genus Agarivorans; species Agarivorans sp. JK6. Next base: position 3,472,839 of record NZ_CP113525.1, on the reverse strand, counting down.
ACGATTGGTTTTAGTTTAACTAGTGCAGCAAGCTCACTTAAATTTGTATTAGAAACAGATGTTGGGCAAAACGATACCTTGCTCGATTGGTACCAGCTATATAGCGGCAGCACTGGTGGGGGTAATCCGAGCACACCTAGTGAAGTGCTCGTTCAAGCGGAAGACTATAACCAATATTACGATACCACTAGTGGCAATGCGGGTGGCAGCTACCGTAGTGACGATGTAGATCTACAAATCACTTCCGATGTAGGTGGCGGTTATAACCTTGGTTGGACCGCAGCAGGGGAGTGGCTCGAGTATTCGGTTAATTTGCCTGCAGGCAGCTATAACATCGAGTTTAGAGTAGCTTCTAATCCAGGTGGCGGGCGTTATAGCTTAGAGGCCGATGGTCAAACTGTAGTCTCGGCTAGTGACGTGGCGGCTACCGGTGGTTGGCAAAACTGGGTGAGCCAGAACAAAACCAACATAGCGCTAAGCGGTGGTACCCAAACCCTTCGTTTTAATGTTTTGCAGGGTAACTTTAATTTAAATTGGATTAAAATCTCTCCCGCAAATTAAACGATATTGACTGATATGGCAGCGTCAGCTGCCATATTTCTATACTTATCATTAATGTGAATTGTATCGCCGCAAATCTCACTTTCTATTCGGCAGCTTCCAAGTAATAGACTACTCTTTTAGTGAGTATTTAAGCCAAGTAGCTCTCTACTTCTTGCAGTAAATCATCAGCTTAAATGCCCGTTGAAATTACACATCAGACTTGGATAAAGGAATATGCTGAGCCGAATCACCGCTGCAATTGGAGCGATATTAAGTTTACTGCTAGCTGCTAACGCTTGGTCTCAATCTCAAGTTGAAGAGTTTACTCAACAAGAAAAGCAATGGATTGCTGAGAATACGGTTGTATCAGTAGCCCCCGATGCAAATTTCTACCCCTATGCATTTATAAACCTTCAAGGTGATTTTGATGGAGTGACTCGCTCGTATCTTGATGTTATTGAAGAAATTTCTGGGCTTCGTTTCGATTACAAATTGGGTATGCAATGGAAAGACATGTTGCAGGGCCTAAAAAGCGGCGAGTTCTCGTTAATTCCAATGATGTACTTAGACTCAGCCAAACAAGACTTTGTTAATTACTCGCATCCATTTTTGCTACATACCGAATATGTCTTTACCCAAAGTGACGTTCCTACCATTGCCAGTGTTGATGATTTAGCCGGAAAAGTGGTTGCCATTGTTGAAGGGTTTGAGCAAGTAAATTGGTTAAAAACAAACTTTCCCCAGCTAAAGTTTAAAACCTATCCAGAGTTATCACATACACTACAAGCAGTGGCCGACGGTGAAGCCTACGCAGCTATTGCCGAGCTGAGTTCCGCGCTGTATATCAAAAACAAGTTGCGTTTAAGCAACATTAAAAATAACTCTGTGGTGTTGGGGCGGAAAAACATTCCTATTCATATGGGCTTGGCTAAACACTCTCCTGTATTGCTATCCATCATCGACAAATCAATAAAAAAGATAGACATCGCCACCCGCAATAAAATTCGTGGGCGTTGGTTAACAGACAGTTCGTCTCAGCAGTTGCTGCCGGGAGCATTTGGTTTTGGCCGGCCCCCCTACATGTATGACCAAAGCTCTGAAGTGGGCTTGGAGCTGGAAATTGTTCGCGAAGTCTTATCCTCTATTGGTTATCAGTTAGGAGATATAGAACAAATTCCTACTGTGCGGGCTCATGAAATATTAAGTGAGGATCAAAGCTTAGATTTTTCAGCTGGTTTAGTGGCAAAAGAAGATGGTGAGTTGTTTTATTCCGATAACATTGTGCAGTTTCACAACGTGGCATTAACCCGTAAAACCGACCAGCTAAATATTACTAAGGTCTCTCAGCTTACTGAGTTTAGCGTAACGGCTTTTGAGGGCGCATCTGAGGTGCTAGGTAAGTCGTTAGACGGCGTTGCTAAGGTATCATCGAGCTATCAAGAATATGGTGTTCAAGAGCAATCTTTGGAGCAGTTTTTTTCTGGCAATGCTCAAGTGGTTATTGCAGACCAAAGCTTGCTGGAATGGACGATAAAACATTCGGGATTAACGGCCTTACTGCAGAGTGATTTTGTGGTTCACGACATTTTTGAGCAAGCCGACGTGGGTTACGCCGTTGCTTTTAGAAATGATTATTATCGTGACATCTTTAATCAAGCTTTACAGGAGTTTAAGCAAAGTACTGATTACTCCAAATTGAACGACTTATACGCCAAGTCAGACTTTAGTAATCAAATAAAGCGCGCCAGTTTATTGAGTGATCTGCTTGCGCCATACATTTTTAATGATGACCTTAAAATCATTAAACATATCGCGGGTGTTTTTCAGAAAAACTCGAATATAAAAGCCATTGTTGTTAGCTCAGACTCTCCGCCTAAGGTGATATTTAAAGCTCAAGAAATAGACGGTCAACTCAAAGAGGTTGACGTGCTGCAGATTAGCCACCTGAGTAAGCTGTCTAAAGAGAGCTACTTTGTGCATAACAACAACCCCGATAAAGTGGGTGAGGTTATTCTGTATTTTGAGGCTACAAGCTCCTCGCAAATTGGTAGCCCCAGCATTCCAAATATTAGTCGATTTACTTTATTAAACGAAGAGCAAACAGCCGATCTAAGAGACAGTTACGAGCGCCACCAATTGTCTGGCCAACAAATCAACTTCACCAAAGAAGAATTAGCCTGGATGGCTGATAATCCTGAAGTTGCGGTAGCTGTTGATCCTTCTGCCTTGCCCTATGAAGCCTTTGATGAAGATGGCAACTACATTGGGATAGTGGCTGATTACTTGCGGCTATTAAGTGTGAGCACGGGTTTAACGCTTAAACCCGTGCCTGTCGAGAGTTGGCAAGATTCTCTTAAGTTGATTCAAAATCGCGAGGTAAAGCTGGTATCTGCGGCACTTAATAATAAGTGGTTAGAACTCGATTATCACCCTGCGCTGCCTTTGGTGGAAAGCGAGTTGGCCTACATGGGCTTAGAGCGAGATGGCTTTTTTGGTTCAGCTGAGCAGTTGGCGGGTAAGAAAATAGGCATTATAAAAGGAGCTTCGCAAACTCGCAGCATTGTTAATCGTTATCCCGATATTGACTGGCAATACCCAGAGAACACCGAGCAAGGTTTTATCGCTGTAGCCGATGGTGAATATCACGGTATGGTCGATAGCTTGTTGGTGCTTAACTACCTGATTCAAACGCGTGGTTACAGCCAGATGGCAATCGCGGCTGACTTTGACCGAGAGATTGTATCTACGTTGTTTGTGATTAAGTCAGAGCCTTTGTTACATAGCATCATTAATAAAGCGATTGATGCCGTAACTCAACAGCAAAGTGATGACATTACTTTAAGCTGGGTACCTAACAAACTGGTTGAAAAAGTAGACTACGGTTTGGTTACTCAAATTTCTATGGGTGCCTTGGTATTAATATTTTTAACGCTGTTTTGGAACCGAAAGCTGGCCTCACATATCAAAGCCAGAGAGTTAGCAGAGCAAAAAATTCAACAACGTGAGCAGCTGCTGTTCGATATGCTCAATGCTGCGCCGATTGGGGTGGCCATTGTACAAAATAACAAAACCGTTTTTTCCAATAAAACCTGCCGTGACATGTTTGGCGTGGAAGCAAACGAGCTGGATGATTTTCAAGTTACCAATATTTATTGTGATATTAGCCAGCGCGATGAATGCTATCGAAAATTGGCGCAAGGAGAAGCTGTTGCCAATGTTGAAATGAATTTTAAACGCACCGATGGTAGCCAATTTATCGGCTCGGCTAACTACTTAAATACCCAGTTTAAAGACCAACTTGCGGTATTGTTTTGGTGTTACGACATTAGTGAACTTAAAGATCTGAATAATCAGCTGAGCTTGGCCATTGATGAAGCCGATAATGCCAACAAAGCTAAATCAGACTTCTTGGCTAATATGAGCCATGAGATTCGTACCCCAATGAATGCCATTATTGGCATGACTCACTTGGCGCTAAATGCGGAGCTGGACCGCAAAACTCGCGGTTACCTAAATAAAGTCTCCCATGCTGCGGCTTCTTTGCTTGGGATCATTAACGATATTCTCGACTTCTCGAAAATAGAAGCTGGAAAACTAGACATGGAATGCTTAGATATTAGCATTCAAGATATCTTGCAAAATCAGCTCAACTTAATCGAGTTAAAGGCTCAGGATAAAGGGGTTGAGGTGCTCACAGTGGTCGAGCCTTCGGTGCCGCATAACCTAATGGGCGATCCGCTTCGCTTAGGGCAAATATTCACTAACTTGGCCAGCAATGCGATTAAGTTTACAGAGCAGGGCGAAATAGCTTTCTCAGTTAAGTTATTGGAACAGCAAACCAACCGTGCCAAATTGCAATTTTCGGTGCGCGACACGGGCATTGGTATCTCGCCCGAGCAACAACAAAAACTGTTTCAATCATTCACTCAGGCAGATGCCTCTACCACTCGTCAATACGGCGGAACCGGCTTAGGTTTAACTATTTGTAAGCGATTAGTTGAGCTAATGGAAGGTGAGATTTGGCTAGAGAGCGCCTTGGGTGAAGGCACCGAGTTCTTGTTTACTGCGTGGTTTAAGCTAAACCATGAACGGCCTGCCATGCGTAGTGCGATTAGTCCAACCAGCTTAGAGAATATGTGCATTTTAGTGGTGGATGATAATGAAAGTGCGGCTGAAATTATGGCCTCTATCGTGTCCTCTTTTGGCCCAGAGGTTAGCGTGGTGCATGCTGGCTCAGAAGCGCAGGCCTTAGTGGCTAAACATCCTAACAAATTTGACGTAGCCATTGTTGATTGGAACATGCCCGATATGGACGGCGTGGCCACTTGTGAAGCAATTCGCCAAGAAGCGGGTAGCCATCCGGTTAAATTTATTATGGTGTCGGCGTATGACCATGCCCGTTTTAAAGAGCAAAGTAAAGATGCTGGCGTTAGCGCATATTTAGCTAAACCGATTACGGCTTCGGAAGTATTTAACGCCATAGCTGAAGTAAGTGGGCGCGATGTTGCCTTGTATACGCCGTTGGCCAAACTTAGCGACAAACTCACTTTAGCTAAACAGAAGTTGCAGGGCGCACATGTGCTGTTGGTGGAAGATAACGAGTTAAATCAAGACTTAGCCATAGAGCTACTTAACAGCATAGGGGTAAGTTGCGAGTTAGCAGAAAACGGCAAGTTGGCTATAGAGAAGCTACATCAAAGCGCTTTTGATGGGGTATTGATGGATATCCAAATGCCGGTCATGGATGGCTACACAGCCACCCAAAAGATCCGAGAGTTTGATTTAGAGCTGGTGATTATCGCTATGACCGCTAACGCCATGAGTGGCGATAGAGAGCGAGTGATAAGCGCAGGCATGAATGACTACATCAGCAAACCTATTGATGTAGAGGCTATGATAAACACCATGGCCGAGTGGATTAGCGCTTCTGGTTTGCAACAAACAGCACCTGTTAGTGCGCAAGAAGAGCCTGTGCCTTCGGGGATTACCGAAGGTTTAAATCCCGAGATTATTGATCAGGCTGCTGGTTTAGCAACGTGTAATGGCAACGCCAACTTATACTTCAAACTGCTGAATAAATTTAGTATTAACCAGCGCAGTTTTGCGGAACAGTTTGAGCAAGCTTGCGGTGAGTCAGACTGGGTATTAGCTACCCGTTTAATTCATACTCTAAAAGGCAACGCTGGGAATATTGGAGCGCTTTCATTGCAAGCCGCAGCTGCCGAAGTTGAAGCAGTTGCTGCCAGTATCTTGTCGGCAGAGGGCAGCAATAGTTATAAAAATAGTCACGAACGGATCCAGTCTTTAATGTCAGATGTAAGCACTTTGCTAGAGCTGGTCTTTCAAGAAATAGACTTGTTATTGCCTAAAGGCACTGCTCATGAGATAGCTGAAGACGATAGCCAACAGCAAAACAACCTGCAGCAACTTAAGGCCGAACTGACCACCCTAGAAGCACAGTTGGAAGAGTGCGACGTTGATGCAGTAGAGCGAATCGACGAACTAGCAGAGCTTGCTTTTCCACCCGAGGTGAAAAAGCAATTGTTGGGTATTAACAAGGCCGCAGCTGAGTATGACTTTGAAGCTGCGAGTGAGCAGTTGCAGAGCTTAAAATCACTACTCAGTTGATGCATATCATGAGAACCAGCGTTTCTGCTGCAAGCGCTCGATTATTCACCTAGTCTAGCTAAATCGCATTTGGAAAAGGATAAACCAATGATTAAGCCATTTTGCCTCAGTGTTGTTGCAATGCTTAGTGTGCTAGTGAGTTTGCCAGCGGCAGCATTTCCACAAGCTTCGGTGTCTTCAAATCAGCAATTATTTGCTCAGTCGATTATTTATCATTCACTAAGTGGCCTTTGCGCAGCAAAACCTGGGAACAAAAGCTTAACTGGTGATTTTCAAGCCTGGCGATTGGGTAATCAAGAAGCGATTAAACTAGGGCGAGAAGAAGTTGCTGCTATGGCTCAACAGCAGGATAAACCGATGGATTCGGTGGTGTCTAACCTAGTTCACGTTGCGGAGCAGGAGTGGGGCCAGCTTGATAGCCAACAGCGTCAGCAAAAATGCCAAACTTTGCAGGCTTTTCTTACTCAAGCTGAGGCTACTGTTCACTAAGTTGAGAGTAAGGCCCGTTTAGCCAATCCGCTCTCACGGGCAGTAAGACTTAGATAGAGGCTAGCTGATAGTGCGGGGTAATTTGGCTTTTAGCTATATGCTCGGCAACATCTAAACCACGCAAAAAGCCGTGCTGTGTGACCAGTACAGTTTTAAAACCCATCGCATTGCCACCCAGTATATCGGTATGCAGAGTATCGCCAATCATCGCTATGCGCTGCGGATTTACTTCACCATAGCTTTGTTTTATTCGGCTGAGTGCTTCTTCAAATATCGGCGCATAAGGTTTACCAAAACAGCGAACGTTAGGGTAAAGCTCTTTAGGCAGGGTAAGGGTAAAACTACCTGGTTCTTGTGATACGCCATCTTCTAGGGGCGCAATTAGGTCAGAGTTGCCCACCCACACCCTGCGAGGGTTGTGATTAAGCTCGGTAATTAAACGCTGTTGTAAGCTTTCATTCCAAGCCTGCCCACTTAAAAACAAGAACTCTTCGGCTTGCCAAAACTCTTGATCCTCTGGGTATAAACAAGGGCGTTGAATATCTAAGCGAAACTCAGGGAGGGTGATTACCCCTAAGCGTGAGTTGCTGTGTAAATCCATGTATTGCAACAATACTTCTCGGCTGTTTACGATCTCTTGGTCACTAAAGTCAAAACCAAGTCGAACAAACTTGTCGAACAGTTGCTGCTTGTTTTGAGTGGCGGCATTGGTGACCACCATAACCACTTTACCAGCTTGTCGTAACTTATCGATTTGCTGATTAGCCCCATCTATCGCTGTTCCACCAACGTTTAGTACGCCGTAGGCATCAAATAAAAAAACATCAACATCGTCTACGAGGTCAGTAATGTTGTTAATGGTTTGACACTTCTCTATTGGAACATTTTTAGGCATCCGCTCAGGAATGCTTAAATAGGCGTCAAATGCCTCAGATGGGCTGTAAAACATGGTAAAACCTCAGCAAAAAATAGAGCGCTACTTTGGCAGGTTTTAGCAAAGAATTAAATACTAAACTTAGCTGTTGTATGTTGAGCAAGTAGCATGGTTTGTAAAGCCGATTCGGCACAAGGAGTAAAGCTGTGGATTACCAACAATTTAACCAGTTTTGTGGTGATTTAGCTGCCAGCACTTACATTGTGCAATGGGGCAACGCTCATGTTTGGAAAGTTGGTGGAAAAGTGTTTGCGATTGGCGGATGGGAAAAACTTAATCAGCCGGCGTTTACATTTAAAACCTCAGAACTCAATTTTGAGTTTCTCCGTGAAGAACCGGGTTATCGGCCTGCTCCCTATATGGCCTCGCGTGGTATGAAGTGGATCCAGTTATATCAAAGTGAGCCGGCTTTTGATGAGCAACTTATATACTACCTCACTGAATCTCATCGCATTGTTTCTCTTGGCCTAACCAAAAAACTACAGAAAGAACTGGGTTTAAATCAATGCTGAATTGTTTGATCTTTTACTTGGTTTACAGCCAATAGCCATTACACTTTAGCCTTTGTTTATTATCAAAGATTTGTATGCAGTACTTACTATCTATCACTTTATTGTGGGCTTTCTCTTTTAGTTTAATTGGCGCGTATTTAGCTGGCCAAGTAGATGCGTGGTTTTCGGTGTTAATGAGAGTTGCACTGGCAACACTGGTCTTTCTACCGTTTTTGAAACCTAAACAAGTTAACCGAAGCTTAGCCTTAAAATTAATGTTAGTGGGGGCGATTCAATTAGGTTGCATGTATGGCTTTTATTATCAGTCATTCTTGTTCTTGTCAGTTCCCGAAGTATTGCTATTTACGGTGATGACTCCCATTTACGTCACCTTGGTGAATGATGCTTTTGAGCGACGTTTTAATTGGCAGTTTTTATTAAGTGCTTTTATCGCTACTTTAGGTGCGGTGGCGATCCGTTATGAAGGGATAGACCAAGGTTTTGTGACTGGGTTTTTATTGGTGCAAGGGGCCAACTTATGTTTTGCTACCGGGCAAGTTGCTTACAAACGGATCATGGCTAATGAGCCTAAGCACTTAGCCCAGCAAACCGTGTTTGCTTGGTTTTTTGTAGGTGCTTTGGTAGTGGCTGTGATTGCCTATTTGGCGATGGGTAATTCAGAGCGCTTGCCAACTACAGCAACCCAGTGGGGAGTGTTGGTGTATTTAGGCACAATAGCCTCTGGCTTAGGATATTTTGCTTGGAACAAAGGCGCTACCTTAGTCAATATTGGTGCATTAGCCGTTGCTAATAACTTACTTATCCCGGCGGGCATTGCGGTAAATCTGTTGATTTGGAATCATGATGCCGACATTATGCGCTTAAGCATTGGTGCTGCCATTATATTAGCTGCACTGGCGATTAATGAGCGTTGGGCAAAGCGAAGAATGACTAAGGTCTAAAAGCGGCTGGCATAGCTTTGCTACAATCACTGTTTAATTCAAGCGCTAAATATTGGAAAACTTGATGAAAGATTTGCAACAAAACAACCCCTTGCACGGCTTAAAGCTGGAAGTGCTGCTCGATGAAATTGTTGAGCATTACGGCTGGGAAACCTTAGCGTTTGCCTTGAATATGAATTGCTTTCGCAATAACCCAAATACTAAGTCTTGCCTAAAGTTTCTGCGCAAAACTGACTGGGCACGCGAAAAGGTAGAGAGTTTTTATCTCTATCGTTTTAAGCATTTACCGCGTCCCGATGATGTTCAATATGCGCTGCCGCCGCGTGACCGTTTAGTGCCCTTAGATCAAAAGCCGCGCGCACCAGTAGTGATAGATATTACTGCCAAGCCTCAAGTGCAAAACAAGCCTAAGCCAAAAGCGAGACCTAGCCGTCCGGCTAAAGCTCCTAGCGCAAAACCTAAAGCTGAGAAATCTAATCAGATTGATAGTGCAGACCCATGGGCTAATTCGCCTAAATAAGCTGTTCTCAGGCTAATTAGTTTGCTCTAGTGAGTGGGGCGAGGCAGTAAATTCAGGTACAATTTCGCCTGGTTGATTTTGCTGTAATTAATACTGCGCTCTCTTATAGGTTTTATCGATAAATATGTCTCAAAAGTCTGTTCAAATTGGATTAGTTAACCCTAAAAGCCCTAGCAATGTGGGTTCGGTAATGCGTGCCGCTGGGTGTTTTGGCGCTACTGCCGTGTATTACACCGGCCAACGTTATGCGCGCGCAGCCCGCTTTAATACCGATACTAAAAACCAAAGTTTGAACATACCGCTAACCGGCGTTGATGAGCTTGCTGAGCAAGCTGGCGATCAGATAAAACTAGTGTGTATCGAGCTAGCCGAAGGGGCAACACCCTTGCCGGAGTTTGTTCACCCAGAGCAGGTTTTATATGTGTTTGGTCCTGAAGATGGCTCAATTAGCCAAACGTTAGTCGATAAAGCTGATGAGGTGGTTTATGTTCCCACCAAAGGGTGTTTGAACTTGGCCGCCACGGTGAATGTGGTGCTCTACGATCGCTTAGCAAAATCAGATAAAGCCAGCGGTGGTGAAGCACTTATTCGTAGCAGCCGCGATGTGAACAACCGCTTAAAGGCTAAGTGATTAAGTCAGGCTTGTTAGTCGATAGCTAACAAGCCCCAGTTACTCACTATTTTTTGTCGGCTCGTTGCGCTTGGCGCAGTTGCAGCTTTTGCTCTCGGCGCTGTTGGCTATGTTCTGCCGCTTCCATCCCCACATGTTGCTCACCACGCTGCTTAGCTAAGCGAACTTGTTTTTCACGCTCTCTAAAACGCATTTTTTGCTCATCGCTTAGCTTATCATGACAGTGTGGGCAGCTAACGCCTTGTTCAAATTTGGCGCTTTGCTTATCACTGGGTGAAATGGGCATTCTACAACCGCTGCATAGTTCGTAGTCACCTGGTTGTAATTGGTGATCAACTGTTACGCGCTCATCAAATACAAAGCAGTCACCTTGCCACAAGGAGTTCTCTTCAGGCACTTCTTCTAGGTATTTTAGAATGCCACCCTCTAGGTGATATACCTCTTCAAAACCCTGCTCTTTTAAGTAAGCGGTGGATTTTTCACAGCGAATGCCGCCAGTGCAAAACATTGCTACTTTTTTGTGTTTTTCTGGGTCTAGCTCTTCAGCGACATAGTCTGGAAATTCGCGAAAGGTATCGGTATGAGGGTTAACCGCATGCTTAAAACTACCCAGTTGAATTTCGTAGTCGTTGCGGGTATCAACCACCATCACTTCTGGGTCAGCAATTAAGGCGTTCCAGTCTTCAGGTTTAACGTAAGAGCCAACCACATGGTTCGGGTCTATGCCCTCCACACCCATGGTTACAATCTCTTTTTTGAGCTTAACTCGAGAGCGGTTAAAGGGCTGCTGCTCACTGTACGAGCGTTTGTCGGTAAGTTGGTTTAATCGACTATCGCTTTTAAGCCAGGCCAACACCGCGTTTATGCCAGTGTCTGGACCGGCAATGGTGCCATTTATGCCTTCTTCGGCCAGTAATAATGTGCCTCGCACCTGTTGTTGTTTCATTAACGCTAACAAGGGCTCTTGAAGCTCTTTATAATTATCTAGGCGAACAAATTTATAAAGGGCGCAAATAGTTATTTCTTTCATAGACTTAGCTTCCTGCCTTTTGGGGCGTAATCCCAGAGCATGATTTCAAAAGAAGGCCATTGTAATGAAAATGCTAAAAGATGCAGCAACCTTGTGGTGCTTTGTTGAGCTTTTGTTGTGAGCTTTTTCCAAAAAAACAGCTAAAATTGTGTTCTAGCCCGCTAAATCAAGTCTCTACAGCTACTTGCGTTTTTGCTCAGTGGTATGAGATGTCTATAATGAAGTAATTATCTAACATGGAATAGGTTGAGTAGTATGTCTAGTGTTTTAGCCACAGTGGATCAACGTACCAAACTTGTCGGCGAGAACCGTTTAGAACTGTTGATTTTTAAACTCAACTCTATGCAGTTGTTTGCGATAAATGTATTTAAAGTTAAAGAGGTAGTTAAGTTACCTCGCATGAACAAACTACCGGGTTCTCACTCACACATTAGTGGGGTAGTAACCATTCGTGGTCATTCTATTCCGGTTATCGATTTACGTGCTGCGGTAAAAATGCCGCCGGCCAAAGAAGAAGCGAAAGTCGACTGTAACCTAATCATCACTGAGTATAATCGCAGCGTTCAAGGTTTCATGGTGGGCGAAGTAATGCACATTGTGAATACATCTTGGAAAGATATTTTACCTCCACCAAGCTCGGTAGGGCGCAGTAACTACCTCACCGCAATCACCCGTATCGAGCATGAAGAAGTCAGCCGAATTGTAGAAATTATTGACGTAGAGAAAGTGCTCGCAGAAATCGTTAGTTACAACATCGCAATTTCAGACGAAGCCTTAGACGAAGAAGTCTCACATCTGCTAAATGGAAAACGAGTATTGGTCGTTGACGACTCTTCTACCGCCCGCGGTCAAGTAAAAGCCACTCTAGGCCAGCTCGGCATGGAGATTATAGAAGCTGAGAATGGGCTACAGGCCTTGAACATGCTAAAAGCTTGGGCCGATGAAGGTAAATCAGTTTACGATGAAATCTTACTAATGATTACCGATGCCGAAATGCCAGAGATGGATGGTTATCGCTTAACCGCAGAAGTACGTGGTGATGAGCGCATGAGCGAACTGTTTATAGCCTTAAATACCTCACTTAGTGGCAGCTTTAACGACGCCATGGTGGAAAAGGTGGGCTGTAATCGCTTTATCTCTAAGTTCCAGCCAGACTTGTTAGTCGACGTAGTACAGCAGCGAATGCGCGAATCGTTAAAATAACAGCCAATAAAAAACCAGCCATTAGGCTGGTTTTTTGCTTTTTAGCATTCTTTATTTAAAGAACAGTTGGCTAAATGGATTGAGTAGCGATGCTAAGCCCGAGGTGAAATGCAAAGGTGCATCCAACAAAGTTAAACATAAGCAATCTTGGTTAGCGGCCGTTCGCGGCGTATGTTTGTTTTGCGCATCTTGAATGATGAAGTCACCCGGTACGTAGGTTCCAGCGTCATCAATGAAGGTGCCTGCTAGTACCAAGGTTATTTCTTGCCCCTGGTGAGTATGCTCTGGCAGTGCGCTATCTTGATCCATGTAAATGAAGTTCATTTTACTGTCACTTACCGCATCCACTCGAGCACGTTGGATTTTCCCCGGTAAGCGTCCCCAAGGGCCAATATGTTGCGGGTGAGCTTGTAAGGCTCGGGGAAGTGGAAAGCGCTTATTGCCAAGGGTGATTTCTTGCTGCAAGGCGGGCTGAGGGCTTTCAATCACGCTGTCAGGGCTTTGCTGCATAATCATCGCTAACATTGAATCGAGTTCGCTGTTCATGGCTTCGGGCTGGGCTTGTTCAAGTTGAGTGGCCATCTTTTGCTCAGCAGCCTCTACGCGGCGGCGACATTCTGGGCAGTATTCTAAGTGAGCACTAACCATAATGCTCATGGCTGGGTCTAGTTGACCAGCGGCGTAAAGTTCAAGGCTTTCATCAGCCGGATGAAATTGAATGTTAGTCATCCAATGCCTCCTTCATTTTTTTCAGCGCTAATCTTAGGCGACTTTTTACAGTGCCAAGCGGTAGGTTTAATATTTCAGACACTTGCTGTTGTGATTCACCGTGTAAGTAAACCCGCCTTACGATATCTGCTTGTTCTTCTGGCAACTTAGCAATTAAGTGTTTAAGCTCGTTGGTCACCAACTCTTGGTCTTCGGTCGACACTTTATCAGCGTCTTCTTCTTCACTAAGAATCGGCCATAAGTCATCGCCTTGTACCCAGCTCTGTTGATGCTTGCCTTTTCGCATCAAATCAAACTTTACGTTTCTTGATACCGAAAATATCCAAGTCATCGCATTACCCTTGGACGAATCGTAAAGACCCGCTTTAAGCCAAAGTTTAAGCATGGTTTCTTGAACCATTTCTAGGGCAAGAGATTCATCAACAAATTGCTTCCTGGCCAAATTCAATAAACGTGGTGCTACTTGGCGGAACAATAAGTCATAACTTTTACGACATTGCTCACTGGCAATGTTTGCCAATAACAAAGCGATATCATCGTCGTTATTGGGCTGAGCTACTTGACTAGCCATAGGTGATTTGGGTCCACCGATTTTTGATACTGAACTGTGTATTTCCATATTGCCAAAATCGTTTGCGGATTGATAACAAGTTAACGAGCAAGGTGTGTAAAACGATCACTTTGTCGCAAAATAAATCCTAAATAACGAATACACAAAGAAGCAGAAGGTGATTTAAGCAAGCGCTGTTTGGTGCAAATGGGCAGTGGTAGCAGCTCTAACCAGCGCCAGCAAAGGTTTTTTACTTGCTCGCTTTGCACGCTTTGTTCTAAGTTGGCGGTTTGCAATTCTGGGTACTGTAAGTTGATGTTAGCCAAAGCGCTTTGCAGTGCTGCAGTGTTCTTTTGTATGGAGGTGTTGGGCCAAAGCTCAATTTTGTCGGCGCAAAGGGTAGGCGATACCCAAGTAGAAGAAAACCCCGGTTTGCCCGACGTTACTTTACCCCAGTGCAGAACTTTAAATTCCACTTCAATTTGTGCTTTGCTTAACCAATCAATATGGCTGACTTGGGCAAAACTCACTAAGTCGTTAGCTTGTACCGCACTGTTTCCATCGCTGTCTTGAAAAGCCAGCCAAACACCACCGGCTTTTTCAGCAGCGCGCAAACTGGCGATAAAAACCACGCCTTGCCCCTTCATCCGTGCAAAGCGCTGCGGCATAAAGTGCTCACGAGATATCATTAATGGAAAACAACAACTACTGCTCAAGTAAATATTCCTAGAAATGGATGGTTTGTCTTATATAACGCTAAAAGTTGCCAAAAGGATGAATGATCTTTCTTAATTTATCTGACGTACTATGATTAACGACAATAGAAACAAATGCTTAGATTTGTTTGGTAAAGGAAAATTGAATGAGTATCACGGCATCTGCACCGCATATTGTTAAGCAACTAGAGCAGTTTTACAGTGAGCTAGGTATGGCGCAGGTTGAGCGCCTCTCTGATATTTATGCCGACGATATCGAGTTTATCGACCCTCTGCATCATCTTCATGGCTTACAAGATTTACGAAGCTATTTTGAACATCTATTACAAAATACCAGCCAATGCCATTTCGAATTTCACTCTCGGCTAATTGCAGAAGGTGAGTTTAGCCTTACTTGGCAAATGCAGTTTGCTCATCCCAAGTTAGGCAACGGGCGGATCTTGTCGCTAGATGGCATTAGCCACCTTAAGTTTGACGAAAAAATCTATTACCACCGTGATTACTATGACGTAAGCGCGATGCTGCATGACCATATTCCAGTAATTGGTTGGCTATCCAAAAAGCTTAAAAATGGGCTAGCACAATGAATATTCTAATCACTGGTGCTAGTTCAGGCATTGGCAAGCAGTTGGCGCTTGATTACCAAAAGCTAGGCCATACGGTGTGGGGGCAGGGGCGTAACCAACAGCGTTTGCAGGAGCTAGCCGAACAAGGCATCACGCCGCTGCAAGTAGAACTTGGTGAGTTAGAGCAGGTGCGCAGCAGTTTTGCGGATTTGCCAGCAATGGATCTCATTGTGTTGTGTGCCGGCAATTGTGAATACTTAGACCCTCAGCGTTTCGACGCCAAACTGTTTGAGCGAGTGTGGCAAAGCAATGTGCTTACCATCGCTAATTGCTTAGATGCCCTATGGGGTAACCTAAAGCCCGGCTCTCAACTGGCGTTAGTTGGTAGCCTTGCTCATTTATTGCCCTTTAGCCAAGCTGGCGCTTATGGCAGTAGCAAAGCCGCGGTGCATTATTTAACCCAAGCCCTAGGCACCGATTTGGGTGACAAAAAAGTGAGCGTTCATTGTATTCAACCAGGATTTGTTAAAACCCCACTCACCGACAAAAACAACTTTGCTATGCCCAGTATTATTAGCCCCGAGCAAGCTAGTCAAGCAATCATCAAAGGCCTCAACAAAGGTAAAACTGTGATTAACTTCCCTAGCTTATTCAGCGGCTTTCTGCACATACTCAATTGCTTGCCATATCGCTGGCAGCAAAATATCTGTCGCCGTTTAGCTCACAAGGAAGGAGCATAGATAGAATGAAAATCGCCATTATAGGTGCCGGCATATCCGGCATGACCTGTGCGCACTTATTAAAAGAGCAGCATGAGGTAACGCTATTAGAACAAAATGACTACTTAGGTGGCCACACCGCCACTAACCAAGTCACTATAGAGGGCAAAGAGCATGCAGTAGACACCGGCTTTATTGTGTTTAATGACCGCACCTATCCTCTGTTTAACAAGTTATTAGCCAAGTTGGGCATTCAAGCTCAAGAAACTGAAATGAGCTTTAGTGTGGTAAATCCAGAGCTCAACTTGCAGTATAACGGCCACGATCTAAATACACTGTTTGCCCAACGCAGTAACTTACTCAAACCTAGCTTTTACAAGTTTATCAATGAAATACTGCGGTTTAATAAGCTAGCTAAAGCAGCGGTAGACATCAATACCGCGGTAAGCCTCGGCCAGTTTTTAGAGCAGCATCGCTTCTCGCGCATGTTTCAAGAGAACTACTTATTGCCAATGGGCGCGGCCATTTGGTCCTCTTCGTTAAACGGCATTATGCAGTTTCCGATGCAGTTTTTTGCTCGCTTTTTTGTGAATCACGGTTTGTTAGACGTAGCCAACCGGCCGCAATGGTATGTCATCCCCGGTGGCTCAAAACAATACATTAAGCCGCTGCTAGCGGGCTTAGATGAGCAGATCCGCTTGAATAGCCAAGTGAGTAGCATTCAGCGAGATGACTCAGGCGTTAAGATTACAACCAACGATGGCTGGCAATGGCAGGGTGATGCGGTAATTTTTGCTTGTCATAGTGACCAAGCTTTGTCGGCATTAGGCGCACAAGCCAGTGATGATGAGCGTTCGGTACTAGGCAAACTCAAATATCAAAATAACGAAGTAATTCTGCATACCGACGAGCGCTTGTTACCAAGCATTCATCGTGCGCGAGCTAGTTGGAATTACCTATTACCACCTAGTGGTGATAGAGGCGACCGCCTAGCCAGTGTTACCTACGACATGAACCGTTTGCAGGGCTTAAGCGATGCGCCGCAGTTTTGCGTTACCCTAAATCCCCTAGAGCCGATAGCCGAAGATAAAGTGATTAAGCGCTTTAATTACATGCATCCGGTGTTCTCTATAGATGGCCACCAAGCTCAACAACAACGTGACAATATTTGCGGGCACAACCACAGCTATTTTTGTGGCGCTTATTGGCACAACGGTTTTCACGAAGATGGCGTGCGCTCGGCTGTGGAGGTGTGTCGTAAGTTTGGAGTGGACCTATGAGCATAGAGCACTCGGCTATCGCCTTTGGCGATACCTTTCATCAACGCTTTGTGCCGCGCAAACACGGCTTTAATTATCGGCTGTATTACGCCTGGATTGATTTGGCCGAAGAACAAACCGTGCAGCAAGAGCTGCAAAGTTTTGGGCGTGTTTTACCTTGGTTTCGCTTAAAAGCGGGCGACTACTTAGGCAGCGAACAAGGCACTATCCGTGATAAAGCCTTGCGCGCTCAGCAGCGTTTTCAGCCCGACTATCAAGCCAAGCAAGTGGTCTTGCTTGGTCAACTGCGCTGCTTGGGTTGGTACTTTAGCCCGGTTAACTTTGTGCTCTATGGCGACGGCGATAAGTTTGATTACATGCTGGCCGAAGTCACCAATACTCCTTGGAAAGAAAAACACCAATATTGGCTGGATTTAAACGAGTTAAAAGATCACGATAAAACCTTTCACGTTTCCCCTTTTAATCCCATGGACATGCGATATCACTGGCAAGTAAAGCTAGTGCAACAACAGGTGAATATTGTGATTAATTGCTGGCGCGAGCAGAAAGAATTTAGTGCTGGCATAAATTTAATTAAGCAGCCGTTAAACTCTTCTAGCCTTCGCCGCGTAATAAGTTCATACCCTTTAATGACTCTCAAGGTTGTTACAGGAATTTACTGGCAAGCATTGAAGCTATGGATGAAAAAAGTGCCTTTCTATGGTCATCCAGCCAGTGCTAAAAAATAATTAAAATTGCCCTAAGGAAAAACTATGGCTACTGCAAAATCGCTTTCTTCTGCTTCAGTTTCCAGTGGTTTAGATTGGACCCGCCACCTTGTATTAAAAACCTTTGACGGTTTAAAAGGCGGCGCCATTTTAATGAGTCAAGCTGGTTACGAGTCGGTTCATTTAGGTGAAGCAGACCACCCCGAAACCGTTGAAGTTCATATCCTCGATTCTCAAGTTTTTTCTCGTATTTTAAAAGGCGGAAGCATTGCCGCTGGCGAAACCTACATGGAAGGGTTGTGGCGCTGTTCTAATCTGCACCGCTTACTGCAACTTTTAGCCGACAACCAAGAGCACCTCGATAGCTTAGACAGAAAACTGCACTGGTTTACCGATGCGTGGTTTAAAGTGCAGCACTTCTTTCGTCGTAACAACAAACGCCAAGCGAAAAAGAACATTCTGGCTCACTACGATCTTGGCAACGATTTCTATCAATCGTTTCTTGACCCACAAATGCAGTATTCATCAGCCATTTTTGGCGGCCAAGACATTACCTTAGCCGAGGCGCAAGACAACAAACTCAAGCGCATATGCGAGCAGCTAAAGCTTGAGTCGAGTGACCACCTTTTAGAGATTGGCACCGGTTGGGGTGGGTTGGCAATGTATGCAGCTAGCCACTACGGTTGCAAGGTAACCACGACCACCATTTCTGATAAACAGCACGCCTATGTGGTGGAGAAGGTAGCAGAGCGTAAGCTCAGTCACTTAGTGACTGTGCTAAATAAAGACTACCGCGATTTAGAAGGCCAGTATGACAAACTGGTCTCTATTGAAATGATCGAAGCAGTGGGCGAGAAATTTTTACCGGGTTTTGCCGAGCTATGTGCCAATAGGTTAAAGGCTGGTGGTTTAATGCTTATTCAAGCCATTACCATTGATGACCGCCGCTTTTCGGCCTATCGCAAAAGTGTCGACTTTATTCAGCAGTATGTATTTCCTGGTGGCTTCTTACCTTCGCCATCGCTGCTCAAACAGCTCTTTTCCAAGCAAGGCTTACAATCTCTACAGCGACTAGAGATAGGTATCGACTACGCCGAAACCCTTCAGCACTGGCATCAGCGGGTGCAACAGCAGCATAACAACAATCAACGTTTCGGCTTCGACGAGCAGTTCTACCGTCTATGGCATTTCTACTTTGCTTACTGCGAAGCAGGTTTTAGAAGCCATAACATTGGTACCGAGCAACTTACTTTGGTTAAGGCCTAAGCTCATGCAATGGCCGGTATTGCTGCTATTTAAACTTAACTGGTTAGCGGCCTTCTTTTGGGGGCAGCAAGCGGTGATGTTTATGGCGCTGGGGTTAATCGGCTTAGTGGCTTTGCAAGTTCGCCGTTACCAATGGGTTGTGCTTATTCCCTGTGCAATGCTCAGCGTGGTTGGAGTTATTTTAGATTTCAGCTTGGTAAAAATGGGAGTGCTGAGCTTTAGTTCGCCCGATTTACCGCTGTTTATGATGTTGCTTTGGGCAAGCTTTGCCTTGTTATTGCCAAGCCTCGCCAGTTTCCCCAAACCCTTCATGCCCTTATTTGTGGCGGTAATGGGCCCGGTGTCTTACTACCTAGCCAGTTTAGCGCAGGTATTTGCGATACAGCCCGATGCAGTATTAGGTCTGCTTATATTGTTCCCTTTGTGGGCGGGCTTTGCTTACTTAGCTAATTCGCTGTTGGAGAAACGCTATGTTTAAAGCCATGGCATTAGCCAGTATTTTACTCGCGTTTTCTAGCCAAGCAGAAACACAAATGCAGCTGGTGGGTAACGCCAAACTGCAAGTATTGTTTTGGCCCATTTACACGGTTAGCTTGCACAGCCCTGATGGGCGTTACCAGCAAAATCGTTACCCAATGGAACTCACCATTGATTACCTACGCAAAATTAAACGCGACAAACTGCTAGAAGCAACCGAGGACGAGTGGCAGCGCCTAGGTGTATGCGAGCAAGCACCTTGTGAGCAATGGTTAGCAGAGCTTTCACAACTCTGGCCAGACTTAAAAAAAGGCGACCAACTAAAGTTGGTAGCCGAGTCAGCTAATCAAGGTCAGTTTTACTTAAATGGTAAGCTGCTGGGCTCTTTGGAAGATAAGCTATTTAGCCAACACTTCTTGGGTATTTGGCTATCCGAAGACAGCCGATTCCCTAAACAGCAACGTAAGTTGGTGGGCGCTAACTAGCGCTGTTGGTACACTCGTTAATTACTTGCAGTAAGGTTTCCACAGGCTGCGCGCCAGACAATAAGTAACGATTATTAAAAATAAAAGCCGGCACCGCTCTAATGTTCTGATTTTGCCACTGCTGCTGGCTGTCTCTTACTGCTTCCACATACATTTCATCTACCAACACTCGCTCGGCTAAGTCTCGGCCTAGGCCAATGCTTTCAACCACATCTAACAAGGTATTGCGGTTTGAAGGATCTTTAGCTTGGCTAAAGTAAGCATCAAACAGTGCCAGTTTTAATTCGGTTTGTTTACCATAAGGTTGTGCCCAATGCAGCAGTTGATGGGCTTCAAAAGTATTGTAGATACGAGAGTCAGGGCTGAACTTAAAGCTAAATCCTAGTTCATCACCCAAGCTTTTTAGTTGCTCTCTAACCGCTTCACTTTGCTCAAGGGTGCTACCGTATTTCTCTTGAATATGCTCACGTAAGTTTTGCCCCTCGCTTGGCATGTTCGGATTTAGCTCAAAGGGGTGCCATTCAATATGTGGGCGAATGTCATCGCTTAATTGGCTAAGTGCTTGTTGCAAGCGTAAGTAACCCACAATGCACCAAGGGCATACCACATCCGACACAATATCGATGCGCAAAGAAATACCAGCAGACATAAGCAACCCCTTCATTAAACCAGCTTAGAGTATGCGGAGTTGCCGAGAAATTGGCAACTATCGCGCTAAATTGGGCGCTAAGCTTATTTGCTGCCAGTGCAACATTAATTTGTTGTTTTTGATCTAAATAGATAACTGAGCAGTTGCTATTATGCTGGTAGCAAATGACTAGGAACCTCACTCATGACCACATCATTGTTTGACACAATAAAGCTTGGTACCCACACCCTAAATAATCGCATCGTTATGCCACCTATGACTCGCTCTCGTGCTACTCAGCCGGGCGATGTAGCAAATCAAATGATGGCCAGCTACTACGCACAACGTGCCAGCGCTGGTTTAATCGTATCCGAAGGCACTCAAATCTCGCCAATGGGTAAAGGCTACGCTTGGACACCGGGCATTTATAGCGAACAACAAGTTGCTGGCTGGAAACAAGTCACCGATGCTGTTCACGCCAAAGGCGGCACTATGTTCGCCCAGCTTTGGCACGTAGGGCGAGTGACTCACCCAGACAATATTAACGGTGAACAGCCAATCTCATCTTCTGCCATTAAAGCCGAAAATGTAAAAGTGTTTATTGATAACGGCAGCGACGAACCAGGTTTTGTAGACGTAGTCACCCCGCGTGAAATGACTCAGCAAGACATTGATGAAGTTATTCAGCAGTTCCGCCAAGCTGCGCTTAATGCCATTGCCGCAGGCTTTGATGGCATCGAGCTTCACGCCGCCAACGGTTACTTGATTAACCAGTTTATCGATTCAGAATCGAATCAACGCAGCGACAAATACGGCGGTAGCTTAACCAACCGTCTGCGCTTTTTAGATGAAGTAGTTGCTGCCATGGTAGACGCCATTGGCGCCGAGCGAGTAGGCGTGCGCTTAGCTCCGCTCACAACCTTAAATGGCACCGTAGACGCCAAGCCAGAAGAAACCTACACCGCCGCTGCAGCGCTGCTAAATAAACACAATATCGTGTACTTGCACATTGCCGAAGTAGATTGGGACGACGCGCCAGAAACGCCAAAAGCCTTTAAACAAGCACTGCGCGATGCCTTTAAAGGTGTGCTTATTTACGCTGGTCGTTACAAAGCCGACAGCGCCCAACAAGCTATTGATGAAGGCCTCGCCGATATGATTGGTTTTGGCCGCCCCTTTGTAGCAAACCCCGATTTACCCGCACGCCTAGAGCATGGTTATCCGCTGGCCGAACACGATCCAAACAGCCTGTTTGGCGGCGGCGAAAAAGGCCTAACGGATTACCCAAGTTATAAGGCCTAGTTGCTAGGTTGCATTTTATCTATTGGAGCCAGTGAGTGAATAGACGCGCTCGCTGGCTTATTGGGGTTGAAATAGCTATTACATCCCTTTGGCTTTAGGGGATTTCGCCTATCGGCGACGTCATAAACTTTGCTCAGCTAAAGCTTACGAAGCAAAAAGAAAGGTCGCCCCTCATTATCTTATTTCCTCGTTCCTCAGTACCAAGCGCGCCTGCGCAACTCGCTACGTTCAAAAAATACTCGGCTTAATCGCTTGGCACTTGCGTGACTCGGCGATAATGAAGGAGGAGGTTTGCTCCTTTATACACCCCTGCAATCCGAAGCTTTATTAACTTTTGATTACTGAGCGTTAGTGAGCTAACTCAAGTAAGGGGTAGCTTGTTGAGTTAATGGTTATTTATTGGTGTGTTGTTACTGTATGATTAAACGACGTTTTTCTAGTGCTTGTTTGTGCTTACATTTTATGAGGGGCAACCTTGTAAGGTAGGCCACGCTTGCAAGGTCGCTGCAATTAATTGTTTTAACGCAAGGAAGGTATGGAAGCGTTAAGTAAACCCAGAGTATTAGCATACATAGTTGGTGTATTCATTTTACCAGTTGTCATTTCAGCGAGCTTTAAGTTAGCGAACATCGGATCAATTGGGTCAATTGTATTTTGGTATTCGTTGCTCTCATTTCCGGTACTGGCTTTTCTGTTATTTTTCATATTTGCGGAGCGAGTTGACGGTCGTGTAGCTGTTTTACTGAGCGTTGTAACAGGTCTAGTGTTCTCAACATTGTTGCTGAACTTCTTCATGTGGGTAACTTGGTTGTTTGGGGTCAATGATTATCAGGCTATGTAACTTGGGTTATAACAAGTTGCTTAAAGAAAACGTCGGCGAAAGGCGCTGGCTCGGACGCACGAACTGTGCTCGCCCGTTAGCAAAGCGTTAAATGTTCATAGGAGGTGAACAATGAAGTCATGGTTTATTATTTTGGCTGGTTTGTGGTCAACATGGCACTTCATGGAAATCGAGTCTGAGAACAGGTTTTTCAGTGTGTTTCTTCCAATCCTATTTGGCTTTTTTGTTCTTGCCTTAGTGATAAAACTTGCAGGTGTTTCAAGTAACGGCGGTGGTTATTGTGGCGGTGGCTTTGGTAGTGGAGATTCAGGCGGTGATTCGGGTGGTTGTGGCGGTGGTGACTGAAGCTACACATTTGACAGTCGCACCTAGCGGAGCAATTAAAGCTGCCTCGCCGCTAAATGTAATTGTTTGCTAAAGGCCGGCATTATGTTTGTCTCGAAGGATTGAGTATTTAAGTGTCAATTAAGAATGCGTTAACTATTTCTTTATGCATCTTTTTTAGTATTCCTACCTTAATCGGAATAGGTTCATCAATTGAAGTTGAATATGTCCTAGCAGGCAATTCACATCCATTTCGTTCTCTTGTTGGGGAAGAGTGTAATCTTAGAAAGCCTTGGTATGTATATGGCTGGGCGTCTTTTGGCAACACTAAAGAAATAGGAAGCTATCAACTTCGAGAAATAGATAGCACTTCAAGTCGTTATATTCTTTCTAAAGAAAAACTCGCTACAAATACTAAGATAATGGTAACGGACGTGTATCTATCTGATAGCCTATTTATAAACGAGGTAAGGTTACACCTTGCTGTTGAAAATTATCCTCATACGGTGCACCTAAAAATAGGTAATATTAAAGAGTTTTGTAGATCACACATGGAATTACTGGTGTCAGAGCCAAATTAGTTACTTTAATAATTAGCCATTATTCATCGGGTTTTGTATTCGGTGCTCTTGGTTTACAGAGTATACACAATCGGAGGTTTAGTAATAATGACCAAATTGGTTAACGAAAAATGGACTTTTTCATCTTTGGGTATTTGGAGAAAAATCTTATTGATATTGATTTGGCTTAGTACATCAGTGCTGATTGCCGGGGCATTAATTTGGTTGATTGCCCCAGAAATAATGGGAGAAGAACTTGGATACTCTGTATGGGTGTTGATCGCTATGGTTTCAATTGTCTTTGTTTATTCACTATGGATTCATACTGCTGTTGTTCAGCGAAAGACAGGCCAACTCATAGCTATTGGTATTGTTCAGATCATTCCTCTGGCTAACCCTATTGGTGCACTATTCATTTTCTTAGCTTACTTTACGAGTAAAAGAGAAGTTAGTGGCCAAATGCCACGCTTATAAAAGGTGGCTGCGTTAAATTAAGTGTAAATGCTCAACAATTTAGATGACAAGGATGTTTGGTGAGTAAAAGGTATGTATTAGTTCCTCCCAAAGGAGTGAAGCTTGATCTTGAATCTGTCGAACAAAAATTGGTTATCACTCAAGATATACCTATTAAAAAGATGGGCCCTAGGCTTTGCCACGTAAGTGGGAGAATATATAACACCATCGATCCGGTTGAGTCGGCAGTTGCAGAGGGAGAGTGCTTAAGTCGAATTCATCACCCGTTAACTCCACGCTGGGTAAAGCGAACGTCACAGCTAATATTTGGGCCGTTTATTGTATTAACCGTTGTGCAATTAGTGATTACGCTTTTCACAATGTCTCGGCCTGGTAGTTTTATAGAACTAATTTTCATCTTATTGGTCTTTGTTTTTACCTTTATTGTCTTGTGGGTGTATTGGGTAGTTTTTGTTAGTGGCCCCAAAAATAAAAGGTGTCAGAGTCAATTTAAATCAATTGATTGAAGACGGTATCGAGCTTTTACTGATGTGTTGTGGTCTAACACCAGATAGCCAGTTACCTCGTTTACTTAGTTTTATCTGACCATTGCTCGTGATGAACCAGCTGGTTTAAGTTCTCTCGCTCTAACCAACCAAATTTCTCCAGTTCTGGTTTTTCTTCAAAGCCGGATACATAGCCGATGCACAGATAGCCAATGATTTCTAAACGCTCTGGAATGTTAAGGGCAGAGCGAAGAACCTCGTCGTGAATAATGCTTACCCAGCCTAGGCCAAGGTTTTCGGCGCGGGCGGCCAGCCACATGTTTTGAATAGCACACACGGTGCTGTATAAGTCCATCTCTGGCTTAATGGTGCGGCCTATTACCACCGGGCCATTGCGTTCTCTATCGCAGGTGACACAAATGCCTAAGGGTGCTTCTAAAATGCCTTCAAGTTTAAAGCTTTGGTAGGTCTCGCGTTTATCATCAGCAAACAGTTTGGCAGATTCTTCGCTGGCGGCTTGGTAGCCCCGTTTAATCGCTTGTTTGGTTTGCTGTTTACTTACCAAAATAAAATCCCAAGGCTGACTAAAACCAACGCTGGGCGCGTTATGAGCAGCAGCTAGAATACGTTGAATAACGTCGTCGTTAATTGGGGTGCTTAAGAAGTCTTTACGTACATCGCGGCGGGAGTAGATGACTTTATACAGGGCGTCTCGTTCAGCTTGGTTGATATGCATACTGCGCTTAATATCAAAAATTTGCCCTATTAAGCCTTAAGCGAAGATTGACTGCAACGCCTAGCAGCCAGCTTTTACCTGCTTAAAAACAAACAGCCCCATGGCTATTGCTATGGGGCTGTTTGTATTAGGGTCTGTTGATCTTTGCTGATGGTTTTTGCAGCAATGTCTTAGCCATTTAGGCAAGGCAGTGAGTGTGCAGTTAAGTGGGCTTAATAATCACTCGCTAACGCTGAATAAATGGCTAATAAATGCTGCCCGAAGGGTTCGGATAAGCGAACTTTACTCTTTGTTAAGCACTTATTGCTTAACCCACTAGGCTTCTAAGTGCTCGCCGCGATTAAATCCCGCTTATCTCGAAAAAAATTTCAACGCCAAAGATCAACAGACCCTAATGACTATTGCTTAAAGTCGTCTTGATAGCTTTTAGGTGGTGGTGTCCAGCCGCGTTCGGTAAGCGAGTGACCGTCGCTGCGATCTTTGCTCATGGCTTTGCCTAGCAACTCTTCTAACTGCAAAAACAGTTCGCGGTAGTCGTTGCTAAAGCGGTTGTCTTCGTTACCCGCTAACCAAGTTTGGTAGAGCTTTTCTTTATTGTCTTTTTCTATTTGGTCAAACGCGGCTTTAAGCTGTTCAGACTTAAAGGGATGAAAGCCCAATTCGTTAAGTGCTCGGCCACCCATTTCTAGTGCAGAGTAGTAGGCCTCGGTAATTATGTGATCGGCACCTAAGCTGCGCAGTTCGTAAGCATGGCCGCGGTCAAACGCCCGCACCATTAAACGCACATGCGGGTGCGCGTGCTTTACGTATTTAACAATGTCGCGCACCTTCTCTTTATCATCGATGGTGACCACCATAAGTTTGGCTTCTTCTATGCCTGCTGTATGCAATAGGTCTGGTTGGGTGGCATCGCCAAAGTAGCTTTTAATGTTAATTTTACGCATTAATTCTACTTGGCCCGCTTGGTGATCGAGCACCACTGTTTTAATGCCGTTAGCCACTAAAAAGCGGTTGATGATTTGCCCAAAACGACCAATGCCCGCCACAATTACCGTGCCTTTTTCATCAATTTCATCGGGTTCTTGATGGTTTTCGGAGCGTTCGTAACGTGGCAAAATCACTTTGTCATAGAGTATGAACAGGCTCGGTGTTAAGAACATTGAGAAGGCTACAACTAAGGACAGGATTTGTGATAAGTCATGTGGAATAACATGGTTTTGCACGGTGTAGTTAAGCAGTACAAAGCCAAACTCACCGGCTTGGGCCAAGCTAAGGGCAAACAGCCAACGGTCGCTGTTTTTAATCTTAAAGATAATCGCTAGAACAAATAAAATGGTGGCTTTGATTAGCATAATGGCTAAAGCCATGGCGATAACTTTACCCCAGTGCAATTGCAATACGCCAAAGTCGACACCCGCCCCCACTGTGATAAAGAACAAGCCTAACAGCAGCCCTTTAAAAGGCTCGATGGTGGATTCTAATTCATGCCTAAATTCACTGTTGGCGAGTACCACCCCAGCTAAGAATGCGCCCAAGGCGGGCGATAAACCTACCAAGCCCATTAGTGCGGCGATACCAATAACCAGCATTAAAGTGGCGGCGGTAAATATTTCGCGAAGCCCAGAGCTAGCTACATAACGGAACAGAGGGCGACTAAGGAAATGGCCACCAACCACTAAGGCAACAATGGCCACAACCACCACAATGGCGTAAGCCCAACCAGGCAAATGGGCCACTAGGTTTAGGCTATCGCCGTGTTCTGCGGCGGCTTCACCCAGTTTTTCGGATAAGGCCACTAGCTCTGGCAAAGCTAGCAAAGGGATAAGTGCCAACATGGGGATTACTGCAATATCTTGAAACAGCAATACCGAGAAGGAAGAGCGCCCTCCATCGGTTTTACCTAAACCTTTTTCGTTAAAGGTTTGCAGCACAATGGCGGTAGAGGAGAGCGAGAATATTAAACCAACCGCCAGCGCTATCGACCACTGCAGCCCAAAAGCTAAGCAGGCTAACATCACCACCAAGGTGGTGATACCTACTTGCAAGCCGCCAAGGCCAATGAGTTTATGGCGCATATTCCAGAGCATTCTAGGCTCTAGTTCTAGGCCTACCACAAATAGCATCATCACTACGCCAAACTCGGCGAAGTGTTGAATAGTGGCGGTTTCGGCGCCTACCAATCCAATCACAGGACCAATAATTACCCCAGCAATTAAGTAGCCCAGTACCGAGCCTAAACCTAAACGCTTGGCCAGTGGCACGGCCAGTACGGCGGCAATTAAGTAAACAAAGGCTTGTAAGAAGTAACCGGTCATAGCAACTCCTTAATAAGGTCAATGTTTTGTACATCTAGCTTGGCTAAGCCTGCAGCAAGTTCAAAATCGAGTTGGTTGTTTACTAATGCGTTAAGTAGCTGAGTCCAATCTTCTAAATGTTTTTTATCGCGATTTTCTTCGGCCGCGGTGCGAGAGCTAAATAGGGTGAAAGGTGCAAGGTAGCGCATACCGATGAGTGAGGCAGTTTGCTCTAATGGGTGCAGTAACTCACGAATAGTAAAATGGTTATAACCTTCTTTTCTATAAGCCGCTTCTGCACCGCCTGCGGTTATGGCGCAAAGCAAGGTTTTACCATGCAGCATGGTGCCGTCGTGCCCATAAGCAAAGCCATATTCCAGCACTAAGTCTTGCCATTCTTTTAAAATGGCTGGAGTGGAGTACCAATAGAGCGGAAATTGCATAATTACAATATCGTGCGCTAGCAAGCGTTGTTGTTCTTTGTCTACGTCGATTCGAAAAGTAGGATACTCGCGATATAAATCAATGGCGGTTACACCATCTATTTTACTGGCAAGCTTGAACATAGGCTTATTGATTTCGGAGCGATCTTGCGACGGGTGCGCAAATAGCAGTAATACTTTGTTTTTCTGCTTTGGCATTGGTAATTCCTTTTAGCCTTGCATGACAAGCGACAATAAAAACTAGTTCCAATATAGGTAGTTTTAGCAACAAGGTTCAAGTAAAAGCGAATAAAATTAACTTATTAGCTTTACTCTTTTTAGCCATTATTCTGCAGTTGCTGTATTGGCTTGTGACAAAATGCTAAAGATTTGCTGCTTAAGTTGAACGCGTTGTAGCTTCATTTGCATGAAGTATTGGTCTTCTGCGGGAACTTGCGTGGCTTCTAAGCCGCGTATTTTATGGTCGAGTTGATGGTAGCGCTTAGCTAGCGAATTAAAATCGCTGTCTGCTACTTTAAGTTGATGAATTCTTTCCCGATGTTCCGGAAACTCGAAAATAAGCGCGTGGTTTTCACCTAACATGTTTGCCTCGTTAGCTTGCTGGCCTACCTTTCAGCTTAGTCGAAACTCGCTAAGCTAGGGCAGTTAAGCAAGCCTTAGAGGCTAAAAAATTAGCTGCTAGTCCACCCTTTAAGGCATTAAGCAAGGACAAGAGTCGGCCACTATTAGCGGCAAAGCATTGGGAACAACGTCAAAGCGCGCGTGGTTAAATTTATGCGGTTCGCCGTCGAGGTTGGTGGGAATAAACTGTTCAGATTTTGTTTCTAACCAAGGCGTTTGCCAAGAGACAACATAGTCGGCATTTATTTGTTCGTCATTACCAAAGGCTGATGCTTCTTGCAGCACTTGGCTTAGCGCGGTAGCGGGGAAATCTCGAACTAAACAAATATCCATTAGGCCGTCATTAAGGTAGGCATTTGGCCCTAATACTTGGCCTCCGCCAGCTTGTTTACCATTACATAAGGCGCCAATGATGATACCGCCAGAAAACTGTTTGTCGGGGCTATTTATCTCGCCGATATAAGGTTTAAAGTTTAGCGCTTGCACAATGCCAGAGAGGGTATAAGCGCCACCCCCTAAAAAGTTTTTAAGCTCAACTGGGGTTTCCGCGGTGATTTGGGCACCAAAACCTGCGGTGAGTACGTTCATAAAATAGAACTTTTGCTGGTTTTCTAAATCGGTCGCTTGGATTACATCAACTGCTTTGGCGCTGTTTGATAAAGCAAACTCGAGCGCTGCTAAGGCGGTATCGGGGATTTGGCAGGCAGTGGCAAAGTCATTGGCTGTGCCAAGTGGCAATACGCCAAGGCTTGGACGTTGCTCTGCGGGATATTGCATAAGCGCAGATACTACTTCTTGCACCGAACCGTCACCACCACCTATAACTAGTTTTTTGTCTGGTGAATTCCAACCTTGCTGGTGGGCCTCGGCGACTAAACGTTCAACGTCTCCACCTTCCCAGGTGACTCGTACCTGAATGTCGTGCCCTTGCTTGCGCAGTAGCTGCACGGCTTCGCGTATCTCGGGCAGGTGAGCTTTCTTTCCGTTGAGTATTAGTCGAAGTTCCACAATTAGCCTCTATTTAGTAATCAGCAA
Source organism: Agarivorans sp. JK6 (assembly GCF_045277145.1). Lineage (NCBI taxonomy): Bacteria > Pseudomonadati > Pseudomonadota > Gammaproteobacteria > Alteromonadales > Alteromonadaceae > Agarivorans > Agarivorans sp. JK6. Next base: position 3,443,170 of record NZ_CP113525.1, on the reverse strand, counting down.
CTTAGCTGCTTTATTACTATATGCTCGTTTAGCTTTGCTCGCTAGCGACAAGGTGTTAAGCGGGGCTAAAAACTTATGCTAAGCCTTTCATTCGTAGGTATAAACGTTCTACTTTGTCACGTGCCCACTGCGTTTTACGTAAAAACTTAAGGCTAGATTTAATGCTTGGGTCGTGGGTGAAACAGCGAATGGTAATGCGCGCGCCTAATTCTTCCCAACCATAAAATTCAACCAGTTCTTCGAGAATACTTTGGAGAGTTTTGCCGTGCAGGGGATTGTTTACTTGAGTCATGTTGAAGCCTATTGTTTTCTTACCGAGTAATTGTATCAGCTTCAATTAGTCACAGCTAAAGCTATTATTCAAAGCGTACTAAGTACCTGTTCATTCTATCTGGTTCAAATACTCGATAATTGCGATAGAACTTTTGATTGTAGAATAACGACTTATCGAAAAAAATCCTGCCTTATTCTCGAGTATGTTTCTTGCGTTATTTCTGATTACTTACTGAGTGTGATTGGTATTAATGGTTTTGCCGCGGTTTACGCAGACTCGGCTCTAGAGATAGGTTATGGTTATGCGAGAAGAATCAACGGGAAAATGGCTTAAATGGAAGGTCTTTTACGCTTTGTTCGAATACTCACTGCCTTGGGGTTGTTTGCACTAGCCGCAGCGATTGTATTTTTTACCTTAGAACTTCGCCAAGTGCGGATCCAATTGCCGAGCATGTTAGAGCAGGTGGATAGTACTGCTCAGCGGGTTGACCCAATTGTGGCGCAAATCGCAGAGCTACAAACCTTTATTCCGCAAATTATTGAGCAGAGTGAAGGTTACCAAGAATTGATTCCCGAGGTATTAAGCCGAGTTGATGACATCAACGCTCAACTTCCTTTAATCATTGATGAAGTTGCCGCAATTAGCCAAGCCATTGAACCGGTATTAGAACAAACAGAAGCGTGGCGCGAAGAACTACCGGCGATCCTCAAGCGAGTGGATGAAACCAACACCACCGTGCGAGGTACCAATAAAGAGATTGCTAAAGTGGTGCCACAAGTGCCGCTTATTTTGGCAGAGAGCGAGGCCTTAAGGATTGAAATCCCCGAAATGATTGCCAGTGCCGATGACTTAGTGAGCAAAGCCGAAGATGCGGGCAAAGAGGCCAGCAAAGGTTTAGTGACAGGGTTTGTAGGTGGAATATTAACCTCACCGTTTAATCTAATTGGCAGGATTGGCGACAGTACTACAGAGCGTTTAGGCCTTAAGAGCACCGACAGCATTACTGATGAAGATCGAGATGAATACGAACAAGCCATGAAGAAGCTGATGAAGCAGCCAAAACAAGGTGCTAAGGAGCAATGGAGTAATCGCAAGTCTGGCAACAGTGGAGTGATTACCATTAAAGCCTTGGCGATGCAGGGTGGGGTGCAGTGCTATCAGTTTGTTAGCGATTTTGTAATTGCCGAAGGTGAAGATAAAGGCGAGCACCAACTCACAACAGAAGCTTGTGATAATTAAATAGCAAATTTTACTAAAGAAAAGCTCAGTATTGCCGCTATAGGGTTGATGTCCAGGAATAGGAGGTAGAATGGAAATCAGTGGAGCAAGCACTTCGCAATCAATGGAAGTGATTTCAGCCAAGCTGGCGAAAAGTCAGCAAGAGCAAGACGGTAAAGCGGTGCAAGAATTAGTGGCCGCAGCTGACGTACCAGAAGCCGCACCTGCGACTAGAGCTGGACTAGGCGAAAACATAAATATAAAAGTGTAAATAGACTAAGCCGCATTTGCGGCTTATTTTTTATCTGCGTCTTCAACGCTTAAGTTGTCATACATAAAGCCTTTTCTCCCTAGTAGACTACCCTATAAATATCGAACTTCCAAAAACCGTAGACCTCCTCTTTGTTAGGTAGCGGGTAAATTGAAGTGCTGGCATCACTACTACAATCATCACGGTGCTTGACTCAAGTAAAATAGGGCGCTTCATTTTTGGTGAAATCGCCGACTATAAACCGCTGAAGGAGAACAGACCCTTACAAGCGAAAAAGGTTAGGGCCTATCTCAAATGGCAACTTGAATCGCCTAGGAAACGGGTAAATAGGGATTGTTTTTTTGAACATAGATCACTATTGCGAACCGCAGGATTAGATCTTAATCGCATTTATCAACATTCATATATATTTGTATTATTAAATTATATTATCTTTATAGTTCATTAGATTTGAAAACGCTCTCGTATAGGGTTTCAGATAATGTGGAAACGGAGATAGCTGTAATTTCCACGTCAACACACAGCACTGAGTCGATTATATAAAAAACTATATAGTTGATTTATACAACATTAGGTGAATGGATACATGAAACATATCTATCTTAAAAGCTTGTTAGCAACTTCTGTTTTTTTAGCCGTAGGCTGTACATCAACTTCTACTCCTGATTCTGTTGAAAAGTTTACGAATAACAAAGAGACAGGTGAAGCTCTATTAACGCCGGTAGCCATTACTGCAAGTAGCCATGATGGTAACGGCCCTGACCGTTTATTCGACCAAGACATTACAACGCGTTGGTCTGCAGCCGGTGATGGCGAGTGGGCAATGCTAGACTACGGCTCAGTTCAAGAGTTTGATGCTGTTCAAGCTGCCTTTAGTAAAGGTAATCAGCGTCAGTCTAAATTTGATATTCAAATGAGTGTTGACGGTGAAACTTGGACAACGGTTCTAGAAGCTCAAGAGAGCTCTGGTAGAGCCCTTGGTTTAGAGCGTTTTCAGTTCGAGCCTGCGGTAAATGCCCGTTACGTACGATACGTAGGACACGGCAACACCAAAAATGGTTGGAACAGTGTAACGGAACTCGCAGCCGTTAACTGTAGCATTAACGCTTGTCCATCAAGCCACATCATTACTAGTGCAGTAGTTGCAGCTGAAGCTTCAATGATTGCAGAAATGAAAGCGGCAGAGAAAGCACGTAAAGCAGCACGTAAAGACCTTCGTTCAGGTGATTTTGGTGCGCCAGCCGTATACCCTTGTGAAACCACAGTAACATGTTTGCGTTCTGAGCTTCCTCCAACTCCGGCTTTACCAGAAACGCCGCTACCAGGTAACGCACCAAGCGAAAACTTTGACTTGTCTTACTGGTACTTATCGCAGCCTTTCGACCACGACAAAAATGAACGCCCAGATGACGTGTCTGAATGGAACCTTGCAAACGGTTATCAGCACCCTGAGATCTTCTATACAGCAGACGATGGTGGTTTAGTATTCAAGTCTTACGTGAAAGGGGTTCGTACCTCTAAAAACACCAAGTATGCGCGTACCGAGCTTCGTGAAATGCTACGTCGCGGTAATATGTCGCACAAAACTAAAGGTGTGAACAAAAACAACTGGGTATTCTCAAGCGCTCCAGAAGCAGACTTAAAAGCTGCCGGCGGTATTGATGGCGTTCTAGAAGCTACCCTTAAAATTGACCACGCCACCACTACTGGTGCGGCTAACGAAGTAGGTCGCTTTATTATTGGTCAAATCCACGACCAAAACGATGAGCCAATTCGTTTGTACTACCGTAAGCTGCCAAACCAAGCAACTGGTGCTGTTTACTTTGCTCACGAAAGCCAAGACGCTACCAAAGAGGATTTCTATCCGCTAGTAGGTGATTTAACGGCTGAGGTTGGTGAAGATGGTATCGCGCTAGGCGAAGTATTTAGCTACCGTATCGAAGTGGTTGGCAACACCATGACTGTTACCGTTTCTCGAGAAGGCAAAGAAGACGCTGTTCAGGTAGTAGACATGAGCGACAGTGGCTACGATGTTGGTGGTAAGTACATGTACTTTAAAGCTGGTGTTTACAACCAAAACATCTCTGGCGATTTAGATGATTACTCTCAAGCAACCTTCTATAAGCTAAAAGCAACTCACGATAGCTACACAGAGAAATAAGCTTTAGTTATCGCTTTGTATAAAAATACCCCGCTCTAAAGCGGGGTATTTTTTTGGTTTGCTAAACTTTGCGGATTATTTTTGTTGGTAATCTAAACCTAGATAATCGAACACGAAACCCATCAACCACAGTGGACCTATTAGTAGGTACTGAATATCTTCAAAGAAGGAAGGCTTAGCGCCTTCTATTTTGTGGCCGATAAATTGGCCAATCCAAGCGACAACAAAGATTATTAGGCTCACCTGCCATATGGCAATTGGGCTAAATTGAGTAATCAAATCACAAACTAAAAAGCAGCTTACAGTAAATAGCGCCATGGCTAAGCAAAGGGGTTTAGATAAGCGGAAGTAAAAGACGTGAACCGGTATTGCTAGCAAGCTGGCTAGATTGAGCCAACATAGCGCATTGCTGTTGGCTGAATTCGTTCCTGGCAGAGGGACTGACCACAACAAGCCCACAATGCTAAAGTAGATGGCAGGCACCATAAGCCAGTGGATGGCCTTGTTTGTAGGATGTTGATGGCTACGCGCATATTCCTTAAACCATTGCTGGACTGGCTTTGACACAATAAGCTTCCTGCTCACTTGTTAAAAAACTGTTACTGTAGCAGTTGGAGCTCTGACCAGTAGCCTTGGAGCGTTAGTTTGCGAGCTAGATCTCGCAGCATTCACTGTTCATCAACAAATTTGAGCTGCTTGATAAAGCCTTCAATCGCTTTGTCGTCGTGACTAGAGAACTGATACTTGTTATGAAAAAACACGCTTAGCTCAAGCTGGGAGTTGGCAACAACAATGGTATAACCGTCCCAGTCTGAACTGGCACTTAGGCCTTCATACAAATAGTGGTCTTGCTGCTTTTTTCCTAAGCGACAAATCTTTTCATAGACCCGAAGTACTAAGTTGACATCGATTAGTCGTTGCATCTTAAGGCTGCCCTTGTTGGTCAATCAAACTGTTTGCCCACGCCGCAGCTTTGTTCATCACAGCGCTCTTTACCGGTTAACAGCTTCGATATTTTGAAGCGGTTTTTGGCAAAAACTAAATAGGCTTTGTCGGATACTTTGCGCAATAAGGGCGTGCGTAACAGTTGTATCCAAGGTTTCTGATTGACCAAGCCCCACGCTTGCGCGGTAACGTCTAATCCTAGCAGCAAGGTGCCTTCTTCTGTTTCCGCATGCAGTATGTCGCTGGCTTCGCTGCGATCAATATGTGGATATTTGCTGGTGAAATCTGCCTGATTAATATCTTGCAGCTCAATGAGTTGGCGATGGTCAAAAAACTTGAGTTGACGCATTTCCTCTGCGCAAAGTGGGCATTGGGCGTCATAAAAAATTCGTAATTGCATATAGGCTCCAGATTACTGATGACTAAGAACCACAAGGTGGCAAAGTACCACTACTGTGGTGAGTTTAAAACGCATAGATTGGTAGCTTTTACCTAATCGGCTGGGATTAGCACTGTGCCATTCGCAGTAGTAAAGGTAGCTAAAAGCACAGGCTAATATCGCGAGTGCAAAAGTTGGAGAATTAATGACCAAGCTACCACAAGCTAGCAAGGTAAGGGCATTGCTTGTAAATAACTGAGCGGGGCCAAATGCATTTCCCGAGACGGTTTGCGCCCATAAGCTGCCAGACAAAAAACACAAAATGCTGACGCTGTAATACAAAAATAATTGGGTAGGCGATGGGCCAGTATTTGTTGCTCCAAATACTACCGCCAATGCCAAAGCGATAAAAACACTTAAGCCAGCATACCCGAGTAACTTGTAGTTTCGCTGTAAACTATCCAATCTTCCACCTCATCTAACGCTTATTAGTCAAACGCATCAAGGTGGCAAATAGATCGCTAAGCTAGTTGTTACTGGCAGACTTATCTAATGGCAATACGTTGCAGAACAAGTCCTTTTCGTATTGTTTTTCTAGGTGTTCACGCCAGTTTCGTTGGCTTATTGGCACTAGGTAGAATGTTTCTCGATTGGTGTCGGTAACAAAAGCCATACCGTGGGGCATCAGTTCGTAATGAATATCGTGTACAAAGCTTAACGAAAAGCTTTGCCGACCAGTAAGGTGATTGATGTCTTCTCGTGATAAACACACTCCTTTTTTGTCTTCGCCAAAGCGATCTCGTAGCCAGCTTGAAAACTGTTTAGCGCTAATCATTGTCATAGGAAGCGCCTCCTTAGGTTTGGGTGAATTTTGAACAATTAAACATTAAAGTTATAGCAGAACAATGGGCAGGTGAGATGAGTAAGCCTAGGAAGGTGTGCTGATTTTGCTGTAAATAGATATAAGAAACAAAAGCTTAAAAATTTTGAGGGTAAGGCTTAATAACCTTACCCTCAATGACGCTAGAAATTAGCTAGGAAGAATGGAATTAGCAGGGCGTTCACTAAATCGATAAAGAATGCACAGACCAACGGCACAATGATGAAGGCCAGATGAGAGTTACCGTAGCGTTGTGAAACCGCCGACATGTTAGCCATTGCAGTAGGGGTAGAACCTAAAGAAATACCTCCAAAGCCTGAACATATCACCGCTGCATCATAAGATTTGCCCATGGCTGGGAACACCACAAAAATATTCACCAAGATAGCAATCAAAAATTGTGCGGCAAGAATCGCCAAAATTGGACCGGCCAAATCAATTAAGGTCCATAGCTGCATGCTCATTAATGACATGGCTAAAAAGGTGCCTAGTGATATGTCGGCAATTAGAGCAACCGCTGGTTTGCGAGAAGGCCACTGGGTACCGGTTAAGCGCGGAAGCGATTGAGGTACCAAGTTGGTCATAACAATACCGGCAAACAAACAGGTAACAAACAGCGGCAGTTGCAGGCCTGCCTGCGAGATAGCTTCGTTTAACAAGAAGCCAAGAATAATACATACATGAATGGCTAGAATCGCATCTAAGAAATCAAAACCGGTAATGCTGTTGTTCTTGTTTTCTTCAGCTACACCTACATCTAAAGGCTCTTCATTCTTTGGTTTTAAGTTGTGTCGATTTACCAAGAACTGGGCAATTGGACCACCCATTAAACTGGCTAATATTAGGCCAAAAGTCGCACTGGCAATACCAATTTCCATGGCGTTACTAATGCCAAAGTCTTCAGCAATTCGAGGCGCCCAAGCAATAGCGGTGCCGTGACCACCAATAAGCGACACGCTACCGCCCAGCATACCTACGGCAGACTCTAAACCAAATATTTTGGCTACAGTAATACCGGTTAAGTTTTGCAGGATCATGTAACCGATTGTAATACCTAAGAGAATAACCAGTGGCATGCCGCCTTTGAGCAAATCTTTAAGGCTTGAGTTAATACCAATAGTGGTGAAGAAATACACTAGCAAAATGTCGCGGGCGACTAGGGTAAACTCGATTTCAACAGAAGTGAGGGCGTAGATTAAACCAATCATTACCGAGAACAGAATACCGCCGGTAACGGGTTCGGGAATACTAAACTCGCGCAGAAAACCTACCGCTGCATTTATTCGTCTACCGATAAATAGCACCAAAATACCAATGGTGGCGGTAAAAAAGGAGTCAAATAATAGAACTCCATTGTCAAACTCAATACCCATATAACTTCCTATAGCAATTAATTATTTAAGCACACGTACAATATGCCGAGCAGGATCCGTCCTACTTAGGTGTATAAGTGGTGGAAAAGTTGCATTTTTTCGCAAACATTTCGCATTCAGTGTAGAGAGGGATTGTTGTTGAGTAAATCTAAACTGGCTATTTAATTTAGCGTAGAGTGAGCTTTGGCGTGGCTTATAGCAAAAGAAACAAGCTTGCTTGTCTAAACAAATAATTTGCTTTTACCTGACTTTTTTTAATTAAAATTCGTTTATTGTTATCTTTTGTAGTGCATGATGCTGTTTGATTCGCATTTATGCAGTTTGTAATCAACTAAAGATAGACCCGCAACCTTTGCTTGCGCTAGAGTCTTCTCTCAGTTTGAAAAGGTAAAGAGTAATGCGACGCATCATTTTAGTTGTGGTGGCGCTTCTTACTGTTGTTACATGGATGTATTACAGTGACGACGCGGCTCAAACAGAGCAAACATCAAGTAAACCCGTTACCGTAGAAGTGGTAACGGTAGAGCAAGGCAAGCTCCGCGAACAAGTGCATTTATTAGGCAATGTATTCTCTGCTCATTCGGTAAATGTGAAAGCAGAGGTTGATGGTCGCATAGACACGATTGCTGTTAGCTCTAGCCAAGCTGTGCGTGCAGGCCAATTGTTGGTTCAATTAGACGACCGCCATCAACGTGCAGTGTTACAGCGTGAGCAGGCACGGCTTGATGATATTCTTCGTCAGCATCAGAATCTGCTGCAATTATTACCCAAAGGGGCTACCACCCAAGCCGAAGTTGATCGTTACGAATCTCAAGTTGCCATGCAACAAGCCGAGCTCGCGTTAGCTGAAGCAGCGTTGCAAGACAGGGCTATTCGCGCGCCATTTAGTGGCAAACTCGGCCTTGTTGATTTAAGCCCTGGGCAGTTAGTTGACTCCGATACCGTGCTCACCACCTTAGATGATGCCAATACTTTACGCCTTAACGTTCCCGTTGCCGCGCGCCATTTAGGCCGAATTGAGGTTGGGCAGCAGGCTAAGCTACACCAAGCGGGTTTAAGCTCACGTATATTTAATGCCTCAGTGACTAGCATTGACAGCCGAGTGCGCGGTGAAAGCTTAAATGTGTACATTCAATTGTCTATCGACAACCAGCAAGCAGGCATTGCTCCAGGCACTTTGGTTACTGGCGAATTAGATTTAAGCGCTAGCGAGCGGGTATTAATTCCCCTCCAGGCGATTGCTTATAACGGTGACCGCCGTTTTGCTTACCGAGTTAATCAACAAGTTGCAGAAAAAGTTGAGTTGGAGTTAGGCCAGCGCGGCGACAACTTAGTGGAAGTGCTTAGTGGCTTAAGTGCTGGCGAACAGGTCGTGAATAAAGGTCTGGTGAAGTTGCATGATGGCATCGAGGTTGAAGTACTCAACTAATGAAAATATCTGATCTGTCGATGTATCGCCCTGTAGCGGCGATAGTATTAAGTTTGCTACTGATGCTGTTTGGGGTTGTAGGCTACAGCCAACTGGCAGTGCGAGAAATGCCCGACATTGAAAGTCCTGTGGTGTCTATTGGTACGCCTTATCGCGGTAGTGCCTCTTCTATTGTTGAATCACAAATCACCAAGCCGATTGAAGACGAGCTTAGCGGAATTGATGGCATTGACTATATTTGGTCATCGTCGTGGGATGGCTGGTCAGGCATTACCATTACCTTCAAGCAAGGTTCGGATATGTTGGCCGCGGTAAGCGATGTGCGCGATGCGGTAAGCCGAGCGCGTAATCGCTTGCCCGATGATGTTGATGAACCTGTGGTGCGCAAAAACGACAGCGAAGAAGCCCCATTTATGTGGCTTAATCTTACTGCTACTTTGCAAGACAGAGTAGAGCTTAGCGATTTTGCTCAGCGGATCTTAATTGAGCGCCTTAGCTTATTGCCCGGCGTGAGTGCGGTAAATACCTCGGGATTGGTTGAACGGGTGATGTATGTGGAACTGGACCCCACCGCAATGGCTGGGCGAGGCTTAACCACCAACGATGTGATTGATGCCTTAAACCGTGAAAACTTACAATTGCCTGCGGGTTATGTGCGTAACGACAGTTTAAATATTGTGGTGCGTATGGAGCGCATGTACCAGCAGGCAGATGATTTTGCCAAGCTACAAATTGCCAACTTTGACGGTGACCACGTTACTTTGTCAGACATCGCGCATATATACGTTGGCGCTAAAAAAGATACCACTACTTTTAAAAGTAACGGCGTGGACAGCATGGGCTTGGGCATTGTGGCAATGTCTAAGGCTAACCCGCTAGAAGTAGCAGATACGGTAAAAAAAGAGTTGGCGGAATTACAGCGCTTTTTACCCTCTGGTGCAGAACTTACGGTTGATTATGACAGCACTGTATTTATTCGCCAGGCCATTAGCGAAGTGTATTCTACCTTGCTAATTTGTGCGCTGCTGGTGGTGGCGGTGTTGTACCTGTTTTTGGGGCGATTAAGCGCAACCATTATTCCAGCTGTAACCGTTCCGGTATCGCTAGTCGCAGCGTTTTCAGTGGCTTATTTATTTGGCTATAGCATCAATTTAGTGACGCTAATGGCTTTAATTTTGGCCATTGGTTTAGTGGTGGATGACGCGATTGTGGTGGTAGAGAATATTATTCGCCACCGCGCCGCTGGCGAGCCGCCATTAGTTGCCGCATTTCGAGGAGCTAAAGAGCTCAACTTTGCAGTAATTGCTACCACCGTTGTACTGGTGATGGTGTTTTTGCCTTTGGTATTCATGCAAGGAAAAATCGGTGACCTGTTTACCGAATTTGCTGTATTGCTATCAGCAGCGGTGATCTTCTCCTCTTTAATCGCTCTTACCTTAGCGCCAGTAATGGCCGGTAAGTTGTTTGAAAAAAATCCTAACAAAGCCACCTGGATGAGCCGCTCGGTGGGGCGCGCCATGACCGCTCTGCAGCAGGCTTATGCCAAGCTGTTGACGCGTATTATTAACTTTAAGTTTTCTGCACTTGCCGTTGTGGCTTTATGCATGGGTTTATTGGTGTGGGCTTATCAACAGCAACAACCTGCCTTTGCGCCAAAAGAAGACCGAGGTGTGGTTAACGTCTATGTTGGCGGTGTAGAAGCAACGAGCTACCAGCGCATGGTTAAAAGCATGGCTGAGATTGAGCAGCGGCTATTGCCGATGATGAGTGATGATGGGCCAATCGAAACCCTTAACTATTCGGCACCTGCATTTGGCAGTTGGGCAGACCACCAAGGCTTTTTCATTGTTCGCTTAAAAGATTGGAGTGAGCGCAGCCAAGATGCTGCCGAAGTGGTAGAGATGATCCGCGATGCAGCCCATGATGTCGCCGATGTTAAAGTGTATCCTTACCAGCCTAGTTTTGGCGGGCGAATGGGCGAGCCGGTGCAGTTTGTATTGCAAGGTGACGACTACAGCCAGCTCTATCAATACGCCTTAGAGTTAGAGCAACAAGCCAAAGACAGTGGCCTAATGCATGGTGTGCAGCTGGACTACAACCCCACAACGCCAGAGATTTTATTGCATGTTAATCGACTAGCAGCCAGAGAGCTGGGCATTAGCGTTAATGACATTGCCAGTACTTTGGAGGTGCTGCTGGGAGGACGTGCTCAAACCCGTTTTGAAGAGTTTGGTGAAGAGTACGATGTATACTTAAAAGCCGATGAAAACCAATTTCAATCACCCAGTGATTTAAGCAAAGTGTATTTGCGCAGTGATACTGGCGCTTTGGTGTCTTTAGATACCTTGGTAGAGGCGCAAGATGTTGCTTCGGCTCGCGGCTTGTTCCATTACCAGCGTAAAAAGTCGATTAACTTAAAAGCCAACTTAAGTGACAACGTAAGTTTAGGCGAAGCTTTGAGCTTTTTAAATCAAGCCTCTAGCGAGATTTTGCCTAGCGGTTATACGGTTGATTACGCGGGCGAATCTAAAGAGTTTTACGATAACCAACGCGAGATATGGTTGTTATTTGCTTTGGCCTTGCTGGTTTGTTACTTGGTATTAGCGGCTCAATTTGAGAGCTTTATTAGCCCAGCCATTGTAATGCTTACGGTGCCCTTAGGCTTGCTGGGAGGTTTGTTGGGCTTACTGATTACCGGAGAGAGTTTTAACATCTACAGCCAACTTGGCTTGTTGATGTTAATTGGCATGGCAACCAAGAATGGTATTTTGATTGTTGAGTTTGCTAATCAGTTGCGTGACCAAGGTTTAGCGGTTAAAGAAGCCATTATTAAAGCTGCCACCAATCGCCTACGCCCGATTATTATGACTGCCATGACCACCTTGTTGGGCGCTGTACCGATGCTTTTGGCCACTGGTGCCGGTTCCGAAACGCGCTTTGCCATTGGTATAGTGATATTTAGCGGCATGTTGCTGGCCACTTTAGTCACGCTATTTGTGGTACCGTGTTTGTATCATTTACTCGGTGGATTAAGTGGGTCGCCAGAAGCCCGTGCCGATCAGCTTAATCAACAGCTTGAAGCGCCAAGTATACTAACAAGTAATGACAACTAGTGGCAAATAATTTAAACGAGCAAGCAAACTAATGCGAAAGATGGACAAAAAACGCGATAAGGACATCGTAGCGGCTTTAACCGATGTATGTGAGGACGCCAAGCAACGCTGTGAGGGCTTTGCGTGGATTAGTCACAGTGTTAACTTTCAGCGCTTTCCCGACAGCCTGCAGGTGAGCTGCGCCTATGCAAGCCAATCTTTGTTAAGTGAGGCGAATGAAAGTGGAGAACAACAGGAGCTTACTCAGCAAGTGGTGGCTGCGTTAGCGAACAAAGGGATAGTGATTTCAAAACCGCAACGGCAAATTAGGTTTATTAGCGAGTAACGGGCTTACTCGCTAATGGCTGAAATTTATTCAGACTCTGGCCAAACAGTTTGTTGCTCAGATGGGCCTTTTTCTTCGGCAAACTTAACCCGTATTTTATTACCTGCTTGCTTGGTTGAATTTAGCGCGGCAATAGCTGCATTGGCTTCTGTTTCGTCAAGCATGCTGACAAAGCCAAAACCTTTAGATTTGCCTGTCTCATTATCCAATACCAAATCGCAGCTTTCTACAGCGCCATGGCTTTCGAATAAAGCGAGTAAGTCGGCTTCTGTAATGCTGCGAGCGAGGTTACGGACAAGTATTTTCATGGAACACCTATAATTGCGGGTGAATGTGTGCGAGTGAATATGGCAGCGGGAACCTCGCGTGTTGCAATAGCCCAAGCTTGGCGCAAATTCATGGTTTGTTTTATCTCACATATTGTTACGCAATTTTGTGTAAAAAGCTCGCGACATTTGCTTTGCTCTTACGACTAATTTGCTGCATTAGCGCAAAGCTTGGATTTATTAACGAATAGTGTTGCTCTAATTGCTCGAGTAAACACAGCCAAAGTTTGGCTGTCATTTCAGAATCGGCTAAGGCACGGTGAAAAACGCCATCATTGTCGATGTTATTGTAAGCGACTAAGCTGCCTAATTTGTGGTTGGGCGCGTCTTGAAATAGGCGGCGTGACAATAACATCGAGCAAGCAAAGTCGCCGTTAAGCCGTCGGCCTATTTGAGCAAACTCGGCTTCCAAGAAACGCTGATCAAAAGATGCGTTATGCGCCACCATATTGTGCTGGCCAACAAATTGATAAAAGCGCTCCATTACCTCATCGCAAGGCGCCGCCTCTTGTAGCATGCCATTAGTGATACCCGTGTAGTCTTCGATAAAAGAAGAGATGCGAAAGCCTGGGTTCATCAACTCTTGAAAGCGCGCTGTGGCTTGGCCATCTTCTAGTAATACGGCACCAATTTCTATGGCTCTGTCGCCTTGAGTTGGCGATAAACCTGTGGTTTCAAAATCGAGAACAACAACGGTATTAGCAGGGGCTTGAGCGGTCAATGGTGCGAGCTTCTAGTCATTAATTTGAGCCCACAATGGTAACGCCGCTCAGCGAAAAGGCAATGGTTAAGGGGGGCAATCCCAATTATTCTTTGTGGTCTTCGCTATTTTGGAATAGCGGTAGCTCTAGGGTGAATAAAGCGCCGCCTAAATGGCTATCGCTTACGCTGGCTTTGCCGCAGTGGTTGGTGACAATTCGCTCGACAATAGATAAACCTAAGCCATGACCACCGCTCTGGCGGCTACGGCTATCATCTACCCGAGCAAAAGGCAGGAAAATCGATTCGCGGTATTTCTCTGGTACACCACTACCATCGTCATGTACTTCAAAAATTACCGATTTATTAACCACATAAGCACGGATAAGAATGAGCTTTTCAGCATACTTTTGCGCATTAACGATCAAGTTGTTTAAGGCGCGGCGGACTAGCTTTTCATCGGCCATTAAACTCAATCCCACCGGACATTCAATTTGAATCTTTAACTTGGGGCTAAGCTTAGAGAGACGCTCACACATGTTGTAAAGCAGTGGGTAGGGGTTAATTGATTGCGGGTTTATTTCACGCGCTTTGGTTAACTGAGAAAAACTAATTAACTCGTGAGTTAAGTCTTCCAAGCTATCTAAGTCTTCATCCATTTCTTGAATATGCTCATGCATGGTTTTCATGTCGGTAATTGAGCGAGTCATATCTAAGGCAAAACGCAGATTGTTAATCGGGGTTTTTAATTCGTGAGACGCCGCCATGGTCATTGAGTCTTGCTCTTGAATCAGCGACTTAAGCTTAGCGGCCATGCTATTTAAGCTGCGCGCCATGTGATTAATCGGTGAAGGGGCTTTCTCGTTGGCGCTCACGTCGAAGTCTCCGTCACCTAAGGCTTTGGTCACTTTAGCTAGGCGGTAAGTATGGCGAGTAATTGAGAAAGAGAACCACATTACGGTAGCGGCTAAACAGCCACCCATTAGCGCTACCATGTACCAAAATAGCCAGTCACCATAATCCACAAACTCTTCGTCTAAATCTAATTCGAGAACCTGTTGGTCGGGCCATTGGTAATAAAGAACGATGTCGTCGTCATCTAAAAAATTGCTTTTAACCGATATGTATTCACCGTTTCGCATTAGCTTTAAGCGGGCTTCTGCGTCTAGTTCAGTAATTGGAAAAATGCGGATAAAGAAAGGGAATTCTTCTTGGTAGCGAGTGAGTACTTTGTCTACATCTGGGTTCTCTACTTGCAGCAGATCTCGATCTAGCAGGTAATAAATAGGCAGCACAATTTGGCGTATTTGTTCGCGCTCAATGTGCTGCACCTTTTCTTCAATAATCACGCCGTAAATAAAGGTGGCAGCAATAATTGATAACACCGAAGACAGAAACAGCTTTAGAAATAAAGTAATCAAGCGGGGTTAGCTCGCTATGCTGCTTTTACAAATAAATAGCCTTTACCACGCACCGACTTAATGTAGCGATAAGGTGGCGTATTGTCGTTTAGCTTTTTACGTATAGTTGATACTCGCATATCTAGCGAGCGGTCGAGGCCGTCGTAATCAATGCCACGCATTTCTCTAAATAGTACATCGCGCGGCAATACGTGGCCTGCGTTGTCCATAAGAAAGTAGAGTAGGTCAAACTCGGCGTCGGTAAGCTCTAACAGTTGCTCACCTAGCCAAATACGGCGCTGAGTTTTGTCGGCAATCAGCTCTTGGCAGATAATTCGGTTGGGGTGGCGAACCGTTTCGCTATTGCTTAGCTGTAAAGCATCGATGGCACTGGCGCGTTCACTGCGGCGCAGTGCAGAGCGAAGCCTAGCGAGCAAAACATGTGGGCGCAATGGTTTACTTAAGAAGTCATCAACACCCAAATTTAGGGCAGATACTTCGGTTACATCGTCGCCTTGGGCGGTAACCATTAAGATTGGCCCTGAATAGAAGTCACGAACCACTTGGCATACTTGAATGCCGTCCATGCCTGGTAGCATTAAATCAAGCAGTACTGCATCTGGAGAATGTTTGGCAATTAGCTCTGGTGCTTGATCGCCACGCTCTGAAGAAATAACCTCAAAGCCTTCGCTGCGCAAGAACGTAGCCACCAACTGCTGTTGGCGTGAATCATCTTCAATTAATACGATTTTTTTGTGTTCTTGGCTCAACTTGTTTCCCTGCATAGACAACTCCCTCAGCTGGCTCATTTTAGAGAGCCCTTAGGCTGATGCAATTACCACTTACAAAACTACGACAAATATCATTTAAATGTAAACTAATTCTCAATATCTAGTTTGGAATATCGGAAAACTGTGACTATCCCTGACATAAGACTGACTGAGTGAGAATTTGTCGCATTTTACAATGTGCTCAACAAGTGGTTGCTCGGCATGCAAACGCATGCTTGAAAGTCTATTAAAGGGATAGGGAACAGGATGAAAAAATTTCACACTAAGCGTCTATTAACAAGTAGCGTACTAGCTACGTTTGCATCTGTTGGTGCTGCCAATGCTACTGGTTATGTAGACGATGAGGCTGGGTTTGGTTTTGAGTTATTGTTGGGTGGCATGGTGGGCCAACAACAATCTCAGTTTGATACTGATGACGATAACGCTGTGACTCAGGATCTTAATAACTCAGGTAATAAAAGTAGCGGTGTAAGCCCAGCTGTTTTAGCGGAGCTAAACTACACCTTCGCTAACAAGAAAACTCAGATTTTCTTAGGTCAACAAGAAGAAAACATTGTGCGTGGCCAAGACCAAGTTGAACTGGGTATTACCCAAATGGTGGGTGAGTATTCACAGTTAGAACTGGCGTATTTTCCTAAGCTGCCCGGTTTTAGTGAGACCTGGCAAGACCCATATTTAACTGGCAGTGCTAGGCAAAAAACCGATGCTGATAGCAGTGGCTTTAGGGTAGCTTGGCGCTATTTATTTGATACGCCGCTAACCTTGCGTTACGGCTTTGCGGCGGCAGATATAGAAAACGAGCGTAGTGGTCAAGCCTTTGGTTTAGATGCTAACGAACAAAAGTTAATGCAACGTGACGGCAAGTATCACCGAGTCTCTGCCGAGATCTTGGCTTACGATGAAGATGGATTTACCGTGACACCTCAGCTTACTTATACCAAGGCTGATACCGATGGTGATGCAATGGCGTTTGATGCTTATGCCTTTGGCTTAGAAACCACCTACAGCTTTGCCGAGCGCCATTTCACCAGCCTTTACATTAACTATGCTAAGCGTGATTACAAAGGCCGTAATCCAATATTTAACCAAACTCAGGGGGATGACGATTTTGGTATAAACGCCATTTATGGATATGCCCAACCTTTTGATTTTGAGAATACCTCGGTATACCTGATGGCATCTTACGATAAAGGCGATAGCAACATTGAGTTCTATCAAAGCAAATCGCTAGGTTTGTTAATGGGTGTTGCTTACGAGTTTTAACAACTAGCAGGCTAAGGAGTAATCGTAATGTGGATAGCGCAACTTTCTAGGCTTAGTGTGATATTGGTGATGGTTGCTACATTTGGGGCCGGTATTGCAAACGCCGCCCACGAGTCTAGAACCATTATTTATCAAATTGCTGTGGAAGGTGATGTGGTTGGCGTTTACCAACGGAACCGAATCATCGATAACCAATTTCCTAATGGCTTAGTCATTGAAGAAGAGGTGGAGTTAGATTTTAGTTTTCTGTGGTTTAAGGAGTTTTACCAGCGCAGCGGAAAAGTGATGTTGGATAATGGAGCTTTGAAACAGTTCGCTTTTAAGGTTGATGAAAATCAAGAAAGCTATTTAATTTTTGGTAATGATAAATTAGAGCAAGGTATCCATATTAATGCCTTAGAAAACCAAGCTAGCAGCAACTCCACATGGACCAATAAGCTGTTGCAGTTGATTGAGAATGAGCATAACTCTAATGGCATGGCACTATTGCTAAATCGTTTTGAGCAAGCTCCTGATGCTATTTTACAACGCAGTGATTTTGATTCTGATTCTTTGAGTTTTCCTGATTACTTGATGGCATCCATTGATCATCAAAACACCCAGGTATTCAAAGTGCTAGACCTTGATGAGTTTGACATTATTCAGTATCAAGTTAAGTACTTAGGAGAGAAACCATTAAGTGCTGCAAACCGGGTGTATGTTAGCCATGGGTTTGCTTTGAATACCGAAGGAGAGAGCAGTGAGCTGTGGTTAAGCAAAGATAAACTGGGGGCATTTATTGTGCAGCAAAGTGGCGTAGATGATGGAGACCATTACTCGGTGAACATGCAACAATATCTATTCTGAGTTTGCATCAAGTGAACAAATATAAATGAAGCACCCACTTAGCGTGCTTCATTTTTCTATATAGAGTGTGATTGAAAACGTTTTAATCACACTATTTAATCTTAAATTTCCCCCTCTTTGATTTTTAATAACAAAAATCTGTTTTATTTAGATATTATTGTCATTAAAGTCTTTTGACTTATTAATTTTCAATTAGTTAAACATCAGGATTTCTTGGCATGGAAAGTCAGCACTTAAGTGAAAACCGTTTTAAATTTCATGGAAAAACCGACGAGTATTTTGGAATTTGGATCGTTAATGTATTGCTCAGCATTGTTACCTTGGGTATCTATTCAGCTTGGGCAAAAGTGCGCAATAAACAGTATTTTTACGGCAATAGTGAATTAGCGGGTGAGCGATTCGAGTATCTAGCAAAACCCTTACAAATCTTGCTGGGGCGGATAATTGCAGTGACTCTGGTGATTATTTGGGCTGTGTCGCCAATGATAAATGAATTGCTTCAAGTTGTTCTAATGCTGGCGTTTGTGGCAGTGATGCCAGTTTTAGTGGTGAAAAACTTACGTTTTGATTCTCGGGTAACTCGCTACAGAAACGTTCGATTTGATTTTGTAGGCAGCTATGGCGGAGCCTACATGGCGTTAATGGTAATGCCGTTTTTAGCAATGGTTATTTTGGGTTTAGTGGCAACCTTACTGATTGGCATTGGTAATGTCATTTCGCCTGTTTTGTCGGGCATTTTAGGTGTATTGGTTTTTGCTATTGGCGGTACTTATTTTTACGCCTTTATGGCTACCTACATGAGCCGCTATGTATTGAATAACTACCAATGGGGCAGCATGAAGTTTACTGCAGATATTGAGTCTGCGGCCATGTTTAAAATTTTCTTAAAAGCCGCAGCGGTTGGTTTGGGCGGTGTACTGGCTTTATGTCTAGTGGGAGCTTTGCTGGCGTTTGCTCTATTTAACGCAGACTTTAGCCAACTCGGCGCTATGTTTGCTTCATTGGAGCAAGGCGGTGCTGAAGAACTAGCAGCCGGCGGCGCGTTGGTTGGGATCTTCATGTTGATTTATCTCAGCTTCTTTTTGCTGGGCTGGTTTGTAACTGCCTACTTAAAAGCTTGTTTGCGAAACTATCAGTTTGGACAGACAGATATAGAAGGCCAGTTGTTTATGGTGTCATCAGTAAAGCCTTTGGCATTTATGGGCGTAATGCTTAGCAATATGTTGATTATTGTATTCTCATTTGGTTTAGCGACCCCTGTTGCAAAAGTGCGTATGGCGAAGTTTTTGGCACAAGCCACTGCAGTACAGGGTGATATCGAAATCATCGCAACGAACAACCAAGTAAGTGATAGCAAAACAGCCATTGCTGATGAGGTTGCTGATGCCTTTAGTGTAGAAATTGGCGTGATTTAAGCTCCATGATCATTACCGGAAAGGTTTTTGTAGAAAATAGCTCTGCGTCTAGAGCCGCCAAGTTGCATTGCTCTGATGAAGGCTGGCTTGAGCTAAGTGATGAATTTGGCGCTATTCGAGCGCCGGTATCCGAGCTAGATATTGCGATGTCGATTGGCTCGCAAGCGCGCGCCATTGGTTTTAGCAATGGCAGTCGCTTTGTTGCCGATGAACCAAGCCGTTTGAATAGTTGGCTGGATAAACAAGGCCAAGGCTCTTGGCTAAAAACCTTAGAGCATAATGTGTTGATGATTATCTTAGCGTTTGTAGTGAGTGCGGCGGCTATTTACGCGGCTGCCAGCCAAGGGCTTCCTTGGTTAAGTCATTACTTGGCTAGCAAAGTGCCGGTTTCCATTAGCCAAGAGCTAGGCGAAAGGACGTTGCAGCAATTTGAAACTTTAGGGTTTAGTGAAAGTGAAATCAACCCAGAGCAACGCCAAGCAATAGAGCAAAACTTTAATAGCTTGGTAGAACAAATCGATAGCCTACCCATGCAGCCTAAGTTGTACTTCTACCGTATGGGCGAAGACGCAAATGCTTTTGCGTTGGCCGATGGCAGTATTGTGGTGACCGACCAATTAGTAAAGCTGCTAGATAGCCCAGAACAACTCAATGGCATTTTATTACACGAGCTAGCCCATGTGGCTCATAACGATGTAATGGCAAGCTTAGTGCGTTCGGCTTTGATCAGTACAGCAGTGGTGTTAGTTGTTGGCGATAGCAGCTTACTGGTAGATGGCCTAGTAAGCGCCGCGGTACTAGGGGTAAGCCTTGGCTACTCTAGAGAAGCTGAGCAACAAGCCGATTTGTTCGCCTGTCATTGGAGCAAGCAGCTAGATTTACCTCAAGATCAATTACTCGCCGGCTACCAGCATTTATTCGAAGACCACGAGTCACACATTCCTACTTGGATAAGCAGCCACCCTGGAGATGAGGAGCGTTTAAGGCGTCTAATGGAGTGCGTTAATAGCTAAATAATTTCAACCTTAGTGATTACCAAATTTACATGGATTGTAATAGGGCGTTGTACAAAGGCCTATTTGTAGAAAGGAGATTAGATGTGAGTTCTTATAATCCAAAGAAGAACGTATTAGGGATATCCCATATTAATGTGGTTGTTGATGACATTGAAAAAGCTACAGAGTTTTACGCTCGAACTTTAGGCTTCGAGCCAGCGTTTAACGATGATGGGGAAATGTATTATTGCGATGTAAATATGCCTTCGTTTGCTAATAACGCAGGCTTTGTGGGGCAAGAAGTCATTGTTGATGTACGTTTTCTGCATCACAAAGATTCTGGTTTGTATTTAGAGCTAATGCATTATCAAAGTCCGCAAGGAAACCAGGAAATAGAAGTAAAAGCTACAAATGATCTAGGTGGACCGAGGCACATCGCTTTAGAAGTCGCCAATATTGATGAAGCATACAGATTTTTAAAAGCTCAAGCAGATGTTAGCTTGATTAACTCCTCTAAAGATTACGGACCACCTGAAGAGCTTACTCCTTTCCCTATTAAATTTTTCTATTGGATTGATCCTTGGGGCGTGCAATGGGAAATGGAACAAGGTAGACCGATGGGAACTGCTGTAGGTATTTGTGGCTAACATTGAGCATGAGTAATGAGCGTTATTCCGTAATTATAGATACTGATATTGGCTCTGATTGTGATGATACCTGGGCTATTAATTTGGCCTTAAAGTCGCCGGAGATTGACCTACTAGCCCTAACAACCGTCGGTTATAAGCCGATGGTAAGAGCCCGTATCGCTAAGAAGTTATCTTTGTTAGCAAAGCGCCCAGAGGTACCCGTTTTTGCCGGTTTGGCGAAGCCGATTGGCAAAAGTCCCAGATTGTGGAGTCGGTTGTGTGGAGGTTTTCCTAGTTTTTTTGTTGAGAGGCTAAATTTACGTATTCAGCGCGCTAGCCTTCGAAAAGAACTTGGACAAAAGAAGCTACCTACGAACCTATTGCATGTAGGAGATGATTGTGCGGTTGAGAAAATAATACAGCTAGCCAAGCAGCATCAGGCTATTGAGTTTGTCGCTATAGGGCCTTTGAGCAATTTGGCCACAGCCATTCAACGTGCTCCGGAACTAATAGAGAATATCAAGCGGGTTACGATAATGGGAGGGTACCTTGGTCAGCTTCCCACTTATCCGAATATTCTTTGTGGAAGACGTGAGATGAGTGTAAAGCATGATTATAACATTCAAGCTGATCCCGAGGCTGCGGAAATCGTCTTTCTTTCTGGTTTGAATATTAGGCTGGTTACCGCCGATGTAACACTTAAGACGTGGCTGAACCCAAAAGATATTCAGATGTTGAGAGAGATAAAAAGCAATGCAATGAGTGCAGCATTAAAGCAATGTAAATGGTGGTCTTTTCTACAATCTTTGCTCCTTAGGACATGCTGTACTAACAACTTAGGTTTTATGCATGATCCCTTAACCATTTCGGCTTTGATTAATGATAAACTGTGTGAATTTAAGCGGATTAACGTAAGGCTTTATCAGGAACGGGGATTACTAAAATTTGGCTTAGTCCCTGAGAATGGCACTTCAAGTAAAGAAGTTAGTTTTGAGTGTGCCATTTCTGTAGATTGTAAAACCTTTAAGCGGTTTTTTATTTCGCGAATCTCAATGTTGGGAGAGCGTTCAAGCTAACGAGTAATCCGTTTAGCGGCTGCATTTAGGGCCTTATCTACGGCCTGTCTACCGGTGGTGATGTTAGTGAGGCTAGTGGCCATAGCGGCCCAAAACTTACCCATTGCTGCAGCATTTGGCATAGGTTCGCCTTGCGCTGCACTGGCATAAACGGCCTGTACTTTGGGGTCGTTAATTAACTCTTGCTGTAACTGCAAGTTTGCCATGGCACCAATGTCTCCGCTGCTAAACAGTAAGCGTTGATTGTCTACATTCATTAAGTAGTAGTTTAGAAACTCATCTACCAAAGCGGGTTGGTTAGTTGCGCTATTCACCATGGCGCTCCAAATGCCTACAAAGGCTTTGGCGGGCTTACCATTAATTTTAGGCAAAGGCGCAACGCCAAAATCCATACCTACACTTTCCAACTCATCCCAGTACCAAGGTCCATTAATTACCATGGCCACCTTACCCTTAACAAACTGCATATCCATGATTGAATAGTCCGCGTTACGCGGCATTATTTGTTGGTCGAGCATGTCTTTTAGTAGTTTGCCGGCATACATAGCGCTGGGATGGTTAACCCCGGTGTCTTTTACATCGTATTGGCCACCTTGCTTGCCGAATACATAAGCGCCATTTGCTGCAAATAGTGGCCATGTATAGTAGGTATTGTTGTAGTCCCACAAAATGGCTTTGGTTTGTTGCTGCTCTTGAAGCTGCTTATCTAGAGCGAAAATTTCCTCAAAACTAGTTGGAGCTTCCTTAATTAACGCTTTGTTGTAAATCAGGCTTATCGCTTCTACGCCTATCGGGTAGCCATAAATTTTGCCTTCAACTTTCACCGCTTCCCAGGCGTAGTCTACCGCGGAATCTTGTAGTTCTTGGCTGGGTTTTAACTGTTTAATAAGACCAGCATTTGCCCAATCGCCCATTCTGTCGTGGGGCCAAAATACGATGTCTGGTCCCTCACCGTTACGAGCTTGAATTTCAAAGTTTCCAGTGATGTCGACGGGTTGTTTCACCTCAACAATAATGCCGGTATCTGCGCTAAATTGCTGCGCAATAAGTTGCATTTGTTGGTGACTTTTGCCTGTCCATATAGTGAGCTCTGGCTGCTGAGTGTCGGCCTGCGCTAGGCTTGAAAACGCCGCTAAAGCACAGCTTAGCGTTATGCTGGTAATCCCTATTTTCATTATGTTTTTCCCGATAGCTTGCCAACTCAGCATTGAAAAAACATGAGTGATTTGCAAGAAAAAGCAAAGTGGCTATAGAGAAAGCTCACATTCAAGATTAACTTGTTGATAGATTTGCGATCTTAAGCTGCTTATTTAGAAACTGTTAACAATTGTGTCACTTTTCTTTACAAAAGCTGCGTTGTGGATTTTTGTTCAAAAATTAAACATGTTGATTTAACTAACTATGTCGCTCTAGGTACTAAATATGCATCAAGTCATTAGATAAAGTTATCATCAGTTTAAGAATTCACATGAGTGATAAGAGTCTTTCATCTGTTAAGCGGTTCTTTCGTTGGGTTGATTTACATCACGGCGTACTAGGGTTTATCGCTACAGTTGTCACAGTCATTGTTACGGTGGGTGTTGCATACAAATCTATTCAAACGTCGGCAGATCTTTTTTCTGAGGAGCTTAAGGCGCAAAAAGATGCTGCCCAAGTGGCAAACGTAGCAAATTATGTTTCCGCAATTAGCGAAGCGCTGTTGGTGTTTAAAGACTCTGATGAAGAAGCTTTAGATAGATTCGTAGTATCTCGTTCTGAGTTGCTTTTGGAGAGTTTAAGCACATCTACTTTATTAGCTCAGGTCATTCAGTTCATTTCAGATAATGACTTTGCCAAGTTGTTTGATACCACAAGGTATTTTCAAGAGAAGAAGTTTCTGTCTTTAGCAGGCAAGGATCTTTCTTATATCGAGTTAAACGACATCACATTTACAACAACCAGTTTGTATTGCGTGAACCTGACGGGTTCATATTTATCTAGAACGACCTTTAATTTCCCTGATTTTAGCTATGTAAATATGGAAAACTTAAATTTTAACGAAACTAAGCTTAATGGCGCTCGAGTCTATTGGAGCAACTTAAAAGACGTATCCATAGAACTTTCAGGTCAGGAAGAGAATCTGCCACTAATATTTTCTCAAACCAGTTTTATATTTTCTAATTTACAAGGCTTACGTTTAGGTAAGTCTAATTCACAATCTGAATCGCTTGACCCAGACAAATTAAAGAAACAACAGCAGGAAGATCTAGAAGTGTTGGCTAAGATGCTATTCAACTCCAAGTCTCTCTATGGATCTCTTTTAGATAACGATTTAAAGCAGTCAATGATAGACATTGACGCTGAGAAGTATGAAAAGCTAGTGAGCTTGGAGTACTTCCTTAAAGTTGACTCTGTACCCAACGCTAGCCTAGAGGCTAGTCGAAAGACCTATAGCACTGAAGCGCAATTGATTGCGCAACAAGAGGGGTGGAGACAGCGATGGCAAGCTAAGATAGAAAGGTGGTGTAAAAAATGATGAAAATGATCTTTTATCTACTTCCCTTAAGTTTTGCTGTGAGTGCCAATTGCACCTTGCAAGGAGATGTATATCAAGAGGGAGCCCAGCTAGGTAATCTGAAATGTTTAAATGGAAATTTTACTTTAATAAGTCCAGACCCCGAGCCTACGTTAATTACAACGATGGATTTGACTGAACGCAATGGTATTCACGTTGAAACTACAGAACAGCCGCCAACGGATAGTACCGAGGAGAAATAGCCATGAAAATACTTAAAATAGGGCTTGTGCTAGTGACACTATTACTTAGTTTGCCAAGCTTTGCTGATTGCGTACACGGCGGTAATGTGTATCCAGAAGGGGCGACCATAGGTAGCTATAAATGTGTAAATGGCTCGTGGGTGGGCAATTAATTTTACCTGAGTTTACCTACGTTCACAGGAAGTACAGCCGCGACAAGCCGAGCGGGTATGTTTGTCTAAACGCTCACGCTGAGTTTTGCAGTAAGCATTCTTTAAGGCTCGGCGTGCTGAAAACCAGTCATCTGCTTTACTTAAGATGAGGTTGCCGCCAAAACGTTTAACTAACAAGTCTCGGCATTCATCAATAAAACCCTTATCGAAGTCGATTTCGAAGTAGCGCAATGCTTCTTCAATGCAAGTGAAGTTTTCAATTGTCTTGTTGATTTTGGTATTAGTCATTGATCAGTCCTAAGGCTTGGCGAATAGGCTAGCAAAATCATCGAGATCTTTTTTTGATGTGACTTAATTAAGCTTCGATTCAGCGTCTTTAGAAAAAACAGGATGACTTTGAGCTAAACTCAGACTAAGTTGTTAAGCAAATGTTGCATTGGGCCTAAGTGATGAAATCTGCAATTCCGGTAATAATCTGCGTACTTATTTCAGCCTGTTCTAGCCAAGCTACCACGAGTAGCGGCGACAATAAGGCTGAAGATAATCAAAACTATAATCAGGATTTGCTGGCATCTATCAAGCAATCTAATACCAACAAGCAAGGCGCTTTTCTTACCGAAGAGCAAATTGATATGTGGCAGAACTCTGGCTGCGGAGGCGCTCATAAATAGTGTTAACTAAAGAAACTCGTCTTATCCTCACCCCATTTATTTTTCCTATAGTAAATATTTCTTGCCAGTTGATCAGGCTTCAAGTCTTAGTTAACGATTATTGATAGCGGGCACTATAAGTACTTCTTTCATAAACTTTATTTATCAGCTTAGCTAAGGCCTTATTTAGCTAACTCGGTGAGTTTGGTTATTTTGGAGGTGTAGATGCCCTTAAAGCCCGCGATTGACCCAGAACAATGGATTTTATCCAACCCAAATGACCTAATATCTCTTACTAAATGGCAGCGTACTGTTAACTTGCTAGCTAAATTATTTGATGCGCCTGCTGGCTTTTTAGTACAACACACACCAAGTGGTTACCAAATCACTATTGCTAGCGAGCAGAACACGAATCCCTACAGCGCGGGCATGGTGGTAGAGCCGCAGGCCAATATCTTCTGCCGAAAAATTGTTGAAACGCGTAAAAGCTTGTATGTGGCGAATGCGATGATAGATCCTTGCTGGGATAGCAATCCAGAGGTGCATGGCGATGGGTTTCGCTCATATTTAGGCGTACCGGTATTTTGGCCAAATGGAAAAGCTTTTGGCACTTTTTGTGTGATGGATTATCGAGAAACCAATTACGATGATACTTACTTTGAACTTATCGAGCAGTTAAAAGATATTTTGGAAGCCGACTTGTCTTTGCTTGAGTTATACACTCATATGCAAAAATTGGCGGTTACCGATCCTTTAACCGAGTTAAACAACCGCCGCGGATTTTGCTCTTTAGCTCAGCAGCGGATCCGCTTAGCAAAACGCATGGGCTCTCGCTTGGGCGTATTCTACCTCGATGTAGACAAGTTTAAGCAAATTAACGATAACTACGGGCATGCCGTAGGGGATGAAGTATTAATTGATGTGGCTAAAGCGATGCACAAATGTGTACGCAGCTCTGATGTGATTGGTCGCATGGGCGGGGACGAGTTTGTTGCTTTAGTATTAATTGAGCATGATTCTGATTTTGATGCCATTGCCCAGCGTTTTACCGACCAGTTTGCTCAATACTCCGAGCAAGACTTGCCCTTGTACACGGTGGCCATCGGCTATATTGATGTTGATTTAAACATGGAGGTTGAAGGCATCCTGGCCTTGGCAGACCAAGATATGTATCAACATAAAGTCGAGTAATTATTTGATTGTATTTTGACCAGTTAGCGTTGCTGGTGTATCATCGCGCAGCTTTAGAATTACTCACTAATTTTTGCCTGCACTAATGGTATGACTGTTCGCCTCGGATGGCGCGTTTTGGCTATCGGAGATTTACTTGGAACAGTTTATTCAATTTTTGTATCCCTTCAGTTGGATCATTTCTATTTTGTCCTTCAGCCCGCAAATCATTCGCTTAATGCGGATAAAAGGCCCCGCTAAAGATATCTCGTTTTTAAGTTGGATTATGTTCCAATGTAATGCGGTGTTAGCCTGGTCTTATACGGTATTTGTAGTGGGAGATCCTCTGCTGTCGGTCACCACTACCTTAGTACTAACTGCCAACATTACCATGGTTATGGTATTGGTTTATAAGCGCATTAAGTATCGAGAAGTCGCAGTGGAAGAAGCCTTAAGTGCCTGATTTTATTTGCCTCTCTAAAAAAATATCAAAGTAAAAACTGCTTTTAAATGGGAATGACGCTGGTCTTATCAGTCGTCATTCGCGACCTCGCGCAACATTTTGTATGAAACAAGCCTGATTTTTTCCTTTTCATTTCATCACAAAAATCTTTTCCTTGATTAGTTTCATATTTGTCAATAAAGGCCTTGAGAACTGTTTTTTGCTTGCTAGTTTCATTATTGAGTAAAACCTCAAAGTAAGGTTTGCCAAAAATGGTGTGAGGCCTAATGAGAGCGTTCATGAGTTAGCATGGCATGGTTAAGCTCTTCGTTTGCAGCGGTTTACACACCAGTGTGCTTCTTACCTTCACAAAGATGAAGAGGAAGAAAATAGCTAATTTTGCAAATATAGAGAGATACGCAATGATGTTAAGGAAAACACTTCTCGCTACGGCGATGGTAACCAGTGCGGTGTCGGCGCACGCAGCCAATTATGGTGAAGCGCTACAAAAATCCATTTATTTTTACGAAGCTCAACAATCGGGAGTTTTGCCCGAGTGGAACCGTAATGAATGGCGTGGCGACTCGGCACTTGGTGACGGTAGCGACAACAATGTAGATCTAACCGGTGGTTGGTATGATGCAGGCGACCACGTTAAGTTTGGCTTCCCAATGGCGTCTACCGCCACAATGTTGGCTTGGGGGGTAGTGGAATACCCAGAAGCTTATGCGCAAACCAACCAACTAGAACACATTAAAAACAACCTACGTTTTGTGGCCGACTATTTTGTTAAAGCCCATACCGCGCCAAACGAATTATGGGGCCAAGTAGGTAAAGGCAGCGTAGACCATGCCTGGTGGGGTTCTGCCGAAGTAATGCAAATGGAACGTCCATCATACAAAATTGATGCAGCTAATCCTGGTTCTGATTTAGCGGGGGAAACCGCAGCAGCGCTAGCAGCCATTTCCATGGTATTTAAAGACAGTGACCCTAGTTACTCGGCGATGTTGTTGGAGCACGCCAAGCAGCTTTATGCCTTTGCCGATAATTATCGTGGCAAATACTCAGATGCGATTACCGATGCAAAAGCCTTTTATAACTCATGGAGTGGTTATCAAGACGAGTTGGTGTGGGGAGCAATTTGGTTGTATCAAGCCACTAACGATGTTGCTTACTTAGATAAAGCCAAACTCGAATATCCTAATTTAGGCACCGAGGGACAAACGGAGTATCGCGCTTACAAATGGGGCCAAGCGTGGGATGATAAGTCTTATGGCTCTTATGTTTTGTTAGCAAAAATTACTGGCGAGCAAGTTTATCAGGATGATGCAGAGCGCTGGTTAGATTATTGGACCACTGGTTTTAATGGCGAAAAGATCACTTACACGCCGGGTGGCTTAGCCTTTTTGGATGTTTGGGGCGCAGCGCGCTATACCTCTAATACGTCATTTTTAGCGCTGATTTATTCCGACTTTTTAAAAGCCAATAACCTTGCAGCAGGCAAGGCGGAAACCTATTACAACTTCGCGAAAAGCCAATTAGATTACATTTTGGGTGATAACCCGCTAAACATTTCTTACCAAATTGGCTATGGCGATTACCACCCAACCAAACCTCATCACCGCACGGCGCATGGCGCCTGGGCTGATAGCTTATCGAGCCATCCAGAAGAAAACCGTCACTTGTTAGTGGGCGCATTAGTGGGCGGCCCTGGTGATGATGATTCTTACGCCGATGACCGTGGTGACTACTATAAGAACGAAGTTGCAACCGACTATAACGCCGGCTTTACTTCAGCTCTCGCGCGCTTATGGCTAGATCATGGTGGAGCGCCAATTGCTGAAGCCGATTTCCCGGCTAAAGAAGTGCGCGATACCGAGTTATTTGTTGATGCAAAAGTAAACTCAGAAGGGCCGCGCCATATCGAAATTAGCGCCCGAGTTCACAACCACACAGCTTGGCCTTCTCGTGTTACAGATGACCTAAGTATTCGATATTGGGTTGATTTAACTGAAGTGGTTGCTGCGGGTTACACTGTTGACGATGTAACTATCTCAACGGCTTACTCGCAAGGTACTGGTTATAGCGGCTTGCATCCATGGGGGAATGATGGTGACAACATCTACTACGCAGATATTAGCTTTGCTGGCGTAGACATTTACCCAGGTGGTCAATCGCCATCGAAAAAAGAAGTCCAGTTTCGACTAGCCTTGCCAACCAATACCAACGATCCAGATTGGGATAACGCAAACGATCCATCTTGGGATAACTACACTAATGCACATGAACTGGCACCGAAGATCGCCATGTACGATGCGGGTGTTTTGGTGTGGGGCAGTGAGCCAAGTGCCGCTTGTGGTGGTGCTACCGGTATAAACTGTGCGCCAATTGCTCAAAATCAATCGGTAGATACAGCCTTTGATACTCTGGCTTCTGTCACCTTATCTGCTACCGACAGTGACGGTTCTATAGCAAGTTATGCCATTGCTAGCCAGCCAAGTCAGGGTACGGTAACGCTAACGGGTAATGTTGCTAGCTACGCACCTAATGCAGGTTTCTTTGGTAGCGATAGCTTCACTTTTACCGCAACTGATGATCAAGGTGAAGCCTCTCAAACAGCGACGGTAACGGTTGAGGTTGCTGCGCCAATAATCCCAGCGGTAGCTATTAGCTCACCGGATAACGGCACAGAGGTTAGCCCTAGCAGTGACGTTGTGTTGCAGCTTGATGTTGCCAACGCTTACGGCGCTAATGTTTATCTAGATGGCGCATTAGCCGCCAACCGAGTTGGCAGTGGTGCGGTAACTCTTAGCATGCCTGCTACAGAAGGTGCAGTGGCTATTTTGGTCATTGCCACTGATGAACAAGGAAGCGAGTTAAGCGCAGAAGCCAGTTTAAGCTTGGTGGTTAAGCAAGGTGCAGAGCCACCAGTAGGTGATGGCTTAAGCTGTGAAGTAGGTAAAGCTGACACCTGGTCTACCGGCTTTGTGATTAACAGTATCACTGTAACCAATGCAGGCAGCGAAGCGGTAAGTGGCTGGAAAGTGAATCTAGTATTTACCGACCCAGTGAGCCTAGCTAACGGTTGGAATGCCCAGCTTAATGCCTCAAGTGATGGTTTAGGTATTAGCGCTAGTAACGAGGTATACAACGGTCAGCTTGAGCCAAATGCAAGCGCCTCTTTTGGTCTACAAGGTGAGCATTCAGGCACCTTTGTTGCCCCTACCTGTGAAATTTTACCTTAGAACTTAACACCCCAAAGCGGCCTTAATTGGCCGCTTTTCTCATTGGGACATGTTATGGAGAACATAATGAAAACATCTAAAACACTACTCGCTAAATGCGTGGGTTTTGCTGCGGCCTCGTTATGCAGCGCAAGTTTACTGGCGGCTCCGCTGCCTGGCGATGATTGGCTTCATGTAGAAGGCAATCAAATTAAAGATATGCAAGGCAATACGGTTTGGCTTACCGGGGCTAACTGGTTTGGCTTTAATACTACCGAGCGAGTATTGCATGGTTTGTGGTCGGTAAACTTAGAGAGCACCATTCAGGATATTGCTACTCGCGGTGTTAACTTACTGCGGGTGCCTATTTCTACCGAGTTACTTAAAGAATGGAAAAATGGCCAGTTTGTGCCAATTCAAGTGAATGCTTCGGCTAACCCAGATTTAGCGACAGCTACTTCATTGGAAGTGTTTGATGCCTTAATTGCCGCTGCTAAAGCGAGTGGTATGAAGATCTTGCTTGATGTTCACGGTGCCGAAGCCGATAACATGGGGCATATTGCGCCGCTTTGGTACAAAGGCGATATTACTTCAGAAGATTTTTACTCCACTTGGGAGTGGGTAACCGAACGTTATAAAAATGATGACACCATAATCGCCTATGACCTAGAAAATGAACCCCATGGTAACCCTCAGCAAAGTGCCGCTGGTGAGTTTGCCAAATGGGATGACAGTACCGATGAAAACAACTGGAAGCATGCCTGTGAAACAGTATCTAACCGTGTGTTAGATATTAATCCTCATATCTTAGTAATGTGTGAAGGCATTGAAGCGTATCCCGTGGAAGGTAAAAACTGGGAAAGCAAAGGAAAAGACGATTTTCACTTTAATTGGTGGGGCGGTAATTTACGTGGCGTACGCGAATTCCCGATTGATTTAGGCGCACGCCAACAGCAATTTATGTACTCACCACACGACTATGGGCCTTTAGTATTTGAGCAAGAGTGGTTCTATCCAGGGTTTAACAAAGACACCTTGTACCAAGATGTGTGGAAAGATAACTGGATGTTTATTCATGAAGAAGGCATTGCACCGCTACTAATTGGTGAGTGGGGCGGCTTTATGGATGGTGGCCCAAATGAAGCGTGGATGGTAGCAATCCGTGATTTGATTATTGAGCATCAATTACACCACACCTTTTGGTGTATTAATCCTAACTCTGGCGATACCGGAGGCTTGCTAGGCCACGACTGGACTACCTGGGACGAAGATAAATATGCTTTGTTTAAGCCTTCTTTGTGGACTAATGATGCTGGCATATTTATTAGCTTAGATCATGAGGTTGCACTTGGAGGAGAGGGCAGCACCACTGGTATTAGTTTGAATGATTACTACCAAGGGCTAAATCCTTCGGTAAGTATTAATTCTCCGGCTGCAAACAGCATTGTGCTTACAGGCTCGCAGGTCATGCTTGGTTACTCGGTGAACAAAGCGGCTTCGGTTAATATTTATCTTGATGGAAGCTTGGTGAAAAACGCACCTACTGCAGGTAGTGCTAGTATCACCACTCCCTCGGCAGAAGGTGATTTCACCATCATGATTGTTGCTGTAGACAGCAACGGTAACGAGATGGCGGTAAGCGACAGCATTACTTTAAGTGCTCTGAACGAAGTACCGCTGCAGCCAGAAGTGAGCTTAAGTGCACCTACCAACAATACCAGTATTGAAGCCGGCAGCAGTTTTAGTGTGACAGTAAGCTTAAAAGATGCCGCAGGGTTTGAAACTAACCTAGCCGGACAACTGCAATCGTTTAGTGGTACCAGCGGTGAGTTAACTGCGCCTGCAGAAGTAGGGGATTATACCTTAACGGTGACCGCGCAAGACGAGCAGGGGCAAAACCTTAATGCAACAGACAGTATTAGCTTAAAAGTGCTTGAACCGGCAGCGGCAAATTTGAGTTGTGAAGTTGGCGCGGCAGATTCTTGGGCTAGCGGCTTTGTGATTAACAGCATTACGGTTACAAATACCGGCTCAAATACTGTTTCAGCTTGGAACGCAGTGCTTGAGTTCTCGCAAAGTGTAACGCTAGTGGGTGGATGGGGCGGCGTGTTTAATGCTTCTGCCCAAAGCATCGAGGTCACCAATGAAGCATACAATGGTCAATTAGCACCAGGGGCGAGTATCTCCTTTGGTTTGCAAGGTGGTCATTCAGGTAACTTTGCTGCACCGAGCTGTCGTATGCGTTAGTAAGACCTTCAATTTATTGACTAAATTAGCAGTATAGCTGTAAAGCCCTCATTACAATTTGAGGGCTTTTTTACTTTTTGGGAAAAGGCTTTACTTAACACTAGTGTTATATGCTGCTTACTTTGTTTTTTGCTTTGTTGTTTAGATGATAAAACTATCCTTCCTAAACTTTTCACAGTTTCAGCTGCCGAGTATTTTTTAGCACTGGAAATAAAAAACTCTGACCAACTAGGGTAAGCTCTTGCGGGTTTACTGATGAATAACATATTTGTTGGTCATTTCAGAAACCTAAGCTTCAATAGCTGTGCGGTGAACTTGCACAACACCAATGGTTATTGGGCAAAGAGTTTAGTTTTCGGTAAACGGCATTACTTCTTACAGCTACAAAGAATGGTTGAAGAAGGATTACGTTATAAATTTTTGTGAGATAACTAAAGATGTTAAGGAAAACCTTACTAGCAAGCGCGATCATTTCCAGTGCAATGTCTGTTCAAGCAGCAAATTATGGTGAAGCGCTACAAAAATCGATTTATTTTTATGAAGCCCAGCAGTCAGGGGTATTACCCAGTTGGAACCGTACCGAATGGCGTGGTGATTCTGCGCTAAAAGACGGTAGCGATAACAACGTAGATCTTACCGGTGGTTGGTACGATGCAGGTGACCACGTAAAATTTGGTTTTCCTATGGCGGCCACTGCCACCATGCTTGCTTGGGGGGTAGTTGATTACCCACAAGCTTACGAGCAAACCAACCAGCTTAAACATATCAAAAACAATTTACGTTTTGTTGCCGACTATTTTGTTAAGGCTCACACTGCGCCTAATGAGTTTTATGGCCAAGTTGGCAAAGGTAGCGTGGATCACGCTTGGTGGGGCTCGGCCGAAGTGATGCAAATGGAGCGTCCTTCATACAAAATTGATGCAGCTAACCCTGGCTCTGATCTAGCGGGTGAAACGGCAGCAGCGTTAGCGTCTATTTCGATGGTGTTTAAAGATAGCGATCCTAGCTATGCCGCTATGTTGTTAGAGCACGCCAAGCAGCTGTATTCATTTGCCGATAACTACCGTGGTAAATACTCAGATGCAATTACCGATGCAACCGCTTTTTATAACTCTTGGAGTGGCTATCAAGATGAATTGGTGTGGGGTGCCATTTGGTTATACCGCGCAACTGGCGACGACAGTTACCTAAATAAAGCTAAAACAGAATACGGCTCTTTAGGTACTGAACCGCAAACAGATACGCGTTCTTACAAGTGGGGCCAAGCCTGGGATGATAAGTCTTACGGCGCTTATGTATTAATGGCAAGCCTAACTGGAGAAGCACAATATCAGGCAGACGCAGAGCGTTGGTTAGATTATTGGACCGTTGGCTACAATGGTCAAAAAATTCGTTACACGCCAGGTGGCTTAGCGTTTCTAGATACTTGGGGCGCTGCACGTTATACCTCAAATACCTCTTTCTTAGCTTTGGTGTATTCTGATTACCTTAAAGAAAACACCAACAAAACAGCTAAAGCCGATGTGTATTACAACTTTGCTAAAAGCCAGCTGGATTACATTTTAGGTGATAACCCACTTAATATTTCTTACCAAATTGGTTATGGCGATTATCACCCAACCAAGCCGCATCACCGTACTGCGCATGGTACCTGGAATGACAACTCTGGCGACCCAGTTGAAAACCGTCACTTATTAGTTGGTGCATTGGTTGGTGGCCCAGGTTTGGATGATTCCTGGGCCGATGATCGTGGCGACTACGTGAAAAATGAAGTGGCAACCGATTACAATGCTGGCTTTACTTCCGCGCTAGCGCGCCTGTGGCTTGACCATGGCGGTGATCCAATTGCAGAAGCAAATTTCCCAGCTAAAGAAGTTCGCGATACCGAGTTATATGTAGAAGCTAAAATTAACTCACAAGGTACTCGCCATATTGAGTTAGCGACTCGTGTACACAACCATACTGCGTGGCCTTCACGAGTAACCGATCAATTAAGTTATCGCTACTGGGTAGATCTAACTGAAGTGTTTGATGCTGGTTACTCGGTTGATGATGTACGTTTATCAACAGCTTACAGCCAAGGTTCTGGGTATAGCGGTTTACACGCTTGGGGCAATAACGAAGACAACATCTATTACGCTGAGATTAGCTTTGATGGCGTAGATATTTACCCCGGCGGCCAATCAGCCTCTAAGAAAGAAGTGCAGTTCCGCTTATCGCTACCAACCAATACCAACAACCCTGATTGGGACAACAGTAACGACCCATCTTGGGAAAACTTTAGCAATGCATACAAGCTAGCGAATAACATCGCTTTGTATGATAACGGCGAGTTGGTATGGGGTAACGAACCATCGGCTGCTTGTGGCCCAACTACTGGCATCAACTGTGCGCCTATTGCGCAAAGCCAAAGTGTTAGCACTGAGTCTGACACTGCTGTGTCTGTTGAGCTAAGCGGCAGTGATTCTGATGGTGATGTTGTTAGTTACGAGATAGCCTCTCAGCCTGCAAACGGCTCGGTTAGTCTTAGTGGTAAATTTGCGACCTACACACCTAATACGGGTACATTTGGTAGCGATAGTTTCACCTTCGTGGCGATTGATGACCAAGGTGCTAAGTCAGCAGAAGCAAAAGTCACAGTTACAGTTGCAGAACCGATTGTACCTGCAGTAGCGATTAACTCTCCTAGCAATGGCAG
The DNA here is from genome assembly GCF_045277145.1 of Agarivorans sp. JK6. Lineage (NCBI taxonomy): Bacteria > Pseudomonadati > Pseudomonadota > Gammaproteobacteria > Alteromonadales > Alteromonadaceae > Agarivorans > Agarivorans sp. JK6. The sequence continues at coordinate 3,408,022 of NZ_CP113525.1, read as the reverse complement.
TGAAGTTCAACCCGCCAGTGAAGTTCAGCTTCGTCTTGATTTAGCCAATGCTTATGGTGCGAATGTATACGTAGATGGCGCATTAGCAACTAGTCGAGTAGGCAGCGGTAACGTAGCGCTGACAATGCCAGAAACAGAAGGGCAGGTAGTGATTGTGGTTATTGCTACCGACGAGCAAGGTGAAGAATTATCAGCAGAAGCTAGCTTAAACTTAAATGTTAAAGCGGGTGAACAGCCTCCTGTAGGCGGTGGTGATTCTGAGCTTACTTGTACTGTTGGTGAAGCCAATGTTTGGAATACTGGCTTTGTATTAGGCAACCTTAAGGTGACTAATGCTGGCGGCGAAGAGGTAACCGGGTGGAAAGTTCACCTAAGCTTCCCTCAGCCAATTAGTTTGGTTAATGGTTGGAATGCTAAATACCAAGCCTCAAGTGATGGTTTAGGTTTAACTGCTGTGAACGAAGTTTACAACGGTCGTTTAGCGCCTAGCCAAAGCACCTCATTTGGTCTTCAAGGTGGATACAACGGAAGCTTTGAAGCGCCAAGCTGTGAAGTGCTACCTTAGTATTGTTCCCTTTTGAACAAGGCGGCTCAGGCCGCCTTTTTTAATGCCAATTTGGTAGCCGCTTTATGAAACAACTAAATAATCACTATAAAGCACACCGGCTTAAACATGGCATAATAAGCCGATTTTTAACTAGCTTAGGGTTAACAAGTAATGTTTCAACTGCGCGACTACCAGCAAGCCTCGGTAGATGCCGTTCTCGCTCACTTTCGAAAAAGTGACGATTCCGCTGTGTTGGTATTGCCAACTGGTGCCGGGAAAAGCATCGTGATTGCCGAACTTGCGCGTTTAGCGCGTCACCCTATTCTGGTGCTGGCCCATGTCAAAGAGTTAGTCGAACAGAATCATCAAAAGTTTAAAGACTATGGTTTTGAGTCAGGTGTTTATGCCGCAGGTTTAGGCTTAAAACAAAACCAACTTCCAGTTACCTTTGCCAGTGTGCAGTCTTTAAGTCGTAACCTTGAAGCATTTTCCGGCTACTACTCTTTGCTAGTGATTGATGAATGTCACCGGGTAAGTGAAGACGATGACAGCCAGTATCAGCAAATTATTCAGCATTTAAAGCAACAAAACCCCCAACTAAAAGTGCTGGGTTTAACGGCTACTCCCTACCGTTTAGATAGAGGGTGGATCTACCAATATCATTATCACGGCTATGTACGTGGCAGCGACCAAGCTTGGTTTAAAAAATGTATTTACGAGCTGCCGATGCGCCATCTCATTGCTAAAGGATATTTAACTAAGCCGCTGGTGGTGGATGCTCCTGCGGCGCGTTATCAATTTGATGATTTACCACAGCAATACAGCGAGGCACAGCTCGACCAGTTTTTAGCTGCTTGCCCGCGAGTCACTCAAGCCATATGCAAACAGCTGGTTAAATTGGCAGAGCAGCGCAAAGGCGTAATGGTGTTTGCTGCTTCGGTTAACCATGCCAAGGAAATTGCACACTATTTACCAGAAGGGCAAACTGCGGTCATCACCGCTGCTACCGCCAATGCTGAGCGAGACAGCTTAATTGAACAGTTTAAGCGCCAGCAGCTTAAGTTTTTAGTGAATGTATCGGTGCTTACCACGGGTTTTGACGCACCTCATGTGGACTTAATTGCTATTTTGCGGCGCACTGCTTCGGTAAGCTTGTATCAACAAATCGCCGGCCGAGGTTTGCGTTTATTCAAAGACAAAACCGATTGCCTAATTGTTGATTATGCAGGTAATAACTACGATCTCTATCAGCCAGAAATTGGCGAAGTAAAACCCAACCCTAACAGTACATTGGTACAGGTAAGTTGCCCGCAATGCCAATTTGCCAATATGTTTTGGGGCATTATCGATAAAGATGGCGATGTTATAGAGCATTATGGTCGACGTTGCCAAGGGTTAGTGGCAGACCCAGACGAGCCAGCAAAACACACCCAATGTACTTACCGCTATAAATACAAACAATGCTCACAATGTAATGCCGAAAACGATATTGCAGCACGGCAATGTCAAAGCTGTGGCTTTCAATTAATTGACCCAGACAAGCAGCTTAAAGATGCGCTGCAGTTAAAAGATCGTAAAGTGTTAAGGTGCAGCGGCATCTCGGCTAGCTGCGATGGAAATAAACTTAAATTGGTTTATCACGATGAAGATGGCGCAGAGCTCAGCGAATCCTTTAACTTTAATTACGCCAAAGCCAAGCAACAATTTAACACCTTGTTTAGTCGCCGAGTTTCTGAGCAAGCAGCTCTTATTAACGATGCAAAAGAAGCAGAAGCACTAATAACAAAACTTGTAGCCCCCGATTTTGTTATCGCTAAAAAGCAAAAGCACTACTGGGTAATTGAACATCGGATATTTGATTACCAAGGTAATTATCGAAAAGCTAATCATCAATACTAATCTGACTTGGCTAGTTTAACGTTGTATAAACAATATGTTAAAGCATTGTTTATAAATAACTTAATAGCGAGTTTATTTGTTTATTGATACAATTGTCTTTTTGATGAAAGGATTCATTGTGAAACGCTGTTGTTCGATAAAACCATCATTAAGTTTGGTAACTAGTGCTTTACTGTTAGCTGCTTGTGCTTCTACTCCCGTTGATAACTCCCCTAAAGAGCTTACTGCTGTAGTTACAGCAAAGACCGTTCTAAATGGTTTATATGTGCCTGACTCAAAGGGTGAGCAAGTTGTTTATACCCGAGAAAACATGCGCACTATCTATGACAAAATTACACCCGATAGTTTTTACATGAAGTGGGCAGGTATTGATGCTAGTGGCATTTTCCGTATGGACAAAAATCTTCTTTGGCAGCTAAATCATAGCAATAAAACTTATCAGGAATGTAAGTTATCTGGTTGTACTAGTGGATTCTTGGAAATGCTTGAACACTCGGGAGAGGAAGAAGAAACCGAAGAGTATCAAAGTTATGAAGAGCTCGAGTGCAACGTTGAACTAACCAATAACGAATTTGAAGTAATATCTACTGGTAATAAACGCGAGATAGCGGGACAAGCGACAGAAGAGTACAAAGTAAAGTGGTCAACAGAGTTTACTGACGAGAGCGGTAAGAAAGACCTAAACTTGCTGCAGTTTGTGTTTTGGACTACCGATCCTAATGCAGAAATGAAAGAAGCTTGGCGCGTTCATGAGAAAGCGACAAATAACTATTTGGACGCTGTTGGAGAGAATAACCCCTTAGTCAGATTACTTGGGTATGAAGGGTTTAAAACCATTAGCGCATTCACTGGTGATACAGAACAAGCCGACCACCTAGGGTTGAACGCTTTCCAGCAAGAACTGGCAAAAATAAAAGGTTATCCACTCTCGATAAAGTTGGAATGGTTTCAAGATATTAAGGCTTGTTCAGCTAATAAGAAAAAAGAAAAGCGCGATACCAGTATCGATTTTTCTGGGGGCTTAGAAGATGCCGCAACTAACTTATTGGGCAATATTGTTAAGAATGCTGCTGATGACATGGTTGATAAAAAAGTGGATGCATGGATGAAGGATGCGCGTATTCGCTACATTTATGATGTGCAATCGGTAGAGAACAAACTTGCTCATAACAGTAACTTTAATGTGCCAGAAGATTACCAGTTGTTTGACCGAAACTAATTCGATTTAGCATCGTAAGCAATAAAGGTTTGTGCTTGGCATAACCCTTTATTGTTTACTGTTTTACTTGTCTAATAATTCTGGTTTAATCAGTGGCGCTACAAAGCTCTTGTGTTGCTGTATTTCTTCTAAGCTCAAGCCGGTTAATTCATAGGGGAAGACTAACCATTGATCGGTTTGGTGTAGGCAAAAATCCGGTTTTAGCGATGTTTGATTGAACTTAGGTCGCTCCCATAAGGTGGCAATCTTAACTTGGCTAGGCATATTGCGTTTTAGCTTGGATTTTAAACGCTTAATCACAGCTTCTACATTGTGGCCACTGCTAAACACGTCATCCACTATCAACAAGCTATCATCAACGTTTAGGTTTTCCAGTAAGTACTGAATACCATGAACTCTTATCGACTCGGGCTCTTGGAGTATTTGATGATAGTTGGCCTGCCCTTGATAGGAGGTGCGTACCGAGATATGGTCGGTTTTAACTCCTAAGGTTTGCAAACACTCTTGCACGTAAATGCCTACTGCACTGCCTCCGCGCCACAGGCCAACGATAAAAGTAGGGCGAAAACCACTTTCGAAAATATGCACAGCTAAACGAAAGGAATCTTGAATTAAACTATCTTCATCTAAGTAGTGCTTTTGTAGTTGGGCTGTCGGCTGGCTCATTGGCATGAAAAGTGTCCTTGAGTTTACGAGTTCTATAATGATAGTTTTATACTACACCTTTGACCAAAAGGTCAGTTTTAATCGTAGGTAATTATGAGCGACAAACTTTACATCACCGGGCAAGAGCTACTCGAAGATTCATTTCGCTTGGCCGAAAAAGTATTGGCAAGTGGTTTTAAACCTAGCTTTATTATTGCTGTGTGGCGCGGCGGTGCACCGATTGGTATCGCGGTTCAAGAGTTTTTGGCTTATCACGGTATTGCTAGCGATAATATTGCCATTCGCACTTCGTCGTATGCCGCAGCAATAGATAGTCAAGCAAAGCAGGTTAAGGTATTTGGGCTCAACTACCTGGTGAAGCATGTTCAGCATCATGACCGTTTGCTGATTGTTGATGACGTATTTGATACTGGTCGCTCTATTGAAGCGATTATTAATGAGCTGAGCCGCTTAGCGAGGTTAAATACCCCCAGTGATATTCGGGTTGCGGTTCCGTATTTTAAGCCGGAGCGCAATAAAACCGACCGAGTGCCAGATTACTACCTGCATGAAACCAAGCAATGGTTAAAGTATCCGCATTCTCTTGAAGGCTTAAGCCCAAAGGAGATCGCCGAGCGTAGACCGGAGTTGTATCAAATAATTAAAGCGCATTTGCCTAAGTAGCTAACTCATAAGTGCTAGATTTTGAGGGTAAAACATTTGGCTCCCAAGGCCTTATACCGCTTAAAGCTTGCTATAACTTTGGCCTAAAAACAAAATCATAAATCCGCAATAATAAAACTGCTAAATTGCACCATACTTGCTTAATGAGAGACTACTAATTAAGCGGAGCAAGCCATGGCGGTGAAATTTTCTGTAGCGACAGCGAATACTTTAAACCTCAATAGACCCAATTTACCGATGTATAGGGATCGACAAGGTTGGTTGCTAAACGAGTACGACAATAAGGTGCGTTGGTTAGTAAATCAGTTGCAAACTATTGGTGCGGATTTATGGGGTTTTCAAGAATTGTGGCATGCCGATGCTTTATTGGATTTGTTCCAAAATGCTGGGTTAGATTCTCAATATCAGTTACTGGTGCCCGATGGGCATCAAGGTAAAATTGCTTGTGCAGCAGCAGTGCGTAATGAATTGCTGGTGGGGCAAGCCGAGTGGATTAGTCAGTTTCCGGCAAGCTTTAAGTTAGCCAGCCAAGGGGATGATGCGCAAACCGGCGCCTTAGACTTAGATATTAATAGCTTCTCTCGCCCAGTGCTGCATTTTCAGATTAAACCTCATGCCGATGAGGAGAACGTACATGTATATGTTTGCCATTTTAAATCGAAACGACCTACACGAATAGATAATGAAGATTGGTATGACGATGCGCAGCATAAACCGCATCGTAATGCCTTGGGTTATGCCATCTCTACTTTGCGCCGCACCGCTGAGGCTGTAGCGTTAAGAATGATCTTAACTGAGCAAATGAAACACACCGATACGCCAGTGATTGTCTTGGGCGACTTGAATGATGGTCAAGCCAGCAACACCTTGAATATTCTTACCGAGCAACCGCGCTTTTTATTAGACGGCGATGCGCGAGGAGGGGCCGATAACGCCTTGTACTCAGCTGGCACCATGCAGCAATATCGTAGTCAGCGTGATGTTTACTACACCCATGTGCATAACAACCAGCTTGAATCCTTAGACCATATATTACTTAGTGAGCAGTTTTACGATAAAAGCCGCGATAGAATTTGGGCCTTTAAAGGTTTAGAGGTATTTAACGATCATTTAAACGATGAGCATTACGAGCAACTAGGTGCCACAGACCACGGCATTATTAAAGCAAATTTTGTTTATAAGCCTTTAGATTAAACCAATTTTAGGGGGCTTAAGTGCAACGCTAAGCCCCCTAAAGCTCTATTGGGGAGCGTCGTGCTGGTAGCCAAACTGTTCAATAAACTCGGCCACCTTGGGAATGTGTGGCTGTAAGAATTGTTGGTAGTTAAGCCACTTGTAGCGTGACTCTGTATAAATCGGTTTAACTACTTGGTTACTTGAGGCAGACATAACAATTTTTTGTTGGGCGTATTTCTCAAACTCCAAATAGCTACTGTTTGCAGACATCCCGAGGAACTCAAACACTTTGCTGGCTTCTTTCTCTAAATCTTCAACTAAGTCTTCATAACGTACAAAATGAATATTTAAGGCTAACTCAGCTTGGTAGCGATTAAACAGCTTGAATACTTGTTGGTAGCGCTTAAAGCAATCGCCTAGTTGGTTAAGCCAGGCTTGCTCTTGGTTATTGGCAGAGTTTTGCTGAAAGTTACTCAAGCATGTGTCGATTGGATGGCGTAAACAAAAGATAATCTTCGCCTTTGGGAAGAGCTGCAAGATAAACGGTAGGTCTACAGTATAAAGCGGAAACTTGTCCACTATAAGACTATTGGCCTGCGGAGCCAAACCTAAGCTTTGGATGTAGCTAAAGTATTCCTCCCGTAATTGTTGTAACTCATCTTCTGTTAGTGTCGCTAGATCTTGCGGATAACGTTTATTAAATTGGCTAGTGATACTTTGAGTTAAATTATAAATAGAACGTGTTTCACTTAAGGCAACGATGTTCGGCTGAGTATCTAATATGTTCTCCAGCAGAGTAGTGCCAGAGCGATTAAAGCCCATCATAAATACCGGTTGTGGTTCATTGGTCTCAGCTAGTTGTTTGATGAAAGACAGGTCTAGCTTTTGAAATTCTGCCACTTTGTCTGTGCGCGTTTGCCCTTGAACGCGTTGGTGATTCAAACTTGCCATGGCCGAAAAATCGGCAAAGGCTGCTGAGTAGTCTTGCTGTTTATCGAAGGCCTCTGCCCGCAGTTTAAAAGCCGCCTTTTGGCGCATAAAGTCGAGACGGTCAATAAGTTCATCGCTCAACAACTCTATGACGTGTTCGCTGTGACCATTCCTTGCGCTTAGTTCTGCTTGGTAAAAACTTATCCAAGCTTTATTTACAAAATCAATTTGCGCTTGCTGTAACAGTTGTTCGGCGTGTTGGTGCTCGCGAATGAACATTAGGGTGTCTATGGAAAATTCTAGCTGCCACTCTTCTACAAACTTGCTGTGGCTCAATAGCTCTTCAATTAGGTGTAATATGAGCGCTCGTTGATTTTGACGTTTAGCGCTAGATATGAGTAATGCTTGAGCTGGTGCAAATTGCCCCGGCCAGGTTTTCATTTTTTCTGCCAAGCTGCCTAAGTCTTGATATCTATCTTCTTCTAAGTAGCACTCGCCCAGAGCTGCAGCTACATCGGCATTATTTGCCTCACCGGTTAAGCTAAAGCTTTGTTCAAAATGCTCAATGGCCGATGAAAATAAGCCAAGTAGTTTTTCTGCCTTAGCCATGTTTTTGTATGTGGCGCTTCGTTGTTGTTGGTTTTCGCATAGCGCTAATAAACTTTTATAGCTGGCTAAAGCACGCTCTAGTTTCTGCTGTTGAAAAAGTACAAACGCCTCCAACTCTAGGCTTTTATAGTCTTGCTGAGACTTAAGCTTATTGATTTTGCCAATGGTAGATAAGGCTTGGCTATATTTACCCGCTTGTAAGGCCTTTACGGCTTTTTCCATAATGGCGTGGCGCATCTCAGGCTTCATTAGTGCTTCCTATCATGTCGAGCGTTTACTTGTTTGGCATTACTTTAAAGCAAAATAACAGTTTTTGATGCGCTGTTTATCGCAGTGCTAAAAGCCAATGATGTTTCATGAAGAAGTGTTAGCTAGCGGTTAATTTCATCATTGAGCTGCCCAAGCTTGGGGAGTTGCGACAGTAGCCTGCTGCACCAACTTGTCGTATGGCCTTTATTGGTGCAATTATCAACATCTCGGTGCAAATCCAGTTAAATAAACACTTTTTGTTTTGCCACATTGTATTTGAAAATCAGGCTGCAGTTGCCGTGTTGTTAGGGTTTTGTGTGTTTTTTGTGGTGTTTGGCTTAACAATTGCAATTTCCCCTTTGTAGGTCAGGGACAGGCCCAAGCAGCAAGGAAGCAACGAAATCCGTTCTACTTGTAAAGGTGAACTCGCCAAGGGAAACCTAGGTGAACAGAACCAGCCAACAGTTTTTATCTACTACTTAAGCAATATAGGGAAATATTATGTCTTATTTAGCTCCTGCGGAGTTCGTAACCAAAATGGTTGACGCTGGTGAATCTAAAGTATTCATGTCAACACGAGATACTCTTATTCGAGCCTTTATGGCTGGCGCCATCTTGGCATTGGCAGCAATTTTTGCCATTACCATGGCAGTGAATACAGGCAACTTCCTCATTGGGGCTATTTTGTTCCCTGTTGGTTTCTGTATGCTTTATTTAATGGGTTTTGACCTATTAACGGGTGTGTTTGTACTGGTGCCTTTGGCCTTGTTAGATAAGCGGCCTGGGGTTGATGTTAAAGGCATGCTAAGAAACTGGGGCTTTGTATTTTTAGGTAACTTTGGTGGTGCACTTACCGTTGCCTTCATGATGGCCTTTATCTTTACCTACGGGTTTAACATTGAAGCGGGCGCTGTAGGTGCTAAAGCTGCCGCCATTGGTGAAGCACGTACTGTAGGTTACGCAGAACATGGTGTTGCTGGTTGGTTTACTATTTTCATCCGTGGCATGTTGTGTAACTGGATGGTATCAATGGGCGTAGTAGGCGCAATGATTTCTACTAACGTTAGCGGTAAAGTAATCGCCATGTGGATGCCTATCTTCTTGTTCTTCTACATGGGCTTTGAGCACTCAGTAGTTAACATGTTCCTATTCCCATTTGGTTTGATTATGGGCGGTGATTTCTCAATCATGGATTACTTCCTATGGAACGAAATTCCAACTGCATTGGGTAACCTAGTAGGTGGTTTAGCCTTCACTGGTTTAACACTTTACACCACCCACGTAAGAACCGCGCCTAAGCGCAAAGTAGCTAAAGCAGCGGTTGAAGCGCCAAGTAAAGCGGCTACTAGCAACGCTTAATTAAAGGACAGTAGATGACGAGCCAGCTGAGTATCTCCATCGGTCAGTGTTCTGATAAAGGTCGCAAAGACATTAATCAAGACAGTTATGGAAGCTATACTCCGCGTGGCTCTCTACTCAATCATAAAGGCTTTGCTGCTGTGATGGCCGACGGCATAAGCAGCAGCGAAGTAAGTCAAATAGCCAGTGAAACCGCAGTAAAAAGTTTTTTAGATGATTACTACTGCACCTCCGAAACTTGGTCAGTTCAACATGCAGCAGAAAAGGTCTTAGACGCCACCAACTCTTGGTTATATAGCCAATCGCAGCAAAGCCCTTACCATTACGACAAAGACAAAGGTTATGTTTGTACGCTTAGTGCTTTAGTGATTAAAGGCAATAAGGCGCATATTTTTCATGTTGGTGATACCCGAGTGTATCGCCTCAATCAGCAGGGCTTAGAGTTACTCACTAAAGATCACCGACTATGGGTGAATGACAATAAAAGCTACCTAAGCCGTGCGCTGGGTATTGAAGAATATTGTGAGTTTGATTACCACACGCTGCCTGTGAGCCCTGGTGATATTTTTTTGTTGGCTACCGATGGTGTGTACGAGTTTGTTGATGCAGAGCTTATCAACAATACTATTGCCCAATGTGCCAACGATTTAGAAGCAGCGGCAGCGCAAATTGTTTACAAAGCCTATCAGGCAGGCAGCGACGACAACTTAAGCTTACAAATAATAAAGGTAGAGCAACTAGCAGAACAAAGCTCTCAGCAGCTTAAAGAGCAAATAGAGACTTTACCTTTTCCCCCAGAGTTAAGTGCTCGAATGAGCATAGACAACTACACCATTGTTCGACAAATTCATGCCAGTAGCCGAAGCCACGTGTTTTTAGCATTGGATGAACAAAGCGGCGAGCAGGTGATACTAAAAACGCCTTCGGTAGATTTGCGGGACGACCCCGATTATTTAGAGCGCTTTTATACCGAAGAGTGGATAGCGCGGCGTATTAACAGTGCCTATGTGTTAAAAGCGAGCCGCAACCCACGCCAACGTAACTACCTTTATACGGTATTTGAATACATAGAAGGGCAAACCTTAGCCCAATGGATTATCGATAATCCCAAGCCAGAACTCGCTAAGGTGAGAGAGATTGTAGAGCAAATTGCCAAAGGCCTACGTGCCTTTCATCGCATGGATATGCTCCATCAAGATCTTAAGCCAGACAACATTATGATTGATAGTTCTGGCACCATTAAAATCATCGACTTTGGCTCGGTATGGGCCGCAGGTCTTGCAGAGCAAACTCAAGACATTACCCAGCAACATTTGCTAGGTACTGCGTTATATTCGGCGCCAGAGTTGTTTTTGGGTATTGGCGGCAGTACCCGCGCAGAGCAGTTTTCGCTGGCAGTAATTACTTACTACATGCTAAGCGGCCGCTATCCTTACGGTACTAAAGTGGCGGGTGCAAAAAGCCATGCAGCGCAAAAGCGCTTACGCTATCAATCGGTAATTGACAGTGACAGCGAAATCCCAGCTTGGATTGATGATGCCCTAGAAAAAGCGCTGCACATAAACCCCTTAAAACGTTACGAACAAATCACCGAATTTCTCTGTGATTTACGCCAACCCAACAAAGCTTTTTTGAATAAGGCTCGCGCTCCATTGGTAGAGCGCAATCCGGTGGCGGTATGGCAAGGGATCTCTGCAATTTTAGCAGCTATGGTGGTGTACCTATTACTTAGGTGAACACCGAGTTGTTTCGTTTTTCAATCAAAGGAAGGAAGCAAAAAATGATATCAAGTAGAGAAGAAGTAACTCAACAAATTGTATCAACCAAGGTGAGAAAAGGCATTAAGTGGAGTGAGGTTGCCAGCGCTATTGGTTTATCGAAAGAGTGGACAACTGCAGCGTGTTTAGGGCAAATGACCTTTGATAAAAGCCAAGCTGAAACCGTGGGCGATATTTTTGAGTTAAGTGACGAAGCCATCGCGTGGTTACAAATTGTGCCTTACAAAGGCTCACTGCCTACCGCTGTACCAACCGATCCGCTTATCTACCGTTGGTATGAAGTTGTAAATGTATACGGCAGCACCATTAAAGAGCTCATTCATGAAGAGTTTGGTGATGGTATTATGAGCGCTATTGATTTTTCGATGGACATCAAGCGTGAAGCCGATCCTAAAGGTGATAGAGTAAACGTAGTGTTGTCGGGTAAGTTTTTACCTTACAAAACTTACTAGATGCTAGCCTCATGAAGCATGAGAGCCAGCACCTCGCTGGCTTTTTTGTGAACGTCATAGCCAGATACTGACCCATGATCTACAAAGTTGTTGTTATGAGTACTGGTCAATTCCATACCTACAAAGCTAAACTGTCGCCTAATTTTATTTAGTCTAAAAGGTAATGTGATGAACCCAATTCTTGCCATGTTGAGAGAGAACAATATTAGTGACCAGCAAATCAGTGAGCTTTTTGAAGTGCTTACTCAAAACCCCCTTGCTGCTATGGCGACTATCAGCCAGTTAGGTTTGCCTCAAGAAAAATTGCAATTGCTGATGGGACAGGTGATGCAGAACCCAGCTTTGATTAAAGAAGCAGTAGAAGAATTAGGTTTAGACTTTGCCAAAGTAGAGGCAGCTAAAGAACAGCTTAATAAATAAGAAAAAAGCGCTAAAACCGTCGATTTTAGCGCTTGAAGATTGTCTGTTTGCTTATAGCCTCGTTAGATTTTAGCGGCTGTAGCGTTGGTTTTTGCTGCGTAAACGGCGTAACCACTGGAAGCGAGCTAAGCGTTGCATGTCTTCAATAGCATCGGTTTCGTCGGTAATCTCTTGGCCTAACAGGGTTTCAATAATATCTTCCATGGTAAGCAAGCCTTGCACTTCACCGTATTCGTTCACTACCGCTGCAATAAGCTCTCGAGCCTGTAACAAGCTTTGGTAGGCGTGCCTAACACTTACGCTAGCTGGCAGCATTAGTAACTTACGCGAGTAATCACTTATTTGTGTGTCGCCATTGCCACTAGCAGCAGCGCCTAAAACATCTTGTTTATGCACGTAAGAGACAAAGTTGTCGCGCTCACCTTGGTATACCGGAAAACGCGAAAACGGCTGGCTTAAGTGCTCTTCAACAAAGCTTGCCACGGTGCTATTTAGTTCAACACGCTGCACTACCGCGCGCGGGGTCATCACTTCAGTAATCTTTAACTTTTCTAGTTGAAGTAGATTACGTAATACTTGCGACTCGCCTTGCTCAATCACACCTTGCTGGTGGCCCAATTCAGCTAAAGCACTAATTTCGTCTCGCAAGCTTGAAAAATCTTCTTGCTGTTTACCAATACGTGCAGTGATGCGATCACTTAACCATACAAAAGGGTAAAACACTTTAATCATTAATGGCAGCAACCAAGAGGCAAACGGCGCAAGTTGGCGCCAATAAGTCACTCCTAAGGTTTTAGGCACAATTTCAGACAATACTAATACCAGTACCGTCATAATTGCTGATGAAATAGCTAAGTATTGTGAGCCATAAAGCTCTGCTACTTGTGCACCCACACCAGCGGCTCCGGCTGTGTGAGCAACAGTATTTAGGGTAAGAATCGCCGCCAGCGGCTTGTCGATACTCGCCTTTAGCTTGGCGAGCCGCTCTGCAACTTTAGGATATTGCTGCTGTTGCAGCTGAATATAGCTAGGAGAAACGCTAAGTAGCACCGCCTCTAGCACAGAACACAAAAATGAAACAATAATAGCAAGACACAAAAAACTTACTAAAAGAAACACTTAATCCACCATTTTATAAACCCAAATACACTGTTGGGCGTGCAGTAACGCTGCCACAAATAATCTTGCCGCTGTCGTTAGCCGCAGTTTATCAAGTTATATCAACAAAAGGGCAGAAGAATATTTAGATTTACATAACTTCGGCGGTAAATATGAGGCACAAAAAAGACACCCTTAGGAGCCTTAGTTGCCAGTATTTAAGGCTCATAGACTTTCTCTTCATGTTCTAGGTCGCGAAAAAGATTTTCTCGCCAATCAAACTCTAAGCTGCGGTCGTTGGGGGCGGGGTTGTAGTAGTAGGTGAACCTAATAGCGCCTGCGCTTTTTTTCTTTACTTGTGATGAAGTATTAATATAGCCTAGTATTTTTCCATAATTTGCGTTTATTATTTCACCGTCACTATTGATCTCGGTATTTACGCGAAAAATATAACCTAAAGCTGATTCATCATAGTTTAAAAGTCGTTTGCTTTCCAAACCTTCTCTTGACTTCTTAAGTACTAGGCTGTTTTTATATGATTGACTATAAGCCAAATAAGGGAATTTAAATTCAGAAGTACTAGTGTTTTTGCTTACTTCAATTATTCCATCTAGTGAATTTGGGAAGGTTATATTTAGTTCGCTGTGGTGATTCCACATATCTACATACTCCCCATCAAGGTTAAAGTAGATATGGGCCGTGCTTCCCTTACCATAAGGTGCAACCCAATCTGCTTGCTCAAAGTCAAAACCAATCGACGCTTGCTTCTTGGGAAAACGAAGAATATGTGTTTTGGCATACATGGCGGTGGGTTTTTTCTTTTTGCGCAGCTCGATGATGAGGTTTTGGAGGTTCTTGTTAGTTCTTAGTTTAGTTTGGTAGTAGCCTTCTTTATTTACCCTAAAAACTACAGCAAGATTTTTTCGGCCGATAGTTCGGAATACTCCCTCTTTATCTGTTAAATCTTTAATGTTTTCGCCATCAACACCTAACTGACCGCCAGCAAATACTTCAGCACCTTCAATTGCTAACCCGTCTTGGTCGACTACTTTGACTTTTACTGTGGTGAAACCTCCCGCACACCTGGTGGTGCAAATGATTAGCAAACTGAGCTTCAACCATTTATTAAAAGTCATTGCTTACATCCTTGTTATTAAGCTACTGCAGTATTACTTATCACCATGAATCATCGTTTATTCTTATTAATACTACTTTGTAACTAGTTGAACTACCTCGTGAATATACTGATTTATTTAACAGCAGTCTATCAAGTTATATCAACAAAAGGGCAGCAGAATATTTAGATTTACTTGACTTGGGTGGTAAATATGAGGCACAAAAAAAGACACCCTTAGGTGCCTTTATTTTGTCGAATTGGTGGGGCTGGCGGGAGTTGAATTGAGCTTTAAAGCCCAGTACTAGCGGGCCTTCTGAAGTCTCTATGTTGAACGGTGTAGCATTCCGTGTATTGATTCGTGAGGTCTAGCCTTTGCTAAAGTGGGGGCCAGCGCGAGTTAACACTGCTACTCATAGGCTAATGGGTCAGTAGCCGAGTTCAAGGCAAAGGCTTCTAATCGTTCAACACAAGACCCACAGCGGCCACAGGCTTTTGTGCGCCCATTGTAACATGTCCATGTCTTGTTGTAGTCCAAGCCCATAGCCACACCTTCCTGATTAATTGTCTTTCATGTAAGCGTGTACCGATACAAACCTGCGACGAAGTGCTTTTCTTCAAAGGCGTTCCCCTCGTCACGAAATCTCCTTAATGCGCGAGTAGCGCTTATTTCCGAATCGCTAGACAGCAGATTTTTCAGGTAGTTATCGACTTCTTCAATACTATTGCGTTTACGCTTTGGGGACTGAACCATTTCAGGTAGTCCTCTTGTGTAAGTAGTAATTTTTTCTTTGACTACAGAAGCGCTTAGGGCCTGACGAAGTTCTAACAGTGCATGCCCAGCAAGACGAATATTGAGTGTGGTGTCGCCACCATCAAGCCAATGCTGGCTCATCTTTCGCTCGGCGCGGATGAGATATGGGGCAAAAGTGGCAGCCATAGTTGAATCCACTTTGCTTGTTACAATCAATAGCTGTTCTTGCGGTACTCGCAAGTGCTGGGTAGCTCTTAGCAGTTCATACTTCACGGCTCTCAAGTAGGGTATAGACCCCGCGATGACAAAAAAACTGTCTCGGTTGGCCTCGAACAAGGCGGTGAGAGAGTTAGGTTTTTGGGGCTCAAGTTTGGCCTTTCTTGCACATACCAACTCCCACCAACGCTGCTCTAACGTTGGTTTGTCCGAACAGCTATTCTTTTGTGTGGGTTTGTTTGGTATCCGGTCTTTGTTTGAACGGTCGAACGTCGCTTGATAGCCAGGAATTTGCTCTGTTGAGTGCAACAGGCCTAATCCTGCAGACAAAACCCACAGTTCAGCGTCGGCATCTTCTGCAGACTTTTTGCGAAACTCCAGTGAGGCCCTTTATACATCTCTCCAGCAGGTAGGGATTCTTCGGCGCCTGCTTTCTCGGATGCTCTTATCCAGTCATCAGTCAACTGCTCCAAGTATTGATAGTCTTGGTACTCGTGAAGACATCCTCCAGCTTTTGCTTTGGCTTTGGTGCAGGTGGTGATTGGGTGAAGATTATACATTGAAGCAATCGGTGATTAATAAATTCCAAATTCTAATTATTATGTAACAAACCTCCGCTATCAGATACTCCAGATTGACTTGTTGTCGGTAGTATTTGTGAAAATGTCTAATAAATCGCAGTAAATGGTCAAGTTTGTAAGTAGCATAGTGGTTTTGAGATTCTGGATTGTACCACCATATTAGGAGTAGGCTGATTCGATCGGATTTCTCTCGGCGAGATTTGCGATGTGAGCGGCATTGCGGTTGAAGCAACCTACCGAGAGTTTTTGCAGAAAGTCGTCTCGGGGCAACTTTCTTTGAAAGATTCTGATTTAGATTGGTCCTCTTACTTACACCAAGTTATGGAGTCCCAACTCACAGAAGAAGTGTTGGATTACTTAGCTAATTGTTTTCCTGACGAGGAGTTATCAAAAGCTTGGACTCTATATATAAAGGTGTATGCAGGCTCGGATTCCACATAATAGTGTGCTCATCATAGAAGAAGACTTATTCAAGTTGGTTTGACGCCTATCAAAGATGTTTGGTCTTTGAGTTGTAAATATAACAGGTACACCGACTTGCTGTCCCGCTTGTCATAGTTTATTAGTTATCTCTATACGAAGTACTGTCCTTTTTTCTTTTTCTTTTTCTTTATGTGCTTTTATGGTTAATAAAAATGAGTTAGTTTTAGCGAGAAACGGACTTGGCATTGGTAAGATTCTTGCCTCAGAGACGAACTTTGTCACCGTTAGTTATTTCGACTCTCCGATGTCGATTAACGCTCACAGTGTTGAAGTATCTTTGGGTGATGTGAAACCTGCTGCGTTAAATCAAGAATCCCTTGTCTTTTATTTCAACCTGGAAAGCAGTGCGTGGGAGGTTGGACGAGTTATTGGACCTGCTCCATATCCCAAAGACTACCGGATTCAGTTTCCAAACGACGTTTTGAGGGATTTATCGGAGGCCGAGATTTATGTGCGGTGGGATAAACCCATCCAAAATGCTATGGAGTGGTTAGCTAATCAGCAAACGTACACACCATTTTTTCAAGATTCGCGCTTGGAGTTTCAAAACCACATGCTCGCTCAGCGAGAAGCGTGTGCAGGGGTTACAGCGGCACTTTCTTCGTCGATTGCGCTTGAGGCTCATCAATTGGCAGTCGCGCGCCGGGTGTTATCTGATCCCATTCAGCGCTACCTTCTGGCTGACGAGGTTGGATTAGGCAAGACGATTGAAGCCGGGTTGATACTGCGCCAGCACGTCTTGGAAAACCCGCAGCTGCACCAGGTATTAGTATTAGTGCCGGATCCCTTACTGCAGCAGTGGCATACAGAACTAACTGAGCGTTTTCACTTGGCAGAGTTGTTGGACATTAGTATCCGGATCAGGACCTACGACCAATTTGTAACCGATGACCAAGAGTTTGAACAGGCAAACTTGGTCGTTATCGATGAAGCGCACCAGGTCGGTGAATGGGCCTGGTCAGTGGAGCGCGTCGCGCACTACAAAGCCATTGCCGACCATGTCCACGCCAGTGAAAAGTTACTGTTGCTTTCGGCAACGCCGCTGGTGGGCAACGAACGTAATTTCCTGGCTATGCTGCACCTGCTCGATCCACTGAGCTACCAGTTGAGCCAAGAGGGGGTAGCAGAGTTTCGCCAGCGGGTCGAAATGCGTGAACAGTTGGGTGGTATCATCCAATCTTTCCGTACCAATAACGGTAACCTGCAGTTGAGAAACAGCTTGAACAACTTGCTGCAACTGTTCCCATCTGATGAATACCTTCAAGAGCAAGGCCAGGCGCTGTTGACGTACCTCACGGCCAATCCGTTCAGCAAAGAGCGTCCGGATGAAGCGAACCAACTGGTTCAACAGGTACGTCACCATATTGCCAACCGCCATGGCGTTCATCATCGCTTGCTGCGTAATCGCCGCTCGATGCCACAAGTTGGCAATCTGCTACCTGGCTTGGATGGGCTTGAGCGCAGGGAATATCAAAGTGCCGACGTCGTTGAGAGCCTGTCTGCCTGGCGAGAGCACATGATGTTAAACGACGCCCATAGTGCTTGCTTCGCTTCGATTTATCACTTGTTTGTGGAAGCGAGCCTCGGTGCTCCTGCAGTTCTGTCTGAGTTTGCGTCCTCGCGCCTCGAGCAACGTAGTCTCGATGAGAATGATTTTTACCTGTCCCAACAGCAACGCATGGCTCTGTGCTCCCCGCTGTCAACGGGCGAGGCAGAATTGCTGCTAGAGTTGATTGGGCGTGCACAAACAGAGCAGCCGGCTCTTCAGCAGCAACTGAATCGACTGCTCGAAGAGTTACTACGAGAAGAACAGCTTGGCGTAGTGATTTTCTGTGACCATCCGTGGTCAGCTGACCAGTTGTTTATGAATATCGGCATTAAGTATTCAGGACAGATCCAACGACACAACCCGAGTAAGCCGTTACGGTTTGGCGACGATGAAAACTGTCGGATTTTGATTTGCGATCGCCGGGCGGAAGAGGGAATTAACCTTCACGGCAGTCACCGCGCAGCAATCCATTATGATGTGTTGTTTTCACCCAACCGGATGGAGCAGCGTAACGGGCGAATGAACCGTTACTACGCCGATCATCACGCAAAAGCTGTTCGCAACTTTGTCATTCTGGGCAATGATCAGCAGTCACTGGCTACCCATTGGATCAATATCCTCGAGCGCTCGTTTAAAGTATTCGACCGCTCTATCGCTGGTTTGCAGTTTATTATTGAAGAGCAAATGGAGCAGGTAGATCAGGAACTGTACTTGGAAGGTCTTGCTGCGTTACTTGCGCTGGATGAACGTTTAGTCGGTGAGCAAAATATCCTGGTTACCGAACTGGAAAAGATCCGCAACCTCGAAGCCTTGATGTCGGTTGATGCAGAAGTGATTGAAGCTGAACATTTTGTGCGCAAGTTGCAGACAACGGATGGGCAGGAAGAGGAGTTCCAGTCGGCTGCAATCAGTTGGATCAAGAAACAGCTTGGCTTTAAGGTTAGCGAAGGGGAAAGCCCGGGTATGATCCGATACCGTTTCGATCATGGCGGGGCCGCACGTGGCACCATGCTCAGCCTGCAGATGCTGATCAAGCATTGCCTTCTCGGCTTTGACTTCGAGAATGGGCACTGTGATGCACCGGTTACATATGAAGTGAGTTATCGCCGAGCGCTTGCTCAAAACAGTCGTCAACGGGTTGCTCGCTTGGGAGAGCCTTTCCACGACGCGATGTTCTCGATGCTGCCTTTCGAGTCACGTGGCATGGCCAGTGCCATGGTGCGGCAGTTACACGGCCTGCCAAATGACAGCATGCCACTGTTTTTTCGCTTGGATTACGTTATCTCTGCTGGCGTTGATGAAAACGCCGGCGCATTGCGCCGTTTGGCAGACCGTTTGATGCCGCCGAAGCAGTACACTGTATGGCTAGATGACAAGGGCAAGCAGGTCTCCAACCAGGATCTTCTGAATATCGTAGGGCGCCAGTACTTGAGCCATGAAAAAGGTGGAAGCGATAAGAACTTGGCCAAGCGTTGGCCGCTTGTCGAGGCGTTGTACAGCAAGGTCCAGTGGAAAGACATTTGTCTGTCTGTCGGGCAGCAAGCGCAGCAGGTGGTTGCCGGTGATTACCAGGACAATCATCAGCAAGGTATACATAACCTTGGTAATTATCTGACCTCCAGTGTTCAGATACCAGAAGGTTATTGTGCGCAACTGCGTCAGGCAATTGAGAGCCCGCAACACCAATGTTTGTCTGCGCGAGCAGTCTTCTTGGCTTCGTCTGAAGTCTTCAAAGCAATCTAGGCAGGGCAGGCAATGACGTGGAACAGATGCTGATACGCGCACTGGCTGAAGGCAGCAATGCTGGATTAGAAAAGCCACTGGACATAGTCGGTGTTGATAAACGGTTATGGCAATGCTTAGGTGAGGGAACAAAACCGCTGGATCGACGCAGCGCGGTCGCCCATTGGCTAAAACAGCAGGCGGCACAGGATGCTGGTTTCGAGATCCAGGTACCTATTGCAGGTACAGGTGCAGGCTCCTGGCCCACAAGAGAGCAATGGCTACAGTCGGGGATCCAATGCCAGCAACTGGGGCAGAGCTATTTGCTTCTGGCCGGTAGCCCTTGGAAACCGGACTGGTTAACTGATGCGCAGCGTCCTGTGTTTGCAGCCACGCTGGCTCAGGCAGAGCGACGCAAGTTCAGTTGGGTACCCATGGATGCCGGGGTAAGCAGCCTGCTGGGTAAGGGCTATAACCAGTACCAGGCGCCAGGCCAGCGAGAGGCCGTAAGGGCTGCACTGTTGAGTGAGCCCGGCAGTACATTGCTGGTTAATCTGCCAACCGGCACCGGCAAGACCCTGGTCGGCCAAGTCATGGCGATGGTGGCACCTCGCGAGAATGCGCTTAGCGTGGTTATAGTCCCAACTGTTGCGTTGGCCCTGGAGCAGGCTGAGCGCTACCGCGATGAGATTCTCAAGCAGGGCGGGGCGTTTGACGATGTCGTCGCCTGGCATTCTGGGTTGGATGTTGAAGAACGACGTGATGTTCGTAGCCGGATCCGCGAAGGGACCCAGCGTTTGATCGTGACCTCACCTGAGGCTGTTTGCAGTTCGTTGACCCCGGTGCTGTTTGATGCCGCCGAGAACGGTGGCCTGCGCTACTTGATCGTCGATGAAGCACACCTGGTGATTCAGTGGGGCACAGGCTTCCGGCCCGAGTTCCAGCAATTAGGGGGCCTGGTTAGAGGGCTGCGAACTGCGAGCGAAGCACAGGGGGTTACTCCCTGCACCACGATCCTGATGACAGCCACGTTGACCGAAGATACCCGCCAGGGTTTACTGGAAACGTTTGGCGCAAAAATGGCAGAAATCCATGCCTGTCACCTGCGACCCGAGCCTGCTTATTGGTGCGCCAAGGCTGAGAGCCAGGAAATCAAACAGCAATGGGTGATGGAAGCACTGGCCCATGCGCCAAGGCCGCTGATCCTCTATTGCACACGCCCGGCTGAAGCGAGGCAATGGCACAGCCTCCTGCAGGAAGCGGGCTACGGCCGCGTGGGAGTCTTCACGGGGTTAACCAAGACAGAGAGGCGTATCGAGTTACTCGACCAGTGGCGTGAAAACCAACTGGATATCATGGTGGCCACTTCGGCGTTCGGTGTCGGCATGGACAAGAACGACGTGCGTTGCGTGATACACGCCACAGTGCCGGAAAATATGGACCGCTATTACCAGGAAGTTGGTCGCGCTGGTCGCGACGGCCTGGCCGCGACGTCTATATTAATCTATACCAACGACGATATGAAACTCGCCGATCGCATTGGTGGGGAAACCGTTATCGGTGTCGATCTTGGTCATGAGCGCTGGTGCAGCATGTGGCAACGTGCTGAGTCCCTTCCTGGCGGTTACTTCAGGCTCAATCTAGCCAACCTGGTTCCTCGACTGCACCGTCTGTCGAAACAGAACAAGAGTTGGAACCTCAGGACTATTTTGCTGATGGTTCGTGCTGGCGTGATCCAGTTGGATGCGGTCAGGCAGCAGATACCACAGCAACAGGAGTCACAGTCTGATGTTGATTATGAGCGTGTTGTTCAGGCCGAAATGAAGAAGTACCAAGACTCGCTGGTTGTGCGGCCCCTGGTGACAAACCATACGGTTCCGGCATTTTGGCGGTCAAACGTGGAGCCGATTCGTAAAGTCATAGCCGAGTCAGCCAGTTCAAACTTGGCCGCCTTAAAAAACTGGTTGGCTACGCCGGATGAGGTATCGTTGTGCCGGACGCTGACATCGCTTTATACCTTGTCTGATGCATTCGCCGACAAGGCGTGTGGTGGCTGCCCTGCGTGTCGCAAGTGCTCGGCTGCGGTGCTTGGTTATGTGATGCCGAGTGCCAAGCTTAACCGTGAATTTGCCGTAGAGTCATCTGCTTTGCGTTGGCGCGAACTGACCGGTCTAACGTCTACCCGATGCTTCATCATGTATCCACGCCTCGATGGCAGCACCAAGTCACAACGTGAATGGGCCAGAGCCACGGTGCAACTGATCAAAGCCTTGGCCCAGGCTGGGGTGATTTGCGCCATTCGCATCGCGGATAGTGATTTTGCGCCGTTGCAAAAAGCAATTGCGCGCACAGGCGGCGTCAAACCGGAGCTGTTGACCCGTTATAGCAATCAGACTACTGAGCCTGCTGCGGCACCATGGCCGGAGTTGTTGATCCCTTCCAGCTCTGAGCATGAATCTGGGTATGCCTTTCCAAGACCGCTCAGACCCTTTAACGGTCCGCTGCAGTTGGCTCTGGTGCCAGAAGATATGGTGGATCGGAATCATCATGCCAGAGAGCTTTACGTAAAAATGGATCACAGCAACTGGGTGCGAAGAGACACACTGATGCAAGC
Source organism: Agarivorans sp. JK6 (assembly GCF_045277145.1). Lineage (NCBI taxonomy): Bacteria > Pseudomonadati > Pseudomonadota > Gammaproteobacteria > Alteromonadales > Alteromonadaceae > Agarivorans > Agarivorans sp. JK6. The sequence goes on along the minus strand of NZ_CP113525.1, from coordinate 3,385,924 downwards.
GCTAGCGAAACGTTAACGGCAATAGCAACAGCGTGACTACAGGGACCAAAGCTGCTCGGCTATCGGCCCTGTTCTTCTATTAACAATGTGCATTGGCTCCCATTCTCAGAAGGTCTAGGTTGCATGAACGCCATCTTGGGCGTAGACTTACGTCCGTTACCTTGGCGTAGTCTACGTCGGCTTCCCTACTTACTGTGTCTGGCCTTATTTTCCTCAGCCAGAGCAAGAATAACAACTTTCCAAATTCAGACCAGCATCTCTAAGCAGGAATTCTGACTTAGCAACTGCGCCTGTTTATCCAGTTTGCCCAGAGCCGCACACAGCGCTTGAAGGGCAACTGGGAATAGGCTTTTGTTTTGCAGAGGAGATGGTGGACAGTGTCGATTGTCAATAATGATCACGGGGGCAGCCAGTTTGAAGTGCTGGCTGCCATCTACAGCGTGCTCAAGGGAAACAAAGAAAATCCCATGGAGCAGGAGGAACTCATCGCCTGGTGTCGCCCACAAGCTTTGATACCCGAAGGCAAGAAGAGTGCTCGAAGCAAGCTTGACAAAGAAGTGAAAGCTTGGAGCGAGCTTGGGCTGCTGGAGACTGCAGATACCAGCATTAAGTTAAGCTCTAACTATTTCACTGACTCAAAGGTACGATTGACAACAGGTGCACGTCGTTGTTTGCTGGCCTCGGAAAACAATAAAGACTTGATTTCAAGAGATCAGCGTGCAGCCGATTTCACCGTCCTGCTCAGTATGCTGCTTGCCTTGGATGTCTACCGTTATCCGGAAATCAAGTCGAATAACCTGGCTGAGATCATCGATCGTTATCTCAGTGATTTTCGAATCAACTCCAACGAAACGTCTGTTGTGCCGGGGTACGCCCATTGGTTAGGGTTTATGGTCCGCACCGGAAACAGCGTCTACAGCATTGATCCGACGTTAGCCATTAGAGAAGAAATTGCGGCTAGCACCAGCGTTTTTAAGCCGGATACACAAATGCCAATTGACACATTTATTGGGCAGTTGGCTAAGTTGATGCCTGTGCTTGATGGTGGTGCGTATCGTCAACAAGTCGAGCAACGCATTGAAGGACAGAGTTGGACAAAACCTAAAGACAATGAGTTGTCGACCTCTCTTTCCAGGGCTCTTTTGCGTTTGCACCATGGCGGTCAAATTCAATTGCAGAAACTGTCAGATGCTGGGCTACGCAATTTAAAGGGGCCTAAGGGCGAAATTCTGATGCCTGTAACGCATGTAACGGTACGTGGAGAGTAATGATGACAGCGTTAGCGACTTACTGGCCGGATAATAACCGGATCAATGACTGCATCATGACCGAGGCCGAGTCGCTCTCGGGCAGTTTGCTGATGGCCGTTCATGAGCCGATGCGCCTGATCAAGCGACAGCATACCACGGGCAACGAGGTGCGAGCAGACGAGCAGGCGCTGTTTGACTTTCTGCTGAAGCACAACCGACCGATACCTATTACGGGCGCGGCAGGGGTTGGTAAATCCCATATTATTCGCTGGTTGGGGGCGCAGTTAGAGCGGCTGCCAAACGCCAACAAATACAAGACTATCTATATTCCCAAGAGCTCTTCAATTGCTGATGTGCTGCGATTGATCACTGAAGGTCTCGAAGGCGAAGTTTACAATGACATTCGCCAGTCGATCGATGGAATCAGTCAAGCCATCGATGTCCGGCACATCGCTGAGCATTTGGCACTGAAACTGCGTCTGGCACTGAGCGAAGAGTTCGAGCAAGTTTGCGCGCACATCGAAGCAGGCAAGCCGGTAAATTCTGAAGATGAGCGGCGCTTCGAGTGTGTTTATCAACACGCAGAAGGTCTTCAGGCTCTATTGCAGGATAGCCACCTGACCAAGCACTTTACTCGCCCGGGGGCTTGTCTTTACAACATTGCCCAGAGGCTTTATCAAGGTGTCAAGGAGGAGCAAGGTTTTGAGCAGGACTACCAGATGTTCGCTCATGACTTTGAGATCCAGTTGGAAGTGGCTGCCGCGGCACATGACGCGCAGACGTATATTCAGAATGAGCAGATCCTGATGGTTCCAAGCGCACGAGAAAATGCCGCCTGGACCATTAACCAGGTGCTGTATAAAGCGTGCGGCAAGACCATTGAAGAGCTGCTGAAGATCAGCCCGACGAGCGTGCAGCAGGTCGTGCGCGGTATCCGTAAGCAGTTGCTGGCTGACGACAAAGACAACACTCTGGTGATCTTGATCGAAGACTTCACCACCACCTCGGCAATCCAGAAAGAGTTCATCGAATGTCTGATGGAAGAGGAGGTTCATCATGGTGAACAGCGCCTGTGTCCTCTGAAGTCGGTTATTGCTGTTACCGAAGGCTTTGCCGGTTACCTGCACGTTCGTGACGGTATCCTGGGCCGTACCGGCTATGAATGGCTGATTGAGTCAGCCAGTCAGAATGAGTCCGAGACCCTGGAGCGGATCTTCGATTTCTGCGGCCGCTACCTGAATGCAGCGCGCCATGGCGCCGAGGATCTGGAAAGTGCTTTCAAAAACGCCGGCGCTGAGCATGACTGGCTGACTACCTGGCACGATGGTGAAGTGCAGGAAAGTGAGTTTCGCTCGCGCCTAGATGCATTTGGCTTCAGCCGCCAGGGCGACCCGCTATTTCCATTTAATAAGCTGGCATTAGACAAGCTGGCACATGAACACTGCGTTGCCCACGGCCAGTTGATTTTTCATCCGCGCTCAATTTTGCACTATCTGCTGCGTACACCGCTCAAAGACGGGCGGAGCGCATACCTGGATGGGCAGTTCCCACCCGCCAAATGGGAAGGCTTTATCTGTAATCCGGCGATCGCAACTCTGTTCAGTGTATTGTCGGAGCAAGAGCGGGCCAAGGCACTGGCGGCTGTTTGGGGGGGCAATCCTAGCTCCTTGGCCCAGCTGGCTGGCTCGTTGCCTCTCGGCGTATGCGAAGAGTTTGGCTTGGCTGAAATGAGTCAGGTACTTGGTGAATCACCAAAGTCCATGCCAAAGCCAACAATAGAAGACGAAACCAAGGATACAGCCAAGGGTGAAACCAAGCCCCAGGTAAAAGTGACCGTCGAGGACGAAACCGACGAAGTGACCGCTCCTGAAGCTCCCAAAGAGCTAATCGAATGGATCACCAAACTGAATTACTGGTATCAGGGGACCGCAGGTTTACCACAGCCGGATGCTGCTCAACTGCGTAAATGGATCTGTGAAGGTCTTAATGCCGTGATTGACTGGGGTCACTACCTGTGCCGTCCTCAGGCTGTACTGGGTAGCGCTAAGCTCCCGGCCGGTCGGATTCACTTGCCAGTGAAAACGGGTAACACGGGTGCTCCGCTGGTGGATTTGAGCGATCGCAAAGCTTTTGCCCGGCATGGTGAGCAATGGATCAATGCGTTTAACGCCATGGCTGCTTATAACCACTACGGAAAAAGCTGGGACTTTCCTGGTGGCGCAAGCGCATATCTGCATTATCACAACTTCTTCGACAGTATTGCGCCGCAGGTAGCGGACAATGTTGTTGCGCTGGAGCGTGAGCGACTTGGCGCGGTAGCTGCCAAGCTATTGCAAGGGGCGGGATTCCTGGGAGCAGAAGGCGCTAATGCCAACGGGCTCGTCAAGCGGCTTAATGCATTGCTGTTTTCGGCCGACCAAAAACCAGAGTACGAGCTGCTGGGTGAACTTGATACCCAATGGGAGCTGGTGACCCAACGGCATAACGAACTGCGCAGTGAACTGCTGCAGTTGTCTGCTGCTAAAAAACCGGGCGCAGATCCTTACGCCATCGACGGTAGGTTGGTCGTCAAAGCCCTTAAGCAGCCAAAAGGTGCTGAGCCGGATGTGATTGACCAGGTACTGCGCGATTTGCCTAGTCTTCGGCAGAAAGTACAGCCAGTGACCAGCGCGTTGCAAGAGTTGTTCGCCGGCGATAAAACGGCCATTGTTGAAGCCAGCACCCAGATCAAAGACGTACTGACGTTGGCGGTAAAAGCCGATGTCGTACGGCCGCTTGATATGACCGCAACGCTCAAGCGTACGCTCAGACGATGGGACAGCGAAGAGCGGGTTGAAGCCGTTAAACTGCTGAGCCGCCTGCAATTGCCTGAAGAAAATTCTGTACGCCTGATGCAAGAGCTCATTTCTGTTGATGCTAAGCAATTGGATGATGTCCGAGAACTATTGGTCCAGTTCAGTAAATTCGACTCGGCGACGACTAAGCACTTGAAGAATAAAATCGAACAGCAGGGTGGTGCTGAGATTGAACAGGCTCAGCAGGATGTATTTGCACAGCTGGACGAAATTGAAAATCAATTACTGCAGCTCGAACCCGAGCAAAAAGAGGAGGTGAACTGATGAGTGAACTACCAATGGCGTCACCCGATGAAACCCTGGCTCCGGTTGAGAGTGGACTGAAAAAACGTTGTGCGGCGTTGAAAGAGCAGCTTGACCGGTATGGCCAATTGCAGCGCAAGACCCTGATCCGGGACACCTACATAGGTATTGCTAACAAACTGAGAAATGCGGGCACAAAGTTGCAAAGCCAAACCATCTGCTATCTGTTGCTACTGCAAAACGAGCGACTGGATGGTGATGGCGCAATCCTGCATACCATGGACAGTGAGCCTGTGAGCAAGGCGCGTGTATTGATTGGATTGTTTCGGCAGGCTTTTATCAACCAAAAAGAAAACGTTGCCCAGTCTGACGATCAAGAGTGGCCGAATCTGCTCGATAGCATGGCGTCGCTGACCAAGGAACTGAAGCAGCATGTCGAGCCGGTGTGGTCTTCCTATACCGAAGATCTGCGGCGTAGTTGGCAGGTCGACGAAAGCTTGCTGCATGGCCAGATGCTTATCGAAGAGCGCAAGAAAATCTTCGAAGCGTACCAGGTGGAGCGCGAACGCTTTGTGGAAGCAGCGCAAAATCCTCCGACGACGCAAGAAGAGTTGGATGCTTTTCATCAGTTGCAACGGCGTTTGGAAACCCTGCGCGGGAAGATGGACCTGAATATTCCTCCTGCTGTGAACCGCTTTCTCATGGCTTCTGGCCGCCGCGGTGCATCGTTGGATTTGCTTACTGACGAAGTCTTGGAGTGGTTAGATAACAATGACGATACTGCCCGCTACCGGATCACGCGACACTAAGGAATTGCATGAAGCAACTAATTTTACAACTCTTGGATCAACTCGAATCCCGGGAAGCTTCGTTGCTGACTTGGGGAAACAGCCAGGGGTATTTTTCAGAAGATGAAGTGGTTGAGGCCATCGAGCAGCTTCAACTGGCTGCTAATGGCGGTGCTGACCAACCACATGATCCGTATGATGTTATTGACACCATGCAGGAGCAGGGCTTGCTGGTAAGTTGGACAAATGCAGATCAAGAGATTTGTTACCGCAGCCGTATGGCCGAGTCGGTACGCTTGTTTAGGGCATTGCGCCAGCAGTTTCCCAAGCACGCCCGCGGTGACGCCTGGAAACAGGCACCAACCCTGGTTTCTGACTATCGATTCTTACGCCGCAAGCGTAATTATCCGCGTCGCGACCTGACTACAGTGCAGGTGCTTGATACGCTGAGCGAAGCGCCTGGTTTGTCAACGGTCGAGCGTCGGCTGCTTGGTGAGTTGCTCAAGCATGAGCATGGGTATTATGACCTGGCGACTTTCCAGCAGCGGGCTTGCGATACGGTGCTGCGTGGGGTGCGACGTAAGGGCGCATCAGGCTCGATTGTCTGTGCGGGTACCGGTAGCGGTAAAACCCTGGCGTTCTATCTGCCTGCCTTGACGCACATAGCAGGCCACCTGATTGCCAATCGCGGTGGTCATGTGCAGGCGCTTGCCATTTATCCACGTAACGAACTGCTTAAGGATCAGTTTATCGAGACCTGGCGTCAGGCGCGCAAACTGGATGTTGTCTTGGCGGAGCATGGCAAGCCCAAACTGCGCATCGGCGCGTACTTCGGCATGGCACCAACTTCGAAGAACTCGATTTTCCAGTCCTACATGAAAAAGGCCTGGCAACGCCGCAAGACGGGCTTTGTCTGTCAGTACATTCCGTGCCCGGATGAGAAGTGCAAAGGCAGCATGGTCTGGCTCAACGATGATCACAGTAAAGGCATTGAGCGCTTGTGCTGTGATAGCTGCAACCAGCGCATCGAGTCCGATGAGGTGATTTTGACCCGCCGTCGCATGGAGAAACATGCCCCGGATCTGCTGTTCACCACCACCGAGATGCTGAACCGACAGATGGGTAACCCGCACAGTCGCCAACTGTTTGGCATTGGCAAGCACGTTATTCCGCCTGCTTTGATGCTGCTGGATGAAGTGCACACTTACAGCGGTGTGGGTGGAGCCCAAGCCGGCATGTTGCTGCGGCGCTGGCGGCACTTGGCTGACGCGAGTCCCCACTTTGTCGGCCTTTCGGCCACCTTGGAGCAGGCGCCGAGATTCTTGGCCACATTGGTGGGGGTCAAAGAGTACCTAGTGGCGGAAGTGAGCCCGCTGGAAGACGAAATGGAGCAGGAAGGAGCAGAGTACATGCTGGCACTGCGCGGCGATCCTGCCTCGCGCTCCAGTCTGTTGTCTACCACTATTCAGGCTTCCATGCTGGCCAAGCGGGTGATGGACAACGTGCAGAGCCCGGCGAGTGAAGGCTTGTACGGTACCCGTAGCTTTGTGTTTACTGACGATATTGATGTGATCAACCGCCTGTACTACCAGTTGCTGGATGCGGAAGGGCGCTATTCCAACGGTAACATCAACGCCAAGAAGAAGCCGTTGGCTTTGCTGCGCCAGCCGGTTTACGGCGATAGCGAGCGATTTGCTTATGGCCAAAGCTGGGATCTGCCATTGGCTATTGGTCATGACCTGGATAATAACGATCGAGCCAATATCAAACGCACTTCATCGCAAGATGCCGGGGTAGATCAACAAGCTGACGTGATCGTAGCTACAGCCTCGCTGGAGGTGGGCTTTAACGACCCAACCGTAGGGGCGGTGATCCAGCATAAGGCGCCGCGCGACAACGCACAGTTCTTGCAACGCAAGGGCCGGGCGGGCCGTCAGCGCCGCATGCGTCCGTGGACGGTTGTGGTGCTGTCTGATTATGGCCGTGACCGCATGGCGTTCCAGTGCTATGAAGATCTGTTTGATCCTGAACTGAAAGCACGCCGGCTGCCAGTACATAACAGTTATGTGCTGCGGATACAGGCGGCATTTGCCACCATGGACTGGCTATCTCAGCTGCCAAGTGTCGCTAACGCTGGCGGATGGGGCGGGATATGGGAGGATCTCTCGTGCCCGCAAAGTGATGATGCCGCGCTGTCCGGGCGCCAGGAATCCCTCAAACGGGAGATTCAGCAATTACTGAATGACCCTGCCCGGGTTGCGAGCCTGACTAAGTATTTAACCGGTGCGCTTGGTCTACAATCTGCCAACCCCGAACATAATCGACTGATCCAGTCTCTTTTGTGGCAACCGCCGCGGGCAATTTTGACCGCGTTTCTGCCAACGGTGCTCAGGCGTCTAGCCACCAGTTGGGAAAAAGCCGGGGTTAAGCAAAGCGACAACTGCCGTCGTAACGCGCCGATGCCAGAGTTCGTGCCCGCGGCACTGTTTAGCGAACTGTGTTTGCCAGAGTTAACGGTGCGGTTACCAGAATTTGACTCGGAAGACGGCGCTCCGGCGCCGCAAATGCCGATCTTGCAGGGCATGCGTGATTTTGCTCCGGGACGCATCAGCAAGCGGTTTGCTACCGAGAGTATTCGTCAGCGGCACTGGGTGGTACCCCAGGACTTTGAGCTGGTAGCCGGAGATCGAGTGTTCCCTATTACCGACTACTGCCCACCAGAGCGACTTGAAGCGATGGGCAGTTGCCAAATAGACACCGGCGCTGAGGTTCAGACTATTCCTTGCTTCCGCCCCTACGAAGTGAATACTTCCACGCCTCCTGACGAATGGGACCTGCAGGATACTTCGCAGGCGTTTTTGCAGTGGCATACGGAGATTCGGCCACCTGCAGAGCGCAAAAATGCGGAACTACCTGAGCGCAACATTTGGCGCCGGGTGTTCACTGGTGTCGAGTTCTTTACCCATCAACAGCATCGCCCAGTGGAGGTAGTGCGCCTAGCCGCCGGATCCCGGGCAGAACTCAAGTTCAAAGGCGGCCAAGAGAGTGCGGCGGTTAATTTCGAATTTCAACATGAGGGCCAACCGGCGAGCTTGGCATTTTCTCTGTGGGTTGATGCTGTGGCGTTTCGTTGTCGTATGCCGGAGTTCCACCTTGATACATTGATGCAGGATAAAGCGCTGCTTTCCGGTGTGCGAACGGCGCGATTTATCGATGAAGTTCGCACCGATAAAACTCTCACCGAAAACGTGTTCCTAGCAGGGTGGTTGGCTGAGTCATTGCTGGCTGGTATGTGTTGTGAGGCCCTACTGAGTCAGTGTTCGCTGGAGCAATCCCTGGAGGCGTTACGTAATGGCAAGGCGCAGGTTGCGCTGAAAGATATCCCGGCTAAGATCTTCCAGACGCTGCCGGGGACTTCAGGCGATGAAGGCGAGCAGGATCTGCAGCAAAATCTACGCGACCTGCTGGGCCGAGGTGGCGTCGTTGCCAAACTCGCCCGTTGGGCAGAGTTGCTTTGGCAGCAGCCGGATGCCAGTTGGCTGGATTGGCTGAGAAAGGTCTTTCAGACCTCCTTGGGTGCAGCGTTGCAGCAAACGGCAATGCAACTGTGCCAGGATGCCGACGAACAAGATGTGGTATTGGATCTGGATCCGGGCCCTGCCCGGCGCCAGGTTCTGGCTGAGGATGAACTGGAGATATGGCTGTCGGAAACTACCGTGGGCGGCGGCGGGATAATCGAGCGCATTCAGCAGGTGTACCGGGAAGATCCGCGGCGATTTTTTGAGTTGTTAGACTTTAACCTGCGCGCTGGTGATTACGAGACGATGGACAGCCATGTTTATCAGTTGCTGCATACTCTGCAGCAAGACGCCGATGTGGCGACGCGAGTAGAAGCTATGCGGACGGCAAACGACCATCAAAGCCAACTGCAGGCGCAGCGTGGCCTACTTGGCGTACTGCAGCAAAACGGGTTCATGACCAGCCACAATTTCATGTCGGCAGTGAACTCCCGCTTGTTGCGGCCGGGCAGTAGCCAACATAGCGATTTTTTGCTGCTGCAATTGCAACAGGGGTGGCGGGATGAAGAGAAGCGTTTGGGAATTGAACTGCCTCAGCGTGTTTATGCGTTTGCCTGTTCGTTAAACGATGAACTGGATCAGTTGTTACCGCAGGCTGCTGCAGGGCAACAGGACGTGCAAAGTTGGCGCTTCAATGTGTGCAACGGATTACTTTGGCCCCGGGGCTATGTGATTCGCGATGCCTGGCTGAGTTACTACAATCCTTTCGCCTTTGCCGGGCTCACCGAACGATTGCTTGTGAGAGCGTCTATTGGTGCTGCCTGTGAGCAAGTCGATCTGTCCGATGGTGACTGGATGGCACAATGCCATGCGCTGCTGGACAAGCATGGCAAATGTGAACTGGTGGCAAAACCGGAGTTGGACATTAACCAGGCGTTGGCCCAATTGCTGGTCAAGCCTGTGGACATGTATGGATTATTCTTCTATCCGCGGGTGGCATCGATTCGCCGTGAGCAGCACGTAGTCTGCGCCCAGGTGGAAATCGCGGAGGCTGTGCAATGACCACTCGTCGTATCTTCAAATCCCGTACTTCACGCCAGGCCGAGATCCAGGATGTGTTGTGCGGTTTGCTGACAGCCGAGGTGATTAGACCTAGTCACACGTTGTGGCTGGTATCACCCTGGGTGACAGATCTCGAGCTATTGGATAACCGCACGGGCAACTTTGATTACCTCGAGCCTGCCTGGGGGCAGCGTAAGGTGCAAATCACCGAACTGTTGACCCGCATGTTGGCCAACGGTGGTCGTTTGAAGTTGGTGACAAATCGCGATGCGCACAATGCGCGTTTCTTGCGTCACATAACAGAGCGCGCCGAAGGCTATGGGGTTTCCGAGCGACTCAGCGTGCTGCAGAAAGATAAATTGCACACCAAGGGGATCTTAGGTGAGCACTACTATCTTCATGGTTCGATGAACCTGACCATCGGCGGCGTTGAAATCAATGATGAGCAGATAAACCTGAGTACCGATAAGCAATCCATTGCCGAAGCGAGACTGACGTTCCGCAAGCATTACGGCCCAGTTGACGTGAACACTGGAGGTACGGAATGAAACTGCCGCAACAGCATGAGTTTCTTGAGCGCTTTTTTGCTACTGGTAACCGGATAACCTGGTCGGAGATCGTCAACCGTACGCTCAACCCCAGTACCTTGGCGCGGCTTGAGCCGTGGCTGGAAGACGTGATCAACGAGCGTTTCCCGGTGATCCTGCCGAGAGTCTATCAAGGCGGTATTTGTTGGTATGCGCTAACCGATTCTGAAACGGCACGGGTTGAACTTGGTGAGTTACTGGCGGCACATGTCGGCGCATCTTATACCGACTTTGACAAACAGCCGTGTGAGCTTAATGCGAAAGATCCTATTGAGCGCGCCATTATTGATACTTTTGGCGACATTCGCACGTGTAAGGTGTTTCGTTTTTCTGCCAGCAGTAGACCACATATAGACGCGATATTCAGCGCGCTGGAAAGGCTACGCCAGCAATTGGCTCAACGACCGGCGTTGAAGCAACACCTGGTCCGACATCGTGGGCGCATCTTGCGTGATATCAACCAGGCGCTGTATCGTCATGACAGCCAACAGGCGATGAAATACCTAGCTGAGTTGCGCCGTGCTGGTGGCATTGGTGATCAGAATGAGTTGTTCCTGGAGCTGCGCTGCCACGCCATTGCCGGAGAGTGGCAGCAGATCATGGAGCACCCGGATCTGCGCATCGTGTTGGATCTGCCGCGGCCACGTGCCTTAACTGAAGCTTTAATGGAAGCCGTCTACGGCTCCGAGTTATCGAATTTCGAGGTGCATGATGACTTAGGCGGCCAGCGAGAGTTCTTCCAATCCTCTGTGGCAAAACGGCTCCAGGGATTGTTTTCTGCTAATCCCCGGGTCACTTCGGCCAATTCTGTCAAGAGCAGCTTGCTTTGGTTGTTGTCAGAAGGCGACGCAAAACCAGACGTTGTCCGCCGCCGTGCTGAGCAGTTGGCACAACACGCTGTTTGTCACACGGAAACTGATCGGCAGTGGATCGTTCAATTGCTTGCCGAGTTCCCTCCACTTCCAACACCAAAAGATACTGCATTAGAGCGGCCTGTGGACGCTGAACATCAGGTGACGGCAGCTTCGTTTACAGACTTTGAGCGATTGCGCCTGGAAGCCGATGACGACCCTACGGCCGTGCTGGAGGCTTTGACTGAGTCACAATGGTCGGACACGCCTGCGATACAACTGGCTGCTTTGGCACTGAAGTGCGCGTGGGGAATTTCATCGACCAAGTCCGCGCAACAAGCAAATGAGCTAATTGGGCGTCTTGGCGAGGCCGAGCGCGGGCAACTCTTAGCCAAGCCTGCCTACGGAAAGTACTTCGAGGAAATCAGCGCTAAGTTGCCTGATCGAGCTGCTGATGTAGAGACATGGCATGAGTGGTTGCAGCAGTTGCTGGTGCAACCAACCTGGCATGGTGCAAAAGACGTTGCCGAGGAAGGAGCGCTGGATTGGCCTGACACTGCGCTAGATAGTGAGTCGTTTACCGAGTTGGTCATGCAATGTGGTGATAGCGCCCATGAGCAGGCTGCCCTGGTCGTACGAGAATGCTTGCCCTATCTGGCTGCCTGGTTATACCGACATGAGTCGGCAACCCGTTGGCAACCCGTTTGGTTGGCGCTCATAGAGTTGTTGTCCTTGGACGAGCAAAGCTCATCAGAAGACATGATCTTTGCTATCGACCTAGCACGTGGTTATTTGCATGGCACGGTAACGGCTGACGGCTACAGTGACTTGATTGACTACCTTACTGAGTTGCAAGTCAGTAGCGGATCGGGAGCTGATAGCGGTGACATTTGGTTGGATACGCTGGAGCTGCTGGTACTGAATCCATGCCCACAACAGCAAAAACGCGAAGAATTGTTCGCCAGTGTTTACGGAGCATTCTGCGCCAATGCCAGTCGCTATAAGGCAGTTCAGTGGGGGTATCTTGTGCTATTTGCCAAGGAAGTTGGTCTCGATTATTGCGAGCCAGAATCTGTGTCAGAAGGTGAACAGCAGCCCGATGGTAAGCTACAACCTGTTGCCTCACTGAATGGCAAAAAGATTGGCCTCTATACTTTGACCGAGTCTGTAGCTAAGCGAGTAAAATCTGAAGTACAGAAGCTTTACCCGCAAGCTGATGTTCGGATCAATAGTGACAAGGCCTCAACCGAGCCGCTAAAAGCTTTGGCCAAAGATGCCGATCTATTTGTATTTGCTTGGTTGAGTGCTGCGCATCAGGCGTATTACGCTATCAAAGATGCCCGTGGGGATAAGCCTCTGTTGCAACCGCAGGGAAAGGGAAGTTCTAGCATGATGCGGTGTTTACTAGAGTACATAGACCAGTAGGCTTCAGTGGGATTTATGAAGACGTGTATGAGCTGTTGATTTTGCATTTATGCAAAATGGCTCAGCGTGAACCAACTGCATTCGCGCGGCACCGCTATCGCTGCACTCCAAAATCCGTGGGAGCCTGCACTGCCAAGCAATTATCAATGCTCAACCAGCAATACTCCTCCCGTTATCGTCGAGGACTGTTTAATTTTTACTTCTAGAGACCAGGGCTATCTCGAATGAGCGAAGCTATTGCTTTGGGAGGTGACAGTTTTTGCAGGCTTCCGCGTGAGGCTGATAATCACACAGCAAATCCAGAGCTATTGGTATTGGTTATTGCTTCAAGGAGTTAAACGTATTGCTATTCACGTACAAGCCGGCGACATCCATCAAGCTCCCTCGATGTTCAGGGGAGCCGAGCACGTCAGCTGGTGCAGCATCTAAGTCGTTGTTAAACGAAGTGAACCAGTTAAAAGTAGCCCAATCTGACAATGGCTCGAAGTAGGCCAACAGCGTTGGTACACATTCATGAATTTGTCCGTGGGCGTTGAACTGAAACAAGGGAAATCGTGGATTAGAAGGTTGGCTAAAGTTAAAAGCGAGGAGTTGATGCTTATCCACCAAACCTTGAAGAATATCCAGTCGGTTAGCTGTGTCATTGATTCCCAATTTGTTCAGCATTTCCTCGACATTTAAGCAAGGGTACTCATCCTGTTTAGCTTCGATCGCTTTCAGACTGGCTAAGATTGAATCTCTTGTTGTTGTCTTCTTGGTATACATAAAAATCGGTAAATAGTTCCGCTCGCTTGGTGAAGGTTTACCTGCTTTGTTTGAAAGCTGGGCACCATCCTTCTTATAAAGTAGCCAGATTTACTGAGCGATTTCGCAGCGTAACTTTGCAGCTTTACTGCATAAATATAGTCTAGATTAGGGGCGTGAAAAAGACGAATAGTGGCATCTTTATCGCGACCAGCTGATTGATTAACTCGCGAAAATAAAAGAATCTCATCCGCAAATCTGAAGTAAGTGTTGCGCAAAAGTACCTGGAGTATTGCCTTTAAGTTTACCGCTTGGGCATTTTTTACTTCAGTGTGTGTTAAAGGTTTTACTACTCTTGCCATTTAGTGGTCCAAGTGCTGGTTGTTTTTTGATCGGTACGCTATAAATAACACTAAAATAATGAGATGTCACGGAATCAAAAAGAATCAATTAGGACAATGTGGTGGATTTATAAGGTGTTGAAACATATATAGTTATATATAATTTGGTGCTTTTTAGGCACAAAAAAAGACACCCTTAGGTGTCTTCGTTTGTAGAATTGGTGGAGCTGGCGGGTTTCGAACCCGCGTCCAAAACCATTCTAACCAATGGCGCTACATGCTTAGTTTGTCTTTATTCTCGTTAGCAAGCTGCGAACAAACACGCCACTTACTAACATACCAGAATTCTATTTCGCGGTTCAGCTCTCTAGTCAAAGCATCCCTCGCTATCTTGTTTGGGTTTGAACTTCTATGATTCCCCGTCTTACAAGCGGAAGCTAGGGTAGAAGTGCTCTAGCAGGTTATTAAGCTGCTAGTGCGTAGTTTTCGTCGTTTGCGACTATTTTTTTGCGGCTTTTTACGTGGCAAACCGCCCCACGACATGCTCCACAAGCCTTCCTGATCCTGTCGAATCCAATTCAGCCCCGGAATTTCTCAAGCATTGTAACACAAGCCAACGGCGTGCGGATATACAGTGCTGTTTAAACGCTGCTTATTTACCCAATAGGGTAAAACTATCTGAAGCTGTGCTTCATTACGCGGTCTTTAGTACGTTGCCATTCGCGATCTTTTTCATCTTCACGCTTGTCTTGGTCTTTCTTACCTTTGGCTAAGCCCACTTCTAGTTTGGCCCAGGAGCCTTTCCAGTATAAAGCCGTTGCAACAATGGTATAGCCTTGGCGCTCAACCGCACCAATAAGTTTATCTAGCTCTCGGCGATTAAGAAGCAGTTTGCGAATGCGTGTTGGATCTGCCACAACATGGGTTGAGGCTGAAATTAGTGGTTGAATGTTTAAACCAGAAACAAAGGCTTCACCGTCGCGCACGTATACGTAGCTCTCGGCGATATTTACCTTTCCGGTTCGCATGGATTTTACTTCCCAGCCTTGTAGTTCCATACCCGCTTCAAATTTGTCTTCGATACGGTATTCATGACGCGCTTTTTTGTTTAGCGCAATGGTGTTGGAACCAGCTTTTGATTTTGATTTTTTCTTGCTCATGGCGGCTATTATACCGATGCGGCGGGGCTTTAAAACTGATAATGTGCGGATTAGCTCAGCTAATGATAAAATGTGTGCAGATTTGATGAAAGAGTGGGTTCATGCCGCAAGTAAACCGTAGTGCCTTAGTGATGTTTAGCGCTAAGCAAATGTACCAATTAGTTAATGATATAAACGCCTACCCCGAGTTTTTACCTGGGTGTGTGAATAGTGAAATATTAGAAGAAAGTACTTCTAGTATGGTAGCCGAAGTTGGGGTTGCTAAAGCGGGCATAAAAAATAAGTTTGTGACTAAAAACACCCTTACTGAAGATCAGTCCATTCAAATGAAATTGGTGGATGGTCCGTTTAAATCTTTAACTGGGGTATGGAACTTTGTGGCCTTGGACGAGCAAGCTTGTAAAGTGATGTTGGATTTAGATTTTGAGTTTAGCAACAAACTAATAGCGGCGGCGTTTGGCCGTGTATTTAATGAATTAGCTGGCAATATGGTGCAAGCCTTTGTTGAGCGGGCCAAGCAGGTATATTAACGGTGTCGGATCTAATAAATGTAGAAGTGGTTTACGGCTTGCCAGAGCATCAAGTGTTGTTGGCGCTAAAGGTTGAGCAGGGATGCAGTATTTTGGAGGCCATTCATCAATCTGGCATTATGCAGCATTTTCCTGAAATTGAGCCTGAGAAGGCCTCGGTTGGCATATTTAGCCGAGCAGCAAAACTCGCTCAGGAGTTAAGAGATGGTGATAGGGTTGAAATATATCGCCCACTGATAGCAGATCCTAAAGAGTTGCGAAAAATTCGTGCCGAGCGGGCTAAAGCAGAAGGGCGAGCCAGTAAGGTAACTGGCGGCAGGCCAAAAACGAAAAAAGCTGATAGCTAGAAGCAAAAAAGCCAGATGATTAATCTGGCTTTTTTATTGATGCTTTGTTTTTAACCGGCGTCGAGCGGTTGCATAAAGTCTTCGCTGACTTGGTAGTCACCTTCGATGAAGGCTAAGTGGTCATTCACAAATTGAATCACTAAATCGCGCTTCTCAAAATCACCGTTGCCACTTTGATAGCTGTATAAGTAATACCAACGTTCTTTATCGAAGGCGTCAATTAACATTGGAGTACCTAGTACAAAACGTACTTGCTCCTTAGTCATGTTAATGCGGAGCTGTTCTACTTTGGCATCGTCAATGTAGTTGCCTTGTGGAATATCAATTTTATATACCATCCAGTCGAAGGCAGAACAGCCACTTAGGCCAATGCTGGCTAGTAGAACAAAAATTTTGGCAGTAAAACGCATGTGAATCGAAGCTCCTTGTTAAGGCAAGCATCATAACTAAGCCTTGCCATAAAAAGAAGCTTGGAATGCTAAGAATTCAATCCTTAATCAATAATTCTTGCGCGTTTGCTAGCGCCGAAGCGGTAATTTCATCACCTGCAAGCAAGCGGGCTAGTTCTCCAAGGCGTTGTTCTGTATCCAAGGCTTGCATGTTTGTTATCGTTTCGTTTTTCTTTTGCTGTTTGCTTACCAGCATTTGTTGATGGCCGTGGCCTGCAACTTGCGGTAAGTGAGTGACACACAATACTTGGCATTGTTTACCCAGCTGGCGCAACATGCCGCCAACCACTGCAGCAGTTGGGCCGCTAATACCCACATCCACTTCATCAAAAATTAGCGTTGGGGTTAAGATACTGGCAGAACAAATTACCTGAATTGCTAAGCCTATGCGTGAGAGCTCGCCGCCGGATGCGACTTTTTCGATGGCCTGCATCGGTTGGCCTGGGTTAGTGCGCACCAGTAGTTCAACTCGGTCAATACCGTTGGCGTTGGTAAATTGCTCATCACTTTGTAAAGAAAACTCACACTGGGCTTTTGCCATGCTTAGTTTGTGAATTTCTTTGGTGATTTGTTTGCTTAAGCTATTAGCGGCGCGCTCACGACTTTTAGACAGCTTGTTAGCTTTAGCTAAATATAGTTGCCATGCCTTATCAATATCTTCGGCAAGGTGTTCAAAGCGTTCTGTTTGTTGGCTTAGTTGTTCTAGTTGATGTTGTAACTGTTGATGCAGCTCTGGCAGTTGTTCTGGGTTTGTTTGGTGTTTCCTTGCAAGCTCTAAGGCTTGGCTTAAACGCTCTTCTAATTCTGCAAATAACTCTGGGTCGTAATCCAATTGCTCACTGTAACTACTTAACTGCTGAGTGGCTTCTTCTACTTGGATTTGAGCTTCGTGCAATAGGTTATTGATTGCATCTAGTTTAGGGTCTAATTCGAGCAGTTGGCTGGTTGTTTTGCAGGCTTGGCCTAGCATATCTAATACGTTTACTTGCTCATCGTGGCCAAGTAGCTGAGTAAGTTGATAGCTTGATTGTTGTAGCTCGGTGCTATGAGACAAACATTGATGCTGCTGCTCAATCGTTTGGTATTCACCGGGCTGCAGGGCGAACTCATCTAACTCTTTGACTTGGTATTCAAGTAACTGACGTTGTGCAGCCAATTCATTTTGCTGTTGTTCTGCTAGCTCTTTCTCGTTACATAAGCTTTTCCAAGCTTGGTAGGCTTGTTTTACATCTTGGATAAGTTGAGGGTGAGCTGCATATTGGTCAACAATGCTTAACTGCTGACTTGGTTTTAATAATAGTTGATGGGCGTGCTGGCCATGAATACTGACAAGGTATTGGCCCAAGCTTTTTAACTGCGCAGCGGGTACCGCGGTTCCATTAATATAGGCTTTCGAGCGTCCTTCTTTGGTGATCACTCGGCGCAGAATACACTCATCGTCACTTAGCAGTTCATTTTGTTGTAGCCAAAGTTGGGCACCTTGGTTATTGCTTAAATCAAATTGAACACTAATTTCGGCTTTATCTGCGCCTTGCCTAACTACTGAGGCTTCGGCGCGATTGCCTAAACATAGGCCTAACGCATCAATGGCAATAGATTTACCAGCACCAGTTTCACCAGTGATGGTGGTCATACCTTGGTGTAGGTCGAGTTCAAGAAACCGAACAATCGCAAAATTTTGTACGCTTAATTGAGTGAGCATATCCTTACCTGACTATTTATACAGTAACTGTATAAATATATAGTTCTATTTTTAAACATGCAAGCTTCAAAGCTTAAATGTTGTTCGGTATTACCTTGAAGAGATACTGCGTATCATTTTTCTTTGAACAGATTTGAACACTTACTCTTGCTGTTTAAAAACCTCTAATGAGGGTAAGGCATTACCCTCAAAATCAAACAGGGCTTGGTTTTCCCATGAGTTCCCTAGGCCCCATTGATCGCCGCTGTATTCCATGCCTGCGTTTGTCGACCAAGTGGCCCCTTGAATAGGTAGCCACGCGGGCTCCCAGTAGTAGATACCTAAGCCCATATTATTTGGAAGCTCGTTAACTAACGACATTATGTCTACGAGAAATTGTGCTTGCCCACTTACGCTTATTTGATAGCCTTCTATTGGATCTGCACTTGAGTAACTGTTGGCTAGTGAGTCGCCATTTTCATGTGTGAAAGGGAAGGCTGTTTCAACAAGTAACACTGGCTTGTTATAACGAGCAATTAGATCTTCCATGTTGGCTTTTACTTGTTCTATTGGGCCATGCCACCATGGGTAGTAAGACATGCCTATAATCTCGAAGTCGACACCTTGCGCACTTATTTCATCAAACCACCACCGAAAGGTTTGGTTGTTACCTGCTTCTGCTAGGTGCAATATGATTTGAATTTCTTTGCCACTGTTGTTGTCATGTACAGCTTGAATTCCCGCTTTAAGTAGTTGTGATAAGCGCTCAAATTCTTTGCCATCTTGTCCCCAGCTTTTTCCATCAGGCCAAAGCATTCCTCCATTTAATTCGTTACCAATTTGCACCATGTCTGGCATAACACCTGCGGCTTGGTGGGCTTGCATTATCTCGGTGGTATAGTCGTATACTTTCTGTTTTAGATTGTCAAAGGTAAGGGTTTCCCAGCCTTGGGGTTTACTTTGTTTTTTAGGATCTGCCCAAAAATCGCTGTAGTGGATATCTAGCAGGAATGACATATCGTTCTGATGAGCACGTATGCCAAGTTCTATGGAGCGCACAAGGTCATTGTTGCCACCCCCAAATGGTTCACCGTTACTAGAGCTAGGGTCAACCCATAATCTTGCCCGAATAGAATTTACGCCATGGTTTTTTAGGATGCTCACTAGATCTTGCTCGATACTGTTTTGGTAGTACTTTCCACCCAGCGCTTCAATCTCAGGCAGCATCGAGATATCCATTCCACGAATGAAATTATCTCTAAGCTCAGGAGCGGTGATGCTGGCATTGTTATCACTGCTAGTAAGTTGGTTCGCAGACTGGCAGCCGGCAACAATAAACACCATTAACAATAGCGCTGTCTTTATTCTCGAGTTCATTGTTTGCCTCGTTTTATAGCCAATGGTTTGGCGATTACCGTGGGTATTTGTGCTTTGTTTTGCAGCTAAATAAGTAAAACACAGAGTTTTGTTTGTGAAAGGTGTATTGGATCGGTTTAACATCAATATAGCTACTGTTTTTAAGTGAGATTGCGAGCTGGAAAAGGCTTTTCACAAAAACTGTTTGTTACCTCCAGGGCGCTATTTAATTTACCTTAATTTGCTGTGGTTAATTTTTTCTTTCAAGTTCTTTGCTGTTTAAAAATTTAGCGACTACGCTTTTGCTTGTCACATTAGTGTCATTAAATTGGTGCATGTTTATCAAATACTTGTTGTAAATAAGCCGCTTTTGTCGGTAAACCATTTAACCGTAGAACTACATGGAAGAGATTATGTTGAATAAACGTTTATCATTAAGTGCCTTGGCACTTAGCATGGGCGCAATGGTAAGTGCGCAGGCCAATGCTGAAACTTTACGTTTGCTTACTTGGGGCGGCTATGCACCACAAGAAGTTATCGAAATGTTTGAGAAAGAAACCGGCATTGAAGTAAAAGTGACTAAATCAAACAACGAAGACATGATCTCTAAACTTCGCGCTACCGGCGGCTCGGGGTTTGATTTAGCCCAACCTAGCCAAGACCGAATCACCGGTGTTCAACAGCAGTTTGGCATTTATCAGCCTATTGATTTAGCCCGTATTGAGCAGGCCCAAATTATTACTTCAATGTTAGATGCTACCAAAAAGAATACTGCTGTAGGTGAGCAAGTGTTTGGTGTTCCTCATGTGTGGGGAACCAGCGGCTTGGTGGTAAATGGTGAAATGGCAAAAGATGTGGCCGATTACACCGACCTATGTCAGCAGCAGTACCAGGGTAAAATTTCTTATCGCTTAAAGCGCCCAACCTTAATCGGTTTTGCGTTTGCATTGGGTGAAGATCCATTTGCTGCTTACGCTGATCCCGTTAAGTACCAAGAAATATTGAACAAAGTTGAAAAGACTCTGGTGGAATGTAAGCCTTTGGTTAAGACTTATTGGTCTGGCGGCGACGAGTTAATGAACTTGATGCGCTCTAATGAAGTAGTTGCCGCTATGGCTTGGGATGCTGGCGGTTGGAAGCTAAATCGCGATCAACAGAATATCCAGTTTGTAGCGCCTAAATCTGGAGCTTTGGGTTGGATCGATACTTTTGCCATTCCTAAAAAGTCTAAAGCAGTAGATGCTGCGTACAAGTGGATTAACTTTGTTATGCGCCCTGAAGTAGCAGCTAAAATTACCGAAGCTGCAGGTAACTTCACCGCTTCTAAAGGTTCAGACGCTTACGTAAACGAACTGGCGAAGTCGCAGTTTAACGCCAGCTTTAGTAGCGACGACATCGACAACATTAAGTGGTACCCCGCTGTTCCTGCTGGTTTAGAAGCAATGGAAGGCAAAGTACTGGATCGCGTACAAGCGGCCAACTAGTTTTATTGGGGCGCTCGCGCCCCTCTGCTTTATTTGGAAGTACTATGGCGGAAAACGCTAAATATGATCTTGAATGTAAACACCTCTCGAAGCATTTCTCAGAATTTACAGCAGTAGATAAGCTTAATTTCTCGGTTGAGGCTGGCTCGTTTTTCTCTATTTTAGGCCCTTCTGGCTGCGGTAAAACCACCTTATTAAGAATGTTGGCAGGCTTTGAATCACCCAGTGAAGGTGAGATTCAGATCCATCAAAAGCGGGTTAACGAGCTAGCGCCAAATAAGCGTCCAGTGAATATGGTGTTTCAGCACTTGGCTCTTTTTCCGAACATGAATGTGTCGGAGAACATTGCTTACGGCTTAAAGCGCCGTGGTATTAAAGCCAACGAGCGACAGCATAAGATTAAAGATGTGTTAGAGCGAGTGGGCTTAGATGGCAGTCAAAACAAGCAAATTACTCAGTTATCGGGCGGGCAAAAACAACGCATTGCGATTGCGCGTAGTTTAGTACTGGAGCCTCGATTACTGTTGCTTGACGAGCCATTAGGTGCACTAGATTTAAAACTGCGTGAAAAAATGAAAGTTGAGCTAAAACACTTGCAGCGAGAATTTGGCACAACCTTTATCTACATAACTCACGATCAATCTGAAGCCTTGGTTATGTCAGACAAGGTGGCGGTAATGAACAATGGCCGCTTTGAACAGGTAGCCAGTCCGCAGCAGCTGTATTATCAACCGAATACGGCCTTTGTGGCCAAATTCGTTGGCCAAACCAATGCGCATTCAGCAGTGGTGTGTGAACAACGACAAGGTGTTGCTTTACTTAAAACCGCTCGAGGTCGCCACCTGATTGTAGCGACTACTATTGATCAAGTAGAAAAGTCGGTGGTGGATGTATTTGTGCGGCCAGAAGCCATTGGAATTTGTGAAGCGGGAAGGGAAGTTCAAGCCGATAACCAGTTTGATGTAGAAGTTGAAGAATGTTTGTTTGATGGCGCCAGTTCCACCTTGGTAGTTAAAGATACTCACCATCAAGACAGTTATCGAGTGGCTCCAGGTGCTAGTTTTTCTTTGCAGCACATAGTTCCGGGCAGTAAGTTACGAATATTTTGGGATGCTAAGCAAGCAATTTGTATTAGCCAAGAGGTGAAGGGTGAAAGCTAAAGGGCTTGGGTTTTACTTATTACTGCTTCCTTTTGTGCTGTGGTTTGTTCTGCTTATTGTATTGCCACATTTGCAGATGCTAGAGCTGTCTTTCATCAAACGGGATTATGTGGCTGGGGACAGCGTAGGTTGGTACCAATACCAACAGTTTTTGGGCGAACCGCTCTATTGGCGAACCTTATTGCGTACAGTGTGGATGTCGTTGTTAGCCACCTTTATAACCTTGTTAGTGAGCTTTCCAGTGGCATTTTTCATTGCAAAAGTGGCTCAAGGTAAAGTTAAACGTTTGCTGTTGTTAAGTTGCTTACTGCCTTTCTGGGTAAGTGAGTTAGTGCGCACTTACGGTTGGATGATATTGCTACGTGAGTCTGGTGTGATTAGCCAAGGTTTAATGGCTCTGGGGTTAACCGAGCAACCGATTGAATTTTTGTACAACGATGTGAGCATGTTAGTGGGGTTGGTGTATACCTCAATGTTGTTCATGGTGGTGCCATTAGTAAGTACTTTAGAAGGTTTAGATCAAAGCTTAATAGAAGCGGGCTACGATTTGGGTGGCAATGGTTGGAACGTTACCACTTCTATTATTGTTCCTTATGCAATGCCTGGCATTGTATCGGGTTGCATCATGGTGTTTATGCTTTGCCTAGGAAATTATTTAACACCGCGTTTATTGGGTGGAAAAGATAGCCTTTGGTTTACCGAACAGATTTTTACTCAGTTTATTACGCGTTTTAATTGGGAATTAGGCGCTGCCTTTGGGGTGATTTTATTGCTGGTTTCGTCTTTAGTTGTGGCGCTGG
The DNA here is from genome assembly GCF_045277145.1 of Agarivorans sp. JK6. Lineage (NCBI taxonomy): Bacteria > Pseudomonadati > Pseudomonadota > Gammaproteobacteria > Alteromonadales > Alteromonadaceae > Agarivorans > Agarivorans sp. JK6. The sequence continues at coordinate 3,363,293 of NZ_CP113525.1, read as the reverse complement.
GTTTAAAGCTAAGTGGCCAATCATTCAGTCGTACTTTGGGACGCTAGGGGAGCCTTATGTTGCATCAATTACGTGGCCCTGCTAAATCCCTTTATCAGTTCTATATGGTGGGGTTCTTGGTCTTTTTGGCACTGCCATTAAGCATTGTGGCGGTTTTTGCTTTTAATGATAGTTTGTTTGCAGCACTACCTTGGCAAGGCTTCACCTTTGATTGGTTTATTGGTCAAACTGAACCTAAGCTGGGCATTCTTTATGATGATGGTTTGTTATCTAGCATTGCGGTGAGTGCTTCGATAGCGTGTTTTGTTACCTTGTTTTCCTTACTGCTTGCCACCGCCAATGCGTGGCTGTTCGTTCGTTTTGATTTCCCAGGGAAGAACTGGTTATACATCGGCTTATTGTTGCCTTTAGTTATACCAGGAGTGATCTTAGGAGTGGCGATTTTAGTCGCCAGTAGCAGCTTGGCGAACAGCATTGAGAACAGCTTTGCTTGGGAGTTAGAGTGGTTAAGGCCGGGGTTTGTGTTGGTGGTGATTGGACAAGTAGCGTTTATTACCACTATTGCTACCTTGGTGGTGTTAGCGCGCTTACGTAAGTTCGACTTTAGCTTGGAAGAGGCGGCGCTAAACCTAGGGGCTAATTCTTGGGTAGCTTTTGTTACCGTGGTATTGCCGTTTCTTAGCCCTGCATTAATTGGAGCTGCGGTGGTTAGCTTTTTAATGTCTTTCGAAAACTTTAATACCACCTTAATGCTGGTAGGTTCCGACGCGCCGCTGACTATTGCCATGTATGACCGCTTGCGAGAAGGGTCAACTCCAGTGCTCAATGCTGTGTCATTATTATTGATGCTTGGCTCTGCTTTTATTGCTTTGGTATCGATGTTATTTGATGGCAAAAGTAAACAGGATTAAGTTCTTAGTGTTTAAAAAATAACAACGTTTTGTTGTGGCTTTTGCACTTAAGTTGACGATAAAAGTTAAAAATTAGCTGCGCTGTTATTGTTTATCGCTATTGCGATTTGAGCGTGATATAACCAACAGCTCACTGTTGTACTAGGGAGTAGTTGGTGAAACACAGCAGTACCCACTCTAAAGCCTTTATTATTTTACTTGCAGGTATGATGTCGTTGGTGGCTTTGTCGGTTGATGCGATGCTACCGGCCCTGGTAGCTATTGCCGAAGATTTCGAACTGGCTAATCCGGCGCATGCCCAATGGACCATAACATCACTGTTTATAGGCCTTTCGATTGGCCAACTTGTTTATGGGCCATGGTCAGATGCGGTTGGCCGAAAACCTCCTATCTATGTTGGTTACCTATTGTTTATTGTGGGTAGCATTATCTGTGTATTGTCTAGCTCGTTTGCTTGGCTTATCGCCGGGCGAGTACTGCAAGGTATGGGCGCAGCTGCGCCAAGAATTATTACCATGGCCTTAGTGCGTGACAAGTTAAAAGGCGCTGAAATGGCGCGTATTATGTCTGTGGTGTTTTCGGTATTTATTGTCGTGCCGATTTTGGCCCCCGCGGTGGGCCAAGTTATTTTAGGTCTGGCCCACTGGCGTTGGATCTTCGGCATGTTATTGCTAATGGCTATTGCTACTGGTCTTGGGTTTTGGCGGGGACAAGAAGAAACCTTAACCTTGGATAAACGTCGCCCTCTAACATTACAAAGTTTTGTAGAAGGACTTAAGTATTTACTGCAAAAGCGCAGTGCGCTGGTTTACACCATTGTATCTGGTTTTATTTTTGGCGCTTTTATGGGGTATTTAAATAGCGCGCCATTGTTGTTTATTCAACTCTACAATCAAGCAGACAACTTTGCGCTGCTTTTTGCTTTAGCAGCAATTGCCGTAGGTGTTGCATCGTTGGTTAATGGGCGCTTTGTACTTAAGTTAGGCATGCGCTTAATGATTAAGGCTGCGCTGTGGGGCTTACTTGCCCTTACGAGCGTATTTTGTTTATTACTAATAGCTAGCAGCGGAGTGCCTCCTCTTTGGTGGTTAATGGCTTACTTGATCCCAGCATTTTTCTGCATTGGTATTTTGTTTGGTAATTTAAATTCTTTAGCCATGGAGCCTTTAGGAGCAATTGCAGGAATGGGCTCGGCGTTTGTCGCGAGTATTTCAACACTGGTGGCGATTCCCATTGGTAGCCTTATCGGCCTTAGCTTTAACCAAACCTGTTATCCAGTAGTTATTGGATTTGGATTAGTGGCAGCGAGTAGCTTATTGCTAATCAAGTACTTCGATAATCCAGATATTGAAGACAAGCAATTATCGGCTTCTTAAAGCATAAAATATCGTTTTAAATCTACATTAAATCAGCGATTTAAGGAAAAACTGGAGAGTTTTTCTTTAATTCGCTGATTAGTTGTTACGGTTTGGTGTTTTGGCTAAGCATTGGAAAGATTTATTGGTTTTAAATGTTGAATTTATAGTTATTTGTGATTCTTAATACTGCTTGGTGTGGCGTTGGCAGCTGTTTATTATTAGTCTTGATGTTATCACTTTGTTAACCAGAGATTGGACCATGAACACTCACGCAGATTGTTTACTACAGCTAAACCATTTAAGCGGTGCCGCAGTGCACGATTTATCCTCTTCATTTGATAATCTTCCTCATACTAAGCATGCCGATGGGCAATACCGTTTACGTCGTTATTCTGTTGTTCGTATTAATGATGGAAAAGTGCAAGCTCTGCCAGGACGGAGCTTTGTGCAAAGTGAACAGGTGAATCACTTTCAAGGCGATGTTATTCGTCAGTTTGAGGATATTGAGCAGAGCATTATTGCTTCCAAAGGCATGTATGAAATGTGTGCCCTTTTCTTGGAAGCAAATAGCTTAAGTGAGCAGCAAGAGATTGAAATTCATCAAATTAGAATTGCCGCACAGGCTTCCGATACACCAGTTGCCCCTGAAGGAGTGCATCAAGATGGATTTAGCCATATCGCCGTAGTGGGCATTCGTCGCCATAATATTGATGGTGGAGACTTCATGGTGTTTAAAGATAAACATCAAGCACCGATTATGACCTTGGCACTAGACAGCGGTGAGGTGGCCTTACTTGATGACAGTAAACTTTGGCACTATGCAAGGCCCATTCGTGCTCACCGCCCAAGTGAACCGGGCTTTATGGATGTATTTGTATTAACAGCAAAGGATGAAGCATGAGTTTTTCTGTTGAGGCTGCACGCAAGCTGTTTCCTGCCTTAAATGCTAGGGGCGACGAAGAGCCCTTAATTTATCTGGATGGGCCAGGTGGGGCGCAACTGCCCGCTTCGGTGCTGCAAGCCATGAACGATTATTTTATAAAAGGTAATTCCAATCTAGGCGGCGCTTTTGCTAGTAGCAAGCATACTGAACAGGTTGTAGAAAAAGGGAGGCAGCAGGCTAAAACCTTATTGAATGCCGCTAGCGCTAATAACATTGTGTTTGATGCCAATATGACATCCTTAACCTTTAAGTTAAGTAGGGCCATAAGCCGAGATTGGCAAGCTAATGATGAAATACTGGTGACCGCACTTGATCATTATTCCAATGTATCGAGCTGGCAACAGGCAGCTGCCGACAAAGGGGCTAAGGTTCATCAAGTGAGAATTAACCCGGCTAACTGTAATTTGGATTATGCGCACCTAGAGTCACTGATAAATACTAATACCCGCCTTGTTGCGCTTACTTATGCCTCTAATACCAGCGGTAGCATTGTTGATTTACAAAGAGTTATCCAAAAAGCGAAAAGCGTAGGTGCAATGGTTTATGTGGATGCGGTGCATTATGTGCCGCACCGTTTAGTGGATGTACAACAACTGGGCTGCGACTTCTTGCTCTGTTCGGCTTATAAGTTTTTTGGCCCTCACCTGGGTATTGCTTATGTGGCCGACCCTTGGCTGGAGCTGCTCAAACCTTATAAAGTTGAGCCAGCAACCAATATCGGCCCAGGTCGCTTTGAAACCGGCACCCAAAGCTTTGCGGCTATTGCAGGCATGAGTGCAGCAGTTGACTACTTGGCTGATTGGAATCCACAGCAAAATAAGCGAGCAGCATTAACCGCCAGCTTTGAGCAGTTTGCCGCGCATGAACAAGCTTTAAGCGAGCATTTTTTGGAGCGCTTGGCTGCCCATCCGCAAGCCACGCTTTATGGTGAGAGTAGCTTGCAGCGTAGCCATATGCGCACTGCAACGTTCTCGTTGCGCTGGCCGAGTATTCAACCGCAGCAAATTGCCGCTATGTTGGGTGAGCATAATATTGCTACGTGGCATGGGCATTTTTATGCGCAAGGCATGATGGATCAATTGGGATTAATGGATAAAGGCGGGGTGCTACGCGTAGGTTGTATGCATTACAACACTCATCAAGAAGTCGACCGTTTGTGGGACCTGTTAGATAGTTACTGCGCCTAGTAACCTTTTTATACGTCTAAGGCTAGGTGAGCAAATAGCTCATCTAGGTCGGTAGCACCTTCAAACTTTATACCCACTGCAATATGGTTATGACCATCTCGGCTTTGGCTTTTAATATTGCCTTCGATTACTGTGTCATTCTCTGGTTTGCCAGGAATTCGAATGTACACAAACACACTATCAAGTAACAGTTTGCCATTGCTTTCTGGCCACGCCATCTTGAAGCGGCAACCACCGGCTGATAAATCGAGAATAATGCCGTCAAAGCTTAAATCGTTTTCAATTTGCTGGTCACTTACAGAGGAGCGGTGAGTAACGGTTGCTGGAATGCGTGTACTCGCGCGTTGCTGTTTGCGTAGGCTAAAACGCTCTACTTCAGATGGGTATTTAACAAACAATAAGTGCTTAGGGGATTTGATAATGTCGGTAATGATGCTGCGAAATGCAATACATTGACCGGCTTCTCCTTCAATGATTGAACGGATCACGCAAGCCATGCCTTCCACTAATACATCACCATGGCCTTGTTGAGCATATTTAGGCACAGCAAAGATAAGAAAGTTAGCGTCATCTAAACCAATAAGCTTACATTTAATCCGTACATTACCTACTTTTACAAACTGCACATCTAAAACGTCGCCAAAGCGCAGTTGTCGCATTATTTCTACAACTTCTTGGCGTTGGTTTACGCGAGGGCTTGGTGTAGCTGGCAAAATAAAACTTCCTTATTACATGTTTGCTTAAAACAGTCGGCTTCCCCAGCCAAGCTTGGTCCGTAATATCTTAAAGTAATCATAGCTTTTAGGATGAACTAGGCGCAATGGGTGATTTTGCTTACGAATAATAACCTCGTCCCCAGGCATCACTGGCAGTGATACATGACTATCACAGCTAATGTTCATATGGTCGCTATTGTCGTGAGACAGCTTGAGCTTAATTTCACTATCGCTGTCTACAACTATTGGCCGTGAACTAAGGGTGTGTGGAAACATCGGTACCAGTGCGATGGCATCCAAATTAGGAGTAAGGATCGGCCCGCCGGCAGATAAAGAGTAAGCGGTAGAACCTGTTGGCGTGGTAATAATTAGGCCGTCGGCGCGCTGGCTAAGCATGAAATGGTCATCAATATATACTTCAAACTCTAGCATTGTGGCCACTTTGTCGAGGTGAAGTACCACTTCGTTCACAGCACTATTGCGGCTTTTTACTGCGTTATGACGCAGCACTTTGGCTTCTAATAAGCAGCGTTTCTCGGTAATAAACTCACCTTGCAACACTTCCTTTAAAGGGTGTTCAAAGTTAAAAGGGTCTAGATCGGTTAAAAACCCAAGGTTGCCGCGGTTAACACCAAGCACTGCTATGTCGTAGCGCGACAATACTCGTGCTGCTCCCAACATATTGCCATCACCACCAACCACAATCGCTAAATCAGCTTGTTCCCCTACTTGGTTAATGCTAACCAGATTAAGCCCATCAATGCTGAGTTGCTGGCCGGTCTGCTCTTCTACCAATACGCTGTATGATTGTTCAATCAACCAATGGTAGAGCGCTGTTAAGGTATTATTGGCTCCCTCGTGGTGGGGTTTGCCAATTAAACCAATAGTGTTGAAGGTTTGAGTCATAACTTGTTGATTTAACATTGTGTTGCTAGTGATTATAACGTGTGGTTTTACTACTCAGCCAGTTTTATCGTGACTATCACTTGAAAGCGGCGGTTTGATCCCCATAATATGCAACAGATTTAAGTTATTTGTGAAGAATTACGGAGACCCTGCATGAGCAGTGAGCAAAACAAACCACAAGCCGAAGAAGTGGTAGCGGAAAACGAAGTAGAGCAACAGGTTGAAGCGATAGACGCTGAGCTTGAAAGTGAAGTGGAAGAAGAAGCTGCAGAGTCTGCTGGTGAAGAAATTAGCGTAGCTGAACTACTTGAGCGTTTGGCAACTGCGGAACAAACCGTGGCTGACCAAAAAGACGGTGTTATTCGCGCGAAAGCAGAAGTAGACAACATTCGCCGCCGCTCTGCTCAAGAAGTAGAGAAAGCACGTAAGTTTGCTTTAGAAAAGTTTGCTAATGAACTGCTACCGGTTATCGACAACATGGAAATGGCTTTGCAACACGCTAACCGTGAAGACGAAGCCTTAACTTCGATGATTGAAGGTGTTGAGTTAACCCTTAAAACCTTGATTGATGCTGTGAAGAAATTTGGTATCGAAGTTGTTTCACCGCAGGATGAAACCTTTGATCCTGAGAAGCACCAAGCCATGGGCATGCAAGAAGTTGAAGGTGTAGCGCCAAACACTGTAGTTGCAGTTCTGCAGAAAGGCTACGAATTAAATGGCCGCTTATTGCGTCCAGCAATGGTTATGATTTCTAAAGCTGCCTCGGTAGACACTAGCGCATAGTCATTATTGTTTAGAAAAAAGGGCCTTTTGGCCCTTTTTTTATGGCTGAATTTTAGCGTGTTTTTGGATCGCGATTTGGCGAATTCTTTGACCTAAGTTGCTTGGCTATGCCATTGTAGAGGTATGAATAAAAATTATTCGTATTGCTCAAAAGGTAAGCATTGCAGCAAATGGAACAGTTAGAGATTTTCGACATTCCCAATCCTTGTCGTGGCATTTGTCAAACAAATAGCCGCGGTTTGTGTATGGGCTGTTTCCGAAATCGCGATGAACGTTTTGCTTGGCAAACCTTAGAGCCTGCTCAGCAGCAGAACATATTACGGCTAACCAAGCAGCGCAGGATGCGTTTTATTCGTATGCAGCGCAAGAAGTTAGCGGAACAACAGCTGCAAAACTCGGTACAAGATGAACTGCCATTTGGTGAGTAAATGCTGCGCTAAATAGTGGTAGTTATCTATCACATCGGGCAATATATGCCTCTAGTAGTAGGGAAGTGTTGTTAACTAGAGGTCGTATGAGTGATTTAAATCAGCTGATAAGTAATAATCGTAGCTGGGCTAAAAATATAAAAGAACAGAATCCAACCTTCTTCTGTGATTTGTCTGAACAGCAAAACCCTGAATTCTTGTGGATTGGTTGCAGTGACAGCCGAGTACCTGCCAACCAGATTGCTGGATTACCCCCAGGTGAAGTATTTGTTCACCGCAATATTGCTAATGTGGTGGTGCATACTGATTTAAACTGCTTGTCGGTTATTCAATACGCAGTAGATGTTCTCAAAGTAAAACATATTATTGTGACTGGCCATTATGGTTGTGGCGGCGTGTTAGCGTCGATGGAAAACGAACAGTTTGGTTTGATTGATAACTGGCTACGTCATCTTAAAGATGTTTACCGTTACCATGAAGCGGAGCTGGATGCTATTGAAGACAAGAAGCAGCGTGCCGACCGTTTATGTGAGTTAAATGTGGTGGAGCAGGTTAAAAACGTATCGCAAACTTCTATCGTGCAAAATGCTTGGAGTAAAGGCCAAGACTTATCGGTACATGGTTGTATCTACTCTATTCAGAATGGCATTTTAAACAATCTAGATATCTCGATATCTGGCAACAGTTAGACTGTATTATTAACGATAAAAAAACGCGGCCAAGGCCGCGTTTTTTGTTGGTGTGTTTGTAAGCCTAGGCTTTTTCGGCCGAAGCCAAGCTGGTATCTGATTCACCGTGAGGAAGATGTACTTCTTCTTCAGATAAACCTGCTTGAGGGTTGTTGTAAGTCTCTACGTTTAAATCGCCTTCCGATTTAGCTACAGCAACCGTCACCATGCTATCACCAGTAATGTTTACCGCTGTGCGCACCATATCTAACAAGCGGTCTACACCAATAATTAGCGCAATACCTTCTACCGGCAAACCAACTTGTTGCAATACCATTGCTAAGGTGATTAAACCAACACCAGGAACACCTGCGGTACCGACTGACGCAAGCGTTGCCGTAACAATAACCATTAAGAAATTGCCTGCGGTTAGGTCAATGCCATACACCGTTGCAATAAAGATAGTGGCAACACCCTGCATAATTGAGGTGCCATCCATGTTGATGGTAGCGCCTAAAGGTACGGTGAACGAAGCTGTTGAGTTACGTACGCCTAGCTTATGAGTAGCTGTTTCCATAGTGACTGGAATAGTTGCATTTGAAGAGGCAGTACTAAAAGCAAATACGATAGCTTCACGCATTTTCTTAATGAAAATAAGCGGGTTTAAGCCAGTCAGTACTTTTAATAGTGAAGGGTAAACCAACAAGGCATGCAGCAGTAATACAACCAATACCACCATGAAGTAGCTGAGTAAGCTAGCAATCGCGTCAAAACCAATTTCAAAGAACAACTTCGCTAGTAACGCAAATACGCCGTATGGAGCTAGGTTCATTAAAATGGTTACTAACTTCATGATTACTACATTGAAGTCTTCGAAGTGTTTACCAATGCGCTTGCCTGGCTCACCAGAAATGGCAATTGCGATACCGAATAACAATGCAAACACGATGATTTGCAACATGTTGCCTTGAGCCATCGAGGCAATAGGGTTATCGGGGAACATATCAATGATAACTTGGCTAATGCTTGGCGCTTCTTTCGCAACAAAGGCCGCTTCGGTAGTTAATTCTATGCCAGTACCTGGGCGAATAAGCAGTGCAACTGCCATGGCCAGTGAAATGGCTATCGCAGTAGTGGCCAAATAGAGTAGTACTGTTTTACCGCCAAGGCGGCCTAAGCGAGCAGTGTCTTTCATTGAAGAAACACCACACACTAAAGAAACAAATACCAATGGAACCACTAACATCTTCAAGCTTGATACGAAAATCGAGCCAGTGATATTGAGGATGCCGTCAACGATGTAATCTTTGACTAAGATAGACTCAGCAAAAAAGGTTTGTAAGAACACCCCTAAGCCAATACCGGTAATCATACCTATTAGTATTTTATGAGTAAGACTCAGTTTTGAATCGTTTTTCATTTCCCTTCTCTCTGTATTTTATGCAGGATTTAACTCTGCATATAACCTAAAGTTGCGCGCATAGTATCACAGGTTATAAAAATAGCCATTTTTAGCACTGTCGTGGGTGATTCTGTTGGTTTTATGAGCTAAATGTGTGATCGCTTGCTCAATACCTAAGCTCTCTTGGATAATTTGCGAGAATAGGTTTTTAGTGAGTTTTTTTTATTTTTTCCCTTGAAAAGCAATTTGCCGCCCCCACTTAGTTCTCAACAACGAAATATTAGTTACAACCAGAATTTGGAGAACACCATCATGGGTAGAATTATTGGTATCGATTTAGGAACCACTAACTCTTGTGTTGCAGTACTAGACGGCGACACCCCTAAAGTAATTGAAAACGCAGAAGGCGATCGCACAACGCCTTCAATTATTGCGTTTACCGACGACGGCGAAACCTTAGTAGGCCAACCTGCTAAGCGCCAAGCGGTTACTAACCCAAAGAACACTGTATTCGCCATTAAGCGTTTAATCGGCCGTCGTTTTACCGATGACGAAGTTCAACGTGATATCGAAATCATGCCTTTCAACATTGTTAATGCTGACAACGGTGATGCTTGGGTAGAAGCAAAAGGCGACAAAAAAGCGCCACCACAAATCTCTGCAGAAGTTTTGAAAAAAATGAAGAAAACTGCAGAAGACTACCTAGGTGAAGCGGTAACTGAAGCAGTTATTACTGTTCCTGCTTACTTCAACGATTCACAACGTCAAGCAACTAAAGATGCTGGTCGTATTGCTGGTCTAGATGTTAAACGTATTATCAACGAGCCTACTGCTGCGGCATTTGCTTACGGCGTAAACAACGCTAAAGGCGACAACGTAGTTGCTGTTTACGACTTAGGTGGTGGTACATTCGATATCTCAATCATTGAGATTGACGAAGTTGATGGCGAGAAAACCTTCGAAGTATTAGCAACCAATGGTGATACTCACTTAGGTGGTGAAGACTTTGATAACCGCTTAATCAACTACTTAGTAGAAGAATTTAAGAAAGACCAAGGTTTCGACCTTAAGCAAGATCCACTGGCTATGCAGCGCTTAAAAGAAGCGGCAGAAAAAGCTAAGTGTGAGCTATCTTCAGCGCAACAAACAGATGTAAACCTACCTTACATCACAGCTGATGCTTCAGGTCCTAAGCACTTAAACATCAAAGTAACTCGCGCTAAGCTTGAGTCTTTGGTTGAAGAATTAGTTCAACGTTCACTAGAGCCATTACGTATTGCACTGCAAGACGCTGACCTTTCAGTTAGCGACATCAACGATGTAATTCTTGTTGGTGGTCAAACTCGTATGCCGCTAGTACAAAGCGCTGTAACCGAGTTCTTTGGTAAAGAGCCACGTAAAGACGTTAACCCTGATGAAGCAGTTGCTATGGGTGCTGCTATTCAAGGTGCGGTATTGTCTGGCGACAAAACTGACGTACTACTACTAGACGTTACCCCACTATCTCTAGGTATTGAGACAATGGGCGGCGTAATGACTCGCGTTGTAGAAAAGAACACCACCATCCCAACTAAGGGTTCACAGGTATTCTCAACTGCCGACGATAACCAAAGTGCGGTAACCGTTCACGTAATTCAAGGTGAGCGTAAGCGTGCTGCAGACAACAAATCTTTAGGTCAATTCAACCTAGAAGGTATTCGTCCTGCACAGCGTGGCGTACCACAAATTGAAGTAACTTTCGATTTGGATGCTGACGGTATTTTACACGTGTCTGCTAAAGACAAAGATACCGGTAAAGAGCAGAAAATTACCATACAAGCATCATCTGGTTTGTCGGATGACGAAATCAACAAGATGGTAAACGAAGCTGAAGCAAACGCTGAAGAAGATAAGAAGTTTGAAGAATTAGTTCAGGCTCGTAACCAAGCTGATGCACTTGTACACGGTACTCGTAAGCAAATTGATGAAGCTGGTGAAGCACTTCCTGCTGAAGATAAAGAGAAAATCGAAGCTGCAGTTAGCGAGTTAGAAACCGCTAGCAAAGGCGAAGATAAAGCAGAAATTGAAGCGAAAACTCAAGCTTTAATCGAAGCGTCTCAAAAACTAATGGAAGTAGCACAGCAACAAGCTCAAGCGAATGCTGGTGAAGCTGACGCAGAGCAAGCGGCTCCTGCCCAAGACGACGTTGTTGATGCTGAGTTTGAAGAAGTGAAAGACGACAAAAAATAATTTGTCTAAACACTTTTAGTAAGTAAATAACGGGCGTTGTGTGAACAACGCCCGTGTGTCTATCAAAAGCCATTACTTTCAACTGGTTTAGTTGCGAGAAAGTAGAACACCCATTATGTCAAAACGCGATTATTACGAAGTTCTTGGTCTAGGCAAAGATGCCGGCGAGCGAGAAATTAAAAAAGCCTACAAACGTCTGGCGATGAAGTTTCACCCTGACCGTACTAAAGGCGATAAAGCTTCTGAGGAGAAATTCAAAGAAGTTAAAGAAGCCTACGAAGTACTGAGTGATGCTCAAAAGAAAGAAGCTTACGATCACTATGGTCACGCTGGGGTTGATCCAAACCGTGGCGCTGGTGGTTTTGGTGGCGGACATGGCGACTTTGGCGATGCGTTTGGCGACATCTTTGGTGATATTTTTGGTGGTGGACGCGGTGGCGGCGGTGGCCGTCGTCAGCCTCAACGTGGCTCGGATCTTCGCTACAACTTAGAGTTGAGCTTAGAGCAAGCGGTTAAAGGCGTTAAAAAAGAAATCCGCGTGCCTACTTTAGTACACTGTGAGCAGTGTAATGGTAGCGGCGCTAAAAAAGGCTCAACACCAAAAACTTGTGGTACCTGTCATGGCCAAGGCCAAGTACAGATGCGTCAAGGCTTCTTTGCTGTTCAGCAAGCCTGTCCTACCTGTAAGGGTAAAGGCTCAATTATTTCAGACCCTTGCCATAAGTGTCATGGCGAAGGTCGTTACGAACGCTCAAAAACACTATCAGTTAGCATCCCTGCTGGCGTTGATACTGGTGACCGCGTTCGTTTATCGGGTGAAGGTGAAGCAGGCGAGAGCGGTGCTCCAGCCGGTGATTTATATGTACAAGTACATGTTAAAGAACACCCAATTTTCCAACGTGAAGAAAACAACCTTTACTGCGAAGTGCCAATTAGCTTTACCTTAGCCGCTTTAGGTGGCGAGATTGAAGTACCTACTTTAGATGGTCGAGTTAATCTAAAAGTACCTAACGAAACGCAAACTGGTCGTATGTTCAGAATGCGTGGAAAAGGAGTTAAATCGGTACGTGGTGGCCCAATTGGCGACTTAATCTGCAAAGTAATTGTAGAAACGCCGGTTAAGCTAAACGAAACGCAAAAACAGCTACTTAAAGACTTTGAAGAAAGTTGTGGTGGTTCTGCGAGCAGTAAGCACAAGCCTAAGGCTGAAGGCTTTTTTGACGGTGTTAAGAAGTTCTTTGATGACTTAACCAGTTAAAAAAAACTTAAAGAAAAGCGGCTATTAGCCGCTTTTTTTATGCTTATTGCTCACTCGTATTGTCTCATTACCAACGTTCCAAGCAGCCTGTTGACTATGTTATTCTTTGTTAAAATTCATTAGGTAGCATGATGATAAGTCTTGTTTTAGGTGGCATTAGAAGCGGCAAAAGCGCCTGGGCTGAACAGCAGTTTCAAAGTAACAGTGAGCTTAAGCCCGTTTATATTGCTACAGCGAAGGCGAGTGATGAAGAAATGAGCCAGCGGATTGCTCATCATCGTTCTTTGCGTAAAGCTTCTTTTGAGACTCATGAATTGGATTATTCTAAAGAAGTGTTAAGCCAAGTGGTACTGAGTTACGCCACTAAAAAGCAGCCAATATTGTTAGAATGCATGTCTACTTGGTTAGGGTGGTGGCTATGCACCAATAAATCTGTAGACCAGCAGTTACTCGATATTCAACAGCAGTCTGCCGCACTACTGGCAAGCTTGGATGAACTGGATAGTGATTTAGTTATCGTGAGTAACGAAGTGGGTTTGGGCTTGGTATCAGACAACGCCATGGGGCGTAGGTTTGCTGATGAACTTGGGCGACTAAACCAAGCCTTAGCAGCAAAAGCCGATAAAGTTGTTTTTGTTAGTGCTGGCTTACCGCTAGTATTAAAGGAGTGATTGCCGATATAGGCAGTAATGAAATGGAATGCATGAATGAATAAGATCTTAAAAAACGTCATTATTGTTAGCTCAATTGCAGCTTTGCTTAGCTGCTCTGCTTCTCCTACTGGGCGCAAACGGGTGTTACTTTATGATGACTCAAAAATGAGTGCCTTAGGCGCTCAGTCTTTTGAGGAGATCAAAAAACAAGAAAAGATTTATACCGACAAAGCCACTAATGATTATGTTGCTTGTGTTTCAAACGCGGTTACTGCAGAAATCCCTGGTCACTACGGTGATGAAGACTGGGAAGTAGTAGTATTTGATTCTGACCAAGTAAACGCGTTTGCCTTGCCCGGTGCACATGTGGGCGTATATACCGGTCTAATCAAGGTGGCCGAAACCCCAGACCAGTTGGCAACGGTTATAGGCCATGAGATAGCACACGTATTAGCGGAGCATAGCAACGAGCGCTTATCACAAAATCAAATTGCCGGAATAGGCACCGCAGTAGCGGCAGTGGCGATTGGTGTAAGTGATGATGTAAAGCATAAGGGCGCCGCTATGGCTGCACTTGGTTTAGGAGTGCAATACGGTGTGTTATTGCCCTATGGTCGTACCCAAGAAAGCGAAGCAGATTTAATGGGCTTAGACTTAATGGCCAGTGCCGGCTTTGATCCTCGTGCAAGTGTTGCTCTTTGGCAAAATATGGCTAAAGCGGGTGGTGGTTCCGTGCCGGAGTTTTTGTCAACTCACCCTTCAAATCAAACGCGTATCTCTGATTTAGAAGAGCGGATGCCACGTGCCATTCAACTAGAAAAGCAAGCCATTGCCCAGGGTAAATCACCGCAGTGTATTCGACCCGCGAGTTTTGATGCTAAAGAAACCTCTAAAGGGTCAGATGACGATAAAACTAGCTAGCCTTAGTGATGCCGAAGACATCTGCCGGGTTCAGCGACGAAGCTGGCAGCATGTCTACTCTCAGCAACTCATTTCCGATATGTTCCAAGCCCTACCATTTGAACTGCATCAGCAACTGTGGCAGCAACGTCTTAGCAGTGAAGAAAATCAAATTTGGGTATTAAACACGACTGGCATACAGGGTTTTTTAATGCTGGAAAAGCAAACGCCAGAGATTGAATTAGCGGCACTGTATTTACAGCCAGATGTCATTGGCCAAGGCTGGGGTAGAGCTCTATTGGAACAAGCTTGTCAGAGCGCTGCGCAGAAGGATGTGTTCTGCTGGGTGATGCAAGATAACCCGCTTGCAGAGGGCTTTTATCGCCATATGGGCTTTAAATTTACTGGTGAGCAACGCCAAGTAGAATTTGCCAGTAGTTACTTTGTTCAAAAAAAGGCGCATTTAGCCGCAGACCAACGGTTTTTCTAGTGACTTTGTGGTAATCTTTTGGCTCTTTTTAACGATCAGAATTAAGAGTTCAAATGAGCGATAAATATCAAGGCGCAGCAGCGCAAGCAAGTTACGGCTACGGCCTTCAAATTGGTGAGCAAATTGAGCGTGCAGCATTCGACGGCTTAGAAGTGAATGCAATGCTTGACGGTATTCGTGACGTAATGCAAGGCGCGCAACCACAGCTTGATGAAGCAGTTATTAGTGCGGCTTTCCAAGAAATTACTAAAGAAATTGAAGCAAAAAAAGCTGAGCAACATAAAGAAGCTATGGCTGAAGGCGAAAACTTCTTAGCTGATAACGGCAAACGCCCAGAAATCAATAAAACTGAATCTGGTCTTCAATACGAAGTATTAGTTGAAGGTGAAGGCGAATCGCCAAGTGCTAGCAGCAAAGTGCAAGTTCACTATGAAGGTACCTTAATTTCTGGTGAAGTATTCGATAGCTCTGTACAGCGTGGTCAACCTGCAGAATTCCCAGTAAATGGCGTAATTAAAGGCTGGACTGAAGCGCTACAACGCATGAAAGTGGGTGATAAATGGAAGCTATACATTCCTCAAGAGCTTGCTTATGGCTCTCAAGGTGCGGGTGCAGCAATTCCACCTTTTGCAGCCCTAGTATTTGAAGTTGAGTTACTAGCTATTCTTGGTTAATAGAAAACTCAATTAAAAGAAGCCGGCTTTAAGCCGGTTTTTTTATGCGCCAATATTGTGCGTGCCTGTTCTAAGTTAGTGAATTTTATGAAAAAACACGAATACTCCTTTAGGGGTAATAGTGTTTGTAAGTTAATGATTTTTGGTGTTAAAAAAATGTGATCTAGATCTTGGCACATCCTTAGCTACTCCCTAAGTGTTATCACAAATTAGTTACTTCCAAATGGGTATTAGGAGCAGGGAATGCAGAAATCAGCACCATTAAGCTTACAAAAAATCATTAAGACGACCATCGCCGCTGCAGTGGTATCAGCCAGTTTTATTGGCTTCAGCCACGCAGAAGTGGGAGAGCCAGAGAAGGAAGATCTTAAGTTTGGTTTTATTAAACTTACCGACATGGCTCCACTTGCAGTGGCGTATGAAAAAGGCTACTTCGAAGACGAAGGATTGTATGTTCAGTTAGAAGCACAAGCTAACTGGAAAGTATTGTTGGACCGCGTAATTACCGGTGAGCTAGATGGCGCTCACATGTTGGCTGGACAACCTCTAGGGGCAACCATTGGCTTTGGTACTAAGGCCGACATTATCACTGC
Organism: Agarivorans sp. JK6; assembly: GCF_045277145.1. NCBI lineage: Bacteria > Pseudomonadati > Pseudomonadota > Gammaproteobacteria > Alteromonadales > Alteromonadaceae > Agarivorans > Agarivorans sp. JK6. The sequence goes on along the minus strand of NZ_CP113525.1, from coordinate 3,347,194 downwards.
GTTTAGCATGGACTTAAACGGTAACGCTATTACCGTATCAAACGACATTTGGGCGCAGATGAAGCCGCACGTGCCACATAAAGATGGCAAACCTGTTCATCCAATTAAAGCCGACGCGCTTAAGCCGGTAGTTGATAGTTACATCGACCAAGGTAAGCCATTTAACATGGGCATGGTTTTCCCAGTGTCTACGCATAACTACGAGTTACGTTACTGGCTAGCTGCTGGTGGTATTCACCCTGGTTACTACGCGCCGCACAAAGGCGATACCTCAGGCAAAATTGATGCTGATGCGCTGTTGTCTGTAACGCCACCTCCGCAAATGCCATCAACCATGGAAGCAGGCACTATCTACGGTTACTGTGTGGGTGAACCTTGGAACCAACAAGCCGTATTTAAAGGCATTGGTGTTCCAGTTGTTACCGACTATGAGATTTGGAAAAACAACCCAGAGAAAGTATTTGGTGTAAGTAAAGGTTGGGCTGATGAATATCCAAATACTCACATTCGCGTAGTGAAAGCGATGATTCGTGCAGCCAAGTGGTTGGATGAAGAGAACAACAAAAACCGCCCAGAAGCCGTTAAGATCCTTTCAAAAAGCCAATATGTTGGTGCCGATTACGACGTAATTGCCAACAGTATGACAGGTACCTTTGAATACGAAAAAGGCGATAAGCGCGAAGTGCCAGACTTTAACGTGTTCTTCCGTTACAACGCGACTTACCCTTACTACAGTGATGCAATTTGGTACCTAACGCAGATGCGTCGTTGGGGACAAATTTCTGACAACAAACCAGACTCTTGGTACATGGATATTGCTAAGAAAGTATATCGCCCAGACATTTACGCAATTGCTGCTAAAGAGCTAATTGCTGATGGTGTGATTGATGCTAGCGAGTTTCCTGATTTTGCTACCGAGAGTGGCTTTAAACCGCCACAAAAACACTTCATTGATAACATTGTTTACGATGGTTCAAAACCCAATGCGTATCTTGATAAGTTTTCGATTGGCCTGAAAAAAGACGACAAGATCTAAGCCGAATCGTTATTGAGAGCAGCCGGGCTTAAGGGCCCGGCATCGAGATTTGCAAAAGGAGTTGTAGAGATGAAAGACAAGTTAATTCACTCTTTAGAAACTGTAGGATTAAGCCCTATGGTACCAGTGGTTCGCTTGGCCAGCGGTGAAAACCCAAAGCAGCAATGCACCGAAATATTTGAACGAATAGGGCTGCCTATTTTGGCCATTGCTTTGTTCTTGTTGTTGTGGAGTGTATCAGCGGCAAAAGTACAAACTAGCCTAGGTACCTTGCCTGGCCCAGCCCAAGTTTGGGAGCAATATCAAGGCTTAGTGGTTGAGCATAAAGAGGAGCGTGCGAAAGAAGAGGCCTTCTATGAACGCCAAGAGGCTCGCAATGCGAAGAAACTGGCTAAAAATCCTGATGCAAAAGTAAAAATACGACCTTACACCGGCAAAGAAACCTTCTTTGACCAGATACTTACCAGTTTATATACAGTGTTTACCGGCTTTATACTAGCCAGTTTAATCGCTATCCCAATTGGGGTTGCCTGTGGTTTGAATAAAAAACTTTATGGCGCAGTTAGCCCGATTATCCAGATTCTCAAACCGGTTTCGCCATTAGCGTGGTTACCAATAGTTACCATGGTGGTGAGTGCGGTTTATGTAAGCAGTGACCCAATGTTTTCTAAGTCATTCGTGACTTCGGCCATTACAGTAACCTTATGTTCGCTATGGCCAACACTAATTAACACCGCAACTGGCGTTGCATCTATTGATAAAGACTGGTTAAACGTTGGACGAGTGATTCAGTTACATTGGTCTAAGCAAGTGACCAAAATCGCCATTCCAGCTTCTCTGCCAATGATATTCACCGGCTTGCGTATTTCACTCGGTATCGGTTGGATGGTACTTATTGCAGCTGAAATGCTCGCGCAAAACCCTGGTCTAGGTAAATTTGTGTGGGATGAATTCCAAAACGGTAGTTCTAACTCACTAGGCCGTATCATGGTGGCAGTAGTAGTGATTGGTTTAATTGGTTATGTACTTGATTGGTTAATGGTAAGCCTACAAAAAATCATCTCTCATTCAAGCCCAGAAAGCGCTCGATAGGATAAGGAAAACATTATGTCTCAGTATTTAGAAATCGATCACGTTAGCATTGATTTTCCAACTAAAAATGGTCCTTTCCGAGCGTTAAATGGGGTGGACTTAAAAATTGCGAAGGGTGAGTTCGTATCCTTAATTGGCCATTCAGGTTGCGGTAAATCTACAGTGTTAAACATTGTGGCGGGTTTATATAACGCAACAGAAGGTGGCGTGGTATTAGAAGGTAAAGAGGTATTTCAGCCTGGTCCAGACCGTGCAGTAGTGTTTCAGAACCACTCATTACTGCCTTGGCTTACTGCTTACCAAAACGTTGAATTAGCAGTAAAAGAAGTGTTTAAGGGACAAAAATCTAAGGCCGAAATGAAAGACTGGATTGAGCACAATTTAGAGCTCGTTCATATGAGCCATGCCCTGCATAAACGACCTGATGAGATTTCGGGTGGTATGAAGCAGCGTGTTGGTATTGCTCGCGCATTAGCCATGCAACCAAAAGTACTGTTAATGGATGAACCGTTTGGCGCACTAGATGCGCTAACTCGTGCTCACTTGCAGGATTCTTTAATGGAAATCCAGCAAGAGTTAAACAACACGGTAATTATGATTACTCACGATGTAGATGAAGCGGTATTGTTGTCAGATAAAATTGTGATGATGACTAACGGACCAGCGGCAACCATCGGCGAAGTGCTTGATGTTAAACTTGAGCGACCGCGTGATCGAGTTGCTCTCGCTGATGATCAAGAGTATAACCATTATCGCTCGCAAGTGCTTAAATTCCTTTATGAGCGTCAGCGTAACCCGGCACAAGCTACAGAGAAAGCCAAACCGAAGTTGGTTAAATCAGGTGAAGCCGCTTAAATATTACTGTTTAAACCGCTGTTACTCAGATTTTTCTTAACAAGAAAGGCCACTACTTAAAGTTAGTGGCCTTTTTAGTGCGCGTGCTTCTCAATGGAATAAGTAACCTGAGCTTAGGATAATAAACCGGTTTCTAAGGGCTATTTTTACTTATTTCGGTGTTGAAACCACTTGCAATAGACCAGCTATTGGCGCGCAGCTTCGCCTAGAACTAAGCAAAACTATCTCGCCAGAAACATGAAGCTAGATTAAGTACAGGGTTGTAGAGTTCTCGTCACTTTCTTATCCCGAGTTCAGGTTAAATAGGTTTTTAAGCACTTTAGATTCATATTTAGGCTAAACCTCGTTTTATATAGCTTGCTTTGTTATAGTCGAGCCACAAATTAAGACGGGTGTGGCCAGTTTCAAAGGAGAATAAACATGTCGCAAGTTAGAGTGGCAATTGTTGGTTGTAACGGAAGAATGGGTAAGAATTTACTCGAAGCAGTAGATCAAAGTTCGGCCACAACCTTAGGTGCGGCAACAGAACGCCCTGGTTCAAGCTTAATCGGTGTTGATGCTGGTGAGCTAGCTGGTTTAGGCAAATTAGATATCGCCATTGTAGATAACATTGAGCAAGCAAAGGATGATATCGATGTAATCATTGATTTTACTGCACCTGTTGTTACTTTGGCTCATGTTGAGTGGGCACGCGCCAACAACAAGAAGATGGTTATTGGCACAACCGGTTTTAGTGATGAACAAAAACAGCAGTTAAAAGATGCAGCCGAAGATATAGCTATTATGTTTGCGCCTAACATGAGTGTTGGTGTTAACCTAGTATTTAAGCTTTTAGAAGTCGCCGCTAAAGTGATGGGCGACTACACTGACATCGAGATTATTGAAGGCCACCATCGCCATAAAGTGGACGCTCCATCTGGCACAGCGTTAGGCATGGGAGAGGCGATTGCCGATACACTGGGGCGTGATCTTAAAAAAGTAGCTGTATATGGCCGCGAAGGCATTACTGGCGAGCGCGATCGAGATACCATTGGCTTTGCTACTATTCGCGCCGGTGACTTAGTGGGTGAGCATACCGCTATGTTTGCTGATATTGGTGAACGCGTAGAGATCACGCATAAAGCCTCGAGTAGAATGACCTTTGCTAATGGCGCAGTACGTGCAGCATCTTGGTTACAAGACAAGCCAAAAGGTTTATTCAACATGCGAGATGTGCTCGATTTGAATGATTAATAAATAAGCTTTATTTATCTTTAATAGTGAACGTCGCTAAGCGGCGTTTTTTTATTCCCTAAATTTAATGGCAGTACTTTATCCTGAAAAAGATCTTGAAAACGTTATCAAGGTTTTCTTTGAAATCGTTTTCAAGAATTATGTTCTTTGAGCAGTCTCACAAAGCCTATAAAAAACACACTAATGTAATATTGTGTTACTCAAAGTAACGTTGTCGTCACAGTCCTTTTTGTCGCGAAATCCTACCTTATGTGCATCTCGTCCAACGGAAGGCGAGAGTAATTAAAACCCAAACATAAAAACAGTAATTTGCTGAATATCGGTTCAGTAAAAGGAAAGGAAAGGCTGACATGGATATAAAAATCAATAAGCTAGCCAAGCTTACCATGCCTATTGTAGCGACAGCTTTGCTGGCTGCTTGTGGTAGCGACGATGATAATAACGGTGGCGGTGGCAACGTCATTGATGGACTGTACACTGCAGGTGAAAACGAAGTTGTTATCTATTACAAGCGAGATGAAGCGCACGAGCGTGTAGATGAGTCTGCTTATGAAGGCTGGGGTTTACACCTTTGGAATGGTGAAGGCTGTACAAGTACTGACCTAGAAGCCATGGGCATTGCCGATGGTGGCACTGATTGGGGTGCTCCTCATCCCGCGACTGGTATCAGCGAAACTTACGGCGCTTACTACGTATTAACCGTTAACCCTGATGCTTCTGACCCGCATGAGTGTATGAACTTTATTTTGCACAAAGGTGACGACAAGGCATTTGGTAGCGCAAACTCAAAAGTTGAACTGACTAAACTTGAAGCTGACAAGGGTATATTTGGTTTCCATGGCAGCAGCGAATTGTTTTATGCGCCAATTGCAGAGCGTCCAGTTGCTATCGATGGCGCAAAAGCCCACTGGGTTGATGCCATAACAATCGCTTGGGAAGCTGCAGGTAATGCTACTCAGCTAGAACTTCGTTACGATCCTGAAAATGGCATTGCTATGGATCCAGATACTAAAGAAGTTACTGGTGGTACTGCTATAGCACTTGATGCTGGTACATTGACCGATGAAGCCAAAGCACGTTTCCCTCACTTATCTGGTTTAAGCGCAGCTGAAATCGATGTTGATGATGCAACGTTAAAAGCAATTCTTAAGAGCCAAATTGTTGTGGTTGCCATGGACGCTGAAGGCGTTGCAACTGCGGCTACTCAAGTTCAAAAACCAGGTGTAATCGATAAAGTATTCGTGGAAGGTGAAGGTGGTGCACTAGCTGAAGAGCTAGGTGCTATTGTTAGCGGCGATGATGTTAGCTTTAAAGTTTGGGCACCTACTGCACAGAGTGTAAAGCTTTATCTTTACAATGATGATATGACATCAGCTGGCGAAGCCATAATAATGAGTGAGGCTGCAAACGGTGTTTGGTCAGCAGATCAAGCTGGTGCAGTAGGTAAATACTACCGCTACGAAGTGACTGTTTACCACCCAACTACAGAAACTGTTGAAACGCGTATGGTTACTGACCCATACTCTTTAGCGCTTTCAACGAACTCTCTTTACTCTTTAGTTGTTGACTTAGATGCCGATGAGCTTAAGCCTGCTGATTGGGACAGCTACACTCGTCCTGAAATGGCTGAAGATGTAGACCACGTACTATACGAATCACATCTACGTGATTTCAGTGTTAGCGATACTCAAGGTACTGCTGCAAATAGCGGTAAATACCTTGCGTTAACAGAGCCTGAGCGTGAGTCGGTTACTCATCTGCAAGAGTTAAAAGATGCTGGTTTAACTACATTACACATTCTTCCTGCTTTTGATATTGCAACGGTAGATGAAGAAAACGCTATTGATATCGATGCTCCGCTAGCAGATCTTTGTACTGAAATTGAGAAAACTGATGGTTACTGTGCAGACGCTTCGGGTACTATTGAAGCTAAATTAGCAAGCTTCGACCCAACTACAGGTGATGCTCAGTCATTAATGAATGATCTGCGCGGTTTAGATAGCTTTAACTGGGGTTACGACCCATTCCATTACACTGTGCCAGAAGGCAGCTATGCTACTGACGCTGAGGGTACCACGCGTATCTTAGAATTCCGTCAAATGGTTAAAGCAACCCACGACATGGGACTTAAATTGGTTATGGATGTTGTATACAACCATACCAATGCTTCAGGTGTTAACGATAAGTCTGTTTTAGATAAAATCGTCCCTGGATACTACCACCGTCGTGATGCCAATACTGGTGGTGTAGAAACCTCAACCTGTTGTGATAATACCGCAACAGAAAACCTTATGATGGGTAAACTGATGACCGATTCATTGGTTACCTGGGCTAAGGAATATAATGTTGATGGTTTCCGTTTCGACTTAATGGGTCACCAGCCAAAAGACTTAATGGTTGATTCATTAGTTGCTGTTCGCGCCGTTGACGAAGATACTTTGTTCTACGGAGAAGGTTGGGACTTTGGTGAAGTAGCCAACAACGCGCGTTTCGAGCAAGCAACACAGTGGAACATGGCGGGTACAGAAATTGGTACCTTCTCAGACCGCTTGCGTGATGCTGTTCGCGGTGGTAGCCCATTCGATAGCGGAGAAGGTATTCGTAAAACTCAAGGTTTTGGTAATGCAGATACGCTTAACGAGTTAAACACTGATTCAGAAACATTCCGCACTGAAGCCCTTCATAACCAAGATTTAATTCGTGTTGGTATGGCGGGTAACTTGCAGAAGTTTGTAATTCTTGATTCCCAAGGCAATACCAAACGTGGCCAAGATGTTAACTATAATGGTGCGAAAGCAGGTTACACCTTAAACCCATCAGAGAATATCTCTTATGTGTCTAAGCACGATAACCAAACTTTATGGGATAACAACGCTTATAAAGCGTCAACGGGTACAAGTGCTGCAGATCGCTCACGTATGCAAGTAGTGAGTTTGTCTACTGTTATGCTAGGCCAAGGTATTCCATTCATTCACATGGGTTCTGAGTTACTTCGCTCAAAATCTATGCAACGTGATAGTTACGATTCTGGCGATTGGTTCAACCGGGTAAGATTCGACGGTTCAGACAATAACTGGAACGTTGGTCTACCGCGTGAAGATAAAGATGGCGGTAACTGGGATCTAATTAAAACTATTATTGCTGACGAAACTGCTGAGCCTGCGGTTGCAGATATTGAGCTTGCTAAAGATCAGTTCTTAGAGTTGTTAACCATGCGTTCGAGCAGTGACTTGTTCCGTTTAACCACTGCTGAAGAAGTACAAGCACGTGTTGACTTCCGTAACGTTGGTGAAGACCAAATACAGGGCTTAATTGTAATGTCTATCGATAACGGTACTGGTGCCGGCGCCGATTTAGACGCAAACAATGACGCAATCGTTGTAGTACTAAACGCCACTGATGAAGAGCAAGCTTTCCCGATTGCTGGAACTGCTGGCTTTGAGTTGCATGAAGTACAACAAGCTTCAGCTGATGCGGTAGTTCAAGGTGCTAGCTTTACTAATGCAACCTTTACTGTCCCAGCTCGTACTACAGCAGTATTTGTTCAGCCAAGGGATGGTGCTCGTGGCACCGGTCTTCCGGTAGATACGTCTAACAAAGACTTAAGTGCAATCCCACCTCTAGGTGATACCCAAGTATTTGTTCGTGGCCTAGGCGGCGAATGGGGTGCTGTTTATGAATTGGAATTCACTAAAGATGGTATGTATGAGTATACAACTACGTTAGATGCAGGTAGTTACGGCTTCAAGGTGGCTGATGCTGATTGGGGAGATGTTAACTACGGTGCTACTGAAGGTGAGCTTGTATTAGGCACAGCAAAAGCGCTTGAATATAACGCTGGTGATTTAAGCTTCGCGATTGATACTAAATCAGTTGTGAAATTTGTCACTGACTTCTCGACTGTTGATGCTCCTACTTTAGTGGTAACAGCTGAAGAAGTAGCGGGCTGTGGTTTGTTAGAGGACAGTGCTGATGCTGGACCTTTAGCAAGTCAACTAGCGGTGCGTGGTAGTCATTCTGACTGGGCTTGGAATGCAAGTTACGCGCTAAGCTACAAAGGTGATAATACTTATCAAGTATCTTTAGGTGCGGGCAGCTATGAGTTTAAACTTGCTGCCGATAGTGATAACTGGGATCCTCAGATGATTGCTTATTCAGATGGCGCTCGCGTAGAGAACCTCGTTATGAACGTTGACTACCAAGCTTGGGCACGTGTTGGCGATAGCGCCATTGGCGACCCAGGTAACAATAAGATTACTTTAGCTAGTGATAGCATTCTTACTCTTACTGTAAACGGCGAGTTAACTGACAACGTAGACAATGGTACAATTAGTATTTGTGAAGTTGAATAGTTAATCATTTTACTATGATGTAAAAGCCAAGGCGTATCGCCTTGGCTTTTTTATTTGGTGAGAGTGTTTGATCTCAACTAGAGTTAATGCTCAAAGATGCTGACTTAGGGTTCTTAGCCAAAACATTATATTTTGAGCCTTTCAGTTCATAAAACATCTATAAAGCTTATTTTTATAAGTTTGTATAAAAATTGATAGACCTTTCTCAATATCTCTTCTATAATCCGCGGAATTTGCCAAAATTTTATCGTATTGGGCTAAAGTTTACCCTTTAGTTCAACTTTGTCGTGTCGACAGTTCTTTGTTAGGAGGTTGCCTTGAGCAAATCAGCGCTGCTGGTATTAGAAGACGGTACCGTGTTCCGTGGAACCGCAATCGGAGCCAATGGTTCTGCCGTTGGAGAAGTTGTTTTTAATACTTCGATGACCGGATACCAAGAAATTTTAACTGACCCCTCATATGCTCGCCAAATTGTCACCCTCACTTACCCCCATATCGGAAACTACGGAACTACCCCAGAAGATGAAGAATCGAATGCTATTCACGCTTGTGGTCTAGTTATTCGTGATTTGCCTTTAGTGGCGAGTAACTTCCGAAGCCAACAAAGCTTAAGTGAATATTTGGAAGCAAGAAACGTAGTAGGTATTGCGGATATAGATACCCGTAAACTAACGCGTATTCTTCGTGAAAAAGGTGCGCAAGCGGGTTGTATTGTAGCGGGTGAAGATTTAGATGAAGCACAAGCTTTAGCTGAAGCGAAAGCCTTCCCTGGCCTAAAAGGGATGGATCTCGCCAAAGAAGTTACCACGGCTGATACTTACACTTGGGCACAGGGCTCTTGGGATCTTAAAGCTGGGCTTCCCGCCCGTAGTGAAGACAGTAAGTTTCACGTAGTTGCTTATGATTTTGGTGTTAAGCGCAATATTTTGCGTATGTTAGTGGACCGAGGTTGTAAACTAACCGTGGTTCCGGCTAAAACATCAGCTGAAGAGGTACTTGCCTTAAACCCTGATGGCATCTTCTTGTCTAATGGCCCTGGCGACCCAGAGCCATGTGATTATGCAATCGCAGCTACCAAAGCTTTCCTTGAAACAGATATCCCAGTATTTGGTATTTGTTTAGGTCACCAAATTCTCGCTTTAGCCAGTGGTGCTAAAACAGTGAAAATGAAATTTGGCCATCACGGCGGTAACCATCCGGTTAAAGATATCAAACATGACCGCGTAATGATTACTGCGCAAAACCATGGTTTTGCAGTAGATGAAAAAACCTTGCCAGAAAATCTGACAATGACTCACTTCTCATTGTTCGATCAAAGCTTGCAAGGCATTCATCGTACAGATAAGCCAGCGTTTAGCTTCCAAGGTCACCCAGAAGCCAGCCCTGGTCCGCATGATGCAGCGCCATTGTTTGACCACTTCATTGAATTAATTGAGCAGCGCCTTAACGGCCAAGCGTAGGTAGAGAGCAGCAGAACTTATGCCAAAACGTAGTGATATAAAAAGTATTCTAATATTGGGCGCAGGCCCAATTGTTATCGGCCAGGCTTGTGAATTTGACTATTCTGGCGCTCAGGCTTGTAAAGCCTTGCGTGAAGAAGGTTACCGAGTCATCTTGGTTAACTCTAACCCCGCTACTATTATGACTGACCCAGAGATGGCTGATGCAACTTACATCGAGCCCATTCACTGGGAAGTGGTAGAGCGAATTATTGAGAAAGAACGCCCAGACGCAGTATTGCCAACCATGGGTGGCCAAACCGCATTGAACTGTGCGCTAGAGCTTGAAAGCAAAGGCGTGCTAGAGAAATACAATGTTGAAATGATTGGTGCGACTGCTGATGCGATTGATAAAGCAGAAGATCGTAATCGTTTCGACCAAGCGATGAAAAGCATTGGCTTAGCTTGTCCCAATGCGGGCATTGCTCACTCAATGGAAGAAGCTTACGGCGTATTAGAAGAAGTTGGTTTCCCATGTATTATTCGTCCTTCTTTCACTATGGGTGGCACCGGTGGCGGTATTGCTTATAACAAAGAAGAGTTTGATGAGATCTGTGCCCGTGGCCTAGATCTTTCGCCAACCAGTGAGCTGTTGATTGATGAAAGCTTAATCGGTTGGAAAGAGTACGAGATGGAAGTGGTACGTGATAAAAACGATAACTGTATTATCGTTTGTGCCATCGAAAACTTCGACCCAATGGGTGTGCACACTGGTGACTCAATTACCGTAGCACCAGCGCAAACTTTGTCAGATAAAGAATACCAATTGATGCGGAATGCATCGCTTGCAGTTCTGCGTGAAATTGGTGTTGAGACAGGTGGTTCTAACGTACAGTTTGGTATTTGTCCAAATACTGGCCGTATGGTTATCATCGAGATGAACCCTCGAGTATCTCGTTCATCTGCGCTAGCGTCTAAAGCAACTGGTTTCCCAATTGCTAAAATTGCAGCTAAATTGGCAGTAGGTTTTACGCTGGATGAATTGCAAAACGACATTACTGGCGGCCAAACACCTGCTTCGTTTGAGCCTTCAATCGACTATGTTGTAACAAAAATTCCTCGCTTTAACTTCGAGAAATTTGCTGGCGCTAACGACCGCCTAACCACTCAAATGAAGTCGGTGGGTGAAGTTATGGCGATTGGTCGTAACCAACAAGAATCGCTACAAAAAGCCTTACGTGGCTTAGAAGTTGGCGTTGATGGTTTTGACCCAATTGTTGACTTAAATGCATCTGATGCAATGGAAACCATTCGTCACGAATTACAAAATGTCGGTGCAGACCGTATTTGGTATATCGCTGATGCTTTCCGTGCTGGTATGTCTGTTGAGGATGTATTCTCTCTTACTAACATCGACCGTTGGTTCTTGGTTCAAATCGAAGACATTGTATTGCTAGAAAACCAAGTAGCTAAAGACGGCGTAGCCAGTTTAGATGAAGCAACACTGCGTAAGCTAAAACGTAAAGGTTTCGCCGATGCTCGTTTAGCTAAATTAACTGGTGTATCGGATAAAGAGATCCGTAAGTTACGCCATCGTTTAGAAGTGCTGCCAGTTTACAAACGAGTGGACACCTGTGCTGCTGAATTTGCTACCGACACTGCTTACATGTATTCAACTTATGATGAAGAGTGTGAAGCTCAGCCATCTGATAAGAAGAAAATCATGGTGTTGGGCGGCGGACCAAACCGTATTGGTCAAGGCATCGAATTTGACTACTGTTGTGTACATGCCGCGCTAGCGATGCGTGAAGACGGTTACGAAACCATTATGGTTAACTGTAACCCAGAGACCGTTTCAACAGATTACGACACCTCAGACCGTTTGTATTTTGAACCGGTAACGCTTGAAGACGTACTAGAGATTGTACGCGTAGAGCAGCCAACCGGTGTTATTGTTCAATATGGTGGCCAAACGCCACTTAAATTGGCGCGTGAATTAGAAGCGGCTGGCGTGCCAATTATTGGTACGTCTCCAGATGCGATTGACCGCGCTGAAGATCGCGAACGTTTCCAAGTCGCAGTTGATCGCTTGAAGCTTAAGCAACCAGAAAACGATACGGTTTCAACTACTGAAGAAGCTGTTATCTCAGCAGAGCGTATCGGTTATCCATTGGTTGTTCGTCCATCTTATGTACTAGGTGGCCGAGCAATGGAAATTGTTTACGATGAGCAAGATTTACGTCGCTACTTTAAAGAGGCTGTAAGTGTGTCTAACGACTCACCAGTTCTTTTAGATAGCTTTCTAAATGATGCGGTTGAAATTGACATCGATGCAATCTGTGATGGCAAAGATGTGGTTATCGGCGGCATTATGGAGCACATCGAGCAAGCGGGCGTTCACTCTGGTGATTCGGCCTGTTCATTACCTGCTTATACGCTAAGCCCACAAATTCAAGACCGTATGCGTGAGCAAGTTCGTGCTCTAGCCCTAGAGTTAGGTGTAATTGGTTTAATGAACACCCAGTTTGCGGTTAAAGATGACGAGATTTACTTAATTGAAGTAAATCCACGTGCTGCGCGTACTGTACCGTTTGTATCTAAGGCAACTGGCGTACCTATTGCTAAAGTAGCAGCACGTGTAATGGCCGGTATTTCTTTAGCCGAGCAGGGAATAACTAAAGAGATTATTCCGCCGTTCTACTCAGTTAAAGAAGTGGTATTACCGTTTAACAAATTCCATGGCGTAGACCCAATCTTAGGCCCAGAAATGCGCTCTACTGGTGAAGTGATGGGAGTAGGTGCTACGTTTGCTGAAGCTTATGCAAAAGCTGAACTAGGTATTGGCAACGATGGCCCTAAAGGTGGTCGAGTATTGCTTTCGGTTCGTAACTCAGACAAGAAACGAGTTGCAGAGCTGGCTGCTAAACTGCTTGAACTTGGCTACGAATTAGATGCGACTCACGGTACTGCAGTTGCTTTAGGTGAAGCTGGCATTAACCCTCGCTTGGTGAACAAGGTTCATGAAGGTCGCCCGCATATTCTTGACCGTTTGAAAAACGGTGAATATAGCTACGTGATTAACACTACCGAAGGTCGTCAATCTATTGAAGATTCACGTCAATTGCGTAGAGCTGCGTTAGCGCAAAAAGTTAATTACACGACTACGCTTAACGGTGCCTTTGCGACTTGCCAGGCTCATAATGCGGATGATCGCGGCACTGTGACTTCTGTTCAAGATTTGCATAAACGTATCAGCTAATTGGCAATTATCGTTATAAGCAAAGTGGCGAAGATCTTCACCGCAGCGTAAAATAGCGTTACACTGCAATTATTAGTACAAGTAAATTTGGCTGTCATCGACAGCCAAATTTTTTTCTGTTTTTCTAGTTTTGTTGAGTTATTAAGTATGAAACCAGTTCCTATGACGGTGCGTGGCGAAACGCAATTACGTGAAGAGTTAGAGCATTTAAAAACAGTGGTTCGTCCAAAAATTATTGACGATATCGCGGTAGCTCGTGAGCATGGCGATCTTAAAGAAAACGCTGAATACCACGCTGCACGAGAACAGCAAGGTTTTTGTGAAGGGCGTATTCAAGATATTGAAGGTAAGTTAAGTAACGTTCAAGTTATTGATGTGACCAAAATGACCAACAACGGTAAGGTGATTTTCGGTTGTACAGTTACCTTATTAAACCTTGATACAGATAAAGAGGTTACCTACGGCATTGTGGGAGATGATGAAGCTGATATTAAGCAGAATCGTATTTCTGTTAACTCGCCAATTGCCCGTGGACTTATCGGCAAAAATGTAGAAGACGAAGTCACCGTGGTTACACCAGGTGGTGAAGTTGAGTACGAAATTGTAGCGGTTGAATATATTTAGATTCAGAACTTGTTAAAAAACGCAGCGTTATGCTGCGTTTTTTATTGGAGAAGCACCTTGTTAGCAATAGATTACGCGAAGTATGACGCCTTCATTTTTGATATGGATGGCACCTTGGTTGACTCAATGCCAGCGCACCTAGCAGCTTGGGAAGACGCTTTAAACAAGCAAGGTTTACCTGTTCATATTAATTTTGTAGCTGAGCGCGGTGGTATGCCAACACTCAAAATTGCAGAGCAATATCAGCAACATTACCAAGTAAATATTGATGGCTCAAAGCTATTAAACGACAAACGCGCGGGGTTTGACGCTTTGTGGCATAAGGTTGAGAGGATAGCTGCAAGCTGTGAAGTACTGGCTGAATTCGCAACCAGCAAAAAGTTAGGTTTAGGCACTGGCGCTGAGCGCGTTAACATGGACCGAATTACTAATAACCTAAAGCTTACTGATTATTTTCAGGCTATGGTGTGCGCTGAAGACGTGGCGGCGCACAAACCAGAACCGGACACTTTTTTGCAAGTAGCGCAGAGTTTAGAGGTTGAGCCAAAGCGCTGTTTAGTGTTTGAGGACACTCCTTTTGGTATTCAAGCAGCGCACAATGCGGGAATGGATTGTGTAGTTGTGAAAAACTTCCAACTGGCTGAATTTTTACCCTTGGCTTAACGTTGGTTTAAACGTCTGCTAAAAAGTTATTTAGTTTAGTTATTCTGTTGGCTTATTTTAGATATGCAGATGATTAATTGTGTGCGAAGTTGATGTTTGTTATAGTATAAAAGTTCACCATGGATTGGTTGTTTATTAACTGATTTAGAGGTGGCTTAATGTCTATGCAAGTAAACTCCAATTCGATGTATGCTTATTCTCCCGCTGCTACATCGACCTCAACTGCTATATCTAGTACCTCAAATAAGCCAAGCTATGGCGATATTGTTGATAAAATCTCCGATGAATACGATCAATTATCTCCAGAAGAGCAACGTAATGCGCGCTTATATGTTGGTGGAGAAGTTGAGAGCTATCAGCAAAAGCAACAAGCCGAAATAGATGGTAAGCGTAACACTGTTGTTGGCGTTTCAGCGGTTAATCATCAGCAAAATTTATTAGATATTTACTATACCAGCTCTACGGGTAACGAAACCAAAAGCAGTGAAAGCAATCCAGTAAGCTATAAAGCGTTAGAGAGCATTAACAGTAATTTAGAGCAGCAAAAGCAAGTTAATCAGCAATTAGCGATTGCTGAGTTTTATGCCAAGTATGGTGGTAGTTCTGGTTCAGACCCTCAGCCGGAGCCTTATCAGCCAGTCTCAATTGCAGTTTAGTTATAAAAAAAGCGGCTAAAGCCGCTTTTTTTATTTGCGTGGTAATTCAATCTTTTTATCTTCACTAGGGCGATAGATAATCAATATATGGCCAATCACCTGAACCTTCACCGCTGAAACTTTATCTGCAATGGTATCGGCAATAAGCTGCTTCATTTCACGATCGTCGGTAGCAATTTTTACCTTAATCAATTCATGATGAGCAATGGCGACTTCTATCTCTGCCAAAATTCCTTCGGTCAATCCATTTGAGCCAAGCATTACCACTGGCTTTAGGTTATGAGCCAAGGATTTCAGGTGCTGTTTTTGTTTGTTGGTTAGTTGCATGAAACTTTCTGCTTACTCGGGGTTGAAAAAAGCACATTCTAGCGCCATCTAATCACTAATACTATTTTATAATCATGATACCGTGCGGTTTTGTAACTATAGTGGAAACTATTTGTGACCAATAAAAAACATACTGCCAGCTCTAAACGCTGGTTAACTGAACATTTTGATGACCACTATGTGCAAAAAGCCCAAAAACTTGGCTTGCGTTCAAGAGCGGTATTTAAAATTGAAGAGATTCAAAATAAAGATAAGTTGCTAAAATCGGGCATGACCGTAGTTGACCTTGGTGCTGCACCCGGTGGTTGGTCTCAATACTGCGTCGAGCAAGTCGGTTTAGATGGTCATGTGATAGCTTGTGACATTCTACCTATGGACCCAATCGCTGGGGTGGATTTTCTTTGTGGCGATTTTCGCGAAGAAGAAGTGCTAAACGCTTTGCTCGAACGAGTGGGTGAGAAGAAAGTGGATGTTGTGTTGTCAGACATGGCGCCCAACATGAGTGGCAACAATAATGTTGACCAATCACGTGCCATGTATTTAGTTGAACTAGCATTAGATATGTGTCGTGAAGTGCTTGCGCCAAAAGGCAGCTTCGCAGTAAAGGTATTCCAAGGCGAAGGCTTTGATCAATATCTCCAGCAAGTACGTTCTATGTTTACCAGTGTGAAAACTCGTAAGCCAGATTCCTCAAGGGCTCGCTCTCGAGAAGTCTATATAGTGGCTAGTGGCTTTAAACTATAGTACGCTAGATAATAATTCTTATTTAAAAATAACCGGTGAGGTTTTCGTCTTGAGTGACATGGCAAAAAATCTGATTCTGTGGCTGGTAATAGCTGTGGTTTTGATGTCTGTATTCCAAAGCTTTAGCCCTGATTCAAGCAGTGGTCGGCAAATGGACTATTCCACCTTTGTAAAGGAAGTGAATCAAGAACAGATCCGCGAAGTGCGTATTAGTGGGCAAGATGTTAAAGGCATCAAGCGTACTGGTGAGCAATTTAGCACTATAATTCCCTTGCACGATAAAGACCTACTTAATGATCTTATCAACCACAATGTAAAGGTATTGGGTGAGCAACCAGAAGAGCAGGGGCTGTTAACCTCTATCTTCATTTCTTGGTTCCCGATGCTATTGCTAATCGGTGTATGGATATTCTTCATGCGTCAAATGCAAGGCGGTGGTGGTAAAGGCGCTATGTCTTTTGGTAAGAGTAAAGCGCGCTTAATGAGCGAAGACCAAATTAAAACCACTTTTGCTGATGTAGCAGGTTGTGATGAAGCCAAAGAAGAAGTGGGTGAGTTAGTAGATTACTTACGTGATCCAACTAAGTTCCAAAAGCTTGGTGGTAAAATTCCTACTGGCGTATTGATGGTCGGTCCTCCAGGTACCGGTAAAACCTTGCTTGCTAAAGCTATCGCTGGTGAAGCAAAAGTACCTTTCTTTACTATTTCTGGTTCAGACTTTGTAGAAATGTTCGTAGGTGTTGGTGCTTCACGTGTTCGTGACATGTTTGAGCAAGCTAAAAAGTCTGCTCCGTGTATCATTTTCATCGATGAAATTGATGCCGTAGGTCGCCAACGTGGTGCCGGTTTAGGTGGCGGGCACGATGAGCGTGAGCAAACACTAAACCAAATGTTAGTTGAAATGGATGGTTTTGAAGGCAATGAAGGCATTATTGTTATTGCTGCAACTAACCGACCAGACGTATTAGACCCTGCGTTATTGCGCCCAGGTCGTTTCGACCGCCAAGTAACGGTTGGCTTGCCAGATATTCGAGGCCGTGAGCAGATCCTAAAAGTACACATGCGTAAAGTGCCTTTAGGAGATGGTGTAGATGCCGCGGTAATTGCTCGTGGTACTCCTGGCTTCTCTGGTGCAGATTTAGCAAACCTTGTAAACGAGGCTGCACTGTTTGCCGCTCGCGGTAGCAAGCGCACTGTTTCGATGGAAGAATTTGAAAAAGCTAAAGACAAAATCATGATGGGCGCTGAGCGTAAATCGATGGTTATGACCGAAGCTGAAAAAGAGATGACTGCTTATCACGAAGCAGGCCATGCAATTGTAGGTCGTTTAGTACCAGAGCATGATCCTGTATATAAAGTGAGTATTATTCCGCGTGGTCGCGCTTTAGGTGTAACAATGTACTTGCCTGAGCAAGACAGAGTGAGCCATAGCAAACAGCATTTAGAAAGCATGATCTCTAGCTTGTACGGTGGGCGCTTAGCTGAGCGTATTATCTACGGTGATGAAAAAGTATCGACCGGTGCTAGCAATGATATTGAGCGAGCAACTGAAATTGCCCGTAAGATGGTTACACAATGGGGTCTTTCAGAGTCAATGGGGCCACTGCTTTATGCTGATGAAGAAGGTGAAGTATTCTTAGGACGCAGTGCTGCTAAAACTAAGCATATGTCTGATGATACCGCTAAGGCCATCGACTTAGAGATTCGCTCGGTCATTGATCGTAACTATCAGCGCGCTGAATCTTTGTTGACCGAAAACATGGATATTCTTCATACCATGAAAGATGCGTTGATGAAGTACGAAACCATTGATGCTCGACAGATAGACGATTTGATGGAGCGTAAAACTCCTCGTCCACCGGCTGATTGGGATGACTCAGACAAGCCAACACCACCTGAATCTAATGACAAAGGTGATGAAGCTAAAGCTGACGACGCAAAAACTGATGCACCTGAGCCACCTAAAACCATAGGTGAAGATCCTGCTCAGTAAGGCTTAAATTAAGTTGTTAGCCCTGTAAGTCGCTTACAGGGCTTTTTTGTAAGTAAAGAAAAATGACTATTGCATTCAATATTGGTCCTCATCAATTCAAACGCCCGGTGATTATGGGCATTCTCAATGTTACGCCTGATTCCTTTTCCGATGGTGGCTCTTATGTTTCTCATGAGCAAGCACTAGCACGTGTAGAGCAAATGCTTAATGAAGGTGCTGATATAATTGATGTGGGTGGAGAGTCTACGCGACCAGGCGCTGCGGATGTTTCGTTAACCGTGGAATTGCAACGAACGGTTGGTGTGATTAAGGCTATTAAGCAGCGTTTTGATTGCTTGGTTTCGATAGATACCAATAAAGCTCAAGTGATGCAGCAAGCTGTTGAAGCGGGCGCTGATATCATTAACGATGTTTGCGCCTTAACTAATCCAGGGGCGCTAGAAGTTGCGGCTGATTTAAGGGTGCCGGTGTGCATTATGCATATGCAAGGAAAACCTAGAAGTATGCAAGTTAACCCTCAATACGATAATGTCGTGAGCGAAGTAATTACTTACTTAATGCAACGAGTTGAGAGCTGTGTAGCGGCAGGCATTGTTGAATCGAATATAATAGTTGACCCTGGTTTTGGTTTTGGTAAAACTCTTGACCACAATTTTCAGCTGCTTGCCCAATTAAATGAGTTTAAGCAGCTCGGTTTGCCGATTTTGGCAGGCGTCTCCCGCAAGAGCATGTTTGGTAAGCTGCTGGGTAAATCTCCAGATAGCTTAATGGCAGCAAGTGTAGCAGGTGCTGTTTTAGCCGCTCAGCAGGGAGCACACATATTTCGTGTACATGACGTTCAAGAAACGGCTGATGCACTAAACGTTTATTCAAAAGTACAGATGAGTAAGTAATGACAAGACGATATTTTGGCACGGATGGTGTTCGCGGTAAGGTGGGTGAGTACCCAATTACCCCTGAATTCGCTTTAAAACTAGGATGGGCAGCCGGTAAGGTCTTGTCGAGCACAGGAACACGTAAAGTACTAATCGGTAAAGATACCCGAATCTCTGGCTACATGCTGGAATCTGCTCTAGAAGCAGGCCTTTCTGCTGCGGGTGTTCAAGCAAGCTTTGTAGGCCCTATGCCTACACCAGCGGTTGCCTACCTAACTCGTACTTTTAGGGCTGAAGCGGGCATTGTGATTAGTGCTTCTCATAATCCTTACTACGACAATGGCATTAAGTTTTTCTCTGCTAATGGCACTAAGTTACCCGATGAAGTGGAGTTAGCGATTGAAGCTGAATTGGATAATCCAATGACCTGTGTAGATTCGGCTGCTTTAGGTAAAGCTCGCCGTATTGAAGATGCAGCGGGCCGTTATATTGAGTTTTGTAAAAGTACATTTCCGAATAAATACAACTTATCAGGCCTTAAGATTGTAGTGGATTGTGCACACGGTGCCACTTACCACATTGCACCAAAAGTATTTAGCGAGTTAGGTGCAGAAGTAGTTGCTATTGGTAACCAGCCTGACGGTCTGAATATCAATGAGAAATGTGGTGCTACCGATACCGGCTTATTAGCTGAAAAAGTTTTAGAACACAAAGCAGATCTTGGTATCGCGCTCGATGGTGATGGTGATCGTGTCATGATGATCGATCAACATGGTGTACAAGTTGATGGTGACGAGATTCTCTATATTTTGGCCAAAGACGCTAAGTTAAGTAATCACTTAAGTGGTGGTGTTGTTGGCACACTAATGAGCAATTTGGCTCTAGAGCAAGCCTTTGCCGAAATGGATATTCCATTTAGCCGAGCTAAAGTTGGTGACCGCTACGTTATGGAGCAATTATCAGAACGGGGCTGGACTTACGGCGGAGAAAACTCTGGTCATATTATTTGCTTGGGTCATACCACAACAGGTGATGGTATCGTTGCTGCACTGCAGGTTCTAGCTGCTATGTTGGCACAAAAACAGAGTTTGCGAGGTTTACTAAGTGATTTAACGCTTTATCCTCAACTACTGGTCAATGTGCGCTTTAAAGGTGATAGCGATCCATTAAGCAGTGACTTAGTGAAAAAAGCTCAAGCCAAAGCCGAAAATCAACTAGGTGACTCTGGCCGAGTATTGCTACGTAAATCAGGTACAGAGCCATTACTGCGCGTAATGGTTGAAGGGGCGGATTCTGCTCTAGTAGAACAATGCGCTAACGATATCGCTGATGCTGTAAGAGCTGCTTGCAACTAAAGCGAACAATAATTAAACGGTTGAACACAGAGTAGAAGTTTTTTGAGCTTGGCGCTTGTATTAGTAGCAGAGGTTCGCTAATATTCGCCCGCTTTGGTGACTTGTGTTTCACTAAATGACGGTCGGAATGAAGACCGACCCACACTTAGGTGAAAGAGAATGTACGAAATTTTATTAGTAGTTTATTTAGTTGTTGCACTGGCTTTGATTGGTCTAGTGTTAATTCAGCAAGGCAAGGGTGCTGATATGGGCGCATCTTTTGGCTCTGGCGCATCTAACACAGTATTTGGTTCTTCTGGTTCAAGTAACTTCTTAACTAGAGCAACCGCTATTTGTGCAACGTTGTTTATTGTAATCAGCTTGGTGTTAGGCAACCTTTCAGCCAAACAAACCCAACAAGTTGATGAATGGAGCGATTTGTCTCAGCCTGCTGCTGAACAAGTGCTTCAAGATGCTGATGTTCCAGCATCACCAGCAAACCCTGGTAGCGACGTACCTAACTAATTTTAGCCGAGGTGGTGGAATTGGTAGACACGCTATCTTGAGGGGGTAGTGTCCTATGGACGTGCGGGTTCAAGTCCCGCTCTCGGCACCAATAGTTATTTTTGCATCCTGTCAGAGTGATTGATATAATCCTCGGCAATCGGACGCGGGATGGAGCAGTCTGGTAGCTCGTCGGGCTCATAACCCGAAGGTCGTCGGTTCAAATCCGGCTCCCGCAACCAACTATCAAATACTTAGGTAGTGATAGTGTTAAAGGCTCAGAAATTTTAAAGCCCCGCTTCATCGGGGCTTTTTGTTATTTTCTCGCCGCACCTTAGGTGCTAGAACTGGGCTTTACGCCCTTTTTTTGTTTCTGGAGGGGAACCTTGGCAACTGTAGAACAACGATTAACTGACATGCTTACTCCAGCGGTTGAAGCGCTGGGTTTTGAGCTCTTAGGTATCGAATATGTTAGTGCTGGCAAGCACTCTATCGTGCGTTTGTTTATTGACCACGAAAACGGCATTAATGTCGACAATTGCGCCGACGTAAGTCGACAAGCTAGCGCTATTTTGGATGTTGAAGATCCAATTAGCACTGAATACAACCTTGAGGTGTCATCTCCTGGTTTGGAACGCCCTCTTTTTAAAGCGGAACACTATCAACGTTTTATTGGTGAGATTGCTTTTCTACAGGTACGTATGCCTGTAAACAATCGCCGTAAATGGCAGGGTGAAATTATTGCTGTTGAAGACGACACAGTCGTTTTAGCAGTAGACAAAGAACAACATCGGATCGCGCTAGGTAATGTACAAAAAGCGCATCTGGTTCCCCAGTTTGACTAAAGAGGGTCAGGAATGAACAAAGAAGTCTTGTTGGTTGTTGATGCGGTATCGAACGAAAAAGCTCTACCGCGTGAAAAAATCTTTGAAGCTATGGAAATTGCTTTAGCAACGGCAACCAAGAAAAAGTATGAAGGCGATATTGAAGTTCGCGTTGATATCGATCGCAAAGACGGTAGTTTTGATACCTTCCGTCGCTGGATGGTTGTTGAAAATCAAGAAGCGATTGAGAATCCATACCGTGAAATTACTTTAGAAGCAGCCCAATACGAAGAGCCAGAAATTGAACTTGGTGATTATGTTGAAGAGCAAATTGAATCTGTAGTGTTTGACCGCATTACTACGCAAACTGCTAAGCAAGTTATCGTACAGAAAGTACGTGAAGCAGAGCGCGCTCAAGTTGTTGAACAATATTTTGACCAAGTGAATGAATTGGTAACAGGTGTTGTTAAAAAGGTAAGCCGTGAAAATATCATCGTTGACCTAGGTAACAATGCTGAAGCAGTTATTCATCGCGAAGAATCACTTCCTCGTGAAGCTTTCCGCCCGGGTGACCGTGTTCGTGGTTTGCTGTACGAAGTGAAACCAGAAGCTCGTGGTGCTCAATTGTTTATGAGCCGTACTCGCCCAGAGATGCTGATCGAGTTGTTCCGCATCGAAGTGCCAGAAATTGCTGAAGAGATGATTGATCTTAAAGCTGCTGCTCGCGATCCAGGTTCACGTGCGAAAATTGCTGTGAAAAGTAATGACCGCCGCATCGATCCTGTTGGAGCTTGTGTTGGTATGCGTGGTGCGCGTGTTCAAGCCGTTTCAGGTGAACTTGATAACGAGCGTGTAGATATTGTGTTGTGGGACGATAACCCAGCTCAATTTGCTATTAACGCCATGGCTCCAGCAGAAGTTGCGTCAATCATCGTAGATGAAGATAGCCACTCAATGGATATCGCTGTTGAAGCTGACAACCTTGCCCAAGCAATTGGTCGTAACGGTCAAAACGTACGTCTAGCGTCTCAACTTACTGGTTGGGAACTAAATGTAATGACTGTTGAAGATGCAAACAATAAACACCAAGCTGAAGCTCAAAAAGCTATCGATACGTTTGTTCAATACCTAGATATTGATGAAGAGTTCTCAACCGTTCTTGCTGAAGAAGGTTTCACTTCTTTAGAAGAAATTGCTTACGTACCAGTAAGCGAACTACTCAGCATTGACGGCCTAGATGAAGATATCGTTAACGAGCTGCGTGAGCGTGCTAAAGCGGCACTAGTAACCGAAGCTCTAGCTAAAGAAGAGTCTTTAGATAACGCCGAGCCAAGTGAAGAGCTACTTGCTCTTGAAGGTATGGAACGTCACCTAGCGTTTGTACTGGCAAGTAAAGGCGTGATTAGCTTAGAAGATCTTGCAGAGCAAGGTATAGACGAGCTAGAAGATATTGAAGAGTTGTCGGAAGAGAAAGCCGGCGAACTGATTATGGCCGCCAGACAGATTTGCTGGTTTGGCGACGAAGAATAAGGTCGACGGAGGACAATAGCCCGATGACAGAAGTTTCAATTAAACAACTCGCGACCGACGTGGGAACAAACGAAGACAAATTAATTCAGCAATTTGCAGATGCTGGTATTAAAAAGTCTTTAACCGACAATGTTACTCAAGAAGAGAAAACTAAGCTTCTTGAGCATCTAAAACTACAGCATGGTGAAGAAAGCTCGCCAAGCCGCATGACCTTAAAGCGTACAACCAAGAGCACCCTAAGTGTGTCTGGTACCGGCGGTAAGTCTCGCGCAGTTCAAGTAGAAGTGCGTAAAAAGAAAACTTACGTTAAACGCAGCGCTGTAGAAGAACAAGCGAAGCAAGAAGCTGAAGAAAAAGCACGCCTAGAAGCTGAAGAAGCAGCGCGTGTTGAAGCTGAAGCCGCTGCAAAGAAAGCCGCTGAAGATAAAGCTAAGCGTGAAGCAGAAGAGAAAGTGAAGCGCGAAGAAAAAGCGGCAGCTGCAGCAGCTGCGGCAAAAGCTAAAGAAGCTGAAAAACAGTCTGACGCAGAGAAATCTCCTGAGCAATTAGCTGCAGAGAAAGAAGCTGCCGATATCTTGCGTAAGCAAGAAGAAGCTGCAATTGCGAAAGCTGAGGCCGAAGCAGAGAAAAAAGCAGAAGAAGCGAAGAAGCTAGCAGAAGAAAATGCCGCGCGTTGGGCCGAAGAAGAAAAAGCCCGTAAAAAGCGTGAAGAATCTGCCGATTACCACACAACTACATCTACTTATGCTCGTGCTGCAGAAGATGAGCAAGAGCAAAAAGCTGAAGCTCCTCGTCGCAAAAAGCGTAAAGCTAAGCAAAACGACGATAACAATAACAATCGTCGTGGTGGCCGCAAAGGTAATAAGCGTCAAGTAGCTACTCCAACTACTATGCAGCATGGCTTCAACAAGCCTGCGCAACCGGTTGAGCGTGAAGTACGCATTGGCGAAACCATTTCAGTTGGTGAATTAGCTAGCAAAATGGCAATCAAAGCCACTGAAGTGATTAAAGCCATGATGAAGATGGGCGCAATGGCGACCATTAACCAAGTTATTGACCAAGAAACTGCAACGTTGGTTGCTGAAGAACTTGGCCATAAAGTGGTTCTAGTTAAAGAAAACGCGCTTGAAGAACAAGTAATGCAAGAAGCGGAATCAACCGGTGAGCAAACAACTCGTGCACCAGTTGTAACTATTATGGGTCACGTTGACCATGGTAAAACCTCGCTACTAGATTACATTCGTCGCGCTAAAGTTGCCGATGGTGAAGCTGGCGGTATTACCCAGCATATTGGTGCTTACCATGTTGAAACTAACGACAACATGATCACCTTCTTAGATACTCCAGGACACGCTGCGTTTACCTCGATGCGTGCTCGTGGTGCTAAAGCAACCGATATTGTTGTATTGGTAGTGGCTGCAGATGATGGTGTAATGCCACAAACTATTGAAGCGATTCAGCACGCCCGTGCTGCTGAAGTGCCGTTAGTTGTAGCGGTAAACAAAATCGATAAAGAAGCAGCTGATCCAGATCGCGTTAAAACTGAACTATCGCAACACGATGTTATTCCAGAAGACTGGGGCGGCGACGTGCAATTTGTTCACGTATCAGCGAAAAGCGGTGAAGGTATTGATGACTTATTAGAAGCGATTGTGCTTCAGTCTGATGTACTAGAGCTTACTGCTAGCCATGTTGGCGCTGCATCGGGTGTAGTAATTGAATCTCGCCTTGATAAAGGTCGCGGTCCAATTGCATCTATCTTGGTACAACACGGTCAGTTAGAAAAAGGCGACATCATTCTTTGTGGTCTCGAATACGGTCGTATTCGTGCCATGAAAGATGAAAACGGTAAAGACATCGAAACTGCCGGCCCTTCAATCCCTGTTGAGATTCTAGGTCTATCTGGTGTGCCACAAGCTGGTGACGAAGCTACTGTGGTTCGTGATGAGAAGAAAGCTCGTGAAGTTGCACTTTACCGTCAGGGTAAATTCCGTGATGTTAAATTAGCGCGTCAGCAAAAATCTAAACTTGAAAACATGTTTGCCAACATGGAAGAAGGTGAAGTTCAAGAGCTTAACATTGTACTTAAATCTGATGTACAAGGTTCGCTTGAAGCGATTGCTGATTCTCTGTCTAAGCTTTCAACTGACGAAGTTAAAGTTAACATTATCGGCCGTGGTGTTGGTGGTATTACCGAAACTGATGCAACGCTAGCCGCTGCGTCTAACGCTATCGTACTTGGCTTTAACGTTCGTGCCGACGCAACTGCGCGCCGTATCATCGAAACTGAAAGTGTAGATCTACACTACTACAGCGTAATCTATGACTTAATCGATGAAGTTAAGAGTGCAATGACCGGCTTGCTTGCTCCAGAATTTAAACAACAAATTATGGGCTTAGCTGAAGTTCGTGACGTATTTAAGTCACCTAAGCTTGGTGCTATTGCAGGTTGTATGGTACTTGAAGGTCAGGTTAAGCGTTCTAACCCAATTCGTGTTTTACGTGAAAACGTGGTTATTTATGAAGGTGAGCTAGAGTCACTTCGCCGCTTTAAAGATGACGTAAACGAAGTACGTAACGGTATGGAATGTGGTATCGGCGTTAAGAACTATAATGACGTTCGTGCTGGTGACCAAATCGAAGTATTTGAGATTGTTGAAGTTAAGCGTAGCTTGTAAGCTCGCCACTTAATTAATCTCTAAGATGGGGGCTTGCGCCCCCATTTGTGTTTTCAATACTCCCTTGGGAGTGGTATCAGGAGAAATGTGATGCCTAGAGAATTTAGCCGCCCAGATCGGGTAGCCCAACAAATTCAAAAAGAAGTTGCGATGATTTTGCAACGAGAAGTACGAGACTCACGTTTGAGCTTAGTGACAGTATCTGCCGTTGAAGTAACCCGTGATCTTGCTTACGCTAAAGTGTTTGTGACCTTTTTAGACGATAGTGAAGAGGCGGTAAAAGCTAGCTTAGAAGCGCTAGAAGAGCACGTAGGCTACGTTCGTCATTTGTTAGCAAAAGCAATGCGCCTGCGTGCTGTACCAGAATTACGCTTTCAGTATGATGGCTCACTACGTGAAGGTTTGCGTATGACTGAGCTGGCGACTAAAGCAGTTAAAGATGACCAACAAAAAGCCGAAGCATCAGGTCGTAGCTTGGGCAACGGTGAAGAGCAAGAGGGCGAGTAATGGGACAAGGACGCAGAAAAAAGGGTAGAGCTATTGACGGTATCCTTCTGCTGAATAAACCTACTGGTGTTTCTTCAAACGGAATTTTGCAGCGAGTTAAGCGAATTTATTTCGCTCAAAAAGCCGGACATACTGGGGCTCTAGATCCGCTTGCCACTGGTATGCTGCCAATTTGCTTAGGGGAAGCCACTAAGTTTTCACAGTTTTTGTTAGATTCCGATAAACGTTATCAGGTTACTGCTCAACTCGGTGTTCGAACAAATACCTCTGATTCTGATGGCGAAGTGGTTGAACAGCGTGATGTGAATGTTAATCAAGCCGAGATTGAAGCTGCATTAGCATCATTTCGTGGTGCGATAAATCAAGTGCCTTCTATGTTCTCTGCGCTAAAGCATAACGGTAAGCCTTTGTATTCTTATGCCCGAGAAGGCATTACGATTGAACGTGAAGCGCGGCCAATTACTGTTTATGAAAACAACTTTATTTCATTAGATGGCGATATGCTGACCTTAGATGTTCATTGCAGCAAAGGTACTTATATTCGCACCATTATTGATGATCTAGGTGAAATGCTAGGTTGTGGCGCGCATGTAGTTAAATTGCATCGCTCGCAGGTAGCGACTTACCCAAGCGAACGAATGGTGACACCAGAACAATTAGAGGCGTTATTAGAACAAGCTAACGAGCAAGATATTGCTCCTAAAGAGTTGCTTGACCCTTTATTGTTGCCAATGGATTCAGCTGTCGCCCATTTGGCAGAAGTGAATATTCCAGAGGCATTAGGTGGATATTTAATGCAAGGCCAAGCGATGCAAGTCGCTGGGGCTCCGTTAAATGAGGTGTTCAGGTTAACCATTGGTGAGCAGCATCGTTTTGTTGGCATTGGTCAATTAAACGATGATGGCTTAGTGGCACCTAAACGCTTGATTCAAAATAACGATAGTTAGGCGAGTTGCTTGCAACTCATTAGGGCGCACTATATAATGCGCGTCCTTCTTCGCTGAGTTAGTGATTGGCGGAGAGTAAATTTACATTTTTAGGAGTTAGTATGTCACTAAGTAGCACTGAAAAAGCAGCAATCGTTGCAGAATACGCACGTGAAGCAGGAGACACTGGTTCTTCTGAAGTTCAAGTTGCTTTGTTAACTGCACAGATCAACCACTTGCAAGGTCACTTCAAGAAGCACATCCACGATCACCACAGCCGTCGTGGTCTACTACGCATGGTTAGCCAGCGTCGTAAATTGCTTGACTACTTGAAGCGTAAAAACCAAGCGAGCTACGCTGAATTGATCGCTAAATTGGGCCTACGTCGTTAATTTTAACGTCGCCAAGAAAGAATACCGAAAGGGAGCCGAATGGCTCCCTTTTTTGTTGCTTAAATAAAAGTCACAAAGTGGTGTGATAACAGTGGTTTTAGTAAGGATAAAGTTATCTTTTGACAAGCCATTGCTTTATACTTTAGCGCGAATTGAAAAGAGAACATAAATTAAAGGAAATTCACGTGAATCCTATCGTAAAAACGTTTAAATACGGTGAGAATACAGTCACCATTGAAACTGGCGCTATCGCTCGTCAAGCTACAGCTGCCGTAATGGTTACTATGGACGATACAACAGTATTTGTATCAGTAGTGGGTAAAAAAACTGCTACACCTGGCCAAGATTTCTTCCCGTTGACTGTGAACTACCAAGAACGTACTTACGCAGCAGGTAAAATTCCTGGTGGTTTCTTCAAGCGCGAAGGTCGTCCTTCCGAAGAAGAAACGTTAATCGCACGTTTGATTGACCGTCCAATCCGTCCATTGTTCCCAGATGGCTTCGTAAACGAAGTACAAGTTGTGGCAACAGTGGTTTCTGTAAATCCACAAGTTCAGCCAGACATCGTGGCGTTAATCGGTACTTCTGCGGCGCTAAGCCTTTCAGGTATTCCATTTAACGGCCCAATTGGTGCTGCTCGTGTTGGTTACATCGATGGTAACTACATCCTTAACCCAACCACTGAAGAGCTACCAGAAAGCAAGCTAGACCTTGTTGTAGCAGGTACCGAAAGTGCCGTTCTTATGGTTGAGTCAGAAGCAGAATTACTTTCAGAAGAAGTAATGCTTGGCGCGGTTGTTTATGGTCATGAGCAATCAAATGCGGTAATTACTGCCATTAACGAACTGTGTGAAGAAGCTGCTAAACCTGCTTGGGAATGGGAAGCGCCAGAAGTTAACGTTGCACTTAAAGATAAAGTAGCAGCATTAGCAGAAGCTAAGTTAACTGAAGCTTACCAAATTACCGACAAAGCAGAGCGTTACGCTGAAGTTGGCGAAATCAAAAAAGCGGTTGTTGAAGCATTAACTGCTGAAGACGAAGCGCTAGACAGCCAAGAAATTGGTGACGAGCTAGGCAAGTTAGAGAAAAACGTAGTTCGTTCACGCATTATTGCTGGTGAGCCGCGTATCGATGGTCGTGAACCAGATATGATCCGTGCGCTAGACGTAATGACTGGCGTATTACCACGTACTCACGGTAGCTCTGTATTCACCCGTGGTGAAACTCAGGCTCTTGTAACATGTACACTAGGTACAGAACGTGATGCACAGATGATTGACTCGCTAGCTGGCTTGCAAACATCTCGCTTCATGCTTCACTACAACTTCCCTCCTTACTGTGTTGGCGAAACGGGCTTCATCGGTTCACCTAAGCGTCGTGAAATTGGCCACGGTCGTTTGGCTAAGCGTGGTGTTGCTGCGGTAATGCCAAGTGCTGAAGACTTCCCATACACTGTACGTGTAGTATCTGAAATCACTGAATCAAACGGTTCTAGCTCGATGGCTTCTGTTTGTGGTAGCTCACTAGCGCTTATGGATGCGGGTGTACCAATTAAAGCTTCTGTTGCGGGTATCGCAATGGGTCTAGTAAAAGAAGGCGACAAGTTCGTTGTTCTTTCTGACATTTTAGGTGATGAAGATCACTTAGGTGACATGGACTTTAAAGTGGCTGGTTCTTCTGAAGGTATCTCTGCATTGCAGATGGATATTAAGATTGAAGGTATCACTAAAGAAATTATGGAAATTGCCCTACGCCAAGCGCAAGGTGCACGTTTACATATTCTAGGTGTGATGGACCAAGCTATCGGTACTTCTCGTGAAGAGATTTCTGAGTTTGCTCCACGTATCCACACGCTTAAGATCAACCCAGAGAAGATCAAAGACGTAATTGGTAAAGGTGGTGCAACTATTCGTGCACTTACTGACGAAACTGGCACTACTATCGAAATTGAAGATGACGGTACAGTGAAAGTTGCAGCAACTGATAACGCGCAAGCTCAAGAAGCGATTAAGCGTATTGAGCAGCTAACTGCTGAAGTTGAAGCGGGCCAATTCTACGAAGGTAAAGTTGTTCGCCTTGCAGACTTCGGTGCATTTGTTGAAATCTTGCCAGGTAAAGATGGCCTAGTACACATTTCGCAAATCTCTCAAGAGCGTGTTGCTAATGTTTCTGACCACCTAACTGTTGGCGACATAGTGAAAGTTAAAGTACTAGAAGTAGACCGCCAAGGCCGTGTACGTCTAAGTATTAAAGAAGCGGCTGCGCCTAGCGAAGCACCAGCAGAAAAGCCTGCTGAATAAACGTTTCAATAAATAGCTAAGCCGGCCTTGTGCCGGCTTTTTTGTTTTTGTTAAAGAGTAGGGGGCTTGTTGGGGGCTTTAGTCAGGCAGCTTTCAGGTTTACAATGTGGCGAGTAAAACAGGCAAGGATAAGTACTTGGACAATACCGATATTGACTGGATGAAACATGCACTGCTGTTAGCAGATAAAGCAGAAGCACAAGGAGAAGTGCCAGTTGGAGCAGTGGTTGTTTACCAAGGCGAAGTAGTGGGAGAAGGCTGGAATCAAACGATTACTCTTAACGATGCTACTGCCCATGCTGAGATACTAGCACTGCGAGAAGCAGGCAAGAATATCGGCAATTACCGGCTATTAGATACCACGCTTTACGTTACTTTAGAGCCCTGCTCTATGTGTGCGGGAGCCATGGTGCACGCACGCGTGAAACGATTGGTTTATGGTGCTAGCGATCTTAAAACAGGCGCTGCGGGAAGTGTGTTTAATATTATTGATTGTGAGCAGTTAAATCATCGAGCTGAGGTAGAAGCTGGAGTACTAGCGGAACAGTGCAGTGAGAACATTAGTCGTTTTTTTCGCAAGCGTCGTGAACAACACAAGCTGCGAAAAAAACAACAGAGCAGTGGTCTACTCAGCGACGCTGACTAAACCCATTTCAGTCAAAACATAAGAACGTTGTCTTAACAAAACCTTACGGTGCTGACGAGCCAATTGAATTCGGCGACGTGGCGAGTGAAGGGTAACGCGTTTCTTTCTAATCATACTATCCTCTCCATTGCGTAGGCAGGACGCTTTACAGTTTTTAATCTCCATTACAGATTAAGCATAAAACATGACAGTTATGTGACAAATCGTCAAGATTATTCTTTAGTTAATGGTGTCAACTTCTGTTTTATTTGGTTCACTAGCCTCGATGCTGGGATTATTCACTGGATAAGGTGCACGATTCTTCATTAACTCCTGACGGCGTTGCGACTCTTTTTTCTGAGCATCTAGCCACAAAAGACTTTGATAATACTGCCTAATGTTGTTTACATAGTTGTAGGCTTCTTGCCCGCGAGCGTAACCATAACGAGTTTGTTGATACCATTTTTTACGCATAAGCAGTGGCAAGTTTTCTTTAACATCTACCCAAGCATCTGGGTCGCCGCCACGCATTCGAGTAATTCGCCTAGCATCTAACATATGGCCAAAACCAATGTTGTAAGAGACAAGAGCAAACCATATTTTGTCATCTTCACGGACGCTATCAGGCACTCGGTTTATTAGCTTTTGCAGGTATTCAGCGCCGCCACGAATGCTTTGTTCTGGGTCTAAACGATTAGTTACACCCACAGATTTAGCTGTTGGCAGAGTTAACATCATCATGCCGCGCACACCGGTGAAAGATTTAGCATGCGGGCGCCAGTGAGATTCTTGATAAGACACTGCTGCGATCAGGCGCCAGTCTAACTTACCTGCGTATTGCTTAAACCAGTCTTCGTATTTGGGAAGCCGAGTACTAGTAGAGCGCAAGAAGGCCCGAGTATCGACATAATCGAAACGTTGAATATGGCCAAAATAGCGTTCGTACAAACGAGTAATGTCACCATTGCTGTGTTTATCACCAATAAATTCGATTAGCGCGCTGTATAAACTGTCATCACGCAGGCGGTTTACCATCCAAACTACAGACGTAGATTCGCTTAAGGTAAAGGCTTCAGCTAGGTCTGGATAAAAACGCTGATGCAAGGCGAGGGTGGTGTCATCCACTAAGGCGAAGCGGATGTCTTCATCAACAATGCTTTTGAGTAATTCGCTACTGTCTAGGCGGTCTGTGGCTTCAATGGTTAATTCTGGGTGTTCTTTGCGGTAGCTCTTAAGCAAAGGTTGATGATAGCTACCTGTGGTAATCCATAATGGAGAATCCACTTGGCTAATATCACGCGGTCGGCGCGTATTTTTTTTATAGACAACCTTGGCGTCTACTTTATATATCTCTGGAGAAAAGCGAAAGTTTTCGCGTAGCGCTTTGGTTGGCGATAGCGCTGCCGCTAATAGATCGACCTGATTGTTATGCAAACCTCGATAAAGTTCCGTTTGGTTATATAGAGGCACCATTTGCAACTCAACACCTAAGTAGTTAGCAAAGTCTTCCAATAACTCGTATTCCATGCCCGTAGGTTGTTCATGTTGGTCGTAATAGAAGATTTGCTGGCTATACAAGGTGCCCACGCGCAGTTTTCCACGTTGGCGAATTTGCTCTAGCTCTGAGACAAAGGGGTTGGGTTCGCAGCCTTGTAATACAAACAAAGCGAGCAACGCTAGAAGCAGGGTGAAGCGTTGCTGTTTAATCATCAAATCTGGTTTCCACGCTATTATTTTTATTCGATTTTAGGGATATACGCTTGGCTGTCTAGCTTTAAGCGTTGTTTTCCTCGTCAAGCTAACGTTTTGTTTACCATTGTCGCAGTTTTTATCTATAATACGCGCAATTTTCCCCCTCCCACCTCCATCTGGAAAAGCGAGCACATAAATATGTTGGTACTACGTGGTGCACCTGCACTGTCTGAGTTTCGAATTGCGCAATTGTTAAAACGCTGCGCAGAGCAAGACCTTCCTGTTACAGCTATCTACGCTGAGTTTATGCATTTTGCTGATATCTCAAGTGATTTGACTGATGCTGAACAACAAGTATTAGATAAGTTATTGACCTACGGCCCTACTATTGCTGAGCATCAGCCTGCTGGCCAGTTGCTATTGGTAGCTCCCCGTCCAGGTACAATTTCTCCTTGGTCTTCTAAGGCAAGTGATATTGCACATAACTGTGGTTTGGCCAATGTAACGCGCTTGGAGCGTGGTATTGCTTACTATGTAGATACCAGTAGCGAACTAAACGAGCAACAAAGCAAACAGCTTAAAAGCTTAATTCACGACCGTATGATGGAAGTGGTATTTGCAGATACCGAACAAGCTAGCGCATTGTTTGAACACGCAAGCCCTGCACCGTTTGAGTCGGTAGATATCTTATCTGGCGGTAAGCAAGCCTTAGAACAAGCTAACCAAGAATTAGGTTTGGCCTTGGCCGATGACGAAATCGACTACCTAGTCGAAAATTTCGAAAAAATGAAACGCAACCCTAATGACGTAGAGCTAATGATGTTTGCTCAAGCAAACTCAGAGCACTGCCGCCATAAAATCTTTAATGCTGATTGGACAATCGATGGGGTAAAACAGCCAAAATCATTGTTCAAAATGATTAAGAATACCTATGAATTGAACAGCGACTACGTACTGTCGGCGTATAAAGATAACGCAGCGGTAATGACCGGTTCAGTGGCTGGCCGCTTCTTCCCAAATGCTGAAACCAAGCAATACAATTACCATCAAGAAGATATTCATATCTTGATGAAAGTAGAAACGCATAACCACCCAACGGCAATTTCTCCTTACCCAGGCGCAGCTACCGGCTCTGGTGGCGAAATTCGTGATGAAGGTGCAACCGGTCGTGGTTCTAAACCTAAAGCTGGCATGGTTGGTTTTACCGTTAGTAACCTACGCATTCCAGGTTTTGAGCAAAGCTGGGAAAGTAACTTTGGTAAGCCAAGCCGTATTGTAGATGCTTTAGAAATTATGGTTGAAGCCCCATTAGGCGGCGCGGCGTTTAATAACGAATTTGGTCGCCCTAATATTTTGGGTTATTTCCGTACCTACGAAGAGCAAGTAGAAAGCTTTAACGGTAGTGAAGTACGTGGTTACCACAAACCAATCATGTTGGCGGGTGGCCTAGGTAACATTCGCGAAGACCACGTTGAGAAAGGTGAGATTCCGGTTGGTGCTAAAATCATCGTACTTGGTGGCCCAGCCATGAACATTGGTTTAGGTGGTGGTGCTGCCTCTTCAATGGCTTCTGGTCAATCGAGTGAAGATTTAGATTTTGCTTCTGTACAGCGTGAAAACCCAGAAATGGAGCGTCGCTGTCAGGAAGTTATCGACCGTTGTTGGCAGCTAGGTGATGCTAACCCTATTGCGTTCATTCACGATATTGGTGCTGGCGGTTTATCGAACGCTTGTCCTGAATTGGTTGATGACGGCGGCCGTGGTGGTATTTTTGATTTGCGCAGCGTGCCAAATGATGAACCAGGCATGTCACCACTAGAAATTTGGTGTAACGAATCTCAAGAGCGTTACATGCTAGCTGTTGCACCTGAGCATTTGGATGTGTTCGACGCAATTTGTAAGCGCGAACGTGCATTATATGCGGTTATTGGTGTAGCAACAGAAGAGCGTGATTTAATTCTTCACGATTCTCACTTTAACAACGATCCTATTCGTATGCCGCTAGAAGTACTTTTAGGTAAAGCACCTAAAATGCATCGCGACGTTAAAACTGCAACGTTTAATGGCCCGGCCTTTAATGGCGATAAGCTTGATTTAGCAGAAGCCGCAGAACGTTTGTTACGTTTACCAGCCATTGCAGAGAAAACTTTCTTAATCACTATTGGTGACCGTAGTGTTACCGGTTTAGTGGCGCGTGATCAAATGGTTGGTCCTTGGCAGGTTCCGGTTGCTAACTGTGCGGTAACAGCGGCAAGTTACGATACATATCATGGCGAAGCTATGTCGGTGGGTGAGCGCACGCCTGCAGCATTGATTGACCATGCAGCCTCGGCACGTTTAGCGGTAGCGGAAGCATTAACTAACATTGCAGCCACTAACATTGGTTCGTTAAACAACATTAAGTTGTCGGCTAACTGGATGTCAGCAGCTGGTCACCCAGGCGAAGACGCAGGTTTATACGCTGCAGTTAAAGCAGTAGGTGAAGAGCTTTGTCCAGCATTGGGTCTTACTATTCCGGTAGGTAAAGACTCGATGTCGATGAAGACTGCTTGGCAAGATGAAGGTCAAGACAAAGCGGTTACTTCACCACTTTCTTTAATTATTAGTGCCTTTGCTAAAGTTGAAGATATTCGCTTAACGGTTACCCCGCAATTACGAAATGATGCTGGCGATACCGACCTAATTCTTATCGACTTAGGCCAAGGTAAAAACCGCTTGGGCGCCTCTTGTTTAGCGCAGGTTTATAAACAGCTTGGTAACAAAGTACCGGATGTAGATTCACCAGAACTACTAAAAGGTTTCTTTAACGCGATTCAAGTACTTACTGCTGAGCAGAAACTGCTTGCTTACCACGATCGCAGTGATGGTGGCTTGTTCACTACTGTTGCTGAAATGGCTTTTGCTGGCCATTGTGGTGTAGACGTAGCGCTAGACTTATTGGCTGGTGATACATTAGACGTGCTCTTTAGTGAAGAGCTTGGTGCGGTGATTCAGGTTAAAACTGAAGAAAAAGAAGCCGTACTAAACGTTCTAGCTGGACACGGTTTAGCATCTTGTAGCCATGTTATTGGCTCACTAAACGATGATGACGCGATTCGCTTCACCCGTAACGGTGAAGTTGTACTGGCGAATACGCGCACTCATTACCGCGGTATTTGGGCAGAAACAACCTACCAAATGCAAGCGCTGCGTGATAACCCTGAATGTGCCAAGCAAGAATTTGATGCCAAATTTGATGCCGCAGATCCAGGCCTTAATATTGGTTTAAGTTTCGACATCAACGAAGATGTGGCCGCGCCTTACATTGTTAAGGGCCTAAAACCAGAAATGGCGATTTTACGTGAGCAGGGTGTTAACTCGCATCACGAAATGGCAGCCGCCTTTGACCGAGCTGGCTTCGCAGCAGTAGATGTTCATATGAGTGATATTTTGGCTGGCCGAGTTAGCCTAGATAAGTTCGCAGGTTTAGTAGCTTGTGGTGGCTTCTCTTACGGTGACGTACTTGGTGCTGGTGAAGGTTGGGCAAAATCTATTTTGTTTAACAGCCGAGCGCGTGAACAGTTCAGTGCATTCTTCGAGCGTAACGATTCTTTTGCTCTTGGTGTATGTAATGGCTGTCAGATGCTATCGAACCTGAGCGAGCTAATCCCAGGAGCTGATTTATGGCCGCGTTTTGTACGCAACGAATCTGAGCGTTTTGAAGCACGCTTTAGTTTGGTAGAAGTGCAGCAATCACCTTCTATCTTCCTAAATGGTATGGCAGGTTCACAAATGCCTATCGCGGTTTCTCATGGGGAAGGCCGTGTGGAAGTACGTGACCAAGCGCATCTAGATTCCTTAGCGAGCAGTGGTACTGTGGCGCTACGTTATGTAGATAACTATGGCGAAGCTACAACTCAATACCCAGCTAACCCTAATGGCTCGCCGCTAGGTATTACTGGCCTTTCTTCAAAAGATGGCCGAGTAACCATTATGATGCCTCACCCAGAGCGTGTATTCCGCACAGTAGCGCACTCTTGGCACCCTGATGACTGGCGCGAAGATAGCCCTTGGATGCGTATGTTCCGTAATGCACGGGTTAATGTTGGTTAAACAGCACTAAATGAAAAAGCCACCTTAGGGTGGCTTTTTTGTTATTAGAAAGATTGTTTGAGTTTACAAGGTAAAGCGTTTTACCAGCTCTTCTAGTTGCTCGGCACGCTCGTTAAGGTTTAGGCTACCTGCACGGTTCTCTTGGGCGAGACTGGCTGATTGACTCGATTGATCGGCAATTTGCACAATACGCTGAGATATTTCTTGGCCTACGTGGCTTTGCTCTTCGGTAGCGGTGGCAATAAGCGCATTCATATCCATGATGTGTTGAATCGACTCTTTAATCAGCTGCAGCGCATCACTGGCGGCATTGGCACCACTAACGGCTTCGCTACTGCGCTCTTGGCTCGTATCCATTGCGGTTACCGCTGCGTCAGAGCCACTTTTTAATCGTTCAATCATTTCATGAATTTCACCGGTGCTTTGTTGAGTGCGGCTGGCTAATTGGCGAACCTCATCAGCAACAACGGCAAACCCTCGGCCTTGCTCACCAGCACGTGCAGCTTCAATGGCAGCATTTAGCGCTAATAGGTTAGTTTGCTCGGCAATGCCTTGAATTACCCCTAAAGCTGAGGAAATATTCTGTACATCGCCTTCTAACTTGCTAATCACTTCACTGGCTTGACCAATCTCATCGGCCAGATGTTGCACAGTGGTGACCGCACTGCCTACCGTCGTCATAGCTTGACCTGCATTGTTATCAACTTCTTGTGCCGAGTTGGCTGCTTGATTAGCGTTGTCGGATACGTCATGAGCCGAAGCGGTCATTTCAGTCATCGCCGTGGCCACTTGTTCAGTTTCTTCACGTTGTTCCACAAGCAGTTGGTCAACGCTGTTGGCGCGATCAGACATCGATGAGGTTTCTTTAGCGACATCAGAAGAGACTTTACCCACCATGCTAATAATGTCGTGAAGAAGCGAGATGAAGGCATTAAAGTTATTGGCTAATTGGCCAAACTCATGAACATAGTCGGTTCGCAGGCGAGCGCTTAAGTCTGCGTCGCCACTGGCGAGCTTTTCGAAGGACTGATTTAAGTCTTGTAGCGGGGCCATAATGCTGCGGTTAATAAAGTAACTGATCACCACGGCTAAGCCGAGCAGGGCAATGCCGGTAATAAAGATAAATAGCATTGACGACTCAAGGCTAGCTTGAGCTTCGGCTTCCAGTTTTGCAATTACGGCGTCAACATCATCGGTATAAAAACCAGTGCCAATGAATAAGTCCCATTTATCTAGGTAGATGGCGTAACCTAGTTTTGGTAATGCTTCACTACCACCTGGTTTAGGAAAGTAGTAAGTATAGAATTCACCGTTTTTTGAAGCTTTTAGTAAATCACGGATGATGTATTGGTTGTGTTTGTCTTGCAGTGACCAAAAGTTATCGCCAATGCCTTTATCGCTAGCGCCAAGTAACTTTCGTACCCCGGTCTTGTCATAGCCAAATATGTAACCACTCTCGCCATACTTTAACCGTTTAAGCGTTGGCATCGCTTGCTCTAGGCTTCCACCGTTTTCATAAATTTCAGCTATTGAGGAGTAGGCCATATCTAAATATGCCTTTAGCTCCGCTTTTTTCATCTCCATCATGTTTTCTTGTGTTTCTGATGATTGAGCCTGACTCAGAGCTTTAGTTTCGGAGTAGCTTAAAAAAAGCATACTAGCTGCCAAAATAAGAACCGGCCCTAAGGCCAAAATAAGTAAACGTTGGCGTATAGTTAGAGACATAGTTCGCTCCCTGCGATTGATATTTTTTAGAGGTATTGTTGAGTTGTTATCGGCAGACTAGCACAAGGATTTAAGCTTTTTTGTGAATTGATTCTGCTACTTAGCAATAGATATAAAAAAGCCCCTTTTAATAAAGGGGCTTTACTAAAAACTCTTTATAAAGTGAAGCGTTTCACTAATTCTTCAAGCTGTTCTGCGCGTTCATTGAGGTTAACACTGCCACTGCGATTTTCTTGCGCTAAACCAGCAGATTGACTGGATTGGTCAGCAATATGCACAATGCGCTGGGAGATCTCTTGTCCCACATGGCTTTGCTCCTCAGTTGCCGTTGCGATGAGGGCATTCATGTCCATGATGTGTTGAATAGATTCTTTAATCAGCTGCAGCGCATCACTGGCCGCGTTAGCACCACTTACGGCTTCACCACTGCGCTCTTGGCTACTATTCATGGCTGACACAGCTGCATCGGAGCCGCTCTTGAGGCGCTCAATCATGCCATGAATTTCACCGGTGCTTTGTTGGGTGCGACTGGCTAATTGACGTACTTCATCGGCCACTACCGCGAAGCCTCGGCCTTGTTCACCAGCTCGGGCCGCTTCAATGGCTGCGTTTAGGGCCAGTAAGTTTGTTTGTTCGGCAATGCCTTGAATCACCCCTAAAGCAGAAGAAATATTTTGCACATCCCCTTCAAGCTTACCTATCACCTCACTCGCTTGGCCTATTTCATCGGCCAGTTGCTGCACAGTTGTTACTGCGGTACCCACGGTACTCATAGCTTGACCAGCGTTAGTATCAACTTGTTGGGCAGAGTTCGCCGCTTGATTTGCGTTGTCAGAAACATCGTGAGCAGATGCCGTCATTTCTGTCATAGCAGTGGCCACTTGCTCGGTTTCTTCACGTTGTTCTACCAGCAATTGGTCAACGCTATTGGCGCGGTCTGACATTGAAGAGGTTTCTTTGGCAACGTCGTGGGCAACGTTACCTACCATGCTGATGATTTCGTGGAGTAATTCGATGAAGGAATTAAAGTTGGTTGCTAGTTGACCAAACTCATGCACGTAGTTGGTGTCGAGTCGGGCGCTTAAGTCCGCATCGCCACTGGCGAGTTTTTCAAAGGAATTATTTAAGTCTTGCAGCGGCGCCATTATGCTTCGATTAATAAAGTAACCGATGATAAGTGCAAAGCCGAGTAAGACAGCTGCTGTTAGCCCTAGGAACATTAGAGATGATTGCAGGCTGTCTTTTGCATGTTCTTCTAAGCTTGTAATTACCGCTTCTACATCATCGGTGTAAAAACCAGTGCCCATCATTAAATCCCAGCGGTCTAAGTAAATGGCGTAGCTGAGTTTCGGCAAAGCTTCGCTGCCACCAGGTTTAGGGAAATAGTAGGTGTAAAACTCACCTTTTTTCGAGGCTTTAATCAGATCTTGAATTAAGTACTGGCCTTGTTTGTCTTGCAGTGACCAAAAATTATCGCCAATGCCTTTATCTAATGTGCCCATAAATACCCGAACGCCTTTATTGGTGTAACCGAACATATATCCGGTTTCGCCATATTCTAAGCGTTGTAATATGGGTAAGGCTTGCTCTAAGGTTCCACCATTTTCATAGATTTCGGCCACCGCAGAGTAGGCTAAGCCCATATAGGCTTTTAGCTCATCCTTTTTCATATTAACCATGTTTTCTCGGGTTTCTTTAGATTGCCCTTGGGTGAGCTTTTGGGTCTCGGTGATGGTCAGGAGCAAAATACTAACGGCCAAAATAAGCACGGGCGCTAGTGATAAAAAGAGTAAGCGTTGGCGAATAGTTAGTGACATAGTCTACGTTCCGAATAGTTTATTCTTTTTGGTTTTTTTAAGTGTAGACGGCTATGCGCTTTACAGGCTGTGAAGCGGTTTTAGTAGCTTGAAAACGTGATCAAGCCATTGTTTTAAATATGTTTGTTGTCAGCTTGTGGAGCAGGGTGCTGTTGGTGCCATATTTTAGCCGGCACGATGTTAATGGCAGTTTGATAACCGGTGTCGAATAAACGTAACTTTGCTTCATCGTTGAGGTGAAAATCGACCGGAGAGGTATTGCCAGTATTTACTACGATGGTTCTATGCCAAAACTTCTCATTAACATACTCTCTTGAAATGGTGGTCATGAAAGTTCTAATTAACAATGAGATGTATGCGGCAAGGGGAAAAATTCCATTAGTTTGCAATGGCTTTATGTCATTGTCGCCTCGTAGTCTAAAGCAAATGACAGGGGTGCCATCTTCAGCCCAATCTTGATGAAGAGCATCTTCCGACAATATGCTGCCATCTACCATTAAGTGGTCTTGGTAGGGCTTAAAAGAAAAAATTAGTGGAATAGACATAGAAAAACGCACTGCTCGCGATACTTTTTCGTGAGGGGTGCGAATAGCATCAAATACAACTGGTGAGCCAGAGCGTACATCGGTGGCTACTACATGTAACTGCATTGGCAGCTGACTAAAGGTAACGCCATTAAGTAAGTCATCGATCCATTCTTCAAACTTGTCGCCTGAACAAAGCCCGCCATTTCGTAGTAAGCTGATCAGCGAAAAACCTTTGAACTGCTCGAAGTCGGTATCTAAGGCAATAGCTTTTATTTGCTCTACATCCATACCGCTAGCAAATAAGGAGCTGATGATACTGCCTCCAGAAACGCCCACAATATGTGAAAAATGAACATTTAGCTCTTTTAAGCCGGCTAGAATCCCAATATGGGCGGGTAGGCGGGTGCCACCGCCAGCAAATATGGGAACTAGTGTCCTTGGCTCTTGAGATTGCATTTGCTTATCCATTATTTGATGATAGCTCAAGTATGTCGCAAATTTGCCAAGCCGCTAGGCTTTGCCAAAATATCTTTCTATTTACGGGCTGTTTTATCCTTTTTGTTTTTGTATCTAAGTTTTGCATGAGGGCTTAATGTGCGAGTGATGCGTTGGTTTTTCCAAGCTCTGTTAATAAGCAGTTCGTTTGTTTTATTAAGCTCTGCTGCTTATGCGCAGCTGCCCGTTTGTGACAATCAAACGCTAGATTACCACCCTGCGAATATACAGAATATTCAAGCCCTGCCAGATACTGCAGACTTTTCTGTTTTAGTTTGGAATAGCTATAAAGGCCAAAATCAAGGCTGGACAGAACAGCTAGAACAGTTCTCGAAACAAGTCGATTTTATGCTGCTTCAAGAAGCCAGCAGAGAGCGCATGTTGGCTTGGTCTGAAGGACCTCTATGGCACCAATATCAAGCTATCGCCTTTGAGTGGCTTGGTGATGGCCTAGGAGTGATGAACTTGGCCAAGTTTGCTAGTGAGGAAAACTGTTTGGCCTTAAGTACTGAGCCGTGGATAAGAGTACCGAAATCAGCGTTACTGCAGTTATACCAATGGCAACAGCAGCAATTATTGCTGATTAACATGCATAGTATTAATTTCACTCTCAGTGAAGAAGATTATTTACGGCAACTTCAGCAGCTTGGTCCGTGGCTGGCGGGGTACCATGGTGCTGTGATTTTAGCCGGTGATTTTAATACTTGGAGCAGTGCGCGTTTAGCAGTGCTAGAGCAGTTTATTACTGCGCACCAATTAAAAACTGTGAGGTTTAAGCCAGATAAGCGAACCCGATTTTTTGGAAAAGCTTTAGATCATGTGTTTTATCGTGGATTACGGGTGAATCAGAGCGAGAGCATTGTGACCGAGAGTTCCGATCACAATGCCTTGTTGGTGCACTTCCGTTTTGCTATGCGCTAACTTCAGCCACGTTAATATACAGCTTTAACTTCTGACCAGGCTGTAAATAGTGGTTTTTGTTTAGATCATTCCACTTCAATAAATCGGTCACTGACACTTTAAACTTTTGCGCAATGCGAGACAGTGAATCTCCGTTGCGTACTTTATAGGTAACGGTTTGAATGTGGTTTTTATTGGCTTGAGATTTTTGCCAAATCACCAGCTTTTTACCCGGTTTTAAAGTGTCGGTTGGCGCCATGCTATTCCATTTTGCAATGTTGCGGTGCGACACCTTATATTTCTGCGCAATGCTCCAAAAGCTATCCCCTGACTTCACCGTGTAATTTAGCTTAATGTCGCCACGAGGTTTGTTTTGTTGGCTAGCTAAACGTTGGCTTTGGCTAAGGGTGTAAGCATTCTGATTACGCGAAGATACTGGTACCAACAAATGTTGACCAATACGAATAGTATTGCTGCTTAGCTGGTTAAGCTCTCGGATCTGTTTGCTGGTAGTGTTATAACGTTTGGCGATGACACTAAGGCTGTCACCTGACTTCACTTTATAACGCGCCCATTGCATGCGCTCTTGTTTAGACAAAGAGGCAAGGGCTACTTCAAAATTAGGAACATTCTTCTTTGGCACTAACAAGTAGTGCGGGCCATTAGGTGCGGTAGCCCAACGGTTAAAACCTGGGTTCAGTTTATGTAATTGATCAAGTTTGATATTGGCTAAATCGGCCGCTAGCGCTAAGTCGATTTGGCTATAAGTATCAACTTTTTCAAAATGCGCTTTGTTGGCGATTTCAGGGATATTTAGCTGGTACTCATCGCGATGTTGTAACATTTGGCTTAGTGCCAATAGTTTAGGCACATAAGCGCGGGTTTCTCTAGGCAGGTTTAGCGACCAAAAATCAGTAGCTTTGCCAGCGTTAGCGTTGGCGCGAATAGCACGTCGAACGCGACCTTCGCCAGAGTTATAGGCAGCAAGAGCATGTAACCAATCGCCATCAAAGTATTTATGTAGATACTCAAGGTAATCGAGTGCGGCATGAGTAGAGGCATATACATCGCGGCGTCCGTCGTACCACCAATTTTGCTCAAGACCAAAGCGTTTACCTGTACCAGGGATTATTTGCCAGATACCCGCTGCACGCCCATGGGAGTATGCAAAGGGTTGAAAAGCACTTTCTACGATGGGCAAAAGCGCTAGCTCCAAAGGCATTTGGCGGCGTTCAATTTCTTCAACAATAAAAAACAAGTAAGGGTCGGCTCTAACTGATACACGGCGCATGTAGTCGGGGTGTTTTAAAAACCAGTTAAGTTGAGCTTGTAGGCGTTTGTTGTTCTCTGGTAGAGGAATGGCCAGTTGGTCCTCAATTCTAACCCAAACGTCGTGATAAACCGGAGCTTGAGGCTCTGGCTCTGCTTCAGGTTGCACTTGAACCTTTGCTTCTTCAACTTCCTTTACTTGTTCTGCTTTAGTTTGCTGCTCGTTAGCGTCTATAGCATTAGCATCTACTAATTGTTCAGTAACTTGAGGATTAGTGAGTTGGCAAGCGCCCAATAATAAAGAAAAAAGGCCAACAATGAGCGCTTTCATGATTTATCCATTTACGTAAAATTCAGTGCCCAATGGTATTGAGCTAAAGCTAGTTTGGCAAGTCAGAAGCGGTCTTTCCATGATCTTAGGCCAGCGAATACTGCTATCTCATTGTTTAATGGTTGTAATTCAGCCAACTCTACTGCTGCCTTAATATTTGCATTGTTGCAGCGTAAAAAAGGATTTATTGCCAATTGCTGATTTAAGC
This sequence comes from Agarivorans sp. JK6, assembly GCF_045277145.1. Taxonomy (NCBI): domain Bacteria; kingdom Pseudomonadati; phylum Pseudomonadota; class Gammaproteobacteria; order Alteromonadales; family Alteromonadaceae; genus Agarivorans; species Agarivorans sp. JK6. Next base: position 3,303,370 of record NZ_CP113525.1, on the reverse strand, counting down.
TAGTAGGCAGGCTAGGTAGGCCCATTTGGCGCAGCTTACTTACTTGCTGCTGGTAACTCAGTAAGTCTGCATTATCTGGTTCTACACTAAGTGCAAATTGTAAGTTGGCTTGAGTGTATTCATGCGCTGCATAAATTAGGGTGTCGTTTGGTAAGTCCTTTATTTTTTCTAAAGACTGGTGCATTTGTTGGGCGCTGCCTTCAAATAACCTACCACAACCCGCCGAAAATAAAGTATCGCCAATAAACAGGTGTTCTTCGCTTAGGTAGGCAATATGGTCAAGTGTGTGACCAGGCACTTCAAGCACCGAGAAAGGCTGGTTTAAACCTTCGGGAGTGAAGCTATCTGATTGTTTTACTGCTTGATGTTTAAACGTGTATTTAGCATTTTTGGGGGCATAAACCTTAGCCTGCGGATAACTGGCCAATAGCCTTTCAACACCGCCAATGTGATCGGCATGATGGTGAGTGATAAGTATGGCGCTTAACTGGCCGCCAATATCTTTAAGTCGCTGCTCTACTGGCGCAGCGTCTCCTGGGTCAACCACAACACAATCGTTTGAATTTGCCTCTTTTATTAACCAGATATAGTTATCATTAAAGGCGGGTATATGGATGATTTGCATTATGATATCTCTGTCGTTAAAGTCGATGACACATTATTGCCTTAACTGCAGTAGATTGGTACGGGGAATTGATGAAACCGGCGAAAATTCGTGAAGTAATTGCAAGCCCTGACTTCTGGCAAGAACTGCCATTAGGCGATTGGTTAATGGAGCAGCAGCAAAGTTTGCTTGACCAGCATCTGCCTGTGGCCTTTGGTTATCACATGTTAAAACTGGGTAATTTAAGTGCTCAGTTAAACTGCCATGCCTCGATGATACGTCACCAACTAAATGTGGCTAAACAAGGACACTTAATTGGCTTACGTGCTCATCCCGAGCAACTTCCTTTTCAAGAAAGCAGTATTGATTTATGCCTGCTAGCCCACAGTTTAGATTTTTCGAAAGATCCCCATCAGATATTGCGTGAGGTAGAGCGAGTACTTACAGCCGATGGTTACCTGATTATCAGCGGTTTTAATCCATTTAGCTTGTTGGGCATGCGTCGTTATTTTCCCTTCAGAAAACGTGGAATGCCTTGGTCGTGTCGCATGTTTACCCCTGCGCGGGTGAAGGATTGGTTAAACCTATTAGGTTTTGAAGTGCTTAATGATGAACGTTTTGCTTATACCTCGTTTGTTAATAGCCGGCCCGCGCCGCAATGGTTTGAGCGTTGGGGCAAGCGTTATTTTCGCGCTACGGCATCGGCGTATTTTATCGTGGCGCGTAAACGCCGCGCACCGCTAACTCCGGTAAAAAAGGCCTGGAGAGTGAAACAACGTATTCCGGTGCCTTCGTCAATTAGTGGCTAGGTTTGTTGTTCGTACACTTCGTCGATTAAATTAGCGTTGTTAGTGGCCGCTTCGCGGGCGAGGTCGTCTACTCGTTCGTTTTCTGGGTGGCCTGCATGGCCTTTCACCCAGTGCCATTCAACTTGATGGCGTTGACAGGCAGCATCTAAGCGCTTCCATAAATCGGCATTTTTTACCTCGGCTTTTGCAGCGGTTTTCCAATCACGCTTTTTCCAGTTGTGGATCCATTGGGTAATACCTTGGCGAACGTATTGACTATCGGTAGTTAATATCACCTTGCAGGCTTGGGTTAGGCTTTCTAGGCCAACAATAGCCGCTAGCATTTCCATCCGATTGTTGGTGGTTAGTCGGTAGCCTTGGCTAAGCTCCTTACGATGTGCTTGGTAAATTAACAATGCTCCATATCCACCAGGACCTGGGTTACCTAAACATGAGCCATCGGTAAACAAGTGGACTTCTTTTGCCATATTTTTGTTAAACTTGCAGGATTATCTGCTTAGTGTCGCATAGGAGTTGTTGTGAACCAATCCAAGAGCCATCGCTTAATTGTATTTGATACTGAAACCACCGGTATGAATGATAGTGGCGGACCTATCTATCAAGGACACCGCGTTATTGAAATTGGTTGTGTCGAAGTTATCGACCGAAAGCTAACCGGTAATACCTTTCATGTGTATATCAACCCTGAGCAGTTGATTGATGAAGAGGCGATTCAAGTTCACGGTATTACCGATGACTTTGTCGCAGATAAGCCTTTATTTAGAGATATTGCCCATGATTTTGTTGAGTTTATTCGGGGCGGCGAGTTGGTGGCACATAACGCAAACTTCGATATTAGCTTCCTAGATCACGAGTTTGAGATGATGTCGCGAACCTTGGCTCAAGCGATGCCCAAATGTGCCGATATCTGTACTATCACCGATTCATTATTGGTGGCGCGGCGTGGTGAATACAATAAACGTGAAGTACAAATGGCGGGCAATAAGCCTTTACCTTCACGTAAAAACTTAGACTCCTTAAGTGATTACTATGGTGTAGATCGCACATCACGGACTTACCACGGCGCATTACTGGATGCCGAATTGCTGGCCGACGTTTTCTTAAAAATGACCGGTGGCCAAAATAAGTTAAATTTAAAGCAAAAGGGCAGTGGGGATGGAGTTGGCGTTCGTTTGATTGATTCTAATCGTGCCCCTCTAAAAGTAGTATTTGCAACAGAACAAGAGCTCAGCGAGCACCAGGAGCGCTTAGACCTTGTCGAGAAAAAGGGAGGCCAGTGTCGCTGGCGCAACTAAACTTGATGATAAATAAACTTTTGTGGCTGTTGTTGTGTGTTGTGATTCCTGTACAAGCATCAACCATTTTCGAAAATCGAGATATTCCTTTAATCGATAATCGTTTTCGCCTCGATCAAACTATTGATAAGGCAACTTTTCTTTTATATCGCTCTCCCGGTTCTCCTGCCGCTATTTTGGTGCGCCCCGATGGCAGCAAAATTTATGCTTGGGATGTGCCGAAAAATGTCAGTTGGCTAGAAACCGACGAACTCGACATTGTGACCATTGAAAAACCGATGCGAGGCCCTTGGCAGGCGGTGGCTGAAAACAAAGGCCGTAACCGCATTCGTATTCTCAGTGATATCGACTTAACAGTTGATCCAATCCCTCACCAACTCTATCAAGGAGAGCGTTTGCGTGTAACGGCGCGCCTAAGCAGTAAAGGCGAGCGGATTGACTTAGAAGTTATGCTTCAAGAAGCACTAATGAACGTTGCCTTGATGCGTCAGCAACTGCTCGAAGACCAAACTGTAGAAGTGCGTCGCGACGAGTTAGGTAAGTTTTTTGACGATGGTAAAGATTATGATGAGTATGCCGACGATGGCGTGTTCACTACTTTTATCAAGTTAGAAGCTCGCCCCGGCAAGTACGAAATGATCGTTAGCACCTTAAACCAGATTTTTACTCGTGCTCAAATCTCTCCGGTGCTGATATATCCTAATCCTGTAGAAATAAAGGTTATGTCGCCAAAAGACGAAGAGCGTCAAGCGCGGATGGCCTTGGTGATAGATACCGACGAAATTAGGCCAGAGTCGGTAGTGATTAGCGGTAAGGTTTATAACAATGTAGGTTGGGAGCAAGATTTCCAAACTTATGCTGAAAGTGATGAATTTACCGTAGACCTTCCCACACCCACCGAGCAAGGGCGTTACCGTGTTATGGGCACCTTATTGGCGACCACTATTCAAAATCGCGAGATAGTTATCGACTTGCCTGAGGAAGACTTTGTGATCCTTCCTCCGCCGCCACCGCCGCCAGAGCCAGTGGTAATAGAAGAGGTGGTTGTTCCAGAGCCAGAAATGTCGCTGTGGCTAGTTATTTTATTTTATGTCTTTGGCTTTTTGCTGTTAGCAGGCGCTGCTTTTGGTTTTATATGGTGGCGAAAACGCAAGGCCTTTGAGGCGGCGTTAAAAGGCGCTAGAGAAGCTCCCGCAGCAGAGCCAAGCGCAGAACCCAAAATGGATGAAGCCAGTAGCTTAAAGATGCCATCGGAGTGATTTATAAGCTGGTTTGGCTAAAAGCTCGACGCTTTGGCTAAAACATCAGCGCTTGAACGAATTTTTAAAGAAATAAGACAATTCTTTGTTGACTCGTAATAGGCATAACCGTATTATCTGCGCCGCACCAGACGAGATGGTTCTGCGGAGTGGTAGTTCAGTTGGTTAGAATACCGGCCTGTCACGCCGGGGGTCGCGGGTTCGAGTCCCGTCCACTCCGCCAAGTCTGTTTAGTCTGTGTGTAATGTTTCGATGTAGCGGAGTGGTAGTTCAGTTGGTTAGAATACCGGCCTGTCACGCCGGGGGTCGCGGGTTCGAGTCCCGTCCACTCCGCCAACGACGAAACAATTTAATGCGTAGGAGTGGTAGTTCAGTTGGTTAGAATACCGGCCTGTCACGCCGGGGGTCGCGGGTTCGAGTCCCGTCCACTCCGCCAGCATTAAAGTAGTAATACAATCGTGACGTTAGTATATGCGGAGTGGTAGTTCAGTTGGTTAGAATACCGGCCTGTCACGCCGGGGGTCGCGGGTTCGAGTCCCGTCCACTCCGCCACTACTAAACAAGAGCCTCGTTAAGCGAGGTTTTTTTGTGCCTAAAATTTGAGGGATTAGGCTTTAAGGTTGACTCAAAGCCTTAATTGGTAGGCTTAGTCTTGATACTTATCTCTAATTTTTACAAATCGAGCAAAGTTGTTGAGCAGCGCATCCACAAGCTGTGGATCAAACTGTTTACCGCGTTGTTGTTCTAAATACTCAATAATCTCTTGGTCATTCCAGGCATTTTTATAACAGCGTATGCTGCCTAGGGCATCAAACACGTCAGCAATGGCGGTTAAACGGCCGCTAATTGGGATCTCTTCACCTTTTAAGCCTCTTGGGTAACCACTGCCATCCCATTTCTCATGGTGCGAGCCAGCGATTTCTGAAGCAAGTTGCATCACTTCAATATTTGAGTCTTTAAGCATGTTTTCGCCAATGGCCGCATGGGTTTGCATTACTTCCCATTCCTCGGGGGTAAGCTTGCCCGGTTTGTGTAGTATTGCATCGGGAATGGCCACTTTGCCTACATCATGTAAGGGTGATGCCAGCTTTAACTGTTCAACTTTCATGGCTGGTAAGTCAAGTAACTCGGCGAGTAAAGCAGTAAAAAGGGCAACTCGGCGAACGTGCATGCCCGATTCTTTAGAGCGAGTTTCAACTATTTCCCCGAGGCGATACAGTACTTCTTTTTGGTTGGTGCTAATCACTTCGTTAAGCCGAATGTTTTCTAACGCAACCACGATGTTTTCACTAAGCAAGTTAATAAAATGCTGATCTGCTTGGTTAAACGGCGTATTCCTAGTGATATAAAACAATAAATTGTAAGCGCTGTTTTCACAGTAAATCGCTAAGGCATTGTCTTGGAAAACATTGGTTTTTTGATTTATTGCTTGGCTGAATATTTGCTGTTGATTACTGGGGAATTCTGATAAATGTTGATGCGCTTTACTAGGGCGTTGTTGCCCTTGATAAGCTAATAACTGCAATTGAGTAGAGTTAACTTTATAAGCATATTGTTCTACTTGATAGATACAGCTGTCTTCTATATTTAGTATTACGGCCAGTTGTTCTAAGGCACCTTCCACAAAAGTAAACAAGGCATTTTTTTCAAATATGCCGCGCGAGGCCTTCACGACTTTTTCTAGACCCAGTTTATGTTTCTCAAGCGAACAAATATCTCGGTAGGAGCGCAAGCTAGCTCTAATAAGGGTACGTAGTTTTTGAGAGGTGAGCTCGGTTTTGTCTTTGTAGTCGTTAATGTCGTAGTTTTCTACAACTTCATCTTCGGGAGCTTGCCCAGGTTGGCCGGTGCGTAATACGATTCGAACGCTTTGGTTATCCAGATCTTGGCGAATATGACGAACTAAACATAAGCCTGCATCGTCGGTTTCCATGACAACATCTAATAGGATTAAGGCGATGTCGTTGTGTTCGGCCAATATAAGTTTGGCTTCTTGGGCTGAGTTGGCATGTAGAAATAATATCGATTTGTTGTCAAAAACAAACTGCGACAACGTCATGCTAGTGATGTGGTGAACTTCCGGCTCATCGTCAACAACCAATAGTTTCCATTGATCCTGTTGCTCTTGAGTTTCGGTGGCTGTGTCATCTAGTAAAAAGATGTCGTCGCTCATTCGCTATCCATTGCTTATGTTTTTCTTTTAGTTAAGTGTATTTTAGACTCAAATTCAATGCCTTGCTTCTGATACTGATAAAAAAAGCGAGCTATTGTTGCTCGCTTATTTTTGATTGATGAATTTTTGTATTAAGCGACGGAGTCTAAATCAGCTGCGTCTGTTTTGGTTAGGTTAGGGCGATTCTCTAATTGCTCATGGTCAAAGTCATCTACGTTAATTGCAGCCAACCTGCCTTGTTCTGTTCGGCGCATTAAGGCGGCTTCTTCGGCGTTAACTACACCAAGTTTTATACCTTCGTCGGCAAGTTTATCTAGCTGAGTGAAGGGGCGTTTCTCGCCTAGTGCTTTACATACTTTGTCGTATAGCGCTTCGCAAGCCAGTACATCCTCTAAAGTTTGCTCTAACTCACCATAAACATTGCCTTCTACTCGACTATCAAAGCGGCCCTGTCCTACGCGACTTCGGGTTTCACTTGGCTCTTGTAGAATACGTGCAAGTTTATGGTCTAACACATCACTGGGGGCATGGAAGGGCTTACCTAGCGGGAACATCACTAAGCGCATTGCTTTACCTACCCATTTATTCGGGAAGTTAAGCAGTAACTCATCTAAGGCATTCTGTAATTGAAACAGAGAGTCTTGCATGCTCCAGTGCAACAAGGGCAAATCTTCTTGTTTGCGGCCGTCATCGTCAAAACGTTTTAAAGTGGCCGAGCACAAGTAAAGCTGGCTTAACATGTCGCCTAGGCGAGCTGATACTCGTTCTTTACGTTTTAAGTTACCGCCTAGCGTTCCCATAGCTACATCAGACAACAGCGCTAAATTGCTACTAAAACGAGTTAGTTGTTTGTAGTAGGTAGCCGTTTGGTCGGAGTAGGGAGTGCTAATTAAACTGTTGCTAGTTAGGCCAAACCAAAAACTGCGAACAAAGTTGCTGGTGGCAAAACCTAGGTGGCTAAATAGCGCTTTATCAAACTGTTGTAAGCCTTGGTTAAAATCGGGGTGTTGAGTAGCTTCCATTTCTGCAAGCACGTATGGGTGACAACGAATGGCGCCTTGCCCGTAAATAATCATGCTTCGAGTTAGAATGTTTGCACCCTCAACGGTAATGGCAATAGGTGCCCCCTGATAAGAGCGAGCTAAAAAGTTTTTCGGACCTAAACAAATGCCTTTACCGCCCACTACATCCATTGCATCAATGCTGGCGCGCTGGCCACGGTGAGTTAGGTGGTATTTTACTATGGCAGAAATAACTGAGGGTTTTTCGCCTAGGTCGATGGCGGTTACGGTTAAATCAGACGCCGCTCCCATCATGTAGGCATTACCGGCTAAGCGGGCTAATGGCTCTTCTACACCTTCCATTTTACCAATGGGTAATTTGAATTGGCGACGGATGCGGGCGTAAGCACCGGTAGCTAAAGCCGCATTTTTAATGCCGCCAGTTGCACTAGAAGGCAGGGTAATTCCGCGACCAACCGACAAACACTCCACTAGCATGCGCCAACCTTGGCCCGCCATTTCTTTACCTCCAATGATAAAGTCGATAGGCACAAACAGGTCGTTAGCGCGGGTAGGGCCGTTCATGAAAGGAACGTTAAGTGGGAAGTGACGACGACCTACTTCAACCCCTTCAATGTCGGTTGGAATAAGTGCGCAGGTAATACCAAGCTCTTCCTGCTCGCCAAGTAGTTTGTCGGGATCTGATAATTTGAATGCTAGGCCTAAAATAGTCGCCACCGGCGCTAAGGTGATATAGCGTTTATTCCAAGTAATTCGCATACCCAGCACTTGCTCACCTTGCCATTCACCCATGCAAACTACACCTGCATCAGGAATCGACCCGGCATCTGAGCCAGCTTCTGGGCTGGTTAAGGCAAAACAAGGAATTTCTTTACCCTCTGCTAAGCGGGGTAGGTAGTGGTCTTGTTGTTCTTTTGTTCCGTAGTGTTGCAATAATTCGCCTGGGCCAAGCGAGTTAGGCACACCTACTGTGCTAGATAGTACTGCTGAAATACTGGCGAGTTTTTGTAGCACACAAGATTGCGCGTAGGCAGAGAACTCTAGACCACCGTATTTCTTTTTGATGATCATGGCGAAGAATTTATGCTCTTTCAAAAAGTCCCAAATTTCTTCGGGTAAGTCTGCTAGTTCATGGGTTATTTCCCAGTCTCTAGTCATCGCACATACTTGCTCAACCGGACCATCTAAAAAGGCTTGTTCTTCTGCACTTAGGCGTGGCGCCGGGTAGCTATGAAGCTTTTTCCAGTCAGGCGCTCCGCGAAATAGCTCGCCTTCCCACCATGTGGTACCTGCCTCGATGGCTTCTTTTTCGGTACGCGACATTTCGGGCATGATTTTTTTGAAGGTTTTGAACAGCGGTTTAGAGATCAGTTGTTGACGCAAAGGCTTAAAATTCAACCCACCAACAATTAACAAATAGGCTAGCCAGAACAGCTCGCTAAAGGGCGAGACAAAACTGTAAGCAGCCAGTGAGGCGGTTAGCACTAGGCTAAATGCCAGTAACGACGCTCTAAAATAAGCGAGCCCGCCCATTAATAATAGGCCACCAATGGCAGCAAAAAGGGGTAAGTAACTTTGCATCAATCTCTCCTTGGACTTGTAAGAGGTCTGACCTCTTTGGGTATTTGTAACGCAGTAGTTAACAAACTTCAAGTCTTTTACAAAATATCAACATAAGTTTAGTTGTATTTTTTAGTTAACAAATTGAGATATGCGCTGAATAGAACGCTGATCCTTACTAAAAAAAAAGTTATAGTGTGCAGCTAATAAGCCTTGCCCAGATAAGGGAACCTAGATGAAAAATTTGATAGTTGAAGAGTTACAAGAAGCAGTAACTGTTCTAAATGCTTTTATTGCCGATGAGAAAAACATTGACGCGATCGAACAAGCGGCTCGCTTGTTAGCTGACAGCTTTAAGCAACAAGGCAAAGTATTATCTTGTGGTAATGGTGGTTCTCATTGTGATGCCATGCATTTTGCCGAAGAGTTAACCGGCCGCTATCGTGAAAACCGCCCTGCTTACCCTGCTATTGCTATCTCTGATCCTAGCCACTTATCTTGCGTGAGCAATGATTATGGCTACGAGTATGTATTTTCTCGTTATATTGAAGGTTTAGGTCAAGCTGGTGATGTTCTCTTTGGCATTAGTACTAGTGGTAACTCAGGTAATATCATCAAGGCGATAGAAGCGGCTAAAGCCAAAGGCATGAAAGTGATTATTTTGTCTGGCAAAGATGGTGGCAAAATGGCGGGTCAAGCGGATGTAGAGATTAGAGTTCCGCACTTTGGTTTTGCTGACCGCATTCAAGAAATCCACATTAAAGTGATTCATATTTTGATTCAGTTAATCGAGAAATACATGGCCGAGTAAGCCTATTATTTCCGTAATGTAAGTAGCGAGTAGTTGTATGTGTGAGTTACTAGGAATGAGTGCCAATGTTCCTACTGATATTTGCTTTTCCTTTACCGGCTTGGTTCAGCGCGGCGGCGTTACTGGACCGCATGTAGACGGCTGGGGTATTACTTTTTATGAAGGTAAGGGTTGTCGCAGTTTTAAAGATCCTGCGCCAAGTTGTAAATCTAAAATTGCAGAGTTGGTTCAGGCTTTTCCGATTAAAAGCCAGGCAGTAGTAGGACATATTCGCCAAGCTAACCGCGGGTGTGTTTCTTTGGAGAATACCCATCCTTTTACCCGTGAGTTATGGGGACAAAACTGGACCTATGCTCACAATGGGCAATTAAAAGGATATAAGCAGCTTGATACAGGCTTCTTTAGGCCAATTGGTGCAACCGATAGCGAGCGTGCTTTTTGTTGGATCCTCGAACAGTTGCGTATTAAGTACCCACGTAAACCCGCTAACATGAAAGCTATGTTTAAATTTGTGGCGAGCCTAGCCGATCAGCTACGTGCAAAAGGCGTATTTAATATGCTGCTGAGCAATGGCGAGTTTGTGATGGCTTATTGTTCAACAAATTTACATTGGATTACTCGCCGTGCTCCTTTTGGAGAGGCTCAGCTGGCCGATGCCGATGTTACTATCGACTTTTATAAAGAAACTACGCCAAATGATGTAGTGACAATGATTGCAACTCAGCCTTTAACCAATAACGAACAATGGCAAAAAATTGCTAGCGGCTCTTATGTATTGTTTAAAGACGGTGAAGTGCAATAAAGCTTTTAAGCTAACTAAGCTTTATGCGAAAACAAATAGAAAAAAAGCGCCTTTAGGCGCTTTTTTTTATGAGTTAGCGTAACCGCTAGTAGGGAGTATATTGCTGTCGAGTAGGGCGCTGTCATTTTCCATGCTCAAGCGTCCTTCAACAAACCAATTAACGACCAATGGGTATATGGCATGTTCTTGCACTTGTACCCTTGCTGCTAGTGTTTCGGCATCATCATCGCTAAATACGGGAACTTTGGCCTGCAAAATTACCGGGCCTCCGTCTAACTCGGGTGTGACGAAGTGAATGCTGCAACCGTGTTCTTGGTCTTGGGCATCAATGGCGCGCTGATGGGTATTTAAACCTTGGTACTTGGGTAGCAAAGAGGGGTGAATGTTTAGCATCTTGCCGCTAAAACGTTCCACAAATGCTTGGCTAAGAATACGCATGAAGCCAGCCATCACGATTAAGTCAGCTTTATGCTGCTCGATCACCTCGGCCAAGGCCATGTCATAGCTTTCGCGATCGCTATACTCTTTAGGGTTTACAACTACCGTGTTAATGGCTGCCTGCTTAGCGCGCTCAAGGCCATAAGCGTCGGCCTTGTTGCTTACTACAGCAGAAATAGAGGCGTTGATACGCCCCTCTTTACAGGCATCAATAATGGCTTGCAGGTTAGTCCCTGAACCTGAAATCAATACAACAATGTTGCGTGCCATTATTTACCCTATTTAAATTCTACTTGGCCTTCGCCTTCAGCTACATCTTCAATGTGGCCAATTTTCCAAGCTGTTTCGCCGTGTTCTGCTAGTAAGGCTAGAGCAGCGTCTACTTCAGCTTCTGGTAAAGCGATAACCATGCCTACACCACAGTTAAAGGTGCGGTACATTTCTTCACGAGCCACGTTGCCGTTCTCTTGCAACCAGTTGAATACTTCAGGCCATTGCCAGCTATTTTCATCAACCACAGCTTTTGCACCAGCTGGTAATACGCGAGGAATGTTCTCCCAGAAACCACCACCAGTGATATGCGATAAAGCATGTACTTCACATTGCTTAAGCAAGGCTAATACAGACTTAACGTAGATTTTTGTTGGGGTTAATAGGGTTTCACCTAGCGTGCTATCACCTAAAACTTGTTTAGGATCGGCATTAGATACCTCTAAGATCTTGCGAATTAGTGAATAACCGTTTGAGTGAGGGCCACTTGACGCTAAAGCGATTAACGCGTCACCGCTTGCTACTTTAGTGCCGTCGATAATTTCTGACTTTTCAACAACACCCACACAGAAACCTGCGATGTCGTAGTCGTCGCCATGGTACATACCAGGCATTTCTGCAGTTTCACCACCAATTAAGGCACAGCCAGATTGCTCACAACCTTGACCAATCCCTTTAACTACGTCTGCTGCAGTATCAACTTCAAGCTTACCAGTTGCGTAGTAGTCTAAGAAAAATAGCGGTTCAGCACCTTGTACAATAAGGTCGTTTACACACATTGCTACCAAGTCGATACCAACGGTGTCGTGTTTTTCCAAATCTAACGCTAAGCGTAATTTAGTACCTACACCATCGGTGCCAGCAACTAATACAGGCTCTTTGTAACCAGTTGGCAATTGACACAATGCACCAAAGCCTCCTAGTCCACCCATTACTTCTGGGCGCTGGGTACGTTTACTAACACTTTTGATACGTTCTACTAATGCATTACCAGCTTCGATATCAACGCCAGCATCTTTATAACTCAGAGGGGTGTTTTGTTTGGTCACGGGATTACCTTGCAACGAACATGGAAAAAAATTTCGCGATATTTTAGCAGTGTTAGCTGTCCGGTAACAGTAATAAACGATAACTAAGACATTTTGTTGATATTTGCTAACATATCTCCATTGAGCCTGATTTAAACTAGCGGCTCACAATTCGGTAAATCAAAGGAATAGAGATGAAAGTTGTTGAAGTAAAGCATCCTTTAGTTCGTCATAAAATTGGCCTAATGCGCGAAGCAGACATTAGCACAAAGCGTTTTCGCGAATTAGCACGTGAAGTATCTGCATTACTTACCTACGAAGCGACAGCCAACTTAGAAATTGAAGAAGTGACTATTGTCGGTTGGAATGGCCCAGTAAAGGTTGAACAAATTAAAGGTAAAAAGGCTACGGTTGTGCCTATTTTGCGCGCGGGCCTTGGCATGATGGACGGTGTGCTAGAGCATATGCCTTCAGCAAAAACCAGCGTGGTGGGGATTTATCGTGATGAAGAGACTCTAGAGCCAGTTCCATACTTTCACAAACTAGTTAGCCAAATTGATGAGCGTTTGGCTCTTGTGGTAGACCCTATGCTAGCTACTGGTGGCTCAATGATTGCCACCATCGACCTACTTAAAGAGCAAGGCTGTAAAGACATTGTAGTATTAGTATTAGTTGCTGCTCCCGAAGGTTTAAAAGCTTTGGAGGCTGCACACCCCGATTTGGTCTTGTATACTGCGTCAATTGATGAAAAGCTAAATGAGCAAGGCTACATCCTTCCTGGTTTGGGTGATGCCGGCGATAAGATTTTTGGTACTAAATAGTACGCAAAAATAGTTAATTGAATCTCTAGGAGAGCGCAGTGATTAGAAAGTGGTTGTTGGTACTTAGTTTGGCAGTTGTGATGTTGCCGGTTCAAGCCTCGCTGCAAGAGGAACTTTACCGAGTTGAAGCACAAGCCACTGGCGATACCCAACAAGATCAGCAACAAGCTTTTGAGTTATTGGTACTGCGCTTAACTGGGGAGCAAGCTAGCAATGCAAACCCGTTAGTTGCTAAAGCAAGAGCCAATATTAACCCGTATATTCAACAGTTTGCTTATCGGGACGATGCAATTTCGGTGCTATTTAACGAAGCAAAAGTAAATCAACTGTTGATGCAAGCTCAATTGCGTTTATGGGGGAAGCAACGCCCGGACATCGTATTGTGGTATGCCAACGAGCAGAATTTTAATCGAGAATTGTTAGCTGATAGTGCTCAACAAGATTGGTTAGAGGCTGGCCGCGAACAGGCGCAGCTACTAGGTTTGCCTGTTCGCCTCCCTGTTATGGATTTAGAAGATAGCATGGCGGTAAGTGTAAATGATGTATGGGGTGGTTTTGATGGCCCATTGTATGCGGCTAGCGAACGTTACTCTGTGCCACTTATCTTGAGCTTTCGCCAATATCCACAAGGTCAAAATTGGCAGATCCAATGGCGATTGTTAGACAGTGCAAGCCAAGTTCAACTTGATAGCGGCCAAGTACAAGCGCCACTAGCAGACGTTAGCGCAGCCGCTATGAGTGCGGTAAGTGCCAGTTTGGCCGAGCGTTATGGCGTGATATTAGGCGAGAATGCTGACGAAGCGATGTTAGTTAGTTTTGCTAACATAACCAGCATGAACAAATATGTTGAGTTGGAGCGCTTTCTAAACCAGCAACCTAGTGTGGCAAGAGTGACCTTACACAATGTAAAACAAGATACCTTTACTTTTGAGGTGCAACTGCTTAGCCCTTGGGAAGACCTTAAATCTTCACTTGATATCGCTCCGCGCCTGCAAGCGGATGAAACGCGAACAAAGTACTACTATTACCAGTAGCAAAAATTTTTCATCTTAATAACGAGCTGGTACAATGCCCCTAGACTTGTATCAGCTTTGATTTATCACTTTGAGTTTTTCCCCGCAATTATCACTTCCTGTACTGCTACCTGACGATGAAACCTTGGTAAGTTTTTACCCGGGCGACAATCAACAGTTACTAAGTGCACTGCGCAATCTTGCTTTAGATAAAGGCGAGAGGATGCTTTATTTATGGGGCAGTGAGGGATCGGGTAGAACCCATTTGTTGCATGCCAGCTGCACCGAAATGGCAGATGTGGGCGCGGCAAGTGCTTACTTACCCCTAGAGATGCACGCAGCAATGTCTCCTAAAATGCTCGAGGGTCTCGAGAGCATGGCCTTAGTGTGTTTAGACAATATTGATGCGATAGTGGGAATTTCGGCCTGGGAAGAGGCGATTTTTGATTTTTATAATCGTCGAAAAGAGCTAGCGTCTACCACCCGTTTAATTGTTACCGCTAATGCGCCAGCCCCTCAGTTATCTTTTGCCTTGGCTGACTTACAGTCTCGCTTAAATTGGGGCGTTACCTATAAGTTGCATGAGCTAGATGATGAGCAAAAGCTAAGTGCTTTGCAATTACGCGCGGAACTACGTGGTTTGAAAATGCCGTTAGAAGTTGCCAGATTTTTATTAAAACGATTATCTCGTGATATGCCTACTTTGTTGAACAAGCTTGATCTGCTCGACCAAGCCTCAATTACTGCTCAACGTAAGCTAACGGTTCCCTTTGTAAAAGAGATCTTAGAGCTTTAGTCTTTAGATTTATCTTTTAGCTTTTTTAAGCCTATCCCCAGCTCTTTACCGCGAAACTTCGCGTACTGTAATCCAAACCAAAACGCACTGAGTACTAACACTAATTCTACTGCAGCTAACCAGCGTTCGGTGTCGGATACTACTAACAGCGTGGTGCTGTGAAGCACGTATAACAGCAGCACAAAACAACTCCAAGCATAGGTATAAGGTTTACCAGCCAAAATGCCTTTTAGCGGGAACAGCAATGGCACAACCCAAAAGGTCAACATTAAACCTAGGCTAATATCAACCGGTGGTGATAGCCATAAATGCCATAACAGCACCCAAGCAAGAAGCGCCAAGTAACTACTCTTGGCAATTAGCAATAGTTGAGATGTGCTTAGCTTAGACAATCTCTAACACCTGCTCTGGTGGTCGGCCAATACGTGCTTTATCTTGATTAATCACAATTGGGCGTTCAATCAGTTTAGGGTTTGCATGCATAGCGGCTACCAGTTGAGCAGGAGTGAGCGATGCATCGGCTAAATTCAATTCTTTGTAGAGCGCCTCTTTAGTGCGCATTAACTGGCGAGGCTCAAGTTGCATCATGTCGAGCATCTTGCTGATATCCGCTTCGCTTGGCGGAGTTTCTAGATAAAGCACGATCTCTGGCTCGATGCCTTTTTCTTGAAGAAGCTGCAAGGTTTGGCGACTTTTAGAGCAGCGCGGGTTATGAAGGATCTTAATAGTAGACATGCTTATTCCTTGTATACATCTAGTTGAGCGACTCGAGCTCTTGCTCAGCAGCCTTAAATTGTTCAATTCTAGCTTGGATGCGAGCTTGCTCAAGATTGTTTTCTGTTAGGTTGTAGGCGCTATGTAGTTCGTCAATGGCGCGGCGATAATCCGAATGCAATGAAAGGTACTCGGCTCGCGCAGTATGGCTAGCCGCCATATTTTTGAGGCGTCGTTGGCTGCGGCTAAGCTCTCCCCAAGCCAGAGCGTCGTTGGGGCGCTCGCGCAGGTAACGATCAAGCAGTTTGGCACCTTCTTCAAATTGGCCATTTTCGCTAAATGCGTGTGCCAAGTTGAGCACAATTACTTGGTTATTGGGGTAGCGAGTCTGCGCTACTTGCAAACGCTTAATCGCAGGTTGGTAGTTCTTCATTGCCAAATCGATGTCGGTTTGGGTATCGATTACAAAAAGGTTGTCGGGATGGCGTGTGGCAAGACCATCAACGATTGTTTTCGACTCTTTGTATTTACCCATGCCAAACAGTGCTAAGGCTTTGCCATAGAGGGCTGCATCTTCAATCCGGTATTCTTTGCGCTTTATTACTCGGTTGTAGTGCTCTAAAGCTTCGGAAGGAGAAAAGGTGCCATGACGCACAATAATCCGTGATTTGGCAAACTGGAACGAAAGGGAAGGCGCAACGTAACGATTAGGGTATTGATTTGCCCGAGCGCGCGCTTCACTAACCCGCGTTTCTGGCAATGGGTGAGTGATTAGCATTTGAGGTGGTTTGCTCGCGTAGCGGTATTTCTCGGACAGCTTACCAAAAAAGTTACCCATTCCTATTGGGTCATAACCGGCCTTGGCCAAGGTACGAAGGCCAATTCGGTCTGCTTCAAATTCGTTGGCACGGGTGTAGTTTATTGAGTTTTGCACACCTGCCGCCATGGTAGCCTGTAACGCTGCTATACCTGCAACTGGGTTGGCGATGCCTAGCAATAAAGAACCTAGCATACCGGCCATAGATAGGTTTTGCGCTGCGGCTTGGTTTTCAATACTTCGGGCAATATGACGTTGAGTAACGTGAGCAATTTCGTGAGCAATTACAGAAGCGAATTCACTTTCAGTATCGGCGTATAAAAATAAGCCCGTATGAATTTTAACGTAGCCACCGAGAAACGCCGCAGCGTTAATTTCATTATCGGTCACTAAAAAGAAGTTAAAGGGAGTACGCACTAAATCAGCTTTGGCAACTAGGTGGTTGCCTAGTTCGGTGACATATTCAGATAACACTGGGTCATTGGTCATACGGCTACTAGCGCGAATAATTCGCATATAGGCATTACCGTATATAATTTCTTTGTCGATGGATAAAGCCGACGCACCGGCGGTACCTATTTCAGGTAATTGATTATTGGCAGACATAAGAGGGGCGTAGCCAAACAGCAGGCCTGCTAAAACAAAATGTGCGAAACGCGTCATTGAAATCCGATAACTTTCCATTTGTATCGCGAGAATACCCCGATTTTGTTTGTTATTCAAAAGCTATAAATTGAGTCCTGATCAATAGCCTGTAATAATGTCATGGTTATTTTATGGTAATTATTACAAATGCTTTGCCTCGATTTACAAAAACACAACTGTCCTTACCCATTATTGGAAAGTAAGCTTTGGCTAAAACAAGCTAAAGTAGGTGATCAAATTCAGTTGCTGTTAGGGGACAGCGGATCACGTAGTGATATCCCCAAGTACTTTCGCCGATTAGGGCATGGCGTAAGTATAGAGCAAGGCGCCCGTGGTTTTTGCGTCACCATAACTGTCCACCCGCTAAAGGATTAAAGCTGTAACTATGTTTAAAGTCTTATCAAATTGGTACCGCCGCATGTTTTCTGATCCGGAAGCGGTGGCTATGGCTCTTGTGTTGGTTATTGGTTTTGTGCTGCTGTATTTCTTTGGCAATTTACTCGCACCATTACTTATTGCTTTAGTACTTGCTTACTTGTTGGATTGGCCAGTGAGCTTTTTAGCCAATCACGGATTTCGCCGGGGCTTTGCTAGCGCCTTAGTGCTACTCATATTTTTCCTGATTGCCACATTTACGGTATTACGCATTTTGCCAACCGTGTGGGGGCAGGGGATGAACTTACTCAGTGAATACCCGGTGATGCTCAACAGCACTCAGCAATGGCTTGAGTCTCTGCCACAGCAATACCCAGAGTTTATCGACGGTGCCTTAGTAGAAAGCGTGGTAGACAATGTTAGAACCCGCTTAATGGGTGTGGGAGAGCAATTGTTGCAGTCTTCACTTTCGTCAATTATCAACTTAGCCACGGTGCTGGTGTATAGCGTGTTGGTGCCGTTGATGGTGTTTTTCATGCTAAGTGACAAACAAGTGTTACTGAATAGCGTGTCGCGCTTTTTGCCTAACGATCGCCGCTTGTTAACTCAAGTATGGTCAGAAATGAATGGCCAAGTAATTAATTATATTCGCGGCAAAGCAATTGAAATACTGCTTGTTGGCGGAGCCAGTTACATTGTGTTCGCAATTATGGATCTGCGTTACTCGGCGTTACTTGGCGTGTTAGTTGGTTTGTCGGTACTTATTCCCTTTATTGGTGCCTTTGCAGTAACCCTACCGGTTGCTATGGTTGGCTTATTCCAGTGGGGGTTAAGCCCTCAATTTGGTTACCTTATTCTGGCTTACGGCATAATACAGGTGATTGATGGCAACGTATTGGTGCCCATTTTGTTCTCAGAAGCGGTTAACCTTCACCCCTTGGCAATTATTGTCGCGGTGTTGGTGTTTGGCGGCTTGTGGGGATTCTGGGGAGTATTCTTTGCAATCCCACTAGCCACTTTGGTGAAAGCGGTAATGAATGCCTGGCCGCACCATATAGAAAAGGTTGAGGACAGCGAGCCCTCAACCTCTGCTGAATAGTTATTGGTTTAAGTAATCGAGCACTACTTGATGGTGCTCTTTAGTTTTAAACTTATTAAACACATGCTCAATTTGGCCTTGCTCGTCGATTAAAAAGCTAATGCGGTGAATACCTTCGTATTCTTTACCCATAAACTTCTTTAAACCCCAAACTCCGAATTGGTCGGCAACTGCATGATCTTCGTCAGACAGTAAATCAAAGTTAAGCTGATGTTTTTCTATAAATTTAGGTAGGCGTTTTACTGGATCTGGGCTTACCCCAAATACTACAGTGTTCGCATCTTTGAGCTGTTCAATGCTGTCACGCAAGCCACAAGCTTGGGTAGTACAACCTGGAGTTAGGGCTTTAGGGTAAAAATACACCAATACTTTTTTACCTGCGTAGTCGCTAAGTTTAATGCGCTTTTCATCTTGGTTTGGCAAATCAAATTGCGGAGCAGCAGCTCCGGCCGTCAATGTGTTCATTAAAGGTGTCCTTTATAGTGGTACTTAATTTGACAAAATTTGTAAATCGAACTGCTCGCTGCCTAACTCTTGGCATAGTTGTGCAAACGCCTGTTCAATTTGTTCTGGTTGATGGGTTTGGTTAAGCTTCACGTCAAACTCAGCGTGTAACATCTCAATATTATTCTTGGTGAACAGATTCGATTTTAAACTCACCATATTCATTTGATGGTCGCTGATAAATTGGGTCACTTTGCTAATCACCCCAGTTGCATCAGGCAAAGTTAATTGCAAAACGGCGGCATGTGAATAATCGATCAATTCGTGGCGTGAGGTTTTTTTCATTACCGTTAGCAGTTGCAGTTCTTGCGCGGTTGCGGGTAATCGAGTCTCTATTTGAATAATGGCATTATGAGTACCGGCCACTAGCATGATTAAGGTAAACTCAGAACCAAAGAGTGCCATTCGGCTATCTACAATGTTACAGCCGCAGCTAGAAACCAGTTGAGTTAATTGATTGACGATGCCTGGCCGATTACTGCCAACAGCGGTGACCACAAGATGTTGACTCATATTCCGTTTTACATATTTAGCTAGATTTAGTGTGTCAGGATACTTGCTTAAAGCTGGGAATTCTAGCGCATATAAATTTAGCAGAAAGTAAAAGGTGAGTTTGTATCAAGCCCTGAATGTTTTCGCCTTGTGTTTATGAAAGTGGCTAAGTAGTATAGCGCCCTTACTCTGGATTGTTTTCGTATGACGAAATCGCTTACCAGTAAATATTTTTGTTTGTAGATGTAGTGGGATATGCAACTAGTTTCTTTTCCAACGATGAAAGTCGTGTTTTTTGGCAGCCTAGTAGCGACTCTGGCAGCATGCTCTAGTAGCGGTGAGAAACACCGTCAGGCTGAGCGAGGCTTTGAGTATTTAGAAGCTACTCAAGTAGAGCCTTTAGTGATCCCAGAAGGGATAACACCACCTGAGCAAAGTAGTGAATTTGTTATTCCAACACCGCAAGCTAAAGAGGAAGTTTTAGTCGGGTCGGCGGTAGATGTTCGCGCACCCGTGCAAATTATACCTCTCATCGCGGGAAGCCGTATCGAAAATACCGAAGACGGTCTGATTTTTTGGTTTGATATTCTACAAGCCCAAACCGCTACCGAAACAACAGCTACGATGATGCAAACCATTAGTGACTATATTGCCTATCGTAACTCTTCTATCGCTCGTCGTGATGACCAGCAAGCTATAATCGAATCAAATTGGTTAGTTGATGCCGAAACAGTAGAAGGTAGTTGGTGGTTTTTCTCCAGCGACACGGTAATGGAGCAACGCCAAAAATTTACCTATCAGCTAGATGTTAAACCTCATGGTCGAACCGCTGGTCTAAAAGTAAGCTTTATCGACGGTGAGATTTATCGCGATGGTGGAGACTTAGCGATTGATTTAGATGAGTTCGACAAGCAGCGCCTTGCAGTGGTAGAGCTTAATCGCTTAATTGGTTATATAAGTGACCGACGTGAAGAGCTAGAGCAGCAGCTTGCGGCGCAACGTGAAGAAGCGCGCTTGGCGGCCATGAGTGAAGCCGAGAAAGAGCAACTTTACGATGAGACGGTTAACTTAGTGTTAGTAAACGACAGCGGTGCTGCTTACTACAAAGCGCGTGCTAACATGGAAAAAACCATGAAGCGTTTGCGTTTAGTATTACCTCTAGCGGGTTTCACTATTACCGATTACATTGCTAACTCTGGCAGCTTGTACTTAACTTATGAGCGTCCACCGGAGCAAGTTCTTGAAAACTATGGTTTAAGCACCATGGAGTTTGAAGAAAAAGACTACATCTTTACGGTGGGGTCAAATGGCAATGTTACTCAAATTACCTTAAGTGATAATGAAGGTGTTGTACTTAAGCCAAGTGAAGTAAAAGCGCTGTATCCGTACTTAGCCATTCTGATGAAGATGGGCTTAGATACAAGCGATAGCTTGTCTCGATAATACTCGCTCGCATTTAGCTAGATTTATAAGGCCTCTTTAAGAGGCCTTTTTTATTAGCCTTTTATGTTTTTTCTTGCGCCTTTGCCCTTTAGGCAATTGACTATTACAGTGTGAGAAGTCATTTGTTTTTAGTTGAGAGTTCTTCCCTAGCTTAAAGTGGGCTTATCTACTCTCTCTTGGCTAAACTTATTTTGGCTTGTATTCGTATTAAATAAGTAACTGATAGACTAAAAGGAAGATGTTATGAGATTTATACTAATTATTGGTGCTGTATTCGCCCTAAGCGCATGCAGCAGTCAAAATGTGGATACAGCTGAAAATAGCTCTACAGCTGTTGAACCCAGTCATTCCAGTGTGGAAAGTGTAGGCGCTAATTCTACAGAAACAACTGCTACCACTGTTGCTGGGGAAGCCAGTAACTCTAGTGTAGATACTATTGGCGCAAATGAGGCGACAAGCGAAACGACAACGCCGGTTATTGATCCAGAAGTAGACGCAATGTTTGGGCAGCTAATTCGACAGTCTATCGCGAACGGAAATGAACAACAGGCCTTGAAGCTTGTAGAAGATGCCGAGCAAGCTGGTTCACTCAAGGCCAGAGATGTTTATTTACAGGCTTTAGAAAAGCAAAAGGAACAGTAGCAGTAAAGCTTGAGGAGTTTACTATTAATGGGCGATTTAACGTGGCTCTGAGTCACGCGACTTTTTTGATTTAGGCAGTTTTGCCTTGATGTTAAATCGGTCCATGTGCCTGAGCAGCATCAAATTTCCAAGGATAAACCCCATTACCAGAGCAATGATAAGAATAACGTATCCGATGGCCATGGTAAGTCTCCAAATCCTGCTATGTGGACATTTAAACTAGCTGTGCCAAAGCTAGTTTAGCTTGTTAAACGTGGAGTGCTTGAAGCTTAAGGCTAGAAATAAAGCTAATAAACGCCACGGCCAATAACAAAGGGGCTGGCGGGGCTGTTTTCTTTAGTTGCGGGAATAACCACAACAGAGTCGCTAGCAATAAAAAGCTGCTCATTACTACAAAGTGCTTAACTGTATCAGCTTGTTCCAAGAGTATTTGGTTTAAAATGAGATAAATACACACTGCCACAAGGCTACACATTGCCGCAGCAAGCCCAGCAAATGGCAGCAGTTTATCAAAGCTTGTTAAGCGGTGTTTAGCCTTAACCATTAGCCAGTGAGCAATTGCCGCCGCACAAGCAATAAAGCTAAAGATCCCAATACTATGTTGCAGCAAAACAACCGTAGCGGCTAATAACAGTGGCATACCCATTAACCACCAAAGGTTAATATTTAGGCTGCGTTTGTGTTTAAGCTTGTTGATTTTGAAAGTAAGCACCCAACCGATTAAGGCACTGGCGCAGACCAAGCCTACTAACCAAGTCGCTTGTTGGCTTTCAAATCCACTTAAACCTGCCAAGGTTATAAAGCTAACAAGTGTGCTTAATTGGCGTTGAATTCTGCCTGTTTGCCCAGGGCATAACTCTCCCTTATGTAAAACCAGCATCAATACAAGAAAGGCCAGTGCAGAACAACTAACAAGGCTAACAAACAAGGTGGCATACAAGCTTGGCATTAGGTCTCCGGTAAACAAATATTGGTAACATATTGGCTAAAAATTTGTTCGATGTGCTGTTCAATACAAGCGAAGCCTGCCACCTGGTTATTTCTTAAGTGTTCTAGGGTTTGGCTAGCATCGAGTTTGCTCATCATTGTTTGGCTGGTGGCTAGGTGGCTCAAGTGCCATGGTTCAAACTCTACGCCGCCCTTAAAGCGCAGATAAGGGTAGAAAAAACCAAAATCTTGAGCATATTCATTTAACCATATCGATAAGGCGTGCTGGCAACCTTGCTCTGCATACTCTTGGGGGATGAGTTCTAGACGAGTTCCTGATGGTAGTAGTTTGGGGTCGTAAAAGTCAAAATCGGTACCCCAATGGTGGCGGCTGGTGCCAGGTAAAGCAGACCAACGCAAAATAGCATGCAGCTTTTGCTCATCGCTTAGGCTTGAGATATCCAGTGGGCGACTATTGGCATCAAGAATTGGACGCAGACCATTCCATTTGTTATTCCAGATCGCCAGTTGGCGGTGAAAATCCCGATAACCACTAAAAATGCTTAGGTTAAACCCAGCCTGCGCAGCCGCTTTGATAAGCTTTTTGAGATCAGATAAAACCAAGCGATGAACCCAAGCAAGCTCGGGGTCATCAATTAGTTCGCTCTTGTCTAGCCCATAAAGGGCTAGAGGCTTGGCAAGTTTACTCATCGCCGCCAAGAACGTTTACTAACAGCTCGTAGTACATATCTGTTAACTGTTCTAAATCTGCCACTTTAACGCACTCATTCACTTTATGAATAGTAGCGTTAACTGGGCCAAGCTCGACCACCTGTGTGCCCATTTTTGCAATGAAACGACCGTCAGACGTGCCTCCAGTAGTGAGTAGCTCAGGAGCTTTCTTGGTTACCTTGCTTACCGCGTTGCTCACCGCAGACAAGAATTCGCCTTCCTCAGTTAAGAATGGTTGGCCATTGTAGGTCCAATCTAATTGGTAATCTAAGCCATGGCTATCAAAGATATTGTGCACCCGTTTTACAATCTCGCTATCCGTTAGCTCAGTTGAGTAGCGGAAGTTAAATTGAACATCTAACTCACCAGGAATCACATTAGAAGCACCTGTACCAGCGTGAATATTGGCAATTTGAAAACTCGTTGGTGGGAAGAATTGATTACCGTTATCCCAATGCATTGCCGCAAGTTCTGCAAGAGCTGGTGCAGCATCATGAATAGGGTTTTTAGCTAGGTGGGGGTAAGCCACATGGCCTTGCACACCTTTTACCGTTAAATCTCCAGTTAATGAGCCGCGGCGACCATTTTTAACTACATCACCCACGTGATGAGTAGAGGATGGTTCACCCACTAAGCACATATCAATCAGTTCGTTGCGGGCCATTAAGGTATCTACCACGCGGGTTGTACCATTAATAAAAGGTCCTTCTTCATCAGAGGTGATTAAGTACGAGATAGAACCTTTGTGATTAGGGTAATCAGCCACGAATCGCTCGGTAGCTACGACCATGGCAGCTAAAGAGCCTTTCATATCAGCCGCTCCGCGCCCATGTAGAATGCCATCAATAACAGTGGGCTCAAAGGGTGGGGTATGCCATTTTTCTGCAGGCCCAGGAGGTACTACATCAGTATGTCCAGCAAAACAAAACAGTGGGCCGGTATCACCTTTACGTGCCCACATATTGGTGGTGTCTTCAAATACCATTTCTTCAATGTTAAAACCAACAGCAGTTAGTCGGTCGGCCATTAGTTTTTGACAATCGCAGTCTTCTGGGGTTACCGACGGACGGCTGATAAGATCTTTTGCTAAGTGTAAAACGGGGCTATCTGACATGGATTTATGCTTCCGGAGAAAAGAGTTGTTGGTATTGGTCGGCTTTAAAACCAAGCGTGAAAGACTGGTCAACTTGAAGTAATGGGCGCTTAATCATTGCTGGGTGCTCGGCCAGCAGTTGAATGGCTGTATCTTTATTTAGGTCAGCTTTTTGCTGGTCGCTTAGCTGGCGATAAGTGGTTCCACGTTTGTTCAAAACGGCTTCCCAACTCAACTGTTCACACCAATGGCTAATTTGTTCAACACTAACACCATCTTTACGATAGTCGTGGAAGCTAAATTCAATGTTGTGTTCGTTTAACCAACGGCGGGCTTTTTTAATAGTGTCGCAGTTGGGGATCCCGAACATTACTATGTTTGTTGCAGACATGTATGTTCCCTTTTTTATTTTGGCTAAGAATACCAGAGCTGAAGGCAAAGCTCATCGACCAATTTAGCTGGTAAGGGATTTATACCAATCGTACTAAGTAACTGTTCATTTTATCTGGTTAAAATACTCGATAACTGCTTTAGAATTTTTTGATTGTAGAATAATTACTTATCGAAAAATCCAGCCTTATTCTCGAGTATTTTTCCTGCGTTATTTCTTATCACTTACTTCGTGTGATTGGTATTAAGCTTTGAGTGAATTTAAGGCAAAAAAAACCACGCTAAGTAGCGTGGTTTAATCACTTAAGAAAAAGCCCAATTTATTTAATAATGGTTAGTACCGGCGTTTCGCTAATGGTTACAGAACCTGATTTTTTCACTAATTCTTTAATCTCGTCCATGTTAGAGATAACCACGGGCGTTAGCGTTGATTTTGCTTTTTCTTCTAGCACAGCTAGATCAAACTCAATAATCACATCACCTTGTTTCACTTCTTGGCCTTCAGCCGCGATACGAGTGAAACCTTCACCTTTTAGCTCAACGGTATCAATACCGAAGTGAACGAACAGTTCTACGCCGTCGGTTGATTCTAGCGAAAACGCGTGGTTAGTTTCAAAAATCTTACCAATGGTACCGTCACATGGCGCTACCATTTTGTTACCGCTTGGCTTAATCGCGATACCATCGCCCACGATTTTCTCAGCAAATACTACATCAGGCACTTCTTCAATAGGAACGATTTCACCTGATAGTGGGGCGATAATATCGATCCCGCCTTTGCTTGAACTATCATCTGAAACCATTTTCTTGAATTTGTCGAATAGACCCATTATGGCGCTCCTAAATTCTTATGTATTGTGCAGTTGTAACTATCTTAACAGACGGAATTTTGTTTAACAAAAGTGTCAACTAACGTTTCAATTTCAGCGGCTGTTGGCAACGCTAAAGCTTGATCGGCTAATTTCTTCACATCAGCATAGTTTGAATTACGGATCAGTTTTTTGATCCTTGGTATAGAAATGGCACTCATTGAAAATTCATCTAAGCCCATTCCCATCAATAACAAGGTGGCAGTTTCATCTCCAGCCAACTCACCACACATACCTGTCCACTTACCTTCAGCATGTGAAGCATCAATAACTTGCTTGATTAAAGTAAGGACAGCGGGTGACATTGGGTTATAGAGTGAAGAAATAAGCTCGTTGCCACGATCTACTGCTAGAGTGTACTGAGTTAAGTCGTTGGTTCCAATACTAAAGAAGTCTACTTCTTTAATTAAGTGGTGAGCAATAGCTGCCGCTGCAGGTGTTTCAACCATTACGCCAACTTCAACTTCTTCATCAAAGGCGATGCCTTCAGCACGTAACTCGGCTTTTAGTGTATCTAGCACACCGTTTAACTTGCGAATCTCTTCAACCGAAACAATCATCGGGAACATGATGCGCACTTTACCAAAAGCAGACGCACGTAATAGCGCACGAAGCTGAGCATTCATGATTTCTTCGCGGTCGAAGAAGATACGAATTGCACGCCAACCCAAGAATGGGTTCATCTCTTTTGGCAAATCTAAGTAAGGTAGGTCTTTATCGCCACCAATATCCATAGTACGGATAATCACTGGGTGGCCTTGCATCGCTTCTACTACAGCTTTGTAAGCTTCGAACTGCTCGTCTTCGCTAGGCAGTGAGTCACGATCCATGAACAAAAACTCGGTACGGTATAAACCAACACCTTCTGAGCCGTTGCGATGAGCGCCGTCTACATCTTTAATGGTGCCAATGTTGGCACATACTTCAATTTGATGGCCATCTAAAGAAACCGCAGGTAGATCTTTTAACTTGGCAAGTTCAGCTTTTTCATCGATGTAGCTTTGCTGGCGCTGTTTATAAGTGGCTAGCTGCTCATCGCTTGGGTTGATAACAACTTCATTGTTTAGTGCATCTAACGCAATGATATCGCCATTTTTAACCTGTTGGGTTACGTCGTTGGTACCAACAACAGCTGGTAGCTCTAAAGAGCGGGCCATAATAGAAGTGTGAGAAGTACGACCGCCGATATCCGTAACAAAACCTAGTACTTTATCTAAGTTAATTTGAGCTGTTTCTGAAGGGGTTAAATCGTTGGCGACTAAAATTACTTCTTCAGTAATGGTACTTAAAGAAACAATCTCGATGCCTAAAATGTTTTTAACTAAACGAGAGCCTATGTCGCGAAAGTCCGTTGCGCGTTCTTTTAGGTAAGGGTCGTCTAACTCGGCTAGCATCTGCGCGTTTTGCTCGATAATGGTATGAGCTGCATTGTCGGCGCTAAGCAAGTTATCTTTGATGCAGGCTAGAATTTCCTCTTCAAGCTCTTCATCTTCTAACAGCATGATATGTCCTTCGAAGATAGCTTCTTTCTCTTCACCGAAGGTTTTACCTGCCATTATTTTAATTTCTTCGAGCTGTGCAGAAGTTTTATTACGTCCATCGAAAAAGCGTTGTACTTCGCTTTCTACCTGCGCTGCGTCGATATTTGTTTGGTTAATCACTACTTCTTGTTCCGCAAGTAGCAGTGCTTTACCAATTGAAATTCCTGGAGATGCCAGAATACCTGAAATCATAACCTACACCTATTTAGTTGAACTGATTAACGGACTTATAAAAATGCTGACTTATTCAAGTTCATCCATTAACGCAACTAGTTTTTCTACAGCGGCAGTTTCGTCTTCGCCTTCAGCGCGAATTACCACACTAGTGCCTTTAGTTAGGCCAAGAGTTTGTAGTTTAAAAAGGCTTTTGGCACTGGCAGATTTGCCATTGCTCTCAACAGTGATATCGCTAGAAAATGCTTTTGCTTCTTTTACAAATTGTGCCGCAGGGCGAGTATGAAGACCATTTTCGGCGGTGATAACAACACTTTTCTCAAACATACAATCATTCCTCAAGTTAAATTATGTCGCCTATAGCTTGATATAAGCTTAGACGCTTATTAGTAAAACGTTTTCGAGAAAAAAATAACGTAAAAGCCTTTGGTAAAGTTTAATCTACGTCAAATTTTCCTATTTAGTTGTACAGTGTTACTTAATATTACATAGGGGTTTAGTGTGTAACTCTATGTAATTTAATAAATAATACTAATTTATCGAAGTGAACAATGTGTCAATTTTGATACCTTTTGTTACAAAGTGATACATTGTTAAGCGCATTATTTAGCGGTTTGGAGTATAGTTTTTGCAGTTTTGTTGCACAAGTCTTAATGGTTAATTTTCTTCGGAAATAAAGTCTTTGTCGCAAAAAAAAGCAACCTTCACAGGTTGCTTATTGATTACTTGCTTAAATTTACTTATTGAACGTTTTCTTGTTCAGTGAAAATGTTAGCAAATAAAGCACTTGATAAGTAACGCTCACCTGAGCTTGGCAGTATCACAACAATCGTTTTATCTGCAAATTCTGGCTTTTCAGCGATACGGTTCGCAGCTACAACAGCAGCGCCTGAAGAGATACCCGCTAAAATACCTTCTTCTTCCATTAAACGTTGAGCCATAGCTATAGCGTCTTCGTTCGTTACTTGCTCAACCGCGTCAACCATTTCTAAATCTAGGTTGCCAGGGATGAAGCCTGCACCAATACCTTGGATTTTGTGTGGACCAGGAGTTAGATCTTCACCCGCTTTAGCTTGAGCAATAACAGGAGAATCAACTGGCTCTACTGCAACAGAAGTGATGCTTTTGCCTTGTTCCAGTTTAATGTAACGGCTAACACCTGTAATTGTACCACCGGTACCCACACCCGCTACAAACACATCAATTTCACCGTCTGTATCTTCCCAAATCTCTGGGCCAGTTGTTTTCTCGTGAATTTCTGGGTTAGCTGGGTTATCAAATTGACCTAGTAATACGTATTTCTCTGGGTTGCCATCACGAATTTCTTCAGCTTTACCGATAGCGCCTTTCATACCTTTAGCGCCTTCAGTTAACACTAAGTTAGCACCCAATGCTTTAAGCAATTTACGACGCTCTAAGCTCATGGTGTTTGGCATGGTAAGGGTGATTGGGTAACCGCGAGATGCTGCAACAAATGCTAAAGCAATACCGGTATTACCACTGGTAGGTTCAATGATTTCTTTACCTGGACCCAATAAGCCTTTCTTTTCTGCATCCCATACTAAGTTTGCACCAATACGACATTTAACACTGAAGCTTGGGTTACGGCTTTCTACTTTAGCGAGTACGTTACCTTTGCTTACGCGGTTAAGGCGAACTAGCGGAGTGCGACCGATAGTCAGGGAATTGTCTTCGTAAATCTTACTCATTGAAACGTCCTTTTTAAGGTTAATAGGCTTGCTACAATCAGTGGTTATTGGCACTTAGCAGCATTACTGTGTTACTAGCATAACGTGCTATTTGGGAAGGGGAAGTAACGTTTATTTATAACGTTATGTAATTAAGAGATAAATTGATATGCCATTAGGAGTAGTGTTGTTGGAAATTTGTGAAGAAGCATTGCTACACCAAGGTTTACTTCAACTAAGCTAAAGTTGATTAACTAATCCTTTGGTCACTAGTAGTGAGGACGCTATGTTTATGTGCGATTGTGTATTGCGATATAGCTCAAGAATTGTCTTTTTTATGCTGCTGGTTGTCGCATTGCTGGCGTGCAAGGATGTCGAACAAAGTTCAGATTTATTAAATAACTTTGAGCCAGAATTTGTTGCCCAGTGGCAAACTGTCGTTGAGGCCAGTGAGCCTCCTGCGGAGTTCTCATTACAAGCTGCATGTATCCCTCAGGTAATTGAAGCGAATCCTCAGCAAGCCTTAAAAGGCACCATAATTATCGTGCACGGCTTTACCGCATGTAACCAACAATTTTTTGATTGGGGCTTGCAGTTAGCGGCTGCCGGTTATCATGTTGTGTTGCCAGCTCTTCCTGGTCATGGTCTTGAGGCAGAACAACAAGATTTGCTGTTGGAAGCTAGCGGTTTAGCCAATAATGCCCAAGTGTATTCAGATTTTTCTGACCAATTGGTATTGCTAGGGCAGCTGTCTCCGGGGCCTTCAAAAATCATTGCAGGTCTAAGTGTTGGCGGAGCTGTGGCGGCTGCAGTTGCAATACGCGGAGAACAGACCTTTGATAAAGCTTTGCTAATGGCTCCTTTTTTGGCAATTCCAATGACTTACTCTACAGAACCGGGGCCGCAGCTAGCACCGCTTAGCCCACAAGAAGAGCTCGACTTACTGGATTTGCTCAATGCTGAAACTGATAATTCCGAGCAACTAGAGCAGATCTGGCAACAGTTTGCTCAGTTACTGGAGCAATTTCGCACCGGGGTGGCGCAATCCTTATTAGCACTTCTAAAACTTAGCACCTTTATTCCCCAATTGGATTATAGCTGGGGCCCAGCCTGTGAAGATGAACGAGCCGCTGGCCGAGCTGGGATATGTAATTTTAAAATAAGCAATTTGTTTGCGGTAGACAGTTTTGGTCGAGAAACCCTAGTAGCTTATCAGCAAGCCGAGAGTCTTGCTGTGCAAGTTCAATTGGTGGCAGTTGAAAATGATAGTGGTGCAGACCCATTGGCTATTCAAACGCTGGCGGAACGCTTAAACAGCTTAGTTGGAGAGCAAGCTTTAGGTTACTGTTTGTATGACGGTGAGATTGTGCCGCACTCCTTCATATCAAAATATGACAACATCGTATTGGCAGACGCAGGCGCTACTGATGTACTCAGTTCTGCTTTAGCTAATATGGAAGCGCTTTGGCTAAGCCGATTTTATAGTGAAGCTATTGAGTTTATTGATTCTGATACACCTAACTTTTTTGAGCATGAGCAGGGCTTTTGTATACAGCAATCCTAGTAGCTTACATTTTGCTATCGCTAGGTAAAATCAATGTCTAGTGGCTGGCTATTAATTTTGTGGCTTGCACATTGAGTTTAACGCGCATCATTAATACAACTTTGGTGGCTTTACTTATTTCAGTTTCATTGATAATTGTTTAGGGGTTTAAAAATTACTAACAAACTGAGCCTTAACAACGGGAGAGCCTAATGGAAAAAGTTGCGCGTTTAGCAAGTAAGCACTGGCTAATTGCCATGGTGTTGTTTTCTATTTACGGCGTTCAAGTTTGCCCGTTTTTGGAAGCTCAAACGCCTCTTCAATTATTACTCCCTATCATTATTAGTTTTCTTGTCACCTTGTTGGCGAGGCGCTTTGCCTGTTTGGCAATAGAAAGGAAGTCAAAGGAACAGCAAGTAAGAGCCCAGTTCACTCTCGATTTTTCACTGTTTTTAATCATGGCCTTAAGCATCGTTAGTTATAACTTAATGATGTTTGAGCCGCCTTGGGAGTCAAACTTAAAGGTTATTTTAGGTTTGGCTGCTTTGGGCTTTTATGTAGCGGCAGATTTAGCCTTGTTTAAGGAATGGCAAATTGCTCAAGACTTGGAGAGTGCTGGCCAACACTTACAGATTAAGCCGCAACCTTATTCTGTTAGTCAAAAGTTTTCAGCCTTTGCGGCGGCCAGCGCTTTCGTGCTAGCTGGTGTTATCTTTTTGGTTATTAATAAGGATTTAGATTGGTTGGTAAATGTTGGTTCAGAACTCTACCCAATTGAGGTGGCTCAGCGTTATATTGTTATCGAACTAAGCTTTGTATTGCTGGTGGTATTGGCCTACGTGCTACGGGTAATAAGCAGTTACTCACGCAACCTAAAGCGTTTGCTAGAAAACGAAAATCATAGCTTGGCTAAGGTACAAGCCGGCCAATTAGATACTCAGGTCACCATTAGTAGTAGTGATGAGTTTGGCTTGATAGCCCAGCGCACCAATTCAATGATTGCTAGCTTACAGCGTAGTACTTTGTCGCTTCAGCAAACGCGAGATATCGCCATTCATAGCTTAGCAACATTGGCAGAAACCCGGGACAATGAAACCGGCGCGCATATTCTACGTACGCAGTACTACGTTAAAGCCTTGGCTGAGGCGCTGCAAAATGAGCAAGGTTTTAGCAATTTATTAAGCCCTCAGATTATTGATTTAATCTATAAGTCAGCCCCCTTACATGACATAGGAAAAGTGGGGATCCCCGACGCCATTTTACTTAAGCCCGGTCAACTTGATGATGAGCAGTGGCAGATCATGCGCCAGCATCCTGAAATAGGAGCCGATGCTTTAGCCGAAGCTGAACGCCAGTTTGGCAGTGAGGATGCGGCCTTCCTGCAATACGCTAAAGAAATCGCTTTATCTCATCACGAGAAATGGGATGGAAGTGGTTACCCCGAAGGGTTAGCTGGAAATGACATTCCCTTAAGTGCGCGCTTAATGGCCTTGGCAGATGTTTATGATGCGCTCATTTCTAAGCGGGTATACAAACCTGCTTTTTCTCACGACAAAGCTAAGCAGATTATTTTAGAAGGGAAGGGCTCGCATTTTGACCCTGCCGTGGTAGAAGCATTTTGCAGATGTGAGCAGCAATTTGTCGAGATTGCTGCTCAATACAGTGATAAGCCAGAGTGTGCAGCTTAGTTGCTGTAAACCACAATGGATACGCGGTAGCGATCTCTTTTCGGGCTGCGCTCTACGGTGTAAACCGAGTAGTGGCTAGCGTTTTGGGTACTGGCCCATTCCACAGCTTCTTTTTCGGCTATGTCTAAATCTAAGTTGCTCAAAAAGGTTTTTTGGGCCACTTTGGTTAAATTCATTTCCTGGGCTTCGCCGTAGTTTATCTTTTGTAGTGAACTGGCTGCTGCCATCACTGAACCCGCACTCAGTAAGCTGACACTTAGTACTAAGCCCGATAATAGATGTTTGGTTTTCATTACTGCTTCTCCTCGACCAACTTGTCTCGATAACTATCGACCCAAATTGCTGTGGCACCACATACCGCTACCGGCATGATAATTAAGTTTAATAGGGGTACGGTACTAAAAAATAAAACGATCGCCCCAAATCCACTGTTACGAATGCGATCTTGCTTAAGTTGATCACGCATAGTAGCAAATGGAATGCGATGATTGTCAAAAGGGTAATCAATGTATTGAATGCACATCATCCAAGCACAGAATAAAAACCACAGTACAGGCGCAATCGTTTGGCCAATGGCAGGGATTAAAAATAACAATAGTAAGCCCAGAGCTTTGGGTAGCCAATACCACAGCTTTTGCAGTTCTCGAGAGAAAATGCGTGGTAAATCTTTGATAAGTTCAACTATCGACATGTCGTCGACTTTTTTACCGCTAAGGTGCATTTCTACTTTTTCAGCTAATAAGCCGTTAAAAGGCGCTGCAATCCAGTTTCCAATAATGCTAAAGGTAAAACCAAACACCATCAAAATAGCGATTATCGCAGTTGGCCAAATTAACCAGCTTAGCCAATCTAGCCAGCTTGGTAAGTAATCAATAATTTGTTGAACCCAAGTGCCTAACTGTTGGTATAAAAAGAAGAATGCCGCACCAAATAATAAGATGTTAGCGATTAGAGGAATCATCACAAAAAGCCGAAGACCAGGTTGAGTAATTAAGCTAAAACCCTGGGCGATGTAAGAAATTCCGCTGCGAGAAGCAAGCGAATGCTGCGTCATTGTTGTGATCCCTCGTTTGTTTATGGACTCATATATTACAAAGCGTTGATAGCTCTGGTAAAGTCTTGCTTAACAATAGCAACAAATTAAGCAAAATCATTTATGCGCTTGAAACAAATCCGCCTCGCCGGGTTTAAATCTTTCGTTGACCGAACCACCATCCCTTTTCCCACCGATATGACAGCCATAGTAGGGCCAAACGGCTGTGGCAAGTCAAACGTGATCGACGCTGTTCGCTGGGTATTAGGTGAGAGCAATGCCCGCCATTTGCGCGGTGGCTCTATGACCGATGTTATTTTTAATGGTTCAACCAAGCGCGCCGCTGTATCCAAAGCCATGGTGGAATTGATTTTCGATAACCAGCAAGGGCGAATTGGCGGTGAGTTTGCTAGTTACGCCGAGATCGCCGTTCGCCGAGAAGTTAGTCGAGATGGTCAAAACAACTATTTGTTGAATGGCGCTAAATGCCGTAAACGCGATATAACCGATTTGTTTTTAGGAACGGGTCTTGGTCCACGCAGTTACGCAATTATTGAACAAGGCATGATTAGCCGTTTAATCGAGTCGAAGCCACAAGAACTGCGGGTGTTTATTGAAGAAGCAGCTGGCGTGTCTAAGTATAAGGAACGCCGACGCGAAACTGAGCTTCGCATTAAACACACCGATGAAAATATTCTGCGTCTGCGAGATATCGAGTCAGAGCTTGCGCAACAAGTCAGTAAGCTTAAAACCCAAGCGCAAGCAGCTAAGCGTTATCGCCAGTATCGAGAACGTCATCGTGAACTAAAGGCGCTTATTTGCCTTCAAGAGTTGCGCCAGTTGGACGCGAGCATTGATAAAGGCAATCAGGGGAATGATCAGGCCGAACAGCAGCAAAGGCACGAAGAACACCTGATAACTCAAATGGAAAACCAGCTAAGCTTGCTTAACCATCAAATTGCAGAGCAGCAAGAACAGATTCAAAATCTGCAGCAGCAAAGTTACCAATTTAAAACTGAGTTGGCGAAACTTGAGCAGCAACAATTACATACCAAGCAACAACAAAGTCAGTCGCAACAAAGCCGCGACCGCAACTTAACTCAGCAAGCTGAAATTAAGACAAGCTTAGAGGTGCTAAGTGAGCAGTTAGCGCTGGAACAAGAAGCCATCGCAGAACTAGAGTTGCAACAAGAAATGCAGCAACAAGTGTTGTTAGAGTTAGAGCCACAGCTGGAAGACGCCGAGCACCAGCATGCCGATGTCCTAGCTGAGAGTAATGCCTTTTTAGCTGCTAGCCAACAGGCGCGTCATGCTGTGCAGCAGTGCGAAGCCCAATTGCGCCATTGTGAGCAAATGCAGCAGCGCCATAAGCAGCAGATTTCTCAATTAGAGCAAAGCTTAAGTCACACCGCCGATGGTGATGAAGCTGCCTTGCAGCGTTTAACTCAACAGCTCGACGAAAGCGAACCCAAACAACAAGATCTTGAGACGCAGTTGGCACAGGCCGAGGACTCTAAGCAGCACTTAGCCGACAAACTAGCGGCCTGCCAACAACAATTGCAACAAACACAACTACAACAAACTGCTGAAGAAACCCGCCTGCAGGGTGTAGACAAATTGCTTGGGCAAGTTGAGCAGACTGCTCAGCAGCCACTGCTTGATGTTTTGGGCGTGAAGGCTGGATGGGAGCAGGCAGCAGATGTGGTTTTAGGTACATGGTTACAAGCGGAGTGGTGTGAGCAACTAGACGCCCAGTTTCCTTTAGCATTAAGCGCAGTTGCGCCTGCGGTTAGTCATCAGCTCGCCCCTCAGTTAGCAACGTTGAGCAGCTTAGCTGAGCAATTAGAAAATGTTGAGCTTGGATACTTATGCGGCCAAGTGCTAGTGGTCGATAATCTTGAGCAAGCGATAAGCTTGCGAGAGCATCTCAGTCATGAGCAATCATTGATAACTGCCAAGGGCGAGTGGGTAGGAAGATACTGGCAGCAGTTGAGCCCACCGAACTACCAACATTCTTTGTTAAGTCTGCAACAAGAGCGCCAGCAGCTGCACGAATTATTGGCTCAGTTGGAGGAAAGCGCTACTCAGTTAAAGCTTGAGCAGCAAGACCTGCAGCAGCAATCTCAGCAACAGGCTGAACAGATAAAAGGCCTAAGCCAAAACTTAGTCACTGTGAAAGCCGAGCTTGCCGACTGGCGCAGCCGCTTAGCCTTATTAGAGCAACAGCAAGCCTTTGCCAAGCAACAAGCCGAGCAAATACAGCAGCAAATCGCCGAACTGCAGATTACGCTGGAGCAAGATCAAGAGTCGCAGTTATTGCTTGAAGAGCAACTTGAGCAGCATCAGGCTGAATTAAACCAGCAAAGCGAAAAGCAAAAATACTTGCAACAAAAAACGGCACTGGCGACAGATGCTCTAAAGCAGCAACGCTTGAGCTTGCAGCAACAGCAACAAGCTAGTCATCAGCAGCAATTGTTATTGCAGCAACAGCAAGCAAAGTATCAAGCCCAACTACAGCAGCAAAGCTATCAGCAGCAAAAGTTGGCAGAACTTGAACAGCAGTTACAGGCGCAGCCTGAAGAGCACGATGAGCAACTAGCCCTGCTTGGTGAGCAAATTGAACAGCTGCTCGAGCAACACTTAGAACTGGAAGAGCAGCAAGCTGGCGCTAGCGAAGCGCACCACCAAAATGTTGAACAACAGCAAGCTTTGGCTCAGCAGTTAAAAGATGCACAGCTACGTTTAAAAGAGTTGATTGAGCAAGGTACGCAACAACGAATTGAGCAGCAAAGTTTGTTAGCGCGTCGAACCGTATTGTTAGAGCAACTAGCGGAGCAAGGTGAAAACTTAAAACACCTTGAGTTGTCGTTGCCAGAAGCCAGCTTAGAAGACGATTATGCCAGTGAACTAAGCCAAGTAGATGCGCGCTTGAAGCGATTAGGCGCGGTCAACTTAGCAGCGGAAGATGAATTTGAACAGCAGAATGCACGTTATCAAGAGTTAAGCACGCAACTTACTGATTTAGAAGCCGCTATTGAAGTGCTGCAAACAGCAATCGCCAAAATAGACCGTCAAACTCGTTCTAAATTTAGTGAAACTTTTGCTAAAGTAGATGCAGACTTACAGCAGCTTTTCCCCAAGGTTTTTGGTGGGGGTAAGGCTTGGCTTGAACTGTCTTCCGACGACTTACTCGAAACTGGTGTAACTATAATGGCGCGACCTCCGGGTAAAAAGAATGCTAGCATTAGTTTATTGTCGGGCGGAGAAAAAGCGCTGACTGCCTTGGCCTTGGTTTTTGCTATATTTCGCTTAAATCCTGCGCCATTTTGTATGCTTGATGAGGTAGATGCACCGCTAGATGAAGTAAATGTGGGACGTTTTGCCGATTTAGTGCATAGTATGTCTGATACGGTTCAATTTATATTTATCAGTCACAATAAAGTGACAATGGAAAAGGCCTCGCAACTTGCCGGGGTAACAATGCAGGAGCCAGGCGTATCACGCTTGGTAGCAGTGGATATCGCAGAAGCGATAGCCATGGTGGAATAATAGCTTTAGAGAACAGTTAAATGCAGGAATTACGCATCGTACTTATCGTTGTTGGAATCATTTTAATTATTGCTTTGCTCGCTCATGGTTTTTGGAGTAGTCGCAAACAACGACCTGAAAAACTGGTTAGTCCCAAAAAATCTTTAGGGGCTCAAGAATCTTCAGCAACACGTGATGAACAAGGTTTTGATGATCTAGGTGTAGGTCAAGCTCGGGTTATTGGTGACCCTATTGAAGATGCTATTACTCAGCAAGAAGTAGCTCCAGCCGCAAAACCTGCGGCTAAATCAGCCGAAGTAAAAGCAAGCCCAGATTTTGCCGCTGAGCCAAGTGCGCCAGTGCAGCGCAAAGAGCCTGAATTTAGCTTTTCTGCGGTAGATGAAGCGCCAAGTATTAGTGATAGCCAAGGATTAGAGGGCTTAGAACCTAAGGCCAATCCAGAGGCTGTGAGTGTTGAACCTGAGCCAAGTACTTTGTCTAGCGAACCAGAGTTTGCTTTTGATATGGATGAAGTAAAAGAAGAACTTGTAGAGCCTGTTGTGGAAGAACCACAAGAGCCGGTTAAAGATCCTAATGCACCCGATGATGTGTTTATCTTAAATGTTATGGCTCAGAGTGGCCGTTACTTAAAAGGTGCTGCGCTATTAGCAAGCTTAGACAAAATTGGTTTGCGCCATGGTGACATGGATATTTTTCATCGTCACTTAGATAACAGCGGCACGGGTCCGGTGATATTTAGTTTGGCTAATATGGTTAACCCTGGCACTTTTGATATTAATGCCATGGACCAGTTGGAAACCCGTGGTGTAAGCATCTTCATGACTGTGCCATGTAAGGGCGAACCAACTAAAAACTTTGCCTTAATGTATAACGCAGCAATGACCTTGGCTAAAGATTTAGACGCGATTATGTTAGATGACCAGCGTAATCCTTTGACCAAGCAAACCGTTAATCACTATGAGCAACGGGTGCGTGAATACGAGCGTAAGCAACTGCTCGTAAACTAATAAATTGTGTGTACTTTTAAGCCTTTCCAATACATGTATTTGGGAAGGCTTTTTTATTTGAAAGGTCTCTCATGGACAAGCCAGAACAACAAATTGAGCAGCTAAGAACTCAACTCGAGCAATATAACTATCAATATTACGTATTGGATGAGCCTTCGGTTCCTGATGCTGAATATGACCGCTTATTTCTAGAATTACAGAGCTTAGAAAAGCAGCATCCAAACTTGCTGCGAAGCGACTCGCCTACTCAGCGGGTTAGCGGAGCGCCGCTATCAGCCTTCGATCAAATTCAGCACGAAATGCCAATGTTGTCCTTAGACAACGTATTCAGTGAAGAAGAGTTAAGCGCCTTTAATAAACGTTTGCAAGAGCGATTGGTGACTGCCGATGCAATTACCTATTGCGTCGAACCCAAGCTTGATGGCTTAGCCGTGAGCATCTTGTATCTTGATGGTGTGCTCCAGCAAGCTGCAACGCGTGGAGATGGCAGCACCGGTGAAAATGTTACCGAGAATGTGAAAACTATTCGCTCTATTCCTCTGCGTTTACGGGGCAATAACTGGCCCGCCAGATTGGAAGTGCGCGGCGAAATCTTCATGCCTAAGGCGGGTTTTGAAAAACTTAATCAGCAGGCAATCGAAAAGGGTGAAAAAGGCTTTGCCAACCCACGCAATGCAGCAGCAGGAAGTTTGCGACAGTTAGACTCGCAAATCACTGCTATGCGTCCTTTGGCATTTTATGCCTACTCCTTGGGCGTGGTGAGCGAAAGCTTAAGTCAAAGTCATTATCAGAACTTACAAAGCTTAAAAGACTATGGTTTACCGGTGTGTCCTGAAGTACGCACTGTTAGCGGCAGTGAGGCGTGTTTTGCCTATTACCAAGAAATTGGTGAGCGCCGCAATAGCCTCGCCTATGAAATTGATGGCGTTGTTTACAAAGTAGATAGTTTGGAACTGCAGCAACATTTGGGTTTTGTTGCACGAGCACCTCGCTGGGCAACCGCCCATAAATATCCGGCTCAAGAAGAAATCACCATATTGCGAGATGTTGAATTTCAGGTTGGGCGAACTGGAGCGATAACTCCCGTAGCCCGTTTAGAGCCGGTTTTTGTTGGTGGTGTTACGGTGAGTAATGCCACCTTGCACAACGCTGATGAAATTGAACGTTTAGCGGTGCGTATTGGTGATAGCGTGATTGTACGCAGAGCGGGTGATGTGATTCCGCAGGTAGCCGGAGTCATACTTGAGCGTCGCCCAGAAGATGCAAAAGAGATAGTTTTTCCCGAAAGCTGCCCGGTGTGTGATAGCGCCATCGAGCGCATCGAAGGTGAGGCTGTTGCGCGTTGTGTAGCAGGCCTGCGTTGTGGTGCGCAGCGTAAAGAGGCACTAAAACATTTTGTTGCCCGTAAAGCTTTAGATATAGACGGTATTGGTGACAAGCTGGTAGAGCAGTTAGTCGAAGCGGAGTTATTGCAAACCCCCTTAGATTTGTTTCACCTTGCGCAGCAACGTGACGCCTTGTTGGGCTTAGAGCGCATGGGCGAGAAGTCTGTCGATAAGTTGCTTGCCGGTATCGAGGCAGCACGAGAGACCACTTTGGCGCGCTTCATTTATTCCTTAGGGATCCGTGAAGTAGGTGAAGCGACTGCTGGCAACCTTGCTCAACATTTTAAAAGCTTGCCCGCAATAGCCGATGCCAGCCTTGAACAACTGCAAGATGTGCCGGATGTAGGTGAAATTGTTGCTAAGCACCTGCGTTTCTTCTTCACTCAAGAGCAAAATGCAGAATTAGTGAATGCGCTGGCCGAACAACTCAGTTGGCCTGCGATAGAAGATAAGGCGGAAGAAGACTTGGCCATGAACGGTAAGGTAATTGTACTTACCGGCACCTTAAGTCAACTTGGCAGAAGTGAAGCTAAACAAGCGCTGCAAGCCTTGGGAGCTAAAGTAACCGGCAGTGTTTCAAAGAAAACCAACATTGTGATTGCCGGTGATGCGGCAGGCTCTAAACTGACTAAAGCCCAAGATTTGGGCATTGAAGTATGGAATGAACAACAATTAGTTGATTTGCTGCAAAGCTAAGTGAAAGCTCTCTCACTATCACTACTATAAAGGCCCGCTAGTTTGCTAGCGGGCCTTTTTGTTGAATAGTCACTAACAACCACTTTGATTGCTTGGCTTAAATGACTTGTTATATGTCGATTCAGCTACGCTTAATTAACCACCACCAATAAAGTGATCCCTATGAGTCAATTCGATTCCTTGCTTCCACCCCAAATGGCTGAACGTGCTGCCGACGTTGGAGTGAGTAAAGCCACCAAAGATCCGCTTAAAGCATTTTTACTTGCCCTTACTGCTGGCGCACATATCGGCATAGCCTTTGTTTTTTATACCACTGTAACCACTGGTGCGGGAGATTTTCCTTGGGGTTTTACCCGTTTAATCGGCGGTATGGCATTTAGCTTAGGCCTGATTTTTGTGATTATTACCGGTGGTGAATTGTTTACCAGCTCTGTATTGACGCTGGTGGCAAGAGCCAGCGGTAAAATCTCATGGAAAAGCTTATGTGTTAATTGGTCATTGGTTTACTTAGGTAATTTGGCTGGTGCTTTTGTCTTAGTTTCGCTAATGCTAATGACCAAGCAATATACTTTTGCCGAAGGAGAGGTAGGTATCAATACTATGCGTATTGCCCAGCACAAGCTGCATCATGATTTTTTTCAAGCAGTTGCCCTGGGCATTATGTGTAATGTGTTGGTATGTATCGCAGTGTGGATGACCTTTAGCGCCCGCAGCTTAACAGACAAGGTAATGGTAATGATTCTGCCGGTAGCAATGTTTGTCTCGGCGGGTTTTGAGCACTGTATTGCCAATATGTTCCAAGTACCTATGGCCATTGGTATTAAAAATCTCGCAGGCCCCGAGTTTTGGCAAGCTACCGGTTTAAGCCCTGCAGACTTTGCCGAACTCACCTTTGGCAACTTCTTCATCAACAATTTAATTCCGGTCACTCTCGGTAACATCATCGGAGGAGGGGTATTTGTGGGGCTAGGCTATTGGCTTATTTATCTACGAAAGCCCGATTAACCGCGTTTGTTGCATCGTTTGGGTGCGATTGTTGATCACTTAACTAAGCCTGCGACTAGTCAGTATTTACTGCGATTAACTTAGCCGCAGCTTGGTTTTGCTGAGCATTGTGGTAAGAACATAGTGCTAATAGTGATTCCTCTGAATTATTACCTCTTTTGGTGTATATTTTGCTTCGTTAATTCTTGAGTTTAGTTGTTGTACTTGGTGATTTAGGTAGTTTATGTCGGTTCTTTCTCCAAATAGTGTTTTTACTTCGCTTCAGCAAGATGGCCCCTTTGCGGTAAGCCGTGATGCCTTTGTGGCGCACCCATTTTCTACTGGCGTTCGCAGCTGGGTAAAACGCTTGCAGCAAGATAGTAATAATGTGTCTAAATATCGGGCTCTGCGTAGCCAGATATTCGAGTTTTTGGGCATCGACAGTTTTTCACAAATTCAGAACTTGATTGACGACGTGAGCTTGCGTAAACAGCGCAGCGAACGAGCATTATCTCTATTGGGCAATATGTTTGGTATTGATGGCAACTTAAACGAAATTGAGAGCCGAGTTGATGAATATGCGCGTACTGCAGATGCGGTCATTCACTCAATTAAGGGAAAAATTCTTTCTCCTTATGCTTCGCATATTGAAAATACCAACGAAATTGAGGTTACTAATAATCCGGTAGAGTTATTGCTGATTATGTTCAATGATGACTACCACAAAAAAGCTCGCTTTGAAGCGCGACGTAAACTGATTTTGATGACCCTAGCTGGCAGCATCGAGCAGCGTGAGCGAGAAACTGAAATTGAAAACAAGTTTTCAGCGTTTCTTGAGTTTTTGAATGGCTACGTGTGGAGCAAAGAGCTCAAGATTGGAGAGTTAGACCCGGTCTATTTACACTCAAAACACCTTAACGACGATTACGCTTGTAGTGAGGTGAAAGTATTAAACCCTCAGCAGGCCAAGCTTATTCAACGTGGCGAGCGTGAAAAACTCACCTTGTTAAAGCGCCGAAGTTTTACTGTGGGCGAGCGTAAAATTCCAATCTACGTTTCTATTCGTAAAAAGCCGCCAGAAGCAAAAGTATTAAAGCTATTGCGCAAAAATCAGAAGAATCCTGCGGTGGCGGTAGATGACGAACTTGGCTTAATGGCGGTTCTAGATTCGGTTAGCGATATTAAAGCCTTTCAAAAGCACCTCACGCGTAGTGCTTCTAGCGCAAATTCCTTAATGGTGCTAGAAGACATTTCCGATACCTTAACCGATAGATCTGAATATCGCGGCAGGGCAGTGGGCTCTAGTGAAAAAACACCAATGATGAAGTTTTTTGCGCGCTTAGGCGGAATGCGGGTCGAGTTTATTATTCATACCAACCGGACTTGGCTTAATTATATGTATCAACAAGATGTTGCTCACAATGAGTATGAAGTAAAACGAATGTTCGATACCGGGGTTATTGAGCTACTATTCCCTATGGATATTTTCCATTTGAATCACCGAAAGACCCGCGATGAAATGATTCAATTTTTTAGGAAACAAATAGAGGCTTAAGCCTTAAAATCTGCGGCAAGTCTAATAACGCCATCAAGCCAGCGAGCTGGCTTGCAATGGTATATTGGTGGCGCT
Organism: Agarivorans sp. JK6; assembly: GCF_045277145.1. Classification (NCBI taxonomy): domain Bacteria; kingdom Pseudomonadati; phylum Pseudomonadota; class Gammaproteobacteria; order Alteromonadales; family Alteromonadaceae; genus Agarivorans; species Agarivorans sp. JK6. The sequence goes on along the minus strand of NZ_CP113525.1, from coordinate 3,261,009 downwards.
AGAGTGTTGGTTAAATAAAGTTGTTGGTTGTGTATTGTTGAATTTGGCGCGTTTTTCATTAGTGGTTTATACAGCTCTAGCATTTGCTTTAACTAGCATTAATGCAAGTGCTGGTGCGCTCATTGAGCAGCAACACACGGCTGAAGATATCTTGGCAATCGGCCACTCACCGATGCAAGATTGTCATGTAAATGCTAGTTCTTCTGCGGCAGTAAATATCGATGGACATGCACTAACACACTCAATGCCTATTGGCGGCAGTTGTTGTACCGTAACTTGCATGGCTCCGCCGCTGATGAATTTGCTCAAACTCAATATTGCTGAATCCCCAAGCAGCCTTTTAGCTTTTTCCTCTACCCGCAGTATTACCTTATTCAATACTGCTGAGCCTCTATATCGCCCTCCTATTGGTTAAGTTCCCAAGATTATAAGCATTATCAGTTTTTGGATTGATAGTGGAAGCATTAAGCCCTTAGTTAGATGGGCCAAAAGTGGAACAACAATGAATATATCTTTTTATAGATTGGTAGCTGCGATGCTGCTTACCGCCTATGCAAATTTGGTTTATGCAGAGCCGAATGAAAATGCACTTGGTAAAAACCTGTACTTAACTGTTGGCGGTTACGGGTGCGCGGCCTGCCATGGCAAATACGCCAATGGGGCGGGGAACGTGGGAGGTAACATTCGTGGTGCCAGCTTAGAGCAGCTTAATTACGCCTTAGAAAATGAACCTACTATGCAGTTGCTAAGCGACGTTTTAGCGCCAGAGCAACGAGGGTTGATTGTGCAATACCTAGATAGTTTAGGTGCAGTGCAGCTGGTGGAGTGGAGCATCGGTGAAAATACCGACATTAAAGCTCAGCAGCTTATACCCAAACAGTTGAGCCAGTTGGTTGTTAAAAATGACACCTTAGTTTCTATAGCGGTAGATCTTAGTCCCTTGGCAATAAATCAAGCATTACATATAGAGCCTTTAGATACGCAAGCTGTGCAGTTTGTTGCGCCAGCTTTTTCGGTAAGCCTACAAGTTAAAGGGCAGGCTCTACAATTACTAGTGAATGAATAAGAGAATAATGATGAAAATACTAAACAAAATACTACTAAGCCTGTTGGTCTGCTTCAGCAGTTCGGTATTGGCTAAAACTAGCATTGAGCTATATAAGTCACCCACTTGTGGTTGTTGTACCGAATGGGCCAAAATTATGGAGCAAAAAGGGTATCAGGTGAATGTGCACCACAAACAACAGTGGAACGTACTAAAACAAAGTTACGACATGCCCCCTCAGCTGCAGTCTTGCCATAGTGCGGTGATTGATGGCTACTTAATCGAAGGGCATGTACCGGAAAGTGACATTGCCCGCTTGTTAAAAGAACGCCCTAAAAACATTAAAGGCCTAGCTGCGCCTGGTATGCCACAGCATTCGCCGGGGATGGCAAAAGAAGGAGCTGCTTATAAAGACTTTAAAGTTATCGCTTTTTCAGAGGACGGCTTAAGTATTTATAAGCAGTATTAAGGTTTTGTAGGTGATCTAAACTTAGGCCAGCTCGTTGCTGGCCTTTTCATTGTTAGTTGCTAACAATGAGAGTTCGCGTTTGACAGAGGAGTGAATTAAGCTTTATTTACGTAGATAACTGAAATTGAAGACATTCAAATGAAGCTATTTTTAGTCATGGTTCTGTTGTTTTCTTGGTCAATACATGCCAAATCTCAATCCGAAACAACAACTATGTATTTCGCTAATATCCCCAATAATTTTACCGTAGCTATAGGCGCAGAGGTTATTAAGACTGCATACCAAAAACTGGGCATTGCGGTCGAATTTGTTGTTATGCCCACTAAACGCGCGCTGAAACAATCTAATGAAGGAAAGGTAGATGGTGAAATTCACCGTGTTTGGAGTATCGCCGATAGTTATCCAAACCTGATTCGAGTACCTACTCCGATTAACTACATCGATCAGGTGGTATTTAGTTCGGTACAGAATGTAGATATAAAGCAGTGCGCAGATTTAGCGCCTTATACTGTTGGAATAGTGAGAGGCGTGAAGCATGCTGAAGAATGCACTCGAGATCTTCCTCTTCAGAGGGTTTTTAATACATCTGCCAAGATGATGACCATGTTAAGTGTGCAAAAAATTGATTTTGCTATTTCATCTTGGGTCAACGGTATGTGGTTAAGAAAAACCATGGATATAGATAATGTACATGTGATTGGCCCTCCGGTAAGTCGGCAATTGCTCTATCACTATGTGCATAAAAAACATGCCGATTTGGTAGAGAAAATCGATGCAGTATTTATAGATATGCAAGAGAGTGGCGAGCTTGAGCTGCTTAGGAAGCAAGTGATAAATGATCTATTAAAAAATGCACCATAAAATCTGAATACCTCGTTTTTGCACTAATCCAAGTGTTCTTCTTTCAGCTGCAAAGTGAGCAATACGACCCAAGCCAATCCAGGTGAGTATAGTGAAACAGAATCCTCTTTTACCGCACCTTAGCAGTAAACTCTTTGCCTGTTATACCGGATTGGAAACCGAGTTGGTTTATCGCCGTGGTTTTAACTTACCCGGTTTTGCCGCTTATCCGTTGTTAACCACTCCCAGTGATAAACTTTTGCTTGATGCTTATTACAAGCAGCTGATCGAGTTAGCGAGAGGGCTGGGCGTAGGGTGTATTCTTGATTCAGTGTCTTGGGCGGCAAATCGAGACCGAGCTTCTGCTCTTGGTATAACGATTGATCAGCTGAAACGGTTCAACATAGAAGCAATAGATTTTATAGCGAGTATTAAGCGGGAAACTCCTGATGTGCCAATAGTATTATCAGCGCAAGTAGGCCCGCGTGATGATGGTTATGCCCCCCGCCATTTAATGAATGTGCAACAGGCTTTTGATTATCACAGTGAGCAAATAACGGTGTATTCCAGCACTGAAGCGGACCTTATCAGCGCATTTACCATTTGTTATGCCGAAGAAGCCATTGGTATCGTCAAAGCCGCGCAGAAATTCGCAATGCCAGTTGCCATTGCATTCACCCTAGAAACCGATGGCTGTTTACCTACAGGTATGGCCTTGAAAGATGCTATCGCAATGGTGGATGCGGAAACAGACTCAGCAGCGCTTTATTACTTAATAAACTGTGCTCACCCTAGTCATTTTACTCAGATCTTTGATGGTGGTGCTTGGATGCAGCGCTTGAGTGGCTTGGTTGTAAATGCCTCTTGTTGCAGCCACCAATCGCTTGAGCAAGCCACTGACTTAGATGAAGGAACCCCGGTTGAATTAGGTAGCCAAGTTGCTGAGTTTCATCTCCGGTATCCCCAACTCAATATTCTTGGCGGCTGTTGTGGTACCGATATGCGCCATATGAAATCAATATTTGAAGCGGTGAAAGCAATTGGCTAATTCGCGATTTATAGAACTTCAGTAATAAGTGTAATAACTCTTTACGGCTAAGCGATAGGTTCGAGTTTTCTGTTTGGCAGAAAGCAAAAAAGCCTGCAAATGATGCGGCCTTTTAAATATGGTGGTCGCTACTGGGCTTGAACCAGTGGGTATTGACTAATAGCGTCGCCTAGCAAAGAGGAGGGCGTTGTTCTCCCGCTCTTTATGGCTAAGTGATACCTTTGAGTTTTCTGACTGGCGGAAAGCAAAAAGGCCTGCAAATAATGCAGGCCTTTTTAATATAGTGGTCGCAACGGTGTTTGAACCAGTGAGTATCGACTAATAAGAGCCGCCTAGTGAAGGGGAGGGCATTGTTCTCCCTCTCTTTATGGCTAAGCGATACCTTTGAGTTTTCTGACTGGCGGAAAGCAAAAAGGCCTGCAAATGATGCAGGCCTTTTTAATATGGTGGTCGCTACTGGGCTTGAACCAGTGACCCTCGCCTTGTAAGGGCGATGCTCTCCCAACTGAGCTAAGCGACCAACGGGTTTCGTTGCTATGCAACTGGAGGCTAATTTACATTAACACCCAATAAATTATGGTGGTCGCTACTGGGCTTGAACCAGTGACCCTCGCCTTGTAAGGGCGATGCTCTCCCAACTGAGCTAAGCGACCGAATTTTTTCTTACTAGTAAACCGTTCAAAGAACCATTTACTTTAAATATGGTGGTCGCTACTGGGCTTGAACCAGTGACCCTCGCCTTGTAAGGGCGATGCTCTCCCAACTGAGCTAAGCGACCGAATTTTGTGTTACTAGCAAACCGTTCAAAGAACCATTTACTTTAAATATGGTGGTCGCTACTGGGCTTGAACCAGTGACCCTCGCCTTGTAAGGGCGATGCTCTCCCAACTGAGCTAAGCGACCGTCTTGTGGGGGCGTATTATAGGGTGGTCTGCGTGTGTGTCAACGCAAATTTTAAGGAAACTGACTGCTTGCACAAATTCTCGTCAAAATGCCTATTTAGGCCGCTGTATTGGCCAGAATGTTAGCAAATTAAGCGTATTTTGAGTGTGGCTCTTAGCTAGCGAATTTTGTTGGGTGTGGTAAAATCCGCGCCATTCAACTTGGTCAACTATTTAACTAGAGAATAAACATGACAGTTCGTACTCGCGTAGCACCTTCACCAACGGGTGACCCACATGTAGGTACCGCCTATATCGCATTATTTAACTACTGTTTTGCCAAGCAACATGGTGGCGAATTTATTCTACGTATTGAAGATACCGACCAAGCGCGTAGTTCACGTGAATCTGAACAAGCGATCTACGACAGCCTAAGCTGGATAGGCTTGAACTGGGATGAAGGCCCAGATTGTGGCGGAGCTGCTGGCCCATACCGCCAGAGCGAGCGTAGTGACATATACAAGAAATACGCTCAACAGCTTATTGATGAAGGCAAAGCATTTTACTGTTTTGCTACGTCAGAAGAGCTTGATGAAATGCGTAAGCAGCAAATGGCAGAAGGCCTACAGCCTAAATACGATGGCCGAGGCTTAAAACTTAGCGCTGAAGAAATTGCTGCTAACCTAGCAGAAGGCAAACCTTACGTAGTGCGTATGAAAATACCTGAGTCTGGTAGCTTTAGCTTTACCGACTATTTACGTGGTGAAGTTGAGATCCCTTGGGAACAGGTAGATATGCAAGTGCTACTTAAAGCCGATGGTTTACCAACTTACTTCTTGGCTAACGTAGTAGACGACCACCTAATGGGCATTACCCACGTATTCCGTGGTGAAGAATGGTTAAACTCTGCGCCAAAACTACTGAAGTTATATCAAGATTTGGGTTGGGAAGCGCCAGTGCTTGGCCACATGCCGTTGCTGCGTAACCCGGATAAGAGCAAGCTAAGTAAGCGTAAAAACCCAACCAGCGTAAATTACTATCGCAAGATGGGCTTCTTGCCAGAAGCAATGCTTAACTATTTAGGCCGCATGGGTTGGTCTATGCCTGATGAGCGTGAAAAATTCACCTTGGCAGAAATGATTGAGCATTTCGATATGAAACGTGTATCGCTTGGCGGTCCAGTATTTGATGTAGAAAAACTCAAATGGTTAAACGGTTTGTGGATCCGTGAAGAGCTAAGCGATGAGCAGTTAGCTCAACGTTTAGTTGAGTGGGCTTACAACCAAGAAACCTTGATGAGCATTATTCCGCAAGCAAAAGCGCGTTTAGATGTATTAAGTGACTTAGCACCGCTTGCTGGGCACTTTGTATCGGGCATTCCAGAATATGCACCTGAGCTGCTTACCGCAGGTAAACTTGAAGAAGAGCAAGTTCGTAGTTTGTTGCAGATGTTTATTTGGCAATTAGAAGAGCAGCGTCAATGGGACAAAGACACGGTATTTGCGGTAGCTAAGCAATTATCTACTCATCTAGACGTTAAAATTCGTGATTTCTTAGAGCCTATTTTTGTGGCAGTTACTGGCAAAACCAGTTCTACCTCGGTAGTTGATGCTATGGCTATTCTTGGTTCAGACATGAGCCGAGCACGTTTACGCTTTGCACTAAGCCATATTGGCGTAAGTAAGAAGCAAGCTAAGTCGTTAGATAAAGCATATCGCGCATACAAAGCTAGCTGGTAAACCGCCGTTAATACTTAAAAAGCCAACGCTAAGCGTTGGCTTTTTTATTTCTTAGCGTAAATAGTTTGTTTATACCAATAACATGCTGCCACAAGCCGCAAGCAGTAAACCTAGTGCCAGCAAGAACTGCAATTGAAGTCTAATACTCATCGTGTTCCTATATTATGCATCAGTAGATAACTCATCTTGCATCAAGCACTGTAGCGATTACCTTGAATTGCTTCACAGTTTGTTTTTTGACCAGTGCTTATACATTAAAAACCTTCTTTAGATCTCATTTACATTGCGTTTCAATGCCAATTTTGTAACCAAATTGACACAATGGCATAACATGCTGAAAGCCTAGTTTAGAGTCAAAGTTGCTAAGCCTATTTGTAAGATGCTTATTCACAAATGACTTATTTATAAATAAAGTCTTGAGCATCTAGTATTTGGCTTTTTTTTTGCTATTGTTGTGGTTGCACTAAGCTTGATTGTGGATATTAAGCAATAAGTTATGACTGAGTGAACATGAATAAGTTTGAAGCAAGGAACGCTTTAGCACTTGGTTAAGTGAAATCAACTAAATTTGGTTTTTAGCATAAACCAATAGTGATCGTTACAAGGAGATTCGATGTCTATTAGTAGTCAGTTAGATCAAGATTCAGGTCAGCTTATTATTAGTGTGGCCGGTAGGTTTGATTATTCTTTGCACCGTGACTTTAGAGCTTGCTACGAGCATGTATCGGTAGAGGGAATTCAGCTCATTCTTGACTTAAGCAGTGCTGATTATATGGATAGTTCAGCATTAGGCATGATGTTATTGCTCAAAGAACATGCTGAAAAAAGCCAAGCTGAAGCCCTTACTATTCGTAAACCCTCACCGGCAATTTTAAAAATTTTAGAAATAGCCAACTTCGATAAACTACTTAAAATCGAAAATTAGTGTTTGAAGTTGATACGCTAAGTTTTCTTAACAAGGCGGTTAAAGGCACAGCCCTAGTGGTTGACGATACCCGCATAAACCGTTTGTTGTTAGGGAAAATACTCAGTGATATTGGCTATCAGGTGGTATTTGCTGAACATGGACGAGAAGCGGTAGAGCTTTTTCAGCAGCAAGATATCGATATTGTGTTCATGGATGTATTGATGCCAGTAATGGATGGTTATCAAGCAACCGCAGAAATTAAACGTCTAAGTACTCAAAAATTTACCCCAGTTTTATTCGTTACCGCGCAAAATGAAGTGGATGCATTGGTTAAGTGCATTGCCTGCGGCGGAGACGACATTCTATTTAAGCCTGTTCATCAAGCGGTACTCAAAGCTAAAGCCCTTGGCTTTGAACGTACTAGAGCTATTTACAATGAAATAAGCCGACTGCATAACCAGCTTCAAGAGGAAGAAGAGCTAGCCGAGCGAGTATTTAGTAGCGCGGTGGCTAACTCTCATTGTGCCGACCAAGAACTGCTTGTATCGCTTGATAGCGCGTCTACCTTTTCCGGGGATGTTGTTTTTGCAGAGTATCGGCCAAATGGCGATATTCATGTTTTGCTAGGTGACTTTACCGGACATGGTTTGCGAGCAGCAATAGGTGCAATGCCAGTTGCCGATATTTTTAGAGGCATGACTCGCAAAGGTTATACTGGTGAAGCCATTCTTCGGCAAATTAATCGCCGTCTGCATCGCTTATTACCCACCGGTATGTTTATGGCCGGTATATTTGTAGAGCTCTCGCTTCAGCAAAAGTCTTTAACGGTTTGGAATGGCGGCATGCCAGAGCTACTTGTTTACAATACTCAACAACAAAGTATTCGTGAGCGCCTAAGATCTGAATCAATTCCTCTAGGTATTCAAAACGAAGTAGAGCTCAACCTCAAAACGCTACCTTGGTTGCCCTATGACCACGTGGTGTTATTAAGTGACGGCGTGACCGAAGCGCTTAGTGTTAGTGGCGAGATGTTTGGCGAACAGCGTTTAATAAATGCAATTACTGATAAGGCGAGCCATCCCTCTTTTATTGCCAGTATTCAGCATGCACTAGAAGGATTTTGTGAAGGTGCTGAGCAACTCGATGATATCAGCATGGTAGAAGTGCCCGATTTATTAAATAGGCCTAACCAACAGGCAGCCGATACTTATAACGCTGGTCCACTGGCTGCAGGGCAATGGAGTTGGCAACTAGAGTTAGACGCTACCAGTCTTAAAAAATTTACGCCTATCCCCCTATTAATGACCACCTTGCAAGAGCTGTCGGTACACCAAACCGACCGCAATATTTTATTTACCGTAGTCAGTGAATTGTTTAACAACGCCTTTGAACATGGCGTATTAGGGCTAGATTCGGCGATAAAAACTTCTGCCAGTGGGTTTGAGGAATATTATCGCCAGCGTAAACGCAGAGCCAAAAAACTTACTGAAGGCTCGGTAAGCATTGCGATTGAGTTTGATGGAAAGCAGACTCGTCAATTCACCATTCAAGTTGCTGACAGCGGCAATGGGTTTGAAGCCTCACAAACTGCTGAAAAAAGTGCTGAACAGCAATACTCTGGTAGAGGCTTGCGTTTGGTCGAGTCTCTTTGCGAAAGCATGACCTTTAATCAGCAAGGCAACTGCGTTACTGCGGTTTACCGCTGCCAGCATTAAACAAAATTCTATAAATGGTCTTGAATTGTTGGCTAATTGAGCAAGTGGCTCGTTTCTTAGTAAAAACGGTTGACACTCTAGTTCCCGCTGCTTAGAATTCTGCTCGCTTTCGGCAGATATTGTATTGAAAGCAGTGTGATTTTGGGGCTATAGCTCAGCTGGGAGAGCGCTTGCATGGCATGCAAGAGGTCCGCGGTTCGATCCCGCGTAGCTCCACCAATTCACACCCTACCGTATATCGGGGCTATAGCTCAGCTGGGAGAGCGCTTGCATGGCATGCAAGAGGTCCGCGGTTCGATCCCGCGTAGCTCCACCAATTTTCCTTGTTATCCTGTATCGAACAACTAACAGTAGTTGTAATTTTCTGTTTCTATCTATTGTTGCTTTAAGCCGCTACTTACTACACTCAAAGTCTGATGTATTAACTTGAGTACCGCTTATGTTTATCCGCAATCTTGGTTTACCTTGCTTATTAGCCGCTGGTTTAGCGACCTTTACGACAGCCTCTTTAGCCGAACCTCTACCCACTCGAGACCAAGCTGCACAAGCTTTAGCAGCTAGTTATAACCAGCAGCAACGCCAGTTCATGCTTGAGTCGGTTAATGCTACCGCCAGCGCTCAAGGAGACTTGGTTCACTACCACCTTACCTTAGCTGAGCAAGGCTCTAGTGCTAAAGACATCGAACTGCTCGCCCAACAAGTAAGGGCCGATATTTGCAAAGTCGACCAGCAGTCTTTGTATCGTGGGGTAAGAGTTAAACTGGTGATAAACGCTAGCAATGGAGATTCGCTGTATCAAGCCATTCAAAGTGACAACGACTGCTCACGTTTGCCCTATTAACATCTCATAATAATAACCAAACAATACCATCGCTAAAACGGTTAATTCTTCTTAGCTGAGGAATTGACCGCTTACTTGTTTACTTATCGTCTATCCTCTTGATAAGGCGTGTGAATTGAGGAGTGTTAAGTATGTCTTTTACCAATACCATCGAGTCAATGTGTCCGATTGCTCGCGGGCCCGACCATCGAAACTCACCGATCCCAATGGAAGGAAAGTGGGTTAATGCCATTGAAGTTACCGATATCTCGGGTTTATCAAATGGGGTGGGTACTTGCGCCCCTCATCAGGGGGCAACCAAGGTTTCGATAAATGTTAAAAACGGCATCATTGAAGAATGCTTAATTGAAACTGTAGGCTGCTCTGGTATGACCCATTCAGCGGCAATGGCATCAGAGATCTTGACCGGGAAAACCTTGTTGGAGGCCCTGAATACCGATTTGGTCTGTGATGCAATTAATGTAGCTATGCGTTCTATTTTTGAAAACCTGGCTTACGGGCGCAGTCAAACCGCTTTTTCTGAAGGGGGCCTGCCTGTTGGAGCGGGCTTAGATGATTTAGGTAAGGGTTTACGTTCGCAAGTAGGCACAGCCTATGGCACCAAAGCGAAGGGGGCACGTTATTTAGAACTAGCAGAAGGTTATGTGACACGTATGGCCTTGGATGAAGACAATGAAATTATTGGCTACGAGATAGTGCAAATGGGCAAAATGATGAGTGCAATAGCCGATGGTGTAGACGCTAATCAAGCCTTAAATGACAGCAAATCTCATTATGGGCGCTTCGAAGATGGCGTTCAATATGTTGATCCGCGAAAGGTATAGGGAGCAGTATCATGGCAGAATTTGAAGGAAAAGAGCGCCGAATTGAGCGGATTGAGCAAACCTTAGCCCAGTATCAAATTAAATCATTGGAAGCGGCTCGAGAGCTGTGTCAGTCTCGCGGGTTTGACCCACATGACATTACCTTAACCACTCAACCAATTGCTTTCGAAAACGCCGCTTGGGCTTATGTATTGGGCGGAGCCATTGCAATTAAAAAGCAAGATAAAACCGCTGAGCAAGCTGCTCTCTCGATAGGTGAGGCCTTGCAAAGTTTTTGTGTACCTGGCTCGGTAGCCGACCAACGTAAGGTGGGCTTAGGGCATGGCCAACTTGCTTCTCGCTTGCTTTCTTCTCAGTCAGACTGCTTTTGCTTCTTGGCTGGCCATGAGTCTTATGCCGCTGCAGAAGGGGCGATTAAAATCTCTGAATATGCCAACCAAGTAAGAAGTAAACCGCTGCGCCTGATTCTTAACGGCCTTGGTAAAGACGCCGCCTATATGATTGCGCGCATGAATGGTTTTACCTACGTGCAAACGCAGTTTGATTATCAAACCGGCGAGCTCAATATCACTCGTGAAAAAGTGTTTGGTAAAGGCCATCGAGCCACTATCCGCTGTTATGGCACCGACGACGTGGTTGAAGGTGTGGCAGTAATGCATCACGAAGGCGTGGATATATCCATTACTGGTAACTCTACTAACGCAGCGCGTTTTCAGCATCCTGTTGCGGGCACCTACAAAAAGGAGCGCTTTTTACTGGGCAAAGAATACTTCTCGGTAGCTTCTGGCGGTGGTACTGGGCGAACCATGCACCCAGATAATGTTGGTGCAGGGCCAGCTTCCTATGGGTTAACCGATACCATGGGCAGAATGCACTGCGATGCCCAATTTGCGGGCTCTTCTTCAGTACCGGCGCATGTTGAGATGATGGGCTTAGTCGGTATGGGTAACAACCCTATGGTGGGTGCCAGTGTTGCGGTGAGTGTGGCGGTAGAGCAATCGCAATAAAGTGCAGGTTCCGCAAAAATTATATTAAAGCTACCTATTGGGTAGCTTTTTAGTGTTAGTGAACTGCTAGTAAATGTTTTGTTTAGCTTGAGTGTGCATAAAAATTTTGAGCGTTAATAACAAAAGGCTAATTGAGCTAGTTTGGGGTATGCCATAATTGCTTGATTGGTTTTAATCCCTTCATGTTGCCGCTTGCTTAGCGATAGAGTTAAGGCTGTAAAATGATAATTGGAGAGTGAATGAGCGATAAAGTTGTAGAGCAAGCAATCGATAATGTCAGAAAGAAGTCTAAAGGGAACTCCACACCCGGTAACTACCGAGTAACCATAAACTTTCATCCCGATCGCTTTACCCCCACAGGTATCCCTTTACTGCTTGCAATTGCTCAAGATGGCTGTTTGAAATCTCAGTTTGAAACGGCAACCAGTAACGGCGGGCATAGTGCTTATAAAGGCGGCGAGCGTTGGCTATGGGAGCAACAGGCATTTGATGGCGCGTACAACAACGCCGATAATAGTCTTAGGCCTAAATATGGCGCACTTAACTTTCGAGAGTATCAAACAGGTGCATCTTGCCGATTTGGCTCTGCCTATTTTGAGTTAAAGCCACAGGTACTAGAACGCACTACCTTTTGTTATCCCGACAGTTATTTTACTCCCGAAGACTTTGCTGTGTCTGGCCAGTTAAACAGTCTTATCGACAAAGCGAATGCCTCAAATGATGATTTACTTGATGACTATATCGAAGCGCACATTCACGGAGTCCTATCGGTAAAAGATGATATTGAATGTTTGGTACTTGATCCCTGTTATCACTCTAGCGTTGTTGAAGAGCATGCTTTAAAGCTAGGTGTTCCAGTTAAATGGCATAAAGGCTATGAGCTGAGTCTTGAGAGTATGAGTCTTTATCCAGATTATCGAGGGCAACGGTTTATTGAGCTGGCTAAAGAGATTGCGCAGAACGGGTTTATTAACCCAAGATTGCTAGGGATAGCGATAACCCAGCAGGGTTACGATGAACAAGACATAAAGAAAATCTGGCACTACCTTGCTAGGTTTGGGTATTCATCTACTTAAAGCATTACCTCTGCGTAGTAGTTAAACAAGCAAAAGGCTTAGCATCGCTGCTAAGCCTTTTTTGATAGCTATATTACGCTATTACTTACTCGTAATCAGAAGCATAGGTGTCTTCGTAAGAGTGCGAGTAGAACTCAAATAGGTTACCAAACGGGTCTTCTAGGTAAACCATTTGTGCTTGCTTAGAATCATCTTCTGGGTGATAACGGTGAATGTCCATGCGTACCTTACCGCCAAACTCTTCAACACGTTTGATTGCTGATTCAAACTGCTCTTTGGGTAGCTGTAAACAGAAATGGAAGATACCAAGGCGAGAGAAGTCTACTTCGTGACGCTCATCGCGCTCTTTCATTTCAAACAGTTCTACTCCAATACCGTCAGAAGTCACAAGGTGGGCAATATTGAAACCTTTGAAGCCTTCACCAAATACTGCGATACACATGCGACCAATTGCAGACTCGCGCTCTTCAATTACTTTAGTGTTGTTCATTACAATGCGAAGGCCTAGCGCTTTTGTGTAGAACTCTACCGCTTTGTCCATATCGCCTACCATGATACCTACGTGATTCATTTTCATAATTCTTCTCCAAACTTTAATTTGTAAACTGTTGCGTTGTTTTGCTTCGATGGAGAAAGTATATGCAGCTCGGTAAATTTTATGAAATTATTAAAGATTATTAATTTGATAATTATTTGTTATTAAAATTGGGGCGGAAGACAAGCTGCGTTGTAGAGTTACTGGGGGCGAATCTAGCCGTGTTTAGCTTAGTTGAATAGCAGCTTTATCGCGGCAAACAAAATAAGCACTCTAATTGCCCAGGTCATTTGTTTTAAGTTGATCTTTTTGAGTATAAGAAAACCCAAGGCGCAACCAACTAGCAGACTAGGCAGTGCACTTAAACTGGTTTTTGCTGTTTCTATGTTGAGCAAGCCAATACTGATTAGCATAGGAACCTTGGCTACGTTAACTAAGCCTGCTACCCAGGCGCGAGTGCTTACATAACTGGTTTTACCTAGTTGTTGCTGCATCATATATAAACTTATTATTGGACCAGCAGAATTGGCGGTCATGCTAATAAAGCCGGCAAATACGCCGCTGCCAGCAGCTACCGCGGGTGTTTTCATGCATTGTGAGTTACTGCGTTCCAAGTAGATACTTAAAACCAGCATACCAAGAATGATAGAGCCAATGGCTAGGGTAAATTCGCCAGGGTCCAAATAAGAGAGCAGCAGTGCACCAAGCCCACAGCCCAACACCATAAATACCAACAAACGCAGTAGAATTCGCCATGCTATTTTGTGGCGATATACCGCCATGGTGAGAATGTCGGTGAGTAAAAACATTGGGATGAGTATCGCCAGTGCTTGCCCATCGGGATAGGCGATGAGTAACAAGGGCAAGATAAGTGCGCCCATTCCTCCAATAGAGAATTTAGAAATTCCGGTTAATAAAGCAACCAGGTGCAAGATGATGATTGTGCTATCCACTTTACCTCTTTCAATGTAAGCCATTGAGCTTGTGAATGTGCTGCGCAGAATAGCAAATGCCATGAAAGATAAATAATCACTTATTTGGATAATCTTGATTGTATTTATCTATATAGATTAAGCTGTTTGTAAGGGTATCTATATCGAGAGTGAACATGAATCATGAGCAGCTACGCGCCTTTGTGAGTGTTGCCCAGTTGGGAAGTTTTCGGGCAGCGGCGCAGCATTTAAATAAAACTCAACCTACCTTGAGCGCTTCGGTTAAAAGCTTAGAGCAGCACTTTTCTATTACTCTGTTTAATCGCTCTAGTTATCGCCCCACACTTACCGCAGAAGGGGAACGCTTTTTAGTTAAAGCCAAAAGTTTGCTTAAACAAGCTAATGAGTTAGAGCTGTTAGGCCATGAGCTTGCGCAAGGCGCCGATCCGCAGCTTGCTCTCACCTTAAGCCCTATGTGCTATTTGCCACCGCTGGTAAGCAAAATAGAAGCTTTTTCAAAACACTACAGTAAGTTGCAACTTAACTTAGACTCTGGCCATTTATCGGGCATTCTAGAAGCTTTGTTAAAGCAACAATCTGACCTAGCCTTGGCACCCAACATAGGCTTAGATGGTCGCTTTGATTTTGTAGAAGTAGGCAAAGTTCACATGATAACGGCAGCGGCACCACATTTGTTTGAGCAGCACGAGCAAGTGCTTAAGCAAAGCATGTTGCGTAACAAACCACATATTTTATTGGCTGATTCTGGCTCCGAGGCTCGCTCAGACAATATTAATGTGATTGCTGGTGGCCAACGCTGGTATGTAAATGACTATCATCTAAAAAAGGAATTGTTGTTAGCAGGCCTAGGTTGGGCAAGAATGCCCGAGCATATTGTACAGCAAGAGCTAGAGCAGGGCTTATTGGTAAGCTTGAAAGTGGAGCAATTTGCTTATAGTAGCCAAGTACCCATTTATTTAATCAAGTTGCGTGAGCGAGCTGATAAAGAAATTGTGCGGGCGTTTTGGCAGCAATTTAGTTGAAGGTGTTGGTGTACGCCTGCAAACAAGAAGGGAGCTTAAGCTCCCTTTTTAGTCGTGTAATTGAAGTTCTCGTTAAAGAACCATCGACAAAAACTGCTGCAGCCTTGGGTGGCTAGGGTTGTCGAAAAAGGCTTCTGGCGTAGCTTCTACTAAGAGCTCGCCATCTTCCATAAACAATACTCGGTCTGCCACTTCACGGGCAAAACCCATTTCGTGGGTAACTACCACCATTGTCATGCCGTCGGCAGCGAGGCCTTTCATTACATCTAATACTTCGCCTACCATTTCTGGGTCAAGCGCCGAGGTGGGCTCGTCAAACAACATAATGTTAGGTTGCATCGCCAGAGCTCGTGCAATCGCCACGCGCTGCTGCTGGCCGCCAGATAGGTGAGAAGGGTAGTTGCCCATTCTATCTGCTAAACCTACTTTAAGTAGCAAGGCTTTGGCTTCATCTTCGGCTTCTTGTTTATCACGTTTAGCCACTTTAAGAGGCGCTAGCATTACGTTGCCTAAAGCAGTTTTATGTGGGAACAAGTTGAAGTTTTGGAACACCATACCTACTTCTTCACGCAGGCTATTAATGTTGGTGCCTTTGGCATACATATCGGTGCCATCAATAGTGATAGACCCACTGCTTACCGTTTCTAGCTGGTTTAAGGTACGCAAAAACGTTGACTTACCCGAGCCAGATGGCCCCACAATCACCACTACTTCGCCACGGTTTACCGTTGCCGATACGTCTTTTAATGCGTGGCAGCCATTGGGGTAAATTTTGTTTATGTTCTTTGCAACGATCATGTCGTTGCCTTGGTAATCTTTAGTCACTGGCAGCTAACCTCTTTTCTAAGCGTTGAATAGCCCAAGACAGGCTGCTGGTAAGTACCAAGTAAAGTAGGGCTACAGTAAACCATACTTCAAAAGGTGCAAAGCTACCGCTAACCACCTCACGACCGGCTTTGGTTAGGTCGGTAATCGATATCACCGATACCAATGAAGAATCTTTAATCAGGTTAATAAACTGGCCCGCCATTGGTGGCAAGGTTCGCTTAAAGGCCTGCGGTAAAATCACGTTCACCATGGCTTGTGGGTAGTTCATACCTAAAGAGCGCGCCGCTTCCATTTGGCCTTTAGGAATAGACTGAATACCTGAACGGATGATCTCGGCTACGTAGGCAGCAGTAAACACCGATAAAGCAATCACACCTGCAGTAAAGCGTTCTAAGTCGAATACAGTGCCAATGAAGAAGTACACAATGAAAATTTGTACCAGCAGTGGTGTACCGCGAATAATTTCAATATAGGTAATCGACAACTTACGCAGCGCTGGGTTGTCGGCGATACGCATTAAGCCAATCACTAAGCCAAGCAAAATGGCAAATACCAATGACCATAATGAAATTTTAATCGTAACAATTAAGCCTTCGGTGAGCGGGCCAATTCGCCACTCTTCAGAGGAGGCTAGTTGGTCGCCTTCAAATACTAGGTCACCTTCGTATACTGAGATGTTTTCAAACTCAGCGAGATTTACTAATACCTCGCCACCATCAGACACTAATTGCAGTTGGCCTGCTGCATTACTTTCAATACTGCCGTCTTGCGGCGCGGTAATGCTGGCTGCTTCGTTATTTACGATGTAAGGAACAACACGTTGCCAGTTCCAGTTATAGTCAATTTTTTCGCCCGACAGATAAATGAGTCCGCATAGGCTAAGTAAAATGGCAACAAAAACACCATTCCACAGAATTTTGCTTGCTTGAGTTTGCATCTGAAGCTCTTTTATTAATATTTGGTTTTACTTTACTAAGCACGCTTAAGGCGCGCTTAGTAAAGAAAAGTGGCTGCTAAGGGCAGCCACTTAAGTCTTACTATTGAACTTGTTTTAACCAAGCGTCGTCTTTAAACCACTTGTCGTAAATGCGGTCGTAGGTGCCGTCACCTTTAATTTGACGCAAGTAACCGTTCAAGAAGTTTAAGAAATCAGGATCGCCTTGGCGAACAGCCCAACCTAGTGGTTCAAAAGTGAACGGTTGATCTAGGTGAGTTAGTTGACCTTGGTTTTCTGCCGCGTAAATTGCGTTAAACGGTAAGTCGTAAATGAAGGCATCGGCTTTGCCGTTAGTCACTTCTAGTACCGCTTCAGATTGGGTTTCAAATAGGTTTACTTTAGCTTTAGGAATGTAGCGCTTAATTGCACCTTCACCAGTAGTACCTAATTTAGTTACCACAGTGTATTGGTCGCTGTTTAGGTCACGGTAGCTGGTTACTTTGCCTTCTAATTTAGGGCTAAGTAGGATTGATTGGCCAATGACTACGTATGGGTCTGCAAAGTTAACTTGCATATTACGTTGTGGCGTAATGGTCATGCCGCCCATAATTAGGTGACACTTACCAGTAAGTAGGGTAGGAATAATACCGTCCCAAGCGGTGTTTACTGGTACGTATTTAACGCCCATTGCACGCGCCATTTGCTTACCTAAATCAATATCAAAACCAATGAACTGGCCGTTTTTGGCCTTCATTTCAAATGGCATGTAGCCAGCATCAAAACAAGCGCGTAGCTCGCCAGATTCGGTGATTTCTTGTAGCAATGTTTGCTGAGCAAAAGCAGCACTTGATAACAGTGTTACTGCAGCAATCGCAGATTGAATGACACGTTTCATAATGGTCCTTGTTGTGTTTTTAGTTCGTTATTTTTATTGAGTTCATATTCTGCACTATCCTTGCAAAACAGCGTGAACTCTTAGTGTTTCAGGGAAGTTATAGCAGAATACACTAGAAAAAAATAGCGGCGGTTTTTTGTATCTTGTTTACAAAATAAACGATGCTTTCAAGTTTAGTTAGCCGCATGGACGTCTAAATGCCCGCAAATTAAGGCTTTAGTCGTGCTGCTTGTTTAACTGTTTTATTTGTTATTAATGATAAAAAAATTTTAGGCCACAAAGAAAATCTATGGTTATCAAGGCTAAATGTAGAATATTTAGGCAGTGCTAAATGAGCAGTGCGCTAAAAAATGGGTACTAACTGGTAGCGCTGTTACTTGCAGTTTTAAGCGACAGCCCCCATGCTGAGGTAAGATCTAAACTCTTGTATGGAAACAGGAATGGCCGATAGTTTTTTATTATTTGAGCCCGACGCCAGCGACATGGTGAGTCAAAAGCTCGTTCCGCTGTTCGACGATGTAATATTGCCAAAAATGTGGGATGCGAACCAACCGCCCGAGTTTAAAGCCGAAAGCCTGGTTTATTGTTATCTCAGTGATGAAAGCTTAACTGCTGCCATTGCGCTTGCAGTGGCGCAGCAATGGGTTGTTGCGGTATTGCCTCACCCTAAAGCAAACCATGCCCGCCGGGCTTTTAGTTTGGCTAACTCTCCAGAAAAAGCATTGGCGGAGTTTCAGCAAGCCGAAGCCACAAAAATAGATGTGCTGCGTTGTAACCAGCAAGTGGTGTTAAATCACTTAGTGGTAGGGCATAGCTTTAACCTGCGACCTGGCGGGCACAATGCTTCGTGGCGACAGCGCATTGCCCAGACTTGGCAAAATATTCAAAAAATTGGCGATATTAAACCGCAAAAACTCAGCTTAACCACTGGCAGTGACACCTGTTTAGAAACCTCGTTAGTGGGGCTAGTCATTATTGAACATGCCCAAGGCTCAATGTTATCTAAACGAATACTCACCGATACTCACTGTAACGACGGCATGTTAGAAAGTATGCTGCTAGCACCTCGCAGCATAATGGAAATGTTCCGCTTTTTAGTACTTGCTATGTTTGGTCGAGTGGTTAAAAAGCCGCGCTTTCTTAGTTTAATTAAGTCTAAATCGATACAGGTTAGCGGTGAGAGTGAACTGGAGTACTGGCACGATGGCATCCTCTCAAAAGCCAATAGCTTAACCATTGACTGCGACCACCGCGCCTTGAGTATATTGCCATCCGCAGACATGCTCTGCCAAGACAGCGCCGCTGCAGTAAAAGAGAGCCGCAAAATTGCCAACTTGCCGGAGGGCGAGGCGATAAATGCCTTAGCAGCTAAGCCATTGCCTTGGATTGCCCATGCTGCCAAAGAAGAATTCAAAGACCTTTACCAGCTGTTACGTGACAACGCCACTACCTCACCGGCCTTTTTAACCTTAATGGTATTATCTACGTTGTTAGCTACCATTGGCCTATATGCCAGCTCGGCACCGGTGATCATTGGTGCAATGATTTTAGCGCCGTTAATGGCACCGATTATTTCGCTTTCTATGGCGCTTACTCGCCAAGATCCCAGTTTAATGACTGCCAGTTTAGGTACTTTGTTTACTGGCTTGTGTGTAGCCCTGGGCTTTGCTGCAAGCGCCAGCTTTATTATTCCAATGGAAGTAATTACGCCCGAAATCTCGGCGCGCCTAAGCCCCAATTTACTTGATTTAGGGGTGGCGATTATCTCCGGCATTGCCGGTGCTTATGCCCATGCGCGGATTGATGCGGCCAAAAGCTTGGCAGGCGTTGCTATTGCCGTGGCGTTGGTGCCGCCTTTAGCGGTAACAGGCATAGGCTTAGGCTGGTTAAACATTGGTGTGGCCTCGGGCGCCTTTTTGCTGTTTTTAACTAACTTAGCCGGCATTGTATTTTCGGCCGCTTTAACGTTTTTAGCCTTAGGCTTTGCCCCGTTTACCCGCGCCAAAAAGGGACTTGGCATCGCTTTAGTCGCCGTGACCCTTGTGAGCATTCCACTGGTATTTAGCTTTAACCGCCTATCAGAAGAAGCGCAAATAGTGCAGCGCCTGCAAGGTAAAACCTTTAACCAGGTATTACTGCGAACAGTTCGCGCACAAAGCACCAAGCCGCTCACTTTACATTTGCAGTTGGTTAGTGAGCATTCACTAAACGACCAACAATTAGATGGGCTTAAAGCGCGCATTGAACAAGAGCTTGGGCGTAGCTTCCAGTTAGAAGCTTCAATCATTATTCGGCGTTAAAGACCCTATGTTATTGCTCTGAACATATTTCTAAAGAGGCTATAAGTGATGCAACACATAGCCTCTTCCTTACTCCTACTTATAAAGCGCCTAAAGGTTTATTGGTCAATCTGGTTTTACTATTAACAAGGCCATTGCAATTTACCTTGAACATAAAATCAAAATAAGCCTTGAATTACAGTTATGATATAACGTAACATTTGTCGGCGGGTTATTTTTAACCAAGTAAAACAAAATGTGAGCAAATTTATGATGCAAATTGATAGCGTTATTCAACATGCCGAGCAACACTGCAAGCAACGAGGTGTTCGCTTAACCACCAAACGCAAACAGGTGTTATCTGGCTTGGTGCAGTCAAACAAAGCGCTCTCTGCTTATGAACTCACCGATTATTGTAAGCAACTATTCGACCAAAGCATTCCTGCCATGTCGGTGTATCGCATCCTTGATTTTCTAGAAACCGAGCACCTTGTGCACAAACTTAGCTTGGCCAATAAATATGTCGCTTGTGCGCATATTTGCTGCAGCCATAGCCATGGGGTACCGCAATTTTTGATATGCGGTAAGTGCAGCAAAGTAAAAGAAATCAGCATCGCAGCTTCAACCATTAATGAGCTAAAACAAAATGCTGAGCAGGCTGGTTTTACCTTAGTTAGCCAGCAACTGGAAATGAACTGCCTATGCGAAGACTGTATTCAGCAAGCGGCTTAATTTAATCAACATTTAAAACAAGGAATGTTAATGAAAGTCACTCAAGCAATCGGCGATAAGTTCGCCATCGGTTTATCATTTGCGTGCGCCATTCATTGTTTGGTGTTACCTCTGTTGTTTGTCTTAGTTCCCAGCATGGTTGCGCTACCTTTACACAACGAGGCTTTTCACCTTTGGATGGTCGTAGCGGTTATACCCATTAGTGCTTATGCACTCACCATGGGGTGTAAACAACACAAACGAACCAAAGTGCTGCTATGGGGTATTGCAGGTTTGGCTCTATTGATTTTGGCAGTCGCCCTTGGTGAAGACCGTATTGGGGAAATTGGCGAAAAATCGCTTACCTTGTTAGGCGCAACGTTAGTAGCTGTTGGCCACTGGATGA
Source organism: Agarivorans sp. JK6 (assembly GCF_045277145.1). NCBI lineage: Bacteria > Pseudomonadati > Pseudomonadota > Gammaproteobacteria > Alteromonadales > Alteromonadaceae > Agarivorans > Agarivorans sp. JK6. The sequence continues at coordinate 3,240,051 of NZ_CP113525.1, read as the reverse complement.
ACTATCGTTTGTGTCACCAGCATGATCACAACAATTGCGATTGCCCAGAGCATTAAGGCTTTCAGCCTTTTTAACCATTATTACTTGTTTAGCCCCATCATTAAACCAAGTCTTAAACTTAAAGGCTTGGTTGAGTTAGTCTAGTAATCAACGTTCTTTCCTCAGTTAAGTAATGCTATAACCAATACTTAGTTTTTGCAGCAATGCTTACCTTTTTTAATTAATTGGAACACAAACCATGAGCAGTAAGCGCCAGCCCATTAGCGCCGTACCAACTAATATCATCACTGGCTTTTTAGGTGTAGGTAAAACCTCAGCTATTTTGCAGCTAATGCGCAATAAACCAGAGAACGAACGCTGGGCGGTACTCGTAAATGAGTTTGGCGAAATTGGTATAGATGGCGCCTTACTACAAGGCCAACATCAGCAGCAACAAGTATATATTCGCGAAGTTCCAGGAGGCTGCATGTGCTGCGCTGCGGGCTTGCCAATGCAAATCGCATTAAATCAGTTGTTAAGTGAATCTACCCCAGACAGGCTACTTATCGAACCTACCGGATTAGGTCATCCCAAAGAAGTGTTACAAGTGCTCTCATCCAAGTATTACCAACAAGTGTTAACACTAAACAAAACCATAACCTTAGTGGATGCCAGAAACCTTAGTGATGCCCGTTACACTAACCACGAAACTTTCAACCAACAAATCGCAATAGCCGATACAGTGATAGGTAATAAGTTAGATCTTTATCAAACAGATGAGCAGCAACAGCTACGTGAATATGTTGCTCAACATGGGCGCAAAGGTGCGCAAGTTCTGTTTAGCAAAAACGGCCAGATGGACATTAGCTGCCTGCAAGGCGTTACGGCGGGTAGCTATGCACCTGATGAACATCATCATCATGGGCACAATAAACCTTTAGCTTCCGAGCAAATTATTCCAGAGAGTGGTTACTTAAAAGCCAGCAACCAAGGCGAAGGCTTTAACAGTATAGGCTGGCGTTTTGCACCTAATAAAGTATTTGACCGCAAGAAGCTGTGTTTGCTGCTATTAAGCTTAAAAGTAGAACGCATAAAAGCCGTATTTATCACTAGCAGCGGCGTATTTGGCTACAACTACACCAGCGATGGTCTAAGCGAAGCTGAGCTAGATGACTGCCTAGAAAGCCGCATAGAAGTGATCGCAGATCAGCTAGATGATGGTTTAGAAGCAAGGTTGCTTGAGTGTTTGTTAGAGTAGGTAAGGGGGGGCGAAGTTTAGCTATGCTAGGATACTATTCTTACATTCCTAGTTTAGTTGTTTGAAAGTAAATGTTACATCCTTGTATCCTTAAGTGATAAAAAAATTAATTGCTTGATAGTTTTAAATATATATCTATTATTTATGGCCTTTCGCTGGCCATATACAAGGATGTGTAATGAAGTTGATGAGTCAACTGCTACCAGGTTTTTTGCTTTTTTTATTTAGTTTATATCACTATCAAAGGAGCAACCTTCCAATTCCTAGCTTTAATCAACTCGAGCTTCATCAAGGTAAGGTTTTATCTACTCGTAAATCAAATTCAATTGGAAAGAAGAGCAGTTGTAGTTTTGGGGTGAAGCTAGACTCAGACACGTCAAACTACCTTAGTTTACCGTGCTTTAAAGGTTATAAAGAGGTACTTTCCTTGGTTGGAAAAAGTGCTGAGATAAGAACCCACTCCACAGAAATGTGGGGAGTTTTTTATGATGTAGAAGTTTGGGATGTAGTGGTTTCTGGAAAACATTACTATAAATATGCTAATAGAAGCTATAATCAGGCTACTTCTCGTTTGTGGGTGATTATATCAAATTTCGCTTTGTGGGCAGGATATATATATTGGCTGTATAAGAATAGAGAGTCTTCGGTAGGCCGGCTAAAAAAAAGGCATTATTTTTAATTAAAACCCCTTTTTATTCATGCTTTGAAATATAACTACTCAGTAGTTTTTACTTTTCGTGAAGCGTTAAGAATGAATAAAGCATCATGAATAAATTGAGTTTAAAGCAAATGCCAATTCGTTGATTGGAGCTTATACTCAAAAGCCATTTACTTGGAAAGTGAAGCCTATTTGTGAAGTTTTACAGAATTATGTTTAACTGCTGTACCTTCTCTACAAATGCAACGGCACCATTTGTCGCCAGTAACGTCCGCGGTGGGCGCGGCCTTGCCATTCAATCATTCGATGATTTAAGCCTTTGTGATTAAGGATATGGCTTAGGGTGTGGTTGTTTTGCAGGAAGGGATCTTGATTACCAATAATGAATAGTAAATCGGTATTGGCTAGCTCGGCCAAGCGTTGAGGGCAGTTTAGGTTTACTAGGTAGTGGGTGGGTGTGTGAAAATAGACGTTGTCGTTATAAAAGCCTTCGAACAAATCACTGAAAGATTCAACCTGCCAAGTAAGGTCGAAACGGCCCGAAAAAGCTGCCAGCTTGTTAAACAAGTGAGGGTGGCGAAATACAATGTTAGCGGCATGATAAGCACCTAAGGAGCATCCGTGAGATATGGTGCAAGGGTGGTCATTTTTCTGCGCCATTAAGGGCAGCACTTCGCGTAGGATGTAGTCTTCGTATTGCTGGTGGCGCTGGATACGCCCAGCAGGGTGGGCCCAAAAACAATACATGCTTTCTATATCGATGCTATCTACACAATACAATTGCAGCTGTCCGGCATTTATTTTGTGAGCGATTGAGTTAACGAGTCCTAGGTTCTCGTATTCATAAAATCGCCCGCCGCGAGTAGGAAACACCAGCACTTTAGCCCCTGCGTGACCAAAAACCAACAGCTCCATATCGCGATGTAAATTAGGGCTCCACCAACGATGATATTCTCTATTCATGCTTAGTGAGCTCAGCAAAAAATGTAGCCAATTGTTGATTTACCTGCTGGCGCTGCTGTTGTTGCTCGGGGTAGTCGAAATGGCCTGCTTTTAGCACTGTAAGTTGTTTAGGCTGAGGAGCGTTGTTATATGCCGAAAACTGTCCAGGTGGCGCGACAAAAGGGTCAAATAAGGCCAAGGCCCAATGGCTAGGACACCTTAAGTAAGTTGCTGCGGTGGCTGAGTCAAAATAGCGTAATGTACTTAATGCGAGTTTGGGTTGCTGTTGGTAAAAGTCTTGTAATGCTTTGCCGCTGCCATGGGTAGCCAGTTTTAAACGCAGCGCTACGTTACCAAAAGTGGGCACATGAAAGTGAGCACGCTGAATGCGTGGGTCAAAGGCGCTCGCAAATATGCACAGTCCGCCTCCAAAGCTGCTGCCCATTAAGCCTATCTTATTGGTAACTTGTGGGAATAGACGTAACAGGGCGCTAACTCCGCACCATAAATCTTGAACACAACCGCCAATAATGTAGCGCTCTTTATCTTGAATGTTGTGCAGTACGTGCCACATGGGATTGTCTGAAATAGGCGCTTTGGCACTTAAGCCAATGCCCCGTGAGCAGGGCATTAACACTGCTGTGTTATAAAGCGATACTGGGCAGTCTACTTGTTCGATACCACCATAACCATGGGCACTAATGATTGCTTGTTTTACCACACCCGAGTGGGGAAGTAGCAGCCAGCCGCCGCAACGCATTTGCTTAGTAGAGTTGTAATAGCACTTAAAAATGCGCCAGTTGGGAGTGTCTTGGTGGCAATCTTGTATAGCGACGTCTGGCCTAATTTGCAGGGCATGCTGATATTTGTTTTGCCAAAAGCTTTTAAAACCTCTGGGTCGATCATCTGGATGCAGCGCTTTAAGTTGGCTTAAGGTGTATCCGTAGTCTGGCTCAAACTCAAAATCATGTTTAAGTTTGCTGGGCATATTTCGCTATCTTCATTTAGGTTTATGAAAACTATAACGCTTTTATGTTACAGATTTCTAATGTTAAATTTTTTTGTCAGTGTGGTCGAATCAGTTGCTATTAAAAATGCTAAACAACAGGCTTTAGTCAATACTGCTAAGCGGTATAGAATAATTCTCACTTAGGCATCTCTGATTTAACAAATAAGGATAGATTGTGGTTGAAGACTTTTCTTCTATTTGGCAACGAGCGGCGGAGCGTAAAGGTGGCGATGCTGCGTTACAACATTTGCTTACTACCCCTTTAAGTCGTGAACACTTAGCTAGCATTAGTGATGATCGCTGGTTGTCGGCAATGACTAAAACTATATTCCAATCTGGTTTTGTGTGGCGAGTGGTAGAAAATAAGTGGCCAGATTTTGAGCGGGCCTTTTTCGACTTTGATCCAGAAAAAATGCTGATGCTGGACGACAGTCATATTGAACGTTTATGTAACGATGCCAGCATTATTCGTAATCGCCAAAAAATCATCACCGTGCCACATAACGCCCAGATGATTTTAGACCTTGCTAGCGAGCATGGCAGCTTTGCCAAGTTTGTTGCGCAGTGGCCTTGTGATGACATTGTAGGTTTATGGTTATTGCTTAAGAAGCAAGGTGCGCGCCTTGGCGGTAATTCTGCCTCTTATACCTTGCGTCGCATGGGTAAAGATACCTTTATGTTGTCGAATGATGTGGTGGCTTACTTGGTTAATCGCGGGGTGATAAACAAAGCGCCAACCAGTATTAAAGGGCTAAAAGCAGTGCAAGAGGTGTTTAACAGCTGGCAATTACAAAGCAGCTTACCTTTAGCGGCTATTAGCCAAACCGTTGCCTACTCTATCGGTGAAAACAACTTATAAAGTCTAGGGCAATTTACTGCTGACAGAATCAACACAAACTCAGCTGAACTAAGCTTGTTGCCATCAGTCTATTGGTTTTTGTGGGTAATAGGCTTTCATGGATGGCAAAGTGTGGTAACAGCTTTTGGAATTCGGCGCTGGTGGTTTCTACCTTGGCGCATGTGGGGCTGTTATATGTATTGTTGAATCACTTGTATCAAATTCGCGAGAGTCAACCTGCCAAGGCCTCTCGCCCGATTATTCAAGCCAGCTTGTACAAAACACCAAGGCTGGCGTTGACTACGCAGCAAGAAGCTAAGCAGATCCAAATACTTGAATCCCCTAAAGATGCCAACTTGTTGGTAGAGCCTAAACGGCACACGAGTATAGTTACCGATAAACCAAGTAACCTGCAAAGCAACTCTGGCAGTCAGCTACCAGTTAACAAGCCTAGCAGTGCAGAGCCAGCAGAAAGCCCCACAGCAAACGTAAAACCAACTAAACAGGCCGATATAGTCACCCAAGCTTTCAAAAGTAAAAGTGTTGTTCAAGCGCCAGTTTCACGAGCTGATCCCCCGCAACAACCGCGCTCAGCAGCGTCATATCTTGAGCGTTACCAACAGCAACAACTGGACAAACTTGCCACAAAGCGGGCTAAGCGCTTTGAGCAACAAAAAAACGCTCCGGCTTTAGCTAATCCCAAAAAGCACAAATCCAGCTTGAGCGCAGAGCAGCAGTTTAAGCAAAGTCTAGAAGTTAAGGTGGATTGCAGCAACTCGGCTAAGCGGGCTGCGACTATCGCCGCGGGTTTATTTGGCGGCACTTTACGTTGTGAGCCTCAAGCCGAGTTACAGCAGTTCCTCGATGCAAAGCGCCAAAAAATGTTTGATGAAGAGCAGAAAAGGCCGTTGCGCTCGGTAGTGATTGAGCCCTAGACGTTCTTAGCGGCGCAGCAGTATTTCTTTGAAGGCATGGTCTAGCTCTTTGTAGCGAAAGTTAAAGCCTTCTCCGCTTAGCCGTTTCGGCAGCACCTTTTGCCCGCCAGTAATTAAGCTGGCCATTTCGCCCATTGCGGTATTTAACACCCAAGCTGGTGCCCGAAATAAGCATGGGCGCTTAAGTTGCTTGCTTAGCGCTTGGCTAAATTGTTGGTTAGTGACAGGGTTAGGAGAGGTTAAGTTGTAAGCGCCATGGCATTGCTGATTGTTGAGCAGAAATATAATGGCGTCTACCATGTCACTAATGTGGATCCACGACATTTGCTGTTGGCCATCGGCCACTGGGCCACCTAAACCTAAACGAAAGGCTGGCAACATTTTTGCCAATGCCCCACCTTCTATGCCAATTACCACGCCAGTGCGCAAAACACATACACGGGTATGCTCGTTAGCCGCTTTTAATGCGATTTGCTCCCAGGTTTTACATACTTGATGAGGGAAGGAGTCGTCTTCTATGATGCTGGTTTCGTCTAAGGCTTGTTGGCCTTGCTCGCCGTAATAGCCAATGGCACTGCCACTAATAAAAGTATCTGGTGCTTGCTCACTTTGTTCAAATAGCTCTACTAGGCGCTCGGTGAGTGCCCAACGGCTATCGCAAATACGCTTCTTTTGTTGTTCGGTCCAACGTTTGTTGGCGATAGGTTCGCCAGCTAAGTTAATAACGGCATCGTATTCGTTAAGGTTATTGAGGTCTTTAAGAGAAGGAATGGCCAGTAGGTTATGTCCAAGCTTTTGATAGGCGCGAATAGGGTTGCGTGACAATATCGTCAATTCATGACTAAATTGTAAATGTTTAACTAAGCGGCTGCCGATGAAGCCAGTTCCACCGGTAAGTAGTATTTTCATAATGTTGAGCAGTCCTTGTCAGGGCTAGCCATGTTACTCTTTGATTTAGTTAACAATAGCAGAGATTTATAGGATGGAAAGCAAGATGAAGACGGTTTTGATTACCGGGGTTGGTCGACGCTTAGGTTTTTTTCTTGCGCATCAGTTTGTTGGCTTAGGTTATCGGGTTATTGGTCAATATCGAAGTGAGCGCGCCGAACTAGCTGAGCTAAGAGACTTAGGGGTTACATTAGTACAAGCCGATTTTAGCCAACGCACTCAGCTATTAGGCTTTGTGGAGCTGCTACCAAAGCTTTGCGACAGTTTGGACGTACTCATTCATAACGCTTCGTTATTTGTTAGCGATGAGCCAAATCACAGCCCTGCCGAGCAAGCTGAGTTTTTTGATGCCATGTATGCAGTGCACATGTTGGCGCCAAAGCTAATTAACGAGACTATGCATAGTGCATTATGCAGGGCCAAAGGTTGCGTAGTAATGATGACCGATATTTATGCTCAGCAGCCACATGCTAAGTTTCGCTCTTACTGTGCTTCTAAAGCCGGCTTGGCTAATATGCTAAAAGCTTATGCTAGCCATTGGGCACCAGAGGTGAGAGTTAACGGCATAGAGCCAGGGCCGATGTTATTTTTGGATGAGCATGATCAACAGCATCGTGAGCGGGTACTGGCGCAAACCCCCTTAGCTAAAGAAGGCGGCATAGCGCCGGTTTGGCAAACCATTGAGTTGCTGATTAACAATGAGTTCCTAACCGGATGCTCGATTAAAGTGGATGGTGGTAGGTCGCTTACCCAGTGGTAGGCATTGCTGCGGGTTTAGTTGCAGGTTTATATCTAGCGCTTGAGGAAGCGTTTTTGCTGCGGTGGTAAATAGTTGCTGTTGGAGCGTGAGCAAAAAAGGGTCGATCGCTAAATAGGCAAGGGCAGCTTGCTGCTCTGCCGGCCCAATTAAATCTATGTCTAAGCTTCGGTCTTTAGCGCTAGATAGTGGATCGTTGCGATTGCGACCGTGCCTAGCTTCAAGTTGATTAAAAAACTGTTTAAGTTGGCTGGGGCTTTGCCTCGATTCAAACCAGCCTAAGGCATTCACAAATTTATGTTCAGTTTGAATATCAAAAGGTGTGGTTTCGATAAACGAGCTAATGGTGAGTGTTTGCAAGCGTTCACTAAGTTGGCATAGCGCAGCAGGAAGGTGCTCGAGTGGCTCAATGTTGCTGCCAAGGCTACATAAGTAAAACATCTGGTTACTCCCGTTTGCTATTGGATTTTATTTAGCCTTTTCGCCAGCGCTTATGCAAGCTAAACTGCTGAGCATAATCAGTTATTTCTAGGAGTGAGTGGTGAATCAACCCACCTCGATGCGCCATGGCTTAGTCACAGCCGCTGCCTTAGTGGTTTTACTGGCAGGGCTTAAAGCTGCAACACCGGTGTTAATCCCATTTTTGATGTCGATGTTTATCGCCATTATTGCCAGCCCCATAGTTAATTTCTTAACCCGATTAAGAATTCCACGGGTATTGTCGGTAATGATGGTGCTGTTGCTAATTGTATTTTTAATCATGCTGTTAGCAGGCGTTGTAGGTAGCTCGATTAGCGATTTTAGAGCCTCTATTCCTGTGTACCGAGAGCAGCTGCTGGTGCAATTAGCTGGTTTAAGTGCATTTGCAGCGCGTTTTGATATCGACCTGTCGATGAGCATTGTGACTGATTACTTTGACCCCGGCATTATTCTGGGGCTATTTGCTAATACCTTAACTGGCTTAAGCGGGGCAGCCGCTAACATCTTCATTATTTTGCTAGTGACGATTTTTATGTTGCTAGAAGCCGATACCATGCCACAACGAATGCACGATGCGATTCATAATCCTGGCGTGCGTATGTCTCAGGTGAATAAGTTTTTAAAAGCGGTTAACAGCTACATTGCAGTTAAAACGTTAATCAGTTTGTTTACCGCCATTCCTATCACCATTGTGCTGACCTTGCTGGATCTAGACTATGCGATTTTGTGGGGGATTTTGGCCTTCTTGCTTAACTATATTCCTAATGTGGGTTCGCTTATTGCTGCGATTCCACCAGTATTATTAGCCTTATTACAACTGGGGCCTAGCCAAGCTTTGGCTGTGGCGGGTTTATATGTGGGCGTAAATTTGGTGATGGGCAACATAGTGGAACCACGTATTATGGGCAAAGGTTTAGGTTTGTCTTCGCTGGTTGTGGTGCTGTCGTTAATATTCTGGGGCTGGTTGTTTGGCAGTGTTGGTATGTTGTTATCGGTGCCCTTGACCATGATTATCAAAATTGGCTTGGAATCTAGTAACAGTGGCCACTGGTTCTCGCGTATCCTTAGCCACCCAGACGATTTAAAGAAAGAGAGTGAACCTGTAGATGAAGCTTAATCTTCCGCAGCTAAGTGGTAATGCATTACGTGTTGTACATGGTCGCGGCCACTGCCTAGAAGGTGCTGAATCCTTCAATATTGAATGGCTACCACCAATAATGCTGATTGTGGCTTATGCGCCTCTCAGCGAAGAGTTGGTGAGTCAGTTAGTGGAGCAATTGAGTGTAGAGCCTTTGGTTGAGGGCGTATTTTTGCAACAGCGTGACCAAGCCATGGCCCCAGTGAGCCACTTATGGGGTTGTGAACAAACGCCGAATGAAGTAACTGAACAAGGTTTACGCTACAAAGTTGAAGTTGGCACTCATCAAAACTTTGGGATCTTTTTAGATATGGCCAAAGGACGAGAATGGGTAAAGCAGCAAGCCGAAGGTAAACAAGTACTTAACTTGTTCTCTTATGCTTGTGGCTTTGCCGTAGCCGCGATTGCTGGTGGCGCTAAGTCGGTGGTTAATATCGATATGAGTAAAGCAGCGTTAAGTGTTGGCCGCGACAACTTGCGTCTAAACCAGTTGGATGACAAAAAAGCCCGCTTCTTTGGCCACGATTTGTTTAAATCTTGGGGTAAGCTGCGCAAGCACGGCCCTTATGAATTGGTGATTGCTGATCCGCCATCAATGCAAAAGGGCAGTTTCTTGGTTGAAAAAGATTACCCGCGGATTATTCGCCAGCTGCCTAGTTTGCTCACAGAGAACGGCATAGCTATGTTGTGTTTAAATGCGCCGTGGTTAGGGCGTAGCTTTTTGCTCGACGCCATTGCCACAGAAGCCCCACAATTAAAGCTTATTGAAACGCTGGAAAGGCCAGATGCGGTAATGGAAAAAAGCCCAGATGATGGCTTAAAAGTGCTTATCTTCCAAAATCAGCCTTAGCTACAAATATCACAATTTAGCGCTTTACTGCCCCTCGCTACTCAGCGTTAGCTAACGCTCTGCTAAGCTTGTATTAAGCCTTTAATTCAAAGGTTTAATACAAGGAGCGTATATGGGGTTTCGTTTTTCTCACCTATTTTCCTCTCTGCTTAAAAGTCTTCGCGATATCTCGCCGATAGTTGTGGTTGTTTTGTTTTTCCAATGGGGAGTGCTAGACAGCAGCTTACCTAATGTTTTGAGTATCTTAAGTGGTGCTGTGATGGTGGTGGTGGGTTTAAGCTTTTTTGTGATGGGCTTAGAGCTAGGGCTGTTTCCTATAGGCGAAAACCTTGCCCATGCCTTTGCCAATAAAGGCAGTTTGCTAGCCCTGCTTAGCTTTGCTTTTTGTTTGGGCTTTGGCACTACCATCGCCGAACCGGCCTTAGTAGCTGTAGCAAAAGAGGCCGCAGAGGTAGCCGCACAAGCCAAGCATATTGAAAACACCGAAACCGGTATGCAGGAGTATGCCGCTGGGCTGCGTTTAAGTGTAGCCTTTGCCGTTGGCCTAGCGATTGTGATTGGCGTTATTCGCATCATAAAAGGTTGGCCGCTATATCTAATTATCATTGGCGGTTATTTGTTGATTGTGTTGCTTACCATGTTTGCCCCGCAAGAAATCATTGGTATTGCCTACGACTCTGGTGGAGTGACAACCTCTACTATCACCGTACCTTTAGTCACCGCCCTTGGAGTTGGTTTAGCTTCGGCCATTAAAGGCCGTAACCCCTTGCTTGATGGCTTTGGTTTAATTGCTTTAGCTTCGTTAACCCCCATGATGTTTGTGATGCTCTACGGGATAGTCTATTGATTAGCGCAAGCCTAAATTTCTTAGAGACGCTGTTTGGCACGTTAGGGGATATTTTCCCCATTGTTGTGACCATATTGGTCTTTCAGTATTTGGTGATTAAGCGGCCGATTAGTCAGCCAAAGCAGCTGCTACTGGGCACGCTATTCGTTGTGCTGGGCATGGTGTTATTTTTATTGGGTTTAGAGCAGGCACTATTTCCACTGGGCGAGTCTATGGCAAAACAACTCACCAGCGCAGAATTTTTGGGCTTAGATGAGTCTGCGGTTTATGTCGTGTCGGAACACTGGGCGGCTTATGCTTGGATTTACCTGTTTTCTGCTGCTATTGGCTTTAGCACTACGATTGCCGAACCTTCTCTGTTAGCGGTAGCCATAAAAGCTAATGGCGTGTCGGGCGGGGCTGTATCAATAGGTGGTTTGCGGATCTCTGTAGCAATTGGTGTGGCTTTAGGCTTAGCCTTAGGCAGTTATCGAATAGTGGTGGGTGACCCGCTGCATTACTACATTATTGCAGGTTATATTTTGGTGGTGATACAAACCCTGTTTGCTCCTAAAGCGATTGTACCTTTGGCTTACGACAGTGGAGGCGTGACCACATCTACGGTTACTGTGCCTTTAGTGACCGCACTGGGTTTAGGTTTGGCTGAATCGGTGCCTGGGCGTAGCCCCCTACTTGATGGCTTTGGCTTAATTGCGTTTGCCAGCTTATTCCCCATCATTTCGGTGCTTGCCTATGCGCAAGTTACTAGTTTCTTAGCAAGTTCTAGTTTGTCAGGAGATGACGATGAAATTTAAATTGATTCTTGCCTTTGTTGATGACCAAAAAACCACCTTGGTGCTTGATTCCGCGCGTGCTGCCGGCGCTACCGGTGCAACGGTAATAAATAATGCGCGAGGTGAAGGAGTACATCGCAAAAAAACCTTCTTTGGATTGAATTTAGAAGCACAACGAGACGTGTTGCTGTTTGTTGTGGAAAGTCACCTTGCCAAACCGATCTTAAATACTATTAGTGCGGTGGCTGAGTTTGACCAAGAAGAAGGGCAGGGAATTGCTGTATTGCTAGACGTAGAAGAAGCCGTTGGGGTAGCTCATCAAATTCAGGCCTTAATTCACAAAGTACCTACAGACGAAGAGTAAACGGGATTAATGTGAATAAATAGTTATGTAGAGCTCAATAATTGCCTTCTGCTGTGTATAACTATTATCTTTTTATTTTTTTATCCACACATTCTGTGGATTAAAGTGTGTATGAAACCACTGTTTGTAAATATCTTATTGTTTTATATGACTTTTTAATGTTGTCTAAAAAAGAAGCGATGCTTTATGGTGCCATTTTAGTAGTTGCATTCTTTAGAAAACTGTAGACGAATTCCCGAGTTGTAATGTGGTAGTGGCTATTCCGTCCTGTCTATTTAGTTTAAAGCTACATCTATTCTTAATGATAAATAAAAAAATAATCTCAAAAGCTGCAATCAAACGTGGCGTTGATTCGTTACTGCTAAGTAAAGTCATTAATGGAATAGAGAATAAGATGGAACAAAAGCAATTAGACAACGCAGCATTATGGTTGCGTATAGGCCTTGGATTGGTGTTTATTATTGGTGGTACATCGAAACTAAGCTTGTTGTTAAACTCCAGCACCGAAGCGGCAATGGTTGCCAACTACATGGGGACTACCGGTTATATTAATGAGTTATTTCAAGACTACCTGTTTTCTGCAGGATTACTTAGCCCTTGGGCATTTTTAACTACTTTATCGGCTTTTGAGCTATTGTCGGGTGTGGCTTTGGCTGCAGGTTTTTTGGTTAGGCCTTTAAGTCTATTTTACGGGTTTTTGCTATGGACTTTTGTGGTATCACTGCCTGTTGATACTGTACCAGGGGCATCGGTAGGTGTGAGTACTTATACTTCACCGGCGATATTTGTGCAGATTAGAGACATTACCCTGTCGGGTATGATGTTTGTGTTGTTTAACCTAGGCGCTGGTGCGCTGAGCATTGATGAACGGCTGCGCAGTAAACGTGGGGTAGCCAGCAAAAATTCTCAAGACTGGCAAACGTTAGGTCTGTTGTTACGTTTTTCTTTAGGTATGACCTTTATCGTCGCTGGCTTTTTCTCGGGCTATGCAAAAATCCCTAGTTTTGCTACTCATCAGCTAGTTTTAATGGTTTTGGGTCTAATTTTTATTTTTGCTCATGGTAAAACTCTAAAAATGGGAGCTGTAGCCTGCGTATTAGTGATGATTTGGTTTATGCTTCAGAAGTTCTCTATCGATAAGTCACTGATTAAGAACTTAAATGGAGTTAAACGAGAGTTCGCTTTAGCAGCGGCAGCCATAGTGTTGGCAAAACTGGGTGGAGGAAACCGCTTTAGTTTGCAAGACTTGTTGCTAAGAGTGAAATCTTACTACTTGTTTAACCGCGCAGTGAGTAAGTGATAGCTTGTTCGGCGTGAAAGCGCCGTGTTACTTGAATAACAAAGGAATGTCTGCTGGATAGTTAGCAGTAAGATAGCATGCTGAAATTGTTTAAACGTAAAGCCCGACCGGTATTTTCGGACGCGCTGCTTAACCAGTTATATCGCTATAGTTTTTCACTATGTCACAATAGTGAGCAGGCTTATGACCTATTGCAAAGTTGCTGCGAAAAAGTGCTGCAGAAAGATCCTCCGCCAGAACCTCTTAAACCTTTTATGATGCGAGTTATTCGCAACGAATTCATCGACAACTTTCGTCGTAAAAAGCTGGAGTTGGTGGTGGATGAGGACCAATACATTGATGCCAGTATTGTTGAAGAGAGTCTACAAGACATGGAGTTGCTGCTGATAGACCAGCAACATGTTGGCTTAGTGATGGAGCGTTTGTCTGAAGACGAACGCGAACTTTTATACTTATGGGCGGTAGAAGGTTTTAGTATTCAAGAAATAGCCACCACTAGCGGAGTTGCTCGAGGCACCTTGTTATCACGCGTTTCCCGCTTGAAAAAGCGTTTAAGTGATGAGTTTGGTCACTTAATTGAGGAGGTGTCTTAAGATGAGCTTTAGCGCGCAAGATGGCAGCTTTAAGCAACTTACTCGAGATTACTTTCAAGAGCTGCAGCTTTCTAAGAAGCAAGTTAACAAATTACAGGGCTTAGCCAAAAGCAAGCAAATGGATGCTAGCCAGTGGGCTTGGGCAAGTGCGGTCTCTTGTGTGCTGGCCGTAACTATCTATTTGGCCTTCTTTGCCGGCATCAACTATTCCGCTATTTCTAAAGAGATTGCCTATAACCATAACAGCCAAATGCAAATGGAAGTTATGTCCTCATCGATTAATGATATTCAAAAACATCTTAACCGTTTGGATTTTAAGCTCATTCAATCTCAATTATTAGATAAAGATAAATGGGAGCTAATGGGGGGGCGCTACTGCAGTATTGATGGCCGTATTGCCGCTCAGTTAAAAGTTAGAAACCGTCAAAGCTTGCAAGTACACACTTTCTATCAAGCTAAGTTGCCTGAAGAGTGGCTAAACATTACTAAGCAAAAAGAATTAGAAGTGGATGGTGTTAAGGTAAAAGTTTGGCAAGAAAAGGGCTTACTTATTGGCCTAGCTATTTAGAAAGCTAACAAACAGATACAAAAAAGCCGATCCTACGATCGGCTTTTTTATTGCTTAGCAATAACTTACTTGCTTTGGCCTGCTTGAATTGCGGTCAGTGCAATGGTGTAAACAATGTCGTCTACTAATGCACCACGTGACAAATCGTTTACAGGTTTAGCCATGCCTTGCAGCATAGGACCAATACTGATTAGGTCGGCACTACGTTGAACGGCTTTATAAGTAGTATTACCGGTGTTCAAATCTGGGAAGATAAACACAGTTGCTTTACCTGCAACAGGGCTGTTAGGCGCTTTGCTCTTAGCAACGTTTTCCATAATTGCAGCATCGTACTGAAGCGGACCATCAATGATTAGCTCAGGGCGGCGCTCTTTAGCAATTTTGGTTGCTTCACGTACTTTTTCTACGTCTGAGCCAGAGCCTGAGCTACCAGTAGAGTAAGAAATCATTGCAACACGTGGCTCGATGCCAAAGGCAACAGCAGACTCTGCAGATTGAATGGCGATATCTGCCAATTGTTCTGCACTTGGGTCTGGGTTAATTGCACAGTCACCATATACCAATACTTGATCAGGTAGCAGCATGAAGAAGATAGAGCTCACCAAGTTGTAACCTGGCGCAGTTTTAATCAACTGTAGCGGCGGGCGAATGGTGTTGGCTGTGGTGTTAACTGCACCAGATACCAAACCGTCTACTTCGTCGTTAGCTAGCATCATAGTACCTAGTACTACGTTGTCTTCCAATTGCTCTTTGGCTACTACTTCAGTAAGGCCTTTGCCTTTACGCAACTCAACCATTGGTGCAACGTATTTGCCTTGAATTTCAACCGGGTTGAAAATCTCAACACTTTCGCCAAGCACTACGCCTTGTTGGCTAGCAATGCGCTGAATCACTTCTGGGTTACCTAGCAATACTGGGCGAGCAATACCACGTTCGGCACAAATAGCTGCAGCAGCGATAGTGCGTGGCTCTTCGCCTTCTGGCAATACGATACGCTTGTTAGCGTTGCGCGCCATTTCGGTTAACTGGTAACGGAAAGCTGGTGGCGATAAGCGACGAGCACGCGCAGATATAGCGGTAAGTGACTCAATCCAATGTTTATCGATGTGACCAGCAACGTAGTCTTGTACTAATTCGATGCGTTGAGAGTCATCTACTGGGATTTCTGCATTAAAGCTCTGTAGCGCTAATGAAGTTTGCCAAGTATTTGAATTGATAAGCATAACAGGTAAACCTGTAGCGAATGCACCTTCACATAACTTAAGAACTTGTGGCTCAGGTTGGTAACCGCCAGTAAGCAGCAGGGCACCAATCTTAACGCCGTTCATGGCAGCTAAACAGGCCGATACAATTACGTCTGAGCGATCACCAGACGTTACCAACAAGCTGCCTGCGTTAAAGTGTTCAACCATGTTTGGAATACTACGTGCACAGAAGGTCACACGACCTAGGCGGGTATCCATGTCACCTTCATTAATAATGGTGGCATTTAAGTGGTTAGCTAAGTCGCGAGCACGTGGCGCAACAAGTGGTGCATTCCAAGGCACGCAACCTAAGATACGCAGAGGACTCTTGCCAAACATTTGCAGTACTTCAAGGTTGGTAGAGTGATCTGATTTGTTATCGAACATTTCAGTCAGATCTGGACGAGTGATTTCGTGCTCGTCGATTGGCGCGCCAACTTTGTTAATAATGCAGCCGATAATGCGTTTGTTCTTCAAGCCGCCAAAGTTGTTACAGGCAATTTCCATACGCTCTTTTAGCTGCTGAGAAGTATCGCTACCAGGGTTAGTAACAAACACCATATCTGCGTCTAGCGCTTTAGCAATACCGTAGTTTACATTGGTAGCGTAAGGCGACTCTGAGGTAGGCACTAAGCCTTCCACTACGACAATTTCGGCACCAGAAGTTGCAGAATTAAAACGCGCTACAATGCCTTCGAGTAAATCGTCGATTTGGTTAGCACTGATGAGGTTTTCTGCGTAAGCCTGAGTGAATGGCTCTGGAGGAATAATGTTTGAAGCTTGACGGATAATAGCGGTAGAACGTTCTGCACCTTTCTCACGGGTTTTAGGCTGTGCGATAGGTTTGAAAAAGTTTACGTTTACGCCATTACGTTCCATAGCGCGAACCATACCAAGGCTGACGGATGTTACACCAACACCAACGCCAACTGGGATTAACATAATTGTACGAGCCACGGCTGTACCTCTTAAGTTAAGTGATAGAACAAGGCTGAGTATTACTCAGCCTTGATAAGAATCTGCATTAAGCTTGAGTTAATGCCACTGCATCTTGTGCGATTACCATTTCTTCGTTAGTTGGAATAACTAAGATTGGGCGACTTGAGCTAGTGCCAATATTACCTGAATTACCAAAACGTGCATCCAAGTTTGCTTGCTCGTCTAGGCTAAAGCCTAACAGGGCTAGTTTTTCGATGGTTAGCTTACGAACTAGCGCTGAGTTCTCACCAATACCGCCAGTAAATACTAAGGCGTCTAGTTTACCGTCCATTGAGGCAGCGTAAGACATAATGCTTTTCGCTAAGCGGTAAGTGAATACGTTCATGGCGCGAATGGCTGGTTCTTTACCTTCGCCATAACCTTCTTCGGTGTAGCGACAATCACTGCTTGCTTCAGTTAGGCCCATTAATCCAGACTGCTTGTGCAGCATGTTGTTAACTTCTTTTAGGGTGTAACCTTCACGATCAACAAGGTGGAAGATAATGGCTGGGTCAATGTCGCCGCTGCGAGTACCCATTACCAAGCCTTCTAACGGAGTTAAGCCCATGCTGGTATCAAAGCTTTTACCGTTTTTAACTGCACAAATTGATGCGCCATTACCTAGGTGAGCGGTAATAACGTTAGTTTGTTCGATCGGCTGTTCTAACATTGCAGCAGCTTCACGCGAAACGAATAGGTGGCTGGTACCGTGCATGCCATAACGGCGAATACCTTTTTCGCGATATAACTTGTAAGGCAGTGCGTACAAGTAAGAGCTTTCTGGCATAGTTTGGTGGAAAGCTGTGTCAAATACCGCAACGTGTGGGCGCTTAGGGAAACAAGCTTGTGCTGCACGAATACCAATTAGAGCCGCTGGGTTATGCAATGGTGCAAGTCCAGAGCATTCTTCGATACCTTCTACAACCGCTTCATCGATGATAGCTGATTTGGTGAATTTCTCTCCACCATGAACAACGCGGTGACCAATAGCAACAATGTCGTTTAGGATTTCAGGGTTAGCTTCTAGAATATTTTTTACGATGAATTCGATGGCTTCACGGTGAGCTGCGTAAGCACCTAGGCTTGATTCGTTTTTCTCACCTTGCGCTTTCCATTTAAGGCGCGCATCTTCTAAATTAAAACATTCCGCTAAACCAGAAATAATCTCTTCGCCACTTAACGCATTTAGAACTGCAAATTTAAGTGAAGAGCTACCACAGTTAAGAACGAGTACCAGCTTGTTGCTCATTTATAGACACCTGTTGTTGAATTTGTTCAATTATAGACAGTGAAAGAAAAAACGTCGGGCATTGCGAGACACGTTTTTTGTTTCAGATTTTCAGTCTCTGACTAAGGCAAATTAGATTTGACCTAGTGCCTTGGTCTCAATCAAGCTACACTTAACAAATAAGCTGATTTATATGAAACCGTTTGCCGGACCAATGATAACCGAAAGCAAATTTTATTCATATATGTCATACTAATAACTAGCCAAAAATGTAAAAAAATTACTAGTTTATTGGTTTAAGTCAATTTTGAGTGTTGAGGTGCCCATGGGCAAATTCTCTGAAATGTTAAATGATGGTCGTGAATACATGAAACGCTGGCCTAATCAGCGTGTACTGGCCCCTATCTTTCCTGAGAATCGCGTTATTTTTGCTACTTCACTGGCGATGAAAACCATGCCTGCGATTGCAGTGGTTACGGTAATGATGCCGTACATGGCTAATTTGACTGAAATATTACCACAATCAGTAATGATGGCGATGGTGATATTTTTAATGCCTTTGCACGGATTATATTGGCTAGGTAAACGTGCTAACTCACAATTGCCGCCGAGCCTGGCGACCTGGTATCGTGACTTGCATCACAAGTTAGCCGAGGCGGGTGAAAGTATTGCACCGGCTGTTACTCAGCCCCGTTATGCAGAATTAGCAGATTTACTGCGAAAAGCCTTTAAACGCTTTGATAAAAGCTTTGTGTTAGCCGACGACTTTAACGATTATTCCTAGTCTTTATTTGTAATACAATTAATCGAGCTTATTGAGCAAGATCGCTAGTGTATTTTGTTCTTGTTCAGTTGGTTTTTTGTCGCTAATTTCAGAGCCTATTTCCTTTGTATGTTTTTTCTTCCTTGATTGTGTTTTTATATTCATTCCTCTCGTTCATTTCCTCCCTAAATCCCGTTAGCTAGCTATACAATAATATCAACAACTTACGTATATCGCTAAACACCAAGAAACCGCCTTTTGGACATATCATTAGTCGCTATTTGTAAATATTTATTCGGCTGTCGAATTATTTAATCTAGCTCCCATCTCTTGCGTTAAGTTAATAAATTATATTGATGTTTTTGTTATTTTTGCTTTAGGTGAATCTAGGTGCTGCTTAGGCTAATCAACATTCGCTTTATTACTTGTTAATGTTTTTAACATTGTATGACATATCAATAAATACTGATGAGGCTGGCCAATAAGCAGAGGGTAACTAAAACTACAATAGCGGAGCGCTATAATAATGAAAGCCAAATTCGTCGGTGCTTTTTCTCAATTAATCACACTTATTGGTGCACTATTAGTGTCTAGTAACGTGATTGCGGAACCAGCACCAGCTAGTCCTTCAATCGAACCACCTGCTGGATACAAGTGGGAAATGGTAGAGGCGTTAACAGATAACTTTAATGGAAACACCTTAGATTCTAATAAGTGGTATGACTATCATCCAGTTTGGTCTGGCCGATATCCTTCAAGGTTTAAAAAGGGGAATGCCTTTGTGCAAGACGGCGTGTTGTTTTTACGCAGTACTAGTCAAATAGATACCCCATTAGCCGATCCTGAATCTAGGGTTTGGGTTGATGCGGCAGCGGTGGTATCAAAAGAGAAATTGGCAGAGCCAGGTTGGTACTATGAAACCTCTATGAAAGCTTCTGACACCGCAATGAGTTCATCATTTTGGTTTCGTATAGGTAAATACTCAGAAATTGATGTGATTGAACATATTGGTCGCGCAACCAAAGGAAATGTTGATGCGACTAAATCCTTTTTATATGAAGCTAATACCCACGTTTATGGCGAGCAATCTGGCGCTTCTATTCCTGAGTCTTACAAAATGGCTACTCGAGGTAGAGATGAGTTCCATCGCTATGGCTTATGGTGGAAAGATGCCAATAGTCTTTGGTTCTACCATAACGGGGTAAAAGTGTTTGAGATCCAGCCATCGGTGGCTTTTCAAGAAAAGCTACACATGATTTTTGATACTGAAACGCTAGCGTCTCAATGGGTGGGCTACCCAACAATTGAGTCGCTTAAAGATGATTCTCGTAATGCGATGAAAGTTGATTGGGTTAAAACATGGAAGTTAGTACCAGGGGAGCCAGAGCCGCCAGTTACTGCCGAACATTCGATTCCCGGGAAAATAGAGGCTGAACATTTTTCTAACCAAAGTGGAATTCAAGTCGAGCCTACTTTAGACAGTGGCGGTGGTGACAATATTGGATATATCGAAAATGGTGATGTTGCCGAATATAAAGTTAATGTTGCCCTAGCTGGGAAGTATAAGCTTAGTTTTCGAGTTGCCTCGGCGACCAACGGTGGCAACTTAGTGATTAAAACCAACAGTTCCACATTAGCTTCACTGGCAGTACTGGGCACTGGGGCTTGGCAAAACTGGCAAACCATTGAGCAGGAAGTGACTTTAGCCAAGGGAGTGCAAACGCTGTCTTTAGATTTCACTGGAGAAAGCGGCTACTTATTTAATCTAAATTGGCTAAGTGCAGAGTTACTCGAGAGCAATACCGGAACAGCCTACAAAACGCATGCTATTCCCGGCCTAATTCAAGCCGAAGATTATGACAACGGTGGCGAAGGAGTAGGGTACTCTGATAGCAATACTAGTAATCTGGGTGGCC
This sequence comes from Agarivorans sp. JK6, assembly GCF_045277145.1. NCBI lineage: Bacteria > Pseudomonadati > Pseudomonadota > Gammaproteobacteria > Alteromonadales > Alteromonadaceae > Agarivorans > Agarivorans sp. JK6. The sequence continues at coordinate 3,219,685 of NZ_CP113525.1, read as the reverse complement.
AATACCGAAATGACGGTGTTGATATTGGCAATGCTGCAGATATTGGTGGCGGGCAATTTGTTGGTTGGGTAGAAGCTGGCGAGTGGCTGCAATACACCATTAGCAATGTTACTCAAGGCAATTACGATGTAAATCTGAGGCTTGCAGCGGCCGGCACAAGCGATAAATCGGTTAGCCTAAACATAGACGGCAACACCTTAGGTAGTGTGAACTTTAAAGCTACCGACGGTTGGCAGAATTGGCAAACGCAAACCTTGAAGAATATATATATTTCTGGGGAGCCAAATCAGCAGCTACGAGTACACATGGAAACGGGGGCCCTTAACCTAAATTGGATTGAGTTTGTGCCAGTAAGCAACGTGAGTGTTGATCAGTGCAATAACACTCAACAGTGTCGAAACGAATTTGGCAGTCAGGCAACAGATTGCTTAAATAGTCAGTCGGCAACGAGCATATGCATGTGTGGCACAAACCAGTGTTTGTAGTGTAGGTAATTGCACCCATCTAGCTTGTAACTCGGGTGGGTGCTTTAGTTTATACTGATGTTATTGCCGTTGATAAACTTGCAGCACAAATTCAAAATTCATTTCGAAATCATCCTGCGAATTAAGGTGCTGTTCTAACTCTTTATTTTTCTTCCACGCGAAGGGAGTCATCATGCACAGGGCGTTCATATCTGGACGGTTTAAGGTAGCTAGCTGCGCAATTTTTTGTTGTTCTAACAATTGCCATCCGGGCATGTCTTCTGCTTGTTCAGAGTGAGCTTGTAGGTCTTTGTATAACAGCGTGCGTAGCTTAGATAAGTGCATCGCGCCTGGGACTACTTTTAGTAGGTAAGCCTTGGGCTTACTGATACGCAATAGCTCTTGATTGTCGCTGGGGGCAAACACTCTTACGGTGAAGTCGATGCTGTTATCAGCAATAGGAAGGCGATGGTTACTCGCCACAAAAAACTGTGCTTGCTTGCAGCGTTTGGCTGCCATGCGAATACCATCTTTAGCTATATCAATACCGATAACACTGTTGGCATTACTTTGTTGTTTGCTAATGGTTTGCGTGTAATAGCCTTCTCCGCAGCCTAGATCCACAATGTTTTGGGCAGAATACTGGCTAAGCATTTTATTGATGGCCGTTGCCAAAAACGCAAAGTGCCCTTGATTAAGAAAGTGCTGCCTAGCCTGCAGCATGGCTTTACTATCTCCTGGCTGTTTAGAGTGTTTATGCTGAACTGCCAGTAAATTGGTATAACCTTCTTTAGCTTGATCAAAACAATGGCCCTTATCACAGGACCATTGTTTATTTTGAAGGCTCAACGCGCTTTGACATATAGGGCAAATAATCATGTATAGCTTATTCTCGAGAGGCTATTAGTAAATCACTTTATCGTGATACTGCTTTAAAATGCCGCTAATGGTTTCCATAGTGTCTTTGCTTGGTGGTTTAACGCCAGCAAGTGGGTAATCTTCGCCCATGGCCGTCCATTTGTGCTTGCCTAACTCGTGATAGGGTAATAATTCAATTTTTTCTACATTATCAAAAGGCGCTAAAAATTCGCCTAAGTCATGTGCTGATTGTTCGTCGTCGGTAAAGCCAGGCACTACAACATAACGTATCCAGGTTTTTTGACCTACCTTGTGCAAGTAGCGAGCAAAATCTAAGGTACGTTTATTACTTACGCCCACCAAATCTTGGTGCACATCATCATGTATTTGTTTAATGTCGAGCATCACTAAGTCTGACACTTCCAGTAGCTCGTCAATGACCTCGGTATGTTTGCGCACATAACCGTTGGTATCTAAGCAGGTATGAATACCTTGCGCCTGACATTCTCGAAATAGGTCTCGCACAAACTCAGCTTGAAGTATCGCTTCTCCACCACTAGCTGTTACACCGCCGCCACTGGCATTCATAAAACGTCTATAAGGGGTAAGGTCACTCATTAGCTCACTAACGCTAATTTCTTTACCGTCGTGTAAATCCCAAGTATCGCGGTTGTGGCAGTATTGGCAACGCATTAAGCAACCTTGCATAAATACAATAAACCGGATCCCTGGTCCATCAACGGTTCCGCAAGACTCAGTAGAGTGAATTCGCCCAATCTTTGACATTTGTTTCTCCAAAAAAAAACCTTGCCCAAAAACTTGGGCAAGGTTAATTATAACCGTAGTCTCTGCTAAGCAGAACTACTTAACGTTCAATTACATACTTTGTGTGAAAGTACGAGTGATTACGTCTTGTTGTTGCTCTGGCGTTAGCGAGTTAAAGCGCACTGCGTAACCAGATACACGGATGGTAAGCTGAGGGTATTTCTCAGGATTTTCCATCGCATCAACTAACATTTCACGGTTCATAACGTTAACGTTCAAGTGTTGACCACCTTCTACGTCAGCGTTGTGGTAGAAGTAACCGTCCATTAAGCCAGCTAAGTTAGACTTCTGAGTATCGTCATCTTTACCTAGTGCGTTTGGCACGATAGAGAAAGTGTAAGAGATACCGTCTTGTGCGTTAGCAAATGGTAGTTTAGCTACTGATGTTAAAGATGCTACCGCACCTTTTTCATCACGGCCGTGCATTGGGTTAGCACCAGGAGCAAAAGGAGCACCTGCTTTACGACCATCTGGAGTAGTACCTGTTTTCTTACCGTATACAACGTTAGAAGTAATAGTAAGAACTGACTGAGTAGGAATCGCATCACGGTAAGTTTTAAGCTTACGGATTTTATTCATGAAGCGGTTTACTAGGTCAACGGCAATATCATCTACGCTGTCGTCGTTGTTACCAAATTTAGGGTAATCACCTTCAATTTCGAAGTCGGTAGCAATACCGTCTTCGTCACGAATAGGCTTAACTTTAGCAAATTTGATAGCAGACAATGAGTCAGCTGCAACTGATAGACCAGCAATACCACAAGCCATAGTACGGCGAACGTCACGATCGTGAAGTGCCATTAATGAAGCTTCGTAGCTGTACTTGTCGTGCATGTAGTGAATACAGTTAAGTGCAGTCACGTATTGCTCTGCTAGCCAATCCATAAAGGTGTCTAGGCGACCCATTACGTCGTCAAAGCTTAGAACTTCGTCAGTGATCTTGTCAGAAACAGGACCTACTTGGATCTTAAGCTTCTCATCCATACCACCGTTAATTGCGTAAAGCAGTGTTTTAGCTAAGTTAGCGCGAGCACCGAAGAACTGCATGTGCTTACCAACAACCATTGGTGATACACAGCAAGCAATTGCGTAGTCATCGTTGTCGAAGTCAGTACGCATTAGGTCATCGTTTTCATACTGGATAGATGAAGTATCGATAGATACCTTGGCACAGTATTTCTTGAAGTTAATAGGTAGTTGCTCAGACCATAGAACAGTAATGTTCGGCTCTGGAGAAGGACCCATTGTGTATAGCGTGTTCAAGAAACGGAAAGCTGTACGGCTTACTAGCGTACGACCGTCAGTACCCATACCACCGATAGACTCAGTTGCCCAGATTGGGTCACCAGAGAACAAATCATCGTATTCAGGCGTACGCAGGAAACGAACCATACGTAGCTTCATTACTAAGTGGTCTACTAATTCTTGCGCTTCGCTTTCTGTTAGTGTGCCAGCAGCGATATCACGCTCAATGTACACGTCTAGGAAAGTAGTAGTACGACCAAACGACATTGCAGCGCCGTTTTGTGATTTAACAGCAGCTAGGTAGCCGAAGTAAGTCCACTGTACTGCTTCTTTTGCATTTTCTGCTGGGCGAGAAATATCACAGCCGTATTTAGCTGCCATTTCTTTAATTTGGCCTAGAGCACGGTGCTGCTCGCTGATTTCTTCGCGAAGCTGCATAGTAGAAGCTAGGTCAGAACCGTTTACAAAGTCACCTTCCAAAGAACGGTGTTGCTTAACTTTGTCAGCCATTAAGAAGTCGATACCGTAAAGTGCTACGCGACGGTAGTCACCAATAATACGGCCACGGCCGTAAGCATCAGGCAAACCAGTTAGTACACCTGACTTACGACACTTCATGATAGCGCCAGTGTAAACGTCAAATACACCTTGGTTATGGGTTTTACGGTAGTCAGTGTAAATTTTGCTTACCATTGGATCCAATTCGCGATCGTAAGCTTTACAAGAACCTTCAATCATACGAATACCGCCGTTAGGGATAATCGCACGTTTTAGTGGCGCTTCAGTTTGCAGGCCAACAATTTGCTCTAGATCTTGGTTGATGTAACCAGCGTCGTGAGCAGTAATGGTTGAGATTACTGAAGTATCGAAGTCTACCGGCGCGTGAGTGCGGTTTTCTTCTTTAATGCCTTCCATAACTTTGTCCCAAAGCTTATCCGTAGCTTCGGTTGCTCCAGCTAGAAAGCTCTCATCGCCTTCATATGGAGTGTAGTTAGTTTGAATAAAGTCACGAACGTTAACTTCATTTTGCCATTCGCCGGTTTTAAAACCTGACCAGGCACTAGCAAAAACATCGTTCTTCTCTGCCATTTCTTGTCCCACCTATAAGTTGGTATACAAATAAATATTCTATGGTTTATCAGATAGCTAAAGAGCCACTATCTTAAGCCCTTGGAACAAGTATAGTGCTTGTTCCAAGAGGTAAAAATTAAAATTACAACAGTGCTGGAATACCGTATTTACCTTCCAGCATACCTACAGCCATCATGGCTACAAAACAAATCAATAATACGGTAGCAGGGATAACAATGCGGTCTGCAAAAGACAACTTCTTCGGACGTTCTTTGTCACCGATTAGGCCATTGTTATCAAGTAGCATAGTTAGTGCCCAAGCCAATACTGGGTTAGTTACCGCTGCAGCAAAGATACAGATACCAGCAGATTGTGAATCTTTAGTGTCTTTAATCATTTGCATGCCTGCTTCTAGTAACGGCAAGAACACACCTACTAGTAGAGCAATCTTCATTACTGGAGGCCAAACCGCAACGTCCATTGGGAAGCCTAAAATTGCAATGATGATACATAGTGAACCAAGCAAAATTGCACCGCCAGGAATTGGGCGTTTAGCAATAGCGGCTGGGATCATGTAAGTACCCCAGCTAGATGTAATGTTACCACCACCTACAGCTGTACCTACAATCTGGCGAACTGAACAAGTAGTCATGGTGTCATCAACATCCATTAATACTTTGTCTGTACCGCGTGGGTAGTTTAGTTCTTGGAAAATACGGTGACCTAGGAAGTCTGGTGACCACATCGCTACAGCTAAAATTGCAAACGGTAGTGAAGCGATAAAGTGTTCCATGTTAGGTAAACCTAACTGCCAACCTTGTTCAGTAGAGCCCCACCAGTAAACTGGGTTTAGGTTAGGTAGGCCCATCTCGGTTTTAAAAGTAAGGTCAAAACCTGCTCCAAATGCCAAGGCAATTGCTAGACCCATAACCGCACAGGCTGGAATCGCTAACCAACGTTTACCGATTTTTGCTAAGAATGCATACAATACAATGGTAGCGGCTAAAACAACTAAGCCGACATAGCCCATCTCGCCTGCAGCAATACCAGCATCAACAGATTCAAGACCTTTAGACCAAGATTGAATGTCACCAATCATTGACATGGTGCCGCCAAAACCAAGGAATACCAGCAAGCCGCCAGCAACACCTTCACTGGTTAAGTTCACCAGTTTAGAGCCACCTTTAAAGAAGCTAAGAAGTAAACCAAACACACCAAGTAAAATTGCTAATGCAAGCGGGTGAGCACCTGCTAAAGCGATGGCGCCAATCAATGGAATCATTGGACCATGGTTACCTGCAAGGTTAGCGCGCGGGTTAAATATCCCCGAAGCTAGTACACAGAAAAGTAACGCAGGGATAAGCATTTCTACTCGAGCTACCTCAATAGCAAACTCGGTACCTAGGTTAATGTGGTCCCAACGTTCGGTTAGGCCATCTGCCCATGCCATCATTACTGCAGAGTACATTGCAATAATGCCAATAGTACCGGCAATGGCTGGCACCAAATCTTCCCATTCGAAGCGGAAGTCACGACCTGGCAAATTTAAGCCCCAGCGACGAGGCTTCATGATTTTTAGTTCGTGGTCTAAGTAGTCGGAACGAGTTTCAAACTCAGAAGCAGGGCGGTGTGCTTCTGAATAGCTCAGTTCTTCGTCTTGAGACTGGTGGTTGTTACTAGACATAGTTTCCTCAAAAAACAAATATAAAAACCGGTAAATCGCAGGTGCTTATTAGGTGTTACTAAGCCTGAGATCCTTCTCACTCGCGATAATCGTCTCAATGGGACGAACAACATATAAGGATAGTGAGTATAAAACGTGAATTAACAGTATGCAGCTAAAGTTAGAAAGTGTTGTGATTAACTGTATTAAAGAAATATGAAAGATACACAAAATTCGGCAATTTTGAATATTGTTGTTAGTAATACTTAGGCCGCTTGTTTTGTAGTTCTTAACCACAACTTCTACCTGCTACTTTTGATAGCAAAATTGTATCAAAGTAAGCAAGATCCGGAATTTGATCTGTGTCAAAAAAGCCCATAATTTGTGTAATTTTACTACTTATTTGCAGGGTAAAGCGAAACATAGTCGAAGTTATGGGCTTTATTCTGTAATTTACTTACTAAAATAGTGGGCTTAGTAATGAGAGCTGGCTCACTTATTTACGCTTAATCTTAGAGTGCTATTTTACAATTACGCAACAGCAAATGCGGCGCTAACCGTAAACTGAACTAAAAGGCCTATTATTGATGTATATCGAGCTAAAATTCTAAAACTGAAATTAAATTCGTTGCGCGGGCGTTATATAGCGTATATATGCAGACTGGTTGAATATAAAGATGCTAATAAAATCGCTTAATAGGGTGTTTTGTAATCATAAGAGCGCCAATTGCCCCATAAAATGTTGAGTTTTGTCTTTCGCGATGATACTTTTCGTTGGGTTGAACGTGTAACAAATTATTTAACAATAACTACGCGCCTTAGGAAACAAGGCTGGTTGCTTAGGCAGTCATTAACAAGGTAAACATAAAATATGAGTGATGTGGCTGCACTAGAAGCATCAAATATCCACAAGGTGTTTGGCGATAACGAAGTACTTAAAGGTATTGACCTTACCGCAAACAAAGGCGATGTGATTTCTATCATCGGTTCTTCTGGTTCTGGCAAAAGCACTTTTTTACGCTGCATGAATCTACTTGAGATCCCAACTCAAGGCGATATCGCACTTCACAGTGAAAAAATTGGCTTTAAGCACTTACGCAATGGTGAGCGTTTACCCTCTGACAATAAGCAAGTTGAACGAATTCGCTCTAAACTCTCGATGGTGTTTCAAGGCTTTAACCTCTGGTCACACATGACCGTATTAGAAAACATCATTGAAGCGCCGGTTCACGTACTGGGCATCCCCAAGAAAGAAGCTATCGAGCAAGCTGAAGGCCTGTTGGAGCGCGTAGGTTTGCACGACCGAAAAGATTACTACCCAGCCCATATGTCGGGTGGACAGCAGCAACGGGCTGCAATTGCCCGTGCCTTGGCAATGAACCCTGAGGTGATGTTATTTGATGAGCCAACTTCCGCACTTGACCCCGAATTGGTGGGTGAAGTGCTTAAAGTAATGCGTAGTTTGGCTGAAGAGGGGCGAACGATGTTGGTTGTGACTCACGAAATGGCCTTTGCGCGTGATGTATCCAATCAGGTGTTATTCCTCCACCAAGGCATAGTGGAAGAGCGTGGTTCCCCACAAAAAGTATTCGAAAATCCAGATTCTGAGCGCATGAAACAATTTCTAGCCCCAAAATACTAAAATTATAACTATGGAAGACAAGCGTTAACTCGCTTAAAGCAAACAACACGGAGTAAAAAATGAAAAAAACATTAGTCGCGATGATTGGTGCAATTGCACTAAGTACTACAGCAGTTGAAGCAAAAGACTGGGAAGTAGTTCGTTTAGCAGTAGATGTGCCTTACGAACCGTTTGAGTACAAAGCTCCTGATGGCTCACTAACCGGTTTTGAAATTGACCTAGGTAACGCGGTTTGTGAAGAAATGAAAGTTAAGTGTGAGTGGGTAATTCAAGCATGGGATGGCATCATTCCTGGCCTACTAGCACGTAAGTACGATGCAATTTTCTCGTCTATGTCTATTAACGAAGACCGTGCGAAAAAGGTATTGTTCTCAGAACCTTACTACAACACGCCTACCGGTTTCTTTGGCCCTAAAGCAAGCGAAGTTGACCCAGCTAAACCAGAAACCTTAAAAGGCCTACGTGTTGGTGTTCAGCGCGGTACTATTCAAGATACTTACGCAACAGACAACTACTCAAAAGTAGCTGATATTAAACGTTACACTACCGGTGATGATCTAGTGGTTGATCTACACGGCGGCCGTTTAGACGTTGTAGTTATCGATTTCCCTGTAGGCGTTAGCACGATTATTGAAGTTGAGAAAGGCGCAGACTTTAAAGTGTTAGGCGACAACGTACAGCTAGGTGAAGGTGTAGGTGTTGCTGCACGTAAGCGCGATGGCGAACTAATTGAAATGTTCAACAAAGCCTTAGCTACCGTTAAAACTAACGGTGTATACGACAAAATCAACGAAAAATACTTCGATTACAGTATTAAAAAGTAAGCCTTGCACTACCATTAACCCGAGCCCAGCTCGGGTTAACTTTCTAAGAGACTCATTATGTTAGATCTTCATGGTTACGGCCCTTCAATATTTATGGGGGCGATTGTCACTATCGAAGTTGCCTTCTTATCATTGGCTGTAGCGCTAATTTTAGGCATGTTGGCAGCGGTGGCGCGTTTATCAAAAAACCGTATTGCTAATGGCGTTGCTGTGGTTTACACCACCGTTATTCGCGGTGTGCCCGACTTAGTGTTAATGCTGCTTATTTTCTTTGGCGCTCAAATCATGATGAATGTGTTTTCTGATTGGTTATACGACAACTTTGATATCGATTACTACATCAATATCAATGAGTTTGTGGCGGGTGTAACCACCATTGGATTTATTTTTGGTGCCTACATGGCGGAAACCTTTCGCGGTGCTTTTCTCGCAGTAGATAACGGCCAGATTGAAGCCGGCAAAGCTTATGGTATGAGTAGCTTGCAGGTATTTCGTCGTATTACTGTGCCGCAAATGATGCGTCACGCTATTCCGGGCATTGGTAATAATTGGTTGGTATTGGTGAAAACGACAGCGCTGGTTTCGGTGATTGGTCTAGCGGATATGGTTCGCCTAGCCAAAGAAGCTGCAGGCGCGGTGCATGAACCATTTTTGTTCTTTATTCCAGTGGCCTTTGTATACCTTGCACTTACTAGTGTTTCTGAAATTTTCCTAAAACGGTTAGAAATTCGTTTTAGTGCTGGTACGGTGAGGTAAGCGCTTAATTATGTATGAAACTATCGAGAACTTACTCGCCAACAACGACATTTTTACTTTAACCACCGTGTTAGGGTACTGGGACGGTTTAGTGATGACCGTTCAATTGGTATTTTTGTCGCTAATATTAGGCCTAATTCTGGCAATTCCCCTTGCCATTATGCGTTCCTCCGACAACTTTTTAATTAGCCGCAGTGTTTGGGTATTTACCTACGTATTTCGTGGTACTCCCTTACTGATTCAGCTTTATATTATCTACTATGGCGTGACTTATATTGAGGGTATTCAAGATTCAATGTTTTGGCCGATAGTGCGAGAAGCGTTTTATCCTTGTTTATTAGCTTTTGTATTGAACACAGCGGCATATACCACCGAGATTTTTAGAGGTGCGATTGTTGCAACGCCACGTGGTGAGATAGAAGCTGCCAAAGCTTATGGTATGTCTAATGGTAAGGCGATGCGCAGGATTATTTTGCCAAGTGCGCTTCGCCGAGCATTGCCCGCTTACAGCAACGAAGTAATTTTTATGCTGCATGCTAGTTCGATTGCGAGTGTGGTAACAATTATTGACCTTACCGGTGCTGCCCGTGATGTATATGCTAAATACTACGCGCCATTTGAAGCCTTTACTTTTGCAGCGCTTATCTACTTATCGGTGACCTTTTTGCTGGTATATGGCTTTAAGCATTGGGAAAAACGCTGGCATCGTCATTTACGGCCGCTAAGTTAAGTTTTACAAAGGGGCCTAGGCCCCTTTTTTGTTTGGGATTAAGAAGATAGCTATGCTCACTTTACTTAAAAATGCACAGGTGTACGCACCAGAAGCTCTAGGCTTAATGGATGTTTTGTTGGCTAATGGTAGCATTTTGCAGCTTGCACCGAATATTGAGCTTAAGGCCAGTCATGGCTTAGTAGACAGTATTGATTTATCAGGTAGCATCCTAGCCCCTGGTTTTGTTGATGCCTTAGTCCACTTTACCGGCGGCGGTGGTGAAGGGGGCTTTGCTTATCGCACTGCAGAGCTTAGTTTTGAAAATGCCGCACCCACTGGTGTTACTACTTTAGTAGGCGCATTAGGTACCGATAGTGTTACCCGCACTCCAGCGCAAGTATTAGGTAAAGCACGAGAATTAAGTGCAATGGGCTTAAGCTGCTATTGCTACACCGGCTCCTATCATCTGCCGGTTAAAACCATCACCGGAAGCATCGAGCAAGACATTGTATTAATTCCTGAGATGATAGGTGTAGGAGAGCTAGCCATTGCTGATCATCGAGCCAGTCAGGCCTCGGTACAAGCTTTTACCGCAGTGGCCGCCGAGGCGCGCGTAGCCGGACTATTGTCGGGTAAAAAGGGTATTAGCTTTTTCCACGTTGGTGATGGAAAAGGAAAATTAAATCTACTGCGAGAGATTGTTAAGCAATCTGATTTATCAATCACCCAGCTCTATCCTACCCATTGTAATCGTAATCAGGCTTTGTTTAACGACGCCCTAGCGTTTTTGAGTGAGGGCGGTGCTATCGATTTCACTACTAGCACTATTCCGCAGTTTATCGAAGAAGGCGAGGTAAGCTGCCCTCAAGCGCTTAAAACCATTGTTGATAAGGGCTTAGATTGGCAACGAGTGAGCTTTAGCTCAGATGCTAACGCAAGTTTACCGCTGTTTGATGATGCTGGCGAGTTAGTGGGGATGCAAGCGGGAAAACTAGAGAGTTTATATCTGGCTGCTAAAGAAGCTGTTCAGTCTTATCAAGTGCCTTTAGATATTGCGCTGTCGGTGATTAGTCGTAACCCAGCTAAGATTTTGGGTTTAACAAATAAAGGTCAATTAGCAGCAGGCTTTGACGCAGATTTAGTGGTTCTCGACCAGCAATCTTTAACGATCAAGCAAGTGTTTGCCAAAGGCCAAAGTATTTGGGCTGAGTAGAATTTGCTGGCGCTACTGGCTGAGGGCTGCTCGTTTTTAGACCTTGGCTAAGGCATAATAGCGGCACTTGGTTTTTACTAGAAGTAGCCCTATGAGCTTTAAAGGATTCACAACACAGCTGGTTCACTGCGACCGTTTAGCTGGCGTAGAGGATGGCGCTGTTCACGCGCCAATTCATAACTCGGTACCTTATGGATACGCTGCCACTCAAGACTTGGTGGATGTATTTCAAGGCAAGCAAGTTGGCCATGCTTATGCGCGCCAATCAACTCCGACTCTCGATTACTTACAACGCAAAGTAGCCATGCTTGATGAAAGTGTTGCCAGCTTAGTATTTGGTACCGGTATGGCGGCCATTGGTACGGTTTTTTTAACCTTGCTAAAGGCTGGCGACCACATCGTAGCGAGTCGTTTTTTATTTGGTAACACCAGCAGCATATTTGGCACGCTAAAAGGTTATGGCATTGAAGTGACCTTAGTGGATGCCACAAGCAGTGACGCAGTAGAGCAGGCTTGCCAAGCCAACACCAAAATGGTTTTTGTTGAAACCATTGCTAATCCTGCCACCCAGATAGTTGATTTAGCGGGGATTGGAAAGTTATGTGAGCAACGAGGTTTGGTTTACGTAGTGGATAATACCTTAACCTCTTCTTACCTTTTTCAGCCTAAGTCTGTAGGCGCGAGCTTAATCATTACCTCGTTATCAAAGTATGTTGGCGGCCATGGTAATGCATTGGGTGGCTCGGTAAGTGATACAGGCTTATTTAATTGGAGTGCTTATCCTAATATTTTTGAAGGTTATCGCAGTGGCGATCCTAAGATGTGGGGCATTAACCAAATTAAGAAAAAAGGCCTGCGAGACTTTGGAGGCGCCTTGAGCTCGCAAGCTGCACATTTACTGTCGGTAGGGGCCGAAACCATGGCCCTGCGTATGGAACGCCAATGTGCGAATGCCTTGGCCTTAGCCAAGATGTTAGATGAGCATCCTAAAGTGGCTAAGGTGTATTACCCTGGCTTGGCTTCTCACCCTCAGCATCAACGAGCCAGTGAACTGTTTAAGCACTATGGCGCTTTGGTGAGCTTTGATTTAGTTGATGGGATCAACAGCACAGAGTTTTTGGATGAAACCAATATCGTAATTAATGCGACCCATTTAGGGGATAACCGAACTTTGGCCTTGCCTGTTGCCCAAACCATTTACTTTGAAATGGGCTTAGAGGCACGCCAAGCCTCGGGTATCAGTGAAACAATGATCCGCTGCTCAATTGGTATTGAAGATACTGAAGATTTACTCAAGGACTTTGAGCAAGCGTTAGCCAGTTCTTAGTAAAGAAAGCTGATACAAAAAGCCTTGGTCACGCCAAGGCTTTTTTACATTTTCCCGAAATATCTGATAAGTTTACTTACTATCTATTGATAGCAACTCCACTTCAAAAATTAAGGTAGAGCCAGCTGGAATTGATGACACACTGCGGTCTCCGTAAGCCAATTGGCTTGGAATAAAGAATCGAAATTTCTCGCCTACACTCATATATTGTAAGCCTTCGGTCCAGCCCGCGATAACTTGCCCTAGTGGGAACTGAGCAGGGCGTTGACGTTCTACCGAACTATCAAACACTAAGCCGCTTAACAGTGTTCCATGGTAATGAACGGTTACTGTGCTGTTTGCAGAAGGTTTCTCAGCGCCTTCTACAACATCTTCAAGGATTAGGTACTGCAATCCAGATTCTGTGGTTATTACACCGTCTTTTTGAGCGTTTTCAGCAAGAAAGTCGTGGCCTAGCTGACGGTTTTGTTTAACCGCTTTGGCGTTATTATTGGCGCGGAGAATAAATACAATCACAAAAATAGCGAGTAGAGCGAGAACCACAAATTTCAAAGTCGAGTCCTTACAGGGTGTTGAGTAAAAGATAAATGTTAATCTAACTTTACGAAAGTGCTAGTTAAAAAGCACTGCTTATCTTAGAAAACTCGCCTCAACAGCGCTAGCGGGTCATTTTTTTTACAAATACCACAACAAACAAGGCAATAATAAAGCTGCCACTAAAGGCCTCTATGGCAGCGAACATGCGGGAAAGTCCAACCGGGGTAAAGTCGCCATAACCAAGAGTAGTAAAAGTGACCACGCTGTAATACAAGCATTCAAAAAACGCTACAACGTTTTGTCCAAGGCTTTGATTAACACTGAGAGAAACAATATTTCCGTTGAAATGAATGCCAGTAAACGAGTAAATAATAGCGCAACTCAAAATGATTAACAGAGAGGTGTATACCACGCGGATCGGCAGTTCTCCGTAGCCGCATACCAAATCAACCAGCTTGGATATTCCGCGCCGATAAGAGAATTTGGGCATTTGATAGCGTCGCATGGTGAGCTCTTTACGTAAAAATACACCTGCAGTAGTAAACAAGCCTTCCGATTCGGCTGTCTTACGGAGGCCGCGATACACTTCTTCGGCTTGTTGGTAGTAGTCGGCCATGGCTTCTTTATCTTGCTGTTGCTCAGCGGCACTGCCTAATTGCTCTTGAAGCACTTTTTCGCCAACGCACAGGCTATCGCATTTACATTGGTCCATTTTGGCACCAAGCAAATTGGTTTTTGTTAGGTCGGCATGATTTAAATTGGCCCCTCGCAAATCGGCTTTCATTAAGCTACCGCTTTGCAGGTTGATATTAAAAAGGTGTGCCCCTCTCAGGTCACTTCGATAGAGGTCAGCGCCAGAAAGGTCGTAACCTTGCTTGCTGTTGTAGCGAACTAAATCAATACCAGCTAGTTTGGCTTTTTTTAGGCTGATACCTTGAAGCATGCCGCCGTTTTTAGCATGGTTTTCTAGCTTCTCTTTGATCTCTTCGCCGCATTTGTCCTCGTCTGGATCATGCCAAAAACACAACCCGCTTTCTAAAGCTGGTTCCTTGCAGTTGGCTCCAGAACTATCTTGATACAGACATTGACTGCACTTCTCCATATTTGGCTAACGCTCCAGCTATTAATCAACAATTTGATTATTAGCCAGTTGTATTCACTGGCTTTAAGCTAAGTGTATTTCAAATGGAGGATTTTGCGAGCAGCCTTAAAATGTGAGGCTAACAAGTCTTGCTTGCTACTTTTTGTTGCCGCTACCGAGTTGCTGGAACTCACTTTTTAAGGTTGAGTAACGCTCGGCGTGGTTGTCGTTTAACTTAAGACCATCGAGTAACTTAATGGTAATTTTGCAGTCATTTAAAAGCTGTCCGCTAAGCCCTTTTTCCGATTGATTAAGCTGTTTTAGTATGGCTTGGATTTTATTCAAGATTGCGCCGGTGTTACCAGGGGCCACTTGTAATGCCTTGTCGAAATAGCTCGTCGCCTCGTGAAAGCGATTTTCTTCATAGGCTTCGATGCCCATTTTGTTGTATTCACGAAACTGGCCAAGTTTGAGTTCAAAATCTTCAGCTTTTAATACCTTGTGCGCAGAGGATAAGGACATGGGGTCGATATCATCGCGTTTTTCTAGTTCTTCGGCAAAGGGCATTGCGTATTCAAACTCGCCTACAGAGTTTAGGGTTAAGAAGGTGTCGGGCAATAGTTCACCACTTACTTTGCTGGGTGCATCTAACAAACCGTCGTGGCTATCAAACAGCAATCGTTTGGCTTTGTTTAGCTCTCCTTTAGTGGCGTGCACGCGAGCTTGGCTTATGCCTTCAAAGGCATCAAAGTTAAAATCATCGTCTTTGCCTTCTTCTCGCCTAGCATGAAATAGCACAGAGTTAACTTCTTGCAGTAAGCGATTTTTTCGATACAAATCATCTTCACTTTGCGCTTCGTCTATTAGGCTGCGTACATAGTTACACAGGTGATGAGGGCCACGATGTATAGAACGCCTAGCAAGCTGCAAAATGGTAGAAAAAGTTTCTTTGGCTAGGGTTAAATCGCCAGCCTCCATAGCAAGCTCGGCTAACAGCTGTTGCCGCTCAATACTATTTACCGCCAACTTAGAGGCTTTAAGTACAGTTTCTAAGGCTTTGTCTAACTCGCCGTCTGCTCGGTAAGCGCGAGCTAGCCAGTCATAGCCGGTGAGCAGTAATGGGCTTTCTGCAATAGAACGATTAAGTGTTTCAATCGCACTTTTATTGTCTTTTAGTAACAGGTGAACACGGCCTAAGGTAGCTTTTGCCCAGGTTTGTTTCCGCTCTTCTAGAATGGCTTCTAGTGCTTCTTTAGCTGCCACGTATTCGCCTAAGGCTATTTGCGCTTCAACGCGTAAGTTACGGCAATAGTTGCTGTAACGGCTTTCGGCTTCAATCTGTTTGTCACACAGTTCAATAACTTGCTGATACTGTTTTTTTGATAATGCGTGATAAACCTCGCGTAAACTTTGACGTTTTACATGGGCTCTTGCTAGGCGGTTGTGCAACTGAAACTGAGAAAATGGTTTGGTTATGAACTCGTCTGGCTCCATTTCTAGAGCACTAAGCACCATGCTTTTATTATTGTCACCGCTAATAATAAAAAACAGAGCATCAACTTCTAACAACTCGCTAACACGAAGCTCTTCTAAAAGCTGGCCACCATTCTTGCCAGTGCCAAGGTTATAATCTACTAGAAGGATGTCAAATTTTCGTTTTTTGCACGCTCTTACAGCGGCTTCGCCAGTGTTTGCGAAATAAACGTCGGTTGCGCCAAAATTTTGCAACATGGCCTTAAGCATAACCTGAAAGGCTCGCTGGTCATCAACGATGAGTATTTGCTTGTCGCTGTAATTGTATTGCGTTGCCATTACTGAGTGTTCTAATCCTTTTGGCTTATCCTAGCATAAGTTACCAAGCGATAAAGTAGTGTAAGTATAGACAGTTAGCGCAGTAGTAGTATCTGCTATTAAACCTTGCAAAAACAGCTAAGCTTGATTTAATATTGAGGTGTTGATGAGTCTTTTGGTCTCATCAGCGCTGAGTCAAAGCCAAACTTGGAGTGATCCAAGGTCGGAAAGTTACAGGTCTTTAGGGCAACCTTAAGATGGCTGGACCGCCTTAGTTGAGTGGTTAGATTTGCACAATGTACATCTTTCTACTTAGTAAGTTAGTCTATTTACCGTTTATTACTTTCCGTATTTGGTTGGAACGCCAAGCTAAAATTAGCTTGGCGTATTTGTTTCCGCTGCCTTATCTTGTTAAGCATTTGTTTCTAAATGCTGTTACTCCTAAGACTTTTAAATCTATTGGTTATTGCTCAACTTAATATTTTTGTTGTGCGCTAATTGCATACTTAAGGCAAATTTCGGGTATAAAAAAAAGACATCCTAAGATGTCTTTTTTTATCAATATGGTGGAGGGAGGTGGATTCGAACCACCGAAGCTTTCGCGACAGATTTACAATCTGTTCCCTTTGGCCACTCGGGAACCCCTCCTGCTTGTGGAGCGGCATATTACCAGAACTTGGTGGGCTGTAAAGCAAAAACAGCGACATTTTTATTGGTAGATAACTGTTTGCTTATTATCTGTGCATTTGGCCGAAATTTGCTAAAGTTTTAGCCTGCTTTTCCGATATCTATAAAGGTAATGGAGGAGCAATATGTTAGTTGAGCAAATTAGACAAAGTAGCTTATGTGATGAACTGCAGTTGGGCGATACGCTTAACCAAAGTGCCTTGCAGGGCGATCAGGCTCATTTTCATTTATTGCTTAGCATGCTTAGCCAAAACGTATGCGATCAAGCTCAGTTTTCAATGCAAAAGCAACAGCATGAACAAGTTCAGCAAGATTTACGTGATAAGTTTCAACTGGCTCAAGCTCGCGCTCTTAAAGCGCTAGATGATGAGTTTCCAGTGCAAGCTAATTGGAGTAAGCACCTGCATGCTGGTGAGCCGTCGCGGATTCGTTTAGAACAGGCTCTTGGCGGCTATGCGGCGTGTGCAGAAGACAGTGTCGACGGTTTACCTCACGAGGTAATGAACAACGTGGATTTGTTAAGCCGGGTAAAACACCAAGTGGCTAAGCCAGATCTGCAACAAGGAATAGATAAAGAAGTTAAGGGTACTGACATGTACAAGCTACTAAGTGACTTTGACTACTCAAAGCCACTTAGCGTTAAGTACTTTAATTAACGAAACACCACGGTACGGTTTCCGTATACAAATACTTTTTCATCAAGCACTTGCTGCAGCGCTTTACTTAATACTGCTTTTTCTACATCACGGCCAGCTTTGGCCATTTCTTCGGCGCTGTAAGTATGATCAACATGGATTACATGTTGTTCTACGATTGGCCCCTCGTCTAAATCGTTGTTTACAAAGTGGGCGGTGGCACCAATAATTTTTACGCCTCGGTCGTAAGCTTGTTTATAAGGCTTAGCGCCAATAAATGCTGGCAAAAACGAGTGATGAATGTTTAAGATTTTGTTGCTAAAGGCTTCAACAAAAGCTGGCGTAAGAATACGCATGTACTTGGCAAGTACTACGTAGTCTGGTTGGTACTGCTGTACTACCTTGATAACTTGTTGCTCATGCTCTTCGCGGCTTAAATCTACATGGCTAATATGATGGAAAGGAATATCAAATTTTTCCGTCAAAGTACGTAGGCTATCGTAGTTACCTACAACGGCAGCAATTTCTACATCCATATCACCGTAAACGGCTTTCATGAGTAGATCGCCCAAGCAGTGCGCTTCTTTGGTTACCATGATAACAATACGTTTGCGCCCGGCACTCTCTAAACGGCGGGTACTCCCAGCTGGAAGTGCACCATCTAAATCGGCAAGTAAAGTTTGGTCGTTAAAGTAGCCTTCTAATACTGTACGCATAAAAAAGCGATTGGCATCGTTATCAACAAACTCGTTGTTTTTAATAATGTTAAGCTGGTGCTTAGCACATATATTGGTAATGCTTGAGATTAAACCTTTTGCGTCTGGGCATTCGGTTAATAGAATTTTTCTTTCCATTGTGTTTTCGATTTATTCAGTTTTAAAGTTAAGATTTATTACAGCACTGTTTAAACTTTTTGCCGCTTCCGCAGGGGCAAGCTGAATTACGCGCCAAGGCTTTTGGGGCGAACTCTCCATCAGTATAAAACCAACGCTCATTAACTTTCTTAAAGTTAGAGCGCTCGTGCAAAATTTGTCGTTGACCCTGTTCGCGATAATGAGCTTTAAACTCCACTATGCCTGTTTGGCCATCTTTAAAGTCACAGCTAAAGATTATTTGTAGCTTTTCCCATTGCCCTAAATCTTCTTTAGTTGAAGGTTGTGGGGCATCGCCTTGTCGATAGTCTGGGTGGTGCGTCTGCCATAAATAACTAGCATCGCCCAGCGTAAACGCGGTGTAGCGAGAACGCATTAACTGCTCACAACTTGTTGGTAAGCAATCACCGGTGATGATGGGCTGACAGCACTGAAGAAAATCGTTGCCGCTACCGCAGGGGCAAACTAACACAGGGAAACCTCAAATTTGACTAAGGGCGAAGTGTAGCAAGAAGCTGCCTATAAGGCAGCTGAAACTTGGTGATAGTTTGGCCAAATTGGCCTTATTAATCAGGATTTAACATGTGCTTAACCGTAAATGTGGTTAATTGAGGATCAAAGTGTGGATTGTTGGCTAAATCAAGCTGAGCCAAACTTGCTTGCTGGTCTGTGTGCTCACTTAAAAATACCGCTAAAGCTACAATACGGGCGTAAACATGAATGGCTTCACCGCTTAGGCCTAGTGGTCGGCCACTGCCATCCCAGTGTTCTTGGCTTTGATTAGCTACGATAAGTGCAGCATCTATTTGCTGTTGCACTGCGGGATCTTTAAGTGTATCTGGTAGCTCGCAATGTTCGGCAATGCGCTGCCAACTCCCTTGGCTTAACATGTTACAGCTAAGCAGCACGTCGGGTAAGCCGTGGTTAGCTAGGTCATAAAAGCTAGCGGCTTGGTTTAATGCTTCACACTGTTGGTCGCTGAGCGAATAAGCCACAGCAAGTTCAGCGCAATAACGCTCTATAGTGCTAAGCTGCTCGGTATTATATTGTTTGGTTTGAATGGCTTGATGAATTAATTCCACCAGGCGCAATTGACCGTGAGCTAGTTGTTTTTGCAAGTGTTGGTTTTCTAGGCGCACAGCCGTAGTTTGGATCAAATAGTTAAGTGGTTCTAGCTGCAACTGCTGGGTGTCGCTCCATCCTTCTAGATAGAACATCAAAGGTTCGCTATCAGTATTTTGCAAATAAAATACCGCATTGTTCTCGCCAAAACTGTGCTGTTGATTTTGCTGCGCTTGGTTAAGCAATGACTGAACTCGGCTTGGTAGCTCATGTAAGCTGCGAACTTCTTCTAAATAGGCCAGCTTCCCTTCGCTATGCAGTACTTTAAGCTTGGAGCGGTAAACACTTAAGGCTAAGCCACTGAGCGTAAGTTTGGCATCTTGCTGTGTTAACAAGTCAATTAGCTCATGAAACACGCCTATAGCCAAGTTTTGCTCGTTTTTACAGTTTTCAATATGGCTAGAGGAATTGATGACCGCACGCAGGTTATTACGTTGTGAATGCAGTTCGGTAATTTCTTGGTAGGCACGAAGGGAGGCGCACATTAAAGTGTCTAAATTTACATCGCTTAACTCGGTTTTGTTTTTGTAGTCACTCACATCGTAGCGGCGAATCACCTCTCTAATGGGCGCTAAGCCGGGTTGCCCGGTGCGCAAAATTAGTCTTATTTTGTGGTTGTTAAGGCGTTGGCGAATATCATCGATAAGCAATAAGCCCGCATCGTCACTTTCCATGACGACATCTACTAAGGCAATCGCAACATCGCCGTGTTCACTGAGTAATTGATAAGCCTCGGCAGCGTTATAGGCGTCAATAAAGCTGAGTTTTCGATCTTGATAAGAAAAGTTGTTTAACACTAATTTTGTGACGGTATGCATTTCGCTGTCGTCATCAACAATTAGCACCTTCCAGGGAGCTGGCTCTAGGGTTTCGGTAGCGGTATCGTCTTCTTCATCAAACAGGAATAGTTCAGCACTATCATCCATTGCTACTGTCCTCACTCGTTAATAAGGCCTCTATCATCAGTATAGGAAATTACTAGCGATTCTTAGGATATTTTTCTTAAAACTGGATATTAAACACGCTAAGCTTAAGCAATTGCACTTATGTTGCTAGGAAATTGATTTTGCATAATAAATTCGTGATTGAAGCGCTAGACCAAGGCTTAGCTGAAGCCTTAATCAATAAGATTGATTTAAAAACTAAGCCACAAGGTTCTCTTGGGCAACTGGAAACTTTAGCCTGCCAAATAGGGCAAATTCAACAGACCTTAGAGCCTGAAATTCGCCAGCCTAAAATGATTGTATTTGCCGCTGACCATGGTATTGCGCTTGAGGGTGTGAGCGCCTTCCCACAAGAAGTTACTGCTCAAATGGTACAAAATTTTGTTAATGGTGGAGCCGCCGTTAATGTATTTTGCCGTCAACATGGTTTGGGCTTCGAGATCGTTGATGTTGGGGTGGGCCAGCTTTTGTCTGAGCAAGGGGTACAACGGTGTAAGGTAGCAAACGGCACCAAGAGTTTTTTGAATGCCGATGCAATGAGCAAAGAGCAATGCCTTCAAGCAATCGACGTTGGCGCTGAGCGAGTTGCCCAAGCTGCACGTGAAGGTTCGAACTTGCTGGCTTTTGGCGAGATGGGCATTGCTAACACGGCTAGTGCTGCTGCCATTATGGCGGGCTGCTTGGGTCTGGAAGTTAGCGACTGTGTTGGTCGCGGAACTGGTTTAGATGATCAAGGCTTACAGCATAAAACGGCAGTGTTACAGCAAGCGATGCAATACCATCAAGGTGAATACAGCGCGCAGCAATGGCTAGCCAAAGTAGGCGGATTTGAAATTGCTGCCATGGTGGGAGCGATGCTAGAAGCCGCTCATCGGCGCATCGTTATTTTGGTAGATGGCTTTATCTGCTCAGCGGCTGCCTTGGTGGCCAGCCAGATAAACCCCTTGGTAACACAATACATGATTTTTTGTCACCAAGGTGCAGAGCATGCTCACCAAAGGTTACTTGAAGCGCTAGAGGCCAAGCCTTTGCTGGATTTAGCACTGCGTTTGGGTGAAGGAAGTGGCGCAGTGCTGGCTTATCCACTGGTTGAGTCTGCCCTGGTGTTCTTAAAAGAAATGGCCTCGTTTGACTCAGCTGGCGTGAGTCGTGAGCGTGATTGAACGCGCGAAACATGAGCTGAACTTAGTGTTTAATGCACTCAGTTTCTTTAGCCGGATCCCGGTTCCGAAAAATGTAAGATACAGTGGCCAAAGTCTCAGCCAGTGTGTGGCGTATTTCCCATTGGTTGGCTGGATTGTTGGTTTAGTTAGCGCGGGGCTCATTGTATTGCTAATGCCCATACTTGGCGCGCCCTTAGCTATATTACTCTCGATGGCGGCCAGCTGCTGGCTTACCGGTGCATTTCACGAAGATGGCTTTGCCGATTGCTGTGATGGCTTTGGCGGTGGCTACACTCCAGAGCAAATGCTGCGAATTATGAAAGACTCCCGCTTAGGCACCTACGGAGTGCTAGGTTTGTGCAGCATATTGGCGATTAAATTTAGCGCCTTATTGAGCCTTAGTCAGATGCTCATTAGCACCGATCTCTTATTGGTGCTGTGGCTAGCGCATAGCTTAAGTCGCTTTAGCGCGGTGCTTATTATCTGGAAACTTGATTACGTTCGTGAGCCGTCTGAGCCGAGTAAAGCCAAAGCGGTTGCTCAGTCGATTGGTTCCAAAGAGCTTCTTTTAGCCTTGTTTTGGGTTGCGGTGCCAGCAGCTTTATTAGAGCTAAATATGTTAGCTTTTGTGGTGTTAAGTTGCTTGCTAGTCACGCTATTGTGGGCTCGCTACCTAAAGCTTAAGTTGGCTGGTTATACAGGGGATACCTTAGGGGCACAGCAGCAGTTGAGCGAAGTGGCCATTTATATCAGTTTGCTTGCAGTTATTAATACAGGCCTGATTCTGTGAATAGAGTGCTATTGGTGCGCCACAGCCAACCAGATATTGCTAGTAACCGTTGTTATGGCCAGCTAGATATGCCAGCAAAACCAGAACAACTACAACAAGCCACAGTACGATTACAAAAATTGTTGGCCGAGTACTCTGTAACAGAGGTGTATGCTAGCCCTTTGTTACGTTGTCGCCAGTTGGCCGAAAGCCTTTTTGTTGCGGAGGATATTGCATATCAAGACTCACTGAAGGAAATAAGTTTTGGTCAATGGGAAGGCTGTAAGTGGGATGACATTCCCCTCAATCAACTGGACGCTTGGGCTGATAATTTAGAGAGCTATCGCCTTGGTCAATCTGGCGAAACCGTTGCTGAGTTTAGCCAACGCATACTAGGCTTTTGGCAAACTCAGTTATCTAAAACTAGCGAAGTCAATACCACCCACGTGTGGTTTACTCATGCTGGGGTTGTTCGTACCATTGTTGGTGATATTCAAGCTTTACCTGTGGCTGAGTCCTGCAAAATAGCACTAAAATTTGGATCCTTAACTTGTATAACATTTGCCTCTAATGGAGCCGCCATTGAATACCTTAATCGCTAAACTTGTTATCTTATGTGTGCCTTTAACATTTGCTCTGGGGCAAGCTCAAGCCAGTGAAGAAAGTACTTCGGCCAATAAACCTAAAGTAAACATTATTGGTAAGTGCTGGCAGCGTGCTACCAAGCCAGAGGTGAATACATGTTTAGAGAACAGCCTAGCCCAACTTGACCATCAAGTAAGGCAACGCTTGGTAGTTCTGCATAAGCAAGCTATGGACTTAGAGTCTATTAGTGAAGGGGCTCAAGGCGCAGTTCAAGCTTTAGAAAAAGCCAAAATAGAGTTTAGTGAGTTTCGACAATCTTTGTGTGCTTGGGAAAGCTTAATGATGGCTGGCGGCAGCGGTTCGGCTAGCCAGTATTTAAGTTGTGAGATAGAGCTTACCCAACATTGGTTAAGCCGTTTGCACCAGTGGTAAGGTTGAATTTTAGATAGCAAACAGCCCGCTTTTAGCGGGCTGTTTGTTGGTAAACTGTCGCGAAAGATAAACAGCCTTTGGGCATTTACGCTTCTGCAGCGCGAGCTTCTTGGCAACCTTTAATGGCGGGGGCCAAAATTTCCAAAGCGGTTTGCTCACAAGGGCTTAAACTAGCATCTGATTCGGCGATAGGTGTAACACGCTGACCCCAGCGAATCGCAGCCGCTCCCCATGTTAGTCCAGCACCAAAAGCGGCTAGCAATACATTGTCACCAGGCTTGATTCGGCCTTGCTCTAAGGCTTCACATAAGGCTACTGGAACAGTAGCCGCTGAAGTGTTCCCGTATTTTTCAATGTTCACCATAATATTGTCATAAGGAGCATCAATACGTTTGGCTAGGGCATCAATAATGCGTAAGTTGGCTTGGTGGGGCACAATGAAGTTGAGCTCATTGTTGGCGATGTTAGCCTGCTCTAATACGTTACTTGCTGCTTCACCCATGCCTTTTACCGCACGTTTAAAAATCTCAGGCCCTTCGAACTGAAAATTGTAAAGCGTATCTACGCCTGAAAAACGTTTACGGTTAGTGCCAAAATCTGAAATAAACAGGATCTCACGTTTCTCGCTATCGCAGCCTAGTTTTGCTGCAAGAAATCCTACTTTTTCCGCTTGGTCGTTTGCTTCTAGAATCACTGCGCCAGCACCGTCGCCAAACAATACTGCAGTATCGCGTTTAGTCCAGTCGAGTAATTGAGTTAATCGTTCAGCGCCAATCAACAGAATGCGTTTCATCGCTCCGGTTTGAATTAAGGCAGAGGCTGTTTGCATGCCGTAAACAAAACCTGAGCAAGCGGCGTTCATATCAAATACGGCGGCTTGTTCTGCTTTAAGTAGTTGTTGTACACGGCTGGCACTGCTAGGTACCGATGTACCAGGGGTGCAGGTACACAAAATAATCGCATCGAGCTGTTCTGCTTTTAGCCCTGCAGCAGCTAAAGCTTGTAAGCCAGCGGTAGCTGCGAGTTCAGCAATATCTACATGAGAAACACAGCGCTCTTTTATGCCTGTTCGGCTACTAATCCACTCATCCGATGTGTCGAGAAAAGTACTTAAGTCGTGGTTAGTGAGTCGCGCTGGTGGCATACATTTGCCCCAACCGGTAATTTCAGCATTGTACATAGCGTGCTTAAAACTCTGGCTAATTGAAGTTGCCAAGGATTATGCCTTAAGCATTGCAAATAACCAAACTAGAACAAGAATTAGTCTCAAACTGTAGCTTTTTGTGGCTAAAGCTCACATTTTAGCTTTAGCTGGTGTTTTATTGGGAAAATTGTGCCATAATCAGCCCATATTGATGGACTAGACCTAATAATATGTAGGTCAATTTATGTAACAGGGACGCTCAATTACTCTCTGAATTACGTAAATGGGGTCTGTTATGACTGCGCAACAACACAATTCTGTATTGTCTCCACCTGGTGATGATAATACTCAAATGTCTAGTTTTACTGATAATACGCGTTTTTTTGAATTAACCGTTGATTTCTACGCGGATTCACTAAGCCTTTTAGCTTTTGGTGGCGATGTTATTGGTAACCTTCCACCTAAAAAACTGGTGGCTGTAAATGGCCAAATAGATAATGAAGAAGCCTTTTTCAAATCTATGTTTATTTGGACATTTTCTGCTATCGATGAAGTAGAAGCCCCAGTAAATCCTAAGCCACAAGACTGGTTATTGCTGAACGCAAACGATCAGTAAAGCCTTAGAAATAAGGCCTAGCCAAGGCACATTGGGCAAAGCCTTATTGGTTTAAGCTTATAAAAACATTCCTCCCGAAGCTTCTATCCGCTGGCCATTTACCCAAGAGGCTTGGTCGCTGAGTAACATGGAGAGGGCATCGCCAATGTCTTCTGCTATACCTACTCGGCCTAGCGCTGTTTGTTGGGCTAGTTGCTGATTAAGTGTGGCATTGTCACGTACAACTCCGCCACCAAAGTCCGTTTCTATCGCTCCTGGCGCGAGCGTATTTGCCCTAATCTGCTTGTAGCCTAGTTCTGCTGCCAAGTAGCGAGTCATTACCTCTAATCCTCCCTTCATCATGGCATAAGCACAAAAGCCTGGGATGCTAAAGCGCGTCAATCCGGTAGAGATATTGACTATTCGTCCTGCTGTTTCAATCATTGGTAGCAAGGCTTGAGTAAGAAAGAAAGTGCCTTTTAAATGCACATTCATTAATTGATCAAACTGTTGCTCGGTAGTTTCAGCAAAGCTGTTATTAATGCCGATTCCTGCGTTATTAACCAGGTAGTTGATTGAGTCTCGTTCAAATTGTTGTTGTAAGGTCACTCTTAATCTACTGATAAAGCTAGGGAAACTGCTACTATCTGCCAGATCAAGTTGAATGGCGGCGGCGTTTACTCCAAATTGGCGAATTTCACTCACTAGCTGCTCGGCTTTGTCTTGTTGGCTATGGTATGTGAAGACTATATCCACTCTGCTTTTCGCTAACGCTAAAGCAGCACTGCGCCCTAAGCCTCGGCTCCCACCTGTCACCAATAATAAGTTGTTCATAAAGTCTCTCCTGTTTGTATCGACATGCAGGTTAGAAAAAATACTGTTAGTGAAAAACACGCTAAAATAGATATCATTGTTTCTTTTTGGCAAACAATAGCGGCTATGGATAAATTTGAGGCAATGCAACGTTTTGTGGCTGTTGCGCAAAGTGGCAGTTTTACGCGAGCAGCAGAATTACTTGATTTACCTAAGTCGAGCATTTCCAATGCGGTGCAATTTTTGGAAAAAAAGCTGGCAACTCGCTTACTTCATCGCAGCACGCGCAGCGTTACGCTTACTCAGGATGGTGAAGTTTACCTTCAGCAGTGTAGGTCTATTTTGCGGGAGTTAGACGCTGTAGAAAGCCAATTTCGTCAAGCGGATGAAATACGCGGTGTCCTTCGGGTGGATATGCCTAGCCGGTTTGCTAGCACCATGGTGCTGCCTCACTTAGCCGAATGGCTAGAGCGTTACCCACAAGTTCAAATCAAAATAAGCAGTGCTGATTACCAAATCGATCCGGTGAAAGAGGGCGTTGATTGTTTAATTAGAGTGGGAGAGCTGCAAGATAGCCAACTCATTGCAAAACCCTTATGTAACTATCAAATCTACAGCTGTGCTAGTCCCAGTTATTTGCAGCGTTATGGCGAACCAAAGCAGCTTAGCGAACTAGCCAAGCATTATTTAATCGATTATGCGCCTAAAATGGGCAATAGCGCTGCCGAGTTTGAATACCTTGATAAAGGACAGCGCCAAGTATTTGAAATGCCCAGTAGGCTGGCAGTAAATGGCACCGATGCTTATATGGCAGCATGTGAGGCTGGCTTAGGCATTATTCAAGTTCCGGCTATGGGAGCGGCCTTACAGCTTAAAAGTGGGGCCATACAACGTATTTTGCCAGATATTGAGGTTCCATCGATGCCGGTCTCAATTCTCTATTCGTCACGTCGACAGTTGCCGCAGCGATTAAGTTTGTTTATGGAATGGTTACAAGATTTGATGAAGCGTCTAGCAGCAAGCAGTTTGATATGAAAAAGAGAGAACTGCCTGACGGTCGTCAGGCAGTCATATAGAGCTTAAAGGTAACGCTGGCGCAAGTGTTGCTCGAAGTAACGGGTGTTTAAGGTTTCTCCGGTAGCACGACTTACCAGCTCATCGGTGTCGTAAATACTGGCTTGTGACCAAATATTTTGTTGCAGCCAAGCAAAAACTTCATTGTAGTTGCCCTCTGCCACCGCTTTCGGTGTGTCGGGTTTGGCTTTAACTAAAGCCGCGTGGAATTGTGCGGCGTACATTGCGCCTAGCGAGTAAGAAGGGAAGTATCCAATTAACCCTGCTGGCCAATGCACGTCTTGCATGCAGCCATCGCGATAATTTCCTTTGGTAGACAAACCTAAATATTGCTGCATTTTTTGATCCCACAACTCGGGGATATCTGCCACTTTAATATCTTGATTGATTAGGTCGCGTTCTAGCTCATACCGCAGCATCACATGGGCAGGATAAGTCAGCTCATCGGCGTCTACTCGAATATAACCCGGCTTAACACTTAAATAGTGCTGCTTAAGTTCTTCAAGGTGCATTGGCTGCTGCTGGCATAAGTGCTGATTAACTAAGGGTAATAGTTGCTCAACAAAGGCTTGGCTGCGGCCTAATTGCATTTCAAAGAATAGACTCTGGCTCTCGTGTATACCCATCGAACGGGCTTGTCCCACCGGTAAATCAAGATAATCTAGCGGTAAGTTTTGTTCATACCTTGCGTGACCCGTTTCGTGCACAATGCCCATTAATGAACGGGTGAAATCTTCATCTTCGTAACGCGTGGTTATACGTACATCACTGGGCACCCCGCCACAAAACGGGTGAGCGCTTACATCTAGTCGGCCATGCTTAAAGTCAAATTGCAGTTTTTCCATCACCGCTAAACCTAGTTTCTTTTGCTGTTCACTAGGGAAGGGGCCATTTAACGTTAATTCCGGCCAATTAGCTTGTTTGTTGACCACTTGAGTTATTAAGTCTGGCAGCCAAGATTGTAGCTCACCAAATACTTTATCTAAGCGCTGCATTTGCATGCCTGGTTCGTATAAATCGAGCATGGCATCGTAAGGGTTTAAGCCGGTTTTATCTGCCCGGATTTGCGCTTCTTCAATGGCTAGCTGCATTACTGCTTGCAAGTTAACTTGGAAGGCTTTCCAATCATTAGCACCGCGTTGCTCACGCCAAGCATGCTCACAGTGGGCAGTGGCTAGCGATTTGGCTTTAACCAAATCGGCGGGAAGGGCGGTTTGATTGCGCCAGCTACGAGACATTTCTCGAAGCGAAGCCTGTTGCATCGGGTTAAGGTTTTCTTGCTGTGCTTGTTCTAGCCATTGCTCCATTTCTGGGCGGGTGGACTTCTCATGAATAATCACTGCCAGTTCTGCTAAGGCTTCGGCACGAGCTTGGTTACCACCATCTGGCATCATGGTGGCCTGATCCCAGCCACAAATCGAATTTAAGTGAGAGAGTTTAGACAGGTGTTTAAAGTGCTCACAGAGCTGTTGATAAGCAGTTTGCTTAGTCATAGTTGTTCCTAGCTTAGGCTAAACGGCGAGCATGACGCTCACGGTTATCGAGTTTTTGTAACTCACTTTTTTTGAGTAGTACGTAAATGGCGCCAGTACCACCGTGCATTGTTTGGGCGCTGTGAATGGCCAACACCGCGTCTATTTGCGGTAACCACTGGCTCACATAGCTTTTTAATAGTGCTGGTGGGTCACTGTTATGGCCTTTACCCGGAATAATTAGTGCGCTACGGATATTGAGCTTTTGGCATTGCTTAATAAAACTAATTATTTCGCTGCGGGCTTTTTCTAAGCGAAATTTATGTAAATCCAATTTGGCTTGAATTTCATATTTGCCTAAGCGTAGTTTTTTAAACACGCCTTGTTGTAAGCCTGACTTTTTGAAAGACACCACATCGTCGGGGTGCAGTAAGGTAACATTCTCTAAAGAAAGGTAGTCTTGAGATGTAGCAAGGTGCTCTGCAGCGGCCT
This sequence comes from Agarivorans sp. JK6, assembly GCF_045277145.1. Taxonomy (NCBI): domain Bacteria; kingdom Pseudomonadati; phylum Pseudomonadota; class Gammaproteobacteria; order Alteromonadales; family Alteromonadaceae; genus Agarivorans; species Agarivorans sp. JK6. Next base: position 3,190,877 of record NZ_CP113525.1, on the reverse strand, counting down.
GTTGTCTAGCTTTTTTGGCCGCTTCGTTAAGGCTGTCGCCAGCCGACACCACGGCATCTTGCTTTAAGGGTTTTATTCCAGCCACTTCCTGCTGGAACAGATCAAATTCATCAGACATAAAAGAACTCCTGAACAACGAAGTTCCTTCTTTATAGATGAGAGCAGACAGCGGTGCAACCGCTGCGTAAGCTTATTTTTGCTGAGGGTCGCTTTGGCGGATTTTTTTCAAGAAATAAAATGTATAAAATCCCATCAAAGCAATGGTGGTGGCAATCACCGTCACCGACATTAATCCAATGCTATTACCAAAGAGTAAGTCTAACCAAAGTTCCATTGCTAATACTCCTTTTAAGTAGGAGTAATTAGCATAAATTGCTCAAGGAAAGGTCAAATTGATGTTGGTCAATTTGTCGCCGGATCAACTTCACGGATTGAGTAACCCAGTTTTTTTAGCTCATTGAGTAAACCTTGTTCTCCATATAAGTGCATCGCACCAACTACCACAAAACTGGTATTGCTTAAGTTAGTTAGTTGTCGCATCCATTTGTGGTTGCGCTCAAATAGCAATTTCTCCAATACGTATTCGGCATCGTGTTGGAACATCGGGTCGTCCTCAAGTAATGCCAGTAGCTTTTGGTTCTCACCGTTATTCCAGTGGCTTACGAGTTGATTGAACATGCTAGGTACTTGCTCAAAGTCATCCAAGGTTTGCTCCAACAAAGGTACTTGAATACTGGCTAGGCTGCTTAAAGCTTCTATTTGCTCGGCAAAGCTTTCTAATTGATGGATCGAAAGCAGACTTTGTTGCGCCCGCTGAATGAAATGTAGATCAAGCCCTAACTCAGGCTCAAAGCCTAAGGCTTGCATTTGCAACTGGCTAAGTACCACTGCTACATACCAGGGCTGCATGTTGTCGAAAATAGAAGGTGAGATCCCAAGCTGTTGGCTGCGTAGCTTAAGTTGGTCTAAATAATCAGCACTTATTTTGTCAGCTAATTTCTCACCGCTCGGCAATTGGCTAGCGTGCTGCAATAGCTGTTGGTCGCTGCCGGAAACAGACGATACGTCCATTTCTATCACTAGGCGCTCACTGCGCTCAAAGGCATCAATAAAGGGTTTAGGCAAGGGATAAAATGCTTCGCTGCCTAGATGAATAGAGCCAAACAAGTAGAGCTGCTGCTGGTCTTTACTGGCTAGCCAAAGAGAGGGTTCTGCAGCTATTTGGCTGCTAGAAAACAGCAGCAATAAAGTGCTTAAGCGATTAAGCCAAGGTTTCATAGTTTATCCATGCTTAGGAACAGAAAACTACTTTAGCATGAGTCGCTTAGCTGGCGAGCAGCTTTAGCCTTTTTTAAGGATATTATCGAGCAATGAAACCGGTAATATTCGACGAAGCCAAGCAAACAAGTGGGTAGGGAAAGTAACGTAGTAACGCGCTTTAGGTGTTGGTTTTTCAAGTGCGTGCAATAGGGCTTTATACACCGCGCTAGCGGGCAGCGTGAATTTACTGCTTGGGCCTTCTTGCTCTAAGCGTTCTAGCGTTTTTTGGTAAGCGCTTTGGTGGCGAGTATTGTTGGCATCAATGTTTTGTTCAAAGGCGGCTTTAGCATTTTGCCTAAACAAGCTGGTAATCGGGCCTGGTTCAATGAGAGAAACATGTAGCGGGGTATTGGCTAATTCTAAACGTAGGGTATCGGTGTAGCCTTCTAGGGCGAACTTACTGGCGTTGTAGGCTCCGCGATACTTCATCGCCACCAAGCCAAGTACCGAACTGTTTTGAATAATCCGCCCGTGTTGCTGTTGTAACATATGAGCTACTGCTAAACGGCTTAAGTGATGCCAGCCAAATAGATTGGTTTCGAACTGTTGGCGAAGTGCTTGAGTGGGCAGATCCTCTAGCGCCCCTGGTTGACCATAGGCACCATTGTTAAACAAAGCATCTATTTTACCATTAGCTAAGGCTAGCGCTTGTTGCCAGCCTTGCTCAATAGAGCTTTCGCTATCTAGATCAAGTGTTACACATTGCAAACCACTTGTTTGTAGCGTTTTCACATCGTCGTCTTTACGGCAAGAGGCGATAACATTGTAGCCGCGCTGTTGTAATTCTTTGGCGCAATAAAGGCCAATGCCACTACTACACCCGGTGATTAAAATGCTGTTGATTGGTTTGCTCAAGCAATGCCCTGTATTTTCTTTTCGTAGGCTTTATCAACAAGTTGGTATTCAATTTGTTGATTAACAAGTTCGTAATCTTGAACAAATTGACAGCCCAGTGCAAATTCATTTCGCTCGTTAGGGGTATTTTTTATTTGGCAGGTAAGAATTACTGGCTCGTCGCGCTTAGGAAAGCGGGTTTGTAGCTGTAAGTTCTTGTCTTTTAATACATTGATATTGAACTTGTTGGCAGCGCTTGGCACAAACTTACAACCACGTTCAGAGATATCTTTTAGCACTCCACGTAACACGTGTTTTGAATCAAGGTGCAGGGTTGCTGGCTGATAACACTCATAACGGTCATATTTACGCAGTGGCATAGACATAACGTTTTGAGGATATTGCAAAATCATCCAACGAGCGGGCTCATTAATCAATGCCACAATTTCAGAGCGGAAGGCGATGAGTTTACCGTCCCAATGAAAGCGCGCATTTACTTCACAGCCTTCACTAATAAGATTGATGCCAGTGCTTGAATCGGCACCATTAAGGCGGCAAATAATGTAGCTCTTTTTGTCTACGCCTATCCAGTAGCCTTTGTAATCGGCTGCTTTTTTAAAGCGAGTGGTAATATTAAGGCTTAGTCCGCAGTTTGGCGGCACTTTGTGAAACTGTACTTGATCCATAAGGGTAAAACTTCAAATCCGTTTGTGCGATCATTCAGGTTCGACCACTTCGAAATGTGGTCAGTTGCGCAGATTCTAGCGGATTAATTGTCAAAAAAACATCTTGAAAACTCATTGGAGTGAACAAGTTTTATTAGCTTAAAAGTCAATAGTTGAAAGGCCTAGGTAAAGCTTAGTTACATCAACACCTTAGTATTAGTAGAGGCTCGAGAGCTTTTTAGCGTAGTTAGTAAGCAAGCTATTCTTCATCAAAAAGAATAGTTAGAGCGAGTTTAGAATAGGGGCTATTGCTTGCTTCAAGTCGCGCTAACAATTTAAAGCTAGGGCTAGTCAAGCTTTGGCAATACACCCCTATTGATTTAAGTGACGCTAAGACTGCCAAAATGATTTCTCGGCCTCTCGTAATGCATCTGCTCTACTCACCCCAATGTCTTTTAGCAAATAGTCGGGAAGCTTAGCTAATTCACGACGGCTTTTTCGGCGCGCCAATAGCATATCCAATTTACTAAGCATGTTGCGTAAGTTTAGTTTAGATGATGTTAAAGCTTGGTGTTGTTGGCTTGTCTTTGCTTGGTTAATGATATTCATAACAAAACTCCTTTAGGCTGCTGACGGTTAAAAAGTACGCTATATTGGAGCTCAGTGACAAACGACTTAAATTGACTCTTAGTTAAGGAAAACTTAAGTGAGCGACCGAATGCCTCCCTTGCAAGGGCTTTATTACTTCTATTTGGCTGCAGAAATGGGCAGCTTTAAAGCAGCTGCAGAAAAGTTATTTGTAAGCGCTGCGGCTATGAGCCAGCAGATCCGTCAGTTAGAGGAGAGAATTGATGTGCAGCTGTTTGAGCGTCAACATCGTAGAGTAGTGTTAACCGCTGAGGGTGAAACCTTGCATCATTACGCTAAACAAGCATTTAGAACCCTGCAGGACGGCGTTCGTCAAGTAAGCCTTGATCCCGATCCAAACAGCATGTCTTTGTCGGTGTTACCGTCTTTTGCCCAGCATTGGCTAGTGCCTCGGTTAGGTGAGTTTAGCCAACTACACCCAAATCTATCGGTAATGCTAATGCCAAAAAATAGTTTGATAGATTTTCGCCAAGATAGGGTCGATTTATGTGTGCGTTATGGCTTGGGAGATTACCCAGGTTTACATGCCGCTAAGCTAATGGATGATCATCTATATCCTGTTTGTCATCCATTGTATTTAGAACAGCATCCAGAGGTGTGTTTAAACGATTTGAGTAAACACACGCTGATTGATGATGCGAGGCCTGATATGAATTGGCAGTATTGGTTAGAGCTAGCTGGTTTTAACTCTAGTGTGCCCAAGGCTAACTTATTGTATCAAGGTGCTCATGTAGTGATTGAAGGCGCGCTAGCTGTTCAAGGTATCGCTTTAGTAAGGCACAGCTTGGCGTGGAAGTATATCCAACAAGGTTTACTGGTTAAGTTGGGCAATGTAGAAGTAAAACCTCGTTATCGTTATTACTTGGTAGCGCCAAAGCCTTATTTTAAACGAGAGAAAATAAAGCAATTTAGTGAGTGGATTAATCAGCAAGCTCAGCAGTTTTGGCTAGAGGGGGAGGCGCAGCGAAGTAAAAGCAAAATTGTTAACGCGCCACTAATAAAAAATTGAATTCAGCTCTATCTGCAGTAATAAGCCTTGTGATTAACAAGGCTTTATAATTGCAAACGCAAGGTTGGTTAGTTGCTAAGCTCTGCTTAGTTGTTAGCGGCTTGCTTAGCTAACATTGGTTTTTCTGGTTCAACAATATCAATGCGGGTGGCCTCTAGGGTAGCCCAGCTTTTACCGTTGCGGATAATTTCTGCTTTAACTAAGTGATAATCTAATTCAGGCGCCAACCATAGCCAGGTGCTGCGGCCTTCTCGTTTTTTCTGCTCCACCTTCAGCGCTTCAAAAGTACCGAGTATGGTTTCTACGGTTTCTTCGGCGACGACGGTGAAGCGGTAGTTATCCACTTCATCAATCACATTGTAGTGATAATCTAAATCTTTTAAGCCTTTCTTTAAGTCGTTTTGTAATTGCACCGAGAAGCCTGCTGCATCCATTAACTGGTGCACGTTGTCTGGGGCTTCAAAATGGTGTCTTTCACCATCAACATCAACGATTAAGCCGCCTTTACGGTCTGGGTGGCCGGTAACTCGTGTGGTGGAAAATAGGTTACTTTGTTTAAGTACAAAGCCTAAGGTTTTTACATCTTGTTGGTGATAGGTAAAACGAGATGTATCGTCGTATTTAAGGCCGCCAGCGAGGGCTGTACCAATACTTTTAATTTGAAAGGTATCGTTACCCAAATCAATCAGTTGGCGATAGCCTTTGGCAATGGGGATACCTTTAAAATCTGCGCGGTATTCGGCCTCAAAGGGCAGTACCTCAGCAATACTGGTGGTGGCAACTAACAAAGCTGAAAGTGCTATAGCTTTTGAATACGACATAACATTAACCCCAAACATCTTCGACTAATTATAGCCGCCATAGTATGACAAAGCTTAGCGCGAAAATGAAAATAAAAAAAAGGCTCCTTAAAGGAGCCTTAGTATTTAGTGCTATTTAGTGATTAAGCTTTTGCTTTAGTCGCTTTTTTAGCAGCTGGTTTTTTAGCTTTTTGAGATTCAGCTTCTGCACTATCTGCTGCTTCGGTGTATGGACGACCGTAGTAAGAATCAAGTAGAACTTGTTTCAATTCAGCAATTAGTGGGTAACGTGGGTTTGCACCAGTACATTGGTCATCAAACGCGTCTACCGCTAGTTCGTCAACTTTAGCTAGGAAGTCAGCTTCGTTCACGCCTGCATCTTTAATAGATAGAGGAATGTTCAATTCAACTTTCAACTCGTCTAACCAAGTTAGAAGGGCGTTAAGCTTAGTTTCAGTGTTACCTTCACGGAAGCCTAAGTGCTCTGCAACTTCTGCGTAACGAGCACGTGCCTTAGGACGGTCGTACTGAGAGAACGCAGTTTGTTTAGTTGGCGTGTTAGTTGCGTTGAAACGAATTGTGTTAGTTAGCAACAATGCGTTAGCCAAACCGTGTGGTACGTGGAACTCGGCACCTAGTTTGTGAGCCATTGAGTGACACACACCTAAGAAAGAGTTAGCAAACGCGATACCAGCGATAGTAGCAGCATTGTGTACTTTCTCACGAGCTACTGGGTCAGCTTTACCGTTTTGGTAAGAGCTTGGTAAGTATTCTTTAAGCATCTTAAGTGCTTGCAGAGCTTGACCGTCTGAGTATTCGTTAGCTAGTACAGAAACGTAAGCTTCCATAGCGTGAGTAACCGCATCGTAACCACCGAAGGCACATAGTGACTTAGGCATATCCATTACTAGGTTAGCATCAACAACAGCCATGTTAGGCGTTAGTTCGTAGTCAGCTAGTGGGTATTTCTGACCAGTAGTGTCGTCAGTTACAACCGCAAATGGTGTTACTTCTGAACCAGTACCTGAAGTAGTAGTAATACATACTAGTTCAGCTTTTGAACCCATTTTAGGGAACTTGTAAATACGTTTACGGATGTCCATAAAGCGCATTGATAGGTCTTCGAAGTCAGTTTCTGGGTGCTCGTACATTACCCACATGATCTTTGCAGCATCCATTGGTGAACCACCACCAACAGCAAGAATTACGTCTGGCTGGTAGTTGTGACAAGCTTCAGCGCCTTTCTTCACAATAGACAGAGTAGGGTCTGCTTCTACATCGTGGAATACTTCAACTTCCATGCCTTTCTCTTTAAGGATGGCACGTAGGTCGTCGATGTAACCGTTGTTGAATAGGAAGTTATCAGTAACAACCATTGCACGTTTCTTGCCGTCTAGGTCGTCCATTGCGATTGGTAATGAACCACGACGGAAGTAGATTGACTTAGGTAGTTTATGCCACAACATGTTCTCAGCTCGCTTCGCAACAATTTTCTTATTGATAAGGTGTTTTGGACCCACGTTTTCAGAAATCGCGTTACCACCCCAAGAACCACAACCTAGCGTTAGAGAAGGTGCTAGTTCGAAGTTGTAAAGGTCACCAATACCACCGTGAGAAGAAGGCGTATTGATAAGAATACGTGCAGTCTTCATTTTGTCGCCAAAGTAAGCGATACGGTCAGCGTTTGCGTCTTGGTCTGTGTAAAGTACAGACGTGTGACCAACACCACCGATGTCTAATACGATACCAGCTTGGCGAACAGCGTCTTCAAAGTCTGTCGCTTTGTAAACACCTAGAGTTGGAGATAGTTTCTCGTGTGAGAACTCGTCATCGTAAGATGCTTCTAGGCCTTCACCGATTAAGATCTTAGTTGCTTTTGGTACAGTTACGCCAGCTAGCTCAGCAATTTTGTATGCTGGTTGGCCAACGATTTTAGCGTTAAGCGCGCCGTTAATCATAAGTACTTTACGTACTTTATCTGCGTCTGCTTTGCTTAGTACTGCTGCGCCGTATTTAGCGAAACGAGCAATGACTTCGTCGTACTTAGATTCAACAATGATAGCTGCTTGCTCAGAAGCACAGATAACACCGTTATCAAAAGTCTTAGACATAAGAATAGAAGAAACAGCACGTTTAACGTCTGCAGTTTCGTCAATTACTACTGGCGTGTTACCAGCACCAACACCAATAGCAGGCTTACCTGAAGAGTAAGCAGCTTTAACCATACCTGGACCACCAGTTGCAAGAATTAGCGCGATGTCTTCGTGCTTCATTAGTGCGTTAGATAGTTCTACAGAAGGAGTATCAATCCAGCCAATAATGTCTTTTGGCGCACCAGCAGCGATAGCAGCATCAAGTACTAATTTAGCCGCAAAGTTAGTTGCGTTTTTAGCACGTGGGTGTGGAGAGAAGATACAACCGTTACGCGTTTTAAGGCTGATTAGCGCTTTAAAGATAGCGGTAGAAGTTGGGTTAGTGGTTGGTACGATGGCACAAACAATACCTACTGGCTCAGCGATAGTAATAGTACCGCCTTCGTCGTTACGTTCGATAACGCCACAAGTTAGAGTATCTTTGTATTTGTTGTAGATGAACTCAGAAGCGAAGTGGTTTTTGATCACTTTGTCTTCCATTATGCCCATGCCAGACTCTTCAGCCGCCATACGAGCTAGTTCAATACGTGCTGTAGAAGCAGCGAGTGACGCAGCGCGGAAAATCTTGTCCACTTGTTCTTGGCTGTAAGATGCGAATTCAGCTTGCGCCGCCTTCACTCGAGCAACCATTGCGTTTAACTCATCAATATTACCTACAGGCATCCTGTTCTCCTCATTTAAACTAAAACTAATTAGTAAACCAACACTGATAGTTCAATCCGCCTCAGTATAGACCGTAAATCACCGTTCTAGTGGTTTAGTAATTAACTTTCACCAGCAATTATAGGTAGCCCTTTAGTGGTACAACTTGATCCAGATCATGTGTTGCTAAGTTACAAATGTAAAAAAATCACGAAATATTTTCGGCTAATTTTACAGAATCAATCAGTATTCAGGCAAAAAGTGTAAATTTTTTACCAATTTTGCTACTCCGATCAAATTTGTAGTTTCTTCTCAATTTATCTACGTTAACAGTAAGTTTTGATGTTTTTTTAGATGCTAGCTTAACCTAGTGAATTAACAATAAAAACCCAATAATTCTTGAGAATAATCAGGAATCTTCACTAACAAAAGGCAACTTATTATTTGTTGTTTATTTGATTCGGGTGTAGCATCTGGCGTTGATGTGCGTTTTATTAGAATATTGTACTGATTTAATATTCATGTAAAGTGAATGGAAATTTCACAAACGGCCTAGTTATAGCCAAATGTGTCAATATGGAGATGAAAATGAAAACTGCTAAAACTTTAGCTGCCAGCCTCGTTAGTGCTGCGATCCTAAGTTCTTTCACCACTGCCTCTTTTGCTGCTGATGTTCCCGCTGGCGTTAAACTTGCCCCAGTACAGGAACTAGTACGTGGTAACGGCACCGAGCCTGCTTCCCTAGACCCTCACAAAACCGAAGGCGTGCCAGAATCTAATGTGATTCGTGAGCTACTTGAAGGTTTGGTAAATCAAGATGGCGACGGAAACCTGGTACCTGGCGTGGCAGAATCTTGGGAAACTGAAGATAACCTTACCTTCGTATTTCACCTTCGCAAAGATGCAAAATGGTCTAATGGCGATGCATTAACCGCCCACGATTTTGAATATAGTTTCAAACGCGCAGTTGATCCAAAAACCGCAGCGCCTTATTCGTGGTATCTAGAAATGACCACCATGGTAAATGCAGCAGACATTATCAATGGCAAGAAAGACGCCTCTGAATTAGCAGTTAAAGCTCTTGATGACTACACCTTAGAAATTAAACTAGAGCAAGCCCTACCTTACTTTGTTGCGATGACGTCGCACACTACGCTGAAGCCTGTGCACAAAGCTACTGTTGAAAAGTTCGGTGATAAGTGGACTTTACCAGCTAACTTTGTGGGTAACGGTGCTTACAAAGTATCTGAATGGGTAGTGAATGAAAAAATCGTTATGGAGCGTAACGAAAACTACTGGGATAACGACAAAACCGTTATCAACAAAGTGACTTACCTACCAATCGAGAACCAAGTTACTGACATGAACCGCTTCCTAGCGGGCGAAATTGATATGACTTACGAAATGGCTAACGAGCACTTTAAGCGCATGCAAAAAGAGCAGCCAGATTCGTTAAAAGTAACGCCTTACTTATGTTCTTACTACTACGGCTTTAACAACAAAAAAGCACCATTTGATGATGCTCGCGTACGCAAAGCGTTGTCTTACGCCATTGACCGTGACGCAGTAGCTAAGTTTATCGTGGGTAAAGGTGAGCTACCTGCTTACAACTTTGCACACCAAAAAGTGGCTGGCCTACAAGTAGATACGCCAGATTACGCTACTTGGTCGCAAAAAGAGCGTAATGCAAAAGCTGCTGAGCTACTAGCCGAAGTAGGTTACGGTAAAGACAAGCCACTAGAGTTTACTCTGTTATACAACACTAGCGAAAACCACAAGAAGATCGCTATTGCAGTAGCTTCTATGTGGAAGAAAACCCTTGGTGTTAAAGTAAACCTAGAGAACCAAGAGTGGAAAACTTTCCTAGATAACCGTCGTAACGGTAACTACGATGTAACCCGCGCCGGCTGGTGTGGTGATTACAACGAAGCGTCAACCTTCCTATCGTTAATGCAGAGCAATAACGGTAACAACGACCAGTTCTACAACAGCCCAGCTTACGATGGCTTTATGAATGCAGCTATGTCAGCGGTTGATGATGCTGTTCGTGGCGATAACTACCGCCAAGCAGAGGCACAACTTGCTCAAGACATGCCACTTGCTCCAATCTACCACTACGTAAATGCGCGTTTGGTTAAGCCAACAGTTGGTGGCTACCCAATGAACAACGCCGAAGACAAAATTTACACTAAAGATCTATACATTATTGCCAAATAGTTGATGGTCTTTTGTAAGGCACCTTATGCTTAAGGTGCCTTATTTTGTTGTTAGCTACGCTAATTCAATTACAGCAATAAACATAAGCTGGAAAATCGAATGATTAAGTTCATCTTAAAACGAATGCTAGAAGCAATACCTACGCTGTTGGTATTGATTACTATCACCTTCTTTATGATGCGTTTTGCCCCGGGAAGCCCATTCTCTGGTGAGCGCTCACTTCCGCCTGAAGTATTAGCCAATATCGAGGCTAAGTACGGTTTGGATAAACCGGTACTGGAGCAATACTTCTCTTACTTAGGCAATTTGGCACAAGGCGATCTTGGGCCATCATTTAAATACAAAGACTACACCGTGAATGAACTTGTGGCGCAAGCCCTGCCGGTGTCAGCAAAAATCGGCTCTATTGCCTTTATCTTTACAGTGTTGATGGGGGTGTCTGTAGGCACGCTGGCAGCACTAAAACAAAACACCTGGATGGACTTTAGCATTATGTCCACGGCAATGGCCGGGGTGGTGATGCCCTCCTTTGTATTAGCGCCCACCTTGGTTTATATCTTTGCGATTAAGTTGCAATGGTTACCCGCAGGGGGCTGGAATGGGGGGCAGTGGCAATACATTATTCTACCCATGTTAGGCATGTCACTACTTTACGTGGCCTCGTTTGCGCGGATTATGCGTGGCAGCATGATTGAAGTATTAAGCTCTAACTTTATCCGCACTGCCAAAGCCAAAGGTTTGCCATATCGTTACATTATTGTACGCCACGCGCTGCGCCCAGCTTTGTTACCAGTAGTGTCTTACATGGGCCCAGCTTTTGTTGGCATTATTACTGGCTCGGTAGTGATTGAGACCATTTTTGGCTTGCCTGGTTTTGGTAAGTTGTTTGTGAATGGAGCGCTTAACCGAGACTACTCCTTAGTGTTAGGTCTCACCATTTTAATTGGTACCTTTACCATTGTTTTCAACGCGATTGTAGACATCTTGTATGCCTTCATCGATCCGAAAATTCGCTACTAGGAGGCTGCAATGTTAGATAACAAACAAAACAGCGACGCTATTAGTGAGTTCGCAGATAAGTTAGAAATTGAAGGCCGCAGTTTGTGGCAAGATGCGCGTATGCGTTTCATGCGTAACCGCGCCGCCATGGTAAGTTTAGGCATATTGGTATTCATCACTTTGCTAGTGATGTTTGGCTCTCACCTTAGTGAGTTTGCCTTTGACGATACCGACTGGGGTGCCATGCACCATGGACCATCTATTGAAAGTGGTCATTACTTTGGTACCGACTCGTTAGGCCGAGATATGTTTGTTCGTACCTTATTGGGCGGACAAATCTCATTGCTGGTAGGTGTGATGGGCGCTTTTGTCGCGGTACTTATTGGTACCCTTTATGGCGCTACTTCGGGCTTTTTAGGCGGCACAGTAGACCGAGTAATGATGCGTTTGCTAGAGATCCTCTACGGCATTCCGTTCATGTTCTTTGTAATTTTGCTGGTGACCTTTTTTGGCCGCAATATTTTCTTGGTGTTTGTTGCCATTGGTGCAGTGTCTTGGTTAGACATGGCGCGTATTGTTCGTGGCCAAACCTTAAGCCTTAAAAACAAAGAGTTTATTGAAGCTGCCGAAGTGTGTGGTGTATCCAAATGGAAAATTATTACTCGCCACATTGTGCCTAATGTATTAGGCATTGTTGCAGTATATGCCACGCTGCTAGTGCCACAAATGATTCTTACTGAATCGTTTTTAAGCTTCTTAGGTTTGGGTGTACAAGAGCCAATGACCTCGTGGGGCGCTTTGTTGCAAGACGGCTCGCAAACCATGGAAATTGCCATTTGGCAGCTATTATATCCAGCTGCATTTATGGTGGTCACGCTGTTTAGTTTTAACTATGTAGGCGACGGTTTACGTGATGCCTTAGATCCAAAAGATCGCTAAGGCAGGGGCAGAGTAATGAGTTTATTAAATGTGAAAGACCTTCGTGTAGAGTTTTCTACCCCCGAAGGCAGCGTAACCGCAGTGAACGATTTAACTTTTTCACTGGAAGCAGGGCAAACATTGGGTATTGTTGGTGAGTCAGGCTCGGGTAAAAGCCAAACCGCTTTTGCCTTAATGGGCTTACTGGCAAAAAACGGTACTATTAGCGGCGAAGCCTTGTTTAACGGCCAGCAAGTTCTTAACTTGCCAGAGCAGCAGTTAAACGCCATACGCGCCGAGAAGATCTCGATGATTTTCCAAGATCCGATGACCTCGCTAAACCCTTACATGAAAGTGGGTGAGCAGCTAAAAGAGGTGCTTCGCTTACATAAGGGCATGAGTAATCGTGAAGCCCACGTGGAAGCCGTTCGTATGCTTGATGCGGTTAAAATGCCAGAAGCTGAAAAACGCATGGCCATGTACCCCCACGAGTTCTCGGGTGGTATGCGCCAGCGAGTAATGATTGCTATGGCTTTGCTGTGTAAACCACAGCTGTTAATTGCCGACGAGCCAACTACGGCCTTAGATGTAACGGTTCAAGCGCAAATAATGACATTGTTAAACGAACTGAAGAGTGAGTTTAATACAGCAATTATTATGATTACTCACGATCTAGGTGTAGTTGCCGGTATCTGTGACAAAGTGTTGGTTATGTACGCTGGCCGCACCATGGAATATGGCACGGCTAAAGAAGTGTTTTATCAACCTAGTCATCCGTATACCGAAGGTTTGTTAAAAGCGATCCCACGCTTGGATACCGAAGGTGAAATATTGCCGACTATTCCGGGTAATCCACCTAACTTACTTAAACTTCCACAGGGCTGCCCGTTTCAAGAACGTTGCCATAGAGTGAGCGATCACTGTCGCCAGCAAAGCCCTGAACTAAGCACTTTTGCTAACCAGCGTCAGCGTGCTTGTCACAATGATTTCCACTTAAGCGGAGGCCAATAAGATGAGTGATAAAGCCTTATTGCTAGATGTAGTGGATTTAAAAGTCTATTTCAAAATTAAAAATGCCAAAGCCTTACCTTGGACACCTGCTGCCACCTTAAAAGCAGTAGACGGCGTGTCGCTTAAGCTTTACCAAGGTGAAACGTTAGGGGTAGTTGGCGAATCGGGCTGTGGTAAATCTACTTTCGCCCGTGCAGTGATTGGCCTAGTGCCAGCAGAAGCAGGCAAGGTAGTGTGGTTAGGGCAAGACTTAACCGAGCTTGATCAAAAGAATCTGCGCGAAAAGCGCAAAGAGATTCAAATGATCTTTCAAGACCCGCTAGCATCACTAAACCCAAGAATGACGGTTGGCGATATTATTGCCGAGCCATTGCGTACTTTTTACCCAAACCTCAGCAGAGCTGAAGTAAAACAAAAAGTGCAAAAAATGATGATGCGGGTGGGCTTGTTACCAAACGTAATCAACCGTTATCCGCATGAGTTCTCTGGTGGTCAGTGTCAGCGTATTGGTATCGCCCGAGCGTTAATCCTTGAGCCGAAGATGATTATTTGTGATGAACCTGTATCGGCGCTCGACGTATCGATTCAGGCGCAGGTGGTTAATCTGCTTAAAGAGCTGCAAGCAGAAATGGGCTTAAGCCTTATTTTCATCGCTCACGATCTTTCGGTAGTGAAGCACATCTCCGACCGCGTATTGGTAATGTACTTGGGTAACTCGGTTGAATTAGGCACGGCTAAGGCCCTGTTTGATAAACCCACGCACCCTTATACCAAAGCGTTGATGTCGGCAGTGCCTATTCCCGATCCGGATTTAGAGCGCGGCAAAACCATTGAACTGCTAGAGGGCGATTTACCCTCGCCAATTAACCCACCTTCGGGTTGCGTATTTCGCACGCGCTGCCCCATAGCCACCGAGCAATGTGCTAAAAATAAACCCGCTTTAGTGGGGAGTGATGAGCATTCTGTAAGTTGTTTACACACCTCGGTGTAGCAGTATTGTTGTGATTAATAAGCCAGGTTAAACCTGGCTTTTTTGTAGGTAAATATTGGTTGTGCGTTACAGCAAAGTAATAGCCTAAAGATTGCTGCTGCGAAACAGTATTATTTGTATAGCCAAACCCTCGAATCCAAAAGCTATATAGGCTTTTCGTTGCGCGCTAGTAAATCTAAGAACTTAGCAAAGCGCTTTTGTCTGGTTTCGGGCCTTTTGGCACTAAGTAGGCCGTGAGCTATAACATAGCGACTTGATTTAGTGAGTGTTTCATAAAACTGTTGTGCCTGTGGTTTTAGCGCTAATGCCGTTAAAAAGTCTGCGGGGACTTCCATTTCACTTACCGCGTAGGCATTCTCCCACCTTCCGTCAGCTTTAGCTGCCTCTACTTGCAATAGGCCAGGTTTGGTCATTCGCCCCTCGTTTATTAACCGCTCTACGTGTTTTCGGTTTCTTTTCGACCAAGTGCTACGGGGTTTTCTGGGAGAAATTCGCTGTAAGTATGCATGCTCGTCAATCGACTTTTTTACTCCGTCAATCCAACCCCAGCAGAGAGCTTCAATTACCACTTCATCCCAAGTTACGCTTGCTAGGTTTGTTTTCTTCTTGAATATTTTTATCCACAGTTCAGTTTGGGTTGCGTGATTAATTTCGAGCCAACGACCAAGCTCTTGCGGCGTTGTAAAGGTAATAGCTTTGCTTAAATCTGGTTTAGGCATGATGGTCGGCTCTCTTCAACGACATGATCGTTAGTGCAATTTGTGCAGTGCTCAAATTGCACTAACGTGATTTTTATAACAACAAAACAATCAATGTAGCATAAGGTAATTGCCTAAATAGCGTGTTTTTGTAAGTAAGCTATTGGTATTAGCTGTGTTGGAATTTTGGTTTTTCTGAACAGCAATTGTTGTTACGTTTTTGCTTTATAGAGTTTTTACAGCACGCTTTATGGCTATGCTTTTTTGAATGTTGTAGGGAAGGGCGAGCAAGTTCTAGGGATTTAAGTTCTATCATTGGGCTTTGGCTTATGGTATTCAACGCCACGCGAGCGTTGGTTTTAAACACTTTAATCCCCATTGCAAGCAATCTATTTAAAGCTTTCTCTCCAATATTTTTAACAATAACAGCGTCTACGTTTAGCTGGCATAGCTGTTCAAAGATGGCTATTTTGCTGTTGCATGACTGCTCATGGTTAGCTTGGTGAGTAATTTCATCGAGTAACTCGGTATCGCTAAATACGCTAAAGCTTGGTGCTTTCATAAAATGGTTAGCTACTTGGCCTTGGTTATTTGGAACGGCATAAATCATAGTTCAGATTCCTCATCGGCAAAAACAAGGGCTTTTCCTTCTACCAAACATGTCGCTATTTTAAAGCGTGCTTGGCTAATTATATTGCCAAAGGTTTGTCGGGAAACGCCCATTTCTGTGGCTGCTTCTAATTGGCTCATCTTGAGTTGGTCGGCAAGTCGTAGGGCTTCAAACTCTTCCGGTAGAATTTCTAGCTGACTTAAGCGACTCATAGGTACGCCATTGGGTTTAAAGCAGTTATGTGCTGGTCGCCCGCAAATGCGGCGGCATTTTTTGGGTCTGGCCATGTTATCTCCTAAGCTTAAGTTCATTTTCACTATAGATAAATTATTGGCATATGCCAATAATTTATTGATGTTTATTTTTGGCATATGCTATAAATAAACAGGTTTTTACACTTGAGAATTGATGATGGACATTGCTATTCCTTATTCACATAAGCACTGTTTTGCCTGTGGAACGAGTGACTCTTCTAGTACTGCTTTAAACTTACGCTTTATTCGCAGCAAAGCCGGGGGGATAGAAGCGGCAGTTAGTTTAGATAGGCTTTATCAGGGATATAGCGGGGTGTTGCATGGCGGTATTATTTCTACTCTGCTCGATGCCGCAATGACACATCGTTTATTCGCCGAGGGGGTGGAAGCAATGACTGCTGATTTACATATTCGGTTTGCTAAACCAGTTCCGGTTAATCACGAAGTCATACTGAGCGCAGATATAGATAGCAGTATAAGAGGGGTGTTTACGCTATCTAGTAAACTGTATTGCGAACAAAGCATTTATGCTTCAGCGAAGGCAAAGTTTATGCGAGCCAACGCTAGTGCATCGAGTTCATTTCTTTCAAGTGATTGCTGAAGAGGGAAGTACCATTAACAGCTGATTATGCATCACTAAATTGCTGGTTGAGTTTAAGGGCTAAAATCTGCTTGGCTAAGCTTGCATTGCTGGCATACAACACGCCTTTTTGATTCATAAAACTGCTAGTTGGGTTATTTAGTTTTATGGCTTGGCCGTTGCTGTCGCTCACCCAAGCATTACAGCCGTGGGCGATGCATGAGCTGGCGGCGAAATCCCAAATGCTGCCGCCACCTTGTGTTCGTTTGGCGAGTTTTAAATAAAAGGCGTTTGATTCATCAATTACTGAGCAAGCGTTTACTACGGCTCCAGCGCTAGTCTTAATTAGCAGTTCAGAATAGCCTAAGTGTTTGGCAAGCTGTTCTAATTGCGCCTTAAGTTGCTCAAAATAAGGCAATTTAAGGCTGCTTCTATCACAATAAAATGTTAGCGAAGTGGAGCCTAAGTCGCATATATTGCTTGGTGTTTTTTGCTCAAACGCAAGCTGTTGCTTAAAACTGTGGTGTTGTTGGGCGTCAGGGTTAAAGTAGCTGTGGTAGAGCGTGTTACTAAAGGGAAGGTAACATACACCCAAAAGTGCTTGACCGGCTTTATTCACTAAAGCAATTGATACTGCGCAACCATCGCTTCCTTCGATAAAGGGCAGGGTGCCATCTAAGGGGTCGATTGCCCAAAAAGCTTCACTGTTAAACCGCGGGTGTTGCGTTAAGTCGAAGCCTTCGGTGTTCTCTTCGGCTAGAGTGGCTAGTTGATGCAACTGAGTGATTGGCTTAAGCGTGTTTAAAATAATCCTTTCACAGTGTCGGTCTACCTCGGTAACCACCTGCGCGCTTAAACTCAAATCTTGGGATTTATGTTCTACCTTTAGTTGCTCTCTTGGGTAAGCAGCAATGTATTCGCCAGCTTGTTTGGCGGCAGTTATTGCAAGGCCTACAAACTGTTGCAGTTGAGCTGAACTAAAGTGGCAATTTATCTTAGACTTAGTCATTGCTATTTTCCGCCAAAATTTGGAGAGCCAATTGGGTTTGTTGGTGGCTGTAACTATTTAGCTTCCAGTGACCTGGGCTCCAGCCTTCGAGAAAACGTTCAAAGTCGGCCCAAGCAAAAGGATACAAATCTCGCCATTGTTGTTCCAGCTCTGTAAAGTTAACTTCAGTAACAGCATAGTGTTCAAGGGCTTGTTGTAGCATTTCAAAGTAGTAATCAAGAATGTTTCGTTGTTGCTCAAAGCACTGTTGTTCACTGAGGCAACTACCTACAAACAGGGCCAAATCTTGGATGCCACAACCTTTGCCAACGTACTGAAAATCTACTGCTGCAACTTGGGTTAGTGTTTGATTAAAGCAAAAGTTGGCAAGCTTGGCATCGCCATGAATAAGGCAAAAGTAATCGCTTGATTGCAGATGTTGGTCTATTGCCGATGCTGCTTGTTTAAGGGGGGACTCGGCCATAGCGGCGAGTTCGTCGGGGCGAGTCGCTAAGTGCCAATAGCCGCCTTGAGGCCAAAGTGAAGAGGCTGAGCGTTGCATAAAACGGGCATGAAAATAGGCTAACCAACGAATGCAAACTAAAGCTTGCTTGAAGTCTACTTGTTGCCTTACTTCGCTGTAACCCAAGGTATGTAGGTCTTCCAATACAATGCTTTGATGGTCATCATGCTGGCTTGAATCGATAAGTTGGGGCATATAACAGTGCTGGTCACAATCTTGGGCGAACTGTTGGTACCATGCCAATTCAACTTGGTATGAATGAATTTTGCGTTGGTGTGAGAGAGCGGTATTCCATCCTCGCGGATGTTTCGTTTGCTCTGGAAAAGCTATGTTTTTCACTACCAAGCTTGGGCGAATACCATGCTTAAACTTCACTCTAAGTAGTTCGCCATAGCCTCCCCAGAGGGATTGAATAGTTGTTACCTCAGAAATGCTGCCAGCTTGATTTAGTTGCTTAAGTTTTGCTTGTTGTCGTTCAGATAAAGACATTAAAATAGCGCTGTTTGGTATGAATGGTCATGGTACGACAAGCGAGTTGACGTATCGAGTTTTTCACTAAGATTTTTGAGCGAGATAATCTTGCCTAATTACGCTTTGTTAGTATTTATAGTATAAGAATATTGACCAACTTATCAGATTTTGCCTTATCCCTGTTTATTAACAATTTTCCAGCCATTTTATGTGACCATCTTGGCATCGAAATCTAGGCAAATAAATTAGTATATTAGCGGTAAATTTAGCCTAGGAGGGCGATTTCAACCATGCCCCAAATGGACAGTTTTGCGAAGCGTTTGTCGATTGATTGGCAGCGTACTTTAGGGGGAGCAACCAGCTTTAGTTTTTTTCAAAGCTCGGATCCCGACAATTTGGCCCGTTGCACCTCTGATTTTGCAGAACAACAGGGCGCTCCTTTATACATGATAAGCCTCAATAATTTGAGTGCTTACTCCCCTTATAGCTCGCTATTTGCTTTGCTTATCCGCCGTTTTGAGCAATCCAACTTAAGTGCAGAAGAGCTTGCGGCCAGCGTGACCGACTTTGTACCGCTGCAGCAAAATTTATGCGCAATGCTTAAAGGCGAACGTTTTGAACGCAGTGAGCTGGTGTTGGTTGATGATCTTTATTTCGAGCAACAGTCTATTGAAAAAGCGATTATTGCTTTAGTTGCTAAGTTATTTGTAGAGCCCGCTATTGTGGTGGTAAGTGGTTGGCACTTTGCCTCTGCTTCGGCGATTAAAATGCTACAAGCCTTGGTTTCTAGTGAACTTAGTATTCCTGTTTTAGTGCTTACTTCTGTTGATACCCAATATGCTCTGGCTAATCGCCAAGATGATGAAGCCTGGGAAGGCTTCTTAGATTGGCTCGATGACACCACTTTGTTGCATAACGTGCCTACTAGCCAATCACCATTAAAAGTACATTGGCAATATCGAGACTGTGTAAAAAGTGCAGAGTTGTTAGTTGCTGAAAACATAGCATTTATGGCGTGGCCAGAGGCCGAAGTTGCCGCCCGTTTAATGCTAGAAACCACAGATTTAGAAAGCAGTTTAAAAGTAAGGCTACAGTTATTCTTGGCAGAAGCGCTGTTGTATCAAGGCGAATTAAATACGGCGGTAACCGAATTAGAACTTCTTCAAGTTTTCCAAGAGTCTTTAAACAATACTTACGACAAGGTGCGCTTGTTAAATTTGCTCAGCGTTACCTTGGTGCAACAGCAAAGTTTTGAAGAAGCAATGCAATGCTCAGAAGCGGCCTTAGAGCTCGCTGGACAAGCCACTAATGGTCATTTGGTGGCGCAATCCTTGTTCGTAAACTTTTATGCTCACGATAAATCGTCTACACCGCTAAAATTGGCTGAATTTGCCCATTTAGACAGTGAGCTGCAGCAATACAACATGGACTGCTCACGGCTTTATGCCTTGCGTAACTATTACACCTATTTGCGTTTTTACGAAGATTTAGATTCAAGCATTGCTTTAGACTTTACTCAAAAAGCGGTGAAGCTTGCGCGCAGAATTGGTCATCGACAAGGTATTGCAGCTAGTTATCATAGCAAGGGCATTATTTATTCTTATATTAGCCGTTACCACGCCACCTTCCGCTGTTTTGGCATTAGCTCTCGTATTCGAGAAGAGCTTGGTGAAGCCAGTGAGCGGGTACGAATGTATAACGGTACCGGCTACTTTAATACTCTCTTAGAGAAATACCCAGAAGCCCAAGAGCAGTACTTGGCTGCTTACGATATTGCTCGGCATACTGGTGATTACTCAGAGCTGGTTGTGACCTTATATAACTTTGCTTGGTTATATTTTTGCACCCGCGATTACCAACAAGCCTGTGATGTATTGGAGCAATTGGTAAGAATTTGTCGAATTAGACAAATGACTCACTTCCCCTTTAGAAACCTCTACGACGTATTTAGCTTAAAAGGCTTTTGTCATTCTAAACTCGGCGAGCGTGCTCGCGCCCAGCAATGTTTAGAGCGTATGCAAGGTTTGCCTTTTAAGCCCTCTGGTACCGGCGCATTTTTAAAAGCCTTGTTGCAAGGTGCGCTTGAGGTAGTAGATGGTCGCTTAAATAAAGCTGAAGAGATATTTGAAGCAGCGCCAGCTTTACTTGGTGAAGTGGTCGACATGGACAGCCGTTTGTTGCCGCAGTGCAGCACCGAGTTATTAGAAGTGTATAGCCGCCGCGGTAAATGGGAAGCCTGTGATAGCTTGCTAAACCACAGCTTAGCCATGTGTGAAGTGCTTATTTTGCCGCGATTCACCGAGATATTTAATAGTATTAAAAGCATCATTGATAAGCGCCAAATATTTTACGCTAAAGATATTGATAGTTATAAGCTTGCGCCAATTCACCTTAATCTTGATGATTTAGTGCGCAGTGCCAAACAAGACACTCAGCTTCGCCAAGTTCAGCAGCGCTTGCGTGAAATGCAATTGATTAGTCGTATGCAATCGTTGCCTGAGCGATTTGATAGTACCGTAGATTTAGCTGTGGAAAGCTTAAAGTTGGTTTGTGGTAACTTCACTGTACAAGTAGGGATGGTTCACCACTTAGTTAGTGACGAATGGGAAGAATGGGCGCATGTAGGTAAATTGCTAAGCAAAGAGCAAGTTGATCAATACCTAGCGCATGTTAAAGATAACCAGAGTACTTGGATAAACAATAGCTTTAGTTCAAAAGGTGAAGATGGCAAACGCGCCACCTATAACTCGGTTGCCTGCTTACCAATATTTGTAGATGAACATTTATATGGCGCCTTAACCCTTTGTAACTTTAATAGTAATCGTTATTTTGATCGTCAAGACCAAGACACACTTAATTTGATTAGTCGCCAGTTAGGTAGCCAGTTACAGCAGCTTAAGCACCGAGAAAACTTGCTTAAGATGTCTACCACCGACTCGCTTACTGGGCTGCTAAATAGACAAGCATTGTTAGCGCGTTTAGAGCAAGAGCTGGTGATGTTTGAGCAACAAGCCGGCACTTATCACTGTTCCTTGGCCTATATCGATTTAGATAACTTTAAAATTGTAAACGATTTGCTAGGCCATGATGTTGGTGACAAAGTGCTTTCGGCTTTCTCTGCTTTATTAGTGGACACCATGCGCGCTGGCGATATTGTTGCTCGTTGGGGCGGTGATGAGTTTGTCGTGGTTTTCCCCAGTGCCAAACACGACCAAGCAAAGCTCACTGCTGAACGCTTGTTGGCTAATCTACACAAGAAAAATTATTTTAAAGAGCAGTTACGTGCTTGGGCAGAAAAACCAGAGTTGGTGGACAACTTACCCGATCTTAGTTGCTCAATCGGTATTACCGATTGCGGTGGTGTAGAGCACAATGATTTAAACGAGGATTGGTTACTTAAACAAGCTGACCGAGCCCTATATCGCGCGAAAGCAGAGGGCAAAGGGCGGGTGAGTGTTATGAGTTTAAGCAAAGAGTTTGAGCTGGACTAAATAAAACAGTATTGCGAGAAAGCGCTGGTAAACCCCAGCGCTTTTTTATTGCCTAATACCACTCACACCAAATAAGTGGTCAGAAATAACGCAGGAAAAATACTCGAGAATAAGGCAGAGTTTATCGATAAGTAGTTATTCTACAATCAAAAATTTTAACGAAATTATCGAGTATTCTAACCGGATAGAATGAACAGTTACTTGCTACGATTGGTATAACGACTTGCCAAAGCTTGTTGCTAGACACTAGAGTGGACTTTCTTGGAAAAGATTTAAGGGATGTAAAGCGTGAAGTTAATTGTAAAGCTGTTGATTTTGGCCGCTGTGGGCTTAGTCATCGCCTGTAGTTCATCAGATAAAGAATACCAAAATAACCATCTTGAGCCGATCGCTAAAAACCCTTTTAAGTTTCTTTATGTTCGATTTTTTGGTGATACTCGTTGGTCTGATCAAGCGGCCGAAGCTTACCGCGTACCACGCCAAGATGTTGATCTAGAGCTACTTAAAGATGAGCACGCTGGTACAAAGGTGACTTGGTTAGGTCATTCTAGTTTCTTAGTACAACTGCCAGAGTTGACCTTTCTTACAGATCCGGTTTTTAGTGAACGGGTATCGCCTGTGAGTTTTGCCGGGCCAAAACGCTTAGTTCCACTTACCTTTAAACCAGAAGACCTACCCAGTGTCGATTTTGTAGTGATTTCTCATAATCACTATGATCACTTGGATAAAAAAGCCATTGAGCACTTTGGTAATTCAACCCATTACTTTGTGCCAGAAGGATTAGGTGCTTGGTTTGAAAAAATGGATATTAAACCAAGCAATATTACTGAACTGCCTTGGTGGGGCTCGCAGCAAAAAGGCGAGGCCTTAATCACTGCTACGCCTAGCCAACATTGGTCGGCACGTGGCTTGTTTGATCGCAATAAGAGCCACTGGGCGAGTTGGTTGATTGAGTTTAAAGGTAAGCGTTATTGGTTTGCGGGTGATACGGGTTATAACCCCTATGACTTTAAAGAAATAGGTGAGCGAGCGGAAGAAATCGATTTAGCCTTTATTCCTATAGGTGCTTATTCACCTCGTGGCTTCATGAAAGATCAACACGTTAACGTGCCTGAGGCGCTTAAAGTTCACCAAGATGTAAAAGCCAAACTGTCGATTGGTATGCACTGGGGAACTTATCCGCTTACAGCGGAGCCGGTTATGGAGCCTGCCGAGTTGTTAGAAGATTTAACTGCCAAACAAGCCATAACGGCACCGTTTATTACCATGAAAATGGGTGAGACCTTATTATTGGATTAGGGTTATACCGCTAAACTAACCCTAGTACTTAAGCCTAATTTAACGCTGGTTTATAGGTGTTTCCGGTTAGAGTTAGCGCGTATAGAGCCGAAAGTGCCATCCCGTAGTAATCGTTATTGGCATTTTCATAACCGTTAGCCCCAATGTTCCAAGGCAGGCTGCCATTTAAGGTTTCATCAACCCAATGCTCGGTGTAATTGTTAGCATTGTCTGGATACCAGTTATAGAGCATTGCCGCTACTGCAAATCCTCCAGAGAAAGAACGGCCGTTGTAACCAGCAGAGTCACCGGTCGATTGGGAAATATCTGCGTTAATATCGGTAATGTCGCCATTATTGGAGTTGTTTACCAAGTCGTTGATTAAACGACGAGTCCAGTTTTGCGATTCACTGGTTCCATACCAGGCATAGTCCATGGTTACTCGCCAAGGAATGCGAGAGGCATCTGAGCCATAGTTAGTGCTTCTGCCAGTTACCGCGCTTCCATCTAACTTCATCCAATCGGGAACAAAGGTTTTATCACCATTTGGGCCTGCTTTTTGTTTGTCGAGTAACTTGCTGTAAAGATCTCGTGCGGCCGAATTCCAGCGGTCATTGGCATTTTTTACCGAGCTGTCTACCGAAGCCACTTCAGCAAAGTAGCGGAAAAAAGCTGGTATAGAATAAGAAGCATCGATTTCATCTTTACACGGGTCGAAATTTGATTTCTGATAAGGTTTTACCACCCACGTGCCGCCGTCATCGGCGCACCAATGTAACCAGTTATCGTGCAGCTCATTAACTATGTGAATTGCCTCTGCGCGATAATCAATATCTGGGTTGTCCCATTTATCAGCGGCGACAAACAGTGCCATGGCGATATCAATATCACCATCAGTTGCTGGGCCACCACCACCCGCACCAAAACAGGTTTGGTTTTGGCCAACAATGCCATAACAAATTTGGTTGGTTACTGGAGAGGCATTACCCCAAACTAACCAAGGCATTAAATCAGCATTGTTATCATCCAAGGCTTTTCGATAAAATCGGAACAGTTTGTCGAAACGAGTTTTGTCGTCACCGTAGGCCGTAACTAGCATACCGTAACCCATTCCTTCAGAGGCTGTTGCGTAAGCATCTTTACTTACATTGCCGCTACCATCGCGCAGTGCTCCTCCCGAACCCCATTTTACTCGCGCCATATTGGTGCCGGCATCTACGATGTAGTTATCTACAAAGCGGTTATATATGGTGTTTAGCTCTGATGCGTTAATTGCTGTGTTGTTGGGGAGCAAGATACCGCCCCAATATCCAGAGTTCGCTAAATTCTGTTTAGTTAATGCCGCACTGGCCGAAAAACTGGCGCAACTTAACATTAAAGCCGAACTGATTAATGCGCAGCTGAGCAGGGGGCGCGTAGTTGAAAAAACTGTCATTGTTCATCCTTACAATTGATCATTATTATTTTTGTTAGCGCTAACAGTCATAGTTTATATTTTGTGCTGATCAAAAAGTGTTCAGAATGCGCTTTGGTCTTAGTGAATGTGATCTAGATGTGTGACATTGGTTGATAGTAATTTGTTAAGTTGTTGATAAAAAAGGATTGATTTATTTCATGGCGTTTGCTGCTTTTGAGAGGCTGGAAGCTATTTGCTAAAAAATAGCTACTTAGCTTGTGAAAAAAAATAATTGTTCGTTTCGTCTTATAAGGGATTTTTTACTTAAAAATCGGTTTATATCACAGCCATCTTTATACCTAATCATAATGATTGCCTATACCTGAAGTGCTTGTTAGTATTTGTTTTTCAAGATGAACAGAGCGAAGTGAAAAATGGATTTGAACGAACTAAACCATGGACAAAGAAGCCGACTAGCTTTTATTGATTTTAGTCTAGAGTACTTTGGCGAAGTGAGCCGTGCCGACTTAATTAGTAGATTTAAAACAGGCCTTGCGGCTGCAACTCGTGATTTAGCCAGCTATAAGCAACTTGCACCTAACAATGCTTTTTTAGACCATAAGGCGCGCAGGTATTTACGCAGAGATAAATTCTCTCCTTTGTTTTCTCATAATCCAGAAGCGATCTTAACGGGGCTGTCTCATGGCTTTGGTGATGGCTTGTCGTTTCCTCTAGAGCCTAGCGATACCTGCTTTGATGCGGTGAGGTTGGTGCACCCAAAGGCCGATTATATTGCCTCGATTATGCGCGCTATTCATCACCGCGTGCCGCTTAAATGCAGCTACCTGTCTATATCGTCTGGCGAAAGCAGCCGAGAAATAGTGCCTCACAGTTTAGTGAACAATGGTCACCGTTGGCATGTTAGAGCTTTTGACAGGGTAAGTGGGAGCTTTAGAGATTTTGTATGTACTCGCTTTACCCAACTCGAAGTACTCGATCAGTCAATTGCTACCCTAGAAGCTCGTGATTATGACAAACAGTGGAATCACATTGTGGAATTGGAGCTGGTGGCTCATCCAAGTTTGCAGTACCCCCAGGCTATTGAACTTGATTATGCGATGCATGAAGGGGCACTTAAACTTGAAGTACGCGCCGCGCTGGCGGGGTATTTGTTACGCCAATGGAATGTTGATTGTTCAAAACAACACAGTTTGAGTGGTGGTGAATATCAATTAGCCTTAAAAGACAGCAAGGTATTGGCAAATGTACCTGGCTTAAGTATTGCGCCAGGTTGGCAGTCAGAGGATTAACAAGAACGATGAGAGCAAGCTTACGCAGCCATGTTATTAAGATTTGCCAAAGTAAAATTGACGCTAAGGGCAGTAATGTAGGTTTGTCTTTCTATGCGTTTTTTGCCAATAAAAATGATAATCCCGAGCTGCTAATGGAAGCTGCCAGGTGGTGGATTGAAACTCATCAGCTCGATCATTTCGAAAAAGCGCATAAAATTAAAGCTTTAGTTGAGTCTGAGAATTAACGCTCACTTGTAGGCTTGTATTTCGGCTCTCTACTGCTGATTTCGCAGTGGAGACTTCGGCTTGAACGTGGATTATTTAACCACTACAATAGCGAACTTTTATTGTTTGATAGAAGGTTGTGATGCCAAAAGGCGTCATAAGTAGTTAAATGTTTCGCTCCGCTGTGACAGAAAAAACGCTGTTAAGTTTTTCTAGTTTTTCCTCCTTTTTGTTCGCTTTACTCGGTATCAGCCTTGGTTTATGGGCTGGTTCTTTAGTGATTGTATTTGATGGTGCCTATTCATTGGTGAGCCTAGCCTTAACGCTAGTTTCGCTGGGCTCCCTAGCGCTTAGAAAACACCCTGTATTTGAAGAGCAGCCCAATAAAGCATTAATGATAGAGCCGGCGGTTGTAGCCTTCAAAGGCTTGGCTATTAGTGCTATGTGTTTGTTTTCATTTGGGTCTGCGGTTTTAGCTATAGTGAATGGGGGGCGCGATGTGGACACCGGTTTAGCTTTGGTGTTTGGGCTGCTTAATGTTGTTGGTTGTGTCGCGACTTACCTGATACTAACAAAAGCCAGTAAACAGTCTTTGCTATTGGATGCAGAGGCGAAACAATGGTTAATGGACAGTGTGATAAGTGGGGCGGTATTGGTCGGTTTTGTGGTGGCTATGTTATTAAGCAAAAGCGCCTATGCTGCATTTGCTGTTTATGCTGATCCGGCAATGGTGATTATTGCCTCAGCATATTTCGTTTGGGTTCCGCTTAAAATGACCTTACGAGCGCTAAATCAGTTAAACAGTATTAGAAAGCTTGAATTTAGTTATTAGCTGGAAGCGAGCTGTTAATATTTGGCGAACCGAGAGCAAAAAGGCGTAAAGTAAAAACTTACGCCTTTTTTGTTTGGCTTAGTTGCTGTAGCAGCTATCCCAATCGCCGTAGTTCGCGTCACCAGCAAGAACTTGCAACTCAACGTCACCTAGTACTTTAACAATGGCGGCATTGGCCAGCTCAATCACAGCATCTAACTCTGCCTGTTCAGTGAAAAAGTTAATCGCTACATGGTACTGTTCGTTAAAGTAGGCGATAAACAGCTCCCAGCCTTGCTGTTGTTGGGTATTGGCTAGCTCAGCATCTACTTCATCAAATTTTTCAATGTCTGCTACAAAACGGATTTCGGCACAGGTTTGTGCGAAAGGCCCAATCGCCATCTTTTTTAGGTGGCGGGCTTTATGGTGGCTTTTAACTTGTGGTTTGGCTAAATCAGGAACAGAGATAACAGTCATTTTAAGTACCTAGTGGAAATAGTAATTGGATTCAGCTAGGCAACATTTTTATGCCAAGCTGTTTGAGCGCGAGCTTAGTCTAGCTGCCGCATAGGCGCAAGCTAAAGCTGAGAGTCTAGCTATTTTTGTACTAGCATAAATCACTGTACATCAAAGCTTACAGTCAAGTTTTGCCAATTGAGCTTGCTTTGCCTGAGATGGGTTAATATTAGACGGTGCTAGCGAAAAAGTTGTCAGTTTGAGCCGCTGCGCTAGGCAAGACAGATGCAAGCATACTGGTAGCTACCAAACATACTTTTTGGTGTTGTTGCGGGTATGAGTTGTCGCGCTCTTTTTCGTTTTTTTTAACTTCTATTGTTTTTAAGTATTCACGTTCTCGCGTGACTCCCACCTAAGGCCACTGGCCTTAGGTTTTTTTTGTCTGCAGTTTGCTGCTTGATAATAAGCAGCGAAGGGGCAACTAGCGCTGCTCATCATCGAATTGTTTGAACAGTACTGACGTATCGGCGCGAGAATAGCCACGTTGTTGTAACTTGGCGTATTCATTATCAACTTGTTTGGCTAATGGTAAGGCTACGCCCAGTTTGTCGGCTTCATCAAAGCATATTGCTAAGTCTTTTCTCATCCAATCAATGGCAAAACCAAAGTCAAACTTATTGGCGGTCATGCTGCTGGCTCGATTACTCAGTTGCCAGCTTCCTGCTGCGCCATGCTGCAGCACTTCCACTACTTTGTTTATATCTAGCTTAGCGGCTTCTGCCAGTTTTAAGGCCTCGGATAAACCTTGCAAGATTCCAGTGATACAAAGTTGATTAACCATTTTGCAGCGCTGGCCATAGCCTACCGGCCCGATTAAATTAACGGCCTTGGCATAGCAATCAAAAACAGCTGCTACTTTGCTTAAAGTGGATTGCTCTCCGCCTACCATTACTGTTAGGCAGCCGTTAACGGCGCCGGCCTCACCACCAGATACTGGTGCATCAAGAAATTCAAGTTGATGGGCTTTGGCTGCACTCTCTAGCTCACTGGCAATTTCTGCCGAGGCAGTGGTATGGTCAACTAAAATGCTGCCTGGTTTTGCAGCGCCAATAATGCCCTGTTCACCAAGATAAACCTGCTGCAGATCTTGATCGTTGCCTACACAGCTTAAAATAACATCTGCTTGGCTAGCGGCTTCTGCCGGGGTAAATGCTTGTTTACCTTGGTACTTGGCTAGCCACTTTTTTGCGGTGGCATCGGTGCGGTTATAAACCACCACTTGGTAGCCTTGCTGGCTTAAATGACCAGCCATAGGAAAGCCCATTGTTCCTAAGCCTATAAACGCAACGGTAATTGAAGATGATGTCATAACGGTTGTCCTTAACAAGTCAAACTAAGTGCAGCACCCGTGCTGATTCATTAACGATAGTTGCATTGAACTAGTTCATTGGCAAATACTTGAGTGTATATTTAACCACTACCCAATAATTGACTTGTTTTGCTAGTTCAATTGGTTTGCTTAGCTGCTAAAACCGCATGAGGCAGTAAATCATCTAGTTATTCGGTGATACCATTTTGAAAAGTGCTTGTTCTATAAATATCATGCAGATAGCTTATTCTGATAATCGTAAACAAGTGAGAGAGCGTCGATTTGCTAGACACATTACTGCTAGGTTTTAACCCAAAATCTCGACCTCTATATCTTGAGATTGCTCGATGCATCGAGAACGCTATCTTGAAGGGGCAGATAGCCTATCAAGATAAACTGCCATCGCATCGAACCCTCGCCAGCGAAATTGGCAGTAGTGCCGTAACGGTGCGTCAGGCTTACCAAGAATTAGAAAACAAAGCTTTGTTAAGTTCTGGGGTGGGCAAAGGCACCTTTGTTTCTTTTAATGTAAACCTTAGTGCTGGCATTAAAGGGCGTACTCAAAACGAGCTTAACCTTTCCTTGGTAGCGCCATTAAATGGCCCCTTACTTAAACCTTTAAGCGTTCAGCTAAGCGCGCTTGCCAATGCTGATTTAAGTGCCTATTGCGATTATGAGGCAGATGCCGGTAACCCAGAGCAGTTGGCCGTTCTGCATCAATGGCTGAAAACTCAAGGCGTTGATTGCGAACAGAGCCAGGTTATTGTCTGTCATGGTGCGCAGCATGCTTTATTGGTTGCAGTATTGGCATGCACTCAAGTCGGGGATAGGGTTGCAGTAGAAAGCTTGTGTTACCCGGGGATCCTCTCGGTGCTCCGCCAAACTGGCAGAATACCTGTGCCAGTGGCGCTTGATGAACAGGGTTTAGTGCCCAATTCTTTAGAGCGGCTGCATGAGCAACAAACTATAAGGGCGTTAATGCTGGTGGCTTCGTGTCAAAACCCAACTGGAACGGTAATGCCGAATCAGCGACGAGAGCAACTGGCTAAGGTGGTTAAGCGCTGCGCTATTCAAGTGATTGATGACGATATTTATGGCTTTTTGGCTGCAGAAGAGATCAAACCCTTTTATCATTTTTCCCCGCAGCAAAGCATTTATCTAACGAGTTTGTCTAAGTGTGTATCGCCGAGTTTGCGATTAGGGCTGTTGGTGGTGCCCAAATGTAGTCGTGACGATTATATAAATTTGGTGAGAACAACTGTTTGGTTGCCATCGCCCTTACTTATGCAACTAGCTTGTCAGTTAATTAGCAGTGGAGCTGTAGCCAAAATAACCCAATGGCAGAAGCGTCAAGCATTGGCGCGACAGAATTTGGCAAAAACAATGCTCAATGAATTGGAGTTTGTTAATCTGCATTTGGTTGAACATAGTGCTTACCACCTGTGGTTATATCTGCCACAGGGCTGGACCAGCCAAGCCTTTGTAGAGGTAATGCTCGGCCATCATATCCATGTAAGTGGTGAGCAGCATTTTAGCTTCGAGGGTAAACAGCGACCGGCAGTGCGCATTAGCCTCATGGCCACGCAAAGTTTATCCGATCTAAAATATGCGTTGGGTTTAATTCGTGATGTTTTGCTACGGCGAATTTAAGCTACTCGTGGGCCTTTTGATAGGCTTTTCCCCAGTCACAAAGCAAATCTAAGGCCGGATTTAATTGTTCGGCTAAAGCGGTTGGGGTGTACTCAACCCTTGGTGGCACTTCGGCAAATACTTTACGTTCTATTAGCTTATCTTTTTCTAAATCACGCAATTGTTGGGTTAAGGTTTTTTGAGTGATTTTGGGGATCTCTCGTTTTAGTTCACCAAAACGTAGCGTTTTACCACGCAGTTGATACAAGATAATCACCTTCCATTTACCACCAATTACTTCAATGGCGGTCGAAACAGGGCATTCATGCTTTTGCTCTGTCAAAGAAACTTCACAATTTTTTTCTGGGCTAGAAGCCGCTGAATCCAACATTAGGCACCTCGAGGAAACTAAATATCTAATTAGTGCGTACTTGTAGTTCGCTAAAAGCGTTCTTATAGTTACCAAAAGATACTATGTTTCGTTTGGATACAAAAGTTATATCGATTGGCCAAGCGCATATTTGTTAATTTATACAAGGAATCACTCGATGTCAGCCATTTATAAGCCGAACCAAACCATTGAACTGATAAGTTTCAAGCTTTGCCCCTTTGTGCAACGCTCGGTGATTACTTTATTACACAAAGGTATCGAGTTTGAGATTAAGTACATTGATTTGGCGAACAAACCAGACTGGTTTTTGGCGCTATCTCCTTTAGGCAAAGTGCCGGTGCTTAAGTACGGCGACGATGTCTTGTTTGAGTCTGCGGTGATAAACGAATTCTTGGATGAAATTACTGAAGGTTCTTTAATGCCAAGTGACCCTCTACAAAAAGCTAAAGATCGCGCATGGATAGAGTTTTCAAGCCAAGTATTAATGGCGCAGTATCAAACCTCATTAGCCAAAAATCAGGATGACTTTGCTCAAGCAGAAGCCGGGCTAAACGACAAGCTCTCGCGTCTAGAAGCTTTAACCAGTGATAAGGGCTTTTTTAATGGCGAAGACTTAACCTTAATCGACACCGCATTAGCGCCATTGTTTACCCGTTTTGCGGCGATAGAAAGCTTGTTTGAACACGACTTACTTGCAAACTTTCCCAAGCTAAAGGCGCTAGGGCAACGCTTGCTAGCCTTGCCGGAAGTATCGGGCTCGGTAGTTGAGAACTTTAACTCACTGTTTGCCGATTACTTAGGTAATGCCGAGAGTTGGCTTACTAAGTAGCTCGCTAAAACGTTTGTTTATTACTTTTAATGATCTTAAAGGATAAAGATATGTCTCTAAGCCAACTGTTTACACCAATCAAACTGGGCGATATAGAACTGAAACATCGTGTTGTTATGGCGCCGCTTACCCGTTCTCGTTCTGCCCAACCCGGCGACTACCCTCATGAGCTTAACGTGGAATACTATTCACAGCGAGCGAGTGCTGCTCTTATTATTAGTGAAGCTACGCAAGTGTCACCTCAGGCCAAGGGTTATGCTTTTACGCCAGGTATTCATAGCGAGCAACAAATTGCCGGTTGGAAAGCAATTACTGACGCTGTGCACGCTAAGGGCGGAAAAATTGTGCTGCAACTTTGGCATGTTGGCCGTATTTCTCATTCGGTTATCCAAAAAAATGGTGAATTGCCGGTTGCGCCGTCGGCGATAGCCGCAGAAGGACAAGCCTTTACCGAACAAGGATTTTTAGATTTTGAAACGCCACGAGCGCTTGAAGCAGAAGAAATAGCGTCAATAGTTGAGCAGTTTAAACAAGGTGCTATTAACGCTAAAAAGGCCGGATTTGATGGGGTAGAAATTCACGCTGCCAATGGCTATTTACTGGATCAGTTTCTCAAAGACGGAGCCAACCAGCGTGACGACATCTATGGTGGTTCAATAGAAAATCGAGCGCGCTTAAGCTTAGAAGTAACCCAAGCTGTGACCGAAGTATGGGGAGCGGGTAGAGTGGGGATTAGGATCTCGCCAACCGGCACCTTTAACTCGATGTCTGATAGTAATCCTCAAGCTTTGTTCAACTACTTGGTTGAGCAGCTTAGCCCCATGAAGCTTGCTTACCTCCACGTAGTAGAGAATTTTGCTGGAGCAAGCAGCGAAGGTTTCGACTTCACTCAGTTACGCAGCCGCTTTGCGGGTGCATACATGGCAAATGGTGGTTATAGCGCGAACAGTGCTGAACAAGCCATTGAAGAAGACAGTGCAGACCTCGTGTCGTTTGGCTCTCCGTTTATTGCTAACCCTGACTTACCCGAGCGCTTTAAACAAGGTGCCGAGTTGAATGAGTTGGACCAAGACACTTTATATGGTGGTGGAGCGAAAGGTTATACCGATTACCCCTTTCTAATGAGTGTAAGCTCTTAAGTTTTCATTTCTTTGCGAAAAAGCTGAAGCAAGAAATGTTTGTGCAAGTCCACAATTCCCTGTGGTGTTTGGCCTCGCGTGCGAGGCCTTTTTTTATTTATATCTGTAACTCAGTTGCTTGTAACCTGCTTTGTTGCTAAATTCGCCAGCCAATTTTCTACCGTTTGGTGCTATGCGTATATTAAAGTCTACTGTTCACCCTGATCTTGGATCTCTTGATGGCGAGCCTTTAGAGCGGATTGCTGCCAGAGCGATCGTTTTAAAAGGTGACGAGATTTTGCTGATGTATACCGAGCGTTATCATGATTACACCTTGCCTGGCGGCGGTGTTGACCAAGGCGAAAACCTGATTGAAGGCTTAAAGCGGGAGCTGAGTGAAGAAACTGGTGCACAAAATGTGCGCGATATTCAGCCCTTTGGCTGCTATGAAGAATATCGCCCCTGGTATAAAGATGATGCTGATTACATGCATATGCTGTCCTACTGCTATTTGTGCAAAATTGATGATGAACTTGCCGAAAATGCCTTAGAAGACTACGAAATCAGCAATGGAATGAAGCCCGTCTGGTTGAACATTCATAGCGCTATCGCCCATAACCTAGAGACTATCGCCAGTAATCCTAAAGCGGGTATGTCGGTTGAGCGCGAGACCTTTTTACTGCAAAAAGTGGTGGCAGAATGTTTGATAAACTCGCCACTTAAACAGGCGGTTTAAACTCGCGCCACCAAAAATACTGATAGGGCTTTCTCTGGTCGCCACTTGGTGTCGATGCTAAAGCCTTGCTGTTGAATGCTATCCAGCAGCTCTTGCTCGGTAAACACTCTTACTAGAGGCATCAGGCCTAGTGCTTTACCAATTGGGCCAATTAGCTTAAAAAATTTCATTCTGTCGCCTAAACAAGGGGTGCTACTAATTAGTACTCCACCTGGTTTTAGCCAACTTTTTATGGTCGCTATAGCGGTTTCTTTGTCTTCCAATAAGTGAATTAGGTTAAGTGCAAAGACGATGTCTACCGGTTCATCTACCACTAATTCTTCGACCGTTGCTTGCTGAAAACGTAGATTGTCTATTTGCTGTTCTTGGCGTTTTCGCTCTGCAATACCTAACATTGCGGCTGAGATATCGGTGGCTAGAATATGCTTTAGATAAGGGGCGTGTAGTAATGCGGTTGAGCCAGTACCACAGCCTACTTCAATGGCCGTAGCATCTTTAGAAAAGTACTCGCGGCTAAGTGCTAGTTTTTTCTCATAGCTGGGGATATCTGAAATAGCGCGCTTAGCGTAAGAGCTAGCATGTTTGTCCCAAAACTTATTGCGAGTATCCATCAACATTTTCCCTAATGAGTTGCGTTTAGCGCTGATTGAGTGAATAGTAATCATGCTTAAAACAGGTAGCAATAATCAATAATGCATCTTAGGTATACGTATTTGTATGGATAGGCGTTCTATAAATTTTGATTGGAATAGGGCTCGGGCTTTTTTGGTCACCGCTGAAGAAGGCTCTTTATCCGCTGCTGCGCGAGCATTAGCGATGACCCAGCCTACTTTAAGTCGCCAAGTGGCGGCCTTAGAGCAAGAGCTAGGGGTTTCCTTGTTCGAGCGAGTAGGAGGCAGGCTAAGCCTAACCACCAGTGGCGTAGAGTTATTGGCACATGTTCAAGCCATGGGCCAAGCGGCTAATAACTTGTCTTTATCCGCTTCTGGTAGGGCTGAAGCCATTGAAGGTGATGTATGCATTTCGGCTTCGGAGGCCGTGGCAGCTTTTGTTCTGCCGAGTATTGTTGAGAAACTACGATTACACGCCCCGGGTGTGCGGGTAGAGATTATTGCCAGCAATGACTCTAGCGACTTGTTACGCCGAGAGGCAGATATTGCCATTCGGGCATATCAGCCTACCGAATTGGAGTTAATCGCTCGCCGTGTTGCAGATATTGATGTGCATTTATATGCGGCTAAAAGCTACCTAGCAAAGTGGCCACAGCCTCGCACGATTCAAAGTCTTGCTGATGCAAAATTTCTCGCATTTGATAAAAACGATGAGTTGATTAATGAGCTGGCTAAGCTAGGTTTCTCGCTTAAACAAAGTAACTTTCCGGCGGTAGTGAGCAACCATTTAGTGCAGTGGGAGCTGGTGAAACAGGGCGTTGGTATTGGCTTTATGTTAGAGCAAGTAGGTGACAGCGAGCCCTTGGTCGAGCGCGCCTTTCCTTCTCTAGCTGCAATCCCTACACAATCTTGGCTGGTGGTTCATCGAGAGCTAAATACCAGCCGACGACTGCGTATGGTGTATGACTTTTTGGCCGAGCAGCTAAGCTAGCTGTAACTGTATACTTTCACTTAGTTGCTGTTCTACACAATTGGCTTCTTCGCCGCTTCGGTCAATCACCAAAAAGTCACTAGTTTGCTGCAAGCTAATTAAGGGGTGATGCCATACCCCGCTGTGGTAGTTAACACCTTGGTCAGGCTGTGCCCAAAAGGCGCAAATGCTATCCTCATCTAGCTCACCAGGTTTTGCCACCACTACCACGTAGGGGCGTTGGGACAAGGGCATAAATAGCTGGCTGCCATAAGGATGGTGTTCCAGCATATCTATGGCTAATGGCAGCTGAAAGGCTTGACCGCGAAATATCGAGACAATCAGCTTGGCTTGGCTGCCACTGGCTTGTAATTCGGCCAAGTCGTGGAAGCGACTGGTGGTTCCTCCATTGATTGCAAAAGGCGAGACTCTGTCGCAGGCCACCACATCTCCAAAGGGCGCAAAGGCCGCTTGAGTAAGCGGCTGTAAGCTGAGATTTTTCATTGCCATTCCTTAAGCTGATTTACCCCATAAGCGCAGGCGACTGATGCCGCCATCGGGATAAATATTCACTCGAATATGAGTGATGGTGCCAAGCGAGTTTAGCTCGTTAAAGTGATGGTCATTGTCGGCGCTAAGTGACTTAGCGGGCAATAACTCCTGCCAAAACATACTTTGGCTAATCAAACTTAAATCGTTAGGATCTTGAATATTGGCTGCCTGTATCGACAGTTTGTCGGGGAAGTTACCTTTAAAGTGAGTGGTGGCCACTTCAATTTTATCAACCTCGCCAGCTTGGCCCAAAGCAATAATGCACCAATCGTTACCCGGCTCTCGGCGGCGGCGGGTTTCCCAACCATCGCCCATGTTAACGCCTGTGCCTGGCGCAAGCAGATTGCTGGGTGTACCGTAATGCGCATCATTGTATCCAATGACTCTGCCGCCATTTTTAAGGGCAACTAGATCAATGCTTTGCTCACTTGAGTGTTGTGGGATGGGGTGGCCAAATACCCGTAAACGGGCAATGCCACCATCGGGGAAAATATTAATTTTTAGATGACTAATCGGCTGCTCAGTGTCTACTGCAAAAAAGTGGTGGTTATCGGCACTTAAAGCACTGGCAGATAGAATACTGTGCCATTGGGTATCACTTGGTGGTGTATCTTGCTCACAGTAGCAAGCTTCAACACTGGCCGCTGGGGCAAAATTACCGGTAAAAAAGCTTGTGTCTAGTTGCAGTCCTTTAACCTTACCTGCAACCCCTAGTTTTACGATGCACCAGTCGTGGCCTGCATCACGACGGCGGCGGCTTTCCCACCCGTCCATCCATTTGCCGTTATCATCATATTTGTCTGGGTAAAACAGAGCGGGCAAGTGGTTGAGCATGCGCTCGGCTTTGGCAAAAAAATCGTCACTCACAGCGATGATTTGGCTACCTAAACGGTTGTCGGCTAAGTTTACACACTGCTGGCTAAAGGCTGGCGCATCGGTGGCGGCTGGGGCAGTTATAGCTTGGCTCATAGTTATCCTTAAATTTGTTGAGAGAATGCGCTAATTGGCTCATCATCTACTTGTTTGGTTCAATTGTTTCACTGCTGCTTAGTTATTTCCCTTGTTGGGTTCTGTAAGTAACAGTGAGGTAAATGTTTAGTGGTGAGCTTCTAGCTCATCAAGTAATTGATAATTATTGCTGACTTGGTTGCTATGGGTTTGGGCTGAATGCGCTAAGTAATCGTAGACCTTGTTGCTTAAATGGGCGAGCAAGCTCATCGGTGCGGCATAGCTGTCTAAGGCAGAGTGATTGCTCATCGGGCAGACCAATAATTGGCTCACTTGAGTGCGATAGCACTGGCCACTTTGGTCGGTAATTAGCAGGCAATTAAGGTTTTGTAACTGCTCTATAAGTGCCGTAAACAATTTGGGTCTGCGGCGGATACCTATCACTATCACTAAGTCTTTATCGCCAAGTTGCGCGAGTTCTTCACCAATGCTTTGACCCGGAACCGGCAGCAAATACACTTGTTTACGACATTGCATTAATTGCTGGCGAAAGTGCAAAGCCAGTGGATAGCTGTTGCGATAGCCAATAATGGTTATCCGTTTGGCTTGGCTAATTTGCTTCACTAAAGCCTCGCAATCAATCTGTTCTAGCTGCTTAAATACCTGGCTAATTGCTGCTAAATCGCTGTGTTCACTAGTATCGCTCGCTTCACTGGTTAACAGCGGCTGTCCCCATTCGCGCTCTTGGCGAAGCTCGTCACAGACTTGTTGATGATCTTGGTAGCCCAGTTGACGGAAAAAACGGCTCACACTGGCTTTGGAAACTTGGCAAGCGCTAGCGATTTCGGCGGTTGATTGAATCAATACTTTATCGGGATGATGCTGCAAGTAATCTGCAACTACCCGTGCTTTGGCCGAAAGCTGCGGATAGTGTTCAACAATACGTTGGTTAAATGCACAGGCCGATTTTGTCATGATTACTTAAGGTCCTTTTAATTTCATTATTGCTTACAGCTTATAACACTGCAGAAATAAAGCTTTGTAACTCGGTGGTTTGTGGCTGAGCAAACACTTGTTTGCTGTCGCCGGTTTCCCACACCTTTCCTTGGTGCATAAAGACCACTCTATCACCAACGTCACGAGCAAAGTTCATTTCGTGGGTGACTAAAACTAGCGTCATGCCTTCGGCGGCCAGTTGTTCAAGTACTTTGAGTACTTCGCCTACCAGCTCAGGGTCGAGGGCCGAGGTGATTTCGTCACACAGCAATACTTTAGGCGACATAGCCAAAGAGCGAGCAATCGCCACGCGTTGCTGCTGGCCGCCCGACATGCTGGTTGGGTATTGATCAAACTTGTCGGCTAAACCCACTTTTTCCAGCACTTCTTTTGCTAGCTCGCGACATTCTTGCTGGTTTTTACCCAGTACTAACTTGGGCGCTAACATAATGTTTTCGCCAGCGGTCATATGGGGGAAGAGGTTAAAGTTTTGAAACACCATGCCTACACTACGGCTAAGTAGCCTAAGCTGTTTTTCGTCTTCGCTTACCGCTTGTTTATCTACAATAATGGCACCACTTTGAAAGGGTTCTAAACCATTAATGCAACGCAATAGAGTGCTTTTTCCAGAGCCGCTGCGGCCAATAATAGAGATAACTTCGCCAGCCTTTATTTTTAAGTCTATGCCTTTTAGCACATGGTGTTGGCCGTAATACTTATGAATTTGTTCAATACTAACCAGTGACATTGAGCTTCTTCTCCAAATGCTTGCTGTATAAAGACAGCGGGAAACACAATAAAAAGTACAGCGCTGCCACTAAGGCAAACACTTTAAAGGGTTGGAAGGTGGCGTTGTTAAGCATGGTGCCGGCTTTAGTTAACTCTACAAAACCAATAATGGATGTGAGTGCAGTGCCTTTCACCACTTGCACCGAAAAGCCTACGGTAGGAGCAATAGCCACGGTGAGTGCTTGCGGCAAAATAACGTAGCGCATGGTTTGAAAGAAGCTCAAACCCAAGGTGCGAGATGCTTCCCATTGGCCCTTGGGTAAAGATTCAATACAGCCGCGCCAAATCTCACATAGAAAGGCACTGGTGAACAAAGTTAAACCAATGATGGCAGCGCTCCATGCGCTCACATCAATGCCAATTAGTGATAAACCAAAAAAGGTAACAAACAGCTGCATTAACAGCGGCGTGCCTTGAAACAGCTCTACATAGCCTTTAACCAAAGCGCTTAACACCGGGTTTTTGCTTATGCGCATAAAGGTTAGCAGCAGGGCAACCAAGCCTCCGCTGGCAAAGGCAATGAGTGATAACAAGACCGTCCAACGCGCTGCCAGTAGCAGGTTGCGTAAGATGTCCCAATCGGTAAATTGCATCATATTAAACTACTCCTACAATGCAGGGTTTTTGAAAAGGCGACGAGCGGCCAGCTCAAATAGTTGGCGCATGGCAATGGCTAGCAGCAAATAAATCAGTGCGGTGAGCAAGTAAGATTCAAAGCTTAAAAAGTTACGCGACTGAATAAAGTTGGCTGAGAACGTGAGCTCTTCTACTGAGATTTGCGAGACCACCGCCGAGCCCAGCATCACGATAATGCATTGGCTAACTAAGGCCGGATAGATACGTTGAAACGCAGTGGGTAATACGATGCGGCTAAAAATGTGCCAGTGGCTTAGGCCTAAGGTTTTACCCGCTTCCCACTGGCCTTTAGGGGTGGCTTCGATACCTGCACGAATAATTTCGGTGAGGTAGGCGCCTAGGTTAATCACCATGGCCAAACAGCCTGCTTGCCAAGCACTTAGTTTTACCCCCAAGGCTGGCAAGCCAAAAAAGATGAAGAATAACTGCACAATAAACGGTGTATTGCGAATTACTTCTACATAGGCGCTTATGAGCCAGCGCAACCAAGCTTTATTACTTATTTTACCTGCAGCCCCCGCAGTACCGAGTAAGATCCCAGCAAAGGTTGAATACAAGGTGAGCTCGGCAGTGGTGAGTAAGCCCTTGGCAAGCTCAGGCATGTAGGGCAGTAAGCCACTAAAGTCTAGTTGGTAGCTCATGGCGCGCTCCTTTAGTACAACTCTTTAGGTAACGATGTTTTAAACCATGCAAGCGAGAGTTTCTCTAACTCACCACTTTGTTTTGCTTTAGCAATTAGCTCGTTTACTTTGGCAACCAGTGCAGGCTCGCCTTTAAGTACACCTACATAACACGGAGAGTTTTTAAGTAAGAACTTAGTCTCTGGCTTACGGTTTGGAACGCGTTTGGCAATTTCTGTGGCAACTAAATTACCGGTGGCAATAAGCTCTACTTGGCCTGATAAATAAGCTGACAGGGTGGTGTTATTGTCTTCAAAACGTTTAATGGTGGTAGAACTATCCACCAATTTGCTTAGCTCTATGTCTTCAACTGCGCCACGGGTAACACCAACGGTTTTACCTGCCAGTTGCTCCGCAGAATCAACGCTTACCTCTGCGGCGCCAAATACACCAAGGAAAAATGGTGCATATGCATCACTAAAGTCGATGGCTTTTTCACGCTCGGCGTTTTTACCTAGGCTAGAAATAACCAAATCAACCTTGCGGGTTTGTAAGTAGGGAATGCGGTTAGCGCTGGTTACTGGCACTAATTCTAGTTTTACATCCAGTTGCTCTGCTAGGTAGCGAGCCATATCAATGTCGTAACCCATGGGTTGTAAATCACTCCCTACCGAGCCAAACGGAGGGAAATCTTGTGGCACGGCTACTTTTAATACGCCGCGCTCCATTAAAGTAGCTAGTTGGTCGGCATGGCTTACGGTGCTGCTTAGAGCGCAAAGTAAAATGGCTGCGCTAGCAAATAGTTTTTTGAAGGTATACATAAAGCTTCCTTAGCGAGTTTACTTGTTGTGAAACGAATGAATCTTTTATTTACTATTTGCAACGTACGAGCCATTAAGCCGGAAGTGAAGTAAGTATTTGATAACTCCTTTAAATACATGGGGTTATAGGTTTTTGTTTGATGGGGGAGGTGAAGATGCTCTAGCGGATGGTGTTTAATATTTACCCATCTTGGTGCTGTTTGGGATCTGTTTGGTGCATAAATTACTACTAAAGTGGTATTTGTGGGTTTATTTGAAACAAATCGCAAATATTTGTCCAAATATCGTTTTTTAAAACAAATTTTTAAGTTTAACTATTTGTTTTAAATGGGCTTTAATGCCTGTGAT
Source organism: Agarivorans sp. JK6 (assembly GCF_045277145.1). Classification (NCBI taxonomy): domain Bacteria; kingdom Pseudomonadati; phylum Pseudomonadota; class Gammaproteobacteria; order Alteromonadales; family Alteromonadaceae; genus Agarivorans; species Agarivorans sp. JK6. Next base: position 3,150,234 of record NZ_CP113525.1, on the reverse strand, counting down.
AGAAAAGTGATAAGTTCGTGAATTAGTTGGGACATGTGCTTCTTATACTGGATTTGACTGTTAAATAAGGACCGCAAAAGGAGCGAACCATGGATCTCAAGTCATCTCTGTTAGCAATGCCGTTTATTGCTGTAAGTACATTAAGCCAAGCCGCGGTAGTAGACGTTAAAATTACTAACTTAACGCAAGGTATTTACTACACCCCTTTATTAGTAACTGCACATACTTCTGACGCCCACCTATTTGAAGTAGGTTCTGCGGCATCGCCAGCCCTACAGATGATGGCAGAGGGTGGAGACATCTCTGGTTTAGTCACTATTGCCGATGGTATTGGCGCTGTTTCATCAGCCAATCCAGCGGCTGGTTTGTTGGCACCAACCGATTACGTAATGGTGAGTGACCTAGATACTGGCAGCAACACCCATCTGAGTATTGTAGCTATGTTACTGCCAACCAATGATGGTTTTGTAGGTAAAGACAGCTGGGAAATTCCAAGTGAAGCAGGCACTTACACCTTCTACATGAATGGTTACGACGCCGGCACCGAAGCCAACGACGAGATTGTAAACGGCGGTGGAGCTTCTGGTACTCCTGGTATTCCTGCAAATCCTGGCATGAATGGTGGAACTGGCGGCAGTGGCGTAGCTACAGCATCAAGCAATACCAACATTCATATTCACCCTGGTAATGTGGGTGACCAAGATGCAACGGGCGGCATGAGTGACCTAGACAGCCGTATTCACCGCTGGTTAAACCCAGTTGCAAAAGTGGTTGTTACCGTTAAGTAATTAAGGAGGATCTATGGCTATCTCAAGTTTTAGTAAGAGAGCCTTGGCCGTAGCGGTAATGGCGGCAGGACTAAGTGCATGTGGCAGTGATGATGAACAAATCGTTATTCTTCCGCCAGATACGCTAGAGTATGAAGTAACCATTTACAACGACACCTCGGCGCAGCCCTTATCACCAGCTGTAGTGGGTATTCATAGTGCAACCATGAGTTTATGGACATTGGGAACTTCTGCCAGCGTACCCTTAGAAACCATGGCCGAAGGTGGTGATGCCTCTGACATTGCAGCTATGTTTACTGGTGACAATGTAGCAGTAACTGGTGCTGGCGCTATTGGCCCAGGTGCTTATGAAACCTTAATGATAAGTGCTTCTGAGCGCAGCGATATGCAATTATCACTAGCCACTATGATGGTGAATACTAACGATGCATTTACCGGGCTAAATGGTATTGATATTGGTGGCCTAATGGTGGGTGATAGCATGACCTACAGCTTGCCAGCCTATGATGCGGGAACCGAGCAAAACAGCGAAGCGGTGGGAACTATTCCTGGTCCAGCTGATGGTGGTGAAGGGTTTAACGCGGCACGTGATGATGTAATGAATAAAGTTTCGCGTCATCCCGGTCTAGTTACACAAGCCGACGACCCAGCGTCAGTATTGCTGCCAGATCATCGATTGTCTGGCACAGTGGGAAGAGTAGTGATTACTCGTACCAACTAGCGCAGAGAACACTACACCCGTGCTTAGGTGCGGGTGAGTGCCTTATTTATTGTGGTCGTTCATTACAAGGAAAGGAGCCTATATGTCCCCGCGGATCCTGGTCATTGAAGACGACCACGATATTAATAACCTGATCACCATGAATCTAAACGACATGATGTATCAAGTAGAAAGCTGCGAGAATGGCGCGCAAGGTTATGCCAAAGCCAGCAGCGATAACTTCGACTTAATCGTGCTTGATTTAATGCTACCCGGCATGGACGGTTTAGACATTTGTCGGCAACTTCGCGCCCAACAACACAATACGCCAATTTTAATGCTCACCGCACGCGACTCAGAGGCCGATAGGGTAGTGGGTTTAGAAATGGGCGCAGATGACTACCTCACTAAACCTTTTAGCGTACGCGAGTTGCAAGCAAGAGTGAAAGCCATGTTGCGCCGCGTTGATATGCTAGTGCAAAGCCAGCAACAAACTGATGCTACTACTATGCAGTGGAAGGACTTATCCATCGACATTGGTCGTCGCCAAGTATCGGTGCGCAATCAGGCGGTGGAGCTTACCTCTACCGAGTTTGATTTACTGTTGCATCTGGCCAAATCACCGGGTTTAGTATTCAGCCGAGCTCAGCTATTAGACCAAGTTTGGGGCTATAAACACAGCGGCTACGAGCACACCGTAAATTCGCATATTAATCGACTACGCACCAAGTTAGAAAGCGACCCTTCTAATCCTGAATACGTGCTAACTGTGTGGGGAGTAGGGTACAAGTTTAATGATGTTTAGATTTATCAGTTCTTTTTACAGCAAGTTAATGCTGGCCGTGGTGGTGTGTTTTATTTTAGCGGGTGGCTTGTTACTTGGCTTGGCTCATCAAAGCTCGCAGCAGTATCAAAACGAAATTGAACAAAAACTGCATTTACAATTAGCTGAACATTTAGTCTACGAAAGCCAATTATTTAAAGATGGAGAGCTTGATCCGAAAGCGATTAAGCAGGCTTTTCATTCGATGATGATCTTAGGCCCAAGTTTTGAGTTCTACATTCTTGATACCGCTGGCAAGGTGGTGACCTACTCAGCCGATCCCAGCAAAATCAAACGCAGGCAGTTAGATTTAAAGCCAATTCGAGATTTTATCGACGGGTCTAGAGCCATGCCGATTATTGGCGACGACCCCCGTTCTCCCTCAAGAAGTAAGATTTTTTCGGTGGCCGAAATTCGCGAAGGCAATATCTTAAAAGGTTATCTATACATCATCATTGGTGGCGAGATCTACGACAGCGTTGCCGAGCTGCTGCAAAGCAGTCACATTATGAAATTAAGCATGCTGGGGCTTTTGTTCATTTTAGGTTTTAGCTTGTTAGTGGTATTTCTTATCTTCGGTTTACTTACCAAACCACTGCGTCGCCTAGCCAAGGATATTGATCAGTTTCAGCATGTTGGTTTGGAGCAAACTGCCAACATTGCAGGGCATTGGCAAAATAACTCTCACGATGAAGTGCAAAAGCTAGGCGCTGCCTTTAGTGATATGGCCACCACCATTAAGGGCCAATATCAAAAGGTTAAAGACACCGACCAACTGCGCCGAGAGCTTATTTCTTATGTTTCTCACGATCTGAGAACACCGCTAGCATCACTGCAAGGTTACTTAGAAACCTGGCAGTTAAAACACCGTGACTTATCACCAGAAGAAGGTGAGCAGTTAATTAAAGTGGCATTAAGCAGTGCTCGTAAAACCTCTAGCTTAGTGGAGCAGCTATTTGAGCTGGCCCACCTTGATAGCGACCAAGCTACGATTAATGAAGAGTCAGTCGCAATTGCGGAGTTGGCGCAAGATGTAATTCAAAAGCTCGAGTTAGCTGCCCAGAAAAAGCAGGTGGTAATGAGTGTAGAGCCGCAAGACCCATCTTTAGTCGCCTGCGCCGATATTCAACGTATTGAGCGAGTGTTTACCAACTTGTTGGAGAACTCGATCCGTCACTGCAGCGAAGGTGACGAGATTAAAGTAACAATCGACCAAGCAGAGCAGGGCAATAAGTTAGCCATTACCGTAAGTGATACTGGCACTGGGATCCCCAGTGATGATTTACCGCATATCTTCGACGCCCACTATCGGGCAGCCAATCGAGCTAAAGATAAAAACTCGCATGGTGGTTTAGGTTTGGCCATTGCCAAGCGTATTGTTCAATTGCATCGTTCATCAATTAGCGTTGAGTCCACCTTAGGCGAAGGCACCCGTTTTTGTTTTACCCTAGATAAACCTATGTAATTCTGCACTTTTCACTGGGCTAGCGCTTATCGGTGTAGCCCAGTGAAAGTTGATAGTTAGGCGCTGGTTTGTGCAGTTTTTAACTTCTTCTTCTTGTTGCTGCTTCTTGCTCTATACAACTGCTGATTAAGCTATGCGTTCTGTGCATATATTTCCTGAGTTAATTTCATTAGTTTGAGCGATCAGAACTGCGTACACTCCGCGCTTCTTTTGGTTACCTGCAAATAAATTACCCTATGTTTTCGCAATCTATTCTGGCTCAAATGCTGAGAATACTGCTGTTATTAAGCTTAACGTTGCTTGCTGTGCATCACTCGCCAGGCTTATTAAAGCTGTTGGCTGAACAGGCTATGAATAGCGGCTGCCATCAAATTAATGACGATGCATCGCAGCATCACTCTCACCACCATTCTCATCATTAAGTAAGAGGCTTACATGAGTATTTTTCGCTTTCCTGCATTGGTTTGGCTAGGCATTGGCATTTTGGTTATCTCGCTTGGTATTCGCCAGTCCTTTGGTATTTTCATGATGCCGGTATCAGAGCACTTTCAGTTAGGCAGAGAGTTTTTTAGCTTTGCCATTGCCTTGCAAAACTTGCTGTTTGGCATGTTCCAACCTTTTGTGGGAATTGCTGCAGATAAGTGGGGAGCAAAACGAGTGATAGTGCTGGGAGCTGCAGCTTATGCACTGGGTTTATATTTAAGCTCAATCGCCACGCTGCCTAGCATGTTGTATCTATCTTTGGGGGCATTGGTAGGGCTAGGGCTTAGTGCCACGAGCTATGTGATTGTGTTAGGTGCAGTGGCTAAAGTTGTGCCAGCAAAACATGCCGCAAAGGCTTTTGGCTTAACTACCGCGGCAGGCTCCTTTGGTATGTTTGCAATGATTCCAGGTGCGCAACTTATGTTAAGCCAAATGGGCTGGCAGCAAGCCCTGCAAGCTTTTGCTTTGTTATGCGCGTTAATGGTGGCGTTTGCCATGTTTATGAAAACCGCTAAACCTAGCACTGAAGATCAAGCGGTGCTAGATGATAAGCAAACCCTTAAAGAGTCCTTACAAGAGGCGTTTTCTCATAAAGGTTATTGGCTTATTCATGCCGGCTTTTTTGTCTGTGGTTTTCATGTGATGTTTATTGCCACTCACTTGCCTAGTTACCTCGCTGATAAAAACTTAAGTGCCACAACCGGGGCCATGGCTTTGGCCTATGTGGGGATCTTCAATATTTTTGGCTCGTATTTTTGGGGCGTAATGGGCGACAGATTTAGCAAGCGCCATGTTATGTCTGCCTTGTATCTTATGAGAACAGTGGTCATCGCTGGTTTTGTAAGTTTGCCGGTGACCGAAAGCACAGCGGCATTATTTGGTGGCGCTATTGGCTTTTGTTGGTTAGGTACTGTGCCGCTTACCTCTGGTTTGGTTAGGCAAATATTTGGCGCTCGCTACTTATCTACCTTGTATGGCTTGGTATTTTTTACTCATCAAATTGGCAGTTTTTTAGGTGCCTGGGTAGGTGGTCGTATTTACGATTATTACGGCTCTTACGAACCTATATGGTGGTCAACTGTGGCACTAGCTTTTATCGCAGCATTAATTCATTTGCCGATTAATGATAAACCGGTAATGCGTTTGGCAGCTGCGAGTTGATCCTATCAGGGTGATATAGATTTACCTCTTCTTAACACGTCTTTGGACAAAAGTGAGTTACAATCCATGAGCACTATGGCGTTTGGAACTATCTATAGTGTCTCAATAATGCTGCCAGCGCACATATAACAGGTCACATTAGTTGTGTTACTTTATTGGGTTAGCTGTCTGGTTTGTATTACTAAGCTTTCAGGATCGATGTAAGCTTCGTAAACATCCACTTTTGGTAGAGCTGAATGGATGATGAGAAAAAGCGTTTCACGATACTCTGTAGGCATTTTCTCACCTATAATTATCCTCTTTACTGCATCAGGGTTATAGCGGCCTCTCTGCTTCTTTATCCCAAGTCTGCGTTCTGATTCATAGCTCCATTCGTTAGATTTTTGGTGTAAAAAGTTAGCAAGCTTTTCGTCGCTGGGTTTAACCTCAAGTAGGAACTCACTGTAGAACCCAACGCGAGAAAGCTCCCCATATTTTGTTTTTGCATCAATAACATAGTCCTCCCGATTTAGTTCTTTTATGCTATTGATAAGTCTATGGTCCTCAAACTCGACAGCAAAGCCCCTTAAACCATTTGCGTAGTGGCCCCACATTAAGCGCCGCTCAATTGGTTCTCCAAACTCTTTGTCATACACAGTAAAACAACACCATTTTTGGTGACTATATTTGGTATAAGTTTCTTTGTGTTTGTTTCTTAAGAAAGCTAGAGTCTTTTTTTTAAGGCGTTTAAACCGTTCAGGTTGCATGAGGGCAAGTTCTAGCAAGTATTGTTCATAACTAATACTGTTCGCAGACTCACAATTAGTAGATTTTAAGATTTTCACAGCCGTAGATTCATCAACTTCATCAATGTTTTCATAATATAAGGTGGAATTAATATGAGTCTCAAAAGGATCGTTGAAGTCTTCAAGATTGGAAAACCAAAGATAATGGTTTGCCAATGATGACAAGCTGTATTGATTATCCGAAAAAAACCGATATAGCATTCACACATCCTCTCTTATGGCTATTCAGCGATCTTAATACTAAAACAGGAAAGTCTCAAAAGTCTGAATACTCAAGAGAAATATCGTTTAAACGCGACTACAGTTGCTTTGTTCGTTGAGTTCACCGCACTTAACGATGCGGAAGCAACCCTGATTATTTTGGCTGAGGCTATTGTTGGATATATTGAATTAGTGACTTTGCTAATACTGAATGACTTATCGCTATAGAAGTGCAAAACGAAGATTGAGTAGCGAATCAAAACGCACTTTTGCATTCGATTTTTTTATGTGCAAAATGGGTTGTGCATTCAATAAAATACGAGGCTTTTAATGCACAGCACAACTCAACAGTTAGTTAATCTTACTAATATATATCATACGCTAGATTGTTTAACTCAATTTGATCAAGCGCTCAACCGCTACAGTCCCGCATTATTTGGGACTTTTCAACAAGTTCTCTATTCCCAAACTGCAATGCAGCTAGAAGTTCTACAAGCCAGTACTTCTTCTAAACAGAACGCATGCCTTGGTTGGATCCCAAAAAACACAGTCTATACAGGACAAGACCCTGAAGATGTGTGGTTATCTAAATATATTAAAGATCTGCCACCGAGCACCCTTAAAACAGTACAAGAAGAAACCATTGTGCGTGTTTATCTCAACCGTATTTTTGACGAGTTCTCGATGCATACTAAGGAGTCAATGGAAGCAAAAGTCGAAATAATAGATTTACAAAAATTACATGAAAGTATCGAAGACCTGTGTGATAGGTACAGCTTCCCACTAGACGTAAAACCTATGACAAAGGACTCCATATCTTTTCTTTTGGGTACTCTTGAACAATTGGACAAGGGTTAGTTTATCGAGTTCGTCTAATTTTGGTTGCAAGCATTAGGAAAACTTAGCCATTTTACAAGTAAGGAAGTATGCATCTTAAATGCTTGTAACTCATTTTTGGGAAAAACACTTCATACATTCGATAGCCAAGACTGTGCTTTTCAATCCCATCATCTTCGCCGAGTAGCGCAAATAAACAAGGGAGCAGAGTTGAAGTCTGTTTGAGCGTAGCGAGTTACTTCAACTCCCTTGTGAATGCGCAACGGAGGATCTAAGAAGATGCAGGGCGAGTTTTCTTTTTGCTTAGCTAAGCTTTGCTCGTTGAAGCTTAATGACGTTGCCGCAGGCGAAAGCTTTTACTCTATAGCTAACACATAGAAGGGCCTAAGCGAGCTATCCATTACCTTAGCTAAACCTAGTCATCTACAATTTGTTGTTTTTAAAACATAAAAAAGGCCGCTCAATTAGCGGCCTTTGTCTGCTTGTTAGATACCCTGATAGCTCAACTTATGGGTTGTAGTTATCGTGAGTATTGGTCAATTTGTAGAACGTTACTTTTGCGTAGTCGCTATCGTTACTGCTGTTGTCTTGCAGGTAGATACCGGCTTTAAAGTACATGTAGTTGCTGGAATCATCGTAACCGCTGCCAGACATGTTGATAGTTTTGCTGGCTAGCTGGCTGCCATTTTGGCTGATCTTGGCAGTAAGTGAGTCACCATTCACCGTAATGGTATAAGAGAACTCTTCGTTCAAGGCGATACCGTTTGATGGGTTAGAAGTGCTGTTTAAATCACCGTTTGAACTCACCATGCTGCCTAGTAGGTTGTACCAGGTTTCGTTACCACCGTCTGATTTCGACGTTTCGTGGGCAAAGTAAATAGCACCATTACTGTTACCCGGTAGTTTGTGGTAGTAAAGGCGGATAGGTTCGTTCCCCTCTGCATGAATTTGCCCAATTACAATTCGGCCCACTTGCTCATTGTTTGAGCTTGTTGTGGTTACGTGATTTACTGCAAGGGTGGCGTCTAGTACACCGTCGATGCCGCCAAAGGCGCTTTGGCTGCTGCTTGGTATGCTTGAGAATGCCCAGTTGTTGTCTTTACCGCTAGTTGAATACGAGGTATCTCCGCGGCGCAGCATTTCGCGTAATTCGGTGCGGACATATTTGGTACCACTAGAGGTTGTTACCCCTTTAACTGGCGTGTAAAACACCATACCGCCGTCGCTACCGGTGTAAAAGTAGCTATCTTCGTAACTTGCCGCTAGCTCTACTTCTTTAATTGAAGTGGCGTAACCGTCGCCTTCATCTACTGGAATGCTTAGGTACCAGTCCAATAGATCAAAATTGCCAGAAGGTGCTTTAGACGCATCTAGATTGTGGTCACCGCCGCCGCTACCGCCACCTGAACCGCCGCCAGATGTATCATCGGTTCTGGTTAGCTCCCATTGCTGGTTAATGTTGCCGCTGCTTGATGTCCAAAGGTAGAGTGATTGGCGCAGTGCGGCGCCGCCATTACCATCGATAGAAAAGCCTGGTGCATTGCGTTTTTCAAAACGGTAGATCTCGGTGCCACTGGTTACTTTAACTTTCTTCCAGTGTTGGTCGTAGTTGCTGGAATCACATACCTCTAAGGTAACGGCTTGACGCTTAGCACCACCCGTTCCACCATCCCAACAAAGGCTAGTACCCTCTTTTTTGTAAGAGTAGTAACCACTTCCATGACTAATTTGCACCCAGTTTTGATTTACATTGGTGGTTTTGGTTGTCCATAGGTAAAGCTGCTGTCCTTCAACAGCACCGCCGTTACCATCAATTGAGTAGCCCGTTTCCATCTTTTGCATGTTGAAAGTTGCAGCAGTCGCCAACGAAGAAGATAGCGCTAGAACAACAAAGCAAAGTGATTTTTTTAGTGCTTTACCATTAACGAGTGTCTTGTTCGAATCAGTGCATTTATCAATAGGTTTCATTACTCATTTCCTTATTTGTAAAACCTTGTTGCTTATTGTGAAGTTACATTAAGGCAGACTAAGACGAGCGGGTTTATCCTTAGTTGCCCAGCCTTCTGCAGGCCACGGCTTACCAACTGCTTAAAAGTAAATGGCCAACAGCGTTCATAAACGTGATAATTTGTTTATGAAATTTGATGTTAGCTTTGTTGATGATGAAAAAATCAGCGATGCACTGCAATAATGTGTTTTTATAATACAATTGTTGTTATTTTGTGAACTAGTCATACAAATATGAAATTAAATGTTGCTTTGATTGTTTTTTAAGCTAAAGCAAGGTTTACCAGTTTTAGCCTTATTTGGTGGGTTTTTAGCCTTTTTAAGCTGGATTACTGGTTATTTTTGAATTGAAGACACTTTTGTCACTTATACAAAAACTTAAAATTGTATGATTTATATGGGCTTTAAGTTTGTTGAATGCTGGTCAATATGCTTAGCGGGTAATAAATAAGTTACTTTGTTGTATGTAACTTAAATGAGTTACATTTTACAAAGTAACTTATTTGGGTTACTTTGTTCTCAATGAAGAGGATAATACTATGCAGCAGGTAGCCGTTCTTACTGGGGACTTAGTTGGCTCTAGTGAGTTAAACAGCCAAGATTTTGCAAAAATTTTGCAGCGATTAAGTGCTAGTTTGGCTTTAGCCAGCGAACGCTACCAATGTCGCTACGAAATTTTTCGCGGTGATGCTTTTCAGCTGGTGCTAAATGATCCACGCCAAGCATTAGAATGTGCCTTAGCAATTCGTTTAGATTTAAAAGCCTCTGGCGATAAACACTTAGCCTTTGATGCACGTATTGGGATCGGTATTGGCGAGATAGATCCTTTGGCGGAGTTTGTGTCACGCTCAAATGGCGAAGCCTTTGTATTATCTGGGCGCGGACTAGATAGTCTTAAACGTCACTATTTGGGAATATTTAGCAACGACACTAAGTTTACGCAACGTATTGAATTGCTCACTAAATTTGCCGATCATCAAGTGCAAGAGCTTACCATTAAACAAGCGCAAGCCTTGTCGTTATACTGGCAGCTCACTGAGCCAAGCCACGCAGCACTGGCGGCGCAACTTAATAGTTCGCGGGTTAATGCCACTAAGTTGCTCAATCAGTCTCAGTACCAATTGCTAGAAGAATATAAACTGTTTTTTATCCAACTTATGGAAGAGTTTTATTATGGAAACACTGGCGCAATTCGCTCTTAGTATTGGCTTAGCTTATCTGTTGTTAGAGTTTTATTGTTTACCAAACTCTTGGCTCGAGGCCATTCAGCAAAGCAAGTTTGCAGCTGGTGGTTTGTATTTTCGCGCGCTGCTTATCACGGTGTTGTTTGCAGGCATAAGCATGTTGTTTGTATCAGCACTTGGCCCTTTGTTAGCAGCTATAGCGGCATTGTTTATCGCCAGTGTATTAATTGCTGGGGTAAGTGCTTACTTGCCCGATAGAAGCCGTTATTACCTTGGCCAGCAACTAGCCCAGCTTGCAGTATTGTTGCTATTGGTTGTGGAGCTAAGCCAAGCCTGGCCGCTAGTGAGTGTGCTCTTCGAGCAAGCGATGCAGGCCAAAGTATTAGTAATTATTTTTGCTTATTTACTTATTTGGGGACCATGTTCAAAGGTGCTTGGTTTAATCTTGCAGCGCTGGAGCCCACTTACTGAACAGCCAAAGCAAAATTTACCCATGGCTGGGCAGGCGATTGGCATGGTAGAGCGTAGCTTGGTGCTTACTTGTGTATTGCTCAATCAATTTGCCGCAATTGGCTTTATTGTTACCGCCAAATCTATTTTTCGTTTTGGCGACCTAAAAGATCATAGCGACCGAAAACTTACCGAATATGTAATGCTGGGTACTTTGCTTAGTGTTGCCGCCAGCGTGTTTATTGGCTTGGCTGCACATGCCTTATATCACGCCCTGTAGTTTAATTTATTTAACCACTAAGAGCTTACCTACATGCCTCAAGATTTATCTGCTCAGTTAAAACAACATTTTGGATTTGACGGTTTTCGCCAAGGGCAAGCACCGGTGGTTGAGCGCTTATTGGCTCAGCGTTCTTGTTTAGCGATTTTCCCCACAGGGTCGGGTAAATCGCTATGTTATCAATTTACCGCCTTGCAACTGCCGCATCTTACTTTGGTGGTGTCTCCGTTATTGGCTTTGATTAAAGATCAGCTGGCTTTTTTACAGGCTAAAGGCATTGCTGCAGCCAGTTTAGATTCCACCTTAACTGCGGAACAAAGTAAGCAGGTAATGAGTGAGGTGCGCAGCGGCAAAACTAAAATATTAATGGTCTCGGTAGAGCGTTTTAAGAACGAGCGTTTTCGTCAGTTTATTGAATCGGTAGCTGTGTCTATGTTGGTGGTAGACGAGGCACACTGTATCTCTGAATGGGGGCATAACTTTCGCCCCGACTACTTAAAGCTGCCGCAATACCGAAAGGAACTCAATATTCCTTTGGTATTGTTACTAACCGCTACCGCGACCAAAAAAGTTAAGCTAGACATGGCCGCGCGCTTTGCTATAGCAGAAGAAGACATCGTGCAAACAGGTTTTTATCGAAACAATTTAGATCTTAGTGTGCAAGCCTGCAGTAGCAACGATAAACAGCAACAGCTATTAGCGTTTATTCGCCAACAAACGGGTGCTGGCATCGTTTACGTTACCTTGCAAAACAGCGCTGAACAGGTGGCAAGCTTTTTACAGCAACAAGGCATAAACGCGGTTGCCTATCATGCCGGTTTTGCCAATGAGCAACGCCAGCAAACACAAGATGATTTTATGGCGGGCAAAGTACAGGTGGTGGTGGCCACCATAGCTTTTGGTATGGGGGTTGATAAAAGCGACATTCGTTTTGTAGTGCATTTTGATTTGCCTAAATCAATAGAAAACTACAGCCAAGAAATTGGCCGAGCAGGGCGCGATGGCCAGCTCTCGCACTGTTTAACTTTGGCGAATTTGGACGGTTTAACCACGGTCGAGAACTTTGTATACGGCGATACGCCTGAGCAAAGTGGCATAGAAGCCTTGTTGGCAAACATTCAGGCTGAATCTCAAGGCGAGCAATGGGAAGTGCAAATCAACAGCCTGTCTAGCCTTACTAATATTCGCCAACTGCCACTTAAAACGCTATTGGTGCAATTAGAGATTCAAGGTCTTATTAAGCCTTTATATGCCTATTATGCTGATTTTAAGTACAAGTTCTTAGTAGACAAAAGCGCAGTGCTAGCTCGCTTTTCTGGCGAACGCTTACAGTTTATTGAAGCGATTTTTGCTCATACCCAAATGAAAAAAATATGGGGTAGCCTTAACTTTGATGGCCTGTATCAGCAGTATCAAGCAGAGCGCTCCAGAGTAGTGGCCGCGCTAGAGTATTTGGCAGAGCAGGGCCTAATCGAGTTAGAAACCAAGAAGATTACCGAGGTATATCAAGTAAACGCAGCGGGTTTGGCCGACCCTCAACTTGCCAGCCGTTTAAGCCAGTACTTCAATGATACGCAAACTAAAGAGATTAAGCGGATTGCCCAATTGGTTCGTTTCTTTGAATTAGATTCTTGCTTAAGTTACCAGTTGGCGCGTTACTTTGATGACCACAACGCGCCTGCACAATGTTGCCATTGTAGTGTATGCCGCGGGCAAGTGGCTAAGTTGAGTTATTCAGCGCCGCTTAAGCAGCTAGACGATGCTCAAGTGTTTAATTACTTACAAGAGCTTAAACAACATTTAAGTGCCAGCCAACAAGCGCTGCTTAGCCCCATAATGGCCTGTCGATTTTTAACTGGGGTGACTAGTCCGTGGTCTACAAAATTTAAACTTCGCCAGCTAGCTGGGTTTGCCTGCTGTGAAAAACAGCCATACGCAAATACCTTGCAGCAAGTAGAGAGTTTATGGGAGCAGCTTGGTTAATAAGCTTGCTTAACAGCGGGGCGCTAAGACAAAGATGGGGCTTTAGCTCGAGGCGTTTTAGCGTTACTCACTAGGAATAGGAAGCTTATGAGCTTTAAGAAAACTAAGCTTATCCCAGTAACCGCGTTGTAACACGATTAAGCCGTTTTCAAATTGAAAGAAGCCGCATCCTCGTAAACCAATAGGATCTTTCCATTCCAGTATTGCCCACTCACCATCTTGGAATATGTTTTCTACAATACAGACCATTTCAGCATTAGAAAACTCGTTGCTAAACATTTGTTTAATGGCTGCTTTTCCAACAACGGGTTGATTCGCTACTTGATGGTTTACCGCGTTTTCGCTGTAAAACTCGGCAATTTTATCTGCATCTCCTTGGTTAAAGACATCTACCCATTGTTGAACGATTTGTTTTGGTTGCATTGCTATCTCTTTGTTGAAGTTAACAGGGATTAAATATGTTTTATCTAATGGTTAATTGCAATGGAAGTTAGCTTCTAGGCCGGTGCGCTTGGCTAACCCTCTACATTCAAGCTCTAATATTCAGCAGAGTGCTTAATGGTGGTCTCTCCCTATCAATTGGTATTGTTTAGGGGTCATACCATATTCTTTTTTAAACAGGCGGATGAAGTGAGAAATGTTGTCGTATCCTGTTTCAAAAGCAGTATCTGTAACCGACATGTTCTTAAGGTGAAGCTTGGATCTTTTTAGTCGCAGCTTAGTCATATACTCCTTCGGAGTATAGTTTGTCGTTTGCTTAAATTTTTGACTGAAGTTAGACAAAGACATTCCTACTTCTTCGGCCACCTGTGACACAGATATGCCGGCGTTCTCATTAGAGCCAAAGATACGAATAGCGATATTTATTGGATGATTTTTGTGGTGCTGAATAATCTCGTTACAGCTTTCAAGTTTCATCAACTCGTAGACCATTTCCTGGCAGGTTAGGTCGATAAGAAAGCGCATGTTCTTATCTTGATCCTGCAAAATCTCTTGAATTCGCTGGTGCAGTACCGCTGTTCTTTCTGAGTAAGCGCTAAGTGCAAAGGTTGAATCACTAAATTGTTGGGGAGGATCTAGTTGCAGGTTGTCAGCGACTCTTTGGCCCACATAGTCAATGATTTGATCGCCAAACTCGTATACCAATGCTTTAGTCGATTCTGGCATTGTCATGTGCACGCTAGCGTGCGGAGGAATGAGGATAAACTGGTCTTTTGTGTAAACAAAATTCTCTGATTGGTTCACACTCACCTTTTTCTCTCCGTCTAAAATTGTACACAAACGGGGCGCATCGTAAGAGCGGTACTGGTCAGAAAAGTGTTTGGGCAAGGCATAAAACAACATGTTTAGGCTATCTGTTGAGAGCGCATATTCGTGTTCGGCGATCCGACTAAAATTGTTGATTCTGTGCATAGTTCGCGTCTGCCTCGGTTAATAGAGTACGAAATATATACCGATCGTTGAATTGGCTTTTTGATCCTAGCCAGATTGCGGGCGTAAAGTAGCAGTATGGGGTGGGGGATTAACCTAAAAAGGCGGCGAAGTTACCAAGAAATTCGCCGCTTATTGTTTTGGTGATGCCTAAGCATCAAGCTAATTTTGCGTTACATTGCTGAAGCAAGAATCTCTACGATTTCACTATGGCTAGCTTGTTTAGGGTTAGTGAAACCACAAGCATCATTGAGTGCGTTCTCAGCCAGTACTTTAAAGTCATCAGCTTTAACGCCTAAACCTTCAAGCCCTGCTGGTATATTTACGTCTTTTGATAGTTGACGAATCGCTTCAAGCCCTGCTTCTGCAGCTTGCTCGGCACTTAGCTCAGCGATGTCTACACCCATTGCTTTGGCTACGTCGGCAAGGCGCTCTGGTACTACTTGCGCGTTATATTGCTGAACATGTGGCAATAAAATAGCGTTACATACACCATGTGGCAGGTCGTAAAAACCACCTAGTTGGTGAGCAATAGCGTGTACATAGCCTAGAGAAGCATTGTTAAATGCCATGCCAGCCATAAATTGCGCATAGGCCATGTTGTCACGTGCCGATAGATCACTACCGTTTGCAACTGCAGTACGTAGGTTAGCTTGAATCATTTCAATGGCTTTAATGGCAACTGCGTCAGTTACCGGAGTCGCAGCAGTTGAAACATAGGCTTCAATGGCGTGGGTTAGGGCATCCATACCTGTTGCAGCTGTTAAAGAAGCGGGTTTAGCTAACATTAATTCTGGGTCATTTACCGAGAGTAACGGGGTTACGTTTTTGTCAACGATGGCCATTTTAATGTAGCGGGCTTCATCGGTAATGATACAAAAACGCGTCATCTCTGAAGCGGTGCCCGCTGTAGTATTGATCGCAATCAGCGGAAGCTGCGGTTTTTCTGATTGGTCTACGCCTTCGTAGTCTTTGATTTCGCCGCCGTTAGCCGCAAGCAGTGCAATGCCTTTTGCACAATCGTGTGGAGAACCACCGCCAAGAGAGATAACGCAGTCGCAATTGGCTTGTTTTAGTAGCGCTAAACCTTCATTAACGTTGGTAATTGTTGGGTTTGGCTTGGTTTGATCGTAAACCACTGCAGAAACGCCAGCCTCAGCAAGCATGGTTTCTACTTTGCCTACAATGCCTATCTTATTAAGAACTTCATCGGTAACAATTAACGCACTCTTAAAACCAGATGCTTCAATATTAACAACAGCTTCAGAAAGGCAGCCTGCACCCATTAGGTTTATTGCTGGAATATAGAAAGTACTTGGCATGATATAGCTCCACAAAAGTTATTGGATTGTTTTATGATCTTCTGGAAATGGATGCTAACAACAGGCCGAATTTGCAACTAGCTCAGCTTTTAAAAAAGTAGCTCGTTTTTTAGTAATGGCTTTGAGTGCAGGTTTGCGAGCAACAAAACCTTTGTAAAATGTGATGGGCGTCTTCACTTAGGGTTTTGTATGCTCAGTAGCGACTCTTCATATTTTCATCATATATATACTGCTAATTTAATAATATATTTGAATTTTTATTCTATTGAATCTTATTAATATTTTTGTTCATAAAATAAATAATTGTTGGTAAAAAGGTCATTGCTGGTGATTTGATATCGCTTTCAAGTGGTGTTTATTAAGCTCAGCGTAAAATAAAAATAACATAGTAACGGGTCAACTAGCTTTTCAATCTGGGTGGGTATTCACCAAGCTTGCATAGTTCTTCCTAAATACATCGTTCTTCGGTGGCTACCTATTGAGCTACCGGTTTAGTGCTAACTGATCTCACTTTCGGGTGAGCTAATCGGTGCTGCGTAAGTGTGCACTATTCATTTATACCGCAGAAAAGAAGCGGTGATATTTAAGGACGAAAATCATGTCTACACAATGGCCTAAGTCGCCAATTGCATTGGCTATGTCGAGCGCGCTAGCGCTGGCTTTTAGCAGTGCACCGGTACAGGCAATTTATACACCTTGGGAAGGCTCTTTCCATCAATACCCCGATAGCTACTATGATGTTGATGGCCAGCTAGTAGAAGAAGCTTATGAAGAACCCGAACAAGTGCCAGGGAACGGCCTATCGCCTTGGGATCCAGCTGATGCAATTAAGCGCACCAGCCCAGAACATCAAAACTACCCTTTATCTGATTTAGCTAACCAAGGTGGCTGGACGATGGTTGAAGAACTCAGTGATGAGTTTGATAGCCCGCAGTTCAATGAATACAACTTAATGGGGAAAGAAAATGGCAAATGGTTACCTAACAACCATATTTGGGGAGGCCGAGCGCCTGCTGTTTTTGCTCCTAAAAATGTGAAGCAAGAAGGCGGTAAACTGCACCTAAGTATTGCCAATGATGAGTCTTATACTCCGCATGGATTTTGGAACGAATGGTACTACGGCTGGACTTCGGCCAGCGTTCAAAACGTAAACCCTATTCGTTATGGCTACTTTGAAGTTAAATCTAAAGTGGGCATTGGCTCTAGTGGCTTTTGGTTATATGCCGAAACCTTGGAAGATAAAGAGTATCTATCTCAGTTTAATGAGCCCGGACATGTAAAAAGCAAGCTTGAGCTAGATGTTTACGAGCAGTCGGGTCGTCGCTCAGAGTGGGCACCTTACTACAACATGAACTCTTGGGTATTTATTCACCAGGGCGAAGAAATGTCTTACGTGAATGAAGAAGGTAACGAGTACACCGCTTATCAAAACGGTGGTCACTGGAAAGCCGACATTGATTTTGCGGACGATTTCCATGTGTACGGTTTTTACTGGGGGCCTGAAGAAATTATTTGGTACTTTGACGGTAAACCGATCCGTTCAATGAAAAACCGTTACTACCACACGCCACTATATTTGCTGTTAGATACCGAAACCATGCCCGATTGGTTTGGCATGCCTAGTGCAAATGAGCTCGATTTTGCTCACCAAATTGAGTACGTGAGGGTATGGACCAACGATGAAACAGAGCAAAACTGGCGCGGTCGTTACTTTATGGATCCAACCATTAAAACCGGTGATGGCCTAAATGGTAAACCCGGTGAAAACCGAGTTGCAGCCGAATATGGCGGCACTGAAGCTTATCGTGAGAAGTGGGGGAATCCGGTTAGTGGCTCACCTGAAGTGGTAACGCTGCAAGGTATCGCAGCTAAGCAAAGCCATATCGAGATTCAAAGCGATATTCCTTATGTATTGGTGCCACAGTTTACCCCAAGCAACGTTACCGACAAGCAAATGAATTGGCTGTCTAGCGACCCTAGTATTGCTGATATCAACCGCTCAGGCATGGTTAGTGCGAAAGCTGCGGGCAGTGTAACCTTCACGGGTTCACATGCAGATCTTCCTAATCAAACCATTAGTGTTACCGCAGATATTCTGCAAATTGGTAAGCGTTTTGACTTAGAGCTGGTTAACTATGGCGCTACTGGTAAAGAAGGGGACGAAGTAGAGAACGATAACGTTTATGGCTGGGGTGTTGGTAATGGTGTTGTTACCTTTAATACCCGCGGCGATTATGGCGACTTCTTTGATGTAGACTTTGGCAGTGGTGGCACTTACATGGCAGGTATTTCTGCCGGTACTGACATCGCCAGCGGCATCGGCGCTACCATATTTATTGATGGTGTTGAGGTGCTAAGTGGTGATATTGCTTCCTCTGGAAATTGGAACGTTAATAAACGAACCGATTTAGCTGGGTCTTTCGAAGTAGAGCCTGGTACGCATAGCGTGCGGATTATGAGCTCGGGCAGCTCAGGTTGGCAGTGGAATGGTGCGCGCGCCCACTTTGTTCAAGTATTAGAAGGCGATGTTGATCCCGGCGACGGCGTTACAGACCCAGGTGACGGTGGCACTGACCCAGGTGACGGCGGCACCGATCCAGGTGACGGCGGCACAGACCCAGGTGACGGCGGCACAGACCCAGGCGACGGTGGTACTGATCCAGGTGATGGTGGTACAGACCCAGGTGATGGTGGCACAGACCCAGGTGATGGCGGTACCGATCCTGGTGATGGCAGCACCGACCCAACAGCTGTAACGCTACAAGCTCAAAGCTTTGTTGCTACTGGCGGGGCAAATGGTGGTTTTGAAGTTTATGATATTGCCGGTGGGCAAGGCATTAACTTTAACCAAACCGGTGATTATGCCGATTACACAGTAAATCTTGCAGCAGGTAGCTATAGCGTAAGTTTGTACGCCGCTACACCGATGAATGATGCTGGCGTAGAGCTAATACTAAATGGCGAGTCTATAGCGGTAAGCAGCATTAGCCCAACCGGTGGATGGGATAATTTCCAAAGCCGAGTGATTACCGCCAACTTAGTGGTAGCCACTGGTGGTGAGCAAGCCTTACGCTTAATCAGTGTGGGGGCAGATAATGCTTGGCAATGGAATGCCGACAAGCTGGTATTTACCCCTAATTCCGATAACGGTGCCACTAATCCAGACCCTACACCCGGTGAAGTAGTTATTTCTGTTGAAGCCGAAAGCTTTGCAGATACTGGCGGTAGCTACGATGGCTTTCAGGTATATGCTATTAACGGTGGTTCGGCAATTAACTTTAATCAGGCCGGAGATTATGCCGATTATCTGGTAACTATTGAGCAAGCTGGTACTTATAGCATGAGCATCGAAGCGGGTACTAACTTAGCGAATACTGGCATAGAGGTATGGGTGGATGGTGAGTCACAAGCCAGCTCAGCCATTACCAATACCGGTTCTTGGGATGTATTTGCGAGTAACTTGGTGAGCAACAACATTAGCTTGAGTGAAGGCCAACACACTATTCGCATTATGGGAGTAGGAGAAGCAGGTTCTTGGCAGTGGAATGCTGATAAATTCACCTTAACCAAGCAATAATCTGGTTAGCTTAAACCTTAAAAAGCCACGGCGTTATGCTGTGGCTTTGTTATTTATAGCTCTGCATCAAAACGGGCAAGTCGGGCTTCGGCTAATGAACAATCGGTTTGCTCAAGTAGCTCCGCCAAGGTGATATTAGGCTTTTCTTTTATTAATCGGGCGAGACGTTCGCTTTTAGGTTCTAACTGCTCTTGGTAGGCAGCTAAACGTAGCTCAAGCTTAGTGAGCAAATAAGCAAAATTGTCACTTTCTAGGTTTTTAATACGTGTTGATAAAGCACTAAGGGCAGAAGCTTCGCCGATTAGTTGCCAGTTTCTAGAGCGGCGAATTCGTTTTAACTGGCAAGCCGATTCCAATGCCAGCTGTTTAGCTTGTTTGGTATTGTCACCACCAATGCGATGAATCAGCGAAGGCAGAGCTACAGTGATTGCGAAGTCTTTGTTTTTCATAGGCGAATTTTGCATTCAAAGCTATCTAAATACAATCGCCAAGTGAAGCGCTGCTTATTGGCCCTAAAACTGATCATATAGGCTTGAGAGTGGGCAAATCTCAACCATACTGGTAAGGCAAGTTTGGACTAACAAGGAACTCAATATGACGATTCGCAGACACGGCATTACCGTGGGCATCGAGCGTGTAGAAACGCGCTTATTAGTCTCGTTTAAAGCCTGCGGTACACTCACTCATCAAGATTATCAAACCATTACACCGATCCTCGAGTCAGCCTTAGCAGAGGTTGAACATCCGCAAATACGCGCTTTTTTTGATGCTAGCGAGCTAGAGGGTTGGGAGCTTAGGGCGGCGTGGGATGACTTAAAACTCGGCTTAAAACACGGTCAGGATTTTGAAAGAGTGGCTATTTTAGGCCATCAACAGTGGTTAGAGTGGGCTTCCAAAGTGGGTAATTGGTTTATTGCGGGTGAAGTACAGGTATTTGAAGACGAGCAAAGCGCGTTGGTTTGGTTAGAAAGCTAAACACGCTAGGCTAACAGCCAGAGTATAGCTCTGGCTGTTAGGTTTATAGGCTTAAGCGATTAGGTGTTTTGCTGTTGTGCCTGTTGCATAGGGCTAGCCTCTTCTTCCAATATTTCTGAACTGGCTAAGTATAAGAAATGTAAGTGGCGCTCATATTGGCTAATTACATCGGCAATGATTTGGTCTTCGGTATAGCCAAACACATCGTATTGCTGGCCGCCTTGCAATAAAAATACCTCAGCTCGGTAATAGTTGTTGTGTTGTTCGTCGGCATAACTTGGCATCACAAAGTGACGTAAACGGATCCCGTAAGCGAAGTTTTCAGCTTCTTCTTTGTAAATCGTTAGCCTAATTTTGTCACTGTCTTCTATCAGTTTGGCGCTTAAGCCATTGGCTGAGAATTGCTCTACTAATTGAGTGAGTGCTGGGCGAGCTACTTGGCTTAAAAAGCTTTCAGCTTCTGGCTTTAAAGGGTGAACCAGCAAAGCATCTAAGCGCTCTTTCCAAGATATGTTGGCTTTAGAAAACTGCACCGAGGTATTGTGAGTTTGCACGCTGTTTTGCAGCATGTAGTCGTGTTTAAGCGCTTTAAACAAACCATAACAAAAGCAAAGCAATACAAACATAAACGGAAAAGCAGAAGCAATGGTTAAGGTCTGTAGTGCCGATAAGCCACCTGCAAACAATAATGCAGCGGCGATAAAACCAATCATTGAGGTCCAAAAAATACGTTGCCACAAGGGGGTATTGCTCTCGCCGCCGGCAGTGATGGTATCAATAACCAAAGCACCAGAATCGGCAGAGGTAATGAAAAATGTGGTAATCAGTAGTGCTGCTATCAGTGATAGTACCGACGACAAAGGCAGTTGCTCAAAGAATACAAAAATTGCCGTTGCTACATCGTTATTAACAGCCACGGCTAGTGAGCTCATAGCATCACCCGCAATCATGTGTATTGCGGTGTTGCCAAAAATGGTCATCCATAGGAAGGTAAAGCCAGCAGGAATAAACAATACGCCAACAATAAACTCACGGATCGAACGACCCCGCGATACACGGGCAATAAAGGTGCCCACAAATGGCGACCAAGACACCCACCATCCCCAGTAGAGTAAGGTCCAACCGCCAATCCAATCTTCTTTTCTATCGTAGGCGTAAAGGTTAAAGGTGCTACTTACCAACTCGCTCATGTAGGTGCCGGTATTTTGCACATAGGATTGCAGTAATAACTCAGTTGGGCCAAATAGCAATACGGCTACCATTAGCACTAAAGCCAAAATTACATTTAGGTTTGAAAGGCGCTTAATGCCGCCGTTTAAACCAAGTACCACCGATACTGTAGCAAGTGCAATAACAATCACCACAAGGGCTAGCTGAATCCACTCAGTTTGTGGCAAGCCAAATAAGTAATGAAGGCCCGCGTTAAGTTGCTGTACCCCAAAACCTAGTGAAGTAGCCACGCCAAATATGGTTCCCACTACTGCAAAGGTGTCGGTGGCATGGCCAATAGGGCCATGGATCTTGTCACCAATTAAGGGGTAAAGAGCAGAGCGTGGTAGCAAGGGCAATTTGTGGCGATAGCTAAAGTAAGCTAGCGATAGCGCAACTACTGCATATACTCCCCACGCGTGTAAGCCCCAATGGAAAAAGCTAATACGCATGGCATCTTTGGCGGCTTCTATGCTCATGGCATCACCTAAAGGCGGTGACATGTAGTGCATAACTGGCTCGGCTACGCCAAAGAACATTAAGCCAATTCCCATACCGGCAGAAAACAGCATGGAAAACCACGATAAGTTGCTGTAATCGGGTTCTGAATGGTCAGGCCCAAGTTTAATATCGCCTAAGCGACTTACCATCACACACACTACAAATATTAGGAATATGGCGACTGATAGCACGTAAATCCAACTCACATTGGTGCTAAGCCAAGTTTGTATTTGGTTAAAGTTGCTTGCAGAAATATCTGGAAACATTGCTGAAAATAGTGCGATGGACAAGGCTATAACTAAAGAAGAATAAAAAACAGGAGGGTTTATCTTGCTAGTGATATTCATAAAAACTCTGTGTTAGTTCGCGTGTTCAGCCCAACTGACGCGCGATGACTGCTTAGTCATTGCAAGGTGTTAGCCTGCAAATGTGTAAGCTGGGCATGTTACAAACCATGCCAAGTAAACAGCCAAAAAAGCACCTTGGTATTTAGCCACAGCAAAACACCAAACTTACATGTGCGTTGGAGGCCAGCACACTAACACAGTGTTGCTATATTATGCTTTGATCTACCTCCTTGTAGATATCTTAAAGTGTTTACCACTAGCTAATGATTAATGAATAAAGAAAAATACTGCCATGCTCACCACTGTAGTTATTAGTGCATTGCGGGTGAAGTAGGCTAATAGTGCAGCTAGCAGGGCGGCGAGCAGATAGGGATTGTCTAAGGATAATGCCAATTGTTGATCGCGAACAAATACGATCGGAGCAAATATGGCCGTTAGCACTGCAGGGGCTGAGTAGCTTAAAAACTGCAACGTTGTCTTGTTCAACCTAAGCGGAATTTTTGGCTCTAAGAACAGGTAACGGCTGGCAAACACAATTGCGGCCATGGCTAAAATAGTAAACCAAATCATTGCTCTTCTCCGCGCCACTTAGCGTAAGCTGTGGCTAAACCCATAGCCAGCAGAGCCGAAATGAGCAGGCCTCCAGGCACTGCATAAAGTTCACACGCTACCGAACTGACTAAAGCGATAAGCACACACAGTAAGCCCGAGCCATGTTTTATGTTTGGCACCACAATGGCGATAAAGGTAGCGGCAATGGCGAAATCTAGCCCCCAGCTGTCTAGGTTTTCGATATTTGCGCCAGCCACAATGCCCACCGCAGAAGCGATGTTCCAACCAAGGTAAAAACTTAAGCCGCCCCCTAATGCGTACCAGCGATCAAAGCGTTCTGCTTTGTCTTGATTGGCAATGGCAAACAATTCATCGGTAAGCAAATAGCCCAGTAACAGGCGCCACTTTAGCGGTAAACCGCTAATTTTGGGGCGCATAGCCATGCTGTACAGAAAATGGCGCGAAGTAATTAGCATGGTGGTAACCAGCATACTTAACAGGCCAGCTCCCAGCTTAAACATGCCGGTAGCTACCAATTGGGCTGAACCCGCGAATAAAATGGCCGACATAGCTTGGCTTTGCAAAGGGCTAAGGCCTGCCTCCATTGCATAAGAGCCCGCTAATATTCCCCAAGGCACAACGGCTATGGTGAGCGGTAATACCGCTAAGGTGCCTTTGGCAAATGCGGTGAGTTTATTAGACCAAGTTAGATGGTTTATATAGTCTGTACTGTTCACAATTTTCCTTGAGAGGGTAAAAGGCAGGCTTAGCTAAGCTGCAAGTTCCTTGGCATAACGGCCAGGAGAAACACCCAAAGCGCGTTTAAAGTGGCGGCTAAAATGGCTTTGATCATGAAAGCCACAATCTAAGGCGACATCCAATTGCTTGTTACCTTGGCGCAACAGTTGTTTGGCTAAGCGTAATCTCGCTTGAATTTGGTAAGCATGTGGCGGAAGACCGTAGCGCTTTACAAACTGCTTCACTAAATAACAAGGGCTTAAATTGACTAACTTAGCCAATTCGCTGAGAGAGACATTGGCTTGTGGTTGCTCATCCAAAAACTGCTTCACTAAACTAAGGTGATTGCGCTCATTAAAGGCAGAAGTGGTTGTTGGTCGAGTTTTAGCGTGCCGAGTCATTAACAAACTCAAGCTCGCGTACACCATACTCTCACGTTGTAAACGATTGTTAGAGTTAGCCAGTAATGCAAGGGTAGCGCGTAAAGAGCCAGCAACCACCGAGTCTTGCACCACTGCTTGGCTAAAATAGGGAGCGCCTTGTTGCTTAATGCCTAGAGCTTGGCTGAGTTGTTCAAATTGTTCAGGAGTGGGGTACATGGCCTGATAGGACCAGCCTCCTTCCGAGGCCGAGCAGCCAGTATGTACTTCATCGGCGTTCACCAAAATAATACTGTCTTGCGGGGCTATATGGTTGCCACCGGTGCGGTAAAACTGTTGCGCGCCGCTTTCAATCACACCAATGGTGTAGCCTTCGTGACTATGTCGCGAAAAGTTTTGCTGTTGATAGCGGGCATTCAGTATTTCTATACCGCCTAACTCGTCGGCAAGCTGATAACGTGCTTGTTCTTTTGTCATTGGCTTGCCTCCTTACTGGCCTGAAGAATACCAATCGTACCAAGTAACTGATCATTCTAACTGGTTAAAATGCTCGATAACTGCGTTAGAATTTTTGATTGTAGAATAACTACTTATCGAAAAATCCTGCCTTATTCTCGAGCATTTTTCCTGCGCTATTTCTGATCACTTACTTAGTGTGATTGGTATAAGCTGTCATCATAGCGCAGATTTAGCAGAAGGTTTTGTACAAAATTGTTCGCTTTGGGCTTAATTTGCTGAGTTAGTGCTAGGGCCTGTTGATCTTTGGTGTTGAAATTTTATCTGAACCCTTCGGGCAGCATTTCTTAGCCATTTATTCAGCGTTAGCGAGTGATTATTAAGCCCACTTAACTTCACACTCACTGCCTTGCCTAAATGGCTAATAAATTGCTGTAAAAACCATCAGCAAAGATCAACAGGCCCTAGTTACTCTGCTGGTGGTGGAAAACTGTGCTCTGAACGAGATAATGGTTTAAACCAAAGCGAGCTCATCGGCGGGTTCACTTATTGCTTGAGTATCTATACTGCTCTCAACCTCCATACATAGTTGGCTAAGTTCGGCGCATAACCAATAGTGCTTGTATTTTGCTGCCTTATAACTCTGTTCACAAATAAACATATATTGCGAGGGTTGAATAGTGGGGGAGAAGTCCAGTACGCCGCCATTCCAGCCTTCGATAAACTCAGCCAAGTTAGGGTATTTAGGATCCGGCAGGCTAATGTTTTTTGCTTCAATGGCTAAACGTTTAGTTTCTAAGGCGCACAAGTTTGTTTGCGCTAATAGTCGAGAATGAATTTTTGATTGCCATTCATCGTCTAGGTTGATTAGCGTATCGAGGATAAAGTGAAAACGCTCTAAGTTATTGATAATAGGCTCCAGCTTAGCCATGCCTTGCAGGGCGTTTAATAAGCTATCTAGCCGGGCACTTTGTTGGCTCGACATCAACGAACGACACAGCATAATGCGGTGATGTAACAGCTTATCAAAGGGTTTAAATTCATTTTGATGTTGCTTTATTGCCGCCGTAGATTCGGTGATTAAATTACCAACATCAACTCGATTACTCGCAGGCAGGTCAAACTCTTCCGGTGCTATATTTAAGTTAGCTTCATAATAAAGCTTTACTAAAGAGGCGACACGCAAGGTGTCTAGCTGCTTAAAGTAGAGCTGTTCTTGCTGCTTAAGCGGGATATGTTGAGTGTTAATCTGCGCGATGCAATCGCTTAAACCGCTGGGTTTATTGTCCACAAGGTTGGAGAGATGGAAAAAGCGTCCGCTGTAGATCTCTCCAAAAAACTGCTTTAGGTACTCGGCAGTTTGTTGTTTTTGTTGTTCATTCTCAATTAGGCTGTCGTTGCTCACCGTAAATTTACTGGGCTGTTTTATGCCTTGCTGAGTATAGAAAAAAGCACTTACCGACTCGCTTAAGGTGTCAATATCACCAATTAGTAAAGCTGCAGGTAATTCAGATTTAAAAATACCTTGGTCGCCTCGTGAAGTAACAAAAGCAATACGATCTTTATCTGCAGGGTGACTATCCCTGGTTGAGCTGTCTGTGTGCTGCATTTGCTGTTCTATTTTGCTCATCTGCGCTTTGCTGGTTTGCTTGGCTAAATTAGCAATCGCCAACGGTATATTCGCCAGTAGTTTGTTGTCATTCCAGGCTAGTTTATTGATGTCTGCTACTTTTTGCGCGGCTAAGGCCAGCTTACGCAGTTCAATGGCTGTGTTCTCAAACTGATCGCTACCCACAAAGCGGCTTTCGTAGCTGTCGGCGTTAAACTCCATTGCGCGAGACATATAATGAGTTAGCTTAAAGTTGAGATTAAACAAACCTTTAAAAATGAATCGAGTAAAGCCTATAGAAAGTTGAGCGGCAATAATTGCGATATTCATAACAAAGGGCATGTGTTCTTGTTTAGCCCAGTTTTGCAGGCGTAAATCCCATTCGTCGGGCTGGTAGGCTCGGCTATAAAACCAATGGTTAACGGTTTGCACAATATAGCGGGTTTGCATCGCCTGGGTTTGAGCAAAATGGCCAAACTCGTGCGCCAAAATGCCACTTAACTGGCGCATATTCATGCCGGTTAGTAAGGGCATGCCAATGGTTAGGCGTAACTCGCCTTTACGCAGGCTAAGCCAGCCGTTTAGGCCTCCGGCAGAGGCATTTACTTGGGTGTCTAAGCAAATTTCTGTTGGGCGCGGAACCGCTAGTTTGTCGCACATTACATCAACTAGATTGAATAATGCCGGGGCTCTTTTGGCTTGTAGGCGATATAGTTTGGGTTGCTGGTAAGTGGCAAATAAAGGCTTAAGCAAAAACAGAAACAGCACAATAACAATAAAATAAGGAACAACGAGGAGAAATTGCTTAGCAATGCCTCCAGAAAAATCACCGATATTTTCAACTAACACCGAGAAGTAAAATACCGAAAAACTGATTAAACCTACTAACATCAGCAAGTAAATAAGCGGAGCAATTAGGCTAATAAGTAGCGTGCATATCATGCCAATTCTGTACTCTCGGCTTACGCTAGAGCGAGGGAACTCTCCACTAAGCAGTTTAATAAAGTCAGCTTTTAGTTTAGGCGCACTATTTTGTCGAGCTTTGCTATGAGAGGCAGTAGGTGCAGCGCTGTTTGTTTCAAGCACTGCCATTTCTCTAAGCTCTACTCGTAGGCCATGCTCGCTAAATACTGCGGCAAGGCTTTTTGCCAAACTTAGTGAAAGGCTCTCTTTAAGGACATGTCCTTCAACCAAGTATTTTTGAGCTGTAGCGGGTGTGATATCTAAGGCTTTACACAGACTATGTACCACATGGTTATCGCGATTATTTCCATTTTGAGCGCCTAAACTCACTAACTCATATTTAGCCACTCACATTTCCTTGTGCTTATAGTGATAAATTTGTCGCCAGAATTTTTGCAAATAAGCTAATCAGATTCAATAGCTTGGCTTTAGGGTATAAGAGCTAATTGCAAACTATTCGAGCTAGCGCAGAATACTGGTCACAAAATAAAAACGCTGCTACTGAAACCCTACTGACAGGTAGTTGTCAGTAGGGGGGGGCTATAGTTATCTCACTGGCTGGCCATGGGGGCTAGCCGGTAACAGCAAGGAGATAGTTATGTTAGCAGTTGCACCTTTAGTATGGGCAGAGATCGCCGTTGCCAATATGGACCGCGCGTTAGCGTTTTACGCCGAGCACTTTGATCTAACCTTTCGCCGCGAGAATATGGGCGATATGGATATGGCCATTTTAGAAACCGAAGATCCAGAGGCTGCTAGTTTTGGTTTATGTCAGCATGAAATGATGAAGCCAAGCATGGATGGCAGCACCGTTTATCTGCATTTGAGCGAAAAACTTAGCCCATTGGTGGACAAAATTACTCAATCGGGCGTGCAAATCTTAATGCCTGTTACTGCCATTCAAGATGGCGAGCATGGTTACTTCGCCTTATTTGTGGATAGTGAAGGTAATAAAATAGGTCTGTGGTCTAAGTTCCAGTAATATCGACGTTGTTATGCAAGCAAATTTAGCTAGCTCAGCCTTTAAAGCTGGGCTAGTGTTTGCTCTGCACTTTGGCAGGGATGATTTATGAGACGGGCAGACAGACTTTTTCAGATAGTACAAATTCTGCGTATGCGGCGACTCACCACTGCCCAAGATTTAGCCGACCGTTTAGAAGTGTCCACTCGCACCATCTACCGTGACATACAAGATCTTTGTTTAAGTGGCATTCCCATTGAAGGAGAAGCTGGCGTAGGCTATTTGTTGCGCCAAGAAGTTAGCGTACCACCGCTAATGTTTAATGAAGCGGAGCTAGAGGCCATTCAAATTGGTATGCGTATGGTGCAAACCTGGGCAGGCAAAGAACTGTCTTCGGCTGCCAAGCAAGCAATGATTAAAGTAGAAGCGGTATTGCCACAACGCCTACAAGCCTATCAATCTTTAATGTTTGCCCCCGATTTTTACATCGACAGCGACCAATTCAAATACTTAGACCCTTTGCGTATTGCTTCGCAACAGCGTGAATACCTAGAGATTTGCTACCAAGATGCCAAGGCTGACTGCACCAAACGAGAAATTCGCCCACTGGCCATTTATTTTTGGCGAGGCACCTGGACCTTACTAGCGTGGTGCGAATTACGTGACGATTTTCGTAGCTTTCGGGTTGACCGAATTACCGAATTACATCATCAAGAACGGGTGTTTAGCCATAGCCCCGGAAAAGAGCTAGATGACTTTGTAGAGAAAATGGAGCAAGAAGGGCACTAAGTTTATGCCTTATTGTTTATTGGTTTCTTGATATTTCAGAGCTCGAGTCAGATTTTTCGCAGCTAGCTTAACCTTCATCAAACTATCATTTAGCTGACATGCCCTTTCTCTGTTTGTTTGCGGTATCATTGTTTAACTTGTCACTAATATCGCATTCACAATGATCCGACCTTATCAATCAGGTGATACTGAAACAGTATTGAATATATGGCTGGCCGCTTCGATAAAAGCGCACGATTTTGTAGATGCCAGTTTTTGGCATTCGCAAGTAGATAATATGCGTAATCTCTATCTGCCTAATGCCGAGACTTATGTATATCAGCAAGACAACCAAGTACTTGGGTTTTATGCGCTTGATGAAAAACATATAGCGGCTATTTTTGTGGCACCCGATTCACAAGGGCAGGGTATTGGAAAACAACTAATAGCTCATGCCAAGCAACAGCGCAGTGTTTTAACTTTGTCGGTGTATAAGCAAAACACCGCTAGTTATCAGTTCTATTTGTCTCAGGGTTTTAGTTTAGTTAAAGAGCAAACAGACCCACATACTGGTTTGCCAGAATACACCATGAGTACCGGTATCTAGAGCTGCAGAAAGTAAAAGGCAGAAAGCAAAAAGCTTGGCCAATTGAGCCAAGCTTTTTTGTTATTTGCTTACTTAGTTAAGTCTAGCTTTGGTTCAAGTCTTTATCTTTCCAAAACTTGGTGCCTTTTACGGTCGCTTCTAACGATAAGCCAGCTTCGGTCATTTGATAGATATCTACGTCACCGATAGCACCTTCGCCTTCTGCAGAGCCGCCTTTATCGCCAGCTTTAGCAGATGCGTCTGCTTGAGCGCCAAACAACCAGCCAGACTCAACAAATTTGTCATAAGACTCGCGAGTATTAAACACCATTAAGGCTCTAAAATCTTTAACACCAGCACCAAAGCCTACACCCGCTTCACCCATGTTCATATAAGTGCGCTTGCCAGTTGCATTATCGATGGCAACACCATGGCCGCCGCCTGCAGAGATAACAAATAAGTTGATACCGGCATTGCTAAATACTGCGTAACCTACTGCGCCGTTGATTTTGCCGGCAATGTCGCTATTTTCTTTTTTAAAGTCTACCAAGGTTTCTTGAACCATTTGGTCTGATTCTGCACGTTCTTCTGCTGCGCTTTTACTAAATGCAGGCATGCTAATAGTCATGTTTAATAGTGCGATGGCGAAAATAGCTTTAAGTGATTTTGTCATTATTGATCCTAAATATGTGCTGGGTATGGCCAGCAAAAATTAACAATCTGAAATACAACTCGGCCTTTCAACTTGCTGCTATTTTAATCAAACCTTGGCAGTAAATTGACATTTTGCGAACAAGTGCAAAAATGATGATTATGGTTCATAGGGAAGTGGCGGCGAGATGCAGGAATATCAATTTCAGTTACCAGCCTTAAAGTGGGTTGTAGACATATTGGATCAGCAAGGTTTAGACAGGCACCGACTGTTAGCCGCTGCAGATATCTCGCCGAGTTTATTGCGTCAAACCAGCGGCTTAATTAGCCAGCTTAAAGTGGCAAAATTAATGACAGCTGCAGACCGCGCTAGTCAACAGCCTTTGGCCAGCGCACGTTGTGGCTTGTCGATGCCTTTGCGTAAGCAAGGAGTATTAGCCATTGCGGTTCAAAGCATGCCTAATCTAGAAGCGATGATCCAAATGTTGAAGGCATTCTTGAATGCTCAGTCGAGCGGAACTAATTTAGATTTAGTGAAGGAAGGGGACTTAGTTCGAGCCGAATTTAGTTTACGTTTTGCTGATCAACTTAATTGTGATTCGTTGCATAGGGCGATGCTGTGTAACTTGTTTAAAACCTTCCAAACATTGTTTGGAGAGTCGTGGCGAGCGACCGAAGTATGGTTAATGCATAGTTTTAGTCATACTAAAGAGCTATCCCAACTTCTTAATTGCCCGGTAAAAGACAATAAAGCGATTAATGCCATTGTGTTTGAACAGCGTTGGGCCCACGTTACTGGCGCGCAAGTTTACCCTGCAGAAGCACTGCGTAAACAAAGTAGCGAAACCTTACAGCGGCTTGAAAACTTGGATGATCTTATTTATCAGATTTTGCCGCCATTAATCTACGATGGAAACACCAGTATTGAGCATGTAGCGGAGTTATTTGGAGTGCATGTTCGAGTGTTGCAAAAGCGCTTAAAAGCCAAAGGAACTAGCTATTCAACCTTGTTAGAAGACGCCAGAAAAACCATGGCAGTGGACTTTTTAGTTGATAGCCAGCTATCAATTGCAGATATCTCTTTGCAACTGGGTTTTAAAGAACCGGCCATTTTTATCCGCAGCTTTAAAAAGTGGTTCAAGCAAACGCCACTGCAATGGCGTAAATCGGCGAAAGGCTATTAATAAATCTATTTCCTTTATTATTGTATTTCATAATTACTGATTTGGTGACTCAAATTGGTGATTATTGCTTCATTATGGTGTGATTTGGAATTTAGATTCTGTCATTACTTTGAAATATATGGTTTTTATATTTGGCATACAAAATGCGACATAGATCACAAGGGAGTGGGTTTAACTCCTAAGTTGTCGTAATAAGCCAAGGATGAAAATCATGAAAAAATTACTTATTTGGTGTGTGGCTGGGCTAAGCCTAGCTTTGAGTAATAGCTTTGTGGCTTCTGCAAAGCCAAACGCTACTAATGAAGATCAGCGTTTAAGTGCTTGGTGCACCCAGCTTAAAAAACAACAGAGCTGTTATAACTTACACCAGCAGTTAGCAGAGCAAGGCAGACCAGAGTCGGCTTATTGGATAGGTAAAGCTAGTGCAAGAGGCATGTTTGAAGCAGCCGATTTAACTAAGGCACTTGGTTATTATCAAGTGGCCAGCCAAGAAATGCACCCAGCAGCCAGCCGTGAATTGGGTTTGCTCTACTACCATGGAATAAGTGGTGAGCGAGATTTCGCAAAAGCGCAGCGCTTATTTGAACAGGCTATCGAGCAGGGTAACCCACAAGCTATTTGGGCACTGGCCCGTATGTACCATTACGGTCGTGGAGTTGAGCAAAACTATAACAAAGCCTTTGAACTGTTTAGTTTGGCTGCTGATAAAGGCTCTAAACCTGCTGCTAGTACTTTGGCTTACTACTATAAAGTAGGCTTGGCCACCGAGCCCAACCCGCGCTTAGCCAGTTATTGGCGCAACAAAGCTAATGATAAAAAATTAGTGACCTGGAATCGAAGCATTCCTGATTATCGCTAGAATCAACTAAAATCAACTAAAATCAACAAAGCCAGCATAGTTATTGCTGGCTTTGTTGCTTTTACAAGCCGTTCATCTTTGTGACATAAATCTAACATCAATTTTTCATCACTTTGTCACCCGATGAATCTTTACTGGTTAGCTCTTAAATCGATGTTATTCACCAACAATAAGGACGTTAACCAATGAAATTCTCTCAGCTAGGGCTATTTCTCTGCCCACTTGTACTATTAAGCGCCTGTAGCGACGACGACAATCCTATCCAAGCGGCCAACACTGGGGCTATATCAAAAGTGCAATTAGGGCCCCGTCCAGCTTTCTTGGTTGATCAGCTCGCCGACGGAGAGCTAAAAACAAGCTTGCAAGCGTGTGTAGATGACATGACAACTTACAGCGTAAGTGACTTCTCTATTGGTCACCGTGGCGCGCCACTGATGTTCCCAGAGCATACCAAAGAAAGCTATATGGCTGCCGCGCGTATGGGAGCCGGTGTGCTTGAGTGTGATGTAGCCTTTACTAAAGATGGCGAACTAGTTTGTCGCCACTCACATGCTGATTTACACACCACCACCAACGTACTGGCTGTGCCAGAGTTAGCTGCTAAATGTTCAGTTCCCTTCACTCCGGCAGACACTGCCAATGGCGTAGAGGCCACTGCCGAGTGTCGTACTTCAGACTTTACCTTGGCTGAATATAAAAGCCTAACCGGTAAAATGGACGCGGCTAATAAACAAGCAACCACAGTTGAAGAATACATGGACGCAACGCCAAGTTTCCGTACCGATCTTTACGCTGAGGTTGGCACATTAATGTCGCATAAAGAGAGTATTGCCTTGTTTAAGGAGCTAGGCGTAAAAATGACGCCAGAGCTTAAAACACCAGCCGCGCAAGACCTAGCAGCAGCAGGGATTACCCAGCAAGAATTTGCCCAAAAAATGATTGATGAATACATTGAGGCAGGCATTGAGCCTAGCGAGGTTTATGCTCAATCTTTCTCAATTGACGATGTTGAATACTGGATTGCCAACACCCCAGAGTTTGGGGAGCAAGCCGTTTACCTTATTTACTTGCTTGATGGTGTGCCTAGCCCAACAGAAATTGCCGCTAAAAACATCAATATTGTTGCGCCCATTTATACTGCGCTTGTTGAAGAGCAAGATGGAGCTGTAGTTGCTACCGACTATGCCAAGCAGCTAAAAGAAGCGGGTTTAGATTTAATTACTTGGACCATCGAGCGCAAGTACACCTCAATGCATGAGTTTGAAGTACTTAATGTACTTAAAAAAGATCTTGAGTTAGTTGGCGTATTTTCTGATTGGCCAGCCACAGTGACTTTCTTCGATAATTGCATAAAATAGTCACTATATTCATCGAACTGTTGCTGTTAATGCGTATTAGCAGCAACTTTGTGATCGCAATAGCACTTTTTTCTGTATTTCTCCTGCAATTGATTAATCGCAACAAAATAATTATTCACTATTTTCTTCGAGCGATTGTGTGGTAGCGTTGCTGCCGCTGCCTTCTTTGGTCATTAGGCAGTGGTCAACAAAGGAATAATAATGAAAAAATCAGTTTATTGTTTAGCAAGTTGTATTGCCGCCGCGTTTATCGTTGGCTGTAGCAGCAACAATCAAACTAGTACTAGTGAAACACCCGCTGCAGTTGTATGTAGCGGCGTGTGTGGCGAGCAAGAGTTTACTCGTGCTCAGCAACTACACCACGGTGACGGCGTAGAGCAAAACTACGATGCAGCCTTGGTAGAATATTTAAAAGCTGCCAAAGCAGGCAATGTAGCTGCTATGACGCAAGCTGCAGTGTTATACCAAGAGGGCTTAACTAGCCAAGGCAGTAAGCCTGAGCTGGCGGTTGAGTGGCTAATGGTTGCTGCTAAGCAGCAAGATGCAGAAGCGCAATTTCTGTTAGCAGAAAACTTTTGGAATGGCGTAGGCACCGAGCAAGATTTTGGCAAAGCCGAGTTTTGGTATAACCAAGCTGCATTAAACAAACACCAAGAAGCTGCTTACCTATTAGGTTTGTATTACTTCGAAGGCGAAAACATGGATGAAGATCCAGAGCAAGCCTATGTGTGGATGTCGATTGCTGCACTGCTAGGCCATGGTAATGCACCTGGCGATCGCGACTTCTTAATCGGCGAAGAGCTAGACATGACGCAGAAAAAAGCGGCTTGGAAAGAAGTAGATCGTTTAATTAAAGAAATGGGCATCGAGGTGCCTTGGTAGGCGTAATACGCTACTAAATCTTAGATGAACTTACTGTCATCACAATAATAATGAGTTGGTATTGATTGAAGGTTAAGTCGGTCAAATATTCGTCAATACTAACTCCTTTTTACAGTGCTTTATTGTATAGTTGAACTACCCCTTAAGTGGAGGAATGACGATGCTATATTTAATAGAGTTTTTGTTATTTTTACTGCTAGTGGCAGCCCTTGCCTTACCCTTTTATCGCAATCAAGAAGTGTTTGAAATTGCCGATATTGACGCCGACGACCTTCCCGGAAAACACGTACAACTTAGTCATGGCTTAGTTCACTTTCATCGAGATGGGCAACGCACTGCGCCTGTTGTTGTGCTAATTCATGGGTTCTCTGCATTTTCTTATGTTTGGGAACGTAACGTTAATAGTCTACTTAAGCAGGGCTATCAGGTGATTAGCGTTGACCTATATGGGCGAGGTTATTCGGCTAGACCAAATACTGCTTATACTCGGCAGCTGTTTGTGGAGCAAATAAAGGAGTTGCTCGATGACCAGCAAATAGATGAACCGGTGTATTTAGCAGGTTTATCTATGGGCGGGGCGATTAGCGTAAGGTTTGCTGAATTGTACCCCGATAGAGTCGCAGGGCTTATCTTACTTGCACCTTTAACCACCACACCTAAAATTGCGCCTTTGCCTATACCTATTATCGGTGAATATGTGGCCTATAGCTTTGTGATACCTAGTTTGCCTAAACGACAGTTAGACGATTTATCTAACCTAGAAAAAGCACTCGATTGGGTGGCACAGTTCGAGCCTCAAATGCGCTACAAGGGCTACCGAAAAGCAATGTTGGCAACCGTAAGAGGTTTGATGCAAGAGCCAATGCTAGATGCTTATTTTGCAGTGGCTAAAACTAATATACCTAGCTTGATTGTGTGGGGAGATGCCGACAAAGTATTGCCATATCGCCAAGCGCAGGGTGTTCAAAAAGCCTTAGGCGAGCATTGTCAGTTAGTCACTGTTGAAGGGGCAGGACACGCTTTGCAGTATGAATATAGCGAGCAAGTTAATCAGCACATTGCTACATTTTTAGCATCTATCAACAAGCTTAAATAGCCACCAAGCTGGTTTGTTTATCTCGTTATCGAAGGCGCTGTCAGAGCGCCTTTTCTTATACTTTTGTTATCGAATAAAGATACATTTGTTATTTATAAACTTGCCATTTACAGCATTGCCATAGATACTAAATTTGAACATTTGTTAACGGCAACAAAGTTTCTAGAGCGTTGATTTATCAACTTATAGTTTACTTTTTGCCCTACTAGAAGTTAGCTATGCAAGCACCAAGTACACCTATTGGCGAAGCAAGTCGCCTTAAAGCTTTAAAAGATCTCGATATTTTGGATACGATGCCAGAAGAGCGTTTTGATCGGATTACTCGAATGGCCAAACGGCTATTTGATGTGCCAATTGCTTTAGTGAGTTTGGTTGATGAAAACCGCCAATGGTTTAAATCATGTTTTGGTGTTGATGCCAGTGAAACGCCTCGTGACATCTCTTTTTGCGGTCACGCCATTTTAGGTGACGATACCTTTCAAATTGAAGATGCCCTAGCAGATCCGCGCTTTGCAGATAACCCACTGGTAACAGGCTATCCGCACATCCGCTTTTATGCCGGGCACCCACTTACTACTCCACATGGAGAGAAGCTAGGTACCTTATGCATTATCGATACTAAGCCAAAAAGCCTAACTAAAGATGACCTCATTGCACTGGATGATTTAGCGGTAATGGTGGAGCAAGAACTGGCTGCACTACAAATGGCGATTACTGATGAATTAACCAACATCTCTAATCGTCGTGGCTTTATGAAGTTGGCACATTACTCGTTTGCCATGTGCCGTAGGCAAGTTATTCCGCTTACTATTGCCTATATGGATTTAGACCAGTTTAAACCCATTAACGATAAATACGGTCATGCTGAGGGTGACAATGCTTTGCGTTTATTTGCCGAGCAAATGCGTGTTTCATTTCGAGAGTCTGACCTGTTTGCCCGCATGGGCGGAGACGAGTTTGTAGTAATGTTTACCGATACCAACGAAGCGGATGCGACCGAAATACTACAACGATTCGCCAGCGATCTTAGAGCGGCTGCCAAGCAGCATAAGCTCGCTTACCCTCTATGTTTTAGTTACGGTTTGTTGGAAGTAGACTTTACTCAATATCCTTCTATCGACAGCGCGTTAGAGCAAGCTGATCAGTTAATGTATCGTCATAAAAGTTGCCAGCGCTAGAAATATCCTCGCGGTTAACCAATCTCTTGTTTGATTGTTAAATATTCGGCTTTTATTAAATTAATATGCTTGGATATTTTGCCGTTCGCAAACGCTAAACCTCTGGTATTACCTCTTAAAAATGTAAAGTGTTATTGTTTTAAAGCTGGCTGTATGAAGCTTAAACCGCCAAGGAAAGGCTTTTCTTGGCATTGTTTTTAGATTTTTATAGTGATCCTTGTCTCAGATTTTTTAATGCATTAGACAAATAAAAATTTATGCAGACAGGTTAACAAAAGATCAAATTGGTAATCCAATTGTGTTTTATTTGTTGATGTGTGGTGTTAGCTTTGCCTTGAATTTAACTCAAGGAGATGCAGTTCATGTTAAAGCGCCACCAAGCTTCAAGGAAGGTTTCATCATCATTAGTGGCTTTGTTAAAGCCTTCGGCCATTGCGGTTCTAGCAACCGTTGCTTTGGCTAGCGGCGCAAATGCCGCTAACTATACGGCCAGCAATGCCAGCCAGCTAAGTGCTCGTTTGCAAGATGCAGCCAACAACGGCACCGGCGTAGATGTTATTACCATTCAAGGCAGCATATTTACCGACCAGCAAATTGATATTCAAACTCCGGTAACTATTCAAGGTGCAGCTGGGTTTCGCGTAAGCCGTATCATTCGTACTTCTGATGATGGTTTTCAACCTTTGTTTAATATTCAAAGTTCGAATGTGACTATTCGTAATTTGCTGCTAATTGACGAGAAGGGCCAAAATACTAATACCCAAGTGGCCAGTGAAGCAGGGAACGACCACTCAAATGCGCGCTTAATTAACATTCCTTACGAAGACGCTTACCAGCAAATTGCTAACATCACCATCGAAAACAATACCTTTGAAAACACCGCTGTTGGTGTGGCGTCTTCTGGTTTAATTCCACGTAATTTGTCGATTACCAACAATGACTTTATTAAAGTGAATCGCAGTGTCGAACTGCTACGAGATGTTGGCCGGGTATACAACGTGTGGAATGTAAGTGCCAACAACGTGGTGCTTAACGGCGGAACACTAAACATTTCAAATAACCGTATTCGTGGTAATCGAGTGCGTTTAGGGATCTCTGTAGATGCGGGTAACGACGGGGTATACGTGCCGCCAAGCTTTACCAATATTCCGTTTTTTGATGCAGCAGCCCGCGCTCAGTTTAGTGATAAACCGGTCGTGTTTGCCAATGGCTCGCAAGTTAACTCAAACACTGTAGAGGGGGCCAACGAGTTTGGCATTGCTTTGGCTACTGTGGCTAACGTAACTGTTGCGGGTAACACAGTGAGTACAACGGAAGATGATATTAACTCGTCTGACGATATCGAGAACAACTTTACAGCAGGCATCAATGTTGAACATAACAGCCGCGATATTGTGGTAGACAGCAATACTATTACCGTGGGTGCTTCAGGTAACTTTGCTACGGGTATTAATGTATTGGCCTTTCAAGATCATCACGCCCCGTTAAACCATGCTCAAGCTAGCAGCAACATTACGTTGGTTAGAAACATCTTTAAAGGAACTGGTGAGAACACCATTTTAGCCTTTGGCTTCTCTAACTTAGTGGTTGAAGACAACAATGCTTCGCAGTTTACAACGCGTAACCCTTACCAAGTAACGGCGTCTTTTTACAACGTGCCTTGTGGTTTAAGTACCAGCACTGCACGCGGTACTAACAACAATATTCGTTACAACCAAAGCTCGTTTAACGGCACCGGCAATGCGCCGCAGTACTACGACAAAAACGGTAACGTTGTATCAGGTTATACTTGCCAATAGGCTTAGCTAAAATAGAAAAGCAGCACCTAGGTGCTGCTTTTTTTGGGGGGGGGGTTATTTTGCAGTTAGTCTTCGCGACTCATTAATCGAATGTCATCAAAAAAAGCTTCGCTAGCAGCATCTGGCGCTGCTGAATAGCTAAGTTTGAACTCATCTATCCGCACTTCTAATTCGTCATCAGTAAATTGTTCATGTGCATAAATTGCTGCGTCGTCGTAGCTTGCCGTGTCAATTTGCATATAAGCAAATACCTCTACGCTGCTATGTGCAGCTGAGTTAAAGCTTAACGTTACTTGTTTAAAACAGCTTTTAACGCTGCCTTGCGGGGCGTTGCTTAAGTCTTTCACATGGGCAAAGGCTTGGGCGATTATTGCGCCAGTGCTGTCTTTTGCGCCGTAATGTAAGGTACTTAAAGAGCTATCACCTTTGTTGTCACAGTAATACAGCGAGTACTCTAACTCGGTGTTTAGTGGAATATTTGCAACGGTTTGGCTTAAACCTGGGGTGGCAGTAAAGTCGTGATTGCTGGCCGAGTTTTTGAAGCGGATCCGCGCCGAACCACTACTAGTAGAGCCGCTGTCGCTAAATGCGCTGTCGCCAGAGCTACCAACATCGCCTAAACCGGCACCACTATCTTCGTGTTGTACCCAAGCATCACTAGAACCACTATTGCTACGAAATTCACCTAAGTTTCCATCAACCAAATCGGTATCGGTGGTTACTGCGTCGGGCAGGCTTAAAGTAAGTAGCGCTTCGGTAGCATCGCCAGAGTTAAACTCGCTGCTTACCCATTTATAGTCATCGCCGGTAACTACGCCTGCTTGCTTTGCTATGTCACCCAAGGCCAGCTGATAACTGCCTTTTACAAAAGCCGATAGAGCGTATGGAGTATTAGCCTTTAACTGAATCGTTTGGCTTAAGCTGCTACTGCCACTAAGTTGGGCGCTAGCACTTCTCGAGAACGATTCACTCGCCTCGGCGATTTGAGCACCGTTGTTAGTCCAAGCGTTTAGCTCATCGTCAAAGGCAGGGTTAATGATCTCTGCTTCTAACATGGTGGCTTGAGGCTTGCTGATTTGATAACTGCTTGGCCCTACATCAGCAAAACTCAGTGCTTTTAAACTAACACTGCTTGTTAGCGGTTGATCTGCGCCGACGCTGCTTGGCTCGGTGCGGGTTTGCCCATCCATATCTAGATTAACGTCAGCAAAATCACCTTTGCTGTAGTCACTTACTGCATCTAAGTTAGGCGAGCTGTCGGCAGGGCGATATAGCTCATCTGTCCCTCTTTGTAAGTTTGCCGAGTAAAACTCGATGCC
The DNA here is from genome assembly GCF_045277145.1 of Agarivorans sp. JK6. Taxonomy (NCBI): domain Bacteria; kingdom Pseudomonadati; phylum Pseudomonadota; class Gammaproteobacteria; order Alteromonadales; family Alteromonadaceae; genus Agarivorans; species Agarivorans sp. JK6. The sequence continues at coordinate 3,110,386 of NZ_CP113525.1, read as the reverse complement.
GGCGGTGCCTAATGGCACAGCATCGTCATCAGAAAAGGCCTGCCCGTGGAAGATGTTCCCTACCACGGTTGAATCAGGCAGCATGCCGCGCTCAGCTTGGGTAATCACCGGCCCAATAGCTTTATCGATAAGGTTATTGGCCAAATAAACGGTTTTAGGCTGCTGTGGTTTGCCGCCGCCGTCAATATTTAAGCTGTTTACGCTATCAACAATGGTGTTGTTAGCTACGTGCACATTCTCTACTTGTTGGTAGCCGTTATCACCATCGCCCGCGCCGTCGTATCCTAATAATACAATGCCGCCGTGGTGGCTAGTATTTTGGTAGCGTGCGCCTTCAATGTAGTTATTCACCACCGAGTGACCGTCGTCGGCAATACGAATACCGCCAGCTAGTGGGTAGTCTTCACTTAAAATAAAGTTGTGTTCAATTTTGTTGCTGTTGCCGTGACGGTTGGTTAACGAGCCATAACTATTACGAATGGTATTGTAAGCAATAACGTTATTAGAACCTTTGTTAGAGATAACCTCGGCTTCACCTTGGATCCGCTCAAATACATTTCGCACAATAAATGAATTACCAGGGTAATGGTGGGTAAAGCTTAAACCGGTGCGAATAGCTTCATAATCGTTGTCGCTGCTTCCAGCATACATCTTGTTGTTGGCGGGCGGGCGATTAGCAATGTAGTTGTTATACACCACAATGCCTTGAGCAAGTTCGGCCAGTTTAGTGGCTTCATCCCAGCTATCATCTACCCAGCGGTTGAATGAAATCATCGGGTTTTGCACGGTTTTACCGCTAATTACGCTATGGTCTAGCCATACATCTTTGCCGTATATATGTACTAAAATCCCGTAGTCGTCTTGCGCTTTGGCATCAATAATCGCAATTTCACTAATTCGGCAATTGTGGCATAAATCGTTTGTGCCAAAACGGGTAGCAATTAAGTTGCTTCCGTATTCCACGCCATCAAAAATTAGCCCTTGCAACTGGGCATAACTGCCGCCCATGTTTATCGCTACTTCACCGCCTTTTAAGATGGCCTTACCAGGATGTTCGGCAGCTACTTTAATAGGTTGTTCCAAGGTGCCATTGCCACCAAAACTAAGTTGAAAATCACCACTGTATTCGCCGTCGGCTAAACAAAGCGTGGTACCTGCGTCCATTTCTTTAGATGCGGCATCCACCAAGGCCGAAGTGGAAGAAAACACCTGAGTACAGTTTATGCTAGCAACAGTTAACACACCTTCTGGTAGGCCAAAGCTAGGCTCATTAGGGGTGGGCTCTGGGTCAACTGGCGGATCAATAATCACCGGCGGGTCCACGGGGTCTGTTGGGTCTAGTGGGGTGGCAGGGGAGTCGCTACTGCTATTACATCCAACAACTATTAAGCCAAGAACAACTGGCAGGTACTTCTTAAAGTACATGGGATCTCCTTTTCACTGTTTGTTAATGGTAAGCGGGTAAAGCAATAAGCGACATTTTACTCAATAGTTATCAATAAAAAGTGATCGTATTAATATATTTTAATAATACATATAAAGATTTGGTGATTAAGCTTGGGTTATAAAGCCTTTATATGAAAGCTTTGTTCATGCTTAGTTGCACGCTTACTCAAATTACTCTCTTTATAAGTAGTACAAAATAGGTGGGACTTGAGTTGAAAGAATAAGGCGGATGGGTAGTTGTAAGCGCTTGAGACTTAAGCTATTTAGACCTCAGTAATTCAATTCCTCCTTTCTACAATGGCTTGCATCCTTTTATGCTGACTTTTTTATCAATTTTTTGTTCTGGATTGCTGATTGGTCATATAAATGCTGTTAGGCTGGCTTTTTCGATGCGTGAAAAGAGGAACACTTCCTCTTAATAAGCTAACTAGGATGAGCATGAAATTAGAGTCAGTTAGAATTCAAAACTTTCGATCTTTTAAAGACGAAACCGTGAACTTTGATGATTATAATTGCTTTGTTGGGCCAAATGGAGCTGGCAAATCAACAGTGATGAATGCATTGAATGTATTTTTTCGCCAACATAAAGATTCTAAAACCGACCTAAGCAAGCTTTCCGCTGACGACTTTCACCATAAAAATACGAATGAACCAATCTCAATTACGGTAACTTTCAAGGACCTTTCGGAAGATGCGAAAAACGGCCTAGCTGATTATGTAAGGCAGGACAAGTTAGTTGTTACCGCTATGGCTGAGTATGATGAAGGAACAGAAAGAGCGGAAGTAAAACAATTTGGTAATAGACTTGGTATGACCGAGTTCAAAATTTGGTTTGAGGCTGTAAAATCTAAGAAACCAGCAAAGGAATTAAAAGAAATCTTTGCTAGCTTACGAGAAAAGTGGCCTGATATATCAACAGCAAATTCAAAAGCCGATATGGCTGAGGCACTTAATTCCTTTGAGGCTGCTCACTCTGAGAGTTGTAGTCTTATTCCTAGTGAAGATCAGTTTTACGGTGTTTCGAAAGGTGCTAATAGACTTGCTCCACATTTACAATGGGTATTTGTCTCCGCGTCAAAAGACTTTTCCGAAGAAGCCGAGGAAAATAAAAATTCTGCTCTTGGCCAGCTATTATCAAGAGCTATAAGATCAAAGGTAAACTTCACTGAAAAAGTCACCGACTTACGAAATGGTCTAAAACAAAACTATCAATCAATGCTAGAAGCAGAACAAGGCGTTCTTTCTGGTATATCTGATTCATTGGAAACTAAGCTAAAACTATGGGCTAATCCCAGTGCCACAGCAAAAGTTATTTGGAAAAGTGACGCTGATAAAGCTATAAAAATAGAAGAACCATTTGCTCATATACAGATTGGAGAAAAAGGATTTGAGAGTGAATTGGCACGTTTTGGTCATGGAATGCAGAGGTCATACCTATTAACTCTACTCCAAGAGTTAGCCGATATTGATGACGAAAATGCTCCTAAACTTGTTATGGCTATTGAAGAGCCTGAATTGTATCAACACCCTCCTCAAGCAAGATACCTTTCTGAAGTATTACAAGAACTAGCAAATGACAATTCTCAAATCGTAGTCTGTTCACATAGTCCGTATTTTATACCAAGTGATAGTTTTCATGCAGTGAGAATGGTAAGAGAAGTTGGTTCTCCGATTTCTTCATCTGTAACATCACTAGAATATGATGACTTAGTTAAAGAGCTTACGGATGCTGGTGAGAAAGCAGTCAAAGAAAGCGGTATGATCGCTAAGCTTTACCCAACATTGCGACCTGAAATTAGTGAGATGTTCTTTAGCAAGAAATTGATATTAGTCGAAGGAGTAGAGGATGTAGCTTATTTAAGCTCTTATATTCAATTGATGGGTAAAATGTCTGAGTTTAGGCGCTCTGGATTCCACATAATTCCTGTTGGAGGAAAGAATGAACTAATCAAGCCCCTTGCTATAGCAAAGCTTCTCAATATCGAAGTTTTTGTAGTTTGTGATGCTGATACGGACAAAACGAGAGATTCTGAAATAAACAAACATAAGAAAGACAACGCTGCTATTTTGCACCTATTAGGCCACGACAAAACTGAAAATTGGCCTAGTAATGATGTGAAAAAATCTAACATTAGAATGTGGAAAACAAATATAACAAATACCATAGGGCCAGAATTTGGTGAAGATTGGAAACAACATGAAGATCAAGCTGCTGCTTTTTATGGAAATGCCGGTGGATTGAAGAAAAATCCTTTAGCTGTTTCAAGGGCTCTAGAGAGTGCTTGGAAAGCAGGCTTAAAGTCAGGTACGTTACAAAACTTAGTTAATAATATTCTTGGTTCCAGTGAGCCGGAAGCTAACAAGTCAAATCAGCCAGACAGCGCAAGCGCTGCTGTTTGAGGCGTTACATCTGCAAAGGATATGCATGGAAACTAGTCGTAGAATCAGGCTACTTGTAGCATTTATAGCGCCTCTTGGAATGGTATTAATCGGGTTTCAACTAGCTTTCTGGTCTTCATTTTTAAGTCCTTCGGCGCTATATGACTACACAATTCTATTTTTAAGTCTTGTGCTTGGAGCGTATGTTTTTTCTTCTGCTGTGGAAAAGCGGAAGGGCTTATGGGTTTCAATATATATTCTCGTAATGTTTATGCTGCTTTTCTATGTGGGGTTTGCTGTGGCCTGTATTAATGGGGTTTGCTTATGAAAAGCTATAACAAGTTCAGGTTGGCGATGTTTTAATCACTACTTTATTCGTCACAACTATCAAATCACACCAGCTGATGGTGTCAAAAGTAAAACCTTAACTCCAAGGAAGGAAAATGAATAACAGCGAAAAAATAGCAGAACTCGAAAAGAAGGTCACTAGAGTGACTTGGATAGAATCACCTGGTCCGATTATGTTTGGCTTAGGTCTATATGGAAAATTTGGGGCAGGGGGAAATGCTTTTCACCCTCTTCTTAATGATGCGACAGTGGTAATCTCCCTGTTGGTTATTGGTGGATTAATCATGATTTGGGGTGGTTATAATATCTTCACTCTTAAAAGGCAGCTGAATCGGCTAACTAAAGCGTGAAGAGATAATTTCAAGCAAAAGTTTCGTTATGCACTGTTCCTACTTGTAGACAAATACGAACACTGGCTTGTTAGTACTTTCGGTCGTAGTTGTATAAAAAGGTTAGTACATGGAAGTGACTATAGATTTGATCATCTGTGGAGTGTTATTCCAAATGGGAGTACACGCTATCTATACGGGGAAAATTCGGTTCGAGTTTGGTCTTACTAATGGGCAATCTGGCTCTCGAACGGAATTCGTTTCTTCTAAATCTGCCTTGTTAGAAGGCACTAGTGCAAGGATAGTGGGGGCTGCGGTGGCAGTATTTGCGGTTCTGTTTTACCTGTCTAGTGAGAGAGGCGAAGTGTTATTTGTGTTGTAAGCAGGCTTTAAGTCGCTAAATAAAAAAGCCGTTTACCCTTGGGTAAACGGCTTTTTGTTTAGCTGTTTTTAGCTGCCTTGTGGTTAACGGCTTAGTCTAATTCTACCAGCTGTTTTTCGTATTTAGCGTGAATGCTATGAATTGCTGGTGTTGCGCCACCTGTGGCTTTGCTCACTGTAATAATGGCAATGCTGGCGAACAGGAAGCCGGGAACAATTTCATAAATGTCGAACAAGCCGCCACTTAATTGCTTCCACACTACTACGGTTACGCCGCCTAACACTACGCCGGCTAGTGCGCCGTTGCGGTTCATGTCTTTCCAGAACAAGCTAAGTAGTAGTGCAGGGCCAAAGGCTGCGCCAAATCCTGCCCATGCGTAAGACACCAAACCTAGTACCGAGCTTTCTGGGTTCATGGCCAGAATTAAAGCCACTATCGACAATGCGACTACGGCGATACGGCCAACCTTAACAATCTCTTGTTGGCTGGCTTGAGGGCGAAAAACTTGTTTGTAGAAGTCTTCGGCTAAGGCAGACGAGGATACTAATAATTGTGAGTCGGCAGTACTCATAATTGCAGCCAAAATAGCTGCTAATAGTATGCCGGCAATTACTGGGTGGAAAATAGCATTTACCAACAGCATGAAGATGGTTTCGCCATCTTTAATATCGCCACCTAGGTGAGAATCTACATACAAAATGCCCACTACACCAATGAGTAGTGCGCCAGCCATAGAAAGAGCTGTCCAGCTTACTGCGATGCGACGGGCGGTGCCGATGTCTTTGTTGCTTCGAGTGGCCTGAAAACGCGCCAAAATATGTGGCTGACCAAAGTAACCTAAACCCCAAGCCACTAGCGAGATAATGGCAATGGCCGATAAAGGCTCGCCTTTTACGTCGGTCCAAAGGTTTAGTAGTTCTGGGTTTTTAAGGGTGAGGGCTTGGCTTAAGTCTCCAAAAGAGCCTTCCATTGCGGCAATCGGCACGATCATTAAGGCGGCGGCCATTAATAAACCTTGCACTAAGTCGGTCCAAGATACAGCTAAAAAGCCACCAAATAAGGTGTAAGACACCACACAAATGGTGCCGACAATCACTGCTGTGGTGTAGTCTAAACCAAATACTGTTTCAAACAGTTTGCCGCCCGCCACTAAGCCAGAGCTGGTGTAGAACAAGAAAAATAGCAAGATAAAGAAGGCAGAGATTGATTGCAGTAATTTAGATTTATCTTCAAAACGGCGCGCAAAAAACTCAGGAATGGTTAAGGCGTTATCCATCACAATGGAGTAAGTGCGCAGGCGTTTGGCGCAAATAAGCCAGTTTAACCAGGTACCAACGAGTAAGCCGCCGGCTAGCCAAATGGCCTCGATACCGGCTGCGTAAGCATAGCCAGGTAAACCAAGCAGTAACCAACCACTCATATCTGATGCACCAGCCGATAATGCCGCTGGCCATGGGCCTAGTGAGCGACCACCTAAGAAGTAATCTTCCGAGTTGGCGGTGCGTTTATAGGCGTAAATGCCAATTGATAGCATAACGATTAGATAGGCTATAAATGTAGCACTGATAGCAAAGCTATTTTCAATCATTCCTTTTTCCTTTTATTGCTGAGTTCAGCATGTTGGTTTATTTGGGTTGTCGCTGCTAATGGCTAACCAGGCCTTTAGGTTTATTCGCCGCTGCCTAGCTCAAGCAAGCTGGCGTTACCACCAACGGCGGTAATGTTTATGGTTCGTGTGCGCTCGGTTATAAAGCGCAAACAAAGTGTTGGCTCACTGAGTTGGCTAAGGTTACGCATATCGGTTTCATAGACGAACTGCGCAAGTTGGCCATCTCGCTCTGCTGCCAACTGGTTGTAGTGGATGCAATTTTGCTTGGTGCCTGCTAATGCAATGCCCGCAAACAAGCTGTTTTGTGCAATCTCCGGCCCCAAGCTATAAGCCAAGGGCTGTGCCACTCTATCTGGGCAGCCTGCGCGCAGTAGGTCGCTCAGTACTTCGTCTATAGGGCTATTTGCAGCACAACAAATAACAGTATTGCCAGCCACTAACACTGCGGCCATTAAACCTACTAGCGCTTCGTTGTTGGCTGTTTCATCGGCCACCAACAAAAAACAGCCACGTCCAGCGGTATATAGCTGGTTGCTTTCGCCTGTAGGCCCTTGTAGCTCATGCTCGTTAGCAATAAGCGCTAGGGCTTGTTGGCATTGAAAACGGATCATTGCTGTACATTCGTGGTAGCTTTGGTCTCGTTGGCCAAGCAGTTGGGCCCAAGCGAGTAGTAACTCGCTACGTTGAGCCACTGTTTGCTGCTGCCAAGCATCTTGCATTGCAAGACTTTGTTTTAATACTTTGTTAGTCGTGGTCATATTAGTGCTCCTGCTGGGCAAGGGTGTTGCTTATGTTCGCCTTAGCAAAACGGTACAAATAGTGCGGGCCACCCGCTTTAGGACCCGTGCCAGAAAGACCCTGACCACCAAAAGGCTGTACCCCTACAACGGCACCTACTTGATCTCGATTTACGTAGCAATTACCCACTCGAGCACGCTGCTCGATATGCCGATAGGTACTTTCATTACGACTATGCACGCCCAAGGTTAAACCAAATCCACTTTGATTTATTTGATCGATCACCCTATCAAGTTGATTTGATTGATATTTAATCACATGCAAAATAGGGCCAAAGTGTTCTTGTGTTAATTGAGCAATGTCTTCGATTTGATAAGCGCACGGCGCAACAAAGCTGCCTTTGCTGCAATCTTCTGGAAGCGCTACTTGGTAAATGAGCTGAGCGTTCTTTTCTAACCAGCTAATATGAGCCTGCAGTTTTGTTTGAGCTTGTGGGTCAATCACCGGGCCTACATCGGTGCTTAATTTTTCTGGATTACCAATGGCCAGCTCTTGCATAGCACCTGCAATCAGCGAATAGACGCGTTCGGCAATATCCTCTTGAATAAATAATACCCGCAGCGCCGAGCAGCGCTGGCCTGCCGAGGCAAAAGCTGAGCGTAGTACATCTCTTACTACTTGCTCGGGCAGGGCGGTGCTGTCTACTATCATGGCGTTTTGGCCACCGGTTTCGGCGATAAACGGCACTGGCAAGGCATCGCGTTTAGCCAGCTGTTTGTTAATGGCTTGCGCAGTTGGCGTTGAGCCGGTGAAGGCAACACCTGCGATTCGTTTATCGCTGCATAAGGTTTGCCCTAGCAACGCGCCATTGCCCAGTATGAGTTGGATAACCTGCTTAGGTATTCCTGTTTCTAGTAGTAACTCGATACAGCGAGCAGCAATAAGGCTGGTTTGTTCGGCAGGTTTGGCGATGACACAATTGCCGGCAACCAAGGCGGCAGATACTTGGCCGATAAAAATGGCTAAGGGGAAATTCCACGGGCTAATACACACAAATACGCCGCGCCCTTGGTAACTGACTTGCTGTGCTTCGCCCCGAAACGAGCGTTGCTGCATAGGCGAGCTAAAGTGTTGAATGGCTTGCTGTGGGTAGTAGCGTAAAAAATCTACTGCTTCGCGAATTTCGTCAATGCTATCTAATACTGTTTTGCCCGCTTCGCGATGGCACAAGGCCACTAACTCTGGCATGTTTTGTTCTAGCTTATCAGCTAAGTGCAGCAAGTAGTTGGCACGTTGGCTTACTGGTGTTTGTTGCCATAGTTGGCAGCCTTGTTCTGCTACATTAATTGCCTGCAAGGCTTGTTCTGCATTGGCCCACTTTACTTCTCCAACCTGTTGAGTTCGTTGGTAAGGCGCTGTTATAAGATGGTGTTCGCCACTTTGAGTTTGCCCTTCAATAATTGAGCTGGCTTGCCATTGGTGATTGCCTAAAAACTGGCTGACTTGTTGCTCAAAGGGCTGCCATTCGCTTTCTATGTCGGTGGCGATGCCTTGGGAGTTTTGCCTTTGCTCACCAAACAATTGTGGAGGCAGGGCTATTTTCGGGTTATGTAAGCAGCTGCGTGATTGCAATAAATCTACTGGATGCACGGTTAAATCGGTGACCGGACAACGGGCATCTACTAAACGATGAACAAACGAGCTATTAGCGCCATTTTCTAATAAACGCCGCACTAAATAAGGCAGCAAATCTTTATGGCTGCCCACCGGGGCATAAATACGTACTTCGCTATTTAGCAGTTGTTTGGCATGGCTATATAGCGTATCGCCCATGCCGTGTAAGCGCTGAAACTCAAAGTCTTGGTGAGTCGCCATCGCCGACACCGCTGCAATAGTTTGCGCGTTATGGCTGGCAAACTGCGGGTAAATAAGCCCGCGAATATGCTCGCTAAGCAATAAACGCGCACAGGCCAAATAGCTCACGTCGGTGGCTTCTTTGCGCGTAAATACCGGGTAACCATGGTGGCCATGTTGTTGAGACAACTTTAACTCGCTATCCCAATAAGCGCCTTTTACTAAACGCATGGGAATGACATCGCCTTGCTGTTTGGCCAGTGTAGCTAACCAAGCAATTACTGCTAATGCCCGCTTTGAGTAGGCCTGCACCACTAAACCAAATTTGCCCCAGCCTTTAACAGCTTGGTGCTGGTAGAGCTTGGCAAATAGCTTTAAGGATATTTCTAGGCGGTCGGCTTCTTCGGCATCAATGGTAATGGCAACATCCTGTGCTCGGGCATGTTTTAGCAGTGCTAAAACCGTATCAAACAGCTCTTGCAGTACCTTTTCGTGGTTGGCTGCTTCGTAGCGAGGATGCAAGGCCGAGAGCTTGATTGATACCGAGGCCGCAGGATGAGCTTCACTAGTACTTGAACGTTGCTTAGCCACAACGCTAATAGCTTGGTGATAGTCGTTAAAATACTTTTGAGCATCTTGGCGGGTAAGGGCCGATTCGCCCAGCATATCAAAAGAATAAGCAAAGCCTTGTTGTTGCAAAGGCTCGCCATTGTTTAAGGCTTCTTGAATATTGCGGCCTAGTACAAACTGATGCCCCATTATTTTCATGGCTTGATGCATGGCTTGGCGGATTACCGGCTCGGAGAATTTGTTTACTAGCTTGTTGAGCACCTTGCTGGCTTGGCCATCTTGCGGGGTATCTAAACTCACTACTTTACCGGTTAGCATTAAGCCCCAGGTAGAAGCATTTACAAACAATGAGTCCGAGTTTTTAAGGTGAGACTTCCAATCTGCCACGCTCATTTTGTCACGAATTAACGCGTCGGCGGTGGCACTATCGGGAATGCGCATTAGCGCTTCTGCCAAGCACATAAGCAGAATACCTTCGCGGGTATCTAGGCTGTATTCAAGCAGCAGAGCGTCGATCATTTGCACGGCATTTTTGTCGGCGCGAACTCGCTCGATAAGTTGAGTGGCCAACACCGTAGTTTGGGTTAATTCACTTGGGCTAGGTTTAGCGAGTGGGATAAGTTGGCTTAACCAGCTTGATTCGTTTACAGCATAAAGCGGCGAAATGCATTGCCAAACCTTGGCTAAGGGCTGCTCAATAAACGAAGCTTGGGTCATGGCCTTAGCATCGAGTTGCATAGTGTTGTGCATGCTGGATCCTCGTGTTGCCATCCTCTGCGAGGGGACAGAGGATGTTACGGCTTTGTTATTTAGAGGCCGATTGTAGAGCGCTTTGGGCGTCGCGTATTTCGAAAAACTCCGCGTTTTTTTCGAAATTCTCTGTTGATGAACAAAAAGCGAAGCAAGCGTTTAACAATCTATTTAACCTGAACTCGGGATAAGGGAGTGACAATAACTCTCCTACCCAGTGCTTAATTTAGCTTTATGTTTCTAGCGAGGTAGTTTTACTTAGTTCTAGGCGAAGCTGCGCGCAAATCGCTAGCCTATTGCAAGTGGCTTCAACACCGAAATAAGTAAAAATAGCCCTTAGAAATCGGTTTATTATCCCGAGCTCAGGTTATTCACGTTGCTTATTTATAGTGTAGTCAGCCTAGGCGGGGCGAGCGAAGGCGACGTGGATGTTTTAGCTTTAGCTGGCTTGTTTACGGTAGCGAGCCGGTGTGATGCCATAAAAAGTGCTAAATGCACTGGTAAAGCTACTTTGGCTAGCAAAACCACAACGATGCGATATTTGCTCAATGCTTAATTGCGGTGTAGCTAAAAGCTGTTTAGCCGCGTTAAAGCGTTTGCGTAGCAAATATTGATGTGGGGTTAATCCGGTTTGCTGGCGAAACAATAAATGAAATTGGCTTTCGGCTAAAAACACACAACCAGCAAGTTGCGCCACGGTGATTTTTTGCTGCAAGTGTTGTTGAATGTAGCGGTCGATATGCTCCATTTGCAGGCGGGTGACCTTAGCTTGATGTTGTTTGCTTTGAGCCAAGTGATTTTGCAATACACACAACAGGGTATTGGCACAGGCCTCGGCTAGCATGGTGTCTTGCGGCTTAGTTAGCATTTCCTGACAAAGTGCATTGACGAGAACTTGCGATTGGTTGGCTAGCTTGAAGTATGATTGATGTTCGAACAACTGCTCGATTTTGGTCTGCAAACTAGCATGTTGAGTATCGGCCAGATTAATAACCAAGATTTGATTTCTGCCTACCCCGGTAAAGGCATGATCCGCAGAGGCGGGCACTAAGCAACCTTGACCTGGCCCCACCAAATTAGCTTGACCTTGAATGTCAAACTCGGTTTGTCCTTGCAAGCCAATCACCACCTGAAAATACTGATGGCTATGGTGGTGAGAGTGGCTGGGTAATGCCAGCACTTGAGCTAAGTTGGCTGATTCATTCATATCTGTTTGTTTAAAAAGTAATAAATAGATTTAAATGACAACATATACAGCAATGCTGAAATCATGAGCTAGATTAACGCTAACCGATAGTGAATTAGTTTTGTATTTGTGTCAATTTTGTTAATGAATATGTTGAGGCTTATTCGCAGGCTTAAATAAAAACTCACCAAAAAAGAAAAACTTCGATTATTTGCTAGGCTTATCAATAACTCATCGCAGTGTTTATTGAGAAAGGAAGCCAGCTAAATGAGGTATGCGTTAAGCTTATTGTTTCGAAACCGGTCAGCAATCGATGTATTGCTCTCATCTACATTTATAAACTTACTCTCGCTCGCTTTGCCTTTTGCCATGTTGCAGATTTACGACCGCATATTACCCAACCAAGGCTACGGCACGGCTACGGTTCTTATGCTCGGTGTAGCGGTGGCTATTTTACTAGAGCTAGTGTTGCGATATATACGTAGTTGGTTATTGGCTTCTGCAGCCGCTAACTTTGAGTTGCATACCACTATTGATGCGGTGAAAGCGCTACTCGCCAGCAGTTTTGAACCTATCGCGAAACTTGGCAGGGGCGGGGTATTTAATGGCTTAAGTTCAATAGCAGGTATGCGAGACCTATATTCTGGTCAAGCGGCCTTAGCCCTGATTGATTTCCCATTTGTTGTTATTTTCTTAGCTTTAGTGGCTTACATTGGTGGGCCCTTAGTTTTTATTCCGATTGCCGTATGGGGGTTAATTAGCTTACTTGTATTGTTGCTTGGCAAGCAGTTAGCCCAAGCCACTAAAGATTTAGCGCTTAGCGAGGCTGAACGTTCACGATTGTTGATTAACGTATTGTCTGGGCTAACCACCACTAAAGCCTTAGCTCTAGAAAGTGGCATTGCCGCAAATTACCGAAAAATTAACTATAAGCGTTTGCAACAACAACAGCGGGTTGATTGGTTATCAGCCAAGCTGCAAGAGTTTATTCAAGGCGCCTCTCAGGGAACTACCTTAGTATTGGTATTGTTGGGGTGTTTAATGGTGTTAGATGGACAGTTAACCACTGGTGGCTTAGCGGCTTGTTCTATATTAGCGGGTCGAGCGGTTGCTCCTTTAAGCGCCATTATTAGTCTGCGCTCTCGAATGGTTACCGCTAAGTCTGCGATGCAACAAGTAAGGCAGTTGACAAGTTTAGAGGGAGAACGCTTTAGCGCCGAACATTGCTATCAGCAAAAGTTACCAGCAGGGCCCATTGAATACAGCCATCTAAGTGCTAAAACTTCGGTGGCCTGTATTGAAAACGCGAGTTTTAGCTTGCCCGTTGGCAGCATGGTGGTAGTGCAATCTAATCCTCTTAGCCACGCCAGTTTAGTATTAAGTACGCTGGCTGGCTTTCATCAGTTGCAACAAGGCAGCATTAATATTGCTGGTGTTGAACTTGGCCAGCATGACGCAAATGAGTATCGCCAATCCGTGGTGTATTTAGCGCCGTGGCCTACCTTGTTTGCCGGCAGTTTGATGGAAAACATGACCTTGTTTCGGCCTGAATTAGAAGCTAATGCCATGGTGTTAGCAGAAGAGTTGGGTTTGAGTGCTGCCATTTCCTTGTTACCAGCCGGTTATCAAACCCGCGTGGGAGACAGCGGTAATCAAATGCTTAACAAAGGAGCGATTAAACTTATCGCTTTGGTGCGCGCGTTAGCGCAGCAACCGTCGATATTGCTGCTAGACGAGCCTATGTTGTCTCTAGATGCTGATGCTCAGCAGCGTTTACTGGCCTTGCTAAGTAAGCAAGGCGATGACATGACGGTGATGATCGCTTCGCATTTTGACGAAGTAAAAGCCCATTGCGACATACAACTGCAAATTGCAGAAGATGGCTTAGTCAAGCTGTTAAAACAACAGAGGGGGGCTTAACATGGAGCAGCAAAATCCTGATTTAAAACCCACCTTAATTAGTTTGTTGCAGCAACTTGGTTTGTACTCTCAAGCAACCAATATAGAACAAGACCAGCGCATAGATTCGCTAGATGTTATGGGTTTTGTGGGGCTGCTTAAAAAACACCATATTGCCTATTCGGTGCATCGTCACTTGCCTTCCTTAGTTTCTCAAGCGGCTCATCCTTTTGTACTGATATCTGATCATCATGCTCCTAAGTTGTTGCGTCGCCATGGTGAGCAACTGGAACAGTTTGAGCAGCAGTGGCAAGCCTGTGACCCCGCAACTATCGGTGAAGACGCGCATCTAATTATGATTGAGCGCTTGCCTCAGCAGGGATCTTCTGCGAAAGCTTTTGCCGAGCAAGTGAGCAAGCGAAGTAAATGGTATCGGCCGGTATTTTGGCTCAGTTTATTGTCTAGCTTGACGGGATTAGCCGTGCCGCTATTTACAATGGCAGTTTATGACCGTGTAATTGGCGGTCAAACACCTGAGGTATTGCCCAGTATTGCTTTAGGTGCGGCATTGGCCTTAAGCATTTTAGTTGCATCTCGCTTGATTAGAGCAAGAGTGATGTCCTCAGCGAGTAATCGCATGGCGAGAGATTTGTCTGAACTTACCTTTCACCGTTTGCTGAACATGCCGTTAATGGTGTTATCGCGAGTGGGCATTGCCAATCATGTGGCGCGTATGCGTAATGCAGAAAAAGTTCGCACTGTGTTATCTGGTCCTGCTGCAGGTGGCTTAATCGATTTACCTTTTACCTTCATCGCCTTAGCGACCATTACTTTGTTGAGTGGTTGGTTGGTGCTGGTTCCACTGCTGATGTTACTGGTGTTTTACCTACTTATGCGACTAATGCGCAGCTACATTCAAAGCGCTTCTCCTACGGTATCTGGTGAGTATCAAAATGCGCTTAACGAGTTGGCTAAAAATCTCACCCAATTAAAAGCGGCCGGGCAAGTCGATGCTTGGACCACTAAGTTTGCCCGTTTATGCCGTGAGAATAGCCGGCAGAACTTTCGTTATGCGGCGCGCAATGGGCTAATGGCTGCCGTTGCTCATGCTTTAAGTCTATCCACTGCCTTGGTCACTGTTTTCTGTGGCATTTTCTTGGTGCTTAACCAGTCAATATCTGCTGGGGCGTTGATTGCCTGTGTCATGCTGATTTGGCGAATTACCGGCCCAGCGCAACTAGCGTTTAGCTCCACCCAAAAGTTCACCTTGCTAAAGGGGGCCGCTGAGCAGTTTGACCGATTTATGCAGGTGAAAACCGAAAATAGCGAACTGCGTTTGGATGTACCCGATATGAGCTGCGCACCTAGTGTGTCTTTTCAACATTTAACCTTGCGTTATGGAGCCGAAATGGAGCCGGCATTATCGGCCGTTAATGCTGAAATAGACGCTGGAGAAATAGTAGCAGTCATTGGCCCTAATGGCTGTGGTAAAACCTCATTGTTGCTATCAGCTTTAGGGGTAATTGAACCTCAAGCCGGTTATGTAGCAATAAACAACAAAAACATTCGCCAGTACGATCCGGAGCTATTGCGCTCATGGGCGGCTTATTGCCCGGCAGAGCCAGATTTATTTCCGGGCACTTTGGCTGAAAACCTACGAGTAGCAAATCCTGATGCCAGTGATGAACAATTAATTGATGCGTTGTTGGCTGCTGGTGGGCAAGCGTTATTTAGCGCGTTAAATGAACAGTTAGATGCGCCAATTGCAGGTGATGACAGTGCCATGCTATCGGCGGTAGAAGGTGGCTACATTTCTTTAGCAAGAGCACTACTAAAAGGGGCTCAGTACTTGCTGTTAGACGAGCCTTTAGCAAACCGAAACCCAGATGCTAAACGCCAATTTATTCGCACCTTAGAAAGCTTGCGAGGCAAAGCCACAATTATCTTCACCAGCCATGATCAAGAGCTAATTCAACTAGCCGACAAGGTAATAATTTTAGACAAAGGTACAGCCGCTTATGTTGGACCTATTCCTTCACAGCAGCCTCAAACCAACAGTGATACGGAGCAGTAAATATGGAACAGCGTCAATTGTCTAATCGTATTTGGCCAGAACATGAATTTACTGATGCCATTGAAGCCCCCGCGGAGAGAACGCTGATTAGGCGTATTGCGTGGTTTATTGCGTTGTCAGTATTGGGAATGCTGTTGTGGTCAATTTTTACCACTGTGGAAGAAATTGCTAAAGCCAAAGGGCAGGTAGTGCCACTGGGTCACCGACAAGTTATTCAAAGCCAGCTAGGTGGAACTTTAGCCTCTGTGAGTGTAGAGGAAGGTGACGTGGTTAAGCAGGGCGATGTACTTGCAAATTTTGTGGCCATTGATAGCCAGTCTTTAGAGGAAGAATTAGCCAGCAAACAAGCCAACTTAGAATTACGTATTGAGCGTTATAACGCCTTTGTTGAGCAGCGCCAAGCTAACTTTTCGGCATTTGAAGCAGAGTATCCTAAATTGGTGGCGCAGCATGTTTCAGCGCTTAAAAGGATGAATGCTGAGTTAGCTGCAACCTCAGCATTAACAGAATCGGAGATAGCTAAAGCTAAGGCAGAATTAGCAGCAGTAGAGAATGAAGTGCCAGCATTAAGTGATCAAATAGCGGCTTCTCGTAAAACCATCAACATGATGAAATCACCAGGTGGCATTCAGGTGGTTTCTAAATTACAGGTACTAGAAGCTCAACAAAAGCTCGACTCTTACATAAGAGAGCTAAAATCTTTAGAGGGTAAAGAACAAGTTTTAAGTAAAAGTCTAACTAACCTAAGTAAGCAACTAGATCAGAAAAATGCGGCTTTGTTCAATCAAGTAGGCGAAAAACGGGCTGAGGCTCAAGCCGAATTGTTAGGGGTTGAGGCGCGTTTAAAGTCTTCCGGTTCACAAGTTTCTCAAACTACTGTTTTGGCGCCGGTCGATGGGATTGTGCAATCTATTCCGACTACCTCCTCAGGCAGCGTAATTGCACCAGGCGGAACTGTCGCAGTAATTGTTCCCACTACCAAGGAAGCGCTAATCGAAGCCAAACTATCTCCACGTGATATTGGTTTTGTTACCGAAGGACAACCTGCAAGGGTGAAAATAGACGCCTTTGATTACAGCCGATATGGGGCATTAGATGGGATTGTGCAAAGGATTTCTCCTTCTACAGATACCGATGAGAAAGGGGGCGTTTTTTACAAAGTTAAAATAAGCATAGATAAACCCTATTTTAACGATGACCCTGAGCGCTTTGGCCTTATTCCTGGGATGACTGGTGAGGTGGATATTGTGACGGGGGATAAAACGGTATTTCAATACTTATGGAAGCCAGTATTTACCAACATAACCACAGCCTTTGGCGAACGTTAAGAGAGGTTTGTTATGACTAAGCAGCAAGATAAATCAGCCTCAAATGCCAAAGGCAAACTCTCTCTAGGTAGTAACAGCAACAACAAAGGTAAGGAGCTAAAAAAAGCCAAGCGTATTGATGAAGATGTTGCGCGACTTAAAGCTAAAGAACTCCGGGATGGAAAAACCGTAGGTTTAAGCAATCAAGATTTGGTTGCTGATAAATCTCATCAGCAACTGCTAAGTGAGCAGCAGGCTTTACCAGATGAGGGGTTATTGTCAGAAGCCACAAATCCGTTAGAGACAATTTCGAAAACCGGTAAAGGTGGGGAATCTGCTAATGCTAAATCCTCCGAATCCGATGACACTTCAAAAGCCGTTGCTGGCGCTGCCTTGGTGGAAGCTCCCTTAATTGATGGCAGCAAAGCGACAGCAAGAGTGGGTAAAGGAGGGGGTAGCAGTGCCAACTCTCATTGGTTTGCTGCACATTCATTTCTTAATCATGTTGGGGTTAAGGGTTTAACGAGCAACCAGTTGGCAAATGTTGAGGGTAATAATTATAAGCCCAGTGTGACAGTACAACAGCTTACTAAAGTTAATCACTCTCAAACTGACCAGCAGCAAGTACCTGTTATTCATGCTGAAGGGGCTCAGCAACAAAGCGGATCAGTAAAAGAAGATAAAGTGAGCGAGGTGAGCGGTCAGTTGCATGTTGCTGGTGTTGACGCTAACCAAGTAAGCTGGTCAGTTGAGTCAGGAAGTGGGGTTTATGGCCAGCTGGTTGTAGACTCTCATACTGGCCAGTGGCGTTATCAGTTGGATAATGTACTAGCTACGACCAATGCTTTGGCTGAAGGAGAGCACCATAGTGAGCAATTTGTTGTTTTAGTTAAAGACAATCTGCAGCATCAAATCAAAATGGTGGTTTCAATAGAGGTGGAGGGTAGTAATGATAAACCCCAAATCTCTGGTTTGCACCATGCCAACGTTACTGAGATGGCTGCACTTTCTGAAGTTGATGGTCAGTTATTCGCTAAAGATCCAGACCACAATGAGCAACTACAATGGGCAGTTAGCCACTCTCAAGGTCAATATGGCCGATTAACTATTAACCCTGATAATGGGCAGTGGCAATATCAGCTTGATAATAAGCAACCTGCAACCCTTGCGTTAATCGAAGGGCAAAAGGGGGTTGAGCACTTTGTTGTTAGTGTAACCGACAGTGCTGGTGAAGTAGTTAAGCAAGACTTAACTATTCAAGTTCTTGGCACTAATGAACAGGCGATCATTGGCGGAGGGTATAGTGGCTTACTCAGCGAAGATAAAGATGTTCATCAAGGGCAACTGCGCGCAGATGGTGTATTAACAGTTACGGATCTGGATAGCGGTCAAAACCAGTTCCAAGCCAATGTGCTACAAGGGCAGTTTGGTAGCTTATCTATTGACGAACTTGGCCATTGGACATACACAGCTGACAATTCTCAGACTGCCATTCAAGGCCTTAACAGTGGCGAGTCACTCACCGATACATTGTTGGTGCATTCAGTTGATGGCACTGAGCAAAAGATCACGGTGACCATTAACGGCTCTGACGACAAAGCTGTGATAGGAGGTACTGCAACCGCCACATTAACCGAAGACAAAGACCTTCATAGCGGACAGCTTCGCGTTGATGGCGCGTTAACAATTACTGACGCAGACAATGGCGAAGCCCAGTTCCAAGCAACGGCTTTGCAAGGGCAGTTCGGTACGCTGACTATCAATAATCTCGGCCATTGGACCTACACAGCGGATAACTCACAAGCCACGATTCAAGGTCTAAAAACGGGTGATTCGGTTACGGATACGTTATTGGTTCACAGCGTCGATGGCACTGAACAAAAAATCACTGTCGCGATTAACGGTACTGATGACAAAGCAGTGATTGCAGGCACCAGTACAGCTACGCTCACCGAAGATAAAGACGTGCATGGTGGTCAACTGCGTGTTGATGGCGCACTTAACATCACCGATGCTGACAACGGCCAAGCCCAGTTCAATGCCGAGAGCCTGCAAGGCCAATTCGGTACACTGACTATCAATAATCTCGGCCATTGGACCTATATCGCCGATAACTCACAAGCCAACATTCAAGGCCTGAAAACGGGTGACTCGGTTACGGATACTGTATTGGTTCACTCGATTGACGGTACATCACAAAAAGTCACCGTCACCATTAACGGTAGTGAAGATAAAGCAGTGATTGCAGGCACTTCAACTGCAACACTCACTGAAGATAAAGACGTTCACTCAGGATTATTAAGGGTTGATGGTGCGTTAACCATTACTGATATCGATAACGGCCAAAACCAATTTGTTGCCGATAGCTATCAAGGTAATTACGGCTACTTATCGATTAATCAGCTTGGCCATTGGGTCTATACTGCTAATAATAACAGCGCCGCCATTCAAGGCTTAAAAGCTGGGAACACGCTAACTGAAACATTATATGTGCATGCGATTGATGGCACAGAGAAAGTTCTTAAGATAAATATTAATGGAACCGAAGATAAAGCCCTCATCAGTGGTGTATCAAGCGTTTCACTTGTTGAAGATAAAAACCTACACGCTGGCTTTTTACATGCAGACGGTATGTTGGCAGTAAAAGATGCTGATATTGGAGATAACCAGTTTCAGGCCAATGCTTCACAAGGTTTATTTGGCGAATTAACCATAAATAATAATGGTCATTGGACTTATACCGCTGATAATAATCAACCTGCAATTAATCAACTCAAAACAGGTGAGTCGTTAATTGATACGATAGTTGTTAAATCTATCGATGGCAGCGAACATCAAATAAAAGTCATCATCAAAGGTCAAGATGATAAAGCAGTTATCTCAGGTTCATCCACATTAGATGTCACTGAAGATAAAAACCTTTTCCAAGGACAGTTGAGAGCAGATGGTCAGCTTAATGTTTTAGATCCCGACTTAAGTGAAGCCCAATTTATCGCTGGTACTCTCACTGGTCAGTATGGCCATTTTACTATCGACCCTTCTGGCGCTTGGACATACACCTCAAACAACAAACAAGCGGCAATACAATCTCTTAATGCAGGGCATGAAATTACCGATACGGTCATAATCAAAACTGCTGATGGCACCGAACAAACTCTCTGTGTTCATATTCATGGTACCAATGATAATGCAGTTATTTCAGGCACAAATACTGGGGTAATTTCAAATGCTTCTGGCGCACCAAATATTTTGTACGCTAATGGTCAACTTAACATCACTGATGTTGATACAGGAGAAGCACATTTTCAATCACAAGTAATAGCAGGTGCTTATGGGAGCTTTTTAACGATTAAGCCAAATGGTGAATGGCAATATGCAGTCGATCATTACAATGCTAATGTGATCAAGTTACCCCATGGGCAGCAGCTAACCGAAAGCTTTACCGTAAAATCCTTAGACGGTACCGAGCATACTATCTCAACCACCATTGTCGGTGATAACACGCCAGCGATCATCACAGGTACTGATGTTGCGCTATTTAAAGAAGACGGCACTAAACAAACAGCGACAGGACAATTGAACATTCTCGACCCTAATACTGGCGATGAGCATTTCAAGCCTGAAACGCTACAAGGCAAATATGGCGAATTACACATCGACGACAAAGGGCTATGGCATTATGCGCTCAATAATCAAGGTGTAGCAGTTCAAAGTCTTAAAAGTGGCGAAACCGTTGATGACTTGTTCTTTATTAAAGGTCACGATGGCACTCCACATGGTATTCAAATACAAATACTTGGAACCAATGACTTAGCCAATATAAATGGGGTAGATGCGGGTGTTGTCGTTGAAGACAAACTGAGTTCAGGCCTACTGATAACCAAAGGTCAATTGACCATTACCGATATAGATAATGGCCAAGATTTATTCCCTTCAGGACTACAACAAGGGCAATTCGGTCAACTTGTTATCAGTAATAATGGTCAATGGCAGTACATTGCTAACAACAATCAACCTCAGATACAGCAACTGTCTCAAACAGAAGCGCTTAAAGAAGTATTTGTGGTCCACTCAATTGATGGCACCAGCCACAAAATTGAAGTCAATATACATGGCAGCAATGACATCGCTAAGATCACCGGCGATACCTCTGCAGTGCTTCAAGAAGACATTCATAGCCACCGAGGAAATCTAGTCGCACAAGGCCAGCTAGTCGCCACTGATATCGATCACGGTGAATCCCAATTTATTGTGGATGTTAATCACGCTGCTTACGGTCAATTTTCAATAAATAATGACGGCCATTGGCAATACGTTGTTGATAATAATAGCCCTAATATTCAGGCGCTCACCAGCAAAGATACGCTCACAGATACCATCATCGTCCGCACCGTAGATGGCACAGAAAAATCCATTACAGTTACAATTAATGGCAGTGATGATAAAGCGATTATTGGTGGCGTTGATACTGGTGATGTCACCGAAGGCACCGCAGGGCTTGATATGTCACCAGATCAAGCTCAACCAGGTATGAGCCTTCTTGGACGCAGTCCGCTTTATGTCAGTGGTGCACTGACCATTACCGATCTTGATGCAGGTGAGGCAACCTTTGACTCTCGCGGCCTAGGATTTAATTATGCCGGTAAATACGGTGACTTAATGCTGCGAGAAGATGGAACATGGTCATATTATGCAGATGCTGGCAACATCCGAATTAAAGGTGGACATGCGACTAATAGAGGCACAGCAATTGATCAACTTGGTAAAGGAGAAACACTCACCGACACAGTAACTATCTATTCAAAAGATGGTACAGCTCACGATATAGTGATCACCATTCACGGTAGTAATGATCGCCCTTACTGTTCATCTGAGGTGACTCTCAATGCTGGCACAGAAGATACTCGCCAAACCATCACTGCAGCACAACTCCTATCCAATACAATTGATGTCGATAATAATGACGCAGGACTACTGACCATTGAGAATCTGCATGCAGACCATGGCTCAATTAAACACAATCAAGACGGTAGCTTTTCATTCACACCGGAAAAAGACTATAACGGCCAAGTACATTTCACCTATGACGTCTTAGATGCTCATGGAGGTACCACCCACACCGGCGCGACAACAGTATTAACGGCAGTTCAAGATAGCGCAATTATCACTGAAGTTAGCACTGGGAGCATTACTGAAGATGGGTCTCATAGAAGCAGTAATGGAGGAACAGTAACGGAGTTAGCAACGGGCTCACTTACTGTGGTTGACCCTGACACTGGTGAAAACTCATTCCAGTTTAGCCAATTCGGTGAAACAAAAATTCATGACCCTTATAATGGCTTGTTACGTATCGATAGCGCTGGTACTTGGACTTATCATGTTGATAACGCAAAGCTACAATACCTAGCTGAAGGTCAAACTGAAGTTGTTATATATCGCGTACATAGTAAAGATGGTACACCCTACGATCTTCATATTAATGTCACGGGGACTAATGATGCACCCACTGTAAACCAAGTGCATCTAACCAATGGTACTGAAGATGTCAGTTACCAAATGCAAGCAAGCCAGTTTGGTTTTACTGACATAGATACTGGCGACACCTTACAGGCTATTACCTTAACTAACTTGCCAAGCGCAGCAGAAGGCAAATTTGTACTTGATGGACATGATGTATCAGCAAATCAGATTATCGATGTTGGAAATATCAGTAAGCTTCAATTTGTCCCAGCTAAGGACTTTCATGGTGATGTTCATTTCAGTTATACCGTGAATGATGGCCATGCCGATTCCGCTCCCGCTCAGGCATCCATCAATATCGCAGCAGTGAATGACCCATTAACTGACAGTGGTGCCCGCAATTTAGGCACAACAGATGAAGACCATTCGATTCATATTACACAGGCGCAGCTACTTGAACATTTGTCGGACCCTGACGGGTCACTACAGATTGTTGGTACCCCAACTTCATCCCACGGAACCTTTAGTGGCGACGCAATTCACGGCTACACGTTTACGCCTACTGCCAACTTTCATGGCGACAATGTCGATATTATTTACCAAGTTACCGATGGCACCAGCCAGAGCACTGCGCATGCAAGCATAGACATTGCCTCTGTGACCGATAGTGCTCATGCAACACTAAGCTTTACCACTGAACAACAGGTAATGAGGTTTGATAGTAGTGGTCAAGGTTCGGTAATGAACAATGGCGAACTACAAACAGGCGACACGATCTCCAATATTGCCGTGGAGTTCAACGTCATCGGTGGCAATCAGGTTGCTACACAAGGTATACATGGGGCAACGTTTATTAGTTATGGGAACAGCCATTCCACCAACGAACTTTACGCTTGGAAACCATCAAATCTAACCGTATCGATTTGTGGCACTGAGTATGCGACAGGTATTGACACTACTGCTGACAATTTAACCCACCGTTACACACTATTGTGGGACTCCCACTCTGGCATCTTACAAGTATTGCAAGATGGTAAAGTAAAATTCACCCAAGATAATGTCCATCAAGGTGATACGATGCCAGGTAAGGGGATGCTGTCGCTAGCGCAGGATCAAGATGGCAACTTAGTCCATGAGGATGGCCACCATCAAAATCATGGTTTTCAGCCCAAAGATGCATTCCATGGGCAAATATTCAGTGCTGCAATGGTCACTAATCATCCGGTTGATGCCAGCTTATTATCACAAGCCCCGTTAAATAGCGTTGTGGATAAAAATAATGGCTTGGTTATTGATATTAGGATGGCAAATGGGGTCGCGAGCGATCTTACTGGCCATCATCAAATCACAACAACAGCTACTGGAGTGATATCAGAAGTCGTGCAAGTCGACAGCACCTTGGTCCCACCAAATCCTGATGCGCTCATTCGCTTAAATCCGGTCATCACTCCCCCTACCGATACTGACGACAAAATTGTCAAAACAGAGATTACTGGATTACTAAAAGGTACTGTTATCAGTGATGGACATGGGCATAGTCACACTATTAATGGAATGACAGATAAAGTCGATGTTAAAGATTGGTCGTTAGCCGATTTAACTGCACAATTGCCTGGTGGCGATAGTCACAATATGAATATAGGACTCATTGTCACCACCCAAGGACCAGACAATACTCAAGCGATAGACAGCCATTTTCAGGCATTAGTTCTGGATCCAACCAAACCAGTTCCCAATGCCCAAATTGGTGGTGATGATCTTGCCAATACTGATGAAGATACCAGCATCTCTGGCGTGCTAAGTGTGCAAGATACAGATACCGCGCAAATGCACTTTAATGTTGCTGCTCTAGATGGCACCTATGGACACTTAGCTATTAATTCAGCTGGCCAGTGGACCTTTACTCCAAATGCCACCGCTAATGCGTTAACCAAAGATGATCAGGTACACGAAACCTATACCGTTTCTAGTATTGATGGCACCCAACACCAAATCACCATCAACATTGATGGCCGTGACGATAACCCAATCGTTACTGAACTCGCAGCACCTAAAACCGTTATTGAAGACGGCGGACACGACCACGTTCGCACTTCAGGCATGCTAAGTATCAGCGATCCAGATACTGGAGACACCCATAGCATTACCGAACAAACCGATGTGTTGGGTACATATGGACACTTTACAATTGCAGCCAATGGCGGCTGGCAATACGAACTTGATAATGCTTTAGCTGCTACTCAAGCCTTAACCGAAGGGCAACACGTTACCGAAACATTTAATGTAGTCGTTACCGATAATGAAGGTGGTCAAACAACTCACACCATGCACTTTGACGTACAAGGTAGCAATGAAGCACCAACGATTGCGACACAAGTCATCCATGCTATTGAAGATGTTAGTTATCACTTTACTGATGTTGACTTTGGTTTTACTGACAGCGATGGCGGCAGCTTAAGCAGTATCACCATTACGGAATTACCCGCTGCCAGTTTAGGTGTGCTGCATCTAAATGGTGCTGCCGTAACGGTTAACCAAGTCATTAGCCAAACGGATATTGCTAACCTGATATTTACCCCTGAACAAGACGTTAACGGTAGAGTTAACTTTAAGTACTCAGTTAATGATGGCCATGACAACTCATCGGTAGCAACGGCTGAAATTGATATTGCAGCAAGAAATGATGCACCGACCTCAGTTCATCTAAGTGTTAGGGATATTGAAGACCATAGCCATACTTTCAGTAAAAATGAATTCAGTTTTGCTGATGTTGATACGGGCGATACATTGCAGCACATTACCATCACTCACCTGCCCAACCCTGCACACGGTAGTTTATTATTAGATGGTCGAGCAGTGGTTGCTGGCCAGCAAATTGATGCTGATAACATTGATAAATTGGTCTTTACGCCAGTAACAGATTTTAATGGCGAGTCTGCGTTTAAGTACTCAGTAAGCGATGGCAGCCTAGACTCGAAAGAGTACACTGGCGCAATCCACATTTCAGCAGATAACGATGCGCCAACTTTCTTAGCAGGTGGGCAATTTGCATCACTGCCCATCTCGGCGGCTTACGAATTTTCGGGTAATCAAGGCACCGATCTATCAGGCCGAAATAATCATGCCGTGCTAAGTGGCACCATCACTGCCACCACAGGTGCTGATGGCACGCCAGATTCAGCAGTGCAATTTCATGGTGATAGCGGTGCCAAAATCGAAGTCCCGGATTTACAATATGGCCAAGGTATTACGGTATCCGCCACGGTAAAATTTGACTCAATAGCTGACAGTTATTCCAGAGTGTTTGATTTTGGTAATGGCCAAGCCAAAGACAACATTTTGCTCACCCATAGTGGCACCACCGATACACTACAGCTCGAATTCATCGACGCTGCGGGTCAAAAGCATGACCTAATGGTGCCTCATGGGGTCACCCCGGGCCAATGGATGAAACTGACCGCGACCATTAGTCATGATGGTCATATGGCACTGTATAATAATGGCCAGCTATTAGGGGAAACCGATAGCGGCGCAGAGCTTCCCGCTACCGCTAGAAGTCAAAATTTCATTGGCAAGAGCCACTGGTCACAAGATGGTAACCTGCATGGTGCTTTTGATAATTTTGCGGTGTTTGATCAGGTCATTTCTCCTGCACAAATTAAAGCACTTGCTGCAGCAAGTAACTTGAATGATCTGCTACATAAGTACGATCAAATAGACCACGACCAATTTCACGCAACAGTTAACGTCAATCAAAGCTTTACCATCAATCAAGATGATATTTTAAACCAAGCCACTGATATTGATGGTGACACCTTATCGGTATCCCACGTATCCATTGCTGGGAATCACGGCACGATTCACGATAATGGTGATGGCACTTGGACCGTTACCCCTCAATCCAACTATCGCGGTGAATTGAAAATCGAAGTCGACGTGACCGATGGGCAAGAAACACTACCTGCGCACCTTACAGTTCAAGTAGGGAATGCCAGCATCACAGGCGATAGCAAGCTAACTACCGACGAAACCCATGCCGTTTCGGGTCAACTTACGGTGACCGACCCCGATACCAACCAAGATCACTTCATCGCTCAAGTACTGCCTAGCAGCCATGGGGAATTTAGTATCGATACCAGTGGTCATTGGCAATATACGCCTAACAAAGCCGCACAAGCGCTGTCACTGGGCCAAAGTGCCACCGATATCGTTACAGTTAAGACTGCCGATGGCACCCAACATCAAATCAGTGTCGACCTCACTGGTAGCGACACCGCGCCAACCACCGTCACCACCGATTTAGGCAAGGTTGAATCTGGCCACACACACGACTTTCAAGCAACTGATTTACTTGCGAATGTTACCGATGTTGATACCAGCACCGCGGGATTATCGATTGTGGCAGGTTCACTGCTCTCTCCCCATGGAACGGTAGTAACCAATCCTGACGGCAGCTATAGCTTTACTGCAACCCCAGGCTTTGTTGGTAACGATTTAGCCATTAGTTTCAAAATCAGCGATGGTCATAACACTATTGATGCCAACGCAATAATTGATGTCACGCCGCCTCTGGCAATTACCAGATTAGAATATGATACCGGTGTCAGTGACAGTGACTTTGTTACTAGCGACGGCCACATAATCTTATACGGAACTGGCGAGCCCGGTAGCACTATCATGGGCAGTGGGATTCTCAGCGGTCCTAAAGCAATTGTCGATGCAAATGGTCATTGGAAAATGGATGTCAGCGCAACAGATCGCGCCGATGGTACCTATACGCTGACCGTATTTGAAGTAAAAGCTAATGGCAGCTATGCCCAAGCCCATCATAAAATCACTATAGATACTGCTAAACCAACGCTGTCTATCGACCCTATCTCCAATGACGATTGGGTAAATCATCATGACCATCAGCAGGATTTAACTATTACAGGTGTCACAACCCATGTGGCTGATGGCAATTCGGTTGATGTGATTGTGGCTGGTACACACTATAGCGCCAGCGTTAACAATAACCATTGGCAATTGACCATTCCTGCCAACCAAGTTGCCAATATTGGCGACAACGCCTATCAAGTTCATGCTGAGGTTGTCGCTACAGCAACTGGCGATAGCGCTCATGAACAGAGGCAACTGGTGGTTTCAGCTGATCTCAGTACGCTGATACAAACTCAAGCCGTCGAGGAAGACAGTAAGACGACTGCAGCGGGAACGTTATTTGCTGTTGGTGCCAGTGAAACCGTGACCACTACCGGGGTGCTGCAGGGCAACTATGGCACCTTACACATGAACGCCGATGGTAGCTATCACTACACATTGGACAATCAAACTGCCGCGATTCAGCAAATGGGGCAAACCGATAGCCATGCAGATAACTTTTTCATCAGTTACACCAATAACCATGGCGACACCAAGCATGCCGTGGTCAATATTGGTATTCATGGCACCAACGACGCGCCTCTACTAACAGGCACTTTTGAGATATCCCGTTCAATTACGACGGGCTCAATGACCAACACCCACTCTTACGGCTATATCAATATTGATGACATTGATAACGCTGATAACCTCAACGTCGAGTACATAGATAATCAAGGCGGTCACCATCAACTGGATTTCACTCCAGGCAACCGCAATAAAATTGATGTGCAGGGCATTGGTTACTTTAATATTGATGCCGACGGTCGCTGGGACTTTACATTTAGCCACAGTGGTCCAGAGCGTGACAAGCTTGATCAAGAAGTGGCTGCAGGTAAAATCCATACCGAAACGGTCACCCTCAAAGTTACCGATGGCAGCGGTGAGAGCCGAGAAGAACACTTAACAGTACACATTGGTGACGGTAAAACCGGGCCGCAAATTTTCGGCGCGTCCGAGTCTGTGGTTACCGAAGATAAAGTCACACGCTCGCACGGTTTACTCGATTTATTAGTTGGTGATGTCAAAGTCGCCAGCGGTGTCACCTGGGCATTGCAAGCCGGAACACGTCCGCAATACGGTGACCTAACCTTAAGTAGCGATGGCAGTTGGCAATATCAGGCCCACAACGATTCGGCTCGTGTGCAGGCCTTGGCTCAGGGTGAGCGACTTGAAGAAACAATAATGGTGACCGCTACCGACTCTCTTGGTCACAGCGTAGACCAAGCCATGAAGTTAGTGATCATCGGTACCAATGATGTACCTGTTGTTGGTCATGCCCTTGCTAATACGGTTGTTGAAGATCATCTGCTCACTCTGAGTAAAGCTGATTTACTTGCTAACGTTCACGATACAGACGCTAAAGATGTGCTTGATGTAAGCCATTTATCAATAGTCGGTGGTGGTACTATCACCCAACAAGGTGACCATTGGGTTATTAATCCAGGGGTAAATTATAATGGGGAATTACGCTTAAATTATACGGTGACCGATGGTCATGTAGCGATAGATAACACTATGGCGATTCATGTGTCGCCTGATGCCGATACTCCTACCATGATATTTACTAAGCATGTCGGTGATTTAGCTTCGCCACTCGATACTATGGCGATTTCGGGGAATGAAAATTCTGATTTAGCACTTAATATTAACGTATCCAGTCCAGATACAAATGAAACGCTCACAGTTGAAATCACAGGCGTTCCACCAGGGGCTTCGCTATCTGCGGGGACTGAAAATAACGGCATATGGACACTACAACAAAGCGAATTAACTAACCTCAAAGTTATTCCTGAAGCTGACTTTCATGGCCATTTTGATTTAAATGTTTCAGCAATTAGTCATGATGGCAGTGAACAGGCTTCGGTTAGTCAAACTATTGGAGTTGATGTACTGGCGGCACCTGTACTCGCCGGAATAGGGCAATCAGATGCTCCACAAAGTGACACTGAAACAGATACGCTGACCTTTAGTTCAAATGTTGATGCCGATTTATCCAACTTGGCAAGCACTGGAGTTCTCAATGATCCTATTGCTCCGGTAGACCACTACTTTCAAATGTTGGGAATGACCAGAGATAACACGCCATTGGAGTCTTCTGATGGCGACCAAACAGATCTACTACCTGAATTTAACGTAGACAACCCTTTAGCTGATGCAGATGATTTAGCATTACAATCGTCGGATCCGTTTGACAATCCATTGGCTGAAGGTGAGGACCAACATCATCAACTTGATGATGCCCAAGACAATAATCATAGCCAACTTGTTGATGATAATACGGTTGTGGATAGTCATGATGATGAGCTGTTGCATTCGGCGCTCAACAATATGCACAATCAATGGTAAATATATCGAATGTTGTTTGAGCTAAATGAATATCAAATATTGCACTAAAATAAGGCGATATGTTAATTCTTAGCAAAATAAACTAAAAGGGGATGGTGAGGTAGTTTTTTCTCTTGGTGTTCACTAAGTGGCGTGGCAAAATGCCGCCTTACCCTCATATGAAGTTGTTTAGTTAAAGGACTCAACATGAAATTACGCCTCGCTGTTGTTGGCGCTGCTATGTTCGCTGCTCTTCCTGCTCAAGCCGATCTACTAGGTTTAACACTGGCTAGCCATATCGCTCAAACCAATACTGACCCAAAAGCCTCGTCGGCTTGGCAAGGAGATTTAGAGCTGCGTTTTAAGCATCCTATTCCGCTTATTCCAAATGTGGCAGTAGGTGCTAACAAACGTAAGCAAGGTGATGCGGCAGATGGTTCTAGCTACCAAGGTGAGTTGTATTACAACTTGTTTGATACTGCAGGCCTTTATCTAGATGTGGGTGCGGGTTACGAGCGTTGGGACAGTGCCAACACTGCCTTAGCTGGCTCTGATGACGGTGAGCAAGTATACGCTGTAGGGCGTGTGGCTTGGCGTTTCCCTGGTTCTGGCTTAGGTTTGGAAAGTGATTTAAAACTGTCGCTTACCGATGAAGATTACAAAGCTAACCGTTTCCGCGCGGGTGTTAACTACGAACTGTTTGATTTAGTGGCGAGCACTATTGATATCTCTGCCGGTTACCAGTACGAAGATATTGCAACACGTAGCTACAGCACCAGTAATAGCGGCGCTTACTTAGGTTTAGCTGTTAACTTCTGATAGCGAGTTATTTTGGCAGTTTGTTGCAAACAACAGGCTGCCATTGCCATAAACCCTAGGCCTGCACTAAGGCTGACTAAACCAAAAATACCCTGCTGCTGATTTAACTGCCAAGCAAAAGCACCAAGAAATGGGGCACTTGCGCTGGCGAGTAAATAGGGCACGGCCAACATTCCCGATATCGCTCCAAAGCCTTGTTCACCGAGTAATTGTTTGGTTAACACTGGCCGCAAAATACTGGTCACACCATAAGCACTCCCTTGTAATACGACAAACAGCCAAATAAGGTGCTGGAGATGATCGAGCTGCCACAGCAAAAAGGCGGCAACGAGCAAACTGCCAAAACACAGCATGGTTATAAGGGTATTCGATAGCCGTTTATCTACACTGATCATTGCGATGCGCCCAAGCACTTGCATTGGGCCAATCATCGCCATGACTAACACGGCATTATCTGCGCTAAAGTTGAGAGCGTGCATGCTTGGTAGTAAAAAGTTGACCAATACCGTGTGGTTAAGTGCGCTAAGAGAAAAGGCTAAGGCAATAAACCAGAACACTGCGTTTTTAAGCTGAGCATTTGGCGCGCTCGATTGCTTAATGTTTGCGATGGCTTGCGTTTTGCGAAGCTCTGAGCTTTGGGCCGCTTGAATTAACTTGGCGCTAATAAACAGCAATGGTGTAGCGATGAGCAAAACAATCAAGGCCAAACTCATGGATGTTATTCGCCAGCCTAAGAGGTCGATAAGGTAATGGCAAAGTGGAAAGCTTAGGGTACCTGCAAAGCCAGCATATAAGGTGACTTTGGTGATCGCCGATTTAGCGTTGTCCCCGCGATAACGGGTAAGAAAAGCAAAACAAGGTTCGTATAAACACCCAGCGCTAGCACAGCCTAGCACTAACCAAGCAACATAAAACTGCCATAAGCTCTGCACTTGGCTAACGGCCAGCAAAGCCATTCCGCCCAGCATAGCGCTGCAGCTTAAAACCCGTGGGCCAAATCCTTTGTCGATTAAACCGCCAATAAATGGCGAGCAAAGTGCAGAGGCGACTAAGCAAATTGTGAATGCTAACGAGACATCGGCAATCGACCAAGCAAGCTGCTGATGCCAAGTGAGCAGCGTGGCAGGAAAGCTATAGTAAAGGCATGCCCAAAGTAGTGTTTGGGCAATGGCCATTCCATGAGTGGCTAAGCGAATTTTCGTTGAGGCTAGTGCCACTAAACGCTTTCGCTTAGCAGTTGTTTCTCATAATGCTCTAGAAAGCTTAAGCAGTCTTCTTGGAACAAGGGAAGGGCCTCGGCAAGCTTTTCATGCGACCAATCCCACCAGGCGAGTTTTTCTAGGCGCTCGCCAGTGCTTGGTTCATCAAAGCGCGGCCTTAATACCTTGGCAGGATTACCCACCACGATGTGCCAAGCGGGTACATCTTTAGTGACAATACTGCCAGAGCCAACAATGGCGCCATTACCAATGTTTACACCTGGCATAATAATCGCGCCGTGGCCAATCCATACATCGTGACCAATCTGCACTTTGTTATCTGCACGCCAATCAAATACCTGATTGTCTACCTTTGCTGCCATTCCATACTTTTGCGGGCGGTAGCTAAAGTGGTGCAGGCTTGGCCGCCACCACGGGTGGTTGCTGGGATTTACCCTTACGCTTGAAGCAATAGAGACAAACTTTCCTACTTCGCATAAAGCAATATCTACGTCATTTTGAGCGTAGCTATAATCACCAAATTGCACGTTGTCTAATAGGCAGCGCTCGCCAATTTCAGTCCAGCTGCCTAGCTCAGAGCTGGTTACCTTACTGCTATTAGCTACGCTGGGCTGGCTGTTTAAATTTGCGCCGGGGTCTACTATTGCCATGGTTATTCCTTTGAAGTTATAAGCTTAGGCATAATTCATCATGCCCAACCAGCACATTGCTGGGTAAGCAGTTGGGGTGTTGCATGAGGTATTCGTCTAAATCGTGGCCAATGTGGGTGAGCACCCAAATGCTGTCGGGCAGTGCATGTGCTAACTCAAGCACGTCGCTAAGATTATTGTGATTGCCTGAACGATGCAGGGGAGAGTTACTGCAATCAATTACTACATATTTTGGCGGCTGGCGCAGCAATTGTTGCCAGCTTTGGTCTGGGATCCCTAGGGTATCGGTTAAGTAGGCAATCCGGCCATTTTCACTGGTAAACAAGTAGCCTAGAGTAGGTTTTGAGTGATTTAACGCTAGGGGAGTTATGTTGATACCTGCTAACGAAAAGCTATGCAAGGCCTGCCTAGCTGGCTGAAAATCTAGTAAACCAGGGTGCTTAAATAAGTCATCACAACCTAAGGGATCATCTGGGTGATAAACCGGAATTGGCTCGGCTACTCCCCAGCGTAATTCAAATAAAGCCTGTACATGATCCATGTGAAAGTGGGTGAGTAACATGGCATCAATAGACCCCGCTGGAAAGCGGGTTTGTAACTGCGGGTGGTTGGCGTCGATGAGTATTCGTTGGCCGCTTACCTCTAGCACCGCTGAGCAAAGTAATCTTGCTTTGCTGGGGTCTAAGCTCGCTCGCTGGCAGGCGAGGCAATCGCAGCCGTACACTGGACAGCCTGTGACATTACCGGTGCCAAGTAGGGTTAGTTTCATTGGATATATAACTCAGTCGTTTCGGTTTCAATGTATTTGAGCAGTTTGCTCACGGTGCTGTCTAGATTGCGGTTGTTGTCTAAGCGCCAACACTCTTCTGGTAGAGAAGCCTGATATTGTTCGCTGCGGCGCAGCCGTGCAGAGATATCGTGTTCAGATTCACGACCGCGCTTGCGCAGGCGTTCGGCCAATATGCTGGGGTCTACCTCTAAGGCGATTATTCGCAAGCGCTCCCCAAATAACTCTTCAGCTAAGGGGATCTGTTGGCGAGAACCGTTGAAAAGCACCGAGAACCCCATGCTCAACCAGGTATTTACTTCGTTACCCACTGCGTAATTGCAGCCGTTGGCCTGCCAGTCCATCGCAAATAAGCCGCTGTGTTTACGATGGGTGAACTCTGGCACGCTTAAGGCAATGTGATTTTCACCGCTATCATCTACCGCGCGGGTGATGTAGCGATGAGCAATCAGCAGGTTGCTGTCCGCTTGCAACTGGCTACGTAAGCCATTAATTATGCTGTCTTTACCTGAGCCAGAAGGCCCCACCAAGTAAAACAACTTGGCTTCGCCGTTGAGTTCACTGGCAGTTAGCGAAGTCATCAAAATACTCGCTCTCCTTCACGCCATACTTGCAACACTTGCAAGCGCTCATCATTGGGTTTGGCTAATACCAAGTCGGCCCGTTTACCCTCGCAAATACTGCCTCGGTCGTCCATGCCTAAGGTATGTGCTGGAGTTAGGCTAACCATTTGAATGGCCTGACAAAGATCGTAGTTGTTATCTTCCATGTTAGCCACCATATATGCGGCATCAAGTAAACTGGCTGGGTAGTAATCAGACGACAAAATATCCAGCACACCTTCACGAGCCAGCTCTGCCGCGGCCACATTGCCTGAGTGGGAGCCGCCACGCACAATATTTGGCCCACCCATCATTACCTGCAAGCCCGCTTCGTGTGAGGCTTTAGCCGCAGCAACAGTGGTTGGGAACTCGGCAACGGCACAACCTAATGATGCAGACTCTAGGGCGTGTTCAAGTGTGGCGTCGTCATGGCTGGCCAAGGCAATGCCTCGCTCGCGAGCAGAGGCTGCAATGTGTTTACGATTTGCGTCTGACCACTGCTCGGATGCGGCAGTTTGCTCGGCTTCAAAAGCTGCCATTTCTTTATCGTTTAAGCCGTATTTGCCCATGTAGTAAGTGCGATACTTTTCGCTGTCTACAAATTGGCGTTGGCCTGGTGTGTGATCCATTAACGACACCATGGCTACTGGCCCTTGCTCAACCAAAGTTTCGAATATGTTGGCGGTATCGGCATTCGGCAGTTCACAGCGCAAGTGCAGCAAGTGCTCGGCGCGATTAACGCCGCGTTGCTGGCTATTCACAATGGTGTGTAGCATCCGCTCAAGGTTGGCAAGGCGAGTGCCGTGGTCGTTAATGTAACCTAGTGCAATGGCATCAAGCACGGTGGTGATACCGCTGGAAATCATTAAGGCATCGTGGCTAGCCATGGCCGACCCACTGGGCCAGCTCACCTTAGGCCGTGGGGTGAAAAACTTTTCTAAGTTGTCGGTATGCAATTCAATAAGGCCCGGCAGCAGGTAAGCGCCGTCGCCGTTTATGGCACTACTGTGTTGGCTTTGAGTATCACTAAGCGCCACGATGCGGCCTTCACGAACTTCTAGTGACCCTGTTACTACTTCATGTTCCAGAACCATATTTACATTGGTAATAATCATCACACTATCCTGCTAATTGTGCTGGTTGTTGCATGTTGTGTAGGCGGTCTGCGACTAAATCGCGCACCCAAACATCGTGAAATATGCCAACAATGGCTGCGCCGCGTAGTTTGGCGGCTAGAATTAATTCAACCACTTGCTGAGCATTGTGTTTGTCTAATGAGGCGGTTGGTTCGTCTAGCAACAATATTGGGTAATCGAGGGCGAAACCGCGGGCAATGTTGACCCGTTGTTGCTCACCACCAGAGAAGGTAGCGGGTGCTAGGCTCCATAAGCGCTCAGGCACGTTTAGGTGGCTTAATAAGGTTTCGGCTTTAGCTTTGGCTTGGCTATCGCTAATGCCATTTTCTAACATCGGTTGCATTACGATATCTAAGGCCGATAAACGTGGAATAACCCTTAAAAACTGGCTTACCCAACCAATGGTATTGCGGCGTAACGCAATAATTTCTCTTGCTTGAGCGGTAGCTAAATCTAGCCACTGCTCACCTTGGCTAATCAGCAATTCACCTTCATCAACTTGATAGTTACCGTAAAGTGAACGTAATAGGCTAGATTTACCAGAGCCTGAGCTGCCGTTAAGCACCACGCACTCTCCGGCAAAAATCTCTAGATTTTGCTGGCGTAAAACCGGTAAACGCGCAGCCCCTTGATTGTGTAATACAAAGGTTTTGTTGATGTTTTTAGCGATCATGACGGGTTTCATGATGAATCCTTGTAAGCTAGGCGTTTATTGTTGAAGAACCGATGAAACCAACAATTGCGTGTAGGGGTGACGAGGGTCATCCAACACTCGGTCGGTAAGGCCGCTTTCTACCACTTGGCCTTGCTTCATCACCATGATTCGGTGCGCCAACAACCTTGCTACCGCTAGGTCGTGAGTAACAATAACCACTGCGAGTTGCAGTTCGGTGACGAGATTACGAATTAAATCTAATAAACGCGCTTGTACCGATACATCTAAGCCGCCTGTGGGTTCGTCCATAAATACCAAACGCGGATGGGTAACTAAATTGCGCGCGATTTGCAGGCGTTGCTGCATGCCGCCGGAGAAGGTGAGGGGCATGTCGTCAATTCGGCTTTGATCTATTTCTACCGCTTTTAGCCAAGTGAGTGCTTGCTGGCGGATCTCGGCGTAGTTGCGCCAGCCGTTTTCCATTAAACGCTCGCCAATGTTGCCGCCCGCCGACACCCTTGGGCGAAGCCCATCTAGCGGATGTTGATGAACAATGCCAAAGTTTTGCCTGATTAATCTGCGACGTTCCGCTTCACTAATTTTGTATAGCTCTGCGGTGTTGCTATCGCTTTGAAAACTAATGCTACCGGTTTGTGGAGCAAGGCGACCCGATAAGGTTTTGAGCAAGGTAGTTTTACCAGAGCCCGACTCACCCACAATGGCCAATACTTCACCGGGATAAAGGCTTAAGTTTACGTCTTCAAAGCCTTTGCCTGGCGCGTACAGCATGCTCAAGTTTTGGGCTTGGAGTAGGGCTGGCTCGGCTTGGTTCGCGGCGTTTGCGCGAGGTTCTTCAAGTTGCTTAGCTAACTGAGTCATGTTCAGCTCCTAGTTGCGCGGCTTGTTGCTTTTGGCAGTAGTCGGTGTCTGAGCAAATGAACATGCGTTGCCCTTGGTCGTCGATCAGCACTTCATCAAGAAAGGTGTCGTGGCTACCACATAGGCTGCAAGGCTCATCCCACTGCTGAATGCTAAAGGGGTGGTCGTCGAAATCGAGGCTGTGCACATCGGTGTAGGGAGGAATGCAGTAAATACGTTTTTCTCGGCCAGCACCAAAAATCATTAAGGCTTCCGATTGATGTAGCTTTGGATTGTCGAATTTAGGAATTGGCGATGGGTCCATAAGGTAGCGCCCATGCACCGTTACCGGATAAGCGTAGCTGGTGGCGATGTAGCCATACTTCACAATGTCTTCGTACAGTTTTACCTGCATCGAACCGTACTCTTCCAAAGCGTGCATTTTTTTGGTCTCGGTTTCGCGCGGTTCAATAAAGCGCAGCGGCTCGGGAATAGGCACCTGAAAAACCAGAATTTGGTTGTTGCTTAAGGTTTGCTCTGGAATGCGGTGGCGGGTTTGAATAACACTGGCTTGTTCGGTTTTTTCGGTAGTGGCAATGTCGCAAACTTTGCTGAAAAAATGACGAATAGATACCGCATTGGTAGTGTCGTCGGCGCCTTGGTCAATCACTTTAAGTACGTCTTGCTGACCGAGAATAGAGGCACTAAGCATAATGCCGCCGGTTCCCCAGCCGTAAGGCATTGGCATTTCGCGTCCACCAAAGGGAACTTGATAACCAGGAATGGCGACACCTTTTAAGATGGCACGGCGGATCATCCGTTTGGTTTGCTCGTCTAAGTAAGCAAAATTGTATTGCTGGCTACTATCATCTAGTGCAGTAGCCTGTTGGCTAAAGCTGGTCATGGCTGGCTCCTTGCTGGCGCATTTTTCGTAGCAGTTCTAGTTCCGATTGGAAGTCGACGTAATGGGGTAATTTAAGGTGAGAAACAAAGCCGGCGGCTTCTACGTTGTCGGCATGGGCCAGCACAAACTCTTCATCCTGCGCTGGGCTGCTTACTGGCTCGTTATAGCGCTCGGTTTGCAAAGAGCGATCGAGTAGGGCAACCGCCATAGCTTTGCGTTCGCTAAAGCCAAAGGCTAAGCCGTAACCTCGGGTGAAGTGAGCGTCTTTATCTTGTGGGCTAACAAAGCCATTTACCATTTCACATTCGGTGAGAGTAATGCTGCCTATTTCAACCTCAAATCCCAACTCTTCTGGGCAGATTGCGATGGCTACTTCTCCGCTACGAATTTCACCAGCAAAGGGGTGGTTACGCCCATATCCACGTTGGGTGGAGTAGGCCATAGAGAGTAAAAAGCCTTCGTCGCCGCGGCTTAGTTGTTGTAAACGCGCAGCCCGTGAGCAAGGGTAACTAATCGCTTGCTGGGTAATATCGGCGGGCTCTGCGCCACTGTCTGATTCAGGCTCGGCTAAACCTTGTTGTTCTAGTAACGCAAACACCTTGCTAAACGCTTGCTGCTTGTTGCTTGTTAAGGCTTCATCTTCGCTTGGTGTTGGTTGCGAGATTGAGTGTTGGCTTGGTTGACTGAGCTCCGCTTGTTGCTCGGCCAACAAGCTGAAATCTAATAGGCGGTGGCTATAGTCGTAAGTTGGACCTAATTGCTGCCCGCCCGGTAAATCTTTATAGGTGGCCGAAATTCGCCGTTGCACCTGCATGTTGCCGGTGTTTAAAGGGAGGCAAGTGGCTAACAGCGGTAACGTAGTGCGATAGGCGCGAAGTAAGAAAATGGCTTCTATTTGGTCACCGCTGGCTTGTTTAATTGCCAGGGCCGCCAACTCACGGTCAAAAATGCCGCCTTCGGTCATAACTCGCTCTACCGCTAAGCTAAGTTGTTGGCTTATTTGCTCAACACTCAGCTCGGCAACATTGGTGTCGCCGCGGCGACGTTTAGCTTGCAGTTTATGTGCTGCGGCAATGGCTTTTTCACCACCTTTTACTGCTACATACATTAGCGTAACTCCAGCTTGGTGGTGCGACTAATCGCCACCAGTGATTGTTGATGACAAAACATAAAATCGAGACCCAGTGGAAAGCGGTGGCTCGGCTTTAGCAGGTAATCAACGATGTTGGTGCTTAGGTCGCCTAACTGCAGGTCAAGCTTATGTTTTATGCCCGGCCCAGATAGTTGAAAGACTGGCCCGGTGCGCAAACTGTTGGTTTGAATTAACACGGTTGCGCTTTGTTCTGGGCTGGAATCTGTACCGGCTTTTAGCTGGCTTAAATCCAACTCTTCTTGGGCGTCTACTACAACAAAATCGGCTTGATTAATGGGCGCCGGGCTAAGGCCGTTATGAAAGGCTAAGTTGTGTAAGGCTTGTTCAATTGGCTGCTCTGCGTTTTTTGCTAAAGCAGCGCTTAGGTAAAGCGCAGTTTGCTGGTCACATAAACTCATAATAACTTGGCTAGCTGCGGCATTAAGCGGCGCAAAACCTAAGTGATGTTCAAGTGTTACTTGGCTGCCTGGTTCACTAAGCGCTTTGAGTATTTGTCTAAAACACTGTTGAGCGTTGTGTACGCTGTTAGGAAAGCCCGCTTCAATTGTTTGCATTAGTCTTCTCCTCGAACCACGGTGAAGAAATCTACTTTTGATTCTGCTGCTTGAGCGGCAGTTTTTGCTTGTTCTGCTTGTTGTTGCTCAGCCAAAGGCTGAATTACCGCTTCGTGTAAGCTGGGCGCATGCTCGCCGTTTTGCATCAAGGCATCAATTAAGGCTGAAAGCAGGGCGTGTTGTTTGGCCCGACCGCGTAAATAGCCGTAACCTAAAGTGCCATCGCTTAAGCGCACAGCAGCGCGAGTGATGGTGGTATCACCTAGGTTAAAGCGTTCGCCATTGCCACCGACCCGGCCTTGTAATTTGGCTAAACC
This sequence comes from Agarivorans sp. JK6, assembly GCF_045277145.1. Lineage (NCBI taxonomy): Bacteria > Pseudomonadati > Pseudomonadota > Gammaproteobacteria > Alteromonadales > Alteromonadaceae > Agarivorans > Agarivorans sp. JK6. The sequence goes on along the minus strand of NZ_CP113525.1, from coordinate 3,071,155 downwards.
GATCTCTGGTTGGCGAATAATTTCACATTCTGGATCTAGCTTTAGCTGTCGCCAGCGACTAGATAAGTCTTGATAAGAAGCCTTGGCTAATACTGCCATCCAGTGTTGGCGCGCGGCTACATCTGCCGCTTGGGTAGATTGTTGGGTAGTCATTGGGGGTGCTCCAAGCTTAGCTCTACGAGCTCGGCTCTAATATGGGAGATTGAAAATTCGAAAGGCTGTTGCTGTTGGTCTACGTTAACCGTTTGTAGGGTTAACAAGGGTGTACTGCCATCAATTTGCAAACAGGCGCAGTCTTCTCGATTAGCCATTTGCGCACCCACTACCGTGTGGTGTCGGCGCAATTCAAGCTGGCAATGCTGTTGTAAAAAACCGTGCAGTGAGCCCTGCTGATACTGGCTTAAGTGATTTTCATGCTCGCCCATGCGCAAGTGGTGAAAAACAATACTAATGGGCATTTGGTCGATAAAACGCAATGTTTTGAGCTGCAAAATGGGGCTGGCTAATTCAATGTTTAACCCTTTAGCCACCTGATGATTGGCGTTGGCGCGGCCAAAGCTTAGTACTCGGCTAATCGGTTTTGCCCCGGCATTTAGCAAGTTGTCGGTGAACTTGGACCCGGCATGAAGTGGGTAGCGAACCGGTTTGCTTAATACCATTACCCCTTTACCTTGCTGGCGCAATAACCAACCTTTAAGCACTAGTTCGTCGATGGCGCGACGCAAGGTGTGGCGATTAACTTGATAGCGTTCTGCCAAGCGTTGCTCGGGCGGCAAGTATTGGCCTGCTTGGTAAGCGTGGCTAATTTCTTTTTCAAGGCTTAGCGCGATTTCTTGGTAACGGGGCATCTTAAGCTCGCTTAAATAAACAGTTTTCTAACGCGTTGAGAGATAAAGTCGAGCAGACTTACAGTGACTACAATGATGATCATCACTGCGCAGGTTTGTGGAAACATAAAGCCGCGAATGCTTTCCCACAGAATTACCCCAATGCCGCCAGCGCCAACCATGCCTACAACTGTGGCTGAGCGAACATTCGATTCGAAGCGGTATAAGGAGAATGAAATCCACAGTGGGAGCACTTGCGGAATGACCCCATAAACAATTTCTTCCAGCTTGTTTGCGCCAGTAGCTCTTACCCCTTCTACTTGGCCGGGGTCGATGGCTTCTACAGCTTCCGAAAACAATTTAGCCAGTACGCCGGTGGTATGGATAAACAAGGCCATTACACCAGCAAACGGACCTAAGCCAACGGTAACAACAAACAGCATGGCAAATACCATTTCGTTAATTGCTCTGGCTGCATCCATTAGTCGACGCATAGGCTGATACACCCAAGCTGGAACCATGTTTTCGGCACACATCAAACCAAAAGGAACTGATAAAAAGATTGAGAAAATGGTGCCCCAAATGGCGATGTGCAGGGTCACTAACATTTCTTCGAGGTAGTAATTGATGTCGGTAAAATCTGGTGGAAAGAAGTCACTGGCTAACTCAGCCATGTTGCCGGCATCGTCATAGATCTTCATCGGGGCTATTTCAGCGCCTTGCCAGCTCCAAGTTAAACCGGCGATGGCGATGGCCCAAAAAAGTAGGCTTAACCAAGATGGCTTGGAGTTTTGGTTAAGAATTGCGGCTTCGGTAGTCATTTAAAGTTCTCAACATGTCTAGATAAGTTGCCTAAAGAAAAGCTGGGTTTGCACCCAGCTTGTCGTTCGCTATTGGGCCATTGCGGTAATGGCGCTTTGCTGGCGATTTAAATCAGCAAGTTGGGCGTCAATTACTGCTAGCTCAGCGGCTTTTTCGGCTTTCGACAACTTGGTGTCGTTTTCTGTAACAATGCGGTTTTTGAACAATACCAATTGACGAATAGGTAGTAGTTGAAGGTCGCTAGAGGCTTTGAACGGGGCCCACTGTAGCGCTTCTAATACTGCTAGTTCTTGAGCATCACCAGTGGTGCCGTACTCCATGAAGAAGTCATATACTTCGCCTTTCACACTTTCTGGTAGGTTTTTACGCCATACAATTGGGTCTGAAGGAATAAGTGGTGACTTCCAAATAACTTTTAACTGCTCAAACTTTTTAGGTGCAGTAATTTTTAAGCGGTCCATGTTTTCGGTGTTGCCGGTTGCTACATCTACTTGTTTCGCTGCTGCGGCTAAAGCGTTCGCTTCGTGGCCAGAGTTCATGCTGCGTTTGAAGTCAGACACTGAAATGTTGTTTCGTGCAAATACGTAGTACGAAGGTACTAAGAAGCCAGAGGTTGAATTTGGATCGCCGTTACCAAAAGTAAGGTCACCACGCTTGGCGATAACATCTTCAAGGCTGTTTAGCGGGCTATCTTTATGAGTAACCAATACGCTCCAGTAACCAGGGTTACCTGTAGCATCAACTGTCTGTGCGAAGATTTCGCCACCGGCGCGGTCTACTGCTTCCATGGCTGATTTATTGCCATACCAAGCTACGTCTACTTTATCGAAACGCATACCTTGAATAATGCCTGCGTAATCGGGAGCAAAAAATGCTTTTACCTTGAAACCGGTTTTCTCTTCCATCGCCTTTAAAAACGGTGTCCAAGTGGTTTTTAAGTTTTGCTGAGACTCAGTAGAAATAATCCCAAAGTTGATGGTGTCCATCGCTTTTTCAGCAGCTGAAACCATGGTTGAACTTAACGCTGTCGCAACAACTGCGGTTGCAAAGGCTGTCTGCTTGATTAGCTTTAACATGCCATCTATCTCCTTATTAATTGGGTTTAGGCCATCTGTGGCCAAAGTTGTGGTACTGCTTGGTCTTGGTTTTCGGTGGTTGTTAGTTGATCTTGCGAGCCGTATAACGCGGCAAGTTTGGCTTCGTTTAATTGCTCGCTAGGTCCGTCGTAAAATACTTTGCCAAGTTTTAGCGCCACAACACGTGGGCAATAACGTTTGGCGTAGTCAACTTGGTGTAAGGTCACCACTACTGCGATGCCTTCTTGTTTATTGATGTCGGTGAGTATTTCCATCACGATGCGCGACGACTCTGGATCTAAGGAAGCAATAGGCTCATCGGCTAAAATGATCTTGGCGCGTTGCATTAAGGCGCGAGCAATCGCTACGCGTTGTTGTTGTCCGCCAGATAGGGTTGAAACGCGCTGTAAAGCAAATTGCTCAAGGCCTACGCGTTTTAACGCTGCTAAGGCTTGGCGCTTTTGCTCAAAAGTAAAACGGCCAGTAAGACTGCGCCAGCTAGGAGTTGCGCTTAGTGCGCCAATCAAAACATTTTGCAAAACGCTAAGGCGTGAAACCAAATTAAACTGCTGGAAGATATAACCTGTTTGGCTGCGGCTTTTGCGTACGGTGTTACAAAACTTGCCGTCACGTTGCACTGGCATGCCAAGAACTTCGATGTAGCCTTTGCTGTTTTTGTCACTGCTAACCAAGCCATTTAAGTGGCGCAATAAGGTTGATTTTCCTGAGCCTGACGGCCCAAGTAATGCCACCATTTCACCTTGCTGAACACTTAAATCTACGCTTTTAAGGGCGTGGTTGTTTTCAAAGTGTTTGTTCAGCTGCTTTACTGTGATTACTTGATTGTTCATTACAGGATCCTGCCGTTGTTTTGAACAATAACTTAGGCTTGTAATGTGACAGTTAGCTTATCTAGACATGTCAGTTGGGTGACTTATTTGTGGCGATTTGGTTACAAAGTGTTCAGGATTTAGTTGACTAAGTAGACTGGAAGATTTTTCTTAGAACTTGCTTATGAGCAATAAAAACCCGTTTTGTGGTGTTAAACCAAAGAGGAAGTTGCAGTTTGAGGGTTAAACAATGACGAGTTAGTTCCTAAATGCTTCTACTAAATATCGAGGGCTTGTTTATAAGGACCAACAGAAAGGTCTTTCTTGAGTTTATTGAATAATCCGAGTGGGCTTAGTCACTCGGATTTTTTATTGAGTTTACTTAATCGAATGCTCTCTATATAAACGGAATTAAGTGAGCATTGTTGATTTAAATTAAGCTGCTTTGGTGTTTTCTTCAGTGGCGGTTTTTAGCATGTAAACACCACCTACAATGGCTGCTATACCAAATACAATAAACCCATAAGCTTTGTTTTTTTGTGCTTCTAATGCCGCATCTAAACCTAGCCCGCCCAGTAAATCATTCCCAGCACCACCAAATAAACCGCCTAAGGCTTGTGCTTGTTGCTCTGCGACTGCGATGTCATTAAGGCTAAAGCCACCAATAGCAATTAGAATCACACCAATTACTGCCACAACGATACCTACGGTTTTCTTAGTGCTCATTTTAGAATTTCCTTATTAATCAGTTATCTGAGCGCGAAATATAGCATCGGTAAAACTAATAACAATATGCCGAGAATCGGATGCTTGTTTGCTGTTCGTATAACTAAAATAGCTAAAAAAATTCGTTGGCTTTTGTAAGGCTTATGACTTATTTGTCTTGTGTGATGGTGTTTGTTTGCTGTTGTTTTTATAAAACTTATAAATTAGTCAAACAGATTTTAAATGGAAGGTTTAGGACTTGTTTTTGCTAGGAATGAGAACGGTACTTAATAGATAAAGGCGAAGCTAAGGGTTTTAGCTTCGCCTTTATTACTGTTTACTTACCGTTTAGCTTAACTGGTTGGGCAAAGCGTACTTAGTACATTTTCTTCAATGGCTACAGCAACTCCATCTTCTTTATTGCTTGGGGCTATGTAATTAGCCATTGCTTTAATTTCAGGATCGGCGTTTGCCATCGCAACCGCTAAACCCGCGTATTGCAGCATGTGGCGGTCGTTGTCGGCGTCACCAGCACACATTACCTGAGATGCATTTAACCCCAAGATATTGGCTAGCTGTTCTACACCCACACCTTTGTTGCTGTCACGGTGCAAAAACTCTAAGAAAAACGGTGCACTGCGCACTACTGTGTATTGTTCGCGTAACTCAGCAGGCAAGTTGGCAATAGCTTTATCGAGAATACTTTCTTCAGCTACAAACATAATTTTGGTAAGTGCATCGTTTACTTGCAGTGAGGCAAAGTTAACTTCACTTACATCCATGCCGTTAATAGAAGATTCTATATCGGTCCAAGGGTTGTGCTGTTGAGTAATAAGGCCATGCTCTGCAGAGAAGGCGTGGATAAAAACACCTAATTGCTCCGCTACTTTGGCTAGCTGTGTACCATCGCTGCCATTGAGCGTGGTTTTATGAATGATTTCTCCACTGCCTACACGCTGTACTAAAGAGCCGTTATAGGAAATAACAAAATCTTGGTCGCTGGTTAACTCGAGTTGCTCTAAATAAGGACGTAAACCTTCTAGCGGACGACCCGATGCAAGTACTACTTTTACACCCGCTTGCTTAGCTTGCTGAATGGCTTGATAAGTGCGCGGAGTGATTTTTTTCTCGTCATTGAGAAGTGTGCCGTCCATATCTAGGGCGATAAGTTTAATCATATATGGGCAAACCTTTAGTGAGAGCTAAACAAGCCGAAGTAGGCTAACAGCTAACGTTGTTCAAATGAGCGGCGATTCTACCTTAAAACTGTGACATTGGTGCAATTTAGATCAATCTATCCTTAGCTTTGTGTTTTTGTTGCTGCTTGGTAGGCCTTGGTTCTCATGCTAGGGTGCGCTTAGGATAATTAAGCGGCGGTTAATCGTAGCTATATTTGTTGAAGAAAAAGGAGGTACGGTGTTTCATCAGGTAAGTAATCAACATGATATTCAACAGCTTACAGAGTTGGCCAGAGAGATATGGCTAGAGCATTATACGCCGATTATTGGTGTTGAGCAGGTGGAATACATGCTTAGGACATTTCATTCTGCTACCCGCGTAGCTGAGCAAATTGAGACCGAGCAGTATTATTACTATCTGTTGCAGAGTGAAGGTGAAAACCTAGGTTACCTAGGGGTTCAGCGACAGGAACAGCAGCTATTTTTAAGTAAGATTTACGTACATTCTCGTTTTCGAGGTCGAGGTTTTGCTAAACAAGCAATGAACTTTGCCAAACAACTCGCCAATGAATTTGGCTTGCAGCAAATAACGCTGACAGTAAACCGACATAATCATGACTCTATAGCTGCATATCAAAAGATGGGTTTTGTTAAAGTAGCTGAGCAATGCACCGATATTGGCCAAGGTTACGTTATGGACGATTGGGTAATGGCATTGGCGTTATAGCTAGAAAGCTAATTAGGTGGGTATTGTTTTAGGAATCGGGTTATGGAAAAAGCTCAGTTTACAGTTCAACAAGGCTGGCCAGAACATCACAGGAAGACGGTGGCAGGCTTGTACGAACAAGCCTTTGGCCAAAAGTTTCGCTTGGCGGTTCCTAATCAACAGCAGCGTATCGCGCTGCTGGCCCAGTCTTTTAAGCCTGAATATGCACTGTCGGTAATCGATCAAGGACGTTTAGTTGCGGTGGCGGGTTTTCAAACCCCTAAAGCAGGGTTTACCAGCGGAATTGGCTGGCAAGGTTTGGTTGATTTGTTGGGCTATGTAAAAGGCGCTTGGGCAGCTTTAGTATTTAGCTTGTTTGAACGTAAACCAAGTCAGCACACTATGGTGATGGACGGCATCGCAGTGGCAGAAGAATACCGGGGTAAGGGTTTAGGCTCTATGCTGTTAGATGGCATTATTCAGCAAGCGCAAGTGCAGGGGTTTTCTAAGGTGCGCTTAGATGTCATCGACAGTAATCCAAGAGCCAAAAAGCTTTACCTTGCTAAAGGTTTTAAACAAGTAAAACGAGAGTATTATCCTTATCTAAACTGGTTGTTGGGCTTTAGTGGCTCAAGCACTTTAGAATATTCAATTCACCCTCAGCTTTCTCAGCAGCAAGGCGCTAACTTAAAGGCTAAATCTATGCCTCAAAAACCTGCAATGTATTCTACTTATGCCAAAGAATACGATGTGGCTATTCAAGACAACATTTACAACGCGCATTACGAACGCCCCTCATTGCAAGCCATGTTAGGTGAACTGGCAGGCAAAACAGTGCTCGATTTAGGCTGTGGCTCAGGCGTGTATGCAGAGTATTTATTAACGAAGGGTGCTAAAGTAACGGCGATTGACAGTTCAAGTGAGATGGTGGCCTTGGTAAAGCAAAAGTTGGCTACTCAGTTACAGGTGTATCTGCAAGATTTAGTCTTGGGGTTGCCAGAGGAGGCGGATGCCACATACGACTTAGTGATTTGTCCGTTAATGCTGCACTATTTGCAAGACTTAAATCCACTATTTTCCGATGTGAAGCGCGTACTAAAAGCCGGTGGTAGTTTTGTGTTTTCTACCCATCATCCGATGGTAGACATTGAAGCGAGCCCCAGTGGTAACTACTTCGCAACCGAACAAGTAACAGAAATGTGGGATACCGTTGGCAAACCGGTTGAGGTGAGCTTTTACCGCAGGCCGCTCTCTGCTTTGATAGCTGCGCTTACTCAAAATGGAATGGTGATAGCCGAGTTAAACGAAGGTAGGCCTAGTGAAGCACTAAAAACAATCTCGCCGGAGCATTACCAACGTTTAAGTGAGCACCCACAGTTTTTGTTTATTAAGGCGCTTGCTTAATTACTCCGAACACAATAGTTCATGCTTAGGCTTTCCATTCTGCTGGTTTAAATCTATTACTTTTATAGTTTGAGTACATAACAAAACTTATAAAGCGATAGCAGCAAGGGAAAGACCATGAGATTCAACCTACTCAGCATCGTGCTCGTTGCCACCGTGGCGGCCTGCACATCTGTTAGCCAGCCAGAGCCAGATCCTGTTGCGGAAATAGTGGCATTAGCTCAAACGAACACGTTGCTAACCAAGAGCTCGAGCTAACCATTCCAGCTAATAGCATCAAGGTTTTCTCCTTATCACTTAATTAGCCAAGTGGTTAAGTGATTAAGTTTGGGAAGCTAGCTCTAGGCCATTTAGCTAAGTAAATGGCCTATTGAAGACTGTGTTCTTAGCCTTTTAGCTTCTGTTTTACTTTGTCTAACAGTATGCCTTTTAGCTGTTGAGTCTTGGGTTTGTTGTTGAGTGTCCAAGGTATCGGCCTAACTTGCTCCATGGTTTTGAAACCAAGGCGGGCAGTAAGTAACCCAGCACCAATGCCTTGCGCTGCTTTGGCAGATAACTTGGCAGTAAGTTCTGCGCCCAATAAGTCACTACCTACATCTGCTACAACTTCGCTCGCTGCTGCGTAAATCATGTTAGCAAATACTTGTTTGATAAGCCGAATTCGACTTAAGTAACCCAGTTCTATGCCATAAATCTTGGCGACGGCTTCAATCATTTTAATGTTGCGCCAAAAGATAATTAGCATATCGACTAGTGCTAAGGGGCTTATTGCAACCAATACTGCCGCTTCGCTAGACCATTTGCTAATCACTTGTTTGGCGCGACTATCTAAAGGACTTAATACCGTTTCGCTGTATAAGCTTACGATCTCTTTGTTGGTATGACTGTCACTTAGCCAATTCTTCCAGCTCAAGTATTCTTGGCTGTCGGTTAAGCCTTGTAGCTTGGCCAGCTTTTCACAGTAGGCTTTAGCTTTTGAACCATCACTGCTTTCTTGGTCAAGTAAGGCTGCGCCTAATTGGTGTTCTTTTTGATAGTGTTTTAGGCGGCGTAGTTTGGCTAATTCTCTAAAGCTTATTGCTCCTAAACCCATCACAATGCTGGCTAATACTGCGCTATATATTGCCGCGCGAGTTGGCGAGCTTTGCCAAAGTTCACTAAGGCTTAGCGCCATTTCTCCAAAGGCGATAATTAAGGCAGCGCTAAAGCCGTATTTTAACCAAGGGCTGGCTTTTTTCGGATGCAGTTCAATATCTAGAGGTTCTAATTGCTCTTGAGTGTCATCTTCTTGCCAATTGAGTTCTTCATCGAGCACTTGTTTACTGGCCAATGGGGCAGGCTTGCCTTGTGTCTCTTCAGCTTGTTCATTTGGGATTTCATCGGTATGCAGCACTTGGCGCTGCTTTATAGGGGTATTCATTTAAATTTATCTCCTAGCAAAAACTCAATCGCTTGGTCGATACGGTGATGAGGTAGAGCCTGATAAGGGCTGGTGATTGGCGCTTGAAAAGGACTAAACTCGAAGCCTTGTTGCTGCCAAAAGTCTTGCTTGGGTAACTGGCTAGGCACTTCACCAGGAAACAAAGTAGTTTGTTGCTGACTTTCTACATCACTTTGCAATATACCTTTAATAGCAGAAATGCTTTCTCCATTCAGCTGGGCTTTACCGCTTTGTGTGGCTTTAATAGACGCTAAGGCCATTGTATCGGTAGTAATGCCTTCAAATTTCACATGGCGTTTGCCTTCAGCGACGACTTCACTTAGCAGTTGCACCAAGTTGCTGTGTTGATCGATGCTCACATGGTCGGCTTTAGTGGCGGCAAAAAGCAGTTTGTCGATTTTGGGAGCAAACAAGCGGCGCAGTAAACTGGTTTTCCCATAGTTAAAGCTATGCAGTATTTGGTTTACTGCTAACTGCATATCGCAAAAACTATCGTGGCCGCTATTGAGAGGGCTTAAACAATCCACCAGCACGATTTGTCGATCAAACTTGATAAAGTGCTGCTGGTAAAACTGCTTTACTACATGCTCTTTGTAGTATTCAAAACGTTGTTCTAACAAGCCCAGATATGATTGTTTATGTTGTTTTTTATCTTTGCTAGGACTATTTGCCAGCGCTGTTGGTAGCGGGAAAAATGCCAGCACTGGCGCACCCGCCAACTCACCAGGTAGTACAAATCGACCCGGTTGAATGTGGTGCATACCTAGTTGTTGTTTGCATTGGTGCAAGTAGTCGGTGTAAGTATTAGCAATGTCGGCCATGCGATTTTCGTCGGCAGTGCTATGAATATCTAAGTCCTGCACCATAGCTTGCCAAACGCTGGCGAGTTCGGTTTTGCGCGAGTCCTGCAAACTGCTTTCTATATGTTCGCACCATTGAGCATAACTTTGCTCAAGTAAGGGCAGATCAAGTAGCCACTCGCCAGGGTAGTCAACAATATCTAGGTTGAGTGTGGCGGTGTTGTTGAGCTTTCTCCACAGCATTGATTGTGGGGTATATCGCAACTTGAGGCGTATTTCACTCACCCCGTGAGTGGGCGAAGGCCAGCGTGGCGGCTGGCTTTGTAGTGCATCCATTCCACCTTGGTAATCAAAACTGGCTACATGCAAGTGCGGCTGCTGGGTGCGTTTAGCCCCTAAAAAACGGTGTTCACGGGCTAACTTCCATAAGGGCAGTTGGTGGTTCTCTGCACCCAATAGCAACTGATTGACTAGGGAGGTGATAAAGGCGGTTTTGCCTGCGCCACTTAAGCCCGTTACCGCTAAACGCATGTGTTTATCCATAGTTAGCTTAGCTAGGTCATCGGCTTTCGTTTTAACGCTAGATAGTCGAGAAAAATTCATGAATACAGCTGCAACCTTTTATGGGTGATTACTAGGGTCTATTGACCGTTCGTGGCAAAATTGAGTTCGAGACAGCATCATTTTCAGCGCACTTCTAATCTGTTACTGGCTTCTTATTTACGCTAACCGTACGTCAAGCCTTTGCCTTGGATAAACGACTCTGCTTACTGCCGAAAATAACAGCTCGAATGATCAACAAGCTCTAATTAATATCAGGGCTTATCACCCAAGATTCAAGTTAGGGGGCTAACCTCAGCTGGTTTTCGCCTAGGCCCTAATGTACCAAAGTTTGGCTGGTGGCAAGATTAAACTTTGTTCATCTAAGGGCTGGCTAGCTGCAAGTGTTGTTTCCTTGCAAGCTTTTCACTACATCCCATTGAGGTAATTTGATAGTAACGATAAATAAAGAAGGGAATAATAATTTTAATTGGAAAAAATAAATGTAATTAAAAATTCAATATTTATAGATGTTTTAAATATTGTATGGTGAGCTCGCTTTTATTAGCAGTAAAAGCTTTGTTTTAATTGTTTGATTACTTTCTTCTTAGGTAATATTAAATAATTTCTCGCTGTAATAGGCACTTGCTTCACACTTTAGAATATCTCCTTTGCTCTTCGTTGACACACACCGATATGTCAGTAAATTACCTGAAGTTGATGTTTTGTTGATGTTATCGGCGTCGATAAGGCAGTAAACGAAAGAGTTATAAACTCTCAATTAGCCACAAGGACCAGTGATGCAGCGTTAAAATAGTGGAGATCTCCACAATGCAGATATTATGACTTAGCTTGCTAACAAGATTACAGAGCGGTTTTATACAGCTCACTTAAAGTAAAAGAAAACAATAGCACTAAGAAATAATGTATTGAATGCTTCTGCTGTTTTAAACGTTGTCGTAACAATATAATTTAATTCTATAAATTGGTCTTTGTGTTCATTAAATATAGTAATCATGGGAAAGGATTTACTAATAATGAAATACAAAACTAAAGCGAATGCTATAAATACGTGTCTATTGGGTGCTTCATTGGCTGTTTTTTCACAGTTAGCTAGTGCCGATGTTATTTTACATGCCTTTGATTGGCGATATTCAGAGGTAGCCGAAAAGGCAGCTGAAATCGCAGATATTGGTTACAAGAATGTCTTAGTCGCGCCACCACTGAAGTCGGATAGTAGCAACACCCAGTGGTGGGCACGCTATCAGCCACAAGATTATCGAGTCATCGATAACAACCGCGGTAATAAAGAAGATTTCCAAAACATGATTAATGCCTTGAAAGCGCACGGAGTAAATACCTATGCTGACATCGTAATTAATCAGATGGCCAATGAGCGTGGAAACTCTACCTACTTCCCAGGCAGCGATACTCTTAACAACTATGCAAGTAATAGTGATTACTGGAATAGACAAAAACTGTTTGGTGATTTAAATAATAACCTGTTTTCTCCTGGTGATTTCCACACCGGCTTCTGTATCACTAACTGGACAGACGTTTGGGAATCTATGAACGGCCGTATTTGTGGTGGTAATGGCGACCCAGGTTTACCCGATTTAGATCCTAATGACTGGGTTCGTGCACAGCAAAAAAGCTATGTTCAAGCCATTAAGAACATGGGTGTTACTGGCTTTCGAATTGATGCTGCCAAACACATGACTACTTGGCATATCAACCAAGTGTTCGACGCTAACATCAAGCAAGATATGTATTTATTTGGTGAGATTATCACTGGTGCTGGTGCAGGTAATGCTGATTACGATACCTTCTTAGAACCTTACCTACGTGAAACCTCGCATAGCGCTTATGATTTCCCACTATTAAAAACATTACGTGATGCCTTCGATGTTAACGGTAGCTTAGAAGCCTTAGCTAACCCTAAGTCTTGGGGCGGAGCGATTGATGGTATTCGAGCTCTTACCTTTACCATTACCCACGACATCCCAAGCAATGACGGCTTCCGCTACCAGATTATGAGCGAAGCTAATGAACACCTTGCTTACGCTTATATTATGGGTCGCCAAGAAGGTGTGCCAATGGTATTTAGTGATGCGACCGGTGTTGATAATGGCCGTTGGGTAAATGATTACAAACAAGACAACCTTAAAGCCATGGTTAAATTCCACAATGGCGTTCAAGGTGCTGACGAAGAAGTATTGTATACCGATCAATGTGCCATTGTTTTGCGCCGTGGCGATGCTGGCGTAATGGGTATTAACAAATGTGGTTATGCGAAAGACATTAGTATTAACGCGAGTAATTTAAACAGCGCTAAAAACTATGTGGATGTATTCAGTGGTTCAAGCTTTAAGGTTAACAGTTCTTACTACACTGTGAATGTTCCAGCTGGCTCAGCAAGAATGTGGCTGGCAGAAACCGGTGGCGTTATTGACCCAACAGATGAAGTAGACGTTAGCTTCACTTGTAACAACGGCAATACCAACATGGGTGATAGCGTTTATGCGGTGGGTAACAATGCTGCACTGGGTAACTGGCAAGCTGCTAGCGCGGTGTTATTAAGCCCAACAAGCTACCCAACTTGGACTGGCACCATCAAGCTTCCTAAAGCGACGGATATTGAATGGAAATGTATTATTCGTAACGAAACTGACCCTAGCAATGTTATTCAGTGGCAATCGGGTGCTAACAACGCAGTGAATACCGGTAATGGTGCTTCAACTGCAGGTAGCTTTTAAACCAAGGCTTGCTTTGTAGTACTACTGTACCGCTAGTCAAAGCTATGGCTAGGCAATAGCTAAAAAACAAATCCGAGTGTAAATCATTACACTCGGATTTTTTATTACTCACCATTGCAATTTTTTCGCTGGTGCTTAATCACGAGTTGCTTGCTTTAGCTGACTTTGCATTTAGCAACAATAGCGGAATTGCCAGTGCAGACAAGCCGCCCATGATTAGAAAAATCCCCGAACCCATTGGTTCATATAAGGCGCTACTGAGGAAGGTGAGTAGGGCGGTTCCCATATTTAGCGCGATAGCCGAGTACAATGCCTGCAGCGGGATAGCTTGAGAGCTTGGTGCTTCTGATGCGATGTACTTGATCGCAGCGAGTTGAGTAAGTGCAAACGTTAAGGCATGCAAGCCTTGCGATAGCATCATCAGTGGCAATACTTCGGTGCTACCAAAAATACCCCAGCGGATAACTCCGCCCACTGCCGCGAGTAAAAACATTTTGTTGGCATTCCAGCTTTTAAACCATTTACTGCCAAAGATTAGAATGCTCATTTCTAATGCCACACCGATAGACCATAGGTAACCGATGGTTGATTCTGCATAGCCAATGCTTTTCCAGTAAAGCGTGCTGTAGGCATAGTAAGCAGCGTGTGAGCCTTGAATTAACGCTGTTACTGCCACAAATTTAAGCGCGTGTGTTTGTTTAAGTACCGGCCATAGTTTGCTGCTTACCGGTTCACCGTCACTTTCATCATCGACTAACGGGCTGGCGGGCGTTAGCAAGCTTAAGCCCCACATCACAACCAAAGAAGCAAGCGTTGCATATAAGATTAATGAGTGAGAAAAATAGGTGAGGCCAAGCCCTAAAAGGGTAGAAGAGACAATAAATGCAATAGAGCCAAATACCCGAACGCGGCCGTAGTCTAGTTGCAGTTGGCTAACCCATTTAGTGGCGACAGCATCACCGAGGGGAATTAAGGTGGCAATAAAAAAGTTAGCGGCAAGCGTGAGCACTGTTAGCCAAAAGTAGCCGTTTAACCAGCATAGGCTAGCCACTACCAATATGCTGGCAAAGCTCACCCAACGAACACCTGGCAAAAGGTGTTTAGCAGATTTAATTCGCGGCATAAGTAGCACATTGCCAAGAAAACGCGCCAGCATGCTAAAGCCGAGTAACATACCAATTTGGCTAGGATCTAGGCCTTCGCTTTCGAGCCACAGCGCCCAAAACGGCAAAAAGATCCCCCAGGCAAAGAACAATCCTGAAAAATATAAACTTATCCAACTGGCTGCTTTAGGTTTAAACACACTACCGAACCTTGTACTGCAATATGGCGGCATTATAGCCTTTATCTCCAAATAACAAAGCGAATACTAAAGTGAAATTTGTCTTAGGGTGGATTGGTTGGGTGATGTTTATTTGATGCTTTTGTGTGGTCTGCTCGGTGTAGGCTAGGCGTGCCTTGCAAGCTAGTTCGTAACGCTATTTAGCCAACAAATGTAAAACAATCATGCTAAAAATACTTTATTTATCAATTAATAAAACTGAAACCTGCGGTCTCTATGGTGTAGTCGATTTTTACACTACCTTAACTTAGAGATTGAAATGGATAATCATTTTCCGCTGAATAAACTGCTGCTTGCATCAGCCATTACCGTGAGCTTGACTGCATGTTGGGACAACTCCAGCAACAATTCTTACAATGAATTGGAGATGGAGCTTCGTTTGATGGAAACCACCGATTTGCACTCAAACATGAAGCCTTATAATTACTTCGCTTCTCCAAAAGACAATGCCTTGAGCCCTCAAGATTATGGCTTAGCTCGTACAGCGGTATTGATTAAGGAAGCGCGAGCAGAAGCGCTAAACAGCATGTTGTTTGACAACGGTGACTTGATTCAAGGTAGCCCGATGGGTGATTACGTTGCCAACCTAGGAGTCGCTTATCTCGAGCGAAATGTTCACCCGGTTTATAAGGCGATGAACTATCTAGGTTACGATGTGGGTAACATTGGTAATCATGAATTTAACTATGGACTCGATTACTTAGCTGCAGCAACTTCAGGTGCTAATTTTCCCTACATTAACGCTAACGTTTATCAGTTTGAAGGCAAACAACCAACCAATAATGTTGCTGTAGATGAAGAGACTTGTGCGGTAGATATCGATAAACACTTTGCGGGGAACTACGCTGCATTTTTCGAGCAATTTGAACCTTACTTCACGCCTTATGAAATTCTTGAGCGTGATTTTACTGCTACAGATGGCGGCACTTACACGGTTAAAGTTGGGGTTATTGGTTTCACTCCGCCTAATATTTTGAATTGGGATAAGCGCTACCTTGAATGTAAAGTGATGCTTGCTGATATTAAGATGACAGCCGAGCACTATGTGCCAAAAATGAAAGCTGAAGGCGCTGATATCATTGTTGCTATTCCGCATTCTGGTTTGTCTGGCGGCGATCGAGATGAAGACTTTATGGACAACGCTTCTTGGCAGTTAGCGCAAGTAGATGGTATTGATGCCTTAATGTTTGGCCATGACCACAACAACTTCCCAACAACCAGCAATACCTACGACGGTATGGAAGGTGTTGATGCGCCTAATGGCAAGATTTTTGGTAAACCCGCCGTAATGCCAGGCTTTTGGGGGAATCACCTTGGGGTGATCGATTTAACTTTAAGAAGCTCTGACAGAGGGGAAACTTGGGCTGTTAAGTCGAGCAGCGCCAGCTTACGTTCATTAAAAGATGACCCTTATTTGCAAGATGAAATGGTCAACTATTTAGTGAGTTCAGACCATGAAGGAACCATGGACTTCATGGCTGAAGAAATAGGCAATATTGATGAGCCAATTAACAGCTACTTTTCGGCCGTTGAATCAGACATTTCTGTGCAAATCGTGAACGAAGCGCAATATTCTCAAGGCTTGTCTTGGCAAGATGATGGCGTGTTAGATTCAAGTATTACTATGTTGTCGGTATCTGCTCCCTTTAAAGGTGGTCGCGGAGGTCGCGAAGACTATACCAACATTGATGGTGATGCTTTAACTCGCGCGAGTGTGGCAGATCTTTACGTATTTGATAACAATACCCCTGCTGTACTTGAGTTGACAGTGGCCGATCTTATCGAGTGGATGGAAGTGATTGTTGCTCAGCAATACCAAACCGTTGCTGAAGAGGGAGACCGCTTATTGCACCAACAGTTCCGTAGCTACAACTTTGATGTGTTCTTTGGCGGCTTTGACGCCGATGGCGAGAGTCTTCTCACTTATAGTATTGATGTGAGCCAAGCTCCTCGCTACCAAGTTAACGAAATAGGCGAGTTAGTCTACGATGCAAATGGTAACTTAATTCAAACGGACAGCCGCAGAATTAGCAACATTATGTATGCCGGTGAAGCGTTAGAAAATGACTTAACTAAAAAGCTTTATGTTGTAACAAACAACTACCGCGCATCGCAAAGTTGGATGCCTGGTGTGGCCAACGCGCGCATTGCTCATGAAGATGAAGTAGATTCTAACCGTGATTTAGTGAACAACTACTTGAACGCAAAATCTGATGATCTTGCAGACCCTAATGACATATTAGAGTTTCCCAATGCGCATAACTTTACGCTGGTAGGGCCAAGTGGAGTTACCGTAGAGTTTCTGTCTTCGCACCTAGAAGCGGCAGAGAGTTTTGCAAATACCTATTTGCCTCGGGTTACGCCGACTCAAGAGTTTGACAACGTGGCAGACAATGAAGGCTTTAGGGTATTTACCTATACTTTCGATTAAGTTGATGTAGGCACTCAAAAGTTTGCTTGCAGTAATGACACAAGGCGCACAACGGTGCGTCTTTTTTTGTCGGTCGGTTAACCAAGCCTCGTCTAATATTAGTGGAGAACTTATTGGGTAATCTTGATAAGTTCGCTAATCATAAGGAGTGGGGTATTCGTCAAATTGCGCTTGTTTTCTGTTTTCTATTTTGTTCTTCGGTCTTTGCCGAAGGCCCTTATAAGTACGCCGCTATTGAGCACCTATTTGAGCAAAAAGTTGGGATTGTTGTATTAACTTCGGTCTACAAAAAATTGGGTTTAAGCATAGAGGTGAACCCTTTGCCGGCGAAACGAGCCCAGCTAGAAGCATCAAACGGCATGCTTGATGGTGAGGTGATGCGAATATGGAGTTACGGGGAGCAGAACCCGCAATTGGTTCGTGTGCCAACACCTTATTATTCGCTGAACACCACCGCGTTTTACTTAAGCGAACGAGCGCTAGCAATATCTACCTTGTCTGACTTAGAGCGATATAAATTAGTGGTAGTGAGAGGGGTTAAGCATACTGCCGATGTTACTGCTAATCACATGTATGTTGAGCAATTAAGTAGTACTGACAAACTCCTAAGCTTTATTCACCGAGGGCGAGCAGATGTGGCACTCACGAATAAAGTTGATGGTTTAGTCGCTTCGAAGCGATTAAAACTTAACGAACACATCGCTTATTCGGCGCCGTTAGCGGTGTTCCCGCTTTATCATTATATTCATGAACGAGAGCGTCACTTAGTCGCGAAAGTGGATGAGGTGATTCAAGCGATGCTTAGGTCTGGCGAGTTAGCCCAAGTTATCGAACAAGCTGAACAACAGGTGCTGAATTCTGGCTACTAACCAAAAGGTGCTTTCTAATTTTACTGCTCAACATTTCCTAATCTCTTATTTTGCAATTATCGGGTCGAGCCTATGATTCAATTAGGTTAAAGTTGCGATTAAAGGCTAGTGAGGAAACGTTATGGAGCAAAGTCCATTGCAATCGCATCGAGAGTATCAGCAAATAAGCCAAGCAATGGCTTATTTAGTTGAACACCAACAGCAGCAACCAGAACTTAAAGATTTGGCCGAAGACTTAGGGTTGAGCGAGTCTCACTTGCAGCGTTTATTTAGCCAATGGGCTGGGGTATCGCCAAAGCGCTTTTTGCAGTATCTCACCTTGCAAAAAGCGCGCGAGCAGTTGTTTGAATCACGCTCGGTATTAGAGCTTGCTTACGATGTTGGCTTATCAAGTGGTGCCCGTTTATACGACTTATTTGTAAACATTGAAGCGGTAACACCTGGTGAAGCTAAGGCTCAAGGTGAAGGTCTAACTATTCATTATGGCTGGGGAATTACACCCTTTGGTTGTGCATTTATCGCGACGACGCATAGAGGTATTTGCCAGTTAAGCTTCTGTGAAGCAGAGCAGCAGCAAATACCATTGGAAGAGCTCACCAAGGCGTGGCCTAAAGCCAAATGTATTCATGATGATGATGCGATAAAGCCCTTGTTGACTCAAATATTTAGCCAAAAAGCGCCTCCTAAACAAGCTTTATCGTTATGGCTAAAAGGAACAAACTTTCAGTTGCAAGTGTGGCAAGCTTTGTTAAAAGTGCCTAGCGGCAATTTGTGTTCTTACCAGTTTTTGGCACAGCAGGTGAGCTCGGCCAATGCGACTCGCGCAGTTGCCAGCGCCGTCGCAAAAAATCCCATCGCATTTATTATCCCTTGTCACCGAGTGATTCGCAGCAGTGGTGCTTTGGGTGGCTATCGCTGGGGGCTAGATAGAAAGCAATTAATGATGGGCCGCGAAGCGGTATTGGCTGAGCAAAGTAATCAATATGGGGAGAGTGCATGAGGCCAGAGATGAATTTGCAGCCTTTTGCAGAACAATATGTAGCGAAGGTTTTGGCGCTACAAGTTGCTCCAGAGCAGCAAAACTACGTAAAAAACATCGCAGATATTTTGCAGCTGCTTAGTGAGCAACAATCAGCACATTTGATGATGGTTGATAAACAATTAGTCGGTTTTTTTGTGATTGATCAGCATTATCCATATCACCGAAATTTGCCATTGAACAAGGCTGTATTGTTGAGGTCTTTTTTTGTGGACCATCGTCACCAAGGAAAAGGTTACGGATATCAAGCGGGTTTGCTGCTTAAGGATTATGTCTCTCGATTACATTCAGGCTTTGAATTTTTATGCTTAACCGTAAATTGCCGCAATCACGCTGCGCAGGCTTTATATAAAAAATGTGGATTTAAAGACAGTGACGTTTTGTATCGGGGAGGGCCAGCAGGGCCACAGCATATCTATACAATGAAGCTAAAGTAGGGCAGTAAAGAAATAGGAAGCATAACCTAATCCCAAGGTTATGCTTCTAGAAGTTGTTTATACAACCTCAACGTTGGCCGCTTGTGGGCCTTTTTGACCGTCTTCAACGTCAAATGCTACTTTCTGGCCTTCTTCAAGTGATTTAAAGCCATCTCCTAAAATTGCACGGAAGTGTACAAACACATCTGCGCCAGATTGTTGAGAAATGAAACCAAAACCTTTCTTTTCGTTAAACCACTTAACGGTACCAGTGCTCTTAGACATTATGTCTCCTGAAACAATTGAAATAATACTCTATATTTTTAAGTTTGCTTGCTCTGCAGGGCTTAGTAATTTTGTTCAAATTATGCGCTGTCTTATCAAGCGACAACATCATAACAACAACTAAAGGCCTAGGCATAGTGACAAAACGTGGCAAAAGCACTTTTGCTTGATAACGTTTTCAATGCGTGATGTATCTCACGAAAGTAGTAGTTTAATTCGCTGTTAAATTGAGTAAAAACTGGTGGTTAACACTAGGGGCCGTTTACCCTTGGTGGTTAAGTTTTGTTCGAGGTGAAGTCGTTTTAGGCATGGCAAGGAGTGTGTAGCCTAGCTAGCCATCAAAGCCGCGATCTTGTATTAAATACCCAACTAGCTGCTGGATAAATCAGCTTAGAAGATCAACCGACTCGAGTTAGCAGTTTCTACCTGCGAGAGTTTGCTGAGTAAATTGACTAAAACGCTGCGCAAGTTGTTTGCCATTGCTTGCTTCACCGCTCATCGCTAACAACTGAGCCGCTACTTCAGCGGTGGCCCATTGACCCTTTATTGGCCGAGAACGAAGCCCATAGCTGGAAGCTTGTTCAGGGTTAATTGAAATCACAGGAAACGTGTCTAACCAAGGACTTTGGTGAAACATTTTTCTGGCCTCGCGCCAGCTGCCATCGAGCATAATGAATAGCGGCTTTTGGCCTGCTTTAAGCTCTACCTTGTAATGAACTCTCTCTGGTTGGCTAAACGCGGCAGGGAATACCACATAGGGTTGCCATTGTTGCTGCTGGCAAAGTGCTAATAAAGCTTCACAAGGTTCGGTTCGTTGCCAGATAAAGGCGTAGGTGTCTGGGATTAGGTCAGCAATAAATCGGCCAGTATTACTGGGGCGCAAAACCTCCATATTGTGCATGAGTAGCACAAAACCACAATCACTCTCTTGCAAAATAGCTTGCTCACAAAAGCAGTGTTGCTGAGGCATTTGGCAGGTTTGGCAACGTACTCGGCGTGCCCCTCGGCCTTTAAATTGGGTAGTGGCAGCAGCTTTGCGCTGAGCGTAGAGTTCTAGAAAGCGATTCACAAGCGATAGAGCGTAAGTAAAAGGAAGCAAGTATACGCTAAGCCTTAGCTCAACACGAACAGGCTAGTGGTAGTTGCGTGTTGTTTGCATTGGTAAATAAGCGGTACCTCCAAATGTTCCTGTTAAATGAATAGCTTTGATAGCGCTTTCATTCACATCTTTAATATTCATCTTGTATGATTATCAACGTTTAATCATGGGTTTATTGGCTTTGTTGAGCTTTTTGTTAAGGTTGCTTGGTTTAGTTTTGTTGTACAAGGAAGTAACTATGATTAAATCTCCCAGTTTGTTTTGGTGGGGAATTTTTACTGGGGTAATAGGTATGTTGTTTTATGCCAATTTTAGGGAGCCTCAAATACTGTTTGATGCGCTTCCGGCCTATCAATGGATAAAGTTTTCTGCAAATCCCATTATGCTCCCTCGCTATGCCTCAGAGTGGTTCCCTAGTTTTCTCCACGTAGTGGGCATGAGCTTGTTCACCGCTGGTTTATTAGGCACTGAAGGAAAACGTTGGTTAGCAATACCTATATGTTGGTTAGGTGTTGATCTCGCTTTTGAGTTTGGCCAAGCTACTGAAACCTTGGGGGTTCTAAGCTATGGCAATTTTGAATGGATGGACGTAACAGCGCTTATTATGGCGACTATTTTCTCTACCATTTGGCTTTTTCAGCATAATCAAAAAGCAATTGTTAAGTCGAAGAAAAGCCAATTTGCTATCCCTCTTGCGGTAGTTGTTGGCAGTGCAATGATGCTAGGTAGCTATCAATCACCAACTGTTGATCAAAAGGCTAGATACATTTGTACTTACCCAGATCAAAGTGAAGCTATTTGCGCCATTGAGCCAATATACTTGGACTGGGAAAGTTTTAGAGGCGAGAAGCAAGTTAGCTTTAGCGCTGAAAATAGCAATGCCTTAACACAAGCTTATATCGATGCCGGCTCAAGAGTCGAAGAGTTTATCGGCTTAGAGAATTCCGGAAAGATTTACCTTTACCAGCACTACATGTTTATTATTTCTGAGCTGCGTGGTGTCTACATTTTCGATAATACCAATCGTGAAACGCCAGTATATTTAGGCTTTGTTCATGTGCATGGTGCTTCTGATGTGCTAATTCACCAAGGCATGCTGGTTGTTGCTGCCTTAACGGATTTAGTTCTGATTGATTTTAATAATTTGAACAGCATTACTACTCAAGAGCTCGCCTTAGATTACCCCAACTATGATCGCTTGTCTCCTCAAGCCACCATATTTGCAAAGTTTAGTGAGAGTTCTGAAGAGTATGAATCTGTATACTTGGATTACGAAATTGGTTTGGTGATTGGTTATAAAAATGCCGATGGTAAATCATTCTACTTTTGGCCATTAGAGGAGTTGCTATGAAAACGCTTATTAAAAGACTTAGTGTTCCGATTGCAATAGTACTAATGGCTGCTTGTGATTCAGACTCAAGCTCAAGTGGTGGCACCGTAGTATATAGCGGAACAGGGCAGGTTGGCTCTCTTGCAGCTTTAGTTGAATTTCAAGGCGATCTTCATGCGATAAATACGAACCAAAAAGTTTCGATACTTCGCTCCGAAGAGTTTTTATCTGCTGATTATGTTGATAGTTATTCTTGGATATCTGAAACCTTACACGTGTATGACGATAGCCATGTGATGGTCGGCCATTCAAGTGGTGTAGACATTTATCGCTCCACTGGTGACCTAGATAATCCCGTTGAGTTTATCGCACAGCTTCGTCATTTAGTGGCCTATGATCCAGTCATCGCTCACGACGGAGTGGCTTATTACACCACCAGAGATGGTAGTAACGAAATCACCTTTAGGGACGGAATATTTGTTGAAAACATTAGCGATATCCTAGCTTATGTTCCGCCAACTCAAGAAGAAATTGATGAAGGCGCTTCTAGTATAAGACCTAACAGTACATCAATGGCAGAGTATCGAGAGTTGGCCGAGCCTATTGGCTTAGCGCTTCGAGAGGGGACGCTCTATGTTTGTGATGCTGCCGAAGGATTGGTTCCTTTAGTACTCGAGGCAAACCCTGAAGAATCAGCTGAATTTAGCCACGTACTTACTAGGCAAGCACTTAATGATGTATTTCCTTGTAAGGACGTGATAGCCACTGAGCAGGGGTTAATGCTGGTAGGTGAGTCTGGAGTTATTCAACTCGATGTTAGCGATACTGGCCTGAGCTTAGTGAGTCAAATACCTACCATATAAAACAAACAGGCAAACAAAGCGCATAACTTTGCTTGCCTAATAACATCGAATAGTAGTCAGAAGCAGAATGCTTCAGGGTTAATTTCTGCGGGGATGGGTGAATCGATATTTGGTTCACTTTTCTAAGCGACTGCCATTGGGTTGTAAGATGGTTGATGTCGCCTCAATCGGTAGAGGCAATAAGAAGTAGGTTAACCCTTAGTTGCCGCTCTAGATCTAGTATCAAAGCCAACGCTGTTAGCGAAACAAGAACTGTCTGGGGTAACCAAAGTAGCGGCGAATTTTGTAATGCTGGAACAATAAGGCTGTGGCAAGGTGCAATAAAGAAACAGCACCAAGGATGAATGCCATGCGTAACCAAGGTTGGTCATAGGCGCTGCGAACAACGTAGATTTCTGCGATGGTATTAATCCATTCGGCAGTGAGTAGCAACATGGCACACTGGTTTAGTCGTAAGCAAATTGGGTGGCGAATTAAAATACTACACAGCCCCATAATACATAGCGCAACGTAAATTTGCTGGTGGGCATGGTAGAAGTGGGCAGCACTGAGCAGAAAACAGATACAACAAGGGGCGAGAAACCAACGAATTGAAGATTGCATACTGTGCTGCTTAGTGGTTAAAAATGATGCAGCGAGTGTGGCAAGCTCTATAAAGCAAGATACTGATTTAAATCAAAATAACCGTTTTATACTTAGTTCAATGGTTGAAACTAAGAGTTAGATCGCACTAGCTAGTACTCTAAATAGCGCAATCTAACTGGGGTATTTTCAGACTAACTTAATGTTTGATAGTCGAAGTAATCAAAGTCGGCTTCAATCTGCTTACCTGTTAGGTCACAAGCAAATAAACCGACAAATGAGCCTGTGAAGCGAAACACATCGTTGCTGCCTTCATCTGATAAGTGAGTGGCATTTAAAGGCTCACCAATGGTTTGCCAAACTTTTCCGTCTAATGAATAACTAAATTGATACCACTGAGTACGTTGCTCTAGGCGCATGTAAACCCGTTTACTGCGGCCAATAATTATTTCGTCGGTGTATTCTTGGTACTTATCATCAATGTCGCCCACAACTTGAATGATTTGTTCGCCAGCATCGTTAGCTGAGGTTTTTAAAAAGTAGTGTCCGCCACGTGAGTAGTAAGCTACCAAACCTGCCATTTGCCGTGGTGAGCAGGGATTAAACTCTACAGCGGTTTCGCTGATGCAGTTAAATGCGGTAACTCGCTGCGCCAACATGCTTTGGTTGTAGCGCGAGTACAAGTAGTCACGGCCAGCTAGGCGCAGATAACCCGGTCGCTTGTTTAAAGATATCCATGATTCTTCAAATGGGTCTTTTAGTGATTGGTATTTTACCGCTAAGGTGTTGCCATCAAAGTCATCACGGCTCGCTTCAACCGGCCAAGGTTGAGCCGCTAGTTTTGGCGCTTGGATCTCCAGCCTTGGGGTTGTACCGCCTACAACATATGGCCAGTTATCACGCCACTCTACGTTTTGCAGGGCGGTTTCTCGACCTAAGGTACAGCGACCTTGGGCATATTTTGATGTCTCTTTAGGATTTTCTGGGTCGCTAATTGGGCGGCCACAAAGATGCGATAAATACCATTCGCCATTTTGGGTTTCTACTAAGAAGCCATGCCCCGCACGTTGCAATTCGGCGTCATCTTGGTGGCGAGACGTTAGAATTGGGTTTTCTGGGTGCAGCTCATAGGGGCCCCAAACATTTTTGGCGCGGCAAACCGTGACTGCATGGTCGTATGATGTACCGCCTTCTGCAGTGATAAGGTAATACCAGCCATCTTTTTTAAGAATTTGTGGCCCTTCAGTACAGCCCAGCTTGGTACCGTTAAAAACTACTTTTTCTTCGCCAACTAGCTGGCCTAACTCGGCATCAAATTCTTGTAGAACAATGCCACCAAAAAAGTCGGTTTTTTTGCGGCCATCCCACATCATGTTTACCATGTATTTTTTGCCATCGTCATCATGAAACAGTGATGGGTCGAAGCCATAACTACCTATAGATACAGGTTTACTCCATGGGCCGTGAATGTCTTCGGCGCTAACCACATAGCTGGGAGTAGACATCCAAGTACCGCCACGACAAGAATGCACGTTAGAGAAACAGCACCAAAACTTGCCATCGGCATAACTTAAGGCTGGGGCATATACACCTTCGGAGTTATCCATACCTCGCATATCTAGGTGGTCAACGGTATTAAGTACATGGCCGATAATTCGCCAGTTCACTAGATCTTTAGAGTGGTGGAGCATGATGCCCGGAAACCATTCAAAAGTAGAGGTAGCAATGTAGTAATCGTCTTCTACGCGGATAATTGATGGATCGGGACGAAAACCAGTAAGAATAGGGTTAGTAATAGTAGCCATAGTTACTCCTAAAGTTTGTACTGGTAATTTATTGCTTTAAATTGTGCTTATATGTAAGTTATAGGCTTTAAAGTATAAAAATATTGCTATTATGGCTGCGCATCCTCTCAGTTTTGAAAACATCCATCTTCCTCAGGGAAAATCCTACTATTTGCGCCGTTTTCACATTATTGATGAACCTAGTTTAGAGATTCCAACTCACTTTCACATGTTGTGCGAGGTTATGCTGTTTAAAAAGATCAAAGGGCAGGTAGGGATCGACGGGCAATCAATAGAGTTAAACGATAATTCACTGGTATTTGTTCCTTCATTGGCGATGCACGAAATGGAGATGCAAGGTGAGGAGCGAGAGTTTAGTCTGCTGCAGTTTCAACGTTATCTATATAGCGAGTTAGCCTTATTGGATGTGGCCTCTCAATTAGAGAAGCCTTTAGTGTTGCAACTTAATGACCTACAAGCAGGGTACTTACATAGCCAATTTGCTTGGTTAGAGAGCGTAGATAACAACAATGATGGACGGAATTTGGCGCATAGCTTATTGCGTACATTGTTTTTGTTTTTGGCCGGGCAGCAATCTCGCTGCCAATTCAGTACCGAAAAAAATGCTACCGTATTAAAAGAAAACAAAGGCTTAGCAAAAATTATCCCTTTGCTTCACCACTTAGAGAACCACCAAACACTTAACTTAAGCTTGCAACAAGCCGCTGATATTTGTGGTATGTCGAGATACCATTTTTCACGGGTATTTAAGTCTTTATTTGCCCAAAACTATAAAGATTATTTACTTAAACGAAAAATTAATACCGCAGTTGCTATGCTCAGCGACAGTAAACAAAGCATTACCCAAATAGCTTATGCCTGTGAGTTTTCCGATAGCGCTTATTTTTGTGCCAAGTTTAAGCAAGTAATGGGCATGTCACCGGGTCAGTTTCGCCAATCAACTCAAACGGTGTTGTCATTTGGCTAAGTAACCTGAGCTCGAGATAATAAACTGGTTTCTAGCGGCTACTTTT
Organism: Agarivorans sp. JK6; assembly: GCF_045277145.1. Lineage (NCBI taxonomy): Bacteria > Pseudomonadati > Pseudomonadota > Gammaproteobacteria > Alteromonadales > Alteromonadaceae > Agarivorans > Agarivorans sp. JK6. The sequence goes on along the minus strand of NZ_CP113525.1, from coordinate 3,044,996 downwards.
ACTTATTTCGGTGTTGAAGCTACTTGCAATAGGCTAGCTATTGGCGCGCAGCTTCGCCTTGAACTAAGCAAAACTATTTCGCTAGAAACATGAAACTGGTTTAAGTACTGGGTTGCAGACTTATCGTCACTTCTTTATCCAGAGCTCAGGTTAAGTAAGACTGAATAGCTAATCCGCTATAATTTTGGTGTGCATCAATAAACATCAAACCGTTGTAAGTTGTAGCCTTCAAGCATTGTTAGTTAACCTTGATAATCCAGCTAGAAAATACTGTTATTTTAGCTGCTTAGAAAAACTTCTCTTAAGTTTTGGGGAAAATCAGCTAGGCTGTAGTTAACAAATTTATACCAATCACACTAAGTAAGGGATCAGAAATATCGCAGGAAAAATGCTCGAGAATAAGGCAGAATTTTTCGATAAGTAGTTATTCTACAATCAAAAATTCTAACGCAGTTATCGAGTATTTTAACCAGATAGAATGAACAGTTACTTAGTACGATTGGTATTAACAGTAGATTAGGGATGTTTAATGCGAATACTGGTTATTGGAGCATTGGGTACTATTGGCCGAAAGCTAGCCCCTGCTTTGGTTGGTGCTGGTCATCATGTGAGTGTAAGTTCGCGCGACCCTAATAAACCAGCGCCTTGGCCAGAGTTAAGTTGTCCGCGTTTTACTTTAGATCTGCTGGAGCCTAGTAGCCTGCCAGATGCACTGGAAGACGTTGATCTTGTGTATTACCTAATGCATGGCATGAGCGATGGTCAGGCTCATAGTGAGCTGGAGGCGATTGCCGCCAAAAACCTTGCAGATGCAGCAGCTGCGGCCGAGGTCCAGCGTATTATTTATATGGGCAGCTTAGTGTCGGTTAAACCCAAGTCTGAGCACATGCTTGCACGTATAGCGACTGGTGAAGCTTTGGCCTCAAGCGGCGTTGCAGTTACCGAGCTACGCGCTGGCATTATTATTACACCGGGTTCAGCAGCTTTTGAGGTGATGCGCGACTTGGTGGGGCATATGCCTTTAGCATTTGTACCTAAAGCCATTGAGACTAAAGCGCCGCCAATAGCCTTGGAAAACGTGCTCCATTACTTGGTTAAACTTGCCAATATGCCAGAAACGGCCGGGATGGTATTAGATGCTGCAGGCCCAGAATGGTTAAGCTATCGACAGCTTATGTTACGCATAGCTAAGCATTTAAATAAGTCGATAAAAATTATGGTGCTACCAGGTCTTCCAATTAAGCTTGCTTGCACCGTTTTAGGTTTAATAACCTCTGTGCCACAAAGTTTGGCTAAGGCTTTGATTGCGGGTTTAGCTGAGCAGCTAGAGGCAAAACCAGACGTGTTACGTGGCTTAATTCCTCAAAAATTAATGCCGATTGATGATGCCATTGCGCAGGTATTTGAAGAGGAGCAAGTACATACTTACCCTAAGCGCTGGCAAGATGGCGTGCCCACCTTCAGAAACTTTTCCTCATTGCATGGCTTTTATGCCAAAGCGGCAAAAAAAACCGTCACGGTGAATGCCTCTGCAGCAAATACTTGGCGAGTAATAAATCTACTAGGTGGTAAGCATCGTTACTTTTATCTCGATATGCTGTGGGCTATGCGCGAATGGATGGATTTTGCTGTTGGAGGAAAAGGCAGAGAACACGGGCGCAGTGATTATCGAACGCTACGGGTTGGAGAGCGAGTCGATTCTTGGACCATCTTGAGTGTTGAAGAAGATGAATGTTTAGTGATGCGCTTTGGTATGAAGGCGCCCGGCGGCGGCGGTATGCAAATTAGTATCGAGCCTTTGAGCGAAAATAAACACCAACTGGAAGTGGCTTTGTATTGGCATCCGGCCGGTTTTTGGGGCCTAGTATATTGGTACTTTTTTGCACCTTGGCATGGCTGGTTACTCTGGGGTATGACTAAAAACATGGCCAAGTTGGCAGAGCAAAATCAGCAAGCTGAAGAACAAAAGTAGTCCACCATTAATCACGACAAATGGTGGACTTAAACCCTAGTAAGGTGCTGGGTAGCGTTTAAATACTTCACCAATGTCGGCCATTGCCTTCTCACTTAAAGGCATAGCAAATGCGGCAATGTCTTCTTCTAACTGCTGCATGCTGGTGGCACCAATAATGGTAGAGCTTACTCCGTCTACTTGGTCACACCAAGCTAAGGCCAATTGCGCAGGCGTATAGCCGTAATGGGCTGCTAAGTCGGCATAGGCTGCAACCGCTTGGTGAGCAAGTTCAGTATCACGGAAAATTCCGTTGCGTTGCATAAAGGTCCAGCGGCTGCCTTCTGGGCGAGCGCCGTTGGCATATTTACCACTAAGCATCCCCCCAGCCAGCGGAGACCAAGGCAAATAAGCAATATCCTCTTGCACACAATTTTCAATTAAATAGGGCCAATCTTTAGCGTGTAACAAGCTAAACTCGTTTTGAATTGACACCATACGCGGCAAGTTATGTTGTTCACTCAGCTTTAGGTAGGTATTAATACCCCATGGGGTATCATCAGATAAACCGCAGTGACGAATTTTTCCGGCTTCTACACAGCGTTGCAAACCTTGCAGAATATCTAGCATCTGCGCTTGATGGTCGGCTGCATCTATCGCGGTTGGTTGAATATGGTTCGGCCAGTGTTTACCAAAGTGTGGAGTGGAGCGATTAGGCCAGTGCAGTTGGTACAAATCAATATAGTCGGTTTGTAAACGCTTTAATGAGGCATCTACTGCAGCTACCACTTCTTCACCATTAATAGGGCCACCATTGCGCACCCAAGGCAAGCCAGCACCGGCAATTTTAGTCGCAATAATTACATCGTTACGTTTCTGCTTGTTGGCCGCAAGCCAATTGCCAATAATGGCTTCGGTTTTGCCGTAGGTATCTGGAGAAGGTGGAACGGCGTACATTTCTGCTGTATCAATAAAATTAACCCCTTGGCTTAGGGCGTAATCAATCTGTTGATTAGCGTCTTGCTGATTATTTTGTAGGCCCCAGGTCATACTGCCTAAGCACACTCGCGAAACTGATAAGTTACTGCTGCCAAGTTTAGAAAAATTCATGTTAGGTCCATTAATCGGGTTAGCGCACAAGCAGTTAGCTTAGGTGATGGCTAATTGTGAAAGCAAGTACAAATAATTCTTGATGGTAGATAAGCTGATTCACATGGCTAGTATTCGCGATAAAGTTTGCTTAAGGGTAATATGCCAACGTTTCAAATGAGCTATCGGATATTACGTGAGCAACTACAGACCCTCGTCATTACCTATTGATTCCCTGCAAACGCATTTTGTTGAGCAACTTGCTCATGATCATTTAGTGGTAGAAGCTGCCACCGGCTCAGGCAAGTCCACCCGTTTGCCGGTGTGGGCGGCTAACTTAGGTAAGGTGCTGGTGGTGCAACCACGGCGGATAGCTTGTGAGGCTTTATCCACTTATGTCTCTGAGCAGCTGGCTTTAAGCGGCTCGCCACATAAAGTGGGTTATTCAATTCGCTTTCACTCAAGCGTTAATGAAAATACTGATATTGCTTTTGTCACTCCCGGGATCGCCTTGCGTTGGTTAGCTGAAAATAAACTTGCTGACTATGCAGTGCTGATTATTGATGAATTTCATGAGCGCCGTTGGGATTCTGATTTGTTGTTAGCTTTAGCTAAGTCTTTACCGCTTAAAGTGGTGGTCACTTCTGCTACCTTGCAAGGCAATAAGTTGAGTGAATATTTGGCTGCGAAGGTGCTCAAAACTACCGGGAGAGAGTTCCCAGTTAGTGTGAGTTATGAAGCGCGAGAGTCTCATCACCTACCAGATAGCCGACGGGTTACCGAATCAGTTAAGCAGGCTGTTGAGAAGGCTTTGCTAAAGGATGAGGGCGATATATTGGTGTTCTTGCCAGGCCGAGCAGAGATTCAAGCCTGCCAAGCTAGTTTGAGTGGGCTTGATGCAGAGGTAATGCCACTGCACGCAAGTATTAGCGCGCAAGAACGTAAAACCATACTAGACAACAGCAGCGAACAGCGGATAAGGCGAATTATTCTTGCAACAAACGTTGCCGAAACCAGTTTAACCATTCCAAGAATTACCAGTGTGATTGATTCTGGCCTAGAGCGGCGCACCAAGCAGCGTGCCGGTAGAACGGTATTGAGCTTAGAGCGGGTGTCGCGCGCCAGTGCCGAGCAGCGACGCGGCCGAGCAGGGCGAGTATGTGCAGGCCATTGTTACCGTTTATGGGGGGAGTTTGCGCCGCTAGAAAGCGTAACGCCACCACAATTGCAGCGTGAAGAGTTGTTAGAGCCGATGCTTTTTGCGGCAAGCTGTAATCACGCTTTAGCAAAGCTTCAATTTCTTGAAGCATTGCCTGAAAAGTCATTAAGTATTGCGAGTGACCGGCTCAAACGAATGCAGGCTTTGCGCACCGAAGACAGTTTGAGTGAACATGGCCAACGCTTATTAAACTTACCAATTGACAGTTATTTTTCGCATTTGGTCAACCTTGTCCCCAAGGGGCCGGAGCGTGAGGCTATGCTCGACTTGGCAGCGGCCTTAAGTATTAATCGTAGCCTTTATCAAAAGCCAAAATCGGAACATGCCTTAAAGGTGTTGAGCCAGTGGCAACCTTTACATTGTGATATGAGCATTACACTAGATCTGCTACGCGGGAAAACTTGGCCAGATGAACTAACGGTAAACCAAGACGCTTTAAGTCAAGCGCAGGAGTTAGCCGAGCAATTGCGTTCAGTAATGGCTTTAGATGATCTTGCTTATGCGAAAAACTATAGCCGCGAAAAACTGCTAGAAGCCTTGTTAGTCGAGGCTAAAGAACTGGTATATGTGAGGCGAGAAAAGCGCACCAATGCGATGGGAAATGGAATTGCAGAGTTGCAAGTTGGCAGAGAAAGCTTATTTGATGATGCTCAATTGGCTGCAGTGGTGTTTGACCTCTACAGTCTACCCGGGCGAGGAGTAAAGCAGCTAAACAACATTGGTTTGTGCTTAGCGCCGGTGAGTGTAGATTTGTTAGTAAAACACCGCTTTGGCGAGCTACAAAGCAAAACCAGTGTTGCTGCTGATGGCTCTCAGCTCATGCAACGAGTGTATGCAGGCAGGGTGATAGGTAGTGAAAAAGTGGCCTTAAGTGCTGAAGACTATCGCCAAGCGCTGGCTAAGCGGATCCTCGCCAATCAACAGTCTGGCTTTAGCCAACTAGGTTGTATTCAAGATATTGCAGCTTGGAACTTATGGGTAAGCCTTGGTGAGAAACACGGCGGTGGAGAAGGTGACCAAGTAGATTCTCTAGAGTGGTTGAGTTCTCAATTGGCTTTATTAGGCGTAGAAAATGCCGAAGACTTTAGTTTAATCGAAGCTAGCGATTTTGTATTTGAAGGGATCCCCCAATGGCAACGCGAAGACTTTGAGCAACGCTACCCAAGACAGTTAGTATTGGCAGACTTAAAACTGGATGTTGAGTATAAAGCAGGCTCAAAACAAGTGATTGTTCACTATGCTTTTGGCGGTCGTAAGGCGGGGCCTAAACGTTGGGAGCTGCCAACATGGGCAGGCTGGCGAGTGTTTTATGTTAAAGCAAGTAAGCGAGTGGCACTTACTTAGTGTGATTGGTATTAGTTGACGCTCGCAGCAAGCTGTTTGGCTTAACTGCGAGTCGCTAATAAAGGTGTTTTCTATTTAGAGGTCATTCGTTTTAGCGTGTCGTCTTTTAGAATGAAGTGGTGATATAAAGCTGCGAGTACATGCACTGCAAGCACCACATAGAGAAGTTGGCCGCCGTAATGGTGAATAACCGAGCCAATCTCGTTAAGCGATTCATTTTTTTCTGCAAAACCCGCTATCGTAAACAAGCCAAAAAACTTCACATCATGGCCGCCAGACAAGGACATAATCAAGCCAGAAATAGGCATTACTAACATCAGCAGATATAAAGCGATGTGGCCTAGATGAGCCATCTTAAGCTTTATCCCTTCACCGATAGGAGCGGGTACTTTGCTTACGCGATGCCAAACAATTCGTATTGCTATGGCTGCTATGGCAAGTAAGCCTAAACCCTTATGAAGGTCATATAATTCAAACTTCTCTGGCCCTCTAGGCAAGGTATCCATATAAAGTGCAATGGCAATTAAGCTTAAAATAAGTAGTGCCATCATCCAGTGAATGAGTTTACTGAGAAGTCCAAAGCGCTGCGGGCTATTTGTTAAGTTCATATGTTAAATACCATTACTTTAATTGTGGCTTAAGTTAGCAAATTATCTGTTTATGTAAACTATTTTTACGCTTCTTTACGAAGCCTTTGAAACTTGCCAAGGTATTGTTGATAAAACTTTTTTCTAACAAAAACCTTCCTAGTCACTGGGTTGCCAAGTTTGGCTATGCTAGCATGGCTTTAATTGTAGATTATGGTCGGAGTACATGCAGTGAAACGATTCCTTGGCGTGGTGTTGCTGATGGTTATCGTAGTGCTGTCTTGCCTAGTGGCCGTAGACCGTTACATTTCTCGCCAAGTTTCCGGGCAGTGGTTTCGCGATATGCAACAACTGCCGCCTCAGCCTGTTGCTTTAGTTTTGGGCACAAGTAAGTATGTGGGTAAGCGACTAAATACTTATTATACCTTTCGAGTTGAAGCTGCAGCTAAGCTATACCACACCAATAAGGTTCAAGCGCTAATCTTAAGTGGCGACAATGCTACCCGCTATTATAATGAACCTATAACCATGTTAAACGACGTGCTACGTTTGAACGTGCCACGTGAACATATTGCTTTAGATTATGCAGGGTTTCGTACTTTCGATTCTATTGTGAGAGCTAAAGAAGTGTTTGGCCAACAGGCTATAATTATTGTGTCGCAGCAATTTCATGTGGAACGGGCTTTATACATCGCTAATCAATATGGCATAGAAGCTTATGGTTATGTGGTAGACGATGCACCGCAAGCTTTTCATTGGCGGGTGAGGTTACGAGAGGTGTTAGCGAGAACTAAGGCCTTGATTGATTTACATGTATTGCAAGCTGAACCGCATTTTTTGGGTGATCCTGAGCACGTCACAATACGTGAAAACAACGAAGAATAAGCAAATGAAGATTACAAAAGTGTGGCTAGTGGTTTTGTCCTTTTTGTTGGGTGTAAGTACTTCGCTTAAAGCTGAATCCGATATTGTCCCATTTATTGTTGGTGGTAATGATGCGCCAGCTAATTATCCGTGGATGGCTCAAGTGTTTCTCGGCTCATCACGCTGTGGTGGAGTGTTAATTGGCGAGCGCTGGGTGTTAACGGCCGCTCATTGTACCTATGACTCCAGCCGACTAAATCGAACGATTGCGGCCTCAGAAGTCAAAGTGTTGTTGGGCAATTATCAGTTTGCTAATAGTGCTCATCCCGATGCCTTGCAAGTGAGTGAGGTATATCAGCACCCAAGCTATGTTAATCCTTCCGATTCTGGTCCTGCTTTTGATTATGATGTTAGCCTATTACGATTAACAGAAGCGCAAAGCGTAACGCCGGTTATTCTCAACGCTAATAAGGTAACCGATGCGCTCAATATTGGTGGCTTTATGCAGGTGGTCGGCTTTGGGCGAACCAATACTGACCCTTTGAACCCAATTTATCCAGACGTGTTACAGCAAGGTAACCTGAGTTTAATAAGCGAGAGCCGTTGTGAAGATGAGTGGTCCGCTTCTTCAATTACCGATCAAATGTTTTGCGCCTATGGTACTAACCAAGACGCCTGTTCTGGTGATAGCGGTGGTCCGGTTTTTATTGAAGAGCAAGAGCAACATCGTTTATTAGGTTTGGTGAGTTGGGGGAATCTATCTTGCCAAGGCAGTGCTGGCGTGTATGCTGATATAGGCACAGTTTGTACTTGGATCACCGATACAGCCAGTATTGCTGGCGATAGCAGCTTAATTTGCAGTATTGCGGATACTCCCTCGTCAAGCGGTGGTGGCGCCAGTTGGTGGCTATTGATTTTGGGCTTGCCGTTGTGGCTATTGCGGCGGCCTAGCAAAGCACAGCATTTCAAGCGCTAATCCTTGCTATTACAGGCCGCAATCACTAAAATTGCGGCCTTGTTTATTATTGAATAGCCCACAGAGTTTTTAGCCTAATGCGTGTTGCCGATTTTTCTTTTGAACTCCCCGATGAGTTAATCGCTCGTTATCCAAAACAGCAACGTCGTGATAGTCGTTTATTGTGTCTTAATGGCAATACTGGTGAGCTACAACATCAGCAGTTTCCAGACCTACTAAACCATATCCAAGCTAACGATTTATTGGTTTTTAATAATACACGGGTTATTCCTGCGCGTTTGTTCGGTCAAAAAGCCAGTGGCGGAAAACTTGAAGTGCTGATTGAGCGTGTTTTAGATGAACATCGAGTGCTTGCGCATGTTCGTTGCTCTAAATCACCTAAACCCGGTTCAGCTCTGCGCTTGGCCGACGCGTTTGATGCTACCATGCTAGCTCGCCATGATGCCTTGTTCGAATTACGTTTTGATGACCAGCGAACAGTGCTAGAACTGCTTGAAGCCTACGGCCACATGCCATTGCCTCCTTATATCGACAGGCCCGATGAAGATGCCGATAAGGAACGTTACCAAACGGTTTACAATGAAAAGCCCGGTGCTGTTGCCGCGCCAACGGCGGGCTTGCACTTTGATGACGCCTTGATGCAACAGATCCAAGACAAGGGGGCGGATATTGCCTTTGTTACCTTGCATGTTGGTGCTGGTACTTTTCAGCCGGTGAAAGTTGAGTCGGTAGATGAGCATGTGATGCATTCCGAATACGCTGAAGTTGGCGAGGATGTTGTGGCTAAAATCGCTAAAGCTAAAGCCGCTGGTGGTAGAGTGATTGCAGTGGGTACAACTTCAGTTCGTTCGTTAGAAAGCGCGGCTAAAGATGCCAAAGCCAAGGGGCAAGCTTTACAAGCCTACGCGGCAGAAACCGATATTTTTATTTATCCTGGTTATCAATTTGAGTTGGTTGATGCCATGGTTACCAACTTCCACCTGCCTGAATCTACATTGATCATGCTGATTTCGGCGTTTGCCGGTAAAGATAATGTGACGAAGGCTTATCAAGCCGCTATAGAGCAGCGTTACCGGTTTTTTAGTTATGGCGATGCCATGTTTATTGAGCGTAAAGACGCTTAGTTAACCCTATTTTGGCGATTAGACAATTATCTAAGCGCTTATTTGAAGCAATCTGAATCGGACTGTTTTTCCGATCTGAGGTAAGTTATGAAATATGAATTATTGGCGCAAGACGGTAAAGCACGCCGCGGCCGTTTAGTGTTTGAACGTGGCACAGTAGAAACCCCTGCGTTTATGCCTGTGGGTACTTACGGAACTGTAAAAGGCATGACGCCAGAAGAAGTAAGTGCAACGGGTGCTGAGATATTACTGGGTAATACCTTCCACCTGTGGCTTCGCCCTGGCCAAGAAGTGATGAAAGCCCACGGTGATTTGCATGATTTTATGAACTGGCAAGGTCCTATTCTTACAGACTCAGGCGGTTTTCAAGTATTTAGCCTAGGCGATATTCGCAATATTACTGAGGAAGGCGTACATTTTCGCAACCCGGTAAACGGCGATAAAATCTTCTTAACACCAGAAAAATCTATGGAGATCCAAAATGATTTGGGCTCCGACGTGGTGATGATTTTTGATGAGTGTACGCCTTACCCAGCGACTGAAGAAGAAGCGGATAAGTCGATGCAAATGTCCTTGCGTTGGGCAGCGCGCTCACGTCAGCGCCACGATGAGTTGGAAAACAAAAATGCCTTGTTTGGCATCATCCAAGGCGGTGTTTACGAGCATTTACGTGATGTGTCGCTGGAAGGCCTAACTAACATTGGTTTTGATGGTTATGCGATTGGCGGTTTAGCGGTTGGCGAACCTAAAGAAGATATGCACCGCATACTTGATTACGTGGCACATAAAGTACCTGAAGATAAACCACGTTACTTAATGGGTGTGGGTAAACCTGAAGATCTGGTTGAAGGTGTGCGTCGAGGCGTGGATATGTTCGATTGTGTAATGCCAACTCGAAATGCGCGAAATGGTCACCTATTCACTAGTGAAGGGGTGATTAAAATTCGCAATGCGCGCCACCGTGAAGATACAAATACACTGGATAAAGAGTGTGATTGTTATACCTGTCAAAATTATTCTCGTTCCTACTTGCATCATTTAGACAAGTGTAATGAAATCCTTGGCGCTCGTTTGAATACCATTCATAACCTGCGTCACTATCAGCGCTTGATGGAAGGGTTACGTGGTGCAATTGCAGCCGGTAAGTTAGACGATTTTGTAGCAGAGTTTTACGCAAAGTTGGGGCGTGAAGTCCCACCTTTGGCGGAATAATGCCCGATTGAGCAAGCAAAGCCTTGTTTTTGCTTGCTCTGTCTCCATTTAATAAGGTAGTTGTATAGATTATCTTAAGTTTTTAATTTTTTTAATGAGGGTAACAATGAGCTTATTTATTTCTCCAGCATACGCAGAAGGCGGTGCAGCGGCACCTGCAGGTGGCGGCATGGAATTAATTTTCATGATGGTGATTTTCGCGGTAATTTTCTACTTCATGATTTACCGCCCACAATCTAAGCGTGTTAAAGAGCATAAGAATTTGATGTCTTCATTGTCTAAGGGTGATGAAGTACTCACCACTGGTGGCTTGGTAGGTAAAATCATCAAGATTTCTGATGAAAATGACTACTTCCAATTAAGCCTAAGCGATGACACCACAGTTACGCTTAAGAAGGACTTTGTATCAGCGGTATTGCCAAAGGGCACGCTGAAGTCGCTATAGTAGCTATTCGGTCACTAGGGATAAGATTTTGTTAAATAGATACCCTTGGTGGAAGAACCTGATGGTAATCGCTGTGATTGCCATCGGCTTTCTTTACGCCACGCCAAACTTGTACGGTGAGGATCCTGCAGTACAAGTGTCTGGCACTCGGGGCGCTCAAGTAGAGCTGGCCCAATTAGACGAGATTCGCAACTTCCTCACAGAGCAGTCTATCGACTTTCGCTCTGTTGCCTTTGAAGATGGTTTAGCCTTAGTGCGTTTACGTAACGATGCTGACCAACTTAAAGTAAAAAGCCTCTTACATGATTTATTAGGCGACGATTACATCGTTGCGTTAAACCTTGCTCCAGCAACGCCTGGTTGGTTAGACGCCATCGGTGCGGGCCCGCTTAAGCTTGGTTTGGACTTACGTGGTGGTGTGCACTTCTTAATGGAAGTGGATATGGATGCCGCAATCAGTAAAGCCCAAGAAGGTATGATTCAAGATTTTCGAAGCGACTTACGTGAAGAAAAACTGCGTTATGCTGGGGTAAGAGCGCAAGGCGATTCTGTGGTAGTTCGTTTTCGTGACGAAGCCACCCTAGATAAAGCCATCAGCTTTTTAGACCGCAAATACAATGAATACCAATTCAGTGATGCTAGCCAAGGCGACCAATTCCGTCTTAGCGCTAAAATGACTGATGAGAAGCTAAAAGAAACTCGCGAGTATGCGCTGCAGCAAAACATTACCATTATCCGTAACCGGGTAAATGAGTTAGGTGTTGCTGAGCCACAGGTACAGCGACAAGGTTCTGAGCGTATTGTGGTGCAATTACCAGGTGTTCAAGACACCGCACGTGCCAAAGAAATTTTAGGTGCAACCGCTACTCTTGAATTTAGAATGGTAAATACCGACGCTGATGTGCGCGATGCAGCCGCTGGCCGAGTGCCTCCTGGTTCTCAGCTAGCAAAACGTGTTGATGGCTCGCCAGTAGTATTGCGTAACCAAGTTATCTTAACCGGTGACCACATCGTGGGTGCACAGTCGGGGTTTGATGAGTACAGCCGTCCGCAGGTTAACATTAGCCTTGATAGTCAAGGTGGTAGCAAAATGGCTGCCTTCACTAAAGATAATGTTGGCCAATCAATGGCGACTTTATTCATTGAGTACAAACCAACCGATAAGAAAGACGCTGAAGGTAAAACCATTTTAGAGCGTCAAGAGGAAGTGATTAACGTTGCTACCATTCAATCGCGCCTTGGTCGTAGTTTCCGAATTACTGGTATTGACTCTCCTGCAGAAGCACAAAACCTAGCACTACTTTTACGTGCTGGTGCGCTGATTGCGCCGATTCAAATTGTTGAAGAACGAACTGTTGGCCCAAGCCTTGGTCAAGACAACATTGATAAAGGCTTCATGGCGATTGTGGTTGGCTTATTAGCATTATTAGTATTTATGCCTATTTACTACCGTAAGTTTGGCTTGGTGGCTAACTTTGCTTTGATTGCAAACGTAGGGGTAATTATTGGCGTAATGTCGATGATTCCTGGTGCTACCTTAACCTTGCCAGGTATGGCAGGTATTGTTCTAACCGTTGGTATGGCGGTTGATGCTAACGTGCTTATCTTTGAGCGTATTCGTGAAGAGCTAAACGATGGCCGCAGCCCTCAACAAGCAATTCACTACGGTTATAGCAACGCACTTTCAACGATTTCTGATGCTAACATCACTACCTTTATCACTGCGTTGATTCTTTTCGCGATTGGTACTGGCGCTGTAAAAGGCTTTGCTGTGACGCTGGCGATTGGTATTGCAACATCTATGTTCACTGCCATTGTAGGTACCCGTGTAATTGTTAACTGGGTATGGGGCGGTAAGAAAATAGACAAGTTGTCTATCTAGGAGCTACGACGTGTTTTATTTATTTAGACCAAAAGGCACCGTGCGCTTCATGTCGCACCGCAAACCATTTATATGGTTTACTGTTTTGCTGATGGTGGCTTCGGTAGCTAGCTTAGCGATTAACAAAATCAATTGGGGTCTCGACTTTACTGGCGGTACCTTGATTGAAGTTGAGTTTTCTCAGGCCGCTGATCTTACAGAAGTGCGCGAAGTGATGGGCAACAATGGTTACCCTGATATCGTTGCACAATACTTTGGTTCTCAAACCCAAGTATTGTTGCGCATGATGCCGCGTGAAGGAATTGATAGCCAACACTTAGGTGACAGCATTATGGGTTTGCTTCGTAGTGAAGTGGATTCTGATGTTGAAATGCGCCGTATTGAGTACGTAGGCCCAACGGTAGGTAAAGAGTTAGCAGAGCAGGGTGGCTTAGCTATTATCGCCGCTCTGGGCTGTATCTTGCTGTATGTGGCAATGCGCTTTGAATGGCGAATGGCTTTGGGTGCGGTGTTAGCTTTGGCTCACGACGTAGTGGCAACCCTAGGTTTGTTCTCACTATTACAGTTAGAGTTTGATCTTACGGTTATTGCCGCGTTGTTAACCGTAGTCGGTTACTCCTTGAACGATACCATTGTTGTATCTGATAGGATCAGGGAAAACTTCCGTAAGTTACGCAAAGGCGACCCTGAAGAAATTATCGATGTTTCTTTAACTCAAACCTTTAACCGTACAATTGTTACCTCGTTAACCACCATCATGGTACTTGTATCATTGTTCATGTTGGGTGGTGAGTTGATTCACAACTTTGCTACGGCTTTATTGTTTGGTGTATTCATTGGTACTCACTCTTCTATTTACGTTGCTAGTACGCTGGCATTGTACTTAGGCATTAAGAAAGAAGACTTTATGCCCAAAGAAATCGAAGAGAAAGAAGGTGCCGACCAGGACCCTATCGCATAATTATCTAAACCCGCTTCGGCGGGTTTTTTGTTGTTAAGGAGAAAACACAATGGCCCATAACCCTCGATTCTTAGCGTTGGTTGATGATTGTCGCAGCCGTATTAAAGAGTGCGATGTGCACCAGGTTAAACAATGGTTAGAACAAGGTTTAGCATTCACCTTGATTGATAATCGTGAACAAGATGAATGGCAAAAAAGCCGTATTCCAAATGCCAAGTATATGGGGCGAGGGGTAATGGAGCGTGATGTAGAAACGCTTATCCCAGATTTAGACACTATGATTGTGATCTACTGTGGTGGAGGTTTTCGCTCAGCATTAAGCGCCGACAATTTGGTGAAGATGGGTTATACCAATGTGATATCTATGGATGGTGGGATCCGTGGCTGGAAGGAAGCGGGCTACCGGTTAGAAGGCTCATAAAAGATGAATGACCAAGTTAACCCAACAATTTATGCTTTTGATATTGCCGAAAATACCTATTACTTTTTTGACCAGCTTGAGGCCGAGCAGGCTTTTCAGCAAGCCGAAGCTAAAGGCGACTATCCAGATTGGCGAGAGCCCACGCCAATGCTTGAGTTACTAAAAATAAAGGATGCGCTGTTAGGCGAGTTTGCCAAGCGCATCGCGTTTTTAGAGCTACAACTAGAGCGAGCTGAATTAGGTTCTGATAGCTTCGATTTAGGTGCTAATTAGTATCAAATTCCCAGCCTAGTTCTTGGCTAATTTTTGATACTTGAGGCGCTATTAGATCTATGTCACTTTGGGGCACAGATTGCAGTTGGGTAAACCATTGGTCGCCGATTTCGAATGATTCCAACAGTTGTTGTTTCTGTTCAGCCGATAGCTCGGGGTTATCTAACAACTGTTGTTTCATGTTTTCGTAGACTTCAAGCTGTGGTTTATATTCTTCTAAATTAACGGCCAAGATAGCAAATATTACTTGCTCGGTAGTTGCTGCCCAGTGTTCTAAGTCTAAGTTGTATTTATCTAATACTTGTTTCACTTCGTTAGCATAAGCACTTTGATTGAGCTGAAGAACCATCTGTTCGGCTAGCTCGCTGGGGTTTTCTACTTCTTCTAATGTGTTTTCTTCTTCGATTTTTTCAACAATCGGCTTAAGCATTTTGCTCGCTTCAAACCAGTTGTCTATTTGTTGTTGGGTTAAGTTAGCGGCGTTTGCATAAGCGCCTATCAGCAGAAGCAGTAGAGGTAGCAATCTCATAAATACATCCTAAATATGGTGTCTATTTATAAAATAGTGGTCTTAAAGACAAAAATAAAGCGGGCAGTGCCCGCTTTAAGTTGTTTCTGCCTAATTTTATTAAGCTTTAATTGCATCCGTTAAATGCGGACGAATTGTAGATAACATGTGTTTTAGTACTTTAGGGTTTGCACATACAACATTTCCACTTTGGTAGAAATCTGTGTTGCCGCTAAAGTCTGTAACAATGGCACCTGCTTCGCGAGCAATTAGTTCACCTGCTGCGATGTCCCAAGGCTTCAAGTTTAATTCAAAAAAACCGTCTAAACGACCAGCGGCTACATAGGCTAAATCTAAAGCGGCAGAACCAGCACGGCGCATGTCTCCACACTCGGCAAAGATTGCTCCGAACATGGCTAAATAGCTGTCCATGTAGTGTTTGCGTTTGAATGGGAAGCCGGTACCAATTAGTGTGCCTTCTAAATCTTTAGCTTTAGTAACACGTAAACGGTAACCGTTTAATTGCGCGCCTTTACCGCGTGAAGCAGCAAATAACTCATTCCGAAGAGGGTCGTAAATCACACCATGCTCTGTTTTCCCTCGAACGCGTAATGCGATAGAGATAGAGAAGTGAGGAATACCTTTGATAAAATTGGTGGTTCCATCCAATGGGTCTATCACCCATTGATATTCATCATCCTTGCCAGCTGTTAAGCCACTTTCTTCACCAATAAAAGAGTGATCTGGGAAAGCGTTTTGAATGGTGTCGATAATGCTTTTCTCAGCGGCTTTATCAACATTAGTTACGTAGTCGTTAGCGCCTTTTGTTGTCGCTTCAACTTTATCTAACTGTTCGTAAGCTTGAGTTACGACTTTACCTGCGTTTCGCGCAGCGCGAATCGCAATGTTTAGCATAGCATGCATGAATTACCACCAATTTGTAGAAAGAACATAAAATAACCGCCGGATTATAGGGAAAACCAAAAACAAACACAATTGATTATAGGCACTCCATATAAACTTTTTCCAATCTAGCTGCTAAGGCTATGGCTATGTTACAATCCCGCGCATCAAATTTAGGGTGAAGTAAAAGTAATGTTGGAAAATGTTCGAGTGGTTTTAGTTGGCACTAGTCATAGTGGCAATATTGGCTCTGCAGCCAGAGCAATGAAAACCATGGGAATTAGCGATTTGTGCTTGGTAGCTCCAGAAGCTGAGATTGATGGTAAGTCAGTTGCGTTATCTGCAGGTGCATCGGATGTGCTTGGTGGTACCACAATTGTCTCAGAGTTATCAGAAGCAGTTGCAGACTGTCAGCTAGTTATTGGCGCCAGTGCCCGTTCTCGAACTTTAGATTGGCCGATGGTTGATGGGCGAGAAGCCGGCGTTAAACTCGCCGCAGAGGCCCAACAGGGTAAAGTCGCTATTGTGTTCGGTCGTGAGAGCAGTGGTTTAAACAACCCAGAGTTGCAGCAATGCCATTATCACGTTTGTGTACCTGCTAACCCCGAATATAGTTCGCTAAATTTAGCAATGGCTGTTCAGCTATTATGCTACGAAGTGCGTATGGCATTTTTAGACCAGCAAAACACACACCCGGAAGCTGCTCCCGAAGATTACCCTCACGCCGATGATTTAGAGCGTTTTTATCAGCATTTTGAACAGTCTATTGCTGACTCAGGTTTTATCATTAAGCCACACCCGGGCAAAGTAATGGAAAAAGTACGACGAATGTTCAACCGTATTCGTATGGAAAAACAAGAGCTTAATGTAATGCGTGGCATTTTAACTTCTTTTGATAAGCATATTTCCAAACCAGAAAAATAATCCTGACTAATTTAGTAGGTTTTATACTTGACTAAATTACTAGGGTATGGAAAGATTGTGACCAAGTTCACGGGAAAATATAGGTTTGATATGCGCTTAACTTCTAAGGGACGCTACGCAGTTACAGCGATGTTAGATGTTGCTCTTCATATGGAAGAAGGGCCGGTCTCTTTAGCTGACATTTCTGAGCGACAAGGTATTTCTTTGTCTTATTTAGAGCAGCTGTTTTCAAAATTACGTAAACATGGCTTAGTAACCAGCGTGCGTGGCCCTGGCGGCGGATATCGCCTAGGTATGGACGCTGATGATATTGCAGTAGGCATGGTGATTCACGCTGTTGATGAGTCGATTGATGCAACACGTTGTCATGGTTCTGCAGACTGCCAAGGCGGCAAACCTTGTCTTACCCATTCATTGTGGAATGACTTAAGTGAAAGAATCGCCGACTTCTTAGATAACATAAGCTTGGGTGGTCTAATGCGTGAGCGACAAATTGTTAATGTAGCGCATAATCAAGACCAACTTCAGCACGTTGATAACAACACGATACAAATTAGTTTATGACGCTCGCTTTCGCCGAGTAGTAACGGAGAACTTTAATGAAATTACCAATTTATCTTGATTATTCAGCAACCACTCCTGTTGACCCTCGGGTTGCTGAAAAGATGATGCAATACCTTAGCGTAGATGGTATTTACGGTAACCCTGCTTCACGTTCACACCGTTTTGGCTGGCAAGCAGAAGAAGCTGTAGATATTGCCCGCAACCAAATTGCTGACCTAGTAAATGCTGACCCACGTGAAATCGTATTTACCTCGGGTGCTACAGAATCAAATAACCTTGCTATTAAGGGTGCTGCTCACTTTTACAATAAAAAAGGTAAGCACATCATCACGTGTAAAACTGAGCACAAAGCCGTGCTAGATACTTGTCGCCAATTAGAGCGAGAAGGTTACGAAGTGACTTATTTAGACCCAGATAGCAACGGTGTTATCAGCCTTGAGACCTTAACCGAAGCATTACGTGAAGATACGGTTCTTGTATCTATCATGCATGTGAACAACGAAATTGGCGTAATCCAAGACATTAAAGCGATTGGTGAGTTATGTCGCTCTCGTAAAATTTTGTTCCACGTTGATGCGGCACAAAGCGCAGGTAAAGTTGAGATCGATCTTCAAGAGCTTCCTGTAGATATGATGTCTTTCTCTGCACACAAGGTTTACGGGCCAAAAGGTATTGGCGCTTTGTACGTGCAACGTAAGCCACGTATTCGCCTAGAAGCGCAAGTACATGGCGGTGGCCATGAGCGTGGAATGCGTTCTGGTACCTTACCTACCCACCAAATTGTTGGAATGGGGGAAGCCTTTGCTATTGCTAAACAAGATATGGCAAAAGATAACGAGCACATTCGCGCTTTACGTGACCGCTTTTGGGCAGGCATTAAAGATATTGAAGAAACCTATGTAAACGGTGATTTTGAGCAACGTGTAGTGGCTAACTTAAATGTGAGCTTTGCGTATGTTGAAGGTGAGTCATTGATAATGGCGCTTAAAGATTTAGCCGTTTCATCAGGTTCTGCGTGTACGTCTGCAAGCTTAGAGCCATCGTATGTTCTGCGCGCACTAGGCTTAGATGACGAACTCGCACACAGTTCTATTCGTTTCTCTTTTGGCCGTTTCACTACTGAAGAAGAAATCGATTACGCAGTTAAAGTGATTAACGAAGGTATTGGCCGACTCCGCGAAATGTCTCCACTTTGGGACATGTTTAAAGACGGCGTAGACCTCAGCCAGGTTGAGTGGGCACACCACTAAGTATTAAAAATAACGGATTTGGAGAGATATCATGGCTTATAGTGAAAAAGTAATTGATCATTACGAAAACCCGCGTAACGTTGGCGCTTTCGAAGATAAAGATGATAGCCACATTGGCACCGGTATGGTGGGAGCACCAGCTTGTGGTGATGTGATGAAGTTACAACTTAAAGTAAGCGACGAAGGCGTGATTGAAGACGCTCGTTTCAAAACTTACGGTTGTGGTTCAGCAATTGCGTCCAGCTCACTGGTTACCGAGTGGGTTAAAGGTAAGAGTTTAGACGAAGCTCAAGCGCTTAAAAATACCGATATTGCTGAAGAATTAGCCTTGCCGCCAGTGAAGATTCACTGCTCAATTTTGGCAGAAGACGCCATTAAAGCCGCCATTGCTGATTACAAAAAGAAAAACGCGTAGTAGATTTAAGGAGCCATCATGGCTGTATCACTAACTGAAGCTGCAGCAACACATGTAAGTCAATTTTTGAACAACCGAGGCGCGGGCACTGGCGTGCGCCTAGGGGTAAAAACCTCTGGCTGTTCGGGAATGGCTTATATTTTGGAGTTTGTAGACCAATTAGCTGAAGACGACAAAGTATTTGAAAGCCACGGTGTAAATGTCATCGTTGATGAGAAAAGCTTACTTTACATCGATGGCACTGAATTAGACTTTGTTAAAGAAGGTTTGAACGAAGGCTTTGTATTTAACAACCCTAACGTAAATGGCGAATGTGGTTGTGGAGAGAGCTTTAGCGTTTAAATGGAACACGCTATGAATCATTTTGAGTTATTCTCTCTACTTCCGTCTTATCAGCTAGATCAAAATGGTTTAGCTGATAGCTACAGAGAGCTGCAACAACAATACCATCCCGATAATTTTGCTGCTGAGTCTAGCGAACGCCAGGCTCAAGTGATGCAAAAAGCTGCGCAAATCAACGACGCTTATCAAACGCTGAAAGACCCTCTTAGCCGAGCGCAATACTTATTAAGTTTGCAAGGTATAGAGCTTGGAGGCGAACAGCGAACTATCAACGACGTTGCCTTCTTGATGAGTCAAATGGAGTTAAGGGAGCAATTGGCTGAAATAGAGCATGCAGCCGATCCTGAAGACGCTATTGATAACTTCTCAAGGTTATTGAAGCGGCAACGAAGCGACTTGAGCTCAAGCTTTGAAAAAGCCTACAATGAACAAAATTTTGAGCAAGCTGCAGACGATGTTCGCAAACTCAAATTCTATGCACGCCTGCAACAGCAGCTGCTTCAACTTGAAGAGAAAATTTTAGATTACTAATCTATATGGCATTACTACAAATAGCAGAGCCTGGGCAATCGGCTGTTCCTCACCAACATAAACTGGCTGTAGGTATCGATTTAGGTACCACTAACTCTTTGGTTGCAACTGTACGTAGCGGCAAAGCCGTTACTTTGGCTGACCATAGCGGTGATACCTTACTTCCTTCGGTGGTTCGCTACCACAAAGATGGTGTAGAAGTTGGTAAGTTAGCCAAAGCACAAGCGGTTACCGATCCTCATAACACCATTACCTCGGTTAAACGTTTATTAGGCAAAGATAGCGCAGATATAGACCGTAAACTGTTTCCCTATAACTTTAGTGACGCTAAAACCCCGCATATTCAAACAGTAGCGGGCGATGTTAATCCTATTCAAGTTTCTGCTGAAATTTTAAAAAGTTTAGCAGCGAGAGCTGAAGAGTCATTACAAGGTGAACCCGATGGCGTGGTTATTACTGTGCCTGCATACTTTGATGACGCACAGCGCCAAGGTACCAAAGATGCTGCTCAGCTAGCAGGTTTACATGTACTACGTTTACTTAATGAACCGACAGCTGCGGCTATTGCTTATGGATTAGATAGTGGCGATGAAGGCGTAATCGCGATTTTTGATTTAGGTGGTGGTACCTTTGATATCTCCATCCTGCGTTTATCTAAAGGTGTATTTCAAGTACTAGCCACGGGTGGAGATTCTGCGCTCGGTGGTGATGACTTTGATGATGCTTTAGTTGAGTGGATAGCCGAACAAGCGCAAGTTAGTGGAGTGCGTTCTGCCCAGTTACAGCGCGAATTATCACGCATAGCCAATCAAGTTAAAGTAGCCTTGACTGACCAAGACAGTGCCAATATCAATTTGGATATTGACGGTATTAATTGGCAGGGCAGCATTAGCCGCGAGTTATTCGATAGCCTCATTGAAAGTTTGGTTAAGCGCACTATTCGCGCTTGTCGCCGCGCTTTACGTGACGCTGAAGTAGAGCTAGAAGATGTTAACAATGTAGTTATGGTTGGCGGTTCTACTAGAGTGCCAAAAGTACGTAGCGACGTAGCTAACTTTTTTGACAAGCAGCCTTTAACTAACATTGATCCTGACCAAGTTGTTGCGATTGGTGCAGCCATTCAGGCTGACACTTTGGTGGGGAACAAAAAAGATGGTGAGCTGTTACTGCTTGATGTTACACCTCTCTCTTTAGGTATTGAGACAATGGGAGGCTTGGTCGAAAAAGTTATTCCGCGTAATACCACTATTCCAGTTGCTCGAGCCCAAGAATTTACAACGTTTAAAGACGGCCAAACAGCAATGGCGATTCATGCGGTACAAGGTGAACGCGAGTTAGTAGATGATTGCCGCTCTTTGGCTAAATTTGCGCTAAAAGGCATTCCACCTTTAGCTGCTGGTGCCGCTCATATTCGAGTCACCTTCCAAGTGGATGCCGATGGTTTGTTATCAGTTACTGCGATGGAAAAATCAACTGGAGTGCAATCGTCAGTTGAGGTCAAACCTTCTTATGGCTTAGCCGATGAAGAAGTGGCGAGAATGCTTAAAGACTCCATCACCAATGCTAAACATGATGTCACTATGCGCATGTTGCGTGAGCAACAAGTCGAAGCCGCTCGCTTCATTGAAGATATGAGTGCTGCATTAGTCGAAAGTGGCGAACGTTTGCTGCAAGATGAAGAGCGTCTTGGCATTGAACAAGCCATGCAGCAATTACAAGCTAGTGCTGAAGGGGACTCTGTTTCCGAGATAGAGCAAGCCATTAAATATTTAGACAGTATCAGTCAAGATTTTGCCGCAAGGCGAATGGATGATTCCATTAAACAAGCCCTAAGGGGCCAGCAAGTAGATAGGATTTAAGATGCCTAAAGTGATTTTCTTGCCTAATGAGGACTTATGTCCTGAAGGCTCAGTAGTAGAAGCAAAACAAGGTGAAAGCGTATTGGAT
This sequence comes from Agarivorans sp. JK6, assembly GCF_045277145.1. Lineage (NCBI taxonomy): Bacteria > Pseudomonadati > Pseudomonadota > Gammaproteobacteria > Alteromonadales > Alteromonadaceae > Agarivorans > Agarivorans sp. JK6. The sequence goes on along the minus strand of NZ_CP113525.1, from coordinate 3,023,264 downwards.
GTTGCCTTGCGCGAAGGTATCGACATTGAGCACGCTTGTGAAAAATCTTGTGCTTGTACTACCTGTCACGTAATTGTTCGCGAAGGCTTTGATTCGCTTGAAGAAAGCGATGAGCTAGAAGATGATATGCTAGACAAAGCCTGGGGTTTGGAGCCCGAGTCTCGTTTAGGTTGCCAAGCAATGGTAAGCGATGAAGACTTAGTAGTAGAAATTCCTAAATACACTATTAATATGGTGTCTGAACAACATTAAGGAATAGGCTGATGGGGTTGCGTTGGATAGATGTTGAGCAAATAGCGATAGAACTGGCCGAGCAATTTCCAGAGCAAGATCCTAAGCAAGTTCGGTTTACCGACTTACACCAATGGGTTTGTCAGTTAGATGATTTTGACGATGACCCACAGCACAGCAACGAGCGCATTTTGGAAGCAATTATTTTAGCCTGGATGGATGAACTAGACTAAGTTCCAAGGGCTCGTTGTCGATTACTCAAATGAGGAAGTATTGATGACCGCCGTTATGGATCTAGTTTTATGCGCCAAACCTGCCGCTGTTCAATGGGGCCAAAATGCCTTAGTTAGCTTTGAAGCTAACCAAGTTAATATTCATATCAATTCTGAAGGCGTAGCCCGCCTTCAAGATATTCAAAAAGCCGGCCGAAAATTAGATGCGCAAGGCCTAAAGCACCTTTCTTTTATTGGCGATAGCTGGGATTTAGAAGCATGCTGGGCTTTCTATCAAGGTTATTACAACGCTAAACAAGATAACCAATTAGATGTAGTGGTACTAAGTGATGCTGACCAGCAGCGTTTTGATGCGCTTAAGTCTGCTGCTGATTGGACACGTAAAACGATTAATCTTGGTCCGGCAGCTATTTACCCACAAACTTTATGTGAATCTGCAGCGAGCTTCTTAAGTGGTTTATCTCCGGAACATGTTTCTTATGAGATTATCTCTGGTGAAGATTTACTGGAACAAGGCTGGGTAGGGACTTATCAGGTGGGCAAGGGGAGCAGCCAAGCACCAGCGATGTTGCAATTAGATTTTAATCCTAGTGGAAACCCAGACGAGCCAGTGGCCGTAGCCCTAGTAGGTAAAGGTATTACCTTTGACTCAGGCGGTTATAGCCTTAAGCCTTCCGACGGCATGTCAATCATGAAAAGCGACATGGGGGGCGCTGCCACCGTTACTGGAGGTTTAGGTTTAGCAATTGCTAACGGCTTAAACAAACGTGTGAAACTGTATTTGTGTTGCGCCGAGAACATGGTATCTGGAGATGCTTACAAGCTGGGCGACGTAATTACTTACAAAAACGGTGTTACGGTAGAAGTGCTTAACACCGACGCCGAAGGTCGCTTGGTATTAGCCGATGGTTTAATTGCCGCCAGTGAGCAGAAGCCTCAAGTTATTATCGATGCAGCTACCTTAACGGGCGCAGCTAAAATGGCTTTAGGTCGCGACTACAATGCTGTGTTTGGCTTTGATGATGAGTTGGTTCACCAAGCCTTACAAGCTGCCAAACAGGAGCACGAAAAAGCTTGGCCTCTGCCCCTAGAACCTTTCCATAAAGGGCAAATTGGCTCTAGCTTTGCTGATATTGCCAATATTTCTTCAGGCGAGGGCATGGCCGGCGCATCCACTGCTGCAGCTTTCTTAGCCCACTTTGTTGAAAACGCAGAAAAAAACTGGCTGCATTTCGATATGTCTGGCTCTTATCAAAAATCTGGTAATGCACTTTGGGCAACTGGGGCAAAGGGACATGGTATTCGCACCATTTCACGGTTGTTAACTGAGTTGAGCTAACTTATCATTCACTTACAATATCAAAGAGTGATATTCACCAAATTTTAGATGGAGCTAGTTAATGGCCTTAGAACGTACTTTTTCTATACTTAAACCCGATGTGGTGGCGAAAGACGCAATTGGTGCAATTTATGCGCGTATGGAGTCTGCCGGTTTACGTATTGTTGCAGCCAAAATGGTGCATTTGTCGCAAGAACAAGCTGCAGGCTTTTATTCAGAACATGAGGGTAAACCGTTTTACCCACCGCTGATTGAGTTTATGACATCTGGACCGATCATGGTGCAAGTGCTTGAAGCTGAGAATGCGGTGCAGCGTTACCGTGAGTTATTGGGTGCGACTAATCCAGCAGAAGCCGCTGCCGGTACCTTACGTCATGACTTTGGCTCGGGCATGCCACCAAATGGCACCCACGGCTCTGATTCACCAGAGTCAGCGTCGAGAGAAATCGCCTATTTCTTTGAAGACAATGAGATTTGTCCTAGATAAGTCAAACGGGGCAAAAGCTTCTTTGGCAAATGCAGCTTAATAGTTAAAAACTTATTAGCTGCCAATTGGCGCCGAGTACAGAGAATAACTGGCTTTCTGCTGTTATTATTTGTACAATTCGGCGCTTTTTTTATTTGGTCGATCGTGGAGTTAAGCGATGAGTGAAACAAAAACAAATTTACTTGATTTTAATCGAGCTGGTTTACGTCAGTTTTTTGCCGAGATAGGCGAAAAACCATTTCGTGCCGATCAGGTAATGAAGTGGATTTATCACTTTGGTGTAGATGACTTCGACCAAATGAACAATATCAATAAAGCCTTACGCGAAAAGCTTAAGCGTTTGGCTGAAGTACGCGCACCAGAAATTAGCACTGAGCAACGCAGTGCAGATGGCACCATTAAATGGGCGATGTTAGTGGCTGGCCAAGAGATCGAAACCGTTTATATTCCTGAGGGTGACCGCGCGACATTATGTGTATCTTCACAAGTTGGCTGCGCGCTGGAATGTACCTTCTGCTCTACTGGCCAACAGGGTTTCAACCGTAACTTAAAAGTGTCTGACATCATTGGTCAAGTTTGGCGAGCAGCTCAAGTGATTGGTCACAAAGGCATCGAAGGAAAACGTCCAATTACCAATGTAGTAATGATGGGCATGGGTGAACCGTTGCTAAACCTAAACAACCTGATCCCAGCCCTAGAGTTAATGTTAGATGATAACGGCTATGGCCTGAGCAAGCGTCGGGTAACAGTAAGTACCTCTGGTGTGGTGCCTGCTTTAGATAAATTAGGTGATAAGCTCGATGTGGCGTTAGCTATTTCGCTGCACGCTCCCAACGATAAGCTGCGCAGTGAAATCATGCCGATCAACGATAAATACAACATCGAAGCATTTTTGGCTGGTGTAAAACGTTATATCGACAAATCAAACGCTAATAGAGGCAAGGTAACTGTTGAGTATGTATTACTTAATGGCGTTAATGACTCTATGGAGCAAGCGCATGAATTAGCGGAAGTTTTACGCGATACTCCATGTAAAATTAACTTAATTCCATTTAACCCTTACCCTGGTTCGCCGTTTACCAAACCGAGTAATAGCCGCGTAGATCGTTTTAGTAAGGTCTTGATGGAATATGGCTCTACGGTAGTGGTTCGTAAAACCCGTGGCGATGACATTGATGCGGCTTGTGGACAGCTAGCAGGTGACGTTGTCGACAGAACCAAAAGAACCATGAAAAAACGGATGCAACAGCAAGAAATTTCAGTCACAATTCAATAACTAACCTTATCGAAGGACGGATATGAAACGCTGGTTGTACTTGTTTTTGGTGGTATTTTTGGTTTCTGGTTGTGTAACCGAAACCCGTGTAAATGGCCAAGAAGTAAACAATAAAGATAAACAGCTTAATAAAGACGCTGCCGCTAAAACCCGAATTAGCTTGGCGTTACGTTATTTAGAAGCTGGCGATGCAGAACAAGCAAAACGTAATTTGGAGCTAGCGCAAGAGTTAGCGCCTAATCTAGTTGATGTTTACATCGCCCAAGCCCACTTCTACCAAAGTGTTCGCCAGCCTGAGCGAGCCCTAGATGCATATAAACGTGCTAAGTCTATAGCGCCACGCAATGGTGATGTACTTAATAACTACGGCGTGATGCTGTGTAAGCAGAAAGAGTATGACCAAGCCGAGGAGTTATTTAAGCAAGCTTTAGCTAATCCTGAGTACGTTCAAGTAGCGGGAACCAATGAGAACGCGGGTTTATGCGCTTTAACTGCTGGCGACTTGGATAAAGCCTTAGATTACTTTACCAGTGCCTTAGCCTATAACATTCGCCGCCCTGCTTCTTTGCTTGGAGCCACCGAGGTTTATCTACAAAAAAATAAACCCGAGCAAGCCCGATTATATCTGCAACGGTATGATAGTATGGCTGAAACTACGGCGGAAAGCGCCTTTGCTTGGGTTCGCTTAGAAAGTGCAGCCGACAACTTTGCTGAAGAAGCACGTTGGGGCTTAACCTTACAACAGCAGTTCCCTAAATCTGAACAAACTAAACGATACATCGCTAATGACTACTAAAGCCGAATCAGAGCAAACAGAGCTAAGTGAAGACATTGAAGTGGTTAGCCCTGGGCAAATGCTGCAAGAAGCACGTGTTGCCGCCAAGCTAAGTCAAGCTCAAGTTGCTGAACGTTTGAAACTGCGTTTGCAAGTAATCAAAGATATAGAAGGCGATAGCTTCGATAGTGGTTTATCGAGTACTTTTATCAAAGGTTACTTGCGTGCTTATGCGCGTTTGTTGAATCTTTCTGAAGACCTAGTGCTTTCTAGCTACACCCATTTGCACGATGCCCATGAACAACGCACAGAGATGCAGAGTTTTTCTGGGCGGATAAAGCAAGAGACTCATGACAGTCGCTTGATGAAGTTTACCTACTTAGTGGGCCTTGGCATTGTTGTTTTGCTGGTGATTTGGTGGTGGCAAGAAAAGAGCCAACAAGTAGATTTTAGTCAGGCCAGCCCCGCTAGTTCAGAAAGCCGAATTCTAGAGCCGACCAGCGAGCCCGAAGTTGATGTAATTCCAGAACCTAGTGCTGAAAATGTTCAAGTGCTAAGCACTGTTGAAGCTCCCGAGTTGCCATCGGCACAACCAGTAGAGCCTGTTTCAGAGCCTGTGGTAGAAGCTAACAATGAGATTGATGCTGAACCAAAAGTTGAGTCTCAAGAGGTGCTGGAGCCAGTCGTCGAGCCCGTTAATGAATCTGCGTCAAATGAGCCTGCTTCGCAAGCATCTGAGCCCACTGTAATAAACAGCCCAGATCCTGAGCCAGAAGTAGAAGTGAACCAAGCGGCAGCTTTAACTGCCTTAAACATGAGTTTTGAAAATGAGTGTTGGGTAGAGATTAGAGATGCCACTGGCAAACGCTTGGTTGCAGACATTAAACAGCCTGGTCAATCACTCTCTGTAACTGGTCCTTCTCCTTATAGTATCGTGCTTGGTACTAATGCAGGCGTGAGTGTAAGTTACGGACAAGAATCAATCGACTTATCGTCATTTACACGCGGTAAAGTTGTGCGAATGCAAATACCAAACAATTAAGATCTTTCGATTATTATGAATCAACCAACTCCAATTAAACGCCGTAAATCAACACAAATTATGGTGGGTAATGTGCCAGTGGGCGGAGACGCGCCCATCACTGTGCAGTCTATGACCAATACACGTACAACTGATGTTGCTGCAACGGTTGAGCAAATAAACCGAATTGCTGCAGTGGGTGGCGATATTGTGCGCGTTTCCGTGCCTACCATGGATGCTGCCGAAGCTTTCAAGCAAATTAAGCAGCAGGTATCAATTCCTGTAGTGGCTGATATTCATTTCGATTACCGCATTGCCTTAAAAGTGGCGGAGTATGGCGCAGATTGTTTACGTATTAACCCAGGTAATATTGGTAACGAGCAACGCATTCGCTCGGTAGTTGATGCTGCACGTGAGCGCAACATCCCCATTCGTATTGGTGTGAATGGCGGCTCCTTAGAAAAAGATTTGCAAGAGAAGTACGGCGAACCCACGCCAGAAGCCTTAGTTGAGTCTGCGATGCGTCATGTGGATATACTCGATCGCTTGAACTTCGACCAGTTTAAAGTGAGTGTGAAAGCCTCTGATGTTTTCCTTGCCGTAGGCGCTTATCAAGGATTGGCCAGCCGAATTGACCAACCTTTACATCTTGGTATTACAGAGGCCGGTGGTTTACGCAGCGGCTCGGTTAAATCGGCAGTTGGCTTAGGTATGTTGTTATCACAAGGTATCGGCGATACCTTGCGGGTCTCTTTAGCAGCCGATCCCGTTGAAGAAATTAAAGTAGGTTTTGATATTCTTAAGTCTCTGCGCATTCGCTCTCGCGGTATTAACTTTATTGCTTGCCCAAGCTGTTCTCGCCAAGAGTTTGATGTTATTTCAACGGTTAACGCTCTCGAGCAGCGTTTAGAAGACATAGTAGAGCCAATGGATGTGTCCATTATCGGCTGTGTGGTAAATGGCCCGGGTGAAGCGCTTATCTCTGATTTAGGCATTACCGGTGGCAACAAAAAAAGCGGCTTTTATCAAGATGGCGTGCGCCAAAAAGAGCGCTTCGATAATGACGACTTAGTAGATGCTTTAGAAGCGAAAATCCGCTCGCGTATCGCGATTAAAGACATTACCGAAAGCTAATCTGCATTTAAATTTACCTCTTTGCTTAAAGGCCCTATAATCGAGGGCCTTTAATAATTATTGACCTGTTTTATTCGAGATTAATGTGGCTAAACAAATACAAGCAATACGTGGCATGAATGATTGCCTACCAAGTGATACACCCGCTTGGCAGAAGGTAGAATCAGTAATTCGAGAGGTGGTGGCAGCCTACGGTTACAACGAAATAAGAATGCCGATTGTAGAAAGCACTGATTTGTTTAAGCGCTCTATCGGTGAAGTGACCGATATCGTAGAAAAAGAAATGTATACCTTTGAAGATCGCAATGGTGATAGCTTAACCTTGCGACCTGAAGGCACAGCCTGTTGTGTACGTGCAGGCAACCAAGCTGGATTGTTGTACAACCAAGAGCAGCGTTTGTGGTACATGGGGCCAATGTTCCGCCATGAACGCCCACAAAAAGGTCGTTATCGCCAGTTTCATCAAGTAGGCGTTGAGTCTTTTGGTATTGCCAGCGCCGATATCGATGCTGAAGTCATTATCTTGTCTGCGCGCTTTTGGAAAGCCTTTGGCTTAGAGAATCACGTTACTTTGCAGCTTAACAGCTTAGGTTCAAATGAAGCTCGCGCTAACTACCGTGATGCTTTAATTGCTTACTTAGAGCAGCATAAAGAAGCCTTAGACGAAGACGCAAAACGTCGCATGTACAATAACCCTTTGCGTGTTCTCGACAGTAAAAATCCTGAGGTGCAAGCGGTTTTAGTTGACGCACCTAGCCTTAGTGAATACCTAGACCAAGAAAGTAAAGAGCATTTCGAACAACTATGTGCGCTGCTAGATAATGCAGGCATCGCTTATGAACTAAACCCGCGTTTGGTTCGAGGTCTTGATTACTATAACCGCACTGTGTTTGAGTGGGTAACATCAAGCTTAGGTTCACAAGGTACTGTATGTGCTGGCGGCCGTTACGATGGTTTGGTAGAGCAATTGGGCGGCAAAGCAACGCCTGCTGTTGGTTTTGCCATGGGTATGGAACGTTTAGTTCTATTGCTGGAAACACTCGAGTTACTGGGTGATTTACCATCAAGTGCCGATGTTTATGTGATCAATGCTGGAGAAGGAACACTTGGCGCAGCATTTTCGTTAGCCGAACAATTGCGAGATGCGTTACCCTCTGTTCGGGTTATGAGCCACTGTGGTGGTGGAAACTTTAAGAAACAATTTAAGCGAGCTGATAAGTCAGGCGCTAAAGTGGCATTGATCATCGGTGAAGATGAATTAGCCAACCAGCAGGTTACTGTAAAGTACCTACGCGAAGATATTCAACAGCAGTGCATCGCTCAATCAGAGTTAGTTGCTTTGCTTAATACCGTATTAGTTTAGTTAAGGAGACGCTGTGGACATTTATTCCACCGAGGAACAGCAAGTTCAAGCCATCAAAGACTGGTGGAAGAAAAACGGAACATCAGTTATTGGCGGTTCGGTACTAGGTTTAGCTGCTGTATTTGGTTGGCGCTATTTTGGCGAATACCAAATTGAGCAAAAGGAAGCGGCTTCAGATGCTTTTCAACAAGTGGTTAGTCAACTAGCTACAAATAATGAAGAGTTAACTCCTTTAGCAAATTTTGTGGCAGCTAACCAAGGTGACAAAAACTATTCAGTATTTGCATCATTATTGTTAGCAAAAGAACTAGTGGTTAAAGAAGATTATGCTCAGGCGCAAACTCAGCTTAATCTAGCGCTTGAAGGTGCGCCCGAAGAGCTTAAAGGCATGATCTATACTCGACTCGCTCGTGTACAAGCTCAATTAGCCGAATTTGATAATGCCTTAGCCAGCCTAGATAAAGTTACTGAGCCTGCTTTAGTGGCAACCGTTGAACTAATTAAAGGTGATATTTACTTGCAACAGGGTGAGCAAGCATTAGCTCGTCAAGCCTATCAAGCGGCTGTTGCTGCTGGTGCAGCAGAGCAAGACCCTAGTGTAAACCTAAAACTTAATGATTTAACTGAAGTTGAGGCTGCTAATGGTTAAAGCTTGGCGTGCTGCTAGCTTAGCTTGTTTGCTCGTTGGCTTGTCGGCGTGTTCTTTGTTCAACTCTGAAGAAGATGTTGTGCAAATGGCACCCGTGCCTGAGTTTGAAAACCAGTTTACAGTAGGCAAACAGTGGGAAACCCGCGTAGGCAAAGGTGTTGACGATTACTTCTCGGCGTTGTCGCCAGTTGTCGCCTACGATTCAGTGTTTGCCGCTGCCCGCTATGGTCAAGTGCGTGCCTTTGATTTAGAAGGTAAACGCTTGTGGGACCAAGATTTATCTCGAGTTGAAAGTAACAATCGCTTCTCGGGAAATACCCCTAATGCACGTGTTTCTGGTGGCTTAACTGCTGCGTATCGCCGTATATATTTAGGCACCGAAAACGCCGACGTATTTGCGTTAAATGCAGAAACCGGTGAAATAGTTTGGCAGGCAGAAGTGGCTGGTGAAGTGCTAGCGGCTCCTGCTGTAGAAGACAGTTTGGTGGTAGTTATCACCAGTAACGGCCATTTAGTTGCACTAGATGCTCACTCTGGTGAGCAAAAGTGGGATATTAAAATTGACCAGCCAGCACTGTCGTTGCGCAGCAAAGCGCCACCTATTATTTCTAACGGCGCGATAATTTTAGGTCGTAGTGACGGTAAAATTGGCCTGTATCTTTTAGAAAGTGGTCAATTGCTGTTTGAAACAAAGTTAGCCCAGCCTAAAGGTTCTACTGAGATTGACCGAATTGTAGATGTGGATAGTAAGCCAGCCTTGATTGGCTCTCAGCTCTATGCGGTTGCTTACAACGGAAACCTTATTTCGGTTAATTTACGCAGTGGTGAAGAAGACTGGAAGCGCAGTTATTCTGCCTACCAAAATATAGCTTCTTCGGGTTTAAACCTATTTGTTACTGACGTTAGCGACAATGTTTATAGCATTGAGCGCAACAACGGCATAGAAAAATGGACCCAAGGTGCTTTGTCTTACCGTATCGTTACTGCCCCCGCAGTAGACGGAAATAAGGTATTAGTGGGTGACAGTGAGGGCTACTTATATTGGCTTGATCGTGAAACCGGCGAGTTTGCTAGCAAAATGTTAGTAGATAAAAGCGGCTTATATGTTGCGCCTGTGGTAACCTCCGACAAAATTATCCTTCAAACACGAAGTGGTAAGTTAATTGCGCTAGATCGCAGTTAAGTTGTTATAATTGTGTACAAAAGGCTCATGGTGAATTAACCATGAGCCTTTGTCATGTCATGTATTCTAGAAAATGAGGCCCTTATGCTTCCTGTTGTCGCCTTAGTGGGACGCCCAAATGTTGGCAAATCTACATTATTTAATCGCCTTACACGCAGCAGGGACGCGCTAGTAGCTGACTTTCCTGGTCTAACTCGTGACCGTAAATATGGTCAAGCCAAAGTCGCGGAGCAAGAATTTATTGTTATTGATACCGGCGGTATTGATGGCGATGAAGAAGGCATTGACGCTATGATGGCGCAGCAGTCTTTGCAAGCTATTGAAGAAGCCGATGCGGTGTTGTTCTTGGTGGATGCGCGTGCCGGAGTGACCATTGCTGATGAGGCGATTGCCCATCATTTGCGTAAACAAGAAAAGAAAGTTTTCTTGGTGGCCAATAAAACTGACGGCATTGATGCCGATACCGCCTGTGGCGAGTTTTATGCCTTGGCGATAGGTGAAGTTCATCAAATTGCTGCTGCCCATGGCCGCGGCGTAAGCATGTTATTAGAAGAAGCTCTGCGTCCCTTTGTTACTGAGCAGGCTGAGAATCAAGCGGATGAGCCAGAGTTAGAGCAAGCTGATACGCAAGAAATGACCGAGTCAGAGCTTGATGAGTTAGCGCAGAAGTTTGCAGACCTTCCAATTAAACTGGCCATTGTTGGCCGCCCTAACGTGGGTAAATCTACGCTGACTAATCGGATTCTGGGTGAAGACCGAGTGGTAGTATACGACATGCCAGGTACCACCCGAGACAGTATTTACATCCCGATGCAGCGAGAAGATCAAGATTACATCTTGATTGATACAGCAGGGGTACGTAAGCGCGGTAAGGTGACAGAAACAGTAGAAAAATTCTCGGTTATTAAAACCCTTAAAGCGATTGAAGACGCTAATGTGGTGATGCTGGTAATCGACGCAAAAGATGGCATTTCAGATCAAGATTTAAGTTTGCTTGGTTTTGTGTTGAATGCCGGTCGCGCCTTAGTGCTTGCAGTTAATAAATGGGATGGTTTAGACAACGAACATAAAGAGCGGATTAAAACTGAACTGGATAGACGTTTGGGCTTTATCGACTTTGCACGCGTTCACTTTATTTCAGCGCTACATGGTACTGGCGTTGGCCACCTTTATGAATCGGTTCAGGAGGCTTACGCAAGCGCCACTAAGCGCGTTTCTACCTCTATGTTGACCAAGATTATGCAGATGGCTCAAGACGACCATCAGCCGCCTTTAGTGCGCGGTCGTAGGGTTAAATTACGTTATGCTCACGCTGGCGGCTATAATCCACCTCGCATCGTTGTACATGGTAATCAGGTTAATTCTTTACCAGACTCTTATAAGCGTTATTTAATGAATTATTACCGCAAAGCGCTAGAGATTATGGGCACGCCAATTCGCGTAGAGTTTAAAGAAGGTGAGAATCCATTCTCAGATAAGAAGTCAAAACTTACCATGGCTCAAGAACGCCGTCGGAAAAAAATGCAAAATGTAAGTAAGTACAAAAAATCGTAGAGGAACACTATGACTATTGAAGTTGCTTGCCCAGAGTGTGATGGACAGTTACAACACGAACATGACCACTGGTTGTGTGGCGCCTGCCACCATAAGTTCTCGCAGCGTGTGCATTGCGATAAATGCGATGCCGAGCTTGAAAAGCTAAAGGCCTGCGGTGCAGTAGATTATTTTTGTAATAGCTGCAACGAGTTAAAATCTAAGCGAGCTATTATTCGGCGTTTCGAGCGTTTAGACAGTTAATGAAAAAGGCGGCCATTGGCCGCCTTTTTTGAGAGTGAGTTAGTAACTTAGTTACTTGCAAGACTTTTTAGTATTTCAGGCCACTGTCGATAAATCATGTAATGACCTTGTTCAGGAACGACAGTGAGCTTAGCGTTGGCTGCGCGCTCGATAAAGCGCTCGGCAAGCACCAACGGAATATGCCTGTCTTGCTCGCCATGGAATAGCTGCGTAGCAACTTTTACATCTTCAATGTTAAAGCCCCAAGGTGACATCACTTGACGCACCTCGTCAGAAAAAGCATTACCGCCTTGGATCTTCGATTCTTTTAAATAACGGCCAAACTTTTCCCTAAATTGTGGGCTCTCAAATAGCTCAACATCGGCACCTTCTAGATCGCGGGCTAATACCTTAAATAATTTGTTAGGGTCTTTGTGCAAGCCCTTATCAAGAATATTAGTAAACAGGCGATGCATACTAGGGAAGTCACGAGCCAGCTTCATGTGCATGCGATATAGCTTGGCAGTGGCCTCGTAATCACTGTCGTAAGTGAGGGCATCGCCTGAGCTCACAATCGTCATGTTGCTGATCCGCTCAGGAATAGTGGCTGCGCAGCAGGCTGCGTAAACGCCTCCTGTGGCGTAGCCCAGTAACTGAACCTGCTCTAGTTCTAAATGGTCGAGTAGCGCTGCTAAGTCTTTTGACCAATTTACAAAGCCGTAGTTTTCGCAGTAATCAGAACCACCAAATCCGGGGCGGTCGATGCTGATTAAGCGCAAACCTAGGTGTTTTGCTAAATCAACATCATCAAAAAAGTTTTCTAAGCGACTACCTAAAATACTGTGGCAATAAACCACCGGTTTGCCCTTAGGGCTGCCGTATTCTTGGTAACACAGCTTACGTTGATCGGGCAGCGTAAAGTAGCGTGCATTAAGGTCGTGGGCTTCGGTAAAGTCAAAGTGGCGGCTACTTTGCGATAGCATTCCCCAAGGCCCAGTTAGCACCAAACTAGCTAATTCGCTCTGGCTACTAACATTGGTTTTCTTGAATACCGATTTAAGCTGAGTACGCACAGTGTTGTAACTCACAAAAATTTTGTCAGCAATGTCAGGTGGAGACATACCTTGCGCAATATAATTAACGATGCGCGCTTCTTTTGGAGTTAAGTTATAACCGTCTGCAAAAGCGGCTAAATCAAGCTCTACATCGGGGCGAGAAGGGGAGATAAACACCACCACACTGGCATTTCGCTCTAAACTTGGGTTTTGTAGATGGTTTACCGGGCTAAGAATTACCATGGTTTGCACATCTGTTTCTTGACCAATTTGGATCGGTAAGCCCCGGCTGCTGGATTCGTTAGGCCCCAGTGAAGACAGCTCTTCTACATATTGATTGAGCAAATCTGTTGATTCACTTTGCTGGGTCACTAAGTTTTTATTGCGTTGGTATAACCCTTGGCCAAGCTGCAGGGTTTCTTCTGCTAGCTCGTTAGTGAGCAAAATTTCACTTTTAGCATTCACCAAAATTACCCCAACCGGAATGTGGTCGAGCAAAGAGTTAAGCGAATGGTTTTTTTCTTCAAGCTGGTAAATACGCTTTGCGATATTTAATGCTTGGTTAAAGTGTTCAAGTAAAATCTGGTTCCGTTCGGAGTATTGGTTCTTAGCCATCGATAGTTGCGGAGATACCGCATCGAGCATTTGGCTTAATTGTGCCGAAGAGGAGTCTGAGTGGCCATATTCTTCTGTGCTTTGAAGTTCTGGCATCATGTATAGGTGCTCAAGCAAATCGGGCCAATATTCAGGTTCTGCCGCCGCACGGTAAATCATACCGATTAACTGTTCCCTGTTATCGACACTGGTTAGCTCTCGCTCCTTGGTGCTATCCAATGAATTCATAGTATTGCTGCTAATTTACTTTTTATATTGATATCTAGTTAGTTACCCGAATGTTCGCTTTACCTCTTTGTGGGTTTAGTCGACATTCTAGCTAAACTGCGAACCAACTAGGTATTCGGTTTAGTCCAGTCAATCTTATGTCAGAATTAACTAAAATCCCATCAATTTTGATGACTAACTCACTAGATGTGACATTGGCGTTTAAAACGCTAGAGCTTATTCAATAATTGTTGCGTTATGGTTTCCATCGGCAAAATTGATATTGACTTGGTCACCAACGCTTAAGTCTGCAGCAGATTTAACGATTTTCTGTTGCTGAGTCACCAAGCTAAAACCTCGTTCCAATACACGCAGTGGGCTCAAATTGTCCATTTGTCGACACACATTTACTAAGGCATCTTGCTGGTGTTGAAGGTTCTTATCACTGGCTAGGTTTAGCCGCTGCTTAAGCTGGACCAACAGTTGCTGATGACGGCTTAGTTTTAGTTCTAAGAGTGAGTGTTTTAAACGTGAGTGCGCTTCTAGATGGCGCTGCTTGCTGCGGTTTAAGCTTTGTTGATGAGCAAAGCTTAAACGGTGGCTAAGCTCGTCAAAGCGTTGCTGTTGCTGTTCCAATAAATGGATAGGGGATTGGGTTTCTACTTGGTGGTGAAGCTGCTTGAGGCGGATCTGTTGCCGACTAAGCATATGTAAGTAGCTTTGCTCTAACTGTTGGCTTAGTTTGTTTAAGCTTAACGCAAGGTGGCTAGCTTGCTGGCTAACAATTTCTGCGGCAGCTGAGGGGGTTGCGGCGCGAATGTCGGCAACTAAATCACAAATGCTGTCGTCTACTTCATGGCCTACCGCAGATATAATCGGAATGTTTGAATTAAATATACAGCGGGCGAGGGCTTCGTCATTAAAGGCGGACAAATCTTCTTTAGAGCCTCCACCGCGGCCAACAATAAGTAGATCTACTTCTTCACGCTGATTAGCAAGCTCAATCATATTGCTAAGTTGGCTTGCAGCGGCATCTCCCTGAACGGCTGCAGGATAAACGATCACTTTAATAGCAGGGGCGCGGCGTTGAAGTACCGATAATATATCTTGCAATGCCGCCCCAGAGGCGGAGCTTACTACACCAATGGTGCTAGGGTATTCGGGCAGGGATTGCTTGTCAGCTTGGCCAAACAAGCCTTCGCTGGCCAACTTCATTTTTAGTTGCTCAAACGCTTGCTGCTGTGCGCCGTCTCCAGCAGGGTGAATGGCTTCTGCAATAAGCTGATAATCACCGCGTGGTTCATACATGGTGATTTTGGCTTTCACTAATACTTGCATGCCATTTTCCGGTGTGAATACCGCCTTGCGATTAGCGCCTTTAAACATGGCACAGCGTACTTGGGCACCATCGTCCTTTAAACTGAAGTACCAGTGTCCCGAAAATGGCGTAGCAAAATTAGATATTTCACCTGCTAACCAAACTGTGCCTAGAGAGTTCTCTAGCAATCGCCTAACTTGCTGGTTTAATTGACTTACGCTGAGGATATTTTGGGCGATTTGATTGCTTTGCATTAGCCAACTCGAAGCTAAATTGAAAATAATGTAAGAAAATAACATTTTTCAATTTACCTTGGCCAGCTTTATACCTATAATCCGACCGCAATATTTTATCCCTTTATTAACTGATTTAGGCGAATGTTGCTATGTTGAGAATTTCCAAAGAAGCCTTAACCTTCGATGATGTACTACTACTTCCTGCTCACTCAGAAGTACTTCCTAATACTGCCAATTTGGCGACACGTCTAACCAAAGATATCCCGCTTAGTATTCCAATGGTGTCTGCTGCCATGGATACGGTAACCGAAGCTAATTTTGCTATTGCACTAGCGCAAGAGGGCGGTGTTGGTTTTATTCACAAAAACATGAGCATTGAGCAGCAAGCTGCTGAAGTGCGTAAAGTGAAGAAGTTTGAAGCTGGTATCGTTCTAGAGCCTATTACTGTAACGCCTGAGTTAACGTTGGGCCAAATTGCAGAGTTGCGTCAAATCCACGGTTTTGCTGGCTTCCCTGTTGTGACTGAAGCGAATGACCTAGTGGGTATCGTAACTGGCCGTGATTTACGTTTTGAAACTGATTTTTCTAAAACTGTTTCTCAAGTAATGACACCTAAAGAGCGTTTGGTGACAACTACCGATACATCGCGTGACGTCGTTGAAAAACTGATGCACGAACACCGCATTGAGAAAATGCTAGTGGTAGATGAGGCTTTCAAGCTGACCGGTTTGATTACCGTAAAAGATTTCAAAAAAGCTGAGCGTAAACCTAATGCTTGTAAAGATAGCTTTGGTCGTTTGCGTGTTGGCGCTGCTGTAGGTGCTGGTGCCGGTAACGAAGAGCGTATTGATGCCTTAGTTGAAGCTGGCGTAGATGTATTGTTGATTGACTCGTCTCACGGTCATTCTCAAGGCGTTCTTGATCGCATTAAAGCCACCCACGAAAAATACCCGGACCTACCAATTGTTGGTGGCAATGTGGCAACTGGCGCAGGCGCTTTAGCCCTAGCTGACGCAGGTGTAAGTGCGGTTAAAGTAGGTATTGGCCCTGGTTCAATTTGTACTACGCGTATTGTTACGGGTGTAGGTGTACCACAAATTACTGCAGTAGCTGATGCTGTTGAAGCGCTAAAAGGGCGTGATATTCCGGTTATCGCAGACGGCGGTATTCGCTTCTCTGGCGATATTGCTAAAGCCTTAGTTGCTGGCGCTTCTTGTGTAATGGTTGGTAGCATGTTTGCTGGTACCGAAGAAGCACCAGGTGAAATTGAACTTTATCAAGGCCGTTCGTTTAAGTCTTACCGTGGTATGGGCTCGCTTGGCGCAATGTCTCAAGGTTCGTCAGATCGTTACTTCCAAACAGACAATGCAGCCGACAAATTAGTTCCAGAAGGTATTGAAGGCCGCGTAGCTTATAAAGGCCCGGTAAAAGCGATTATTCATCAGCAAATGGGCGGTTTACGTTCGTGCATGGGCTTAACCGGTTGCGCTACAATTAACGAGTTAAATACCAAAGCAGAGTTTGTGCGGGTAACAAGTGCAGGTATGGGTGAAAGCCACGTACATGACGTAACCATTACCAAAGAAGCCCCTAACTACCGTATGGGTTAAGCCTAAAAGTTTGTTTTTCTTCTCTAAGCGCCGAAAGGCGCTTAGTTCTATCAGCCTATTTTAAGTAAGTGATTATGAGCAGAGATATCCACGAACATCGTATTCTAATTTTAGATTTTGGATCGCAATATACCCAACTTATCGCGCGTCGAATCCGCGAAATCGGTGTGTATTGTGAATTGTGGGGCTGGGATGTAGAAGAAGCCGATATCCGCGAGTTTGCGCCGAACGGTATTATTTTGGCCGGTGGCCCAGAAAGCGTTACGGAGAATGATTCTCCGCGCGCTCCTGAGTACGTATTTAATGCTGGTGTTCCTGTTCTAGGTATTTGTTACGGCATGCAAACTATGTCTGAGCAACTAGGTGGAGCGGTTATTCAAGGCGAAGGCGAGCGTGAGTTTGGTTACGCTCAAGTTGAAGTGGTTGCGCAATCTCCATTGTTTAAAGCGATTGAAGATGCAGTTGCGTCAAATGGTAATGCCTTGCTAGATGTTTGGATGAGCCATGGCGATAAAGTGTCGGCCATTCCTGAAGGTTTCACCACCGTTGCGCAAACGCCAAGCTGTGAATTTGCTGCCATGATGAATCAAGATAAGCATTTCTACGGTGTGCAGTTCCACCCTGAGGTGACTCATACTCGTCAAGGCTTGCGCATGCTAGAGCACTTTGTAAAAGATATTTGTGCTTGTGAAGCTTTATGGACCTCTGAATCAATCATCGAGAACGCCATTGCTCAAATTAAAGAGCAAGTGGGCGATGACGAAGTTATTCTTGGTCTTAGTGGCGGCGTTGACTCCTCGGTTGTGGCAATGTTGGTTCAACGTGCAATTGGTGACAAACTTACCTGCGTATTTGTAGATAATGGTTTGCTGCGTCTGAATGAGGGCCAGCAAGTGATGGATATGTTTGGTAACCACTTCGGTTTAAACATCGTTCACGTAAATGCTGAAAACCGCTTCCTAGATGCAATGGCTGGCGAAAGTGACCCAGAGAAGAAGCGTAAAATTATTGGTCACGTGTTCATTGACGTGTTCGATGAAGAGTCTAAAAAGCTTAAGAATGCTAAATGGCTTGCTCAGGGCACGATTTACCCTGACGTTATCGAATCAGCGGCATCTAAAACCGGTAAAGCGCATGTGATTAAATCTCACCATAACGTAGGTGGCTTGCCTGATGATATGGAAATGGGTTTAGTAGAGCCGCTTAAAGAGCTGTTTAAAGATGAAGTGCGTAAAATTGGTTTAGAGTTAGGCCTACCTTATGACATGCTATATCGCCACCCGTTCCCTGGGCCTGGTTTAGGCGTGCGTGTATTGGGCGAAGTGAAGAAAGAGTACTGTGATTTACTACGCCGTGCTGACGCTATCTTTATTGAAGAATTACACAAAGCAGATCTTTACCATAAAGTAAGCCAAGCTTTCACCGTATTCTTGCCGGTTCGTTCAGTTGGCGTAATGGGTGATGCCCGCAAGTATGACTGGGTTGTATCGTTACGCGCGGTAGAAACTATCGACTTTATGACCGCGCATTGGGCACACTTACCTTACGACTTCTTAGGTAATGTGAGCAACCGTATAATCAACGAGATTGATGGTATTTCTCGTGTTGTTTACGACATCTCTGGTAAACCACCAGCGACCATTGAGTGGGAATAAATTACCCTTCGTTGAATAAAGCGCCGCAATGGCGCTTTTTTTGCCTCACATTCAGCCAAAGGTTTTCTCTGTGTGCCTCCTTGCTATTTAAAGCTGAACAACTAATTCACGTTCTCTATTTTTAGGATCTGCTCTATGATGATGTTTTAATACCAATCACACTAAGTAAGTGAGCAGAAGTAACGCAGGGAAAAGACTCGAGAATAAGGCAGGGTTTTTCGATAAGTAGTTATTCTACAATCAAAAATTCTAACGCAGTTATCGAGTATTTTTAACCAATTAGAATGATTAGTTACTTAGTACGATTGGTATAACAGGGAGAGTCATGGCGTGAATGTTTTTGTATGGATGCTGGCTATTTGTCAAGCCTTATTAACCACCGGAAATATTTTGCTCGTGGCAGTCACCGGCTTAATTGGCCAGCAGCTCGCTCCTTCCGCTGCTTGGGTTACCTTTCCTGTTGCTATGCAATTTTTAGGGTTAATGTTAGCCACCATTCCTGCGTCTCTTATTATGGGGATAACCGGGCGAAAGAAAGGTTTTGTACTTGGTAACTTGGTTGGCATTGGTGGTGCACTATTAGCTACTTATGCGCTATCCCACCAGCAATTTATGCTGTTTAGCTGTGCAACCTTTTTATTAGGAATTGGTATTGGTTTTGGCATGTTGTATCGCTTTGCGGCGGTAGAGCTTTGCTCAGAAGGGCAACAACCCCGAGCCATTTCAGCCATTATGGCTGGCGGGGTGATCGCAGCAGTGATTGGGCCAAGCCTAGCGGTGTATAGTCAGGCATGGTGGCCTAATCAGCCTTTCATTGGCGCATTTGTTGGTTTACTTGCTCTGTATATTATCGCGTTAATACTGCTGCTGATGATTCGTTTCAATGATACTGAAGTAAGCAGCCAGCCGACAATTGATGCTCGACCTCTACGGGAAATAGTTAGTTCGGCTAATTACATTGTTGCCGTGGTAGCTGGCGTTGTTAGTTATTTTGTAATGAACCTATTAATGACCGCAACGCCTTTAGCGATGCATCACCATGGCTATCATTTTGCTCAATCTGCTTCGGTCATTGAATGGCATGTATTGGGCATGTTTGCCCCTTCGTTTATTACCGGCAGGCTAATATTGAAAATGGGGCTTTTCCCAACCATGCTGCTTGGTTTAGCGCTAATGTTTGCTTGTGTTGTTGTTAATTTAATGGGCACTAGCTTTATTCATTTTGCAGTTGCATTAACCTTGCTTGGAGTAGGGTGGAACTTTATGTTTATTGGTGCGACCCAAATGCTAACGCAATCTTATCGTTTAAATGAGAAGGCTAAAGCTCAAGCTGTTAATGAGTTTGTGGTGTTCTCTTTAGTGGCTATTTCTGCGCTGTCTGCTGGCTGGTTAGAGCAAAGTTTGGGGTGGCGAGTGGTAAATGTTAGTGCTTTACCCATATTGACGCTTGGTTTGATTTGCTTGCTGTTTTATCAGCGTCAACATAAAAGGCAACTATCTGTATGAGGCTAATTAAAGCCTAGATTTTAGTGCGTAACATCAAAGATTAATTTTTTTAATGCTAAATCCATGCGGTTTTTATTGATTAATACCATTGATATGTTTGCTGATAGGTTTATCTCTATGAATTTTAGGTAAAAAAAAGCCACTGCATAAGCAGTGGCTCAAAATTCTTTTTGACAGACAGGGTCAAAATAAGAAACAGGGAAGTCAGCAAAAGGGCTGACAAATGCAAACACAACATAGCAATCAAAGTAATTACAAATCCGGTAACTACTCAAAGAGGCCTGACATAACACCTTGATTTTAGGTGCTGCGTCAGACCCCTTCGCCTGATTGCGTGAGCATAGTAATCTGCAACTGGTCCTACAACAACAGATAAATTATAATGACCATAGATTAGAAAAACTTATCCGTTAATGGGATGTAAAAATGGCGCGTCGTTTGCCTCCACTTAATGCCTTAAAAGCCTTTGAAGCGGCAGCAAGGCATCTTAGTTTTACCCGAGCAGCAGAAGAGCTTTTTGTGACTCAAGCCGCTGTTAGTCACCAAATTAAAGCCTTGGAAGAATTCTTAGGTTTAAAGCTTTTTAGAAGGAAAAACAGGGCCTTACTGCTAACCGAAGAAGGCCAAGGTTATTTTCTCGATATTAAAGATATTTTTATTTCGTTAACCGAGGCTACCGACCGTTTGTTGGCTCGTGGCGCCAAAGGAACGATAACGGTTAGTTTACAACCCAGTTTTGCCATCCAATGGTTAGTACCACGTTTATCTCAATTTAGTGAGATGCATCCCGATATCGATGTTCGTATTAAAGCGGTTGATTTATACGAAGGTTCATTAACGGAAGATGTTGATGTTGCTATTTATTACGGAAGAGGCAATTGGTCTGGCCTGCGAGCCGACAAATTGCACACAGAGTATTTGGTTCCCGTATGCGCCCCCAGTTTGTTAGTGGGTGATAAAGCTTTAACTAAGCCCGAGGATTTGCAATATCACACCCTATTGCATGATACCGCTCGCCACGATTGGAAAGCGTGGTTTAAATTGGTGGGGCTGCGACAAATGAATGTGAATCATGGGCCTATATTTTCGCATTCAACCATGGTGCTACAAGCGGCGGTGTATGGGCAGGGTGTGGCACTCGGTCATAGCGTATTGGCTAAACCTGAAATTGAAGCCGGCCGTTTAGTGTGCCCCTTTGAGCAAGTTTTACTGAGTAAAAATGCTTATTACATGGTGTGTAAACCCAGCCAAGCTGAACAAGGTAAGTTGGTTGCCTTCCGTGAGTGGATGATTTCTTTGGTTGAGCAAGAACAGCAAGAGTTTGTGAATGAAGGTTTGGTAGACGCGGAGTGAATATGTTGAATCAAACGGCTTGGCCCTTAAGGCTGCTGTTGGCTGTAAGTGGCGCTGTTACCGTGATTATGGGCGCGGGTGCTGCGCATGGCTTCAGTCGCTTTTTGGGTGAGGCGCAATTATCGTGGATTGAAACCGGCGTGTTTTATCAAATCATTCATTTAGTGGCTGCTTTGGTAGTGATAGATAAACGCCGAACAACCGCATTACTTTGGATTTTGGGTGGTTGGTTATTCGCCGGTAGCTTATACTGCTTGGCTTTTTTTGGCTCAAAGCTGTTTGGGCCAATAACCCCAATTGGCGGGTTTATTTTGATTATTGCTTGGCTGAGCCTAGCTTTGCCAACAAAGAGAAGTGTAAATGAGTAGTATAATTTTGTATTGTCGCACTGGCTTTGAGAGCGACTGTGCTGCTGAGATCCAATTTCATGCTGAGCAGTTAGGGTTCTTTGGTTTTGCCAAAGCGAGCAGTGGCACTGGTTTTGTGGAGTTTAGCTGCTATCAAGCTGAGCATTCACAAGCCTTGTATCAAGCGATAGATTTTCGTCAATTGGTGTTTGCTAGGCATTGGTTTTTAGCGCTTGCAGAATTACAACTCGATGAGGCAAACCGCGTCGCATCTATACTTGCCATTGAGCAAAAGCTACCCAAGTGTGGCAGCCTACGTTTAGAGTATCCAGATACTAATGACGGTAAAGCTTTATCTAGCTTTTGCAAAAAATTTACTCGCCCGCTAGAAAATGCATTGGTGAAGCATCAATGGTTGACTAAAAAAGCGAATCCTAAGTTGCCAGCCATGCAGCTATTTTTTGTAAGCGGAACCCATTGCTGGATAGGCTACTCGGATACCCGCAATGGTAATGCTCAGCATAATGGTATATTACGTCTTAAGTTTCCAGTAGAAGCTCCAAGTCGCTCAACGCTTAAACTAGATGAAGCCTTTATGGTGTTGTTGAATGACGAAGAGCGAGAGCAGTATATTCAAAATGGCCAACATGCTGTTGATTTGGGTGCATGCCCGGGTGGTTGGACTTACCAATTAGTCAGACGAAACATGTTTGTGGCTGCTATTGATAATGGCCCTATGGCGCAATCGCTAATGGATACTGGCCAAGTGCAGCATTTTCGAGAAGATGGCTTTAAATATCAGCCAGAGCGTAGCAACGTAAGTTGGCTAGTTTGCGACATGGTAGAGCGTCCTGCTAAGGTAAGTCGTTTAATGTTGAAGTGGTTGGCAAATGGCTGGTGCCAATATGCAATGTTTAATTTGAAGTTGCCAATGAAGCAACGCTTTGCCGAGGTGAATCAAGATCTTAATTTGCTTAAAGAGGGCTTGAGTGAGTTAGGTTTTGAGCATGAAGTAAGGGCCAAGCACTTGTACCATGACCGAGAAGAAATTACCGTTTTTGCGCGTGTTTATTAGGGCAGCAAGACCAAGCATTAAAAAGGCAGCCTGGGCTGCCTTTTTAATTTATGCTGCTATAAGCTTTATAGGCGATCTAGAATCGCTTGTGTAAACTCTTTAGTACCGGCTGTGCCACCTAAATCGCGAGTGGTTCTGTCACCGCTGGCAATAACGTCTTTCACTGCATTAAGAATATTGGCCGCTTTGTCTTCCATTCCTAAATATTCAAGCATTTGAATACTTGCTAGAATAACCGACGTTGGGTTTGCAATATCTTGGCCTGCGATATCTGGCGCGCTGCCGTGCACGGCTTCAAAAATTGCTGCTCGTTCACCAATATTAGCACCTGGCGCCATACCAAGGCCGCCCACTAATCCGGCACACAAGTCTGACAAAATATCACCAAACAAGTTAGTGGTAACCATTACGTCGAAGCGCTCTGGGTACATCACTAAGTTCATACATGCTGCGTCAACAATCATCTCTTCAGATTCGATATCTGGGTATTGTTTAGCGATTTCACGAGCCACTTCTAGGAACAGGCCTGAAGTTGATTTCATGATGTTTGCTTTGTGAACTGCTGTTACTTTTTTTCGGCCTTCGCGGCGGGCAAGCTCGTAGGCAAACTTTACAATACGCTCTGCGCCGTCTCGAGTGATTACACTCATTGCTTCTGCGCTAGTGCCATCTTCACTACGTTTTTGGCCAACACCTGAGTACATGCCTTCGGTGTTTTCACGAACGGTAATAATATCTACGTCTTCGTAACGCGCTTTAGTACCAACAAAAGAGCGCACAGGGCGCAAGTTGGCGTAAAGGTCAAAGTGTTTACGCATAGACACGTTGATTGATGTAAAGCCAGTGCCAACCGGTGTGGTTAGCGGGCCTTTTAAGGCGATGCCATTTTGCTCGATAAGTTGCAGTGATTTTTCAGGCAACAGGCTGCCATCGCTTTCTAGGGCTGCTAGACCTGCGTTGGCAAAATCATATTCGAAACCACAACCCGCTTTATCCATAATCGCGATTGCACTTTCGATAATACTAGGGCCAATACCATCTCCAGGTATGACGGTGATTCGTCTTGTTGACATATCTCTTCCTAATTCGTAGGCATTTTTATTATTTAAGGGGGAGGAGGTAACACTCCGTGTTAATGCCCGAAGTTTGAGGTGTTCGGGCAACACAGAGTTTACAATTTTTTAACGCAATACTCAAAAGGAAATAGCTAATACTAAGGTATTAGCTTGATTACAATACAAAAATCTATTAGCGCTATTGAGCCTAGTTAAAACTTGAATACTTCTACTGATTTATTCAACCGCGTGGCAATATTGCTTAATTCTTCAACCATTTTGCTATTGTTTTCTGAGCTATCAAAAGTGGTTTTCGCTAAGTCATTTATGCCTACTATGCTGCTGTTTATTTCTGCGGCTACTAGGGTTTGCTGCTCCGCTGCTGTCGCTATTTGAGCGTTCATATCGTGGATTACCGAAATTGAATCGCTAATAGCATTAAGCGCTTGGTTAGCTAGCTCTGATTTTTCTGAAGTTTGTTGGGCATCTTTTGCATTCGTCTCCATTAGAGACACTGAGTTCTTGGCCTCAGTTTGCAGATTAGTGATCATTTCTTGAATTTCATTGGTGCTGTCTTGAGTTCTATTGGCTAAGTTTCTTACTTCATCGGCCACTACCGCAAATCCTCGGCCTTGCTCTCCTGCTCGAGCTGCTTCAATTGCCGCATTAAGCGCTAGCAAATTGGTTTGTTCAGCAATACCTCTAATTACTTCCAAAATCCGACCAATGCCTTCAGTTTCCATTTCAAGTTTACCAATTACTTGTTGTACTTCTTCGATGCCCGAAACTAACAAGCTTATGTTACTGTTCATTTCATTGACTACGCTGATACCTTGGCTTGACTGCTCATTTGCTTCTGTTGCTGCGCTAGAGGCTTGCAGAGCGTTGCGAGCAACTTCGTCAACGGTCACGGTCATTTGATTCATTGCAGTAGAGGTTTGTTCTAGTTGCATCATTTGTGATTCTGAGCTGGTATTGACAGACGTCGCTGATTCATGAATGCGGGAGGATGATTGATTGAGCTGTTCGGTTGCGGTGTTTATTCCGGTAACAATGTTGGTTAGGCTATTCACCATCGATAATACCGCTTGGTAAATGCCTGTTTCCTGGCCAGATTGCTGGGAAGAGTAACGCAGGTCTCCTTTTGCAATATTTTGGACAATGGTTTCGATGGTGGCTGGCTCTCCACCAATAGGGCCATACATAAGCTTCATCACCACCCAATAACACACGGCTAAAGCGAGCAGCAGCAGGAAGATTGCAATCGAGATAGTAAGCACAAGGTTTTCATTGGATGCTCGATTTATATTTTCCCACTTGTCCCACGCCCATACCGTCCAATTTAGGTTAGCAACTTTTGCTGACACAACAGAGTACTCATTTCCGTCAAATTCGTAGTCATGCTGGCTGGAAGCTTGATCGTTGTATTGACGATAGGATGGACGTAATTCAAATAGGTTTTTGCCGATGTAGTCGGTGTACTTCGAAGCGATAACAAAGCCGTCTTCTCGGCTCACAAACAATTGGTTATTTTCCGATAGGCCATCAATGAAGCTAGTGATCTGATTAAGAGCAAGGTTGACCGACAATATGGCTACCGGCTTACCATTACGAATAACTGGCACTGCCACCGCCATCACTACATCACCGGTACTACTTGTATAGGGAGTGGTCACGATCTTAGGCTCATTGGCCATGCCTCTTCGATACCATTCCCTATTTAGTTGCTTTGCGTCGAAGTTAGGAATAATACCGTCATTACTTGCAGCGTAAGTGTCGCCATTTTCCAAACCTACATAAGCATTAAGTACTTCTAAGGCGTCTTGTATTTTGTGCAGGCTAGCGACTAGCGGCTTTTCATCAATTTTTCCGCTAGCACTTAAAGGGAGCTCAGAAGCTTTGAGCTTAAGCGTATCGAAGTAACGATTCATTTTTTGTTCAATGGCTTTAGAAATTAAAAACGCTTGGTTGTTTAGTTGGCTGCTGTAATTAACTTCTGATGCAGACTTAAAATTTAAAAAACCGATAACAGAAATGAAAATGATGATGGCTGAAATGAGTAAACCCATTAGTGAAAGGATTTTGGCCTTAGCGCTCATAGAGTTAGTCCCTTAATTTTTACAAGAGAAATAGCAGTAATAAATAAAAACTGTTCTTACACTATAGTCCACAAAAACGGGTGTTAAGTAGCTTGATAGTATTTAAGGAGTTAAATTAAAAACGCCGTTAAAAGGACTGTGACCTAATGAGCCTAGGGTGTTAATTGCTGGGCGCCTGTTGATAGCGCAGTTGTTTGAGAGAAAAACCTAGTTGTAAATCGGTTCGCAGGCTTAATAGCTGTTTAGCTAAGTTGAGCTGCTCGGCATTGGTTTGTACTTTCTGGGCGAGTTTGTCGGGGGTAGGGGCATCTAATATAGCTTGTGCATTGGAATAGTTGTTTAACAGGGTTTTAGCGCTTTTGGCTCCTATTCCGGTAACGCCGGCAACATTAACGCTGCTAATACCAACAAGGGCCCAGTAGTCGGTAAGTTGGGAGATGGTAATGCCAAATTTGTTTTCTACTTCGTCTATGGATATATATTCTCGGCGAAAATAGTCGTACAGATTAACCCCGTTGTTGAGCAAGCTGTAATAGCCTCTGTCAGTAGACACTATGGTTACCGGGTAACTAGCCGCAGCTGCTTTGCTGGCAATAGTCGCACAGATATCGTCGGCTTCTTCATCTGGATCTGATACTGAATCAATGCCGAGATCTAATAGATGGTCTTTTAAGCTTTCTAACTGTTTGGCAAGTTGATCCGGCATGGGCGAACGGTTTTGTTTGTAATCGGGAAAAAGCTGTTCACGCCAAGCGCAGCGTTCTCCATCGAATACCGCAATAATGTGTGAAGGTTTCAGGCTAGCAATAATGCGCTTACAAGCACTACCTAAGGCCATGGTGGTGGCATTATCTAAAGCCCCATTAGGCGTTCTTTGCTGCTGTACAGCATAGATACGTCTAATGAGGTTCAATGCGTCGATGATGACAAGTTGCTTAGCCAATTTCGAACTCGCCTATGGCAAAAGTCATTTAGCTTTTCCAACCCTGTAGCAGGGCTCGTAATTGCTTCCTGGTAGCTTCATACGGTGTTGAGAGACAAAGTCTTTTAAGAGTTTATCTAACATTTTCATTATTTTAGGGTCACCGTCAATAATAAACGGACCGTGTTTTTCTATTTGTTTGATGCCTTCATCTTTTACATTGCCACTTACAATGGCAGAAAATGCTCTACGTAGGTTAGCGGCTAGATCTTGTGGTGCTTGGTCGAAGTGCAAATTAAGCTTCTCGACATTTTCGTGTAGCGGCTCAAAAGGGTGTTGAAAGTCACTATCAATTTTTAGGCTCCAGTTAAATGAATAGGCGTCACCAATTGCGCGGCGGTAGTCTTTCACCTTTGGCATCATCTGTTTAATAACTTGTGCAGCTCGAGCCGAATCATCAATGATTATTTGATAGCGCTGCTGAGCTTCGTGCCCTAATGTTGCACCAATAAACTCATCGATGCTTTTAAAGTACTCCTCGCTGGATTTTGGGCCGGTAAGAACAATAGGCAAAGGTTGGCGGGCATTTTCGGGGTGGAGCATAATCCCAAGAATATATAGCAATTCTTCGGCCGTTCCGGCACCACCTGGGAAGATAACGATAGCATGGCCCATTCGAACAAAGGCTTCTAAGCGCTTTTCAATATCGGGTAGAATGATCAGTTCATTCACTATTGGATTGGGTGGCTCGGCCGCAATAATACTGGGTTCGGTTAAGCCAATATAGCGACCGTCGTTTACCCGTTGTTTAGCATGGCCTACTGCCGCTCCTTTCATCGGACCTTCCATAGCGCCTGGGCCACAACCAGTGCATATGTTTAGCTCACGTAATCCCAGTTGGCTGCCTACTTCTCGTGTGTACTGGTATTCAACATCATTAATTGAATGACCACCCCAGCACACTACCAAATTTGGCTCGGTTCTGGGGTGAATAACTCGGGCATTTCGCAGCATTGAAAAGACTAGGTTAGTAATGTGCGATGATTGATTGAGATCGAGGTGGGCTTGTTCTTTTATTTCGTTAGAAACATATAAAATGTCGCGAAGTACGCTAAACAGGTGTTCTTGAATACCGCGAATAATTTCGCCATCAACAAAGGCATCTTCAGGGGCATTGGCGAGTTCGAGCTTTACTCCTCGCTCTCGGCTTAATACATTTATCTCAAAGTTTTTGTAACGTTCTAGAATTTCACGGCTGCTATCAGTTTTACTGCCGGAGTTGAGCACTGCCAAGCTGCAGTTTCGGTACAATAGGTAAATATCTTCTGAGGCACTTAAGGTGAGTTGATCTACTTCGAGCTTTGACAGTAAGTTCATACTGCCCACAGGGTTTATATGGGTAATCATCGACACCTCACGGTTAATTTGCGGATCGCAACTTAGAGTATAGCGTGAGGCGTCAAGTTAGCGTTGAGTTTCTCAACCCAACGCTAAACTAACTAGCTGATTATGTTAACTTTGTCACGACCACTGCTCTTTGATTCATACAGTGCTTGGTCGGCTCGCTCAAAAGCATCTAGCGGTTTGTCGCTTTCTTTAAACAAGGTAGCACCAATAGACACCGTGATAGACACTTGTTGGTCTTTAAACCTAAACGGCAATGCTTTTATCTGCTCTCGGATGTTGTCCAGTGGCACCATTACTGCGTCGGGTGAAATATTTGGCATAAGTAGCACAAACTCTTCGCCGCCAAAACGTGCCAAAAAGTCGGTGTCTCTTAGGTTGTTTTGCAAAGCGCGGGCAATCACTTTTAGTGCTTTGTCTCCTGCCATGTGGCCAAATTTGTCGTT
This sequence comes from Agarivorans sp. JK6, assembly GCF_045277145.1. NCBI lineage: Bacteria > Pseudomonadati > Pseudomonadota > Gammaproteobacteria > Alteromonadales > Alteromonadaceae > Agarivorans > Agarivorans sp. JK6. The sequence continues at coordinate 2,994,894 of NZ_CP113525.1, read as the reverse complement.
AATTGATTTGAAGTGGTCAATATCAATAACGGCCATGCCAAGGTTGTAGCCGTAACGCTTCCAGCGTTTGTACTCCAGCTCTAGTCGTTCATCTAAAGCCGCGCGGTTATACACTTGGGTTAGGCTATCAATAAACAATTTGTGCTTGTGAGCATTAAGGCGTTTTTTGTACTCGTGAGTTTCTTCACGAACCAGACGAAGTTTTAGCTCTACGTTACCTAGCTCATCTAACAACTCGCTAGTACGTTGCTCAAGTTGTTCTTTCTCTTTGAACACGTCGGCAATTTGAATCAAGCGATTTTGAATAGAGCTTTTTAGGGTATCTAGGTCGTTGCTTGAACGAACTTCGGCACCTAACTCTAACAATCGATTCTTAAGTAGGCCGTCACTTTGTTTTTGGTCTTTATGAATAGACTTCGATTGACTCAAGGAGTCATTAAATTGGTCGTGAACACCGCCTAAGCTCTCATTAAGAGAATATAAAAACTCTTGGGAAGCTTTGCGCTCTTCACGGCTACCTTCAATGACTAGTTGAATAACTTTTATGCACAAACTTGGTAGTTCTTCAGGCTCAATGCCGACTAATAGGTCTGAGCGAACTTGGCCAAGTTTGGTTCCTACATCACCGGTGTAATCTAATTCGGTAATTAGCCTCTGAAGATCATCACATATACGTTTGTGAAGGCGATTATTGAGGATGCTTTCTTTAGGTTTTACAGCAGGTGTTGAATCATTTGATAAGGGAGCACCACCAAGAGCAGGTTTGTTGATCAATGCTTGGTAGTAATAATTTAGTAGCTGTTCAAGGCGTTGCTGATTGTCGTTGTGAGAATAAGCAGGCTCTTGTTCTAAAAAGTCGGTTAGTTTACGGCGTAATTGCGGTGGTAAACCGTTGATACGTTTAAGTGATTCGCCCGACGTTTTAATAATTCGTTGATTGTGCGCCAGTAGTGTTTTAAGTGTTTCGCTGTGTTGCTTGAACAGCCCATCTAATTCGTTTTGGTATTGAGAAATAGCCGACAGGTCTTCATTACTTTCAACTTCTTGGATAAGTTGTTCAAGTTTTTGATCGAGCTGTTCGTCTAGACCATAACAAATTTTTGACAGGCGAGAAATTAGCTGGCTTATTGCTTTTTTTTCCATTCTAACCTTTGCATCTTGGTTTGAAGGATTTTTGTTGGAACTGTCAATTTCGTTTCTCACCAACGCAAGTCGCTTCTTAATAGTGATGATATCGCTCATCGTTTAAACCAATACTTCCTAGCGTGCCTAACATAATAAAATTAGCATAACATGAGATCTTTGATAACTACAGCAGCTCAAGTGTCATAGTTTTTGGCTGCTGTTTGCATAAGTTTACCAATTTATTAAGCTCTTATCGCTGGAAGCGTTTACTTTCACCAAGCCTTTGGCAATCGCTTGTTTTACATCTTGGGTAACGTCACTACAGAAAAATGCAGCATGTGAACCACTCATTGCTGTAAGTTCAACCCATTGGTTTTGATTAGTGTGTTTACAAAGCTGTTGAGCGCCTTCAAGAGCTAACCATACAACTTCGGTCATTCCTTTATCGTCAATTGCATCTTTAGCTTTAGCTAAAAATGGCAAGCTACAACATCCAATGGCCATAATTAGTTTTATTTTTTGTTGTTCTGCACATATTTTGGCTCGACCACTAAGCTGCTCGCCTAATTCTTGTGGACTTAAATTTGCTTGTTCTATGCATAACACCAACTGCTTGTCGCTAATATGACCTAAGTGGAAATCACCTTCTATGTCTTCAATCAATTCTTCAATAAAGCGTTTAATTAGCTCGCGCTGAGCTTTAAAGCCAAGTGTTTGCTGGCTGGCAAGGCTAATGCTCTCTATAGAAAGCATTAATAGAATACGAGCTTGTTGTTTGTTGGACAGTTTGTCACGTAAACATACTAATGGTGCGTCGCTGTTCGCTAGCTGTTGTAGCCCAGTTACCGGGTGGTGATTGAGTTGATGGCTTATGTCGTTAAGCGAAGCGTTTCGACTCAGTAGCTTTTGACGGGTTACTAAGAATAGGAACAGCAGCATGATGCCAAATACGCAAACCAGCACAAGTACCAATTGCTGAAAGTTACTTTGCTGCAAAATAATCGCTTTTTCACGAGTAAGGTCAGATAGCTGCTGGGCTTGCTCTATGTATTGATAGTGTTGTTTAAACTGCTCGCGTTTAAGTTCATTACGAATTTGCTGATACTGCTGATTTAGGCTGTGGTAAACCTTAAACTGCTCTAGTGCTAACGAGTAGTTGCCATTTTTCTCATAGGCTTGGGTAAGCAGCTTATACACTTTACTATGGCTGCTGCTTAGCCCCATGGTGTTAGCCAACTCTTCTGCTTTTTCTAGCTGCAAAATGGCTAAGCCGTTCTCATTATTATTGATGTGTAATTCACCTAACAACAATAAGCTGCGCAGTAATTTGCCAGGTTGATTTAAGCTAATAAAAAGCTGTCGAGAAATTTGTAAGTGAACGAGTGCTGGTGTGTAGTCTGACAACTCCATATAGGTTTTGCCTAGTTGCAGCTCAATGTCCGCTAACAAGGGGAGGTTGTTATTGGCTTTGGCTATTTCTTTAGCATTGAGGTAGTGCACTAGAGCTGCGTCTATATCACCGGCTAGCTCAGACATATTGCCCAAGGTGGCAATCTCTTCGGCTTGTAAATCAAAATTACCTAATTCAACCGCATTGGCAATAGCATCCTGTTGAATTTGTTGGGCTATTGCTAACTCTCCTTGCCCAAGGTATACCCGTGCGATATTGGCTTGTAGCATGCTGGTGAGCAACAGTGCTTCATTACTATTAATGTCTTGTTGGTCCAACTCGGCTTCACTTAAATGGCTAAGTGCCAGTTCAGGTTGACTGTTCGCTAGGTAATAATTAGCGAGTAGTGCCTCGGACCAGGCGCGTAATATTGGGGATTTGCTGGCGTACGCTTCTTCTTTTGCCTTAAGTAGGTAGGTTTTTGCTTCGTTGCTTTTACCTTGGTTTAGATGATAAAGCGCCAATACTTTTTGAAGTTGAAAGCGCATGTTAGGCAATGGGAAGATTTTGAGTTTATCTAAATTAGTTTGTGCCAGATTGAGGTAAGTTTCTGTTTCACTTGCTCGGTTAGGATCATTGCTCAACACTAATGCGGCAATGATGTAGGCTTGAGTTAAGTGAGCTTGATGTTGCTGTTGTTTCGCTAGCTCGATAGCTTGATCAATGTATTGCTGAGCCTGTCGGGTATCTTTGATTCGATAGGCGCATAGCGCACCTAGTTGATAACTTAGTAAGGTAACGCTTTGCGACTCTGCATTTTGAGGGGATTGTTGCTGATTGCTTAGTTGCTGCTCGGTTTGCCTTATACATTCTCGAGGATTGGCAATCAGTAGCTGGCGGAGTGGCTCTAGTGCTTTGGGTACATGAACAAAACCGTGCTCGTAAGCAGAACTATTGAAGCTTACTAAGCACGTAATTAAGGCCAACAATCCAGTTAAATAAGCTTGAACTCTCAAGAAATAATTACCTTTTATTGGCGTAATAAACGCCAGTTACCTAATTTTTCGTCAACCTTAGGGTCATTAGAGCGCATAGGGTTTATGTCTAACCCTCCGCGGCGGGTATAACGAGCATATATAGTTAAGGTACTGGGTTTACAAAACTGCATAATGTCACAAAAGATCCGCTCGACACACTGCTCATGAAACTCGTTGTGTTGACGAAAAGATACCAAATAACGAAGTAGTGCTTCTTGGTTTATTTTCGGACCTTGATAATCGATGTAAACGCTGGCCCAATCTGGCTGATTAGTGATTAGGCAGTTTGATTTTAATAGATGGCTATTTAGCGTTTCATTGACTACTTGCTGCGGGTCGGCTGCATTTTCTAAAAGGTTAGGGTCTAGCTCATAGTTGCTAATGCTAATTTCTTGTTGGTCAATATTAACGCCGGGAATTGGCCTTGAGTCTATTTCACTGGAGATCGGTAACAGTTTTACTTCAACATTACCTTCAGCACAATGTTGTAAATCTTTCTGAAGGGTTGCAGCAACCTCATTAAAGTTTTTAAAGTGGCTTTGGTTAAAGCTATTTAAGTATAACTTAAATGATTTTGACTCGATTAAGCAGCGCGAACTAGCCGCCACTTTAACCTCGGCTACTGCTACAACGGGCAAACCCGATGGGGTTAACCAAGATAGCTCATACAAGTTCCACAAGTCGTAGCCGGTAAAAGGCAAGGCTTGGCTTTCATCCAAATTTATTTGCTGGCGATTTAAGGTTCGAGGTACGCCTTGTAATAACTCGGGAGAGTAGTGACTAATGTAATCGGTAGGCTTACCGAGGCTCAAACTGTCTTTTAACTGTTGCGAAGTGTTTAAAGGCTGCTTTTTCATGGTGTTGTTACATGGAATTAGTTAGGCTTAGTCTATCTTAATTCTTAGTGAAACACATCCATGAGCAGCGTCATATCACAACCATTATCTCTCGTTTTTAATAAGTTTGAACAGCATTGGCAAAGCAGCGCCTATCCGAAGGTTGAGTATGATGAGCAATGGTTGTCTCCTTGCATTATTGGAGAGCCAGAGCAACAAGAGGTGAGTTGGAAACCGGTGTTACGTGAGGATAAAGGAGATTTCTCTGGCATTGAGCGTGCCTTAGAAATAACTTTACACCCTAGTATTAAAGCATTTTACGGTGATTACTTCTCTGAAACCCTAGCGGTGTACTTTCAAAACAATCGCATTGAGTTGGTTCAAGCCTGGAATGAACAAGACTTTGAGATGCTACTTGAGAACATCATCGGCCATGTATTAATGCAACGTCGCTTGAAGCAAAAAGAAACGGTGTTTATTGCTAGTACAGAAGACGAGATGCAAGTCGTTAGCATCGATAATGATTCCGGAGAGGTTGTATTGGAGCAATTAGGAAAAGGAATTGACCGAGTACTGGCAAAAACACTGGATGAGTTTGTTGCAAAATTTGAGCTGTGTGACTGAAGCCAATTAACCTTCGCGGTTGAATTTTGTTGGAGATAAAATCGTTTTGGGTGCGATAAGGAGTGCGTAGGCTAGCCTACTTTAAGCATTCACTTATTAACTAAGAATAAGCATAACCATAACCAAAAGCTTAAAACGACTTTAGCCAAACCCTTCGGTTGCACTTGTGGCACTTTCTACTACATTATCGGCTACTTTTTCTGGTTCAAAGCCTCCAATTTGTATAAACAACCGCAAATTGCTGCAAAGAGTTGCTCGAAAGAGCAACAAACTTTAGCGCTTAAAATCCCAAGAAATATTGGACACTAAACGGCAGGTGTCACATTTGAAGTCAAAAATATCATGAACGGTGTTTTCTAATAGCCAATCGCCTCTGCAATTTGGGCAGCATCGTTCTTTTTCTGTTTCAAGGCTTTCGCCACCAACCCTATAGAGATACAAATAAGTCGGTACTTTACTTAAGTATTCCAAACGTTTAGTTAGGTCTGAGCCTCTGCGATAAAGGCGACTAGTGATATCACTCATCTCTTTTAATGCAGAATGTTCTAATATGCTGCCATTCATTTGCAGTTGGTCGCAGGCTGACCAATCTTCTTGCCACTTAATTAGCTGCTTGTGGTCGCCATTGGCAACTGCGGGCAAATGATAAAGCGGAATGGGGGTAAAATGGTCACCACAGCGAACTGGAGAACAACTTTGCAGATAATTAGTATACAAGACCTGCCAGCTAGGTGTTTCGCAAGTATCACTGTCATCTGAGTTGATGTCTCGGCCAAGGTTTTTAAGTTTTGGGCTGAGTAAACCTGCCTCACTTAATGCTAGTTTGGCGCGTTTTACTTGCTTACTTTGAAAACTGTCTAATAGGCTATTTTCTTCGGGACAAACAACTCGCACAGAAAAAGTGGCGTCTTTTAATATAACAGGAAATTCGCGGCCAATGATTTGCCCATTATAACGCCAACAATCTAACAGAAGGTTTATCGCTTTTTCGGCGCGGGTAATGGTTGTGTCGGTATAGCATTCAAAGTTTACTTCGCTTAAGTACATGGCTAGTTCTTCGCTTCTAGTTGCTCGATGCGTTGCAATAGTAGCTGGATTTGGCTTTCTAGCTCCATAACGCGTTGTTCAATAGCCTTTGGTGCCTTTTTAACCGGAGGCGCTTCAGCCACAAGATTCTCAACGATAGAGGGATCTTTCTTAAAAGCATTTAGCGCTGCAATTACCGTAGGCATTGGTAGCCTTGTGGTGAGCTTACTTTTTACTAAAGCAAGGGTAGGTTGTTTGTTTTCGTCCAATAAGGCTTTTATCGCGATCAATGCAATTTGCTGAGACATAACTAATCTTTAGTGGTGTTTAGGTGATTGATACAGTTTAATCAACTGCGTAATGGATAGCTGCAGAGCTTCTGAGTTATTGGGGTCACGAAGCTGGGCTAATACAAAACTACGTAAGCTTGGAATGAATACTAAATCAACGAAAATCTGTTGAAACAGCTCTGGGTCGTTTTGGTCCGCAATCGTTTCTAAGAAATATTTGAGTAAGTGGGGGTCACTTAAGGATTGCCACAACCTTCCTGCCACCGCGATAAAGCTATGAATCGAGTTTGCATTTGCAAGCTGTTGCTTAATCGCTTGATGGGTAAGCGGCTTAACAGAAGCCCCGGCTAAAGCTCGAAGATACAAACTTGCAAGCTCTTCATTGCTTAACAATTGCTGCTGATGCAAAGATGCAATTACATGACTAAGCTGCTGATCTAACTTAGCATGTTCTAGTAATTCTAGGGTTTTGTTGGCAACTTCTAGTGGCAGATGTGGGAAGGCTTGGCTAAGCAGTTTACTATTATCATCTCTATCTAACCTTGCCACTAAATCTGCAATGCCTTGCAGTGCTAGGTTCTGCCAATTTTCCCATTCACCATCGTTTTGCAAATAGCGACGAACAGCCAAGTAATGCTCCGATGGCGCTAATTGAGAATCTCTTTTATATAAGGCATTAAAAAAAGCGAGCTTTTCTTCAATGGGTTTATAGATATATTGATTGTTGGCTAATGCCTGTTGTTGCTCTTCACTCGGTTTAAGATTTAGTTCTTGCCCTAGTGCTTCAATAACCAGTTGGATGAACTGATCGCGCGCAGCAAGATTGATAAAACCTTGCTCGTTAACAGGTAATTGCAAAAACCATATATAAGGTGTTGTAGATTGTTGTTTTTGCCAAAAACAAACTGCAAATCTAGCGTGTTGTTGAATGGGGGCAGGGTAGGGCTGCTTTGCTACTTCCATTTGGTAGAAGTCTTGGTTACTGATGTGATGGATCTGTCGACCCATTTCATACACCCGTAGGTCACTGCCCGAAGCCTGAAGAATTTCGCTTAATGTGCTTAGTTTATTCATTGTTACTGTTCGATCCACAACATTTGGCGTCAGTATCCACATTTATAGAGGAGAGGGCAATTATCTCAGTTTGGTAGGTAATGTTAGAGTGGAATGTTACACTGCGATTTTTGCTTTAATGAATACGATGCCGCAACAAATCATGTCATTGCTTTTGGAACTTGAGCAGTGCTTAAAACAAACTAATAGTTGGCAAAACACCCTACCAAGTAACGAACTACTTGCTAGTACTCAGCCATTTTGTATCGACACCTTAAGTTTGCCGCAATGGTTACAGTTTATTTTTATCCCTAAAATGCGTGAACTCATTGAACTCGGTGCACCGTTACCTCAAAAAGTTGAGATAAGCCCTTATGCAGAAGAGGCGGTAAAGCAATTGGCATTTGACGCTAAGCCCTTGCTGGCCATTATAAAAACAATCGATGAGATAAGTAATGACTGACGACTCCAAGCTTAATGAAGAGATTGTTGAAGCTATTCCTGAACAACTTCAGATCTTGTTTGAAGATGACCATTATGTAGCGGTATATAAACCGGTTGGATTGTTAGTTCACCGAAGTTGGATAGCTAAAGAAGCCACCCAATTTGCTTTACAGATTTTGCGTGATCAAATTGGCCAATATGTTTACCCAGTGCACCGGCTAGACAGACCAACCAGTGGTGTACTTATCATGGCTAAGTCATCCGAAGCTGCCCGCAGGCTTTCCGAACAATTTGCTGCACAACATATAGATAAGCAATATCTTGCTTTGGTTAGAGGTTATATAGAGGGGGAACACCAGCTAGATTATCCGTTGAAGGAAAAGCTAGATAAAATGGTGGATGCTAAGGCACAGCAGGATAAACCTGCCCAGTCAGCCCTTACTTTTTACACTGGATTACAAAAAGCAGAGTTACCTTATCCTTCAGGTAAATTTGCAACTTCTCGATATAGTTTGGTGTCACTTAAACCTAAAACTGGAAGAAAGCACCAATTGCGCCGTCACATGCATCACCTAAGTCATCATATTATCGGTGACACCACTTACGGCGATGGTCGTCACAACCGCTTATTTCGTGAGCTGGGGCTACCTGGGCTTTGGTTGTTTTCTAAACAATTAATCTTTGTTCATCCTTATACTGACAACGAAATCATCATTGATTGCCCCTTGCCCGAGCGCTGGAAACAGTTATTTAAGCGAATGTCTTGGAAATAGTTCCCTTTTTATTGGTGATCTGCGTCACACTTGTGAAAGGTAATTGGAACTTTGAAAAGGCTTTCATGGTCGTGAAAAAAAATTACTTTTTTTAGGTCTTAACCTTAAATATTAGTTCAAATTTTGTTTTTTTTTAGTAATTAACCTACTGAAAGCCTTTTCTTTGTGATTGAAAGCATTTTCATAGCTTTTCTTATGGTTATTTGATGATGTGATCCATACCTTGTTTTCACCCCTGAAACCCTTGTTTTCAAGCGATTTTCAGAAAAATCATTCTGTGAGCTAGTTCAAAGTTGTCTGGAAATAGGCTCCCTATAATCCATCTCAGTTAGCGGATATAAGCACACTTACAAATGCACCGCTGGCTCTTACTAAATAAGGTAAGGGACTTAGTAGTTCTAAAGGAAAAGGAAAGGATTATGAAACTGAAAACACTTGCTGTTGCAGTTACTGCGGCAACAATTTCTTCAAGCGCATTCGCTCTTGATTTCAACGGTTACTTCCGTGCTGGCTTCGGCTTAAACGCTGATGGTGGTTCACAGTACTGTTATGGTGATGGTGGCCCTAACGCTCACGTTGTTGGTCGTTTAGGTGATGAGTGTGATACATACGCAGAGTTAGCATTGAGCCAAAACGTTGTAGAACGTAACACTGGTGAAAAGTTCTCTATTCACACTTTAGTTGCTTACGGTACTCAAGAAGGTAACACTGACCAACGTGGTAACTCTTGGCAAGGTGTAGGTGACCCAGAGAACCCATGGTCTGGCCAACGTCTATCTTTCCGTGAAGCTTACGCTAAGTACACTATGGCTAGCGGCACAGAAATCTGGGCTGGTAACCGTTACTACGGTCGTAAAGATGTACACATCAACGACTGGTACTACGTAAACGGTTCTGGTTACGGTGCTGGTGTTGATAGCATTGACCTAGGCTTCGCTCGTTTGGGTGTAGCTGTACGCCATAACAAATGGCATGATGTAGGTGGTGACTCTAGCCAACCTTTCACTTCAACTCCTCAATTAGACGTTCGTTTAAGTGGTATTGATATCGGTTTAGGTTCTATCGACCTAATCGCAATGGGTGGCAAAGCTAACCTAAGCGATGCTCAAGAAGAAGCTCAAACTGATGGCAGCTACAACGACAAAACTGGTGTTCAGTTAACTGCTGAGTGGGCTGTTGGTCTACCAGGTGGTTTCAACAAGTTAGTTGCTCAGTACTCTACTGAAGGCTACGGTTGGTCTGGTTACGGTATGAACAACCACTTAGGTGATTCATACAACATCGGTGGTGGCGGTGACTTAGGTCGTAAATCATGGCGTATCATTGACCACGGTGTGGTTAAATTTGGTAGCAATGTAGATATGGGTTGGTCTGCTTTTTACTCGCAACTTGATCAAGATGACGCGGGTGACAACAACAAGAGCGATGGTACTCGTTACGGCGTAACAATACGTCCTCGTTACTTGTGGAACAACACCATGAGCACAATCCTTGAAGCTGCATACTACAATGCAGAAGACCCATGGATGAGCGAAAGTGCTGACCTTAACAAGGTTGCATTAGCTCAAGCTTGGTCTCCTCTTCAAGAGAAAGGTGGTTTCTGGGCACGTCCTGAAATCCGTATCTTCGTAGCGAAGTTCGGTGGCGACATGGCTCAAGAGAAAAATGACCTTATGTACGGCGCTCAAGTTGAAGCTTGGTGGTAAACACTGCTTTTTAACTTAAATAGTTAGAACGCTAGTCAAGACCCTTAAAATAGAATATTTTAAGGGTCTTTTAGTTTTGAGGAGGTAGTAATGAGAACGAAACTTGGTGTAGTAGTTCTAACTTCAATGATAGGTTTGACAGCGTGTAGCTCTGGCTCAGATAGCTCTATGCTAAGCGGGGGCGCCGATACTCGGTACCTATACGCCGATACCCTTGTTACAGGGCGTACATTAGACTCGGCACCAGTTTGTTGTAATAGTTTTCAAGATATCAGCTATAAAGCCACTAGTTATAACTACCAAGCTGAAGAAGCGATAGACCAAAATCGTCAAGCATTTCAGTTCAATACGGGAAAAAGTTTTATATTGGCTTATAAGTTGCCTGATCTGGGCGAAGACATTCCTATTACGCTAGAAGCGCAAATTGGTGAAACTGTTTTTGCTCCCACAGTTGCTTTATTAAATGAGAATTTTGAAGTATTAAGAGTATTGCCCGCTGATTTTTTTAAGTATGTAGAGGCTAAACACTTTAAGCCCAATATGTTAGCGGCTACTTTTAAGATCCGCTTGGCGTCGGGCTTACCAGAAGAGCGTGAACGCTACATGATTGTATATACGACAGATCAATCATTGAGCGATGAGACTCAAATTGTGCACCCAGCTAGGACATATGCTAAAGCTCAGGCTAAAGCTGATCCAGGTCTACCTGATCCACTAATTCCACATTCCGCTATGGGAATGGTGAATATGACATTCAACTCTGCCAACTCTTCGGTTTTTTCTGATCAAGCATGGTTTGGTGGGAAAAAAGAAGAGCCTCTTCCTTCTCCCTCTAGTCAGGGAACCGTGGCAGCAGCAAGCTCCGCTGGAGCAGCAGTGGCCGTTTCATCAACAAGTTCAAGTGGCTCTGATAATAGAACACTTAAAAAAGCGATGCTTCCCGAAACAGAGGCTTTTTACAACAAGTTAATTGAAGACATGGTTAACAATGACGAAGTAGAAAAAGCGCTTAAGTTGGTAGAAGAAGCAGAATATGCAGGCTCACGCTCAGCAAGAAATACTTTTATTGAAGCAGTGAAAAACAAATAACACTTCTTTTAGTTTGATATAAAGCCAGCGTTAAGCTGGCTTTTTTGTTGCCCGATATTCGGTAGAAACAGGTGGGCTTAGTTATTGTGGCCTTAGCATAACTTCTTGTGCGGTGAGTAGGGTGGGGAAAGGCTTATCTGGGGTCAGTCAAAAAGGCAGTTCGCATAATTCTTTGCGTTAATCAGTGTTGCTATTTTACGAGTCTTATCGATGAGAGCATTAGGGGGGGTAGTGAAGGTGAGTGACTCACTTACTTACTAGCATAAAAAAGCCCTCTTTATGAGGGCTAAAAATAGGCATTTTTATTATTTGGTGTTTACCACCAAGCTTCGGCTTGGAAACCAAAGGTTACTTCATCTTTCGAGCTAGAGTCACGAGAGATGTATTGGTCTGATTTTGCGTAAGTTGCAAATGCACGAAGTGCTGGACGTGCAAATACATTTGGACCAGCTTGCCACTGCTGGGCAATAGTTACTTTAGCTAGTTTGTTATCTTCGCTACCATTAGCTTTAGCTGCATCTTGGAATTCAACTACATCGTAGCCTAGGTCTAAGATAGTAGATAGGTTATTGCTCCAGTTGTACTGAGGACGAACACCAACAGTGAACAAGGTAGAGCCTTTGTTATCATCTTTATCGTAGTTTTCGTAGTTAACTACGTAAGACATAGCTGTTGATTCGCCTAAATCAACCACACCCCAGTTTAGTAAGCGGTACCAGCTGCCTTCATTGCTGTCGGTGCGGTAAACCGGATCATCACCTTCGTCAGCCATATTTTCGTAGCCAAACCCGCGAAGTTGACCACTTGCGCCGATACCTGCCATAGCGTCTGTTGCGTAAGATACAGAGAACTTGTTAAAGCCACCAAAGAAATCACCTTGAGTGTGCTCAGCCATCACGAACACGCCGTTGTCTTTTTGGTTTTCGATGTTGAAATCTTGGTCAGCCGCTTCAGAGTACATGCCGTAAATACCTACTAAGCTCAACTCGCCGTTTGAGTTAGTAGAAATGCCGTCTAGGCGTAAATCTAAGTTGTTACCAGAGAAATCAGCCATAGTTTGGCCAGAGCCGGCAATGTTGGCATCAAATAATGCTTCAGAAGTATTACGAACCCATGCAGCAGAAAGCTTAGCAAAGCCTACATCGATATTTTCGATACCAGCACCTGCACCAGCATTTGCTAAGTAGTAGTAATCAATTTGGTGAACGTCACGACGTTGGTAAAAACGCTTACCAGCCCAAAGGTTTGAACCTTCGAAAGATTCAACCATGTTTTGGCCAGAAACGTACATTTCGCGCACTGCAGAAGGGCTTTCTTCCCAATCGTTACGTTGGTCCACAGAGTGAGCAAGTAGGGTATGTACACCCATTGCTTTGTTGCCTTCTTCATACAAAGGCGCAGATAATGCGATTTCAGCATAGGTTTCACATTCGTTACCCAAACGGTGCTTATATGGTGAGCCGTCGGCTTGGAAGCACATTTGCTCGCCGCCTGAACCGGTAGCGCCAATTCCTGAACGCATGTAACCGTTAAATTCTGGTGTTGCGGCAATTGCTTGAGTTGACATCGCGGCTGATGCTACTGCGATCGAAAGTGTTTTTAATTTCATTACATAAACCTTATGTGTATTAATTTCCAAATTTGGACATAAATAAGCACCCTGTTCTGTAAATTCCAATTCCTGTGGAACATTATGTCGAAAGTATTGTCTCAGTAGTTTTGTGGTTTGTCGTGTGAGGAAACTCACAGTTGCGGTGTGAAAACCCTTTCTTGTGCTTTTTTGGGTTTATTTGCTGGTTTTTTATTCTTTTTTTTGTTGGGTTTGCGGTTTTATATTCTTTTTATTAGGGTGTTGGGGGAAGCTAATAGCTTGTTGATTTACAGGGAGGTAGAAGGAGAATAAAACGAAATAGTTACTCGATGTGGCATTTTTATCTGAATTGAAATTAAGTGTTACAAAGTGTTACAAAAAGTGAGGTTTAACTTGTGCCAAATCGCATTTTTCTATTCCGTACCCGCCTAAACTAAGGCCCTGAAATCGTAAGAAAACGAATTTAGCGGCAACATCAAAATAATTATATTTAAGCCGCTTAAAAATTGGCCTTTTGAAGGAAAATGGCTAAGGCTTTATTTAGTTTACTATCAGCCCCTAGGAGCTCACTATGTTTAAAAATTTGTTTGCGCAAGCGCAAAAGGTAGGTAAAGCACTGATGCTACCCGTATCAGTTCTACCTGTTGCGGGTATCTTGCTTGGTGTAGGTGCAGCCGACTTTAGTTGGATGCCTTCTATTATTTCGCAGTTAATGATGAATGCTGGTGACGCAGTATTCGGCAACATGGCGCTACTATTCGCCGTTGGTGTTGCTTTAGGTTTTACCAACAATGATGGTGTAGCCGCGTTAGCCGCAATTGTAGGCTTTGCGATTATGAGCGCCACCATTAGCGTAATGGCTGGTCTTGAGTTTAACAGTGTTGTTGCAAAGCTACCTGAGCTTGGAGAGGCATTAAACCCTTCTCATTTAGACATCGTGAACTCCATATTTGGTAGCAGTCAAGAGGGCTTAACGGTTGTTGACCAAGGGCTGTTAGACCGCTTAAACGATGCTATTTCTAAAACATTCTCAACTGGTGTTCTAGGTGGTATCTTAGCCGGTGGTGTAGCGGGTTGGACTTTTAACCGCTTCTTCCGCATTCAGTTACCTGCTTACTTGGGCTTCTTCGCGGGCAAGCGAAGTGTGCCAATTATCACTGGTTTCTTAGCTATATTCCTAGGCGTTATTCTTTCAATTATTTGGCCGCCAATCGGTAATGGCATTGCTGTGTTCTCTCACTGGGCTGCTGAGCAAAACCCAACGCTTGCCTTTGGTATTTACGGTGTGGTTGAGCGCTCACTAATTCCATTTGGATTGCACCACGTTTGGAATGTTCCATTCTTCTTCGAAGCTGGATCTTGTGTTAGTGCGACTGGCGAACAACTAAACGGCGTATTAACTTGTTACTTGTCTGCAGATGAAGCGTCTCGTACAGCGAGTACTTCAGGTTTTGGTCAATTAGCTGGTGGCTACATGTTTAAGATGTACGGCCTACCTGCTGCTGCTATTGCAATTTGGCATGCTGCTAAACCTGAGAACCGCGCTAAAGTTGGCGGTATCATGATCTCGGCTGCGCTTACTTCATTCCTAACTGGTATTACCGAACCAATTGAATTTGCGTTCTTGTTTGTTGCTCCGGTACTTTACGTAATTCACGCTTTATTAGCTGGTTTGGCTTTCGTAATTACCAATACTTTAGGTATGGTACACGGCACCTCATTCTCTCACGGTTTAATTGACTTCATTGTACTATCGAGCAATGCACAGAAAATGTGGTTGTTCCCTGTAATTGGTTTGGGTTACGCAGCGGTTTACTACACAGTGTTCCGTGTGGTTATTGCCAAATTAGACCTTAAAACTCCAGGCCGTGAAGACGAAGAAGATACAGTTGCTACAGCGGCGGTTTCTGAAGACGAAATGTCTAAGAACCTAGTAGAAGCGTTTGGCGGAAAAGCTAACATTGTTAGCCTAGATGCTTGTATCACTCGCTTACGCATTCAGGTTAAGTCGGTAGAATCTGTTGACCAACCAAAGCTCAAGAGCTTAGGTGCAGCAGGTGTAGTAGTTGCTGGTCAAGGTGTTCAAGCTATCTTTGGTACTAAGTCAGACAACTTGAAAACTGATATGGAAGCTTACCTAGCAACCGTTTAAGGTTTAGTGTAAGTGTTAAAAAAAGGAGGCTTACGCCTCCTTTTTTGTATCTGTTTTTAGCTTTATAAACGTTCTAGTTTAGCCTCAATTTCAGCAATTTTGTTCGATACTACTTTTTCTAAGTGTCTTAACTCAGAAAGCACTTGTTGTTTGGTATCCTTTTCTTGTTGGTCTCTGCGAGTAATTTTATCCAGTTCTTCTACGATAAATCGAAGGTTAGCATTTATTTCAGTAGTATCTTTGTAAGTGCCGCGACCACCATCAATGAGTACCGTTTTTTTCTGCCTTGGATATTTGAATTTTACACTGCGGGTGAGAAAGTCACCTTTTTCCTTATGGAAGTAAATCTTGAGCGTATCAGAATTGGCTTCTTGGCGGAGGCTGTAACGTTCAATGTCGCTTGGGTTGGTAATGCCAATACTTTTTAGATTTTTGTACATAAAATTTCCTTCATAACGAATTGTCATTCTATTGCTAGAAACAGTCGCCGCCGCATTGTTCTGCAGAGCCTGTATATTGCAGCATAGCTCATTACGCGTAGAAGGAGTGTGAACTAGTGGGCTTTTTATGTGGAGGAATTAAAGAGGGAAAGTAGGCTCAAGCTACCGCAGTAACTTGAGCCGTTTTAGCTTAGTTATGTGCGTGTAGCTCTTCGTTTAAGGCAATCGCCGTTTTGTTGGTTAAACATTCGATTGCGCCAGTAAGGCTATTACGGCGGAATAGCAGATCTGATTTACCTGCAAGCTCACGGGCTTTAATGGTGCCTGCTTGTTGCTTGTTTTCGTCTATTAGCACCACTTTGGTACCTGAGGTAATGTACAGGCCAGACTCAATGGTACAGCGGTCTCCTAGTGGGATGCCAGTACCAGCGTTTGCCCCAATTAGCGATTCTTCACCTACTGCGATAACAATGTTACCACCGCCTGACAGGGTACCCATGGTTGAACAACCACCACCTAAATCAGAGCCTTTACCTACAAATACTCCAGCAGAGATACGGCCTTCGATCATGCTAGTGCCTGCAGTACCTGCATTAAAGTTACAGAAACCTTCGTGCATAATGGTAGTGCCTTCGCCGATGTAAGCACCTAGACGCACCCGTGAAGTTGCCGCAATACGCACGCCACTTGGTACCACGTAGTCAGCCATTTTCGGAAACTTATCTACAGAAGTAACCTGTAGTAGTTCACCTTTAGCACGCGCTTCTAACTGGCGAGCTGGTAACTCGGCTAGATCAATAGCACCCTGGTTAGTCCACGCTACGTTAGGAAGTACCGCAAAAATGCCACTTAAATCGGTACCGTGAGGTTTAACTAAGCGGTGAGAGAGTAGGTGCAGTTTAAGGTAAGCTTCTGGTGTTGAAGCAGCTGCATCATCTTGGCTTAGTAAACATAAAACGCGAGGCTGTTTGCTGCCTAATAAAGCGTTAAGCGCTGTTACTTGCGCTGTTAAACCTAGAGCTTCAGCATTGGCGATTAAGATGTTTAATGCTGCATCGTCTAGTTCAATGTCTTGTTTGCCGTTGTTGTAATCTAAACCTTTAGTTAGGCCTGATACTTCTGCTTCGCTTGGGTTTAAAACCGGAGCAGGGTAAAAAACTTCTAGCCATTGGCCATTTGCGTTTTTACTTCCCACACCAACGGCGTAACTAAAAAAGTCTTTAGACATGATTGTCTCCAAAATAGTGGTTGAGCTTGCTAAATATTATTGTTTGAGTGCTTGTTCCAGAATGCTCTTAAGCTGCTGCTTTTGCTCTGGACTTAGCTTTTCACGTTCACAGTTACTAATACTGAAGAAATCTTCTGCTTTCTCACCAATGGTGGTGACTTTAGCTGCGTGAATCGTGTAATTAAAGGATTGAAATACGGCGCTAATTTTAGCCAATAAACCAGGCTTATCCAAGGCGACAACCTCAATCAAGGTTCGATTGCCTTTAGTGGGCAAAAACTCTACACGAGGCGCGATAGAGAACTGCTGCACTTGGCGTGGCACACGGCGCTGTTTCAAATCAATTGGCGCAGCAACATGGAGCTTTTCGGCCAATGTTTGTTGCAGCAAAATACCGCGCTCTAGTGAGAGAGGTTCGCCCTCGTGATCGAGCACCACAAAGGTATCAAGTACAAAACCATCACGGCTCGACATGATCTGCGCATCATGAATATTCAAATTCTTTTGATCTAGTTCAGCGGCAACTGATGCGAATAAATGCGGTATATCTTGGCAATGGATAAATATCTCTGTGCCCCCGCGAGTTGCGCGCCGACTAACCAATACTAAAGGCTGGTCTTCGCTGTGGCCCCACAAGTGGTCGCTGTGCCAAGCAATTTGCTGAGGAGTGTGGCGCAGAAAGTAATCGGCCCTAAAACGCTGCCATAAGCCGCGTACTTGCTCTTCTGAATAGCCTTTAAGTTCTAATTGCTGAATGGCTTTCTTCTGCTTATCTCTAATCACCCCACGAATATCGACAGGATTTTCCAAGCCTCTTCGTAAGGCTTTTTGTGTCGAATTATAAAGTTCGCTTAATAAGGTTCGCTTCCAGCTGTTCCAGGTGTCGTCATTGGTTGCGCAAATATCAGCTACCGTTAAACAAAGCAACATGTCTAGGTGGCGCTGATCACGTACAACCTTAGCAAACTCGGTAATCACTTCAGGATCATAAATATCGCGGCGTTGAGCGGTTACCGACATCAATAAGTGGTGCTTAACTAGCCACGCTACGGTACGAGCGGAGGGTTTACTAAAACCATGAGCCAAACAGAACTCTTCGGCATCTACCGCACCCAAGGTTGAGTGATCGCCTTTGCGTCCTTTAGCAATATCATGAAAAATTGCTGCTAAAGCCAATAAATCAGGTCGTTCTAAACGCGGGTATACTTGGCAACAAAGAGGGTGAACCTCTTTGGTTTTTTCATCATTAAACGAATGAATTTTGTTAATCAGGCGATGGGTATGTTCATCAACTGTGAAAGCGTGGAACAAATCAAATTGCATCTGACCAACAATGCGGCTCCAAGCAGGGAAATAGGTTGATAAAACCCCATAGCGGTGCATTAAGGTCAGTGGTAACCCAGTCACGTTAGGATGCTTAATAAGGCGTCTAAAGTAGCGGCGACACTCTGGTATATCTTGCAACCAATGGGTTAGCCTGCGTCTCGCTTCGCGCAACTGGCGCAAGGTTGCTGAGTAAATACCGGTAATCTTCGGATTATCGGCAATGTGTAAAAACATCACCAAAATTTGTTCAGGTTGTTCTAAAAATAGCTGGCCATTAGCGCTATCAATTAGGTTGCCACGTAGCATGAAGTTTTCATCGACTGGCTGAACATCCATGGCGGTGTTACCAAGGATCGCTTCATCGAAGAGCTGCAGTAGCATTTCATTTAATTCAGAAATTCGACGCACCGTTTGGAAGAAGTGCTTCATTAAACGCTCAACGGGCGCATTGTGCTCACCGCTATAACCCAGTGATTGAGCTACTGCTAACTGGCGGTCAAATAACAAACGATCATCACTTTTAGGCAAGTGAATATGCAGCGCAAAGCGTACTCGCCACAAAAAATCTCGACAATCTTGCAGTTCTCTGCACTCTGCTAAAGTAAGGAAGTTTTGTTTAGTGAGTTCATCTAAGTCGCTACTGCCAAAATGGCGGCCGGCTACCCAACAAATCGTTTGAATATCACGTAAGCCACCAGGGTTAGCTTTAATATCTGGTTCTAAGGAATACGCATTACCTTTGTATTGGCGGTGACGACTTAGTTGCTCATCCTTTTTGGCGCGGAAAAAAGCTTCGCTAGGCCAAAAACTGTCGGCGCAAACGGCCATACAGAGCTCTTGATACAGTGCTTTATCACCAAACAGTAAACGTGACTCTTGTAAGTTGGTGGCAATGGTAATGTCTTCTAAACCTAGCTCTAAACACACTTTGAGCGTGCGTACACTTTGGCCTACATCTAAGCGTATATCCCACAGTAAGGTAATAAACGCTGATATTTTTTCTGCTATTGCTGGTTTTACTTGCTCTCGAGTGAGAATAAGAATGTCGATATCTGAACGAGGGTGAAGTTCACCACGGCCATAACCACCTACGGCAAGCAACGAGAGCTCTGGGTGATCGGCTAAACCAAAATGCTTCCACAAACAGTTAAGTAACAAGTCCATTTGTTGAGAGCGCAACTGCACTAACTCAACGACATGCACGCCCTGATTGAACTGATCGGCTAAGTACTCTTGCAGTTCGTCTAGATATCGCTTACTACTTTTAAGCGATATCTCTTCTACGCAGGGCAAAGGCGGTGCTGCTAACGTCGTTTCCATGACTATACCTCTAAGACCCGTTGGTTAGTGTTTAATAATACGTGGTAAGTCTTCTTCGTCACGAAGTGTTAACACTTCAACACCGTCATTAGTGACTAACAGCGTGTGCTCCCACTGAGCAGAGTTTTTGCCGTCATTGGTGCGCGCTGTCCAGCCATCTTCTTCGTCAACCCAGTTGCCTTTTTTGCCTTGGTTGATCATCGGTTCAATGGTAAAGCACATGCCTGCTTTTAATACCGTTCGGTCGTTGTTGCGGTAATGCATGATTTGTGGATCTTCATGGAAACCTTCACCAATACCGTGGCCACAAAAATTATCGACAATGCCGTAGCGATAGTTGCCTTTTTTCAAGTATTTTTGAATTGCATTACCTATGTCGCTGACTTTATTGCCAGGTTTTACCACTTTAATGGCTTGGTAGAGCGCTTGCTGAGTCACGCGACATAACAGTTTATCGGCAGGTGAGGCATTACCCACTAAAAACATTTTGGAGGTATCGCCGTGATAACCGTCTTTTATTACGGTGATATCGATGTTGATTACATCGCCATCTTGCAAAATATGGGTACTAGATGGAATGCCATGACATACCACATCGTTTACCGAGGTACAGATTGATTTAGGAAAGCCATGGTAATCTAGTGGCGCAGGAATAGCCCCTTGCTCGTTTACTATGTAGTCATGGCAGCGTTGATTAAGTTCATCGGTGCTAACGCCAACCTTCACATAAGGGGCGATCATGGTGAGAACGTCTGCCGCTAGGCGACCAGCAACGCGCATCTTTTCAATTTGTTCTGGGGTTTTTATTACTATGCTCATGAGTACTAATAGTTGAGTGTTTACCTTGGTTTTGCCGCTAGTTTACCGTAAGGGCGAGGGGAGTTGTAGTAGCTAGAAAAATTAACGAAAAGTTTAGCCTTAGCTTTATCAATATCGCTATTTATGGTATAAAGCGCGCCGTAAGTCATTACTCTAGTTTTCGAATTAGCGTGGATGCTTACATAAATTAAATATTTATATTTTAAACACACACACACATCGTCACGTTTTCCGGGGTGCTGGGCAATTTGGTCTGGTCGGTAAAATGGGATGTGTGGAGGCCTAACCCCATTTGAGGAAATTATAATGGCAAACGTTTCAATGCGCGATATGCTTCAAGCAGGCGTACACTTTGGTCACCAAACTCGTTACTGGAACCCAAAAATGAAGCCTTTCATTTTTGGTGCTCGTAACAAAGTTCATATCATTAACTTAGAAAAAACTGTACCTATGTTTAATGATGCAATGTCTGTTCTTAAGAAAGTTGCATCTAAGAAAGGTAAAGTTCTTTTTGTTGGTACTAAGCGCGCTGCTGGTGACACCATCAAAACTGAAGCACTTCGTTCAGATCAATTCTACGTTAACCACCGTTGGTTAGGTGGTATGTTGACTAACTGGAAAACAGTTCGTCAATCTATCAAGCGTCTAAAAGATCTAGAAGCTCAAAGCCAAGACGGTACTTTCGAAAAGCTAACCAAAAAAGAGGCGCTTATGCGTACTCGCGAAATGGAAAAGCTTGAGAAAAGCCTTGGCGGTATCAAAAACATGGGCGGTTTACCAGACGTATTGTTTGTAATCGATGCTGAACACGAGCACATCGCTATTCGCGAAGCAAACAACCTAGGTATCCCAGTTATCTCTGTAGTTGATACTAACTCTGCACCAGACGGTGTTGATTACATCATTCCTGGTAACGACGATGCTATCCGTGCAATTAAATTGTACCTTGGCGCAGCTGCTGATACTGTTATCGAAGGTCGTCAAGACGACATCGTAGTACAAGCTGAAGAAGATGGTTTCGTAGAGGAAGCTGCTGAGTAATTAAATGCAATAAACAGCATTTATACTGAGTAAGCTTGATGATTAGCAGGGGACAAGCTTGTCCCCTGAGTTTTATCCGATAAACAGTCGAGGATCAAACAAATGGCAATTACTGCTGCCCTAGTAAAAGAACTGCGCGACCGTACCGGCGCAGGCATGATGGATTGTAAAAAAGCGTTGACTGAAACTGATGGTGACATCGAGTTAGCGATTGATAATATGCGTAAGAGCGGTGCTGCTAAAGCGGCTAAAAAAGCGGGCAACATTGCAGCTGACGGCGCGATTATTATTAAAGAAGGCGCTGGTTTTGCAGCCCTACTAGAAGTTAACTGTCAAACTGACTTTGTAGCTAAAGATGGCAACTTTACAGCGTTCGCTGAAAAAGTAGCTGAAGCTGCAGCTGCAGAAAAAACTGACATCGAAACTTTGAAAGCAAACTTCGAAGAAGAGCGTGTTCAACTGGTTGCTAAAATCGGTGAAAACATCTCAATTCGTCGCGTTGAGTACTTAGACGGTGCTCCAATTGCTTCTTACCGTCACGGTGAGCGTATTGGTGTTGCTGTAACTGGTGAAGCTGATGTTGAAACTCTTAAGCACGTTGCAATGCACGTTGCTGCTTCTAAGCCAGAGTTTTTATCTCCTGAAGACGTACCAGCCGACGTTGTAGAAAAAGAGAAAAAGCTACAAATCGAAATTGCTATGAACGAAGGCAAACCAGCTGAGATCGCCGAGAAAATGGTGACTGGCCGTATGAAGAAATTCACCGGTGAAATCTCATTAACTGGCCAAGCGTTCATCATGGAGCCTAAGAAAACTGTTGGTGCTATCTTGAAAGAGAAAGGTGCTTCTGTTGCTGGTTTCATTCGCCTAGAAGTTGGCGAAGGCATTGAGAAGAAAGAAGAAGATTTTGCTGCAGAAGTTGCTGCGCAAATCGCTGCAGCTAAAAAGTAATTTTAGTTGTTCTTCAGGTTGCGGTATCATGCCGCAACCTTCTTGTATTTCTAGATAAGAGAGATCATCATCGCTATGAGCACCAATCCTAAACCTGCATATCGTCGCATTCTTTTAAAACTTTCAGGTGAAGCCCTAATGGGTGATGAAGGTTTTGGTATTGACCCTAAAGTATTGGACCGTATGGCTCTTGAAATTAAAGAGTTAGTAGAATTAGGTATCCAAGTTGGGCTAGTTATTGGTGGTGGTAACCTGTTTCGAGGCGAAGGCCTTGCAAAAGCAGGTATGAACCGTGTAGTGGGCGACCACATGGGCATGCTAGCAACCGTGATGAACGGCTTAGCTATGCGTGATGCATTACATAGAAATTTTGTGAACGCGCGCTTGATGTCGGCCATTGAGCTAAATGGCGTGTGTGATTCTTACAACTGGGCAGATGCTATTAGCAACCTGAAAGCCGGTAAAGTTGTTATTTTCTCAGCGGGTACGGGTAATCCTTTCTTCACAACAGACTCTGCAGCGTGTTTACGTGGCATTGAGATTGAAGCTGAAGCAGTGCTTAAAGGCACTAAAGTAGACGGCGTATTTACTGCCGACCCTGTAAAAGACCCTGCAGCCACTTTATACAGTGAGCTGGATTACGCTGAAGTACTAGACAAAGAATTAAAAGTGATGGATTTAGCCGCATTCACTTTAGCGCGAGACCATAACTTGCCAATTCGTGTATTTAACATGAACAAACCTGGCAGTTTAAAGAATGTTGTTATGGGCGCAGATGAAGGCACCACTATCTGTCACGTATCAAATAAAACAGAAACAGAGTAGGGATAGTTATCGTGATTAACGAAATCAAACAAGATGCTCAAACACGCATGGGTAAAAGCATTGAGTCTTTGAAGTCTCAAATGTCTAAGGTTCGTACAGGCCGCGCCCACACAAGTCTACTAGACGGGATTATGGTGCCATATTACGGTGTAGATACGCCGTTAAAGCAAGTTGGTAATGTATCAACTGAAGACTCGCGCACGCTAACCGTAACCGTTTTTGATGCTAGCCTAATTAGCGCAGTAGAAAAAGCCATTATGAGTTCAGATTTGGGCCTAAACCCTTCTTCTGCTGGTACGCTAATTCGCATTCCATTACCAATGCTAACCGAAGAGCGTCGTCGCGACTTAATTAAGATTGTTCGCGCGGAAGCAGAACAAGCTCGTGTGGCTATTCGTAACATTCGCCGTGATGCCAACAGCGATGTAAAAGAACTACTAAAAGAAAAAGAAATTGGTGAAGATGATGATCGTCGTGCACAAGACGAAATTCAAAAAATCACTGATGCAGCAGTTAAGCAAGTTGATGAAGCCTTAGCCGCAAAAGAAGCTGAATTGCTGGAAGTTTAATCGATTCAACGATTGAAAATAGCCGTGTCTTGTTACACGGTTTTTTTTTGTAAGTAAGAGTAGTGAATTATGACCTTACCTGAAGCGCAGCAGTTAGCCGTGAAAGATGCTATGCCAAAGCATGTTGCCATCATTATGGATGGCAACGGGCGCTGGGCTCAGCAACGTGGTAAATTGCGCATGTTTGGCCATCAAGCAGGGGTGAAGTCTGTAAGACGGGCTGTAAGTTTTGCCACCCAACTTGGCGTAAAGTCATTAACCTTGTTTGCCTTTAGCAGCGAGAACTGGCGACGCCCAGAAGAAGAAGTGTCAAGCTTAATGAACTTGTTTTTGACAGTTTTGCAACGAGAAGTTAAAAAACTGAAAAACAATAATGTACAACTAAGAATAATTGGTGATACTTCTCGCTTTAGCGAAAAATTGCAAAAGCGTATTGCCATTGCTCAAAATGAAACTGCCACAAACGATGGTTTGGTGCTAAATATTGCGGCTAACTATGGCGGTCGTTGGGACATTGTAAACGCTAGCAAACAACTTGCAGAGCAAGTTAAGAAAGGACACTTAGATGCACAAGATATTAGCGAAGAGCATATCTCGGCATTAATGGACAGTGATACGGTTGGCGATGTGGATTTGTTAATCCGTACCGGTGGCGATCACCGAATTAGTAACTTTTTGCTATGGCAAACCGCTTATGCAGAGCTTTACTTTAGTGATGTGTTGTGGCCAGACTTTGACGAAGATGCATTTGGCGAGGCCATTGCTGCATTTGTTAGCCGCGAGCGTCGCTTTGGTTGTACTGGGGAACAGGTACAAGCTTTGTTGATAGATAATCAAAAAAATGAGGATCATTTTGCTTAAGCAAAGAATCATAACGGCGCTGATATTAGCGCCTTTGGCCCTAGCTGCAATTTTCATGTTACCACTGTTTGGCTTAGCGCTGGTGTTTGCATTAGTGCTGGTGTTAGCAGCCAGAGAGTGGGCTAGAGTGGTGTCTGACCAAGGTTCAAAGCGTTTGAGCTTTTTTGTTGTTTTTTCTTTGGTTTTTGGGTTTAGCTTGTGGCAACTCCCGCTAGACAGTTTGGCACATTCAATTTGGTTTAGCGCCATGCTGGGCCTTGCTGTAGCTGCGTGGCTAAGTAGTTTGTATTTGCTCTCCAGCTATCCTCATTCGGCGACGTTTTGGCACAACAGCAGCATTTTTAAGCTGTTAGTTGGGTTGGTAGTGCTACTTCCATTCTTTTGGTCTTTAGTCTTTTTACGTTCAGTAGACCCGAACAATCCAGCCGTTGGTGGTGCTTGGGTGCTTTACGTATTACTGCTAGTTTGGGCCGCAGATACCGGGGCATACTTCGCCGGTAAACGTTTTGGTAAACGTAAGTTGGCTAAAAATGTTAGCCCGAAGAAAACCATTGAAGGTTTGCTAGGTGGCTTTGCGGTTGCAGCGTTGGTTACTTTGGGCGCATTTATCTTTTTAGATATACCACAAGGCAAAGAGTGGGTATTGGTGATAGCCAGTGGATTTACCGTTTTAGCCTCGGTAGTGGGTGATTTGGTTGAAAGCATGTTCAAGCGTCAAGCCGGAATAAAAGACAGTGGTAGTTTGCTTCCTGGCCATGGCGGCCTGCTTGATCGCATTGACAGCATGACTGCAGCGATGCCGGTATTCGCTTTTTTCTTCCTTCATTGGATGTAGCCCTTGATGAGCAAGCAATTGGTTATTCTTGGCGCAACCGGCTCGATTGGTAGTAGCACCCTTAAAGTTATCCGCGAAAACCCTGAGAGCTTTGCTTTGTTTGGTGTGACTGGTGGAAAAAACCTAAGCGCTATGTTGGATATTTGTCGTGAGTTTTCACCTCAATATGCATTAATGGCCGACGAACCTAGTAATCAAAAATTACGTGAAGCGATTAAAGCGGAGTCTCTTAAAGTAGAGGTGCCTAGCGGCAGCAACGCCATTGCTGAGATGGTTAAGGCCACTGAAGTTGAATTGGTGATGGCTGCAATTGTTGGCGCTGCTGGTTTATTACCTACGTTAGCTGCTGTAGAGGCTGGCAAAACGGTGCTGCTGGCTAATAAAGAAGCCTTGGTAATGAGCGGCGCTATCTTTATGGAAGCGGCGCAAAGAAGCGGTGCTCAAATTCTACCAGTCGATAGTGAACATAATGCGATATTCCAATGTATGCCGGAACAAGTCCAACAGCAGCTTGGTTATTGTAATTTGTCTGAGGCTGGCGTAAGTAAAATTTTGCTTACCGGTTCTGGCGGGCCTTTTAGATACGTTGAGTTGGCTAGCTTGTCCTCGGTAACCCCAGCGCAAGCTTGCGCACATCCAAATTGGTCGATGGGGCAAAAGATCTCAGTAGATTCAGCCACCATGATGAATAAAGGTTTAGAGTATATTGAAGCAAAGCGCTTGTTTAATACTCAACCTAATCAGATAGATGTAATCATTCATCCCCAGTCCATTATTCACTCCATGGTGCAGTACTGTGATGGGTCAGTGTTGGCGCAAATGGGCCAACCGGATATGGCTACACCAATCGCCCATGTGATGGCATACCCACAACGGCAGGTTTCTGGGGTAGAGGCTTTGGATTTCTTCAGCATTGGTGAATTGAGCTTTATTCCACCTGATTACGCCAAATACCCTTGTTTGAAATTGGCTATCGATGCCTGTTATGACAGCCAAACTGCTACGACTTGCTTAAATGCGGCGAACGAAATCGCCGTAGAAGCATTTTTGGCAGAGCGGATAAAATTCACCCAGATTGCTGAAGTTGTCGCCACTTGCTTGGATAAACAGAGTTATATGGGCGCCGAAACTGAACTTTCAGTTTTACTAGAGGTCGACCAAAGGGCGCGAATGCATGCTGATGCAGCGGTTAAAAGGATCTGTGCATGAACGAAGTGATTTGGAATACCAGCTTTTTTATTATTGCCCTAGGCATTTTGGTAACGGTGCATGAGTTTGGCCACTTTTGGGTTGCCCGTCGTTGTGGCGTTAAAGTAGAGCGTTTCTCAATAGGTTTTGGTAAAGCGCTTTGGCGCAAGACGGCTAAAGATGGTACTGAGTATGTGGTGGCAATGATCCCGCTTGGTGGCTACGTAAAAATGCTCGATGAACGAGTTGCCGAAGTGCCTGCCGAGCTTCGCTCTCAAGCCTTTAATAATAAAACATTGGGTCAGCGCAGTGCGGTTGTCGCGGCTGGTCCTATTGCTAACTTCTTGTTGGCTATATTAGCTTTCTGGCTGATGTTTGTTATTGGCGTTCCTTCGGTCAAACCGGTTCTAGGTGGCGTTGCACCTAACAGCATTGCTGAGCAAGCTGGTCTTCGTTCGGGTCACGAGATTATCATGATTGACGGCCAGAAAACGCTGGATTGGGAAAGCGTTAACTTAGCCTTGGTTAGCCAGCTTGGTAATGAGTCGATCGCCGTGGAAGTACAAGACACCGAAACCCAACAAACTCAAATGGCTTATTTGGACATTCGTGAGTGGCAGTTGGACAGTGAGCAGCAAAGCCCGATTATTAGTTTAGGCCTACAACCATTCAGCCCAAGCATCTCGATGAACGTTGCCAAGGTAGTTGCTGGTAAACCTGCCGCAGAGGCCGGTTTGTTAGAAGGCGATAAGCTGGTAGCACTAGATGGCGTTAATCTCGCGTCTTGGCAAGATTTTGTTACTTATGTTCAAGCTAGGCCGCATCAGGCAATTGTTGTTGATGTGGAGCGTGCTGGTAGCCAAGTACAGCTAACCATGACTCCTGAGGCCAGAGAATACCAAGGGAAAGAAAGCGGCTATGTGGGTTTAGCACCTGAAGTATCTGAGTTCCCAGAAAAGTATAGAATTGATTTGCATTACGGTTTTTTTGATGCGTTTGGCAAATCTCTCGAACGAACTTGGCATTTAAGCAAATTGACCGTATCTATGATCGGTAAATTGGTGACAGGCGTGGTTTCATTAGATAACCTTAGCGGTCCAATATCTATCGCTAAAGGTGCTGGAGCTACCGCCGACTACGGCTTGGTTTATTTTTTAGGTTTTGTTGCCTTGGTGAGTATTAACTTAGGCATTATTAATTTGTTTCCCTTGCCAGTGCTAGATGGTGGCCACCTAGTATTTTTTGCCATTGAGGGCATAACTGGTAAACCCGTGTCAGAGCGTGTGCAGGAAATTGGATTTAGGATTGGTGCAGTGTTAGTGATGGCTTTGATGAGTCTTGCTATTTTTAATGATTTTATGCGCTTATAACAATTAAATAGGACGTTCTTTTTTCTTATGTTCAAAAAGCAGTTGGTTGTTGGACTTTTACTAGCCTGCATCTCCGGAACGACTCTCGCCGCTGGAAATTCGGCGTTTACTGTTGCAGATATTCGGATCGAGGGATTACAACGGGTATCGTTGGGTGCCGCGTTATTGCAAATACCTTTACGTATTGGCGATGAGGTAGACAGTTCTCAAGTTAGTGACAGCATTAAGCGCTTGTATCGCAGTGGCAACTTCGAAGACGTTCAAGTTTTCCGTGACGGCGATGCATTGGTATTCAAAGTTCTTGAAAGGCCTACCGTTAGTAACATCGAGTATTCTGGCAATAAAGACATCAAGACCGAACAACTCGAAGAGTCTTTGCGTTCATCGGGCATCAAAATAGGCGAGCCCTTAGATAAAACTAATCTTCGTAATATTGAAAAAAGTCTTGAAGACTTCTATTACAGCGTGGGTAAGTACAGTGCGCGGGTTAAAGCGATTGTTACCCCCTTGCCGCGCAATCGAGTTGATTTGAAGTTTAATTTCCAAGAAGGTTTATCTGCGGAAATTGAACAAATTAACATTATTGGTAACCAAAAGTTTTCTTCTGGTGAGCTAATTAAACGTATGACGCTTACCGATAGTGCACCTTGGTGGAATGTACTTGCCGACCAAAAGTATCAAAAGCAAAAGCTAGCTGGCGATTTAGAAACCATTAATAGCTTTTACTATGACCGTGGTTATATTCGCTTTAAAGTTGATTCCACTCAAGTTGCTTTAACGCCCGATAAGAAAGGCATTTACATCACCATTAATGTTGATGAAGGTGAGATCTACACGGTAGAGAAAGTCGAGTTAGCGGGTAACCTCCTAGATAAGAGCGCAGAGCTAAATGGCTTAGTGAGCATTAATCAAGGGGATACTTATAGCGGTGCTGAAGTCACTAAAACTGAAGAATTACTGTCTAAATTCTTGGGTCGCTATGGTTACGCTTATCCTCAAGTTAATGTTTTTCCAGTAATTAATGATGAAGATAAAACAGTAGTTCTTAACATCAATATAGATCCTGGTAATCGAGTTTACGTTCGCCGAATCAACGTGAGCGGCAACACTATCACCAAAGATGAAGTACTGCGCCGTGAGATGCGCCAAATGGAAGGTACTTGGTTATCAAGCCGCTTAGTTGAGCAATCCAGAGCCCGCTTAAGCCGTTTGGGCTTCTTTGAAACGGTTGATGTAGAGACAGTGAAAATTCCGGGCTCTGATGACCAAGTGGATGTCAATTTTACTGTTAAAGAGCAACCTTCGGGGTCGTTTAATGCCGGTGTAGGCTTTGGTACCGAATCAGGCTTAAGCTTGTCAGCTGGTGTACAGCAAGACAACTTCTTGGGCACCGGTAACCGAGCAGGAATTAATGTAAGTACTAACAAATACTCTAAGAATTTTGATGTTAACTTTACTGACCCTTACTTTACAAAAGACGGGGTGAGTTTTGGTGGCCGCTTCTACTACACCGACTTTGAAGCGTCAAAAGCCGATATTGTAGACTATAACAACGAAACAATTGGTTTACGTGGGACCCTTGGTTTCCCTATTAACGAATACAACCGTTTGAGTGCGAGTCTGGGTTTAGAGCAAAATAAAATTTCGCAGTTAAACGCTTATGCGCAAATCCAACAGTTTTGGGATATTTATGCCCCACACCGAAATGAAGATGGATCGTTAACCTTTGGGTCCTTGGATACCACCTTGGGTTGGAGCCGCAATACTTTAAACAATGGTTCTATGCCTACAGCGGGTTCTTCACAGAAATTCGATACTAAGATAACCATTCCTGGCTCAGATATTCAGTATTTTAAGATGAGCTTTGATACGCGTCACTTCTTCCCTATTACCACCAACCACGATTGGGCGTTTGCAGTAAGAGGTAAAGTTGGCTACGGCAACGGTTATGGTCAGCTTGAAGGTAATGACCAAATTCTACCTTTCTTCGAAAACTTTTATGCCGGTGGTTATTCTACCTTACGTGGTTTCCGTTCAAATACCGTGGGCCCACGTGCGCTTTACTTAGTAGATAATAATGGTAGTTCGTATGTTACCGCGTCTGATGATTCAGTGGGCGGTAACGCTTTGGCGGTAGGTTCAGCAGAGCTCATCTTCCCAACTCCATTTCTTGACGAAGCTTATATTCGTCAAGTTCGTACCACTGCGTTTATAGACTTTGGTACTGTTTGGGATACCGAGTTTGATTATGAACGTTATAGTCAAATGCAATGTATTAGGTATTGTGACCGTTTTGGTGATTATTCATCACCGGACCGAATTCGAGCCTCAGTAGGTGTGTCTATTCAATGGTTCTCTCCTATGGGACCACTGGTATTCTCATTTGCTAAGCCAATTAAGAGTTATGAAGGGGATCGATCTGAAGCCTTCTCATTTAACATTGGCCAAACTTTTTAACTTTTGATTTTAGGAGTAAATCTTTTGAAAAAACTAATTGCTGCTGTTGCCCTTGCTGCAACTATCGTAACCCCGAGTTTTAGTGCGCTAGCAGAAACTAAAATTGCTGTGATTAATATCGCTGAAGTTTTTCAACAATTGCCTCAGCGTGACACTTTACAAAAAACGCTAAAAGACGAATTTGAAGTGCGTGTGCAAGAAGTTCGTGGCTTGGAAGCTGAAATGCAGCGTCTTTATGACAAACGTGAAAAGGATGGCGAGCTGCTAGGTCAGCAGGAAGTAACTAAGATTACTCGTCAGCTTGAAACTATGCAGGCTGAATACAAACTTAAGCGTAAAAACTTAGAAGAAGACCAACGCCGTCGCGGCGCTGAAGAGCAACAAAAATTGATGATTAAAGTTCAAGACGCAATTGTTGAAGTATCTAAAGCACAGGGCTACGATTTAGTATTACCTTTAGATGCAACAGCGTATGCATCTGACTCTTTGGATATTACCAAGCAGGTTGTTCAACAAGTGAGTAAGAGTAAGTAAATATGACACTAAGCCTTGGCCAAATCGCTGAGCAACTCGGGCTTACCCTTCAGGGTGATCCCGAGCTAGTTATTTCAAATATCGCCCCCTTTGAAAAAGCAGGGGCGCAAGAGATAAGCTTTTTAACAAACGCAAAGTACAAGCCTTTGCTGGCCACTAGCAAAGCTGGTGCGCTTATTTTGTCGAAAAGTCATGCTGATGCTTTTTCTGGCAATACCCTGATAAGTGAAGACCCTTATGTTAGTTATGCCCAATTAGCGCAGCTACTAGATACCACCCCAGCTAGCGCAAGCAGTATTCATCCATCCGCTATTATCGAAGATGGCGCTAAAATTGGTAACAATGTCTCTATTGGCGCTAATGCAGTTATTGAAAGCGGTGCTTTTTTAGGCGATAACGTGCAAATTGGAGCGGGTTGCTTTGTCGGTAAAAATGCAGAGATTGGTGCAGAGACAAAATTATGGGCTAATTGCAGCATCTATCATGAAGTTCAAATTGGCCAGCAGTGTTTAATTCAAAGCAACACTGTGGTTGGTTGTGACGGTTTTGGTTATGCCAATAAGCAAGGCCAATGGGTAAAAATTCCGCAATTGGGCACGGTGATTATTGGCGATAAAGTTGAAATCGGTGCTTCGGTTTCTATCGACCGAGGGGCGTTAGACAATACTGAGATTGCGTCAAACGTGATTATCGATAATCAAGTGCATATCGCTCACAATGTAACGATTGGTACCGGAACTGCCATTGCAGGTACTACTGGGATTGCCGGTAGCACTAATATTGGCCGTTATTGCATTATTGGTGGTGGTGTTGGCATTAACGGCCATATCGATATATGCGACCAAGTGACTATCACCGGTTACTCTATGGTCACTAAATCAATTAGTGAACCAGGCACTTATTCTTCTGGCATGCCAACCCAAGCTAATCGTCAGTGGCGAAAATCAATGGCTCGCCTATCTCAAATAGATGAGATGCATAAACGCATTGTAAGCTTAGAGCGCAAGAACAGCGCTGAAGCTGACTAAACTAGGAACAGATTTTGACTAAACAACTTAACCGCTTAGAAATTCAAGATATCATGGAGCTTTTGCCCCACCGTTACCCATTTTTGTTGGTAGACCGGGTATTGGATTTTGAAGAAGGTAAAACGCTACACGCCATTAAAAACGTAACTTTTAACGAACCGTTTTTTACTGGTCACTTTCCGCAACAACCTGTTTTCCCAGGCGTATTGATTCTTGAAGCACTGGCTCAGTGTACTGGGATATTGGCGTTTAAATCTACCACTAAGCCAGCCGATAACGAGCTTTACTATTTCGCTGGTATCGATAATGCTCGCTTTAAGAAGCCGGTTGGTCCTGGCGATGTATTGCACCTCGAAGTTGAATTATTACGCGACCGTCGCGGCATCGGTAAATTTAACTGTGTTGCCAAGGTAGAAGGCGAAGTGGTTTGTAGCGGCGAAATCATGTGCGCACGTAGGGCCTACAAGTAAGTGGAGCTGAATATGATAGATAGCACTGCAAGTATACATCCAAGCGCCATCATCGAAGGTAATGTAAAAATTGGTGCCAACACTACTGTTGGTGCTTTTACCATTATTCGCGGTGACGTTGAGATTGGTGAGAACTGTCAAATCGCTTCACATGTAGTGATTAAAGGCCACTCTAAAATTGGCAATAATAACCGCATTTTCCAATTTGCCTCGGTAGGTGAAGACTGCCAAGACTTAAAATATGCCGGTGAAGAAACCTATTTAGAAATTGGCGATAACAATACTATCCGTGAGAGTGTGACGATTCACCGGGGCACTACCCAAGACCAAAGCATTACTAAGATTGGCAGTAACTGCTTGTTTATGATTAATGCCCACGTTGCCCACGATTGTGTTGTAGGTAACGGCTGTATTTTTGCTAACAACGCGACTTTAGCTGGTCACGTCACTATTGGCGATAACGTTATTTTTGGCGGTCAAGCGGCAATTCATCAGTTTGGTAAAGTGGGTTCTTACGCCTTTGTAGGTGGCTGCGCAGCTGTTAACAAAGATGTTCCTCCCTATGTGATGGCTGTAGGTAACTATGCTCGCCCAGTAGCAGTTAATACCGAGGGTTTATTGCGTAGAGGTTTTAGTAAGGATGCTATTAAGGCGATTCGCCAAGCTTACAAAACGCTTTACCGTAGTGGCAATACTTTAGAGGAAGCGCTAAGCCAGATAGAGTTATCTGCTGAGCAATACCCAGAGGTTAAGTTGTTCGCCGATTTTCTAAAAGAAAATGGGCGAGGCATTGTTCGCTAATGGCTCAGGCGGATTTGCATATCGCTATCGTCGCCGGGGAAGTCTCCGGCGATATTTTAGGTGCCGGTTTAATTTCTGCACTTAAACAGCAATACCCCAATGCGCGCTTCTCCGGCATCGCGGGTCCATTAATGCAAGAGCAAGGCTGTGAGGCCTTGTTTGATATGGAAGAGCTATCGGTAATGGGGCTAGTGGAAGTGCTAGGGCGCTTACCGCGTATAATCAAAATCCGCAAACAACTGCTCCAACAATATATTCAATCTCCACCAGACATTTACATTGGCATTGATGCTCCAGATTTTAACTTAGGCGTAGAACATAAACTGCACGCTAAAGGTGTTAAAACTGTTCATTACGTTAGCCCCTCCGTTTGGGCATGGAAACAAAAGCGAGTTTTCAAAATTAAA
Source organism: Agarivorans sp. JK6 (assembly GCF_045277145.1). Lineage (NCBI taxonomy): Bacteria > Pseudomonadati > Pseudomonadota > Gammaproteobacteria > Alteromonadales > Alteromonadaceae > Agarivorans > Agarivorans sp. JK6. The sequence goes on along the minus strand of NZ_CP113525.1, from coordinate 2,961,288 downwards.
GAGGGCTGCAATAAAATTCTGGTTTTCTTGCCATTTGAAAAAGCTTTTTATGATCGCTTCGAAGTGCCTTGTGAGTTTGTTGGGCACACCTTGGCTGATCAAGTTCCTCTTGAAAGCCCCCAATTGCCTGCCATTGAAAAGCTAGGTTTAGACAGTTCTAGAAAAGTACTAGCGATATTGCCTGGTAGTCGAAATGCTGAAGTGGGCTTGCTTACACCAGTCTTCCTTGAGTCCGCTAAAAAATTACTTGAGCAGTATCCAGATCTACAACTGGTTGCTCCTTTAGTTAATCAGCGTCGCCGGGAGCAATTTGAATCTTTAGTCAATGAGCATGCGCCAGAGCTAGATATTAAAGTTATCGACGGACAAGCTCGCACCGTGATGACCGCAGCAGACGCTATTTTATTAGCTTCTGGCACGGCAACGCTGGAAGCGATGTTAGTAAAACGGCCTATGGTAGTAGCTTATCGTTTTAAGCCTTTGACTTATCGAATTGCAAAGTTAATTGTTAATGCTAAGTTCGCTGCCTTGCCTAATTTGCTTGCCGACAAAATGATTGTGCAAGAATATGTACAGGAAGACTGTACCAGCGACAACATTGTGGCCGAGTTAAGTCGCCTACTTGAAAGTGATAACAGCAAACTCATCGATAAGTTTACTGAATTGCACCAACAAATCCGTTGTGATGCTGACCACAAAGCAGCGCAAGCGGTTATTGAAGTAATAAATAGTTAGTTTTCCTTATACGCGTTTTTTGGAGTTGTCATGACGCCTTTTGTTTATCCTTCTGGTTATTCTGTTTTTGCTGGCGTCGATGAAGTAGGGCGGGGCCCTTTAGTGGGTGATGTGGTAACCGCAGCGGTTATCCTTGATCCTAAGCAGCCAATTGCAGGACTAAACGATTCCAAAAAGCTCTCTGAGAAAAAACGTTTGGTACTAGCCGAAGAGATTAAGCAGCATGCAATAGCCTGGGCGATAGGCCGGGCAACTCCTCAAGAAATAGATAAGTTGAATATTTTGCACGCAACCATGCTGGCTATGTCTAGAGCCGTTGCGGCTTTGAGCGTTACACCTGAGTTTGCGTTGATCGACGGCAACCGAGAGCCTCAGTTAAGCATCCCCTGCCAAGCGGTGATAAAAGGTGATGGTTTGGTGGCCGAAATTAGCGCTGCATCTATTATCGCAAAAGTGGCTCGAGACCAAGAAATGGTCGAATTAGATGCCCGTTACCCAGATTATCAATTTGCCAAGCATAAAGGCTACCCAACGGCCTTACACCTAGAAATGTTGGAGAAACACGGTGCTATTGCCGAGCATCGGCGCAGTTTTAAACCCGTACAGCGGGTACTAGGAGAGCTGTAGTTTTGTCAGAACCTACACCAAATCCATCTTTCATTCACCTTCGGGTCCATTCAGACTTTTCGATGGTTGATGGCTTAAAAAAAGTAAAACCCATTGTTGCAAAAGCGGCCGAGTTAAACATGCCGGCCATTGCTTTAACTGATCAAACTAACCTCTGTGGTTTAGTTAAGTTTTACGGCGAAGCTCATAACCAAGGGATTAAGCCCATTGTCGGTTGTGATTTTTTTGTTCAGTCAGATGAATTAGGTGATGACCAGTTTCGATTAACCTTATTAGCTACCAATAACAAAGGTTATCAGAACATCACTATGCTCATCTCACGGGCCTATTTGCGAGGGCAGCTGCAGGGTAAGCCGGTTATTGATAAGCAATGGCTTAGTGAACATGCTGAAGGAGTGATTGTTCTGTCTGGTGGTCGCCAAGGTGATGTGGGCAAAGCCTTACTTAAAGGTAACCACGATATCGTTGAGCGAAGTCTTGCATTTTACCAAAAGTATTTCCCAAATCATTACTTTTTAGAGTTAATTCGCACCGGCCGCCCCGACGAAGAAAACTACCTGCACATGGCCGTTGCGTTAGCGGGCGATAAAGGCTTGCCTGTAGTCGCTACCAATGAAGTTGTTTTTTTAGAAGAAGATCAGTTTCAACCTCATGAAGTGCGGGTTGCCATTCACGATGGTTTTGCTATCGATGATAGCCGCAGACCTAAAAAATATAGTGCGCAGCAATATCTTCGCAGCGAGCAAGAAATGCAGGAGTTGTTTGCAGATATTCCCGAAGCACTGCAAAACTCAGTTGAAATCGCTAAACGCTGTAATGTAACGGTGCGCTTAGGTGAGTACTTTTTGCCTGACTTTCCCACCGAAGGCCTGCCCATTGAAGAGTTCTTCTGTAAAGTATCTTGGGACGGTTTAGAAGAGCGCTTAGAGTTTTTGTTTCCCGACCCTGAAGAGCGAGCAAAACGTCGTCCGGAATACGACGAACGTTTACAAATTGAACTTGATGTAATTAACCAAATGGGTTTCCCTGGTTACTTTCTCATCGTAATGGAGTTCATTCAGTGGAGTAAGGATAACAATATTCCGGTTGGACCTGGCCGGGGCTCGGGCGCTGGTTCGTTGGTAGCTTATGCGCAAAAAATTACCGATTTAGATCCGCTTGAATTCGACTTACTATTCGAGCGATTTTTGAACCCCGAGCGGGTATCTATGCCTGACTTCGATGTCGATTTTTGCATGGATCGTCGTGACGAGGTAATCGACCACGTAGCTGAGCTATATGGTCGAGATGCGGTATCGCAGATTATCACCTTTGGTACTATGGCTGCTAAAGCAGTAGTGCGTGACGTAGGTCGAGTATTAGGTCATCCTTTTGGTTTTGTTGACCGGATCTCCAAGTTGATTCCACCCGATCCGGGAATGACCCTAGAAAAAGCCTTTGAGGCTGAACCGCGTTTGCCAGAGCTGTATAACGCTGATCAAGAAGTTCGCGAGCTAATCGATATGGCTCGTATCCTCGAAGGGGTTACGCGTAACGCGGGTAAACACGCTGGTGGCGTAGTAATTTCGCCCACCACTATTACCGACTTTGCCCCCTTGTATTGTGATGCAGAGGGTAAAAACCCAGTTACCCAGTTTGATAAGAATGATGTTGAATATGCCGGCTTAGTGAAGTTTGACTTCTTAGGCTTGCGTACACTGACGATTATTCAATGGGCTTTGGATATGCTCAACCCAGTGTTAGAAGCCAAGGGTGAGCAGCCAATCGATATTGCGGCAATTTCTACCACTGACCCAAAATCATTTAGATTACTGCAAGATTGCAAAACAACCGCGGTATTCCAGTTGGAATCTCGTGGTATGAAGGATTTGATTAAGCGTCTTAAGCCCGATTGTTTTGAAGATATGATTGCACTTGTTGCCCTGTTTCGTCCCGGTCCGTTGCAATCAGGCATGGTAGATAACTTTATCGAACGTAAACATGGTCGAGAAGCTATTTCTTACCCTGATGAAACTTGGCAACACGACAGCCTGCAACCTATTCTAGAGCCGACCTACGGTATTATTCTTTACCAAGAACAGGTAATGCAGATTGCTCAGGTTCTAGCAGGTTATACCCTCGGTGGCGCTGACATGTTACGCCGGGCTATGGGTAAGAAAAAACCTGAGGAAATGGCCAAGCAGCGGGCAGTATTTGAAGAAGGCTCTATTAAGAATGGGGTTGATGGCGAACTGTCCATGAAGATCTTTGACTTGGTAGAAAAGTTCGCTGGCTATGGTTTTAACAAGTCTCACTCCGCTGCTTACGCTTTAGTTTCTTATCAAACTTTATGGATGAAGGCGCATTACCCTGCGTACTTTATGGCAGCGGTGATGTCGGCCGATATGGATAACACCGACAAAATTGTTACTTTAGTAGATGAATGTAACAACATGGGGCTGAAGCTGGTGCCGCCCGATGTAAACACTGGCTTGTTTAAGTTTTCGGTGAATGCCGATGAAGAAATTGTTTACGGTATTGGCGCGATTAAAGGGGTAGGTGAAGGCCCCATTGAAGCGATTTTAGAGGCCAGACAAAGTGGACCATTTATTGATCTGTTTGATTTTTGTTGTCGCTTAGATCTCAAGAAAATCAATAAAAGGGTGATTGAAAAACTTATTATGGCCGGAGCTATGGACAAGCTAGGCCCGCATCGCGCCGCAATGATGGTGACTTTGCCAACAGCTATGCAAGCCGCTTCACAACATGCAAAAGCCTCAGCTCGGGGCCAAGAAGACTTATTCGGTATCATTGCTGAAGAAGAGGATGAACGCCCAGAGTTTATTGATGAACCTGTTTGGACAGAAAAAGTCTGGTTAGAAGGGGAAAAAGAAACCCTTGGCTTATACTTAACCGGTCACCCAGTTAATCGCTATTTAAAAGAGTTTCGTCAATATACTACTGGTCGCTTGGTAGATATACGCCCCACCGGCCGCGGTACTACATCAACGGTAGCGGGCTTAGTGTTATCTACGCGGGTAATGCTTACCAAGCGGGGCTCTAAAATGGGCATCATTCAACTCGATGATCGCAGTGCCCGTTTGGATGTGATGTTCTTTAGTGAAGCATTCGATACCTACCAAGAATTATTAGAAAAAGATCGCATGTTGGTGATTCAAGGAGAGGTCAGCGTTGATGATTTCTCCGGAGGCATTAAAATGACTGCTCGTGAAGTCATGGATTTGTCGATGGCTCGTGAACGCTGGATGAAAAAACTGCGTTTGCGAATGTGTCGCGACCAGCTAGATGAACTATTTTGGCAAAGATTTTACGAAGTATTAGAGCCTTATCGAGCGGGAACCTGCCCAATAGCAATAAGTTATGAGGGCGATAATGCCAGTGGCATGTTAAGCTTAGGCACCGATTGGCGAATTACGCCGAGTGAAGATTTAATAGAGGCGTTGACCCAACTGCTGGGACAACAGCAAGTCACCCTAGAATTTAATTAAGAAAAAGATTATATGAATCCGAATTTTCTAGAGTTTGAGCAGCCGATTGCTGAGCTGCAAGCGCAAATTGAAGAGTTGTGCATTGTAAATGAAGAATCTGGCGTAGATGTAGATTTACAGGAAGAAATCTCTCGTTTGCAACAAAAGCAAAACGATTTAACCCAAAAAATATTCTCAGACTTAGGTGCTTGGCAAGTCGCCCAGCTAGCGCGTCATCCTAATCGCCCATATGTGTTGGATTACATCGAGCACATTTTCACTGACTTTGATGAATTAGCTGGTGATAGAGCTTACGCTAACGACGAAGCTATTGTTGGTGGTATGGCACGTCTAGATGGCAAACCAGTAATGGTTATTGGCCAGCAAAAAGGTCGCGAAACCAAAGAAAAAATCCGTCGTAACTTTGGTATGCCAAAACCAGAAGGCTACCGCAAAGCGCTTCGTTTGATGGAAATGGCTGAGCGTTTTAATATGCCAATCATTACCTTCATTGATACTCCTGGAGCATATCCAGGCGTAGGCGCAGAAGAGCGTGGACAAAGTGAGGCAATTGCTAAAAATCTATTGGTTATGGCTGGCTTAAAGGTGCCAACTATTTGTACCGTTATTGGTGAGGGTGGCTCTGGCGGCGCCTTGGCAATTGGTGTAGGCGACCGCGTTAACATGCTTCAGTACAGCACTTACTCGGTGATTTCTCCAGAAGGTTGTGCTTCGATTTTATGGAAGAGTGCTGATAAAGCGCCTGTTGCAGCCGATGCTATGGGCATTACTTCAGAACGCCTTAAAGAATTAGATTTAATTAATGACATTGTTCCAGAGCCTTTAGGTGGCGCCCACCGTGATGTTGCCGCGATGGCGCTTAATCTAAAAACTAAGCTATTGAGCGATTTAGAAAGCCTATCAGCATTAGACACTGAAACCTTGTTAGAGCAGCGCTATCAGCGCTTAATGTCCTACGGATATTGCTAATAATGAACTAGGGCATTGGTATCTCCAGTGCCCTATTAAGAGGTTAATTTGTCCCTTCAATCTCGCTTTTCACACTCCCTAGTTTCTCTTCCGTCAACAACTCAACGTATTGTTATTGCCCTTAGTGGCGGCTTAGATTCAAGCGTTCTATTGCACTTAGCAGCCCAGTACCATAAATCTCACCGGCACTTAGAATTACTAGTTGTGCACGTAAACCATGGCCTGCAAGAGCAAGCAAATAATTGGCAACTTAACTGTCAGCAGCAAGCAGAGGCTTTGGGTTTACCCTTTGTGGCTGAGATGGTTGATGTTGAAGTAAAAGCACGCTCTAGCTTGGAAGCGGTGGCGAGAGAAAAGCGTTATCAAGCTTTAGCGAAACATATGGATGCTCATAGCTGCTTGCTAACGGGACACCATGCCGACGACCAGTTCGAAACCTTTATGCTAGCGCTAAAGCGGGGAAGTGGCTTACAAGGCTTAGCTGCTATGCCGCCAATGCGGAATTTTGCTGCTGGGTGCTTGTTAAGGCCTCTGTTATCTGTAACGCGAGCAGAGTTAGCAGACTATGCTAGGCAACAGCGACTCAGCTGGATAGAAGACCCAAGCAACCAGTCTTTAGAGTTTGATCGTAACTTTTTGCGGCATAAGATATTGCCAGAGCTAACAGGGCGCTGGCCCCAATGGCTAGCTTCCACTCAGCGTAGTGTTCAATTACTACAAGAATCTGTCGATTTGTTGGAAGAGCTGGCTGAGTCTGATTACCAAACGCTTGAGAGTGAGCAAACGTTGTGTTGCGAAAGCTTGTTACTGCTTTCGCCAAAGCGCCAAAGAAACGTGCTCCGTTACTGGTTTAAACGTATGGGTTGGGCTTACCCAAGCCAAGCGCAATTAGCGCAGATCCTCACTCAAGCCTCTGCACAACAAGATGCCAAGGTAGCTGTTACATTAGCAGAAGGGGAGTGTCGCCGCTTTCAAGCTTGTTTGTATTTGGTGAGAAAAGTTGAATTGCTTGAGTCAAACTTAGTGACTAACTGGGAGCTTGCTAGCACACCAATATTAACCTTGGATAATGGTAGTCAATTAGCTTGGCAAAATGGTGGCAAGTTATTGCCGCCTTCAAGTTCCCAACAAGTTAGTGTTAAATTTAGAACTCATCTAGAGCAAAAAGAGTTTAAAGCGTTTGGGCGCGTTGGCAGTAGAAGCATTAAGAAGCTATTGCAAGAATGCAAGTTACCGCCATGGCAGCGCAATCGCTTACCTTTTGTATTTTATGATGAAGTACTAGTGGCAGTAGCTGACATTTACATTCAGCAAGATTATGCATGCCCTAATAATAAGGGCATTGCTCTTAACTGGTTGCCGACTTGTTAGCGTAAAGCTGTTCGTCGGCGCTTTGGATTAGGCTTTCGCTATTGCTGCCAGGTGTCCATTCGCTTACTCCAATACTCGCTGAAATATCGTATTGAGCCAGTAGTGGCGACTCTTCAAGTTTAGCGTGTAAGCGTTTAATCACTTTTTGCGCAGAGTACTCGGTGGCCGGGCGCAATAACATGGCAAACTCATCACCACCTACTCTAAAGGCTTGATCGCCGCTTCTAATTACCGACTCGAGTACTTTGGCAAAGCTAATCAATACTTGATCGCCAACCGGATGGCCAAGCGAATCATTCACTTGCTTAAACTTGTTCAAGTCTAACAGCATAAGTACTAAGCCACCTTGTTGCTGGCTTTGACGGGTTTGCTGTTCGATCGACGTATGTAAAGATTCATCGAAATGGGCACGATTACCGATACCGGTTAAGTAGTCATTACGCACGCGTTCTTGTAATCGTGCTATCTGCAGGGCATGTTTTAATGGAGCCTGCAGTAGCTGCGTTAGCTGGCGGAGTTGATGAATTTCATTACGCTGAAACGGAGTATCGCGGGTAAAGGTAACAATCGCTAAGGGCTGGCTTTTATTGTTGAGATTAAAACTACGGTAGTAGCGCTGGCCTTCAAATAGGCTCACTTCGGTTTGCAGGCTATCACTAACTAAACGCATGGCGGAAAACTCAACGTAATTCGTTGCCATAGCGGCAAAGTTTTGCAGTAACTCATCTAACTGTAAGCTTTCTTGCAAAGACTCAAGAATACTCAGCTTCTGAACAGCACTAAGTTTAGCGTCATTAGAAAAATGTGATATTTTTCTTGGGCTTACAATATTGTTCTGCGCTAATTGTAGAGAATCCATAGTTACTTTACTCTTATCTAATCTTGCTGTTTAGCGTCAAAAAACGCCGCTAGTTAAGAATAAAGCAATTTGTAGGCCAGCTAATCTTCCAAAAAAGCCAAAATTTTGTCAATTTGCTGCGAAGTGTTTTGGTATCCCTCTCTTATCAGATAGTTAGTGTAATCTTGCTCGAACATTAAAAAGCTGGTGATGGCCGAAGGTTTGTCTTTTTTAATGCCTAAGGTAGCCAGCATCAGCCGTACCGAAAGTGGCAATATACTAAAGTGGTTGTGTGCGGTTTGTTCGAAATCGATATTAGGTTTGATACTTAAAGAGTGAATAGGGCGCAAATCTAATTGTTTTTGCTGTTGTGGTGTTAATAACTCAATAGTTCGATTAATACGTTGTAAGCGCTCTAAGTCTGAATTAAGAGTATCGGAAAACACCGAGTCGAGAAGATGACCTGCAATTGTTGCGCTATTCGGCGGAGGACAATCTATTGCGCAGTTGGGTTTGCGAGGCTGCTCTAAATGAATCGCCAGTATTTTATCAGCACCTAAATGGATTGCGGGGCTAAGTGGGCAAAGCTGATGAATGGAGCCATCGCCGTAGTAATCTTGACCTACTTTCTCTGCTGGAAATATCAGAGGTATGGCTGTTGAAGCAAGTAGGTGACTGGTATGGATTTGGGTTTTTCGCCCCAGCCGCCTGGCGCGTTGCCAGTTTTGTTGATGCTGCTTGGCTTGAAAAAAAGATAAGGACTGACCGTCTTGGTAATTTGAAGCGGTGACCGATAAGGCATGCAGATAGCCAGTGGCAATGTTCTGATCGATCCGCTTGTAGTTAAGATAATCGTTTAATAAGGCTTGTAAGGGCTGGTTATTGAGTAGGGAAAAGCCTTGTTGCTGGCTATAGTCTGCATGCAGGCTTTTGCACACCATTGATGATAATTGCTTGGCTATGGCTAAACTGTCGGTTCTAAAAACTTGCTTACATTTAAAGTTACGCCAAATATATTCAAGTTTTTTAACCCCTAATCGAAAGCAGGAGGCATAGACACCTAGCGCAGTAGCGTTTATCGCACCCGCGGAAGTACCACAAAGTATTGAAAAGGGACTGGCATGGTTTCTTGGGTATTGCTCCGCAATCGCTTTTAGAACCCCAACTTGGTAGGCCGCTCGCGCGCCGCCGCCGGTAAGAACGAGAGCGACTTTGGGTTTGTTTTTAGTGCTAGCCTTTTGATTCATAATAATATCTTAGCACAGCGTTTTATCACTGCTTACTGGTGATATCACACTCCCAAAAACAAAAAAAGCCGGCGAAGGCCGGCTTTTTAGTCAATTTACAGATCTTAGAATTGGTCGAAGATTTGCTCTACAGCCACTTCAACTTTTTCTCCACTGCGACGATTTTTGTATTCAATCACACCTTTGTCTAGGCTGCGGTCACCAATAACGATAACGTGTGGAATGCCAATCAATTCTATGTCGGCAAACATAACACCTGGACGCTCTTTACGATCGTCAAACAATACATCAATACCACGCTGCTTGGCTTCTTCGTAAAGCTTGTTAGCCACTTCTTGAACGCGATGAGATTTGTGCATGTTCATCGGTACAATGGCTAGCTTGAATGGCGCAATTGCATCTGGCCAAGTAATACCGTATTTGTCGTTGTTTTGCTCAATAGCTGCAGCAACGATACGAGATACACCCACGCCGTAACAACCCATGGTTAAGGTTTGGTTTTTACCTTGCTCATTAAGCACCGCAGCGTTCATTGATTTAGCGTAGGCATCACCAAGTTGGAAAATATGACCAACTTCGATCCCACGTTTAATTGATAAATTACCTGAACCGCAAGGGCTTGGATCGCCTTCTACCACATTGCGTAGATCAGCAACTTCGCCAAGTGCTACATCTCGCTCCCAGTTGATACCGAAGAAGTGTTTATCATCTACGTTAGCACCTGCGCCAAAGTCACTACAGTGCGCGGCAGCGCGGTCTACAATAACTGGCATTGGTAAATTAACTGGTCCTAAAGAGCCTGGGCCTGCGCCAACTGCAGCGCGAATTTCTTCTTCACTAGCAAACTCAAGCGGTGAAGCTATCTCAGTTAAGTTTTCTGCTTTAATTTCATTGAGCTCGTGGTCGCCACGCAAAATTAATGCAATAAGTGAATGCTCAGATTCTTCACTGGCTTTCACAATCAAGGTTTTAACTGTTTGTTCAACCTTAATGTCGAACTGTTCAACTAGCTCAGCAATGGTTTTAGCATTTGGCGTAGCCACTTCTTGCATCTCTTGGCTAGGTGCTGGGCGCTCACCTGCAGGGGCTAAGGCCTCTGCTTTTTCAATGTTTGCCGCGTAGTCGCTGTTATCAGAGAATACGATTGCATCTTCGCCAGACTCGGCGAGAACGTGGAACTCATGGGATACGCTGCCACCAATGCTGCCAGTGTCGGCCAATACTGGGCGGTACTCTAAACCTAAACGCTCAAAGATACGGCAGTAAGCTGCGTACATATCATCATAAGTGCTTTGTAAGCATTCATCGGATAAGTGGAAAGAGTAGGCGTCTTTCATTAAAAATTCGCGAGAGCGCATAACGCCGAAACGCGGGCGAACTTCATCACGGAACTTGGCTTGAATTTGGAACAAGTTAAGCGGAAGTTGCTTATAGCTGTTTACTTCTCTGCGGACTAATTCGGTAACCACTTCTTCGTGGGTAGGGCCTAGTACAAAATCGCGCGAGTGACGGTCTTTAAAGCGAAGCAGCTCTGGGCCAAACTTGTCCCAGCGGCCGGTTTCTTGCCATAAATCTGAAGGTTGAACAGTAGGCATGTGGATCTCAATAGAGCCACTGGCATTCATTTCTTCACGAACAATTTGTTCTACTTTTGAAAGAACACGCAAACCATTGGGCAGCCAAGTATATAAACCTGAGGCTAATTTTCTTACCATGCCAGCGCGCAGCATTAACTGGTGAGATACAATCTCTGCATCGCTCGGAGTTTCTTTCTGAGTTGCCAGAAGATATTTGCTAGAACGCATATCTGTCCTTTCATTTAGCTATTAAATTGCGGCGATTGTAACAGGCTAATTTCGCTCTGTCAGGCCTTGTCACGGCGGTCGCCGATGATTTTTGCAGGGTTACCGGCAACGATAGCCCATTTAGCCACATTTTTAGTGACTACCGCTCCCATGCCTACGACCGCATGGTCGCCAATTTCAATGCCGTCAACAATACAGGCGTTCGCACCAATCCACACATCTTCGCCAATTGTGACGCCTTTGGATTGGCTGTTTTGCCGCCAAATATCTTGCTCTGGGTGCATGCCATGGTTGAAGGCATAAATTTTTACGCCGTTAGCAATACGGCTGTTGTTGCCAATGCTTACGCCTTTTTGCCCGCCGTCGATGGAGCAGCCGTGGTTTATAGCTACATAGTCGCCAATGGTTATTGGGCCATGCAAGAAGCTTTGAGCAGCCACAAACGAGCTATTGCCTAGCGAGACTAAACGCCCTGGCTCGGCAAATATATTGGCGTCTGGGGCAATGAAACAGTTCTCACCAATTTGTACGGTTTCTAGTGCTTGCAAATGTTGTTGGATATCATTTTGCCAGGGCTTGGCCCATTGCAGGTGTTTCGCTTTTAAACGGTAATAAAGCCATGGCATCCAAGCAAGGCGCTGTTTGTGTTGTTGCTGATAGTCCTGAGGTTCAAGCTGCATGGCTCACCGAAACAATTTCTACTTGTGACTCACTTGCATTAACTTCTAGGATTCGCCAGCGGATATTGAATTGATATAAGGCCACACCATACTCTCGGTCGTCAGTTTTGTTTTGTTTGTATGCTGGGCGTGGATCTTGGGCTAATACCTGCTCTATCACCAGCCGTTGAGCTTGTTCTATATTCAGCTGTTGAGCTTGTTGCAAGGCTTGCTGAGACCAAATCACTAGTAACTGTTGCTGTGGTGCTTGTTGTGCGTAACCAGCCTGCGCTTCTGGAATACTGTCGGCGTAAGGTAAGTAGGGCTTTACATCATAAATAGGAGTGCCGTTAACTAAATCGCCACCTTTGAAATGCATGGCCAACTTATTTGGGCTGCGTTCAACGTGACTAAGTTCAAGTAAGGATAAACCTAAGTGATTAGGGCGAAATGACGAACGAGATGCCAATACGCCCACTTTTTTGTTACCGCCTAAACGTGGTGGGCGTACCTTGGCTTTCCAGCCAGATTTAATATTTTGATGAAAGGCAAACACTAACCAAAAGTGACTAAACTGCTCCACATTGTCTAGTAAATCAGGGTCATTAAAGTCGGAGTTGAAGACTAAGCTGCTGGTTGTGGCATTAACCAAGCCGGGCTGACGTGGCACCGAAAACTTCTCTTGATAAGGGGAGTGGATAAGGCCCAAAGGAGATAGCTGGATATTCATTACTTTTCAATTCTGTAGGCTTTGCCAAAACAACTTAACATGGCAATGCATGCTGCAGGTTCTTCAATTGGGTAACATTGTTGAATAGTGACTACATTGGCCCCAATACCGGCGGCTTGCTCGCGAAGATTATTGCGTGCATCCACTTTCTGCGGTGGTGCTTGATTGGCTTTTTCTTGGCAACTTAGCCCTTCTACAATGCCTAAGTATTCTGCTTGCAGGGGATCGATTTGTTCATCGTTAACTATTTCCACTTCGGTGGCAGGCAAATAGTTTTCAAAGTTTTCTTTATCGACGTTGGTATTAAAACTGTAGTTGCCACTACAAGCTATTAGGCTGCTGCTAAGCGCCATTATTAGAAAAACACGCATACACTTCCCTTGAATCAAATACTTGAAGCTGGTCATTAGCTGGTAAAATTGACATGTACTTATTGATAATACTGGGTTTATTATAACATCACTTAGTTTCGCTTGTTGTTTCAAGTTAATGCTGAATAGCGAAAAAGTTTTTAGGATGTTTTACCAAGGATATAGGTAATGTCTAAACCTAACATCAGCATGTTTCGCAATTTAGATTTAGCATGGCGGCACAGCATTGGCTTGCTATTTTCGCTGGTGTTGGTGGTAGCTCTGGCCTTTTGGGGGCGCCAGTCTTCAGCGTCAGTGGCTCCCTTAGTTACTGTTATGGTGGCGATGCTTAGCATTATTTTGCCGCTTTCTGTTGGCTTAATGTGCCGCAGTTTTTACCGTAAGAAATACAGTTACACGATGTTGGTTTTTGGCGCCGCCTTTTTCTCGGTGTCGGGTTTAGAGCTTTGCTACTTTATTCTCAACTATCCCTCCTTTTTAAGTGTTCAGCCACTATCTTCGAATACTGTAGCGATATGGTCTGGGCTAATTACACGTGGCTTTTTAGCTGCAGTGTTGCTCATTTGCGGGGTGCTGCTTAGCCGTTACGAGCGCTTAGCCAACGGTGGGAAGATGAGCATCGCGGTGCTGGCTATCGGTAGTGTGATATTTTCTTTCCTAAGTGTCGCCTTTCTTTATGTGGTGTCATTACCTTTTATGCAGGTGGCTTTATCCCATCTTCATTCAGTGTTGGAATTATTGGTTACTGCGGTATTTGCGATTGCTATCGCTTATTTTGGCTGGCGTGGCCGTTGGCTAAATTGCACCCTTGAATGTGGCGTATTTGCGTGTGTGTGCATTCAATTTATTTTGTACTTTTGGCCGGTGTCAGAAAACTTAGGTGTTAACAGCTTTGCCGTGTTTTCCTTGTCGTTAATTAAGCTAAGTAGTTACTTGGTGGTTGCCGTTGCTAGCTACTTGGAGTTAAGAGCGCCTGCGCCAGTAACCACCATAGAGCGGGAGCGACGCCGCGAAGACCGGTTGATTCGCTTAATGGATCGAGCGAGGGGGAAGCAGTACTCATGGTTTAAACGCAGTAAAAGCTCCATTAGTACTTACGTTACCTTGCTCAGCGGTTGCTTGGTGGTAGCCGGGGTTACGGTAACTTACCTTATCTTTTATTTTTCTTTTGTTGCCAGTTTAGAGAGCGAGCGTGAACAGCAATTAAGTTTACGAAATGCAATTCAAGTTGAGCGCCTAGATCGAGAAATATCTCATGCTTATGAAGAGCTCAGCCATCTAGCCGAGCAATCTTTACTTGATGGGTTTATTCAGCAGCAATTTGTAGATGAACGCTTCATCAATGTTGAACCCGATTTTTGGCATTCGCGCTTAAGTAGCGATATTCGTCAGTTACTTAAACGGGAAAAAGCTTTACTGGCCGCGCATCTTATTGTGGTTAGCCAAGGCCAACAATTTGAATACCTCTCAGTAGGAAAGCGAATTGGTCAAACGCTGCCTAAGGCTTTGCTATTAGACGCAGAAAAGTTGCCAGACAGAGTGCACGCTCAAACAATTAGACAAAATAGCCAAGGCGTATGGTACTTGGCAACCAGTGTCCAGCATAGCGATGGTGGCGTTGCCGCTATATGGCTTTTTGAGTATCGCCTTGATGATTTATTTAAAGTATCTCAGCAAGCGTCATCAAATCGTTCTAGTCAACATGCTGAAACCACCATTGGGCCTTTGTTAGTGTTCGACATTAATGGAGAGCGATTGTGGCGCAGTGAGCATGGCAGAGGGCAGTCTACGAGCTTTCAAGCCTCAGAATATCAACGCATCAAGCAGCTAATTAACTCCCCAGTTAAAGACTTACCAGAACAAGTGGTTAAGTTTGGCTCTTACATACTAAGTATTCAGCGTCTGCCTTATTTGCCGTCGAACGACCAAGAGTATTTGGATTTAGTGCAAATAACTGATTACGAGGAAACTATCGCGGCCTCACAAATGGCGGCTAAGCAAGCTTTGTTAGCAGCAGCTGTGGTAATCGGCTTAATGGTGCTAGTAGGCTGGTTTTTTGCTCACACTATAGTTGCGCCACTGCGCTACATTACCAACGCAACGTTGTTGTTTGGTGAGCGCAATATACAGGTGACCTTACCAGATAAATCTAATGATGAAGTGGGCGTATTAGCCCGAGCCATAGGCCAAATGACGGCAAAAGTAGATGCTCGTACTGAGCAGCTCAATGACGAGATTGCCGAACACCAGCGTAGCCAGCAGCAGTTAAGCATTGCTAGGCGAGATGCAGAAACAGCTTCGCAAGCAAAAAGCGACTTTTTAGCAATGATGAGTCACGAGATCCGAACCCCTCTAAATGGTATTTTAGGAATGACTCAGTTACTTAGTGCTTCCTCGTTATCTGAGGAGCAAATTGAGCACGTGAATACCATTCGCCTTTCTGGCAAAGCTTTATTGGTGATTGTTAATGACGTATTGGATTTCTCTAAGGTAGAAGCCGGTAAAATGGAGCTACGCTTGGATGCTTTTAGCTTGCATTTAACCTTGCTGGAAGTCGTTAAATTATTCTCTCCTCAAGCTAAAGCCAAGCACTTGAGTTTGCATCTCGATTACCCTGAACATTTACCTAAGGTGTTCATTGGTGATCAGGGCAGGGTGCAGCAAATATTTATTAACCTCGTCAATAATGCGATTAAGTTTACCGAAGTGGGCACGGTGAATTTGAGTGTTGAATATAGTCAACAACCAGGTGCCGAGGAAACTGTCTTAGTAAGAGTAACCGACAGCGGCATTGGTATTGCCGATGAGTCTATCAACAATTTATTCATGCCTTTTGCTCAGGCTGACAGCTCAACAACCCGTCGTTATGGCGGCACTGGCTTAGGGCTGGCCATTTGTCAGCGCATTGTATCCTTAATGGATGGTGATATATCAGTGACATCGGGTTTAGGGGTTGGCTCAGAATTTAGTGTGAGCTTACCTTTGCAAAGTGTTGAAGATGATGTGTTGAGCGTAAGTGTTACCGACAGTCGTGAACAGGCTGTATTAAGCAAGTTGTCTGGCCATGTGCTGTTGGTTGAAGACACCGTGGTTAATCAACGTGTTGCTAGCCATATGTTAGACAGTTTTGGCCTTAAAGTGATGATCGCTCGTGATGGCCATGAAGCCATAGATCTGTTTAAGCGTTGGGGCTCAAAACTTTCTCTCATTTTAATGGATTGCTTGATGCCTGACATGGATGGTTATGAAGCCACAATGGTTATTCGGGAACTAGAAAACCTTGCTCAGCGAATTCCCATTATTGCGTTAACAGCAAGCGTTAGCTTAGAAGCAAAACAGGCTTGTTTTGATGCTGGAATGGATGACTATGTGACTAAGCCATTTGACCGAGTGGGCTTATATGTTTGCCTGCGTAAATGGTTGAATACAAAAAATGCTAGTGTTGAGCAAACACTGCTAACAAGTAGTGATGAGCTTTCTAACGTTCAATATCAACGGATTTCAACAACTGAGCTTACTAAGCTGCAAGAAAGTATGGGGGATGAGTTTGATGCCTTATTGCAGGAATATCAAAAGGGCGCAGAGGCGATGATTGAAGAGCTATTGCAAGCTTTAAAGGTTAAGCGTTACCAAGATGCAGTACGCTTAGCGCATGGCCTTAAATCTAGTAGTAGTTATTTCGGTGCAAGCAGTTTACAAGCTCAGTGTTTAGCGCTTGAAGAGGGCTTAAAAAAACAACCGATTTTGGATGAGCATATAGCACTTGCTGCTGGCTTATTTGAAACGCTTAGTGAAACTATGCTGGAAATCGAACAGCATATCCGCTTATATTCTAAATAGATTCGTATTTTTGGTTTGCTGGATGTAAACCACGATGCGTTGTTGCTTTAGGTAAATAGACTAGCCTTAAACAACAGCATCGTTTTTTGTGGAAAGGAGTTATCTTCGTGTCTATCTCGAATAAGCTGTTATCGGCTTTTGGTTTCGTTGCTATTTTGATGTTTTGTTCCGCCGTTATCGTGTTTATTCAACTAGATAAAATTGCTCAAAAAGAGCGGCAAATAGTTGAAGTTAGTGTTCCTGTAGTTGCCCAAAGCAAAGAAATTGAGCGACACCTTCAGCAATCGCTTAGTGCCCTTCGAGCCTACCTCATCCATGGCGCAGATAAACAACGCGCCGAGCATTTTCAAAGCCTATTTGAACAGTCTTGGCTCAACATTGATTTGGCCGTAGAGCAAATTCAATTGTTAAGCGATATAGCGGTTCCAGAGCAAACCTTAACTAGCTTTTTAGCCTTAAAAGAACTGCAGCAACAAATTATCAAAATTTCCAATAGCGAAGATAACCTACCTGCACACGCTTTATTGCTGTTTGATATTGCCCCCTTAGCTGAAGAAGCGATGAACCAGGTTTCTAGCGCAGTCACCGAAGAAATTTCTCAACCCGGCTTATATAGCCCCAAAAAACGGGTACGTTTGTTAGCAGATATGAGCGAAGCGCGTAATGAACTGGCCAATGCCCTTACCAGCTTGCGTAGTTTTATTATTACTGGCGATAAATACGAACAAGAGAAATACCAAGAGTATTTTGCCAGGCATAAACAGCGGGTAGCCGATGTAGAGGCCGCAAATAATTTATTTACCGAAGAACAAGCTCGGTTGTGGCAACAGTTTGTCGAGTTAGTTGATATTTTTGTTCCCTTAGTCGATGAAATGTTTGTGATACGAGCAGCTCCTGACTGGAATATTGCCAATCACCGTATGGCCAACGAAGTTATTCCCTTAGTGGCCGATATTGAACTGAAACTTAATGACTGGAATATGCAGCAGCAAAATGTGTTAGTGAGCCACCAACAGGAACTAGAGCGTTTAGGCGAGCAAGTTGTGCTGGTGGTATTTGCTGGTGCTGCTATTGCCGCGTTATTAGGTGGCTTGGTGGTGCTTTGGTTAACTCGTCAAATTAAATCCAACCTAGCTCTAGTTAATCAGCGAGCAATGCAAATAGCTAACGGAAACCTTTCGCAACCGGCATTGAAGGTTAGCGCTAAAGACGAGGTAGGGCAGCTTACTGGCTCCATTAATGCGATGGCAGAACAGCTAAAAGGATTAATAACAGAGGTTAATCAAACTGCTGCAGATGTGAGTCAAAGCAGTGTGAAGGTCTTTGATAAGAGCTCGGGCATTGGCACAGCTCTTGATGAACAGCGTTCGAAAGTTGACTCAGCGGCTACTGCTATTGAAGAGATGTCTGTAGCAGCCAGAGAAATAGCGCAAAACACTTCTCAAGCTGCTGACCATGCAAGAGATTGCGGAGACGTCGCAAGCCAAGGTGGGCAAGTGGTCACAGATACCATTTCCATTATGCAAAAAATCGAAGGTTCTGTAAGTGATAGTAATCAGCACATCGCTAAGTTAAACCTGGCGGGTGAAGAAGTAGAAAAGATTACCGATGTAATCGCTGGTATCGCTGAACAAACCAACTTGTTAGCGTTAAATGCAGCCATTGAAGCAGCTCGTGCTGGCGAGCAAGGGCGTGGTTTTGCTGTAGTTGCTGATGAGGTTCGTAGCTTAGCTAGCCGAACTAGCCAATCCACAGAAGAGATTGCTCGAATTATCAACCAAATTCGTAGCCTAACTGAAGCGGCTAATCAGAGTATGTCAAAGAGTACCGAACTGGTTTCTAGCGGCCGCAATGTAGTTAATAAGGCAGGAGATGCGTTGCATCAAGTTATCGACACTACTCAGGGTGTTACCGAAATGGTTACCGCGATTGCAGCAGCCACCGAGGAACAATCTGCAGTGGCCTCAG
Source organism: Agarivorans sp. JK6 (assembly GCF_045277145.1). Taxonomy (NCBI): domain Bacteria; kingdom Pseudomonadati; phylum Pseudomonadota; class Gammaproteobacteria; order Alteromonadales; family Alteromonadaceae; genus Agarivorans; species Agarivorans sp. JK6. The sequence continues at coordinate 2,942,640 of NZ_CP113525.1, read as the reverse complement.
ATGTGGCGGCAACACTGGAAACAATTGCCCTTATTGCTCAAGATTCAGTGAGTGAAGCCCAATCTAGTGTAGATGATGCCAAGTCGTTAGAAGAAAAATCCAATCAACTCAAGCAACAAATTCAACGCTTTGTATTGTAG